>NZ_CP081943.1:4047813-5397084 GCF_020423045.1 Pseudomonas sp. MM213
GAGACCACTTGAAATCAGCAGTCGGGCTTGTCCGCCGTAAAACGCCGCGCCGGGTTCACGGCCGCGCCGAATTCACGCAGGGCTTTGGCGCCGATCAGCAGCGGGTAGTTGAAGCTGCTGCGGTCGGTGAGGTTGACCTCGACCGTGCGCTTGACGTTGCCCAGGCACAGTTCCAGATCGACCACCGGGCGCTTGGTGGGCGCCGCGACATCTTCATCCTCGTCCTCTTCGGAGCGGGTCTTGATCTTGCTGATCCGCGCGACCTTGTGTTCGTAGACCTTGTTGCTCGCGTCTTTGGTGGCGAGACGGAAGCGCACCCATTCTTCGCCGTCGCGGGTGAAGGTTTCGATGTCCTTGGCCGACAGCGAGGCGGTCAGGGCGCCAGTGTCCATTTTGGCCTTGAGCACTTCACCGCCGATTTCCGGCAGCGCAATGTATTCGTAGCGCCCGTACAGGGTCGGCTCGGCGGCCAGGACCGGCAGGGCCACGAGGGAAAGCAATGCGAGGAGGGATTTCACGTAAGGGGCATCCTGGGAAAGTGGGCAGCGGAATTTTAGACCGTCGGTGAGCAATTCGTTCGTTCTTGGGATCGCTTCGCGGGCAAGCCTCGCTCCTACAGGTTTTGCGTGGTGCCGCACATCGCGGGAACACACCCAATCCTGTAGGAGCGAGGCTTGCCCGCGAAGAGGCCGGAATGATCACCAAAGACCCAGCATACTCACGCAACCGTGAAACATTCGTTCCCCCCGATTTGGCCTGTCGCCCGAAGCTGCTTATCATGGCGCGCCCAAACGCTTTCAAGAGTTACTTATGCGCCGCCTGCTCACCGGCTGTTTCGTTACCCTGCTGTTGTTGCTCAACACCTTGGTCCTGTTCGGGCCGCTGATGGTGTTTGCCCTGCTCAAACTGGTCCTGCCCGGCCGCTTGCGTGATTACGCATCAGCGGCAGTGATGTGGATCGCCGAGACCTGGGCCGAGATCGACAAGCTGATCTTCCGTCTGTGCATCCCCACGCAATGGGACGTGCGGGGCGGCGATGACCTGCGGGTCGACACGTCGTACCTGGTGATCAGCAACCACCAATCCTGGGTGGACATTCCGGCACTGATCCAGACGCTCAACCGGCGAACGCCGTTCTTCAAGTTCTTCCTCAAGAAAGAACTGATCTGGGTGCCGTTCCTGGGCCTGGCGTGGTGGGCGCTGGATTACCCGTTCATGAAGCGTTACACCAAGGCGTTTCTGGAAAAGAACCCGACGCTTGCCGGCAAGGACCTGGAGATCACCAAAGCGGCGTGCGAACTGTACAAGCGCCAGCCGGTGACGGTGGTCAATTACCTGGAAGGCACCCGGTTCACGGCGGCGAAAAGCACTCAGCAGCAGTCACCGTTCACCCATTTGCTCAAGCCCAAGGCCGGCGGCGTGGCGTTTGTGCTGGCGGCAATGGGTGAACAGCTGGACGCCATTCTCGATGTGACGGTGGTGTATCCGCAGCAGAAGATTCCGGGGTTTGGGGATTTGATCAGCGGCAACGTGCCGAGGGTCATCATTGACATCAAGACCCGCGAACTCGACCCCGCGCTGTGGCAGGGCGATTACGAGAACGATCCGGTGTTTCGCGAAACGGTCCAGAACTGGGTCAACCAGCTCTGGATCGAGAAGGACCGGCGCATCGACGCCTTGCGCGCCGAGCGCCGCTGAATCAGGTGCCGGCGCCCCAGATCCCGCCCAGGTTCTGCAGCAGCGAACCGGCGACGCCCTGCTGACCGAGGTATTGCAGAATCAGCGGGGCAAACTGACCGATCATGCCGCTTTCCATGCCCAATGCGCTGAACGCATTGTTAAGGTCATTGGTGTCCTTGACGTTGCCCAAGACATTGTCCAGTCCGGCCACCTTGCCGGACGAACCGAGCAAACCGGCGATGGCACCCAGTTCACCGCCGCCGGACAGCATGTCGATGCCCGGTACGCTTTGGGCCAGTTCCGAATAGTCGGTTGAACTCAATTGATTCTTCGCCAGGCCGAGCATCGCTCCGGTACCGCCAAGCAATTGTTGTGGCGTCAGGTTCAACTCGCTGAGCGCACCCAGCAGATCGGCTGTTTCAGCAGTCGGCGCTGCCGCTGTGGTGGCGTTATCGTCCTTCATGCCGGAAATGGCACTGGCTGCATCGCTCAAGCTGAACTGCGCGAAGACCGGACTGGCCGCCAGAGTCATGAGCGATGCCAGTACAAAACCACGTGAAAACTTCATCCAGACATCCTCTTGCGCCATGAAAACCGCCCGGCAATGGGCGGGAAAACCTGCCGGTTTGACTCGGCTTCTGCCGGCATGTTCCTCAGCGCTACGCCCATTTTGAGCCCGTTCGTCACTGGACAGATGAATGGCTCAAACAAAAACGGCGACCCGAGGGTCGCCGTTTTGCATTGCGTGAAGCCTTATGCCGCGCTGAACAGTTTGTGTGGATCGATCACAAACTTCTTCGGCACGCCTGCATCGAACTCACCGTAGCCCTGAGGCGCTTGATCCAGGCTGATCACCTGAACGCCCACCACTTCGGCGATGTTGATGCGGTCCCACATGATCGCTTGCATGAGCGCGCGGTTGTACTTCATCACCGGGGTCTGGCCGGTGTGGAAGCTGTGGGACTTGGCCCAGCCCAGACCGAAGCGAATGCTCAGGCTGCCCATTTTCGCGGCCGCGTCCACGGCACCCGGATCTTCGGTGACGTACAGGCCTGGGATACCGATTTTGCCGGCAACCCGAACCACGCCCATCAACGAGTTGAGCACAGTGGCCGGAGCCTCGTGCTTCACGCCGTCATGGCCGTGACCGCGCGCTTCGAAGCCCACGGCGTCGATGGCGCAATCCACTTCTGGCTCGCCCAGCAATGCGGCGATTTGTTCGTGCAGTGGGGTGTCCAGGGACAGGTCGGCAATTTCAAAGCCCTGCGCCTTGGCGTGCGCCAGGCGAACGGTGTTGACGTCACCGACGATGACCACTGCCGCACCCAGCAGGCGAGCGGAAGCGGCAGCCGCCAGACCAACCGGACCGGCACCGGCGATGTACACCGTGCTGCCTGGGCCAACGCCAGCAGTCACTGCGCCGTGGTAACCGGTCGGCAGGATGTCGGAGAGGCAGGTCAGGTCGCGGATTTTTTCCATCGCGCGATCGCGATCAGGCAGTTTCAGCAGGTTGAAGTCGGCGTACGGCACCATTGCGTACTCAGCCTGGCCGCCAGTCCAGTCGCCCATGTCGACGTAACCGTAAGCACCGCCCGGACGCGCCGGGTTAACGCTCAGGCAGACGCCGGTGTGCATTTCCTTGCAGGAACGGCAGCGCCCGCAAGCCACGTTGAACGGAACGGACACCAGGTCGCCGATTTGCAGGTTCTCGACGTCGCTGCCCTTCTCGATCACTTCACCGGTGATTTCGTGACCCAGTACCAGACCGGTTTGTGCAGTGGTACGACCGCGCACCATGTGCTGGTCGGAACCACAGATGTTGGTGGAAACCACGCGCAGGATAACGGCGTGGTTGATCTTCCTGCCACGCGGGTCCTGCATTTTCGGATAGTCGATTTTCTGTACTTCGACCTTGCCAGCGCCGAGATACACCACACCACGATTGCCAGACATGCTTTCACCTCGCTGTTGTTTTTATGTAATAGCCGCGTCGCCCAGGATCGGCGGCGCGTTGATTGCTCGGGTTATTGCCTGTGTGTCTTGTGTTGTTTGTTATGGCCTCATCGCCGGCAAGCCTCGCTCCTACAGGTGATCGAGTTGCCCTTGTAGGAGCGAGGCTTGCCCGCGAAGGCGATCTAAAGAACGACGGTGCGATTGGCGTTGAGGAACACCCGTCGCTCAATGTGATAACCAACCGCCCGCGCCAACGTCAGCCCCTCGATATCGCGCCCTTTGGCGATCAAATCTTCCGGGTAATGACTGTGGTCCACCACCTCCACGCCCTGGGCGATGATCGGGCCTTCGTCCAGGTCGTTGTTGATGTAATGCGCCGTGGCGCCGACCAGTTTCACGCCCTTGTTATAGGCCTGGTGATACGGCTTGGCGCCTTTGAAACCGGGCAGCAGGGAGTGGTGAATATTGATCGCCTTGCCATCGAGTTTGCGGCACAGCTCCGGCGACAACACCTGCATGTAGCGCGCAAGGATCACCAGCTCGGCACCGGATTCTTCGATCACCTGCAACACCTGGCGCTCTTGCGACGGTTTGTCGTTCGGGTCGAGCGGGAAGTGGTAATACGGAATCTGGTGCCAGTCGGCCAACGGCTTGAGGTCCGGGTGGTTGGAAACCACGGCGGCGACGTCCATCGACAACTGGCCGATGCGTTGGCGGTAGAGCAAATCGTTGAGGCAGTGATCGGCCTTGGAGACCATGATCACCACTTTCGGGCGGTGATGCGGCGGGGTCAGCTCGAAGATCATGCCGAACGCCTGGCCACGCTCTTCCAGCCCTGCGCGGAAGGCTTGTTCGTCGAAGCCGTCAGGCTGACGGAATTCCACGCGAATGAAGAAACGACCCGAGAGCCGGTCATCGAACGAATGGTGCTCGGTGACGTAGCAGCCCTGCTCGAACAGAAAGCGGGTCACCGCGTCCACGGTGCCGAGGACGCTTGGGCAGTCGGCGGTCAGAATCCATGTGTCTGGGGCGCGGCTCATAGTGCGGTGACTCCTGTTGTTATGGGCAACCGCTGCGCGGTTGATCGCCAGCAAGCCGGCTCCTACATTTGGAATGCATCTCCCTGTAGGAGAGAGCGGGCGGCGTTCCGACTTGCCCGCGAAGGCAATCTCAGGCCTGAACGCTAAGCCCGTACTCGGCCGCCGCATCCTGCAACCACAACCACCAGTAATCCGAGAAGCTGCGACGGATCAGCAGTTCCCAGGTGTCTTCGGCGGTGTGGCGGATCACCAGTTGCGACTTGGCAAACACGGTGCCGACAGCCTTGCCGACCGGGAAGCTGTTGGGGTGTACGTCGTAGCTGGTGGACTTCATCAGCACCTGGCGCACGTTCGGACCGCTCAGTTCGAGGATCTGCTGGCCACCGCTGACGTTGACGATCTGGATGTGCAGGTCACCCAGCGCTTCACGGAGCTTTTTCTCGGCGGCAAATTCTTCGCCGGTCGGCACGATCAGCAAATACTCATCCGGCCCCATCCATTGCAGGCTGGTTTCGCCCTTGACGATCACGGTCAGCGCGCTCGGCAATTCGATGCCCAGGGCCTTGTGCACGCCAGCGGCGAACGCGGCATCGTGGCCATCGCCACGGATGGTCAGGTGGCCGAGGAGTTTTTTCTCACGCACGATCACGCCGGCGTTTTTGCGACCCTTGCCGACCAGGCTGGCGAGGTCGGCATGATGCAGCGACGACTCGGCCTTGGCCCCGGTGGTTGGGCGTTGTTGGTAAACATTGGCTGCGGTCATAAAGCACCTGTTCCTGAAGTTCTTGCATCTCACCTGTGGGAGCGAGGCTTGCCCGCGAAGGCATCGACTCGGTTTTACTGAGGCACCGCGTCATCGTTCTTCGCGGGCAAGCCTCGCTCCTACAGGGGCTGTGGTGTCAGATGTTCTGGCGATCGCCTTTCGGATCGAAGAACACCGAAGAAACGATTTCCGCCTCGATCACGCTGCCGTCGGCCAGCGGTGCGAATACGCGCTCGCCGATCCGTTTCAAGCCGCCCTTGACCACGCCCATGGCAAACGAATAGCCGAGGGAGTTGTGCAGGTAGCTGGAGGTGACGTGACCGACCATCGTCATCGGGATCGTCTGCTTGGTGTTGAACACCAGTTGCGCACCTTCCGGCAGCCATTTGGTCGGATCGATCGGCTTCAGGCCCACCAGTTGTTTACGTTGATCACGCACGCAGTCTTCGCGATTCATGCCACGCCAGCCGATCCACGAGAACGGTTTGGTGCGACCGACACACCAGCCCATGTTCAGGTCGTCCGGGGTCATCGAGCTGTCAGTGTCCTGACCGACGATGATGAAGCCCTTCTCCGCACGCAGGATGTGCATGGTTTCGGTGCCGTACGGCGTGAGGTTGTACTGCTTGCCGGCCTCGGCGATTTTTTCGAGCACGCCCATGGCGTAGTCGGCTTGCACGTTGACTTCGTACGACAGCTCACCGGTAAACGAGATCCGGAACACCCGCGCCGGTACACCGCCGACCAGACCTTCTTTCCAGGTCATGAACGGGAAGGCTTCGTTGCTCAGGTCGATGTCGGTGACTTCGCTGAGCAGCTTGCGGCTGTTCGGCCCGGACAGGGTCATGGTTGCCCAGTGATCCGTCACGGAAGTGAAGTACACCTTCAGCTCTGGCCATTCGGTCTGTGAGTAGATTTCCAGCCATTGCAGCACGCGTGCAGCGCCGCCGGTGGTGGTGGTCATCACGAAGTGGTTGTCGGCGAGGCAAGCGGTGACGCCGTCGTCGAAGACCATGCCGTCTTCTTTGCACATCAGGCCATAACGCGCCTTGCCCACGTCGAGCTTGGTCCAGGCGTTGGTGTAGACGCGGTTGAGGAACTCACGCGCATCCGGGCCTTGAATGTCGATCTTGCCGAGGGTCGACGCATCCAGCAGGCCGACGCTGTCGCGCACGGCTTTGCATTCGCGTTTCACGGCGGCGTGAATGTCTTCACCGTTTTTCGGGAAGTACCAAGGACGTTTCCACTGACCGACGTCTTCGAATTCAGCGCCATTCTTCACGTGCCAGTGATGCAGCGCAGTGAAGCGTACAGGTTCGAAGATGTGCCCACAGTGACGGCCGGCCACGGCGCCGAAAGTCACCGGCGTGTAGTTCGGACGGAACATGGTGGTGCCCATCTGCGGGATGGTCACGTTCAGCGAACGGGCGGCAATGGCCAGGCCGTTGACGTTGCCGAGCTTGCCCTGGTCAGTGCCGAAGCCCAGTGCGGTGTAGCGTTTGACGTGCTCGACCGACTCGAAGCCCTCGCGGGTCGCCAGTTCAATGGCGGCGGCGGTGACGTCGTTTTGCAGGTCGACGAATTGCTTCGGCGCACGTGCGGTGTTCTTTTCGTGCGGCACCTGGAACAGCGCCAACGTAGGCTCTTCCAGGCGGCTCAGGGCTTTCGGCAAGGAGCCTTCGACCACACTGAAACCGGCTTCGCTGGCTGCGCGAGCGCCGCCTTCAAAACCGTCGGCCAGCGAATCGCCGAGGCCGTAGACGCCGTTGATGCCACCGACGCACACGCGTTTCTGCGGTGCTTCGCCCGGTACAAAACCGAGGATGTCTTCACGCCAGATTGGCTTGCCACCCAAGTGCGAAGCCAGGTGAACCACCGGGCTGTAACCGCCGGAACTGGCAACCAGGTCGCATTCGAGCCACTCGCCAGGACTGGTCACGGCGTGGGCTTTGACGTCGATCGCTGCAACGCGAGCGGCGGTCACGTGCTTGCTGCCACGGGCCTCGATCACGGCGCTGCCGGTCAGGATGCGAATGCCTTTGGCGCGGGCTTCTTCAACCAGTGCACCACGCGGATTGCTGCGGGCGTCGGCGATGGCCACCACTTGCAGGCTGGCGTCGAGCCAATCCAGGGCAACGCGGTAGGCGTGATCGTTGTTGGTCGACAGCACCAGTTTTTTACCCGGTGCCACGCCGTAGCGACGGACGTAAGTCGACACAGCGCCGGCGAGCATGTTGCCCGGCACGTCGTTGTTGCCGTAGACCAGTGGACGCTCGTGAGCGCCGGTCGCCAGCACCACACGCTTGGCGCGAACCCGGTGGATGCGTTGACGCACCTGGCCAATCGGTGCGCGGTCGCCGAGGTGATCGGTCAGGCGCTCGTGAATGGTCAGGAAGTTATGGTCGTGGTAGCCGTTGACCGTGGCGCGCGGCAACAGCAGCACGTCCGGGGTGTTCTTCAGTTCGTCGAGGACGCTGGCGACCCATTCCACGGCAGGCTTGCCGTCGAGGCTTTCGCGGGAGTCGAGCAGGCTGCCGCCGAACTCTTCCTGCTCATCGGCCAGAATGACGCGAGCACCGCTGCGAGCGGCTGCCAAAGCAGCGGCCAGGCCAGCCGGGCCACCACCGACGATCAGCACGTCGCAGTGCTGGTTCATGTAGTCGTAGGTGTCCGGATCGTTCTCGGTCGGCGAGCGGCCAAGACCGGCAGCCTTACGAATGTACTTCTCGTAAGTCATCCAGAACGATTGCGGGTACATGAAGGTTTTGTAGTAGAAGCCCGGTGGCATCAGCTTGCCGCCGACCTTGCCGAGAATCCCCATCATGTCGTTGTTCACGCTCGGCCAGCCGTTGGTGCTGGTGGCGACCAGGCCCTGGTACAGCGCTTGTTGCGTGGCGCGTACGTTCGGGATTTGCGTGGCTTCGGTCGCGCCGATCTGCAGCACGGCGTTCGGCTCTTCGGCACCGGCGGCGAAGATGCCGCGCGGACGGGAATACTTGAAGCTGCGACCGATGATGTCGACGCCGTTGGCCAGCAGTGCAGCGGCCAGGGAATCGCCTTCAAAGCCTTTGTAGGTCTGGCCGTTGAAGGTGAAGCTCAGCACTTTGTTGCGGTCGATCCGTCCGCCGTTGGACAGGCGATTGATCTGGCTCATACCTTCTCTCCCAGAGCCGTCGTAGCCGCTTTCGAGCTATCGGTCTTGTCGGTGAATTGTGGCTTGGTGCCGATCTTGTAAGTCTCGAGAATCTCGTAGGTCACGGTGTCGCGGGTGACGTTGAAGTACTGACGGCAACCGGCAACGTGATCCCACAGTTCGTGGTGCAGGCCGCGAGGGTTATCGCGGAAGAACATGTAGTCGCCCCACTCCTCGTCGGTGCAGGTGTTCGGATCCAGTGGACGCGGGATGTGCGCCTGGCCGGATGCGTGGAATTCCTCTTCAGAGCGCAGCTCGCCGCAGTGAGGACAGAAGATATGCAACATGGGGATTTCTCCTGTTAGTGGGCAACCGCAGCAGCGCCGTGTTCATCGATCAACGCACCGTTGTGGAAACGGTCGATGGAGAAAGGTGCGGCCAATGGGTGCATTTCACCCTTGGCCAGGCTCGCGGCAAACACGTTGCCCGAACCAGGTGTTGCCTTGAAGCCACCGGTGCCCCAACCGCAGTTGAAGAACATGTTCGGGACCGGGGTTTTCGAGATGATCGGGCAGGCATCCGGCGTGGTGTCGACGATGCCGCCCCACTGCCGGTTCATGCGTACGCGGGACAAGACCGGGAACATCTCGACGATGGCCTGGATGGTGTGCTCGATCACCGGGTACGAACCACGCTGGCCGTAGCCGTTGTAGCCGTCGATACCGGCGCCGATCACCAGGTCGCCCTTGTCGGACTGGCTGATGTAACCGTGTACGGCGTTGGACATGATCACGCTGTCGATAATCGGCTTGATCGGCTCGGACACCAACGCTTGCAGCGGGTGGGATTCGATCGGCAGACGGAAACCGGCGAGTTTGGCCATGTGCCCGGAGTTGCCGGCCGTGACCACGCCGACGCGCTTGGCGCCGATGAAGCCCTTGTTGGTTTCAACGCCGATGCACACACCGTTTTCCTTGCGGAAACCGATCACTTCGGTCTGCTGGATCAGGTCCACGCCGAGTGCGTCAGCGGCACGGGCAAAGCCCCATGCCACGGCATCGTGACGGGCGACGCCGCCGCGACGCTGGACGGTAGCGCCCATCACCGGGTAGCGAGTGTTCTTGGAGCAGTCGAGGTACGGAATCTCGTCCGCTACTTGCTTGGCATCGAGCAGCTCGCCGTCCACGCCGTTGAGGCGGTTGGCACTGACCCGACGCTCGGAATCACGAATGTCCTGCAGGGTGTGGCACAGATTGTAGACGCCGCGCTGGGAGAACATCACGTTGTAGTTCAGGTCCTGGGACAGGCCTTCCCACAGTTTCATCGCGTGTTCGTACAGGTGCGCCGACTCGTCCCACAGGTAGTTCGAGCGAACGATGGTGGTGTTGCGCGCGGTGTTACCGCCGCCCAGCCAGCCTTTTTCGACCACGGCCACGTTGGTGATGCCGTGTTCCTTGGCCAGGTAGTAAGCCGTGGCGAGACCATGTCCGCCACCGCCGACGATGACCACGTCATAGACCTTTTTAGGGGTCGGCGTGCGCCACATTTTCTGCCAGTTTTCATGATGGCTGAGGGAGTGTTTGAAGAGGCCGAAGCCCGAGTAGCGTTGCATAGTCATTTACTCCAAAACCGCGCTCAGCGATAAACCGGGAAGTCCGCGCACAGGGCCGACACTTGCTGCGCGACGTTCGCTTCGACATCGGCGTCGCCGAGGTTGTCGAGGATGTCGCAGATCCAGCCGGCCAGCGTGACGCACTGGGTCACCTTGAAGCCGCGTGTGGTCACCGCAGGGGTGCCGATGCGCAGGCCGGAAGTGACGAACGGCGACTGTGGATCGTTCGGGACAGCGTTCTTGTTCACAGTGATGTGGGCGCGACCGAGTGCTGCATCCGCCTCTTTGCCGGTGAGGCCCTGACGAATCAGGCTGACCAGGAACAGGTGGTTATCGGTGCCGCCGGACACTACATCGTAGCCGCGTTTGATAAATACGCCGGCCATGGCCTGGGCGTTATCGATCACTTGTTGCTGGTAAGCCTTGAAACCTGGCTCCAGCGCTTCCTTGAAGCACACCGCTTTACCAGCGATGACGTGCATCAGCGGGCCGCCCTGGGCACCCGGGAATACGGCTGCGTTGAGCTTCTTCTCGATTTCTTCGTTGGCCTTGGCCAGGATCAGGCCGCCACGCGGACCGCGCAGGGTCTTGTGGGTGGTGGTGGTCACCACGTCGGCATACGGCAGCGGGTTCGGGTACAGGCCGGCAGCAACCAGACCGGCAACGTGGGCCATGTCGACGAACAGCAGCGCACCGACCTTGTCGGCGATCTGACGGAAGCGTGGGAAGTCGAGGGTCTTGGAGTAAGCCGAGAAACCGGCAACGATCATTTTCGGCTTGCACTCGACGGCCAGGCGCTCGACTTCGTCGTAGTCGATCAGACCGGTCTTGGTGTCGATGCCGTACTGCACGGCGTTGTACAGCTTGCCCGAAGACGAAACCTTGGCGCCGTGGGTCAGGTGACCGCCGTGGGCCAGGCTCATGCCCAGAATGGTGTCGCCGGCTTGCAGCAGGGCCAGGTAAACGGCGCTGTTGGCCGAAGAACCGGAGTGCGGCTGCACGTTGGCGTAATCGGCGCCGAACAGTTGCTTGGCGCGTTCGATAGCCAGTGCTTCAACCTTGTCGACGTGCTCGCAGCCACCGTAGTAGCGCTTGCCCGGATAGCCTTCGGCGTATTTGTTGGTCAGGCCGCTGCCCTGCGCTTCCATGACGCGTTTGCTGGTGTAGTTTTCGGACGCGATCAGCTCGATGTGATCTTCCTGGCGTTGCTCCTCGGCATTCATCGCCGCCAGCAGTGCATCGTCGTAACCCTTGATCTGGTCTTGCTTGCTGAACATCGCGTCTCTCCCAGCGGCATCTGTGCGCCATTCGTCTCGGTAAGGCACGGCGTTTCGGCAGTGCCCTTTGATAGCGATGGTATGACCGGCGCAGACAGGTCAAATGCCTACGGACGCCACGCAAAGGTGCGTTTACGACATAGACCGAAATGGCTGAACGAACACGATCCTTGAACCAGTAGATATCCCTGTGGGAGTGAGACCGGCTTGCCGGCGATAGCGGTGGGTCAGGCAACATCGATGCTGGCTGTGACGGCCTCATCGCGAGCAGGCTCGCTCCCACAGGGGTTATGCGGCGATCTGGCGGACGAGTAATAGCATCAGGAAATGCAGCGGATAAAGGGCATATGCCCAGCGCCGCATGGGTGGAGGACTAATGCGTCGCGCATGTCGCAACAAGAACAACCCGAGCCCTGGCGCGATCAGACAAGTGGCAATGCCAGGGAGCGCCGCACTGTTACCCAACCGGGCGGAGTAATACAGCACCTCCCACTGATTGGCGGCCAGACAGATCAACCCCGGCAACAGGCTGAAATACCGGGGCCGCTTGAGCACCAGCAACATCGCCAGCGGCAACAACACACCAAAAACGCCGAACATCAGGTATTCCGTGAACACCGCTGCCAGCAATAAGGCAGCAACCGCAAGCAGGCGCGATGGCAGCGTCTTTTGCTGCCAGCCACGCGCGACCAACAGCCCAAGCGCCAGCGTAGGCAGCACGTTCAAGGTGTCGGGATCAGGAATGAACATCCTGTAAGGGATTTCGCTGATAGCACTAAACAGAATCAACCAGCCCAGATACCGCCATTGATGTGTGACTTGTCGTGAACGCGACAGGTTCGCCGCCATTGCCAGACAGAACCACGGAAACGCCAGTCGTCCGGGCACATACAGCAGATCGAGGGAATAACCGACATATCGCAGGTGATCGAGCACCATGCTCAACAGCGCCAGCCACTTGAGCAGATCCAGTGCCCCATCCCGTTGAGTCATGTGCATAATCGCCCGTCGTCTTTGTATTTTTCTGTCAGACGCATCCTGTGTGCTCGCCGGATGATCTTCGGTAAAGTGCGCACCATCATTGACCACGAGACGCTTCACCATAAGCGTCCCGACCACGGAAAGCAGGGCCATGACCGATAAGAGCCAACAATTCGCCAGCGACAACTATTCCGGTATCTGCCCTGAAGCCTGGGCGGCGATGGAACAGGCCAACCACGGCCACCAGCGCGCCTACGGCGACGATGAATGGACCGCTCGCGCGTCCGATGATTTCCGCAAACTGTTCGAAACCGACTGCGAAGTGTTCTTCGCCTTCAACGGCACCGCCGCCAACTCCTTGGCCCTGTCGTCGCTGTGCCAGAGTTACCACAGCGTGATCTGCTCGGAAACCGCCCACGTCGAAACCGACGAATGCGGCGCGCCGGAGTTCTTTTCCAACGGCTCCAAGCTGCTGGTCGCCCGCACCGAGAACGGCAAGCTGACCCCGGAATCGATCCGCGAAGTGGCCCTCAAGCGCCAGGACATTCACTACCCGAAACCGCGCGTCGTGACCCTGACCCAGGCCACCGAAGTCGGCAGCGTCTACACCCCGGAAGAAATCCGCGCCATCAGCGCCACCTGCAAAGAACTCGGCCTGAACCTGCACATGGACGGCGCACGCTTCTCCAACGCCTGCGCATTCCTCGGCTGCACACCGGCCGACCTGACCTGGAAGGCCGGCGTTGACGTGCTGTGCTTCGGCGGCACGAAAAACGGCATGGCAGTGGGTGAAGCGATTCTGTTCTTCAACCACAAACTGGCCGAAGACTTCGACTACCGCTGCAAGCAGGCCGGGCAACTGGCCTCGAAAATGCGTTTCCTCTCGGCACCGTGGGTCGGGATCCTGGAAAACGATGCCTGGCTCAAATACGCCCGCCACGCCAATCATTGCGCGCAACTGCTGGCGGAACTGGTCAGCGATATCCAGGGCGTGGAGCTGATGTTCCCGGTGCAGGCCAACGGCGTGTTCCTGCAACTCTCGGAACCGGCCATCGCCGCACTGACCGCCAAGGGCTGGCGCTTCTACACCTTCATCGGCAACGGCGGCGCCCGCTTCATGTGCTCCTGGGACACCGAGGAAGAACGCGTACGTGAATTGGCAGCGGATATTCGCGAAGTGATGTCCCGCTAACAACACAAACCCTGTAGGAGCCAGCTTGCTGGCGATTGCCGCGACGCGGTGCACCTGACACACCGCCATCGCCGGCAAGCCGGCTCCTACAAATCCCCGCCCCGCCTGCCATCCCGCGTACGACACAAACCCTGTAGGAGCCGGCTTGCTGGCGATCGCCGCAACGCGGTGCACCTGACACACCACCCTCGCCAGCAAGATGCACCACGCATGTTGGTCTACATTGAAGCGCTCAGATAACAATAATCAGGAGCGCACGCATGTCCCTTCAAGGCAAAACCCTGTTCATCACCGGCGCCAGCCGCGGGATTGGTCGTGAGATCGCGCTGCGGGCCGCGCGCGATGGGGCCAACATCGTGATTGCAGCCAAAAGTGCCGAGCCGCACGCCAAATTGCCGGGCACGATTTTCAGTGTCGCAAAGGAAGTCGAAGCCGCCGGCGGCAAGGCGCTGGCGCTGCAGGTGGATGTGCGTGATGAAGTCGCGGTGCGTGAGGCACTGGCCCGGGCCAACGAGCATTTCGGCGGCATCGATGCGCTGGTCAACAACGCCGGCGCGATCAAGCTGACCGGGGTTCAGCACATCGAGCTCAAGCGCTTTGACCTGATGCACCAGATCAACACCCGCGCCGTATTGCTGTGCAGCCAGGCAGCCCTGCCTTACCTGAAGAAAAGCAGCGGGCATATCCTCAACCTGTCACCGCCACTGAACCTGGCAACCAAGTGGTTCGCCCAATACAGCCCGTACACCGTGACCAAATACGGCATGAGCATGCTCACGTTGGGCATGAGCGAGGAATTCAAGAATTACGGGATCAGTGTCAACTCGCTGTGGCCGCAGACGATGATCGCCACCGCCGCCATCGAATTTCAGCTAGGTTCGCGTGAATCCTTCAAACATGCGCGCACGCCGGAAATCATGGCGGATGCCGCCCACGTTATCCTGGACAGCAACGGTCGCAGCATCACCGGTCGGCTGCTGATTGATGAGGAAATTCTGCGGGAGCACGGCGCGACCGAATTCGATCATTACCGCTTTGAGCCCGGCACCAACGACAAGTTGATGCCAGACCTATTCGTCGACTGAAAAACACCGCACCTGTGGGAGCGAGACCGGCTTGCCGGCGATAGCGGCAGACCAGCCAACATTGATGTTGAATGTACCGCAGCCATCGCGAGCAGGCTCGCTCCCACAGGTTGCGCGGCGTGTATCAATACTCGATGCGAACGTCGCCCTTCGGCACGCTGCAGCACGACAGGATGAACCCTTCGGCTTCGTCTTCCTCGGTGATCCCGCCGTTGTGGTCCATCTCCACTTCGCCGCCAAGCTTGAGCACCTTGCAGGTGCCGCAAATGCCCATGCCGCATGCTTTCGGAATCATCAGGCCGACCTTGGCGGCCGCCGCATGCACGGTCTCGCCCGGTGCCACGCGGATGCTCTTGCCCGAGGCGGTGAATTCCACCTCATGCAAATCAGCCGCATCGATTTCCGGCGCGTCAGCGGCCTGCTCGGCATTCTCCACGGCATCGGCGATCGCCTCTGGCGGCGTGGCGCCGAACGATTCCTCGTGGTAGTGCTTCATATTGAAGCCGGCGTTTTCCAGCAGGCGCTTGACCGCGTTCATGTAAGGCGTCGGGCCGCAGCAGAACACTTCGCGCTCAAGGAAGTCCGGGACCATCAGTTCCAGCATCTTGTGGTTCAGATAACCGCGATAACCGGCCCATGGCTCACCAAAACCATGTTTTTCACAGATCAGGTGCAGGCTGAAATTTTCGATCCGCGCTGCCATGTGTTCCAGCTCGCGGTGATAAATGATGTCTTTCGGCGAGCGGGCGCTGTGGATAAACGCCATGTCGACATTGCCGTTGGTATCGAAGAACCAGCGGGCCATGGACATGCACGGCGTGATGCCCACGCCGCCACTGAGGTACAGCACTTTCGGGTTCGGGAAGTCGATCGCGTTAAACAGCCCGACCGGGCCGTGCACCGCCAGTTCGTAGCCTTCATGCAGGGTGTCGTGCAGCCAGTTCGAAACCTTGCCGCCCGGCACGCGCTTGATCGTTACCGAAAAGCTGTACGGCACCGAGGGCGAACTGGAAATGGTGTACGAACGCATGATCTGCTGGCCATCGATTTCCAGCTCCAGGGTGACGAATTGCCCCGGCTTGAAGAAGAACATGATCGGCTGGTCGGCCATAAAGCAGAAGGTGCGCACATCCCAGGTTTCCTGGATGACTTTGACGCAACGGACGATGTGTCGGCCATTGGCCCAGGTCTGGGTGGTTACCGGATTCAGGAAGCTGTTGGACATGCTGTTCTCCACCGCCGATGGTCGGCCTTATGTTGACGATTCTGCGTATAGCGCAGACCACCCATTTACCTATCTGCGACATTCACATACTTATCGCGACCAGCCCCCAACTGCCGGGGGTTACGCGTCGGGAACAGATTGGGCCATGTCGCCCATGGATAAGGTTCCGGGCAACGCCGGCCCCACACTCGCCCCATACCAAGACATAACCTTTACACCTTGCGTAGCAACCCTGATCAGCCACTTTCGCGGCCACGCAGATGGCCTTGAGGATATACACGATGGACGTCACCGCAAAAATCAGCCTGGGCGATCCGCTGGAACCCGCACGCAAGGCCACCGCGCAGATGCTGCAAGAGCGCGAGCGCACCTTCTCGCTGCCGCAGCCGTTTTACTCTGACGAGCGGCTGTTTGATATCGACATGCAGGAGATCTTCCAGAAAGAGTGGTTGATCGCCGGCATGACCTGCGAAATCCCGACCAAGGGCAACTACCTGACCCTGCAAGTCGGCAAGAACCCGATCATCGTGATTCGCGGCGCCGAAGGCGTGGTACACGCCTTCCACAACGTCTGCCGTCACCGCGGTTCGCGGCTGTGCACCAGTGAAAAAGGCAAAGTCGCCAAGCTGGTCTGCCACTACCACCAGTGGACCTACGAGCTGGACGGCCGCCTGCTGTTCGCCGGCACCGAGATGGGCGCCGATTTCGACATGAAGCAGTACGGCCTCAAACCGGTGAACGTGAAGACCGCCGGCGGCTATATCTTCATCAGCCTGTCGGAGAATCCGCCGGCCATTGATGACTTCCTGTCGACGCTGAACCATTACATGGAACCGTACGACATGGAAAACACCAAGGTGGCGGTGCAAACCACCTTGATGGAAAAGGCCAACTGGAAACTGGTGCTGGAAAACAACCGCGAGTGCTACCACTGCAACGCGTCGCACCCGGAACTGCTGAAAACCCTGCTGGAATGGGACGACGTCACCGACCCGCGCGCCGACCAGGCGTTCAAGGACCACGTCGCCGCTTCCGCCGCTGCCTGGGAAGCCGAGAAGATTCCTTACGCCCACGCCAGCTTCGGCCTGCGTAACCGCATCGTGCGCATGCCGCTGCTCAAGGGCACCGTGTCGATGACCATGGACGGCAAACAGGGTTGCGCCAAACTCATGGGCCGCATCAAGAACCCGGACCTGGGCTCGATGCGCATCCTGCACCTGCCGCACTCGTGGAACCACTGCATGGGCGACCACATCATCGTCTTCACCGTGTGGCCGATCAGCGCGCAGGAAACCATGGTCACCACCAAGTGGATCGTGCACAAGGATGCCGTCGAAGGCGTCGACTACGACGTGGAGCGCATGCGCCAGGTCTGGGATGCCACCAACGACCAGGACCGTCGCCTGGCTGAAGAAAACCAGCGCGGCATCAACTCCTCGGCTTACCAGCCAGGGCCTTACTCCAAGACCTATGAGTTTGGTGTGGTGAACTTTGTGGACTGGTACAGCGAGCGTCTGCTGAACAACCTCGGCGCTGAGCCTGCGCCTTACCTCAAAGGGGTTCCGGTTCAGGGTTAAAGATCAAAAGCATCGCGAGCAGGCTCGCTCCCACAGGGGATCTTTGGCGCACCGAAGATCAAATGTAGGAGCAAGCTTGCTCGCGATGGCGCAATCCCTCGCAACACATCCCCTTCTGACTCTCCGCGACATTAGAACTGTACGAAATATGATCTATTCCGTTCAGCGCTATGCCCTACGTGGCTTTCAGCCTTCCGCAAACAAGTTATCCACACCTCCACCCACAGCTAATGGGGACAAGTGTGCGACACCCCCTAACTTTCTCCACAGAAACCGAAGAAAATCCGTGACTTATCCAGAAGCAGGGTTTTGAACAGCGATTGGTTGTTTTTTGACCTGACACCTGAAAGCCACGCAGTACGTGGCCTGTAGCGGATGGCGAACACCTTATCCACAGAAGCGCCAACAGACTTTGGGGGCAACTTCGCCGCCTCTGTGGAAAACCGCCGAAAGCCGCGATAAATCAGGGTTTGCGCGAGGTTCGCCGCTCCAAACCGGCAAATTGATCATTTTTTAATCATGCAGCGTACAGGCCCGGTTTATATGGCCTGTAGCGGACAGCGAACATCTTATCCACAGAAGCGCCAACAGAGATTGGGGGCAAGTATTGGCGAACGAACAGACTTATCCTCTGGAAAAAGCCCGAAAAAACCGCAACTTAGGCTGGTTGTTTTTTGTACGAAGGCTTGCAGGGCTTGATTTGTATGGCGTGTAGCGATGGGCGAACACGTTATCCACAGAAGCGCTAACAGGGATTGTGGGTAACCGTGATCAAACCCTGTTGAAACAGGACAAGCCCGAAGCAATATCCAGATTCAACTCGTAATCATTGAATGCACGCCATCCGAGCAAAATCGACGGCACGTACTGCCCAAGCAGCATCGACGGCGGGATCGTAAAGTCCGGGTAGTACTTGTAGGCGATCAGACGGGTACGCCCGGACAAGCTCAACTCGCCCTTGAAGATCTGGTGGTGCGGCTTATCAATGACATGAACAGGTGAAGTGCCGGGCGAGGCGGATGTCAGGTAATCCACATTGCCGGTGTCGATAATCGCCACGGTCGCACGCCGATCCAGCCGCGCAGCAAGGGTCAATCGTTGATTGATGTCGATACGCACGAAGGTGACCGGCGAATCACATCGTGTGGGCGCCGCAGCGTTGATCTCCAGCGTCTTTTTCGTAATGGTCAATCGTCCCAGCTTACCGATCAGGTCGAGCCCCAATAAGTTATCCCGGTCACTGACAAACACCAGGACGTTCCTGAACTCGCTGGCACCGATCTTCAGGGACTCAAGGATTCCGAGTTTGGCCGCCAGGTCCCGCTCGCCGTAGAAAGTGCTGTAGCCGTAATCAGAGTCGGTCAGCAGCTTGATGCCCATCTGCTTCGCGGTTTCGCTGTTGACCCGGGTTTGCGGGGCGCCCGTATCCAGAATGAACCGCGCCGAAACACCGTTGGCGGCTTTGACATCGAGGTACGGCAGCACCTCATTCGTCTCGTGGCCATCGCCTGGGGAAGGATGAATCGGCAGCACTTCGCGTCGCGGTGATCTTGTCAGCGAGAAATCGGCGACCTGACGCAAGGTCGCGATCGATTCACCGCCGAACATGGAGAACAACTGTTGGAGTTCAGGGTCATTGGCGATGGCTTGAGCATGGCGCCGCTTGATTGCCAGGTAGTAGTCGGGCAGCTGGTTGGCAGCCTTGGTCTCGAACATTCTGGCGAGAACGGTGACTGAACAATTGAGGTTTTTATCAGGCGCCAACACCTGATCGCAGTGTTGCTTCATTTGCGCCAGGGAGGCGTGCCGCCCCTGCGCAGAGTCGATCCATTGATAGAAATCCGGATCGCCCTGGCGGGTTTCAGCGGCCGCAACCATCACAACCAGCATCACGCCACAGATCAGACATGTCTCACGCCGACTGACCGTGCTCATCGGCAACCCATTCCTGAAAACGAGTTTTATGAATCAGCGCTGCTGCCGCCTCGGGCCGCTCATTAAGAAATGTAGCTCACTAGGGCCACTGCATGAGGTAAGCGTCGCCGGTCACCCGAATCATCGGGTGTGGCGTGATCTGGCAGGTATCGACGATGCGGAAACCATGCCGCTCATAGAAACGACGGGCGCCGGTGTTGACGGCGTAGTCGATCAGGCTCAAGCCCTTGAGCCCCAACTGGCGGGCGCGTTCGTGAGCGTGGGCGAGGAACTGTTTGCCAAGGCCTTGGTTGCGCCAGCCTTCATGCAGCGCGAGGCTCGATATGTACAGCGTGTCGGGGATTTCCATGTCGGCATACGGCACCAGCACCGGATCGGTGGTGGGCTCGGCCAGTGGATCGTGGCGCATCACGTAGCTGTGCATCATGCCGATGACGTGGCCGTCGGCCTCGGCGATGAGGCAGTTCTGGTAGGAGAAATCCACGTCGTCACGGGCGTAACGCAGGGCGCCGACGTCCAACAGATCCTGGCCGGGTTCGGCGATTTGGCTCCAGATGTAATCCGAAGCGCCTTCCGAGGAAATCTGGAACAGACGGGCAATTTCCCGCGCATCCGCGCGCAGGGCCGAACGAAATTTGACGGTCATTAAACTTTCCCCCTGTGGGAGCGAGACCGGCTTGCCGGCGATAGCGGTGTATCAGCTGAATAGATGTCAACTGATACACCACCATCGCGAGCAGGCTCACTCCTACATTAGTTCTGTGCAGATTCGCGGTTAGCGGACCACGCCTTCTTCGATCAGCAATTTGAGAATCGCTTCGGCACCCGCTTGCGCCGTGACACCTTTGAGCACCTGCCCGCCGCCGCCACTGGCTTTGGCTGTCGCCGCTTTCATCCGGTCCGCGCCGCTTTTGGCCTTGATCACTTTCAAGCGTTTAGGCCGAGGCTTGGCCGGTTGCAGCGTCGATACGGCCAGCAACGCATCATCGATCACTTCGACTTCATCCGCCTGCAACACACCACGCCGGGCCGGGCCGTACGCGCTCTGACGAGGCTTCGGCGCTGCGTTATCCACAGTCGCCAGGAACGGCAGCCGCACCTTCAAACGACGGCGCTGACCACGGGGCAACGCTTGAAGGACAAGCGCCGAACTGCCATCGATGGACTCCACCTGAGCCAGCCCGACCACCAGCGGCCAGCCGAGGTTTTCCGCCAGCAGGAACGGCAGCATGCCCGAGCCTTCGCCGGTTTCTGCCTGGCTGCCAGTCAGCACGACTTGTGCTCCGGCATCACGCAAATAGGCGGTCAACGCCGGCAAGGCATCCGCGCCGGATGGTTGTTCCAGCACGTGCAGTTGTTCCAGGCCCATGCCCAGATAGGCGCGCAGTGCAGGCTCCGCGACGTCGCCGGCATGCAGCACTTGCAAGTTATCCCCAGCCAGTTGCAGACCCAGTTCCACCGCCCGCGCATCCTGCTCCGCGCGACGTGGCCGGCCGGAGGTCGGGTGGGCGCCGATGGACACCAGGCTGATGATTTTCGTGCTCATAACCCTTTCCTTCCCTTAAGCCGCATCGCGCTTGGCGTCGTCGCGATAAGCCGCTATCGCATCGATCAAGGCTTGAAGAATCTCGGCACTCTCGCCGATCACCGACAGGTCGGCCCGTTTGATCATGTCGCAACCTGGGTCAAGGTTGATCGCCACCACCTTGTCGCAGGCACCGATGCCTTGCAGGTGCTGGATCGCCCCGGAAATCCCCACCGCCACATAGACCCGCGCAGTGACCCACGTGCCGGACGCGCCGACCTGACGATCACGGGCCATGAAGCCATCGTCCACCGCCACACGGGATGCGCCTTCGGTGGCGCCGAGCGCTTCGGCAGTCCTGTGGAAAAGTCCCCAGTCCTTGACGCCGTTGCCGCCGGAGAAGATGAACTCGGCTTCGGCCATCGGAATGGCTGCCGGGTCCACGGCCACAGCGCCCAGATCCTCGATCCGCGACAAGCTGCGCGCCACGGTTGTGGATAACTCCACCGGCAAGGCTTCATGACGGGTTTCGCTGACCGGCTCGGCGCATTCGGCGGCGGCCAGAATCAAGCGTGCGACCGGACGCGCAAGGTCTTGCAACCCGGCGCCAGCGCGGCCGATGCATTCCTGATCCTTGACCTGCCAGACCCGCGTGGCCGGGCGTTCGCCCAGTGCAGCGGCAAAGCGCCGACCGAGTTCGCCGCCACCGCTGCGGCTGTCCGGCAGCAGCCAGTGACGCGGGCTGAACTGGTTATCCACAGCCCGCAGGCCCTGGACACGTTGCTCCGGTGCATAACCACTGAATTCGTCGCCTTCGAGCACCAGCAAGCGATCGACGCCGGCGGTGGCAAACGCGTTTTCCTTGTGTTCGCCGAAGACCACGGCCAACACCGCGCCGTCCTTGCCGGCCAGCTGATGCGCCAGGCCGAGCAAATCCTTGTCGTGGCTGCTCAAGCGGCCACCGACCATGTCCGGCACCACGCTGATGTAAAACGCAGGTGCTGGCACTTGATGCAGCGGCAATTGCACTTCAACAGCGGCCGAGCGTTTGGTCGCCCCGCCCTGCTGCGCGCCGCTGCGGTCAATGCGCTTGATGCCGTTGGGACCGATAAAACCGATGCCATGCGGGTTCTTGCGAATGATGCCGTTCGGCCCCATCCAGCTGTGTTGCGCCGGCTGCATGGCCGCGTGCAGCGGGTGCAGGCGGTTACGGGCAATCCATTCGGCGCGGGGGTCGCGGCGGATAATGTCGCTCATCAGTGGGCCTCCGCAGGTTCACGTTGGGCCGGTGTGGACGGTTTGCTTGGCGCTGCGTCTTCAAGCAGTGCGTCCGCCACCAGCTCGGCGATGTCCTTGATCAACGGCCGTGGTTCGACCACGCCTTCGAGCATCGCGGTGCATTGTGGACAACCCACGGCCACCAGTTCGGCGCCGGTTTCGCGGATGTCTTCCATGCGCATGTCGGGGATCCGCTGCTTGCCCGGAATGTCGGTGATCGGCGCGCCGCCACCGCCGCCGCAGCAGCGTGAACGGAAACCGGAGCGTTGCATCTCTTTCACTTCAATCCCGAGGGCGCGCAGCACTTCTCGCGGCGCCTCGTATTCGCCGTTATAGCGACCGAGGTAGCACGGGTCGTGATAGGTCACGCTGCTGCCTTTGTGCTGGCCGAGATTGAGCGCGCCGGCGTCGATGATTTCGGCCATGTAGGTGCTGTGGTGCTGCACCAGGTAGTTGCCGTCGAAGGCGCCGTATTCGTTTTTCAGCACGTGGAAGCTGTGCGGATCGCAGGTGACGATGCGGTTGAAGCTGTACTTGGCCAGGGTCTGGATGTTGCGTTTGGCCAGCAACTGGAAGGTCGCTTCATCGCCCAGACGTCGGGCCACGTCACCGCTGTCGCGTTCTTCGAGACCGAGTACCGCGAAGTCGACCTTGGCCGCTTTCAGCACTTTGACGAAGGCACGCAGAGTGCGCTGGTTGCGCATGTCGAAGGCGCCGTCGCCAACCCAGAACAGCACGTCGGTGGATTTCTTCTCGCTGAGCAGATTGAGGTTCAAATCCGCTGCCCAGTTCATCCGGCCACCCGGTGCGAAACCGCCGGGGTTGTCGGTGGCAATCAGGTTTTCCAGGACTTCGGCGCCCTTGTTCGGGGTCGCGCCTTTTTCCAGGGTCAGATGGCGACGCATGTCGACGATGGCATCGACGTGCTCGATCATCATCGGACATTCCTCGACGCAGGCACGGCAGGTGGTGCAGGACCACAGCGTTTCGGCGTCCACCAGACCGTTGACGATCGGTTGATGCGGATTGCCCGCGTGTTCGCCGATGGCTTTGCCCGGATAGGGGCTGCCGGCGAACTTGGCATCGGTGCCGCCGGCAAGGCCGACGACCATGTCCTGAATCAGCTTTTTCGGGTTCAGCGGCTGGCCGGCGGCGAACGCCGGGCACGCGGCTTCACATTTACCGCATTGCACGCAGGCATCGAAACCGAGCAGTTGGTTCCAGGTGAAATCCTTGGGTTTTTCCACGCCCAGCGGTGCGTTTGGATCGTTCAGGTCGAGCGGTTTCAAACCGGTGGAACGACCGCCGCCAAAACGTTCGGCGCGACGGTGCCAGGCCAGGTGCAGCGCACCGGCGAAGGCGTGCTTCATCGGCCCGCCCCAGGTCATGCCGAAGAACAATTCCGAAACGCCCCACAGCACGCCGATGCCGAGGATCGCTGCCACCACCCAACCGCCAAAATTCTCCGGAAGGATGCCGGCGACCGGCAGAGTCAACAGGAAGAAGCTCGCCGAGAACGCCAACAAGCTTTTCGGCAGGCGCATCCACGGGCCTTTGGACAGGCGAGCCGGCGGGTTGCGACGACGCAGGTACACAAAGATCGCACCGACGAACATCACCACTGTCATCAACAACAGCGCGTAACCGAGGATGCGGTTATGCAGGCCGAAACCGTGCACCAGAATCGCCAGCACGATGGACGCCACCGCACCACCGGCCGTGGCCACGTGGGTGTTGGCGATGTATTTGTCCCGCGCGACAACATGGTGCAAATCGACCATGTAGCGCTTGGGCATGGCGAACAGGCCACCGATCAGGTCGACCTTGGAGGCTCGGCCCCGGCGCCACATGGCCACCCGCCGCAACGCGCCGAGGACAGCAAGGCCCAGGGCAGCGAACAACAGGATTGGAAGAAGGGTGTTCAACATGGTGGAGCTCCCAAAGACCGCAGGGTCTTGCAGGCCAAACTACCTGGATGCCTTGCCCGATTCCTGTAGGAGCGAGGCTTGCCCGCGAATGCGATGGGTCAGCCGACAACAATGTTGAATGTCAGGACGCCTTCGCGGGCAAGCCTCGCTCCTACAGGGTTATCCACAAGCTCTTAGAAATCCTTGCACAGCCGCAGCGCGTCGTAGATCGCCGCGTGCACGTTACGCTGGGCCACGCAGTCGCCGATGCGGAACAGCAGGTAGCCGTCACCGCTCTGCTCAAGGCATGGCTGCGGCTTGATCGCGAACAAGGCTTCGACGTCGATCTGGCCTTTGTTGCGCGAGCCGTCCTTCAGCGCGTAGTAGATTTCTTCGTCCGGGCGCACGCCGTTTTCCACGACCACCTGGTCGACCACCCGCTCCTCTTTGGCGCCGGTGTATTCGTTTTCCAGCACCGCCACCAGCTTGTCGCCTTCGCGGTAGACCTTCTCCAGCATCATGTCCCCGGTCATGATCACTTCTTTCGGGTACATGCTGCGGTAGTAAGTCGGGAACGACGTACCGCCAATCGCGACCCCGGGCTTGATGTCGTCGGTGACGATCTCGACCTGGCTGCCCTTGTCGGCGAGGAAGTCGGCGGTCGACATCCCGGTGAACTCGCAAATAGTGTCGTAGACCAGCACGTTCTTGCCCGGCGCAACCTTGCCGTCGAGCACGTCCCAGCTGCTGACCACCAGGCCTTCAGCCGCGCCCCAGTGTTCGTTCTGCTCAAGGAACGGATGGCCGCCAACCGCCAGCACCACCACATCCGGACGCAGGTCCATGATGGTCGGTGCATCAGCCGCAGTGCCCAGGCGCAGGTCGACTTTCAACCGTGCCAGTTCCAGCTGATACCAGCGGGTGATACCAGCGATCTGGTCACGCTGCGGCGCTTTCGACGCCGTGGTGATCTGCCCGCCAATGAACTCCTTTTTCTCGAACAGGGTCACGTCGTGGCCACGTTCGGCGGCCACTCGGGCGGCTTCCATCCCGGCAGGACCGGCACCGACCACCACTACCTTGCGTTTCACGCCGGTGGTTTTTTCGATGATGTGCGGCAGGCCCATGTATTCACGGGAGGTCGCCGCGTTCTGGATGCACAACACATCCAGGCCTTGATACTGACGGTCGATGCAGTAGTTCGCGCCGACGCATTGTTTGATCTGGTCGATCTGGCCCATCTTGATCTTGGCGATCAGGTGCGGGTCAGCGATGTGTGCGCGGGTCATGCCGACCATGTCGACGTAACCGCCCTCCAGAATACGGGTCGCCTGGTTCGGGTCCTTGATGTTCTGTGCGTGCAGCACCGGAACCTTGACCACTTCCTTGATGCCGGCCGCCAGGTGCAGGAACGGCTCTGGCGGATAACTCATGTTCGGAATCACGTTGGCCAGGGTGTTGTGGGTGTCGCAACCCGAACCCACGACGCCGAGGAAATCGAGCATGCCGGTGTCGTCGTAATACTTGGCAATCTGCTTCATGTCCTCGTGGGACAGGCCGTCCGGGTGGAATTCGTCACCACAGATACGCATGCCCACGCAGAAATCATCACCAACCTCGGCGCGCACGGCTTTCAACACTTCCAGACCGAATTTCATGCGGCCTTCGAAGCTGCCGCCCCATTCGTCGGTACGTTTGTTGACTCGCGGGCTCCAGAACTGGTCGATCATGTGCTGGTGCACGGCCGACAGTTCAACGCCGTCCAGGCCACCGGCCTTGGCACGACGGGCCGCTTGGGCGTAGTTGCCGATCACCCGCCAGATCTCTTCCGGCTCGATGGTTTTGCAGGTGGCGCGGTGCACCGGTTCACGGATACCGGACGGCGACATCAGCGTCGGCCAGTTGAAACCGTCCCAGCGCGAGCGCCGGCCCATGTGGGTAATCTGAATCATGATCTTGGCGCCGTGCTTGTGCATGGCGTCGGCCAGATTCTGGAAGTGCGGAATAATGCGGTCGGTGGACAGGTTCACCGAACTCCACCACTCCTGCGGGCTGTCGATAGCCACCACGGACGAACCGCCGCAAATCGCCAGGCCGATCCCGCCCTTGGCTTTCTCTTCGTAATACTTGACGTACCGATCGGTGGTCATGCCGCCGTCGGTCGCGTAGACCTCGGCATGCGCGGTGCTGAGCACGCGGTTACGGATGGTCAGTTTGCCGATCTGGATCGGCTGGAACATTGCTTCGAAAGCCATGGCGGGTTCCTCGACTTACAACGGCTTGACGGTGAACAAACCGTCGTCGTGGCCTTCTTCGGAGCCACCGTAGACTTGTTCGGCAACGGTGCGAATCTTGCTGCCGCGGGCTTGCAGAATCTGGTCCATGGCACCGGCAAACCAGCCAGTGAACATGTAGTCAACCTTGCGCCCGACCTTGCCGTACACGTAGACGAAAGCGGAGTGTTCAAGCTTGACGCTGGCGGTGCCTTTGTCGAGGTCGATGTCCTGGATCTTGAACAGGCCCCAGCCGCGTTGCGACAGGCGCTTCATGTAGTGCTCGAACACCGCGACGCCTTCCAGGCCGTGGCATTCAGCTTCTTTTTCACACCAGTGCCAGGCGGACTTGTAGCCGGCCTTGTAGAGAATTTCGGCGTAGGCGTCGGCGCCCAGCACTTCCTCGATGCCCATGTGGTTGTTGACGAAGAAATGACGCGGCACGTACAGCATCGGCAGGGCGTCGGAGGTCCAGACACCGGTTTCGCTGTCGACTTCGATAGGCAATTGCGGGGCGATCTTGGCCATGGAAACTTAACTCCAGAAAAATTTTGGTGTTGCCCCCGGCACGGATGGCCGGGGGAAAGAATTCAGAGGTGCGGCGGCTTATTCGCCCCAGACATCTTTCAAGACGTTGACCCAGTTCTCGCCCATGATCTTGCGGACCACGCGCTCGGAATGGCCGCGCTTGAGCAGGGTTTCGGTCAGGTTCGGGAACTCGCCGACGGTGCGGATGCCCAGCGGGTTGATGATCTTGCCGAAGCTGGTCAGACGGCGGGCGTAGCCCTTGTCATGGGTCAGGTATTCGAAGAAATCCTGGCCATGGCCCTGGGTGAAGTCGGTGCCGATGCCGATGGCGTCTTCGCCGACGATGTTCATGGTGTATTCGATGGCTTCGGCGTAGTCGTCGATGGTCGAATCGATGCCCTTGGCGAGGAACGGCGCGAACATGGTCACGCCGACGAAACCGCCGTGGTCGGCGATGAACTTCAGTTCTTCATCGGATTTGTTGCGCGGGTGAATTTTCAGACCCGACGGCAGGCAATGGGAGTAGCAGACCGGTTTCTTCGATTCGAGGATGACTTCTTCGGAAGTCTTGGAACCGACGTGGGACAGGTCGCACATGACCCCGACGCGGTTCATCTCGGCAACGATTTCGCGACCGAAGCCCGACAGGCCGCCATCACGCTCGTAGCAACCGGTGCCGACCAGGTTCTGGGTGTTGTAGCACATCTGCACGATACCGACGCCGAGCTGCTTGAACACCTCGACATAGCCGATCTGGTCTTCAAACGCATGAGCATTCTGGAAGCCGAACAGGATGCCGGTCTTGCCCTGCTCCTTGGCTTTACGGATGTCGGCGGTGGTGCGAACCGGAATCACCAGGTCGCTGTTCTCGCGGATCAGCTTCTGGCTGGCGGCGATGTTGTTGACGGTGGCCTGAAAGCCCTCCCACACCGACACGGTGCAGTTGGCCGCAGTCAGACCGCCCTTGCGCATGTCTTCAAACAGCTCGCGGTTCCACTTGGCAATAATCAGCCCGTCGATAACGATGCTGTCGGCGTGCAATTCGGCTGGGCTCATCAGGCTGTCCCCTATTAGCGATTCATGCGCCGAATCGTGTGCCGGCGCTTTGGGGCCAGCATATGCCTGAGTACCGGTGCAGCCGGGTGCAAAAACGACAGGGGGTTTGCCGAAAGCGTCAATCTGCGACAAAGGGTCGTCGTTGAACGTCGCGGGCCACCTGTTCAAGGACTTGCGCATGGGCCAGAATTCGCCGCATTACGGAATTTGGGCCAAAAAAGGGGCTGAGGCGCAATGAAATCGATCTTACTGGCAATGGCACTGATAGCGACCGGCGTACAGGCGGCTGAAGAGTCCGACATCAACCCCTGCGATGCGGTCGAAAACGAAGTCCAGACCCTGGAATGCTCTGTCTACAGCCGAACCACCGCCGAAGACCTGCTCAAAGACAACTACCAGAGCCTGACCGAGCGCATGCAAACGCTCTACGGCAAAAATCCGACACAACTGGCCGACATCAACGCCAAACTCAAAACCGCCCAGCAGCAATGGCTGAAAACCCGGGATGCGGATTGCACAGTTGAAGCGTTTCCGGCGACCAGCGGCAGCAAGGCATTCACCATTGCGCAGAACGATTGCGTGGCGCGGATGAGTGATGAGCGGTCGGAGTTTTTGGAGTCGATTGGGCAGGAGTGATTAAGAGCTGAGCTTATTGTTTCTACACCCTGCCAACGCGAGCGGTAAGCTGCACACCATAATTTGGTAGAGGGATTCAAATGAAAATCTGCGGCATCGAAATCAAAGGCAGCGAAGCGATCATCGCCGTGGCCTCCCTCGACGATCAGGTACTGAGCCACGTCGCGCTGAACACCAAGAAAATCGCCCTCGACGATGACGACGAAGCCGCCAACGTCAAAGTCTTTGCCGCTCAGGTCGCATCGTTTGTCCGTGAGAATTCAATCGACCGGATCGCGATCAAGAAGCGCAGCAAGAAAGGCGAATTCGCCGGCGGGCCGACCACGTTCAAGATCGAGGGCGTTTTTCAGTTGCTGGAGAGTTGCGAGGTGACGTTGCTGTCGCCACAGACGATCAATGCGCAGAACAAGAAGTTTGATTTCGAACTGCCGGCGACGCTGAACAAGTATCAGCATGAGGCTTACAAAGCCGCCTGTTCGGCACTGATGAAAAAGTAAACGCGACACGACCTGTAGGAGCGAGGCTTGCCCGCGAAGGCGGAGTGTCAAACGACGGTGATTTCGATTGAGGCGGCCTCTTCGCGGGCAAGCCTCACTCCTACAGGATTCGGTTTTTTCCGTTGATAGTGTCAGGCCTTTTGGGTTTGTCGGCGGTCTTCCCGCGGACACCGCTCAAACTTCGCCCGATAACTGCGGGTGAAGTACGACGGCGATTCAAACCCGCACGCAATGCTCACTTCCAGCACACTCATATCGGTCTGCCGCAGCAACTGCCGCGCCTTCTCCAGCCTTAACCGCAGGTAGAAATTGCTCGGTGTGTCGTTCAAATGCAGCCTGAACAACCGCTCCAGCTGCCGCCGCGTCACCTTGATCGATTCTGCCAGCTCCAGCGTGGTCAGCGGCGGTTCGCTGTGTTGTTCCATCTCGCCGATCACGTGAACGAGCTTCTTGTTGCTGATGCCATAGCGCGTGGCGACTTCCATGCGCTGGTGGTCTTTGCGCGGGCGGATGCGGCCGAGTACGAATTGTTCGCTGACCTGGATCGCCAGTTCCGGGCCGTGGGCCTGGGCGATGAGGTCGAGCATCAGGTCAATGGACGCTGTGCCACCGGCGGAGGTGATGCGCCGGCGGTCAATTTCGAACAGCTCCTGAGTGACGCTGAGCTGTGGATAAGATTCCTTGAAGGCGTCGATGGCTTCCCAGTGCAGGGTCAGGCGGTGCCCATCAAGTAAGCCGGCCTCGGCGAGGACGAAGCTGCCGGTGTCGATAGCACCGAGTGTCACGCCTTCGTTGTCCAGTCGGCGCAGCCAGTGCTCCAGCGCCGGAGTGGCGAATTTCAGGGGTTCAAAACCGGCAACCACCAACAACGTCGCGCCTTTCTTCAGCGGTTCCAACGCCGCGTCAGCGTTGACCGACATGCCGTTACTGGCCAGCACCGCCCCGCCATCCGCGCTCAGCACGTGCCAGCGATACAGCTCGCCGCGAAAGCGATTGGCGACCCGCAGCGGCTCGATGGCCGAGATGAAACCGATGGCCGAGAAACCCGGCATCAACATGAAGTAGAAATCCTGGGACATGGAGCGCACTCGATTCGCGGGTAGCGTGTGCTGTTGATACGCCACTTGCGAGCGGCATTCAAGTGGATAGGTCGCTGCAGTGCAAGAGCTGGTCGCCGCAGTGCGTTTTCACCGGGCTTTAGCTGCGTAACTTGGCATCACCGGCGCACAAAGACGACCGGACCCACAATAACGAACTGCCGAGGAAACCTGAGATGAAACGACTGATCAGCAGCTGTGTTCTTGCACTCAGCGGTACCGCTTTCCTGAGCGCCAGCGTCATGGCCGCCGAACCTGCATCGTGCCAGAACGTGCGCATGGGCGTCGTGAACTGGACCGATGTAATCGCCACCAGCGCCATGACCCAGGTCCTGCTCGACGGCCTCGGCTACAACACCAAACAAACCAGCGCCTCCCAGCAAATCATTTTCGCCGGGATCCGCGACCAGCGCCTGGACCTGTTCCTGGGCTACTGGAACCCGCTGATGACTCAAACCATCACGCCGTTCGTCGATGGCAAGCAGGTCAAAGTGCTTGAGGCGCCCAGCCTGAAAGACGCCCGCGCCACCCTCGCGGTTCCGACTTACCTCGCCGACAAGGGCCTGAAAACCTTCGCCGACATCGCCAAATTCGAGAAAGAGCTGGGCGGCAAGATCTACGGCATCGAGCCAGGCTCGGGCGCCAACACGCAGATCAAAGAGATGATCACCAAGAACCAGTTCGGTCTCGGCAAATTCCAGCTGGTCGAGTCCAGCGAAGCCGGAATGCTGTCGGCGGTGACCCGGGCGACCAAACGCAACGAAGCCATCGTGTTCTTCGGCTGGGCGCCGCACCCGATGAACGTCAACGTGAAGATGACTTACCTCACCGGCAGCGACGACGCCCTGGGCCCGAACGAAGGCATGGCAACTGTCTGGACCGTCACTTCGCCGACCTACGCCGAGCAATGCCCGAACATCGGCCGCTTACTGAGCAACCTGACCTACACCGCCGAAGACGAGAGCCGGATGATGCAGCCGCTGCTGGATCACAAGGACGCCTTCGAATCGGCCAAGCAATGGCTGAAAGATCACCCGCAAGACAAGCAGCGCTGGCTGGAAGGTGTAACCACCTTCGATGGCAAACCAGCAGCTGAAAACCTGCAACTGACCAGCAAGTAGCTCTTCAGCAAACAGACCCGAACCGAACCACCGATTCGCAGCCCGACCGGGCTGCGAACGGGACCACCACGCCTGCAAGGAACCACCTCATGAACCACGACGTCATCATCACCTGCGCACTTACCGGTGCTGGCGACACGACCAGCAAAAGCCCACACGTGCCGGTCACCCCGAAACAAATCGCTGCTGCCGCCGTGGAAGCCGCCAAGGCCGGCGCCACCGTGGTCCACTGCCATGTTCGCAACCCGCAAACCGGCAAATTCAGCCGTGACGTGGCGCTGTACCGCGAAGTCATGGAGCGCATCCGCGAAGCTGACGTCGACATCATCGTCAACCTCACCGCCGGCATGGGCGGCGACCTGGAAATCGGCGCTGGCGAGAACCCGATGGAGTTCGGCCCGAACACCGATCTGGTCGGCCCGCTGACCCGTCTGGCCCACGTCGAAGAACTGCTGCCGGAAATCTGCACCCTCGATTGCGGCACCCTGAACTTCGGCGACGGCGACACCATTTACGTCTCCACCCCGGCGCAGCTGCGTGCAGGCGCCAAACGCATTCAAGAGCTGGGCGTCAAAGCCGAGCTGGAAATTTTCGACACCGGTCACCTGTGGTTCGCCAAACAGATGATCAAGGAAGGCCTGCTCGACGACCCGCTGTTCCAGCTGTGCCTGGGCATCCCGTGGGGCGCACCGGCTGACACCACCACCATGAAAGCCATGGTCGACAACCTGCCGGCAAACGCCGTGTGGGCCGGGTTCGGCATCGGTCGCATGCAAATGCCGATGGCGGCGCAAGCGGTGCTGCTGGGCGGCAACGTGCGGGTCGGCCTGGAAGACAACATCTGGCTGGACAAGGGCGTGTTGGCGACCAATGGCCAACTGGTCGAACGCGCCTCGGAAATCCTCAGCCGCCTCGGCGCCCGGGTTCTGACACCGGCTGAGGGCCGGGCAAAAATGGGCCTGACCAAGCGCGGTTAAGCCCCACACAAATCCCCTGTAGGAGCCGGCTTGCTGGCGATGAGGCCGGTACATCCGCCACATCTTTTGTGGCAGGAACGCCGCCATCGCCAGCAAGCCGGCTCCTACAAAGATCACCGAATTTTTTAGGAAGTTGCCATGACCTTCATCACTGATATCAAAACCTTCGCCGCCCTGGGCAGCGGTGTCATCGGCAGCGGCTGGGTGTCCCGCGCCCTCGCCCACGGCCTCGATGTTGTGGCTTGGGACCCGGCGCCCGGCGCTGAAGCCGCGCTGCGCAAACGCGTCGCCAATGCCTGGGGCGCACTGGAGAAACAAGGCCTGGCACCCGGCGCGTCGCAGGATCGGCTGCGCTTTGTCGCGACCATCGAAGAGTGTGTTCGCGACGCCGATTTCATTCAGGAAAGTGCCCCTGAACGCCTGGAGCTGAAGCTGGAACTGCACAGCAAAATCAGCGCCGCAGCCAAACCAAATGCTCTGATCGGCTCCAGCACCTCGGGCCTGTTGCCAAGCGAGTTCTACGAGAGCTCGACCCACCCGGAACGCTGCGTCGTCGGTCACCCGTTCAACCCGGTTTACCTGCTGCCATTGGTGGAAGTGGTCGGCGGCAAGAACACTGCGCCGGAAGCCGTACAAGCGGCCATGAAAGTCTACGAATCCTTGGGCATGCGCCCGCTGCACGTGCGCAAGGAAGTGCCGGGATTCATCGCCGACCGTTTGCTCGAAGCGCTGTGGCGTGAGGCCCTGCACTTGGTCAACGACGGTGTGGCGACCACCGGTGAAATCGACGATGCAATTCGCTTTGGTGCGGGTCTGCGCTGGTCATTCATGGGCACGTTTTTGACCTACACCCTGGCGGGCGGCGACGCGGGCATGCGCCATTTCATGGCACAGTTCGGTCCGGCGTTGCAGCTGCCTTGGACGTATCTGCCGGCACCGGAGCTGACCGACAAGCTGATTGATGATGTGGTGGATGGCACCAGCGATCAGTTGGGCAAACACAGCATTTCGGCGCTGGAGCGCTATCGTGATGACTGCCTGCTGGCGGTGCTGGAGGCGGTGAAGACCACCAAAGAGAAGCATGGGATGGCGTTCGCCGACTAAGCCCCGCCGCCACTTGTAGGAGCGAGGCTTGCCCGCGAAGAGGCCGGTACATCCGACGGATCTCTTGTGGCAGGAATACCGCCTTCGCGGGCAAGCCTCGCTCCTACAGGTTTCACCCATTTTCGGATATGACGACATGCCCGCACTGACCACTTACCAAACCAAAATCATCCCCGACTGGGTCGACTACAACGGCCACCTGCGCGACGCGTTTTACCTGCTGATTTTCAGCTACGCCACCGACGCGCTGATGGACCGGCTGGGCATGGACAGCAACAACCGCGAAGCCAGCGGCAATTCGCTGTTCACCCTCGAACTGCACCTCAATTACCTGCATGAAGTGAAGCTCGACGCCGACGTAGAAGTGCACACCCAGATCATCGCTCACGACAGTAAACGCCTGCACCTCTATCACAGCCTGCACCTGGTCGGTGACGACAAAGAGCTGGCGGGCAACGAGCAGATGTTGCTGCACGTCGACCTTGCCGGCCCCCGCTCCGCGCCGTTCAGCGAAGACACGCTGGGCAAGCTGCAAGCCATCGTTGCGCAACAAACCGACCTGCCCACCCCTGACTACATTGGCCGAGTGATCGCTTTACCCCAAAAAAATAACAAGGAGATCGCCATGAACACCGCCGCCGCTTTTGCTGACTTTCGTACTTATCCGTTGATCAGCGCGCTCAGTGGCGTGCAGGCCCTGGCGGATCGCGTTCTCGTGAAATGGGCCGATGACCGTGTCAGCCCCTTCCATCACCAGTGGTTGCGTGACAACTGCCCTTGCCCGCAGTGCGTCTACACGGTGACCCGTGAGCAAGTGCTGGAAATCGTCGACGTTGCGCAAGACCTGATGCCCGCAGAGACAAGCGTCGACCCTGAAGGCTGCCTCTGCATCCAGTGGCAGGACGGTCACCTCAGCCGCTTCGATCCAGGCTGGTTGCGGGCCCACGCCTATGACGATGAATCCCGTGCCGAACGCCGCGCCGCAAAGCCAAAATCTCGTCTATGGAAAAGCGACTTGTCGCTGCCGGTGTTCGATTATCAAGCGCTGATGGACGACAACGACGCCTTGTTGCAATGGCTGTTGGCGGTGCGCGATATCGGCCTGACGCAAGTGCGCGGCGTGCCCACCGAACCCGGCTCGTTGAAGCTGATCGCCCAGCGGATTTCCTTCATCCGCGAGAGCAATTTCGGCGTGTTGTTCAACGTGCAATCCAAGGCCGATGCCGACAGCAACGCCTACACCGCTTTCAACCTGCCGCTGCACAGCGACTTGCCGACGCGCGAGTTGCAACCGGGGCTGCAATTTCTGCATTGCCTGGTCAATGACGCCGACGGTGGCGAGAGTATTTTCGTCGACGGTTTTGCCATCGCCCAAGCGCTGCGCGAGGAAGATCCCGAATCGTTCAAGGCCCTGTGCGAAATCCCCGTGGAGTTTCGCAACAAGGACCGTCACAGCGACTATCGCTGCCTCGCGCCGGTCATCGCTCTGGATGCGCTGGGGCAGGTGTCTGAAATTCGTATGGCAAACTTTTTGCGCGGGCCGTTCGATGCGTCGGAGGAAGAGATGCCCAGGTTGTACCGCGCTTATCGACGGTTTATTGCGATGACTCGCGAGGGGCGGTTCAGGCTGATGCAACGGCTCAACCCCGGGGAGCTGTGGTGCTTCGACAACCGCCGCACGCTGCATGCGCGCAATGCGTTTGATCCCGCCAGTGGTGCCCGGCATTTCCAGGGGTGCTATGTCGATCGGGATGAGTTGTTGTCGCGGATCCTCGTGCTACAACGCTAGACCGCGTCATCGTTTTTCGCGGGCAAGCCTCGCTCCTACAGAGTTAGCGTGGCTTCTGTAGGAGCGAGGCTTGCCCGCGAAGGCGTCAGCACAGACACCCCATATATCCCTGACTCACAGGCAAAAAAAACCCCGATCAAGCCGTGACAGGATCGGGGCAGAGGTGGGTACTGTTGAGGAGCCGTTGCGCGAGGGTGACCAAACCTTCGTGAAGCCAGCTGAATCCAGTGTGCCCACTCTCCCCTCTCGCGAGTTAGCCGAAAACGACCTGTTCATAGGTATTGCGGCCATTGCGACAAATCGTCCTTGCCGACGCCAACGGCCCCTACGAGAATCGAACCACGACACCGTTCCCTGAAGAAGGATTGCGTCATGATGCACGCCGATTTGATTGACCAGGAAGACCTGTTGGGCCAGCTGAAATCGTTGGGCTTTCAAGTACCGAACGGCTCCACCGCCGAGCAGGCTTGCGAGTGCGCGGTGAGAGGATTGAACAACGAACGGGCGACCGTGCTGCGCACCATGGTCAAGCAGATGTACACCAGCAGCGCGACCATCCTGCCGGCAGTGCGTCAGGCTATCGACAAGCAGCTGCTGCCGGCATTGGCTGAATACCAACAAAGCCACCGCGCCTGACACTTCGGCGGTTTGCTAGAGTGGTGGCTTCCTGACCACCACAAGCGATCGCCGATGTTCCGAATCCAACACTGCCAGTCCGGCGAACAAGCGGGCTGGCTGCCTTTGCGCCAGGCACTCTGGCCTGATGCTTCGGAACAGGAGCATCGGGACGAAATCGCCGAACAGCTGCGCCAGCCGCAACGCTATATCAACTTTGTCGCCTACGACGCGGGTGAACAGCCCGTCGGCCTGGCCGAAGCCTCATTGCGCCACGACTACGTCAATGGCACCGACAGCTCGCCGGTGGTGTTCCTGGAAGGTATCTACGTGGTGCCGCAGCAGCGCCGCCATGGAGTGGCCGCACGATTGATCGAACACGTGGCGCAATGGGGACGGGAACGCGGATGCGTGGAAATGGCCTCGGACACTGACGTCGACAACCTGCCGAGCCAGGAGACGCACAAGGCGCTCGGTTTCGAGGAAACCGAGCGCGTCGTGTTTTTCAGGCGTCAGCTCTGATCAGAGCCTTACGCTGGCGAAGGTCGACTCGTTACGCGCCTGACTCAAAGCCGACAATGGCCCGGACAACGGCGACAGCACCAACGCTTGCGGCAGCGGCATCATCGCCACCTGTTGCGTGGTGTTGGAGCCTACGCGTTCGTCACGCGGCGGAATGCCGAAGTATTCGCGGTAGCACTTGGAGAAGTGCGGCGTGGATACGAAACCGCACACCGACGCCACTTCGATGATCGACATCGGCGTTTGCTTGAGCAACTGCCGGGCACGGATCAGGCGCAGTTTCAGGTAGTAACGCGACGGCGAGCAGTGCAGGTATTTCTGGAACAACCGCTCGAGTTGCCGACGTGACACGGCGACGTACACCGCCAGTTCGTCGAGGTCGATCGGCTCTTCGAGGTTGGCTTCCATCAGCGCGACGATTTCCTGCAACTTCGGCTGGTTGGTGCCGAGCATGTGCTTGAGCGGCACGCGCTGGTGATCCTGTTCGTTGCGGATGCGCTCGTAGACGAACATCTCCGAAATCGCGGCGGACAGTTCACGCCCGTGATCGCGGCTGATCAGGTGCAGCATCATGTCCAGCGGCGCGGTGCCGCCGGAGCTGGTGAAACGGTTACGGTCGAGGGTGAACAGGCGGGTACTCATCGCCACACGCGGGAAAGCTTCCTGCATCGAGGCCAGACATTCCCAGTGCACGCTGCAATCGAAACCGTCCAGCAGGCCGGCGCACGCCAGGGCCCAGCTGCCGGTGCAAACCGCACCCAGACGCTTGGATTGACGCGCCTGGCTTTGCAGCCATGAGACGTGTTCGCGAGTTACCGTGCGCTGAATACCGATACCGCCGCAGACAATGATGGTGTCCATGGAAGGTGCTTTGTGCATGGAGGCGTCGGGGGTGATCTGCAGACCGTCACTGGCCCAGACCTGACCACCATCGACGGTGAGCGTGGTCCAGCGATACAGCTCGCGACCGGACAATTGGTTGGCCATGCGCAGGGGTTCTACGGCGGAGGCCAGAGAAATAAGCGTGAAATTGTCCAGCAGCAGAAAGCCGATGGATTGAGGCGCACGGTTCTGGGGTTGAGCCCCGGAGTTGAACGTCGTCATCGCGGTATCTCCTCACACAAAGCAGGTGATGGCCTCAGGCGGAGGCTCTTGTTATTGCCATCGTTCTCGCGTGGGAGACGGGCTTTGTAATGACAGAGCAATTGCCATGCCTAAAATTGAATACGCGTTCAATAACTCCTGAAAACGACGTCGCAGCCTGTCTATATAAGCCGCGTCACGAGTAGGGGTTATAAGTGGCATTCACAGGGGTAAGCGCTCTGCCGCGTTGCGTGTGAGCAAATCGGTAGCACTTGTGGGAACAGGCCTGCGACGACTTCGGAAAGAGTGTCACCGCAGGCACAGGGGACGGACGGTCAGGGCCGGTTTGGATCCCTGACGTGTTGCAATGCGCTTATCTGTAAGCGACGCGCCAAAACGTGGCGCGTTTTCAATCCGGTGTTCACTTAGCGCGCAGTTTTGACTGGTCTGACGCCTTCGCGGGCAAGCCTCGCTCCTACAAGAGCACCGTACGATCCCTGTAGGAGCGAAGCTTGCTCGCGAATGGGATCGCCTCGGTCTCAGCACTCAACCGCGCTAACCGCCAACCCGCCCCGCGATGTCTCTTTATATTTGTCATGCATATCTGCCCCGGTATCTCGCATGGTGCGGATCACCCGGTCCAGCGAAATAAAGTGCTGGCCGTCACCACGCAACGCCATCTGCGCCGCGTTGATCGCTTTCACCGCGGCAATCGCGTTGCGCTCGATGCACGGCACCTGCACCAACCCGCCGACCGGGTCACAGGTCAGGCCGAGGTTGTGTTCCAGGCCGATTTCCGCCGCGTTGCACAACTGCTCCGGCGTGGCGCCGAGAATCTCCGCCAACCCGGCCGCCGCCATCGCGCAAGCCGATCCGACTTCGCCCTGGCAACCGACTTCCGCGCCGGAGATGGAGGCGTTCTTCTTGCACAGAATCCCCACCGCCGCGGCACCGAGGAAATAGTCGACCACGTTGGCGTCCGTCACCACCTCGCTGAACTTCATGAAGTAGTGCAACACCGCCGGAATGATCCCCGCCGCGCCATTGGTCGGCGCCGTGACCATGCGCCCGCCGGCCGCGTTTTCTTCGTTGACCGCGAGGGCGAACAGGTTGACCCATTCCATCGCGCTCAGGGTTGAGCCGATGACGTTGGGCTTGTTCAGTTCTTGCAGGCTGCGGTGCAATTTGGCCGCGCGACGGCGCACATTCAGGCCGCCGGGCAGGATGCCTTCGTGCTTGAGGCCTTGCTCGACGCAATCCTGCATGGCCCGCCAGAGTTTCATCAGGCCGGCGCGGATTTCGTCTTCGCTGCGCCAGACCTTCTCGTTGGCCATCATCAATTCGGCCACACGCAGGTTGTGCTTCTGGCAGAGGCTGAGCAGCTCGGCGGCGCTGGAGAAATCGTACGGCAACACCGTGCGATCCAGATCCACCACACCGCTGGTGGCTTGCGCTTCATCGACGACAAAGCCGCCGCCGACGGAATAGTAGGTGTCGCGATGCAACTCGCCGTCATCGCCTTCGGCGACCAGGGTCATCGCGTTCGGATGGAACGGCAGGTTTTCGTCGATCAGGCGCATGTCCCGCGCCCAGATGAACGGCACCGGCAAGCGGCCGTCCAGCAGCAGGGTGTGGGTTTCGCGCAGGGTTTCAATGCGGATGCCGATTTGCGACGGGTCGATCGCGTCCGGCCATTCGCCCATCAGGCCCATGATCACAGCGTTGTCGCTGCCGTGCCCAATGCCGGTGGCCGACAACGAACCATAAAGCTGGACCTCGACACGCCGCACTTGCTCCAAAAGCCCCCGTTCACGCAAACCTTGCACGAACAGCGCCGCGGCGCGCATCGGCCCCACGGTGTGCGAACTGGAAGGGCCGATGCCGATTTTGAACAGGTCGAAAACGCTGATAGCCATTACTGCCGAACTCCTGGATATGCCAACTCCAGGCGCAAAAGCGCCCGGTGACGGAGCTGCTACGCTCAAGCTGCAATCCGCCGGTATGGCTGCATCATCAGGCTTTTACCGTGTCGCTCGACGTCCAGTACCGACGCACTCTTGTCCACCAGCGCCGTGTGCGTTTTACGCTGCTTTTTCGCCGTTTTTTTGCGGCTCAGGTGGGCAAACGGGGCTGAAAAAATCTGTAAACGACGTCACCGACACTGGATGCGACCATCCCTGTACTGGATACGACGCACCCTGTAGGCGTCAGATTTTCACTGGTACATGATCGTATCGACTCGATTGCAAGGCGCCGTGGTAGAGCTGTCTCCAAAACGCCATCCAACCGCAACCTATAAGTGCGGTGGTCCACAGTCGGAACACTGCCAAAAAAAACACCAAGGAGTCCATCCATGAAAGGTTCCCCGTCGTTGTTGTTGGCCGCCATGCTGAGTCTGCCGTTACTGGCTCAAGCCGCAGAACCCGCTCAGTGCAGTACCGTAAACTTTTCCGATGTCGGCTGGACTGACATTACTGTCACCACAGCCACCACCAGCGTCGTGCTCGATGCCCTGGGCTACAAAACCAAAACCACAATGATTTCCGTGCCGGTGACCTACAAGTCGCTGGCCGACGGCAAGAACATGGACGTATTCCTGGGTAACTGGATGCCGACCATGGAAAACGACATCAAGGCCTACCGCGATGCCGGTACCGTGGACACCCTGCGTGCCAACCTCGAAAACGCAAAATACACACTCGCCGTCCCGGAAGAGTTGTATAACAAAGGTCTGAAAGATTTCGCCGACATCGCCAAGTTCAAGAAAGAACTCGACGGCAAGATCTATGGCATCGAACCGGGTAACGACGGCAACCGTCTGATCCAGAGCATGATCGACAAAGACGCCTTCGGCTTGAAAGCCGCCGGTTTCAAGGTGGTCGAATCCAGCGAAGCCGGCATGCTCTCGCAAGTCGATCGCGCCCAGCGCCGCAACACCGCCGTGGTGTTCCTGGGCTGGGAACCGCACCCGATGAACACACGATTCAAGATGAAGTACCTGACTGGCGGCGACGAGTTCTTCGGCCCCAACTTCGGTCAGGCGACCATCTTCACCAATACCCGCAAGGGTTATGCCCAGGAATGCAGCAACGTTGGACAGTTGCTGAAAAACCTGGTGTTCACCCTCGACATGGAAAGCACGCTGATGGGCAACGTCCTGGACGACAAAATGAAGCCTGACGCGGCCGCCAAGGCCTGGCTGAAGAAGAATCCACAGGTGCTCGATACCTGGCTCGCTGGCGTGACCACCATTGACGGTAAACCTGGCCTGGACGCCGTGAAAGCCAAGCTCGCGCAGCCTTGAATTAAGAAGCACCGCTTACGCCGGGCGGGCTCGCCCGCCCGGGCTGTTTATTTCCTTGCATGCGGACGTTCACTACCATGCTGATTGATCAGAAAATACCTCTAGGCCAGTACATCGCGGGCTTCGTTGAATGGTTGACGCAACACGGCGCCAACACCTTCGACGCAATCGCCGTGTCACTGGAAACGATGATCCACGGCGTGACTTTTGCGCTGACCTGGTTCAACCCGCTGGCATTGATCGGCCTCATCGCGCTACTGGCACACTTTATTCAACGAAAATGGGGGCTGACTGCTTTCGTCATCGCTTCCTTCCTGCTGATCCTCAATCTGGGGTACTGGCAGGAAACCATGGAAACCCTAGCCCAGGTGTTGTTCGCCACCCTGGTCTGCGTGGTCATCGGCGTGCCGCTGGGCATCGTCGCCGCGCACAAACCGATGTTCTACACCCTGATGCGTCCGGTGCTCGATCTGATGCAGACCGTACCGACCTTCGTTTACCTCATTCCTACCCTGACCCTCTTCGGTCTGGGTGTGGTCCCGGGTCTGATCTCCACGGTGGTGTTCGCGATTGCCGCGCCTATCCGCCTGACTTACCTGGGTATTCGCGATGTCCCGGAAGAATTGATGGACGCAGGCAAAGCCTTTGGCTGCTCGCGACGTCAGCTGCTCTCACGGATTGAATTGCCCCACGCCATGCCAAGCATCGCGGCCGGTATCACCCAGTGCATCATGCTGTCGTTGTCGATGGTGGTGATTGCGGCACTGGTGGGCGCCGACGGCCTGGGCAAACCCGTGGTCAATGCACTGAACACTGCTGATATCGCCCTGGGCTTCGAAGCAGGCCTGGCGATCGTATTGCTGGCGATCATGCTCGACCGTATCTGCAAACAACCCGACGCTAAAGTAGGGGGTGACGCATGAGCATTATTCGCTTCGAAGACGTCGACGTGATCTTCACCAAAGATCCGCGCGAAGCCTTGAAACTTCTCGACCAGGGCATGACCCGTAACGAGATCCTGAAAAAGACCGGGCAGATCGTCGGCGTCGAAAAGGCCAGCCTGGATATCGAGAAAGGCGAAATCTGCGTGCTGATGGGCCTGTCCGGCTCCGGCAAATCCAGCCTGCTGCGTTGCATCAACGGCCTCAACACCGTGAGCCGTGGCAAGCTGTTCGTCGAGCACGAAGGCAAGCAGATCGACATCGCTTCCTGCACCCCGGCGGAACTGAAAATGATGCGCACCAAGCGCATTGCGATGGTGTTCCAGAAATTCGCCCTGATGCCATGGCTGACGGTGCGCGAGAACATCAGTTTCGGTCTGGAAATGCAGGGTCGGCCGGAGAAGGAACGCAAACGACTGGTCGATGAAAAACTTGAGCTGGTGGGCCTGACCCAATGGCGCAACAAGAAACCCAACGAGCTTTCCGGCGGTATGCAACAACGTGTGGGCCTGGCCCGCGCGCTGGCGATGGACGCCGACATTCTGCTGATGGACGAACCGTTCTCGGCCCTCGACCCATTGATCCGCCAAGGCCTGCAGGACGAACTGCTGGAGCTGCAAAGCAAGCTGAACAAAACCATCGTCTTCGTGAGCCACGACCTCGATGAAGCACTGAAGCTGGGCAGCCGTATCGCGATCATGAAAGACGGTCGGATCGTCCAGTACAGCAAGCCGGAAGAAATCGTTCTCAACCCGGCGGACGACTATGTGCGGACCTTTGTCGCCCACACCAATCCGCTGAACGTTTTGTGCGGTCGCAGCCTGATGCGCACCCTGGACAACTGCAAGCGCATCAACGGGTCGGTCTGCCTGGATCCGGGTGGCGATTCGTGGCTGGACCTGGCGGAAGGCAACACCATCAAAGGCGCACGCCAGAACGGTGCGAGCCTGGACCTGCAGAACTGGATCCCGGGGCAAGCAGTGGAAGGCCTGGGCCGTCGCCCAACGCTGGTGGACTCCAACATCGGCATGCGCGATGCGCTGCAGATTCGTTATCACACCGGCAACAAACTGGTGCTGCACGACAACAACAAAGTGGTCGGGATTCTCGGCGACAGCGAGCTGTATCACGCGCTGCTCGGCAAGAACCTGGGGTAAGGCAACACACACAAAAACGCCGCGACAGGATCGCGGCGTTTTTGTTTGTGGGATATCGGGTGATGCAGTGTTGAAGTTGAAGCCCCCATCGCCAGCAGGCTGGCTCCCACATTGAAATGCATTCTCTTGTGGGAGCCAGCCTGCTGGCGATGAAGCCGACGCGGTGCTTCAGACTGAAACACCGCGTCACTTACAACTTAATTAGCTATAAACCCGGCCAAGGAGCTGCCGATGGCTTTCAAACTGATCGAGCACGTCACGAGTGATCTGATCCTGAGTGAAGCCCATCAGGTCGTAATCCTGGCTGCCGTTGTGCAGGTACACCTCGGCGCGGTAATAACGGGCGCGAGGTTCATCGGCACTTTCAGCCGACACCGTGTCGCTCGCCGCTGCCAAATAACCGTCCAGGCTCACTTCGTAGACAAAAGGGTTGCCCTCTTCCATCTCGATGCGCACGCCCATGCAACGCTTGGACTTGCCCAACAACGTTTGCACGTCCAGGCCTTTACCACGCAATTGCACCACGGCCTCTTCCAGCGCCGGGCTGACTTGCTTGTCCATGAAACGCTGAACGATCGACTGGTTCGGTTGCAGGTCCAACTGAGTCAGACGCTCGCTGAAACCACGACGACCGCGCGCCGCCAACTCCGCTTGCTCCTGTTCGATCTGCACGTCCTGGCGCATGGCCTTGTGCAAGCCGAACATGAAGAACACCAGCACCACCGAGAACGGCAGACCGGCCAGCACCACCATGGTTTGCATGGCTTCGAAGTTACCGGCGAACAGCAGGCCGATGGTCACCAGGGTGATCACAACGGACCAGAAGATCCGCAGCCAGTGCGGCGCATCTTCGTCGACGTTGCCGCCCTTGCACGAAAGGTTGGCCATCATCACCGCGCCGGAATCCGCCGGGGTCAGGAACAGCACGAAACCGACGAAAATCGACACGCCGATCACCACTTTCGACGCCGGGTAATGCTCAAGCAACTGGTAGATCGCCATGGACGGCTGTTCCAGCGCCGTCTTCCCGAGCTCCACCGCCCCGTGGTTCATCACAAGGTCCAGAGCCGAGTTACCGAAGATCGACAACCACGCCAGGGTGAAACCCAACGGAATCAGCAGCACGCCGGCCACCAGTTCACGCACGGTACGACCACGGGAAATACGCGCGATGAACATGCCCACGAATGGGGCCCAGGAAATCCACCAGGCCCAGTAGAACAGGGTCCACAGGCCCAACCAGCGGTCGGACTTCTCACTGTCGCCTTCGTACACATAGAGGTCGAAGGTCTTCAGCACCACGCCGTTCAGGTAGTCACCGACGTTTTGCACGAAGCCGTTGAGCAGGTGCAAGGTCGGGCCAAACAGCAGCACGAAAATCAGCAGGCCGCTGAACAGCACGATGTTCAGGTTGGACAGACGACGGATGCCGTTTTCCACACCCGACACGGCGGCGATGGTCGCCACGGTGCTCATCACGATGATCACGATCAGCAGGTTGGTGTTGCTGTGTTCCATGCCGAACAGGTTTTCAAGGCCCGACGACACTTGCAGCGAACCAATCCCCAGGTTCGTCACCAGACCCAACAGGGTCACGAACATGCCGAAGCCGTCCACCGCGTGACCGGCCGCGCCCTTGACCCAACGCTCACCGACCAGCGGATACAGCGCCGAACGCAACGCCAGCGGCTGGTTGTGGCGGTAAGCAAAGTACGCCACGGCCAGGCCGACCAAGGCGTAAATCGCCCAGCCGTGCAGACCCCAGTGCAGGAAGGTCAGCTGTACCGCCTGACGCGCGGCCAGGTTGCTGGCCGACACGCCTTCCGGCGGGTTGAAGTAGTGATCCAGCGGCTCGGACGCACCGAAGTACAACAGCGAGATGCCGATACCCGAGGAAAACAGCATCCCCGCCCAGGCGCCGTAGCTGAAGTCCGGGGTGTCGTCCTTGCTGCCCAGTTTGAGCTTGCCGTAGGACGAAAACGCCAGGCCGACCACAAATACCAGGTAAGCGGCGATCACCACCATGTAGTACCAGCCAAAGCTGCGGGACAGCCAGGCCTGGGCGATACCGAGCAATCTGCCAGCCTCTTGCGGGGCGATGATCAGAATGGCGGTCAACAGCAGAATCAGCGCGGTAGAGGTGTAGAACACCCAACCGTTGACCGTCACCTTCTCGGGCGGGGTCTTTATTAGAGAGGCAGAACTCATGGCACAGATGCTCCAGGCAGTGCGAGAGAAGAACACAAGGCAGCGCGTTACCCGACCAATCGGTTAGTTGGCAGCCGACCGGCGGGTGATATAAAGACAACCCGAAAAAAGCCCGAAACCCTTAAGCACCAGTGCGTAGGGGTTTCGAGCCGTTTTGGATGTCGGGTTATCGCCATTTACACGTAGGAAAAACCTGTAAGCAGCGACGATTTGTCGCAGATCTTATTCTTTGTTGATTGAACGTTCAATCAAAACAAAATAGACTGGCCCTCAATCCGATAGACGTTTTGCGTCTGCCGGAAGGCCTAAGGAGATGTGCAAGATGCCCAAGGTCGGTATGCAACCCATCCGCCGCCAGCAATTGATCGAAGCCACCTTGCTGGCCGTCGATCAGGTCGGAATGGGGGACGCCAGCATTGCGCTGATCGCCCGTTTGGCCGGTGTCTCGAACGGCATCATCAGTCACTATTTTCAGGACAAGAACGGCCTGATCGCTGCCACGGCGCAGTACCTGATGAGTGTCCTCAGCGAGAACGTCACCGCGCGCCGTCAGGCGCTGACAGATGCCAGCCCGCGGGCGCATCTGCAGGTGATCATCGAAGGCAACTTCGACGCCAGCCAGGTCAATGGCCCGGCAATGAAAACCTGGCTGGCCTTCTGGGCCACCAGCATGCACCACCCGTCTTTGCACAGGTTGCAGCGGATCAACGATCACCGTCTGTATTCCAACCTGTGCTGCCAGTTCCGCCGCGTATTGCCGCTCGATGATGCGCGCAGTGCAGCCCGGGGCCTGGCAGCGTTGATTGACGGTTTGTGGTTGCGCGGCGCGCTGTCGGGAGATGCTTTCGACACGGAACAGGCGCACCGGATCGCTTACGAATACATGGATTTCCAACTGGCCAAGCAGGTGAGTTAGAGCACACATAAAACGCTCAACCCCTGAACCGCCACTGACCAGCGTGCCAGCGCTACACGGCACGCCCAGTGGTCAACGCCAACCACTTATGCACTTGCGAGGACACTATGGCCCGTTTCGAACTGCAAAAACTCTACATCGATGGCGGTTACTCCGACGCGAGCAGCGACGCCACTTTCGAAGCCATCAACCCGGCTAACGGTGAAGTCCTCGCAAAAGTACAGCGTGCGACCAAGGAAGACGTTGAGCGCGCTGTAGTCAGCGCCGAAAAGGGCCAGAAAATCTGGGCTGCAATGACTGCCATGGAGCGTTCGCGCATCCTGCGTCGCGCTGTGGACATCCTGCGCGAGCGCAACGATGAACTGGCCGCCCTGGAAACCCTGGACACCGGCAAGTCGTTCTCCGAAACCAAGTATGTCGACATCGTTACCGGCGCCGACGTGCTGGAATACTACGCAGGCCTGGTACCCGCCATCGAAGGCGAGCAGATCCCGCTGCGCACCACTTCGTTCGTTTACACCCGTCGCGAGCCGCTGGGCGTCGTGGCCGGTATCGGCGCGTGGAACTACCCGATCCAGATCGCCCTGTGGAAATCCGCGCCTGCCCTGGCGGCCGGTAACGCGATGATCTTCAAGCCAAGCGAAGTCACTTCCCTGACCACGCTGAAACTGGCCGAGATCTACACCGAGGCAGGCCTGCCAGCCGGCGTGTTCAACGTATTGACCGGCAGCGGCCGTGAAGTCGGCACCTGGTTGACCGAGCACCCGCGCATCGAAAAAATCTCCTTCACCGGCGGCACCGACACCGGCAAGAAGGTCATGGCCAGCGCTTCCGCTTCGTCGTTGAAAGACGTCACCATGGAACTGGGCGGTAAATCCCCGCTGATCATTTTCGACGACGCCGACCTCGATCGCGCCGCCGACACCGCGATGATGGCCAACTTCTACAGCTCCGGCCAGGTCTGCACCAACGGCACTCGCGTGTTCGTACCGAGCCACCTGAAAGCCGCTTTCGAAGCCAAGATCGCTGAGCGCGTTGCGCGCATCCGCGTCGGCAATCCGGAAGACGAAAACACCAACTTCGGCCCGCTGGTCAGCTTCGCCCACATGGAAAGCGTGCTGGGCTACATCGCCAAAGGCAAAGAAGAAGGCGCTCGCGTACTGTGCGGCGGCGGCCGTCTGACCGACGGCGAATTCGCTAAAGGCGCGTTCGTCGCACCGACCGTGTTCACCGATTGCACCGACGAGATGACCATCGTTCGCGAAGAGATCTTCGGCCCGGTGATGGCGATCCTGACTTACGAAACCGAAGAAGAAGTGATCCGTCGCGCCAACGACACCGACTTCGGCCTGGCCGCGGGCGTCGTCACCAAGGACCTGAACCGCGCTCACCGCGTGATTCATCAACTGGAAGCCGGTATCTGCTGGATCAACGCCTGGGGCGAGTCCGACGCGAAGATGCCGGTCGGCGGCTACAAGCAATCCGGTGTGGGTCGTGAAAACGGCATCAGCTCGCTGAACAACTTCACACGCATCAAATCGGTACAGGTTGAGCTGGGCGATTACGCCTCGGTGTTCTAAGGCGATATCCGCTTCGCCTGCGAGGCCGTCATCGCCAGCAGGCTGGCTCCCACAGGAGTACGCATTCCAATGTGGGAGCCAGCCTGCTGGCGATCGAGTGCGAAGCACTCGCCAGACCTGACCATATTTAAAGAGGGTGCATTCAATGTCCCAAGAATTCGATTACATCATCATCGGTGCCGGCTCGGCCGGTAACACCCTGGCGACCCGTCTGACTGAAGACGAAGGCGTCACCGTCCTGCTGCTCGAAGCAGGCGGCCCGGATTACCGGATGGATTTCCGCACGCAAATGCCAGCGGCCCTGGCGTTCCCGCTGCAAGGTCGTCGCTACAACTGGGCGTACGAAACCGATCCAGAGCCACACATGGACGGTCGCCGGATGGAATGCGGTCGCGGCAAGGGCCTTGGCGGTTCTTCGCTGATCAACGGCATGTGCTACATCCGCGGCAACGCGATGGACTACGACAACTGGGCCAAACTGCCAGGCCTGGAAGACTGGGACTACCTGAACTGCCTGCCGTATTTCCGCAAGGCCGAAACCCGCGACATCGGCCCTAACGACTACCACGGTGGCGAAGGTCCGGTCAGCGTGACCACGCCGAAAGCCGGCAACAACCCGCTGTTCCACGCCATGGTTGAAGCCGGCGTGCAAGCCGGTTATCCGCGCACCGAAGACCTGAACGGTTACCAGCAAGAAGGCTTCGGCCCGATGGACCGCACCGTGACGCCGAAGGGCCGTCGCGCCAGCACCGCTCGCGGTTACCTGGACGTCGCCAAGAAGCGCTCGACCCTGACCATCGTCACTCACGCCCTGACCGACAAGATCCTGTTCGAAGGCAAGCGTGCCGTCGGCGTGCGTTACCTGATCGGCGCCGCTGAAGAGCGCGTTGAAGTCCGCGCCCGCAAAGAAGTGCTGCTGTGCTCCGGCGCCATCGCTTCGCCGCAGATTCTGCAACGTTCCGGCGTCGGCCCGGCCGAACTGCTGAACAAGCTCGACATCCCGGTGGTCCACGACCTGCCAGGCGTCGGCGAAAACCTGCAGGATCACCTCGAGCTGTACCTGCAATACGCCTGCACCCAGCCAGTTTCGCTGTACCCGTCGCTGCTCTTGCACAACCAGCCGGCCATCGGTGCCGAGTGGCTGTTCAACGGCACCGGCATCGGCGCCAGCAACCAGTTCGAAGCCGGCGGTTTCATCCGCACCCGTCCGGAATTCGAATGGCCGAACATCCAGTACCACTTCCTGCCGGTCGCGATTAACTACAACGGCAGCAACGGTGTGAAAGAGCACGGTTTCCAGGCGCACATGGGTTCCATGCGTTCGCCGAGCCGTGGTCGCATCCAGGCCAAGTCCAAGGATCCGCGCGAATACCCGAGCATCCTGTTCAACTACATGGCCACCGAGCAGGACTGGCAGGAATTCCGCGACGGCATCCGCCTGACCCGTGAAATCATGCAACAGCCTGCACTGGACGCTTTCCGTGGCCGCGAAATCAGCCCGGGCATTGAAGTGCAAACCGATGAGCAGCTCGACAAGTTCATCCGCGAACACGCCGAAACCGCGTTCCACCCGTCCTGCTCGTGCAAGATGGGCACCGACGAGATGGCGGTGGTCGATGGCGAAGGCCGTGTGCACGGCATGCAAGGTCTGCGCGTGGTCGATGCCTCGATCATGCCGATCATCACCACCGGCAACCTGAACGCGCCGACGATCATGATCGCCGAGAAAATCGCCGACAAGATCCGTGGTCGCAAGCCATTGCCGCGCAGCACTGCCAGCTACTACGTGGCCGGTGACGCTCCGGTGAAAGGCAAGCCTGTGCGTGATGTGAGCGCGACAGCACGCTGATAGCCGCTCTGCAACACCGCAAACCGCCACCTCTTCGGAGGCTGGCGGTTTTTTATTGCCTTGAATAAACCACTCACCCTGTCCAGCCCGCAACAAAACCCGCAACACTTACAGAGCACTTCAAACTTAATAGTTGCATTAAGATCAGCGCCAATCAAAAACCTGATTATCAAGGATGATAATGAATACCCACTATTCAAACCCAACTGTATCAGCCAGCTTATTCCGACAAGCAATAGCAAAAGAAACAACAATCACTCTGAACTTCAACTATCTCAGCGGCATGATCGAAGCGTGGTGGATGAAAAATCACGACCTGAGTATTCATGAGCTGAAAATCCAGCTGATCAATATTTTTGCAACTTACCTCCACCCGGAAGATGCCTACTATTTCGATAAATTAGGGCAAGCACACGACGGCGTGGCCGCCGTGTGCATCAAGAATATCTTCCACCTCGACTCACCCAGGCTGGCCCTGACGGTGCATGAAGCGCTCGCCGACTTGTTCCATCTGGTTGACATCAAATACGACTATGAAGAACACAAAGCCTTATATCTTAAACCGGCGGCAGAAAAATATCGGGAATGGGGAAATGGCTATGGAGATATCACACCGCACTCCGACGACTTGTATGAAAACCTCAGCGTGGACTTCCTGGCATTAACAGTTTGTCGAGACACTACTCATACGCCGACGGCTTATTATTTTCCCGCAGACTTGCTCTGCGACCTTGATAACGAAGAAATTGAAACACTGCTTGGCATGCAAGCCAGGTTTATTTCAGGCAAAAACGTCAACGGTTCGAAAGAGCGAATTCGCAATGTCGTCGAATACGACGACCACTACGGCTACCGGTTTTCTTTGGACTTCCGGATCGACCCGCACAACGGTGAGCGGATGCGAGCGGTCAACGGCGGCCAACATGTCCTCGACAAGATCAGAGCCCAGCTGCCCACCGCCAGGCACAGTGTCTCGACAGCCGAGACCGGAACCTTCCTGATCGTGGCCAACCATAAGATCCTGCACGCGCGCCCCATGCTGAACATGAGTGAAGATGCCGTGCGCACCCAGGCCGCCACTTCAACACTGGCCACCACACCTCGCCTGCTGTTTCGCAGCAAAGGCCCCAGGAAACAGTATTACGCGCTGAATGCATCCGACTGTCCGCGGGAAACTTGCTGATGGTTGCTGGAAAACCGCCTTGTCATTCGTCAGCCAAGGTCTTCCAGGAAGGCGCACGGGATGCGATCAGCTTCGGTGTCGCCTTCCTGTTTCTGTATTTGTCGATCGGGATGGTAGGCGCCGCACAGTCGTTAACCCTGGGGCAGACCCTGGCAACAACCTTGTTGATATTTTCTACGCCGCTACAGTTTTTGCTTCTGCAAAACTACAACGATGGCTGGCTGTTGATTCCGGTCATTCTGGCGCTCAACGTGCGATTTCTGCTGCTCTCGGCCGCGCTGGCGCCGTACCTGAAGCACGTCTCGACAAGCAACATACTGCCCTCGCTGATCCTGATAACGCCGTCGATATTCACGGCCTGCATGACCCGCTTCAAACAACGAACCGATCACCCCTTCACTTACATGCTCGGCGTGGGCTTGCCGATATTTGCCGTGTCGATTGCGTGCACCTGCATCGGCTTCATCGCCGGTGCCGGGTTGGCGTCGCCGGTGACTACGGCCGTGATGATGATGCTGTTGCCGCTTCAGTTCACGGCACTGGCCGGCAAACACTGGCCGCATTACGCCGAAGTGTCCAGCTACTGGCTGGGCTTCATCGGCGCGCCAGTGCTGGTGTTGTTCTTCAAGGATTACAGCTTGCTCATCACACCGTTTTTGATCGGTGGCGTGACCGTGCTGATTGAAAACGCCTGGACCGAACAAGGAGCGCGCAGCCAATGACACTTTGGTTTTTGATCGGCTTTGCCGCCGTCAGCGCACTGGCGTTTCGCGCCCTGCCCTTTGCCTTTAAAAACACGACGGCGCTGACGCGCACCCACGGTTCGTTTTATCGGTTTATCAACTACAGCGCACAAGCCATGCTGGGGGTCATCATTTATGACACGGCCTTCAACAAACAGGATGCGCCGAGCCTGATGCAACAGTTTGAAAGCCTGGATGCGCTGAAGCTGATCCTGCTGCTGGGGACCTTCATTGCGGTCGCCAAAACCAGAAAAATACTTCCCGCTTTCCTGGCCAGCCTGATGATTTATCTGACGGCGGTCGTCTATCTCTATGGCGGGCAGTAAGCCCCGCCCCCTCTCACCACCGTAACCCATGCCATCGCGAGCAGATCACGACACGGTCTGCCCGCGAGCCTCGGCCTTCACGCTGATTAAATATTTCCTACGCAGCTCTGCGCTTGATCCTACCCCCACGCAGGCCTAATCTAGCGCCACGCAAACGTTTCACCCCCCTTCGCAACACCGCTGCATCGCCACTCCAGACCAAGGAGGTTCCCGAATGTTCGATTTCCACCCCCAGCTCAAGCAGCGCTTTGCTGCCTTGCGCACGGGCGCTGAATTCTTTTCTCTGCGATACGTGCGCGAGTCCGGCCAGTACCTGTCGGTACGCAAGAACGTTGCCGAACCTCCGAGCCTGAGCCGTGACGAAGGCGCGATGCTGACCGTTCGTGTCAACGGCGTTGAAGCCTACGCCGCGACCAACGACCTGTCGCCGCAAGGCCTGCAATCGGCGCTGGACCGAGCCGAGCAACAAGCTCGCCTGCTCAAGCCTCACGCGCTGCTGGACCTGCGTGAGCAAGCCGTTTCCAGCGACCGCGCCGACTATTTTTCGCCGAACCTCGACCAGCCCTTCCCGTCCCTGAGCGATTGCTACCAACTGCTCGGCGCCGAATCCGCGGCGGTGCCCAAGGACGAGCGACTGATGAACTGGCAGGTCAGCATCGGCATCACCCATGTCGAGCAGATCTACCTCAACAGCGCCGGTGCCGAGCTGCGCCAGGCCCAGCGATTCGTCTATCCGGGCCTCGATGTCACGGCCTACGATGGCAACGACAGCCAGACCCGCAGCCTCGGTCGCGAGAACTTCGGTCAACAGGGCAGCGCTGATGTCATCAGCCGTTGCGGCCTGATCGGCGCCGGTCCAAAAGTTGCCGATCAAGCATTGCAATTGCTGCTCGCGCCGAACACGCCGCAAGGCCCACGCGACCTGCTGCTGATGCCTGATCAGATGATGCTGCAGATCCACGAATCCATCGGTCATCCGCTGGAACTCGATCGCATCCTCGGTGACGAGCGCAATTACGCCGGCACCAGTTTCGTCAAGGCCGAAGACTTCGGCCATTTGCAGTACGGTTCGAAACTGCTGAACGTCACCTTCGACCCGGACATTCCCGAGCAGCTCGCCAGCTACGGTCATGACGACGACGGCACTGCCGCGAGCAAGCAATTCCTGATCAAGCAGGGCTTGCTCCTGCGTCCATTGGGCGGTGCACTTTCGCAGTTCCGCGCTGGCATGGACGGCGTTGCCAACAGCCGCGCCTGCGGCTGGAACCGTCCACCGATCGACCGCATGGCCAACCTCAATATCGAGCCCGGCGATCAGCCGCTGGAACAACTGATCGGCAACATCGAGCACGGTATTTTGATGAGCACCAACCGTTCCTGGTCCATCGACGATGCGCGCAACAAGTTCCAGTTTGGCTGCGAATGGGGCCAGTTGATCGAAAACGGCGAACTCAAAGGCGTGGTGAAAAACCCGAACTACCGGGCAATTTCCGCGCAGTTCTGGAAAAGCCTCAGCGCCGTTGGCGACGCCAGCACCTTCAAGGTTCTGGGCACGCCGAACTGCGGCAAGGGCGAACCGAATCAGGTGATCCGTGTCGGCCATGCATCACCGGCCTGCGTGTTCAGCAACGTGGATGTATTTGGGGGAGACGCCTGATGAGCACTTCAAAAGTCAGGCTGATTCGTTCAAGGCCTTGGTCAACGGGTTGCGCGAGGCGATTCGCGAACCGGAGCAATTCACCCTCAGCTACGCCGCCGAGTCGTCGGCCTTCGTGCGTTTCAATCATGCCAAGGTGCGGCAGGCCGGGCAGGTGCAACAGGCGAGCGTCGGTCTCAAACTGATCAACGACGGTCGCCACGCTGACCTCGACATCACGCTGTCGGGCGATGCGCACGTTGACGCCCAGCGTCTGGCCGAAGGCCTGCAACAGTTGCGCGACACCCTGCCGCTGCTGCCGCAGGATCCGTACTTGCTGCTCAACTACACCGGCTGGCAAAGCAAGAATGTGCAGGAGCATCCGCTGCCGGACACCGAGCAGGTGGTCGCCGAAATCACCCGGGCCGCCGAGGGGCTGGATCTGGTGGGTTTCTATGCCGCCGGCCCAATCAGTCGCGGCTTCGCCAGTTCCTCAGGCGCGTTCGGCTGGCATCAGGCCAACAGCTTCAACTTCGACTTCAGCCTGTTTCATGCAAACGGCCAGGCGGTGAAAGCCAGCTACGCCGGGCATGACTGGAACAGCGAAGGGTTTGCCCGGCGCTTCCAGCAGGCGCGTGAGCAGCTTGAGTTTCTCGGTCGACCATTGCGTACGTTGGCACCGGGTCAGTATCGCGCTTACCTGGCACCGGCCGCGCTGGAAGAAATCATGGGCATGTTGTCCTGGGGTGGCTTTTCGGCGCAGTCGATTGCCAGCAAGAGCAGTCCGTTGCAGAAACTCTATGCGGGCGACCATTCGTTCAGTCCGCTGGTGTCCCTTGACGAGCAAGTCAGCGGTTCGTTGAGCCCGGCATTTTCTGGCGAAGGCTATCCACGCAGTGACCTGAAGCTGATCGTCGAAGGCAAGGCCGGCGCGCAATTGGTCGGCTCACGCAGCGCCGCCGAATACGGCCTGACGGCCAACGGCGCCAGCGGCGGTGAATCGCCGACCGCGCTGAACATGGCGCCAGGCGCGCTTGCCGATGCCGAGATCCTCAAGCAACTGGGCACGGGCTTGTACATCAGCAACCTCTGGTACCTGAATTACTCGGACCAACCGATGGCACGCATGACCGGCATGACGCGGTTTGCGACGTTCTGGGTCGAGAATGGCGAGATACAGGCACCGGTCAGCACCATGCGTTTTGACGACAGTGCTTACAGTTTGCTGGGTTCGCAGCTGGAAGCGCTGACCGAAGAGCGTGAGTTGTTGCTGTCGGCGAGCACTTACAGCCAGCGGGCCACGGCATCGGCGCTGTTACCCGGCGCGCTGATCAGCAAATTGACCTTGACCCTCTAAAAGCTTCGCGGGCAAGCCTCGCTTCTACAAGAACAGCGAAACCCTGTAGGAGCGAGGCTTGCCCGCGAAGAAGCCGCCACGGTTAATCTGATTCACACTGACAAGAGGTCCCATGCCCAACCGCCCGCCTCTCGACGCTGTCACCGCCCGCTGGTTGCCGTGGGTCGTCGCCATTGCCTTCTTCATGCAGTCCCTCGACGGGACCATCCTCAACACCGCCCTGCCGGCCATGGCCCGCGATCTGGCGGAAGACCCGCTGCGCATGCAGGGCGTGATCATCGCCTACATGCTCACCGTCGCGTTGCTGATCCCCGCCTCCGGCTGGATCGCCGACCGCTTCGGCACCAAGAAAATCTTCTTCGGCGCGATCCTGCTGTTCAGCTTCGGCTCGTTGCTCTGCGCCTTGTCGAGCAGCCTGAGCATGCTGATCGGCGCCCGGGTGATTCAGGGCCTGGGCGGTGCGCTGATGCTGCCGGTCGGGCGGCTGGTGGTGCTGCGGGCCTATCCGCGCTCGGAACTGGTGCGGATCATGGGTTTCATCACCATTCCCGGCCTGCTCGGCCCGTTGATCGGCCCGACCATGGGCGGCTGGATGGTGGAATACCTGACGTGGCACTGGATCTTCCTGATCAACCTGCCGGTCGGCGTCGTCGGTTGCTACGCGGTGTGGAAATTCATCCCAGACCTGCGCGGCACTGAGCGCACACGGTTCGACAGCCTCGGCTTTTTGCTGTTTGGCGCAGCGATGGTGCTGATCACCATCGCCATGGAAGGCCTCGGCGAACTGCACCTGCCGCACCTGCGCGTGATGTTGCTGCTGTTCGGCGGCATGGCGTGCCTAGCGGCGTACTGGTTGCGGGCCGGGCACATCGACAATCCGCTGTTCGCGCCGTCGCTGTTCAAGACCCGCACGTTCGCCGTCGGCATCCTCGGCAACCTGTTCGCCCGTCTCGGCAGCGGCGCACTGCCCTTCCTCGTGCCGTTGCTGCTGCAAGTGGCGCTGGGCTACTCGCCGTCGCAGGCGGGGATGAGCATGCTGCCGCTGGCAGCGGCGGCGATGGTCGCCAAGTCGGTGGCGCGGCCGCTGATCGAGCGCCTGGGTTATCGCATTGTGCTGACCGGCAACACCCTGGCGCTGGGGCTGATGCTGGCAAGCATGGGCCTGGTCAGCGAACAGACGCCGTACTGGCTGCTGCTGGGCATGCTGGCGATTCTCGGCGCGATCAACTCGTTGCAGTTCACCGCGATGAACACCGTGACCCTGATCGACCTCGATGACGCCAGCGCCAGCAGCGGCAACAGCCTGCTGTCGGTGGTCGCGCAATTGTCCCTGAGTCTGGGCGTTGCATGCGCCGGTGCGCTGCTCGGCGGGTTCACGGCAGAGATCGGAAACGACGGCGTGGACACGGTGCTGGGCGCGTTCCAACTCACGTTTGTGACCGTCGGAATCATGGCGATGCTGGCTGCAACGATCTTTTCCCAACTCTCAAAGGAAGACGGACGGCGCGTCAAGCGTCCGGAAGAACACATCGAACCTTAGGGCCAATGGCCATGGGACTGGTACACTGCGCGACATTTTGTTTTGCAGGCCAGTCCCGTGACCACCATCGCCACCGCTTTTAATACTTTGCCGCTGTCCGCCGCCATGCTGGCTAACCTCGACTCCCTCGGTTATGCCCAGATGACGCCGATCCAGGCGCAAAGCTTGCCGGTGATCCTCAAGGGGATGGACCTGATCGCCCAGGCCAAGACCGGCAGCGGCAAGACCGCAGCCTTCGGTATCGGCCTGCTGAACCCGATCAATCCGCGCTTCTTCGGCTGCCAGGCGCTGGTCATTTGCCCAACGCGTGAACTGGCTGACCAGGTTGCCAAGGAAATCCGTCGCCTGGCCCGCGCCGAAGACAACATCAAGGTCCTGACCTTGTGCGGCGGCGTGTCGTTCGGTCCGCAGATCGGCTCGCTGGAGCACGGCGCGCACATCATCGTCGGCACTCCGGGTCGCATCCAGCAGCACCTGCGCAAAGGTTCGCTGGTGCTTCATGGCCTGAACACGCTGATCCTCGATGAAGCCGACCGCATGCTCGACATGGGTTTCTACGACTCCATCGAAGAAATCATCGCCCAGTGCCCGGAACGTCGTCAGACCCTGCTGTTCTCCGCCACGTACCCGGTGGGCATCAAGCAGTTGGCCTCCAAGTTCATGCGCAACCCGCAGCAAGTGAAGGCCGAGGCGTTCCACGACGACACGCAGATCGAGCAGCGCTTCTACGAGATCTCTCCGGAAGAGCGCATGGACGCCGTGGTCAAAGTCCTCGCGCATCACCGCCCGGCCTCTTGCGTGGCCTTCTGCTTCACCAAGCAGCAGGTTCAGGAAACCGTCGATCACCTGACCGCCAAAGGCATCTCCGCCGTCGGCCTGCACGGCGATCTGGAACAACGTGATCGTGACCAGGTGCTGACGATGTTTGCCAACCGCAGTACTTCGGTACTGGTTGCCACCGACGTCGCCGCGCGCGGCCTGGACATCGATGCGCTGGACATGGTGATCAACGTCGAACTGGCGCGTGATTCGGAAATCCACATTCACCGCGTTGGCCGTACTGGCCGCGCCGGTGAAAAAGGCATCGCGATCAGCCTGGTCGCCCCGTCCGAAGCGCACCGCGCGCAAGCCATCGAGCAACTGCAGAAGTCGCCGTTGAGCTGGGATCAACTGGACAACCTCAAGTCCCAGGGCGGTGGTCCGTTGCTGCCGCAAATGAGCACGCTGGTCATCGGCGCTGGCCGTAAAGACAAAGTGCGTCCGGGCGATATTCTGGGTGCATTGACTGGTGATGCCGGGATTCCGGGCGCGCAGGTTGGCAAGATCGCGATCTTCGACTTCCAGGCGTTCGTGGCCGTGGAACGCGCAGTTGCCAAGCAGGCAGTGCAACGCCTGAACGACGGCAAGATCAAGGGCCGTTCGCTGCGCGTTCGTATATTGTAAGAACAACGCAATTCCCCCTGTGGGAGCGAGCCTGCTCGCGATGACGGACTGTCAAACAACATCTATGTTGAATGTGCAGACCTCATCGCGAGCAGGCTCGCTCCCACAGTTAGTTTTGTGGTGAGACAACTGGAGGACACCGTTTTGCGCTCTACCGAAGTCGTGATCATTGGCGCTGGCGCCGCAGGGTTGATGTGTGCGCTGACCGCCGCCGGGCGCGGGCGCAAGGTGATGTTGCTCGACCACGCGAACAAGGCCGGCAAGAAAATCCTGATGTCGGGCGGTGGCCGCTGCAATTTCACCAACATGTACACCGAACCGGGCAATTTCCTCTCGCAGAACGAACACTTCTGCAAATCCGCACTGGCGCGCTACACGCAGTGGGATTTCATCGGCATGGTCGCCAAGCACGGCGTGCCGTACCACGAGAAGAAACTCGGCCAGTTGTTCTGCGATAACAAATCCAGCGACATCCTCGAAATGCTGCTCAACGAGTGCGATCAGGTTGGCGTCAGCCTGCACCTGGACACGTCGATCCAGACCATCGAGAAGCTGGAAAGCGGCTATCTGCTGGACACCACACTGGGCCAGATCACCTGTGAATCGTTGGTGATCGCCACGGGCGGCCTGTCGATCCCGACCCTCGGCGCCACCGGCTTCGGTTACCAGGTCGCGAAGCAGTTTGGCCACGAACTGCTGCCGACCCGCGCCGGCCTGGTGCCTTTCACCATCACTGATCAGCTCAAAGAGCTTTGCACCGAACTGTCCGGTACGTCGGTGGATTGCCTGGTGAGCTGCAACGATCAGAGCTTTCGCGAGAACATCCTGTTTACCCATCGCGGCCTCAGCGGTCCGGCAATTTTGCAGATTTCCTCGTTCTGGGAATCCGGCGACCCGGTAGAGATCAACCTGATGCCGGATCACGATGTGCCGAGCTGGCTGCAACAGCAGCAGGCCGAACGTCCCAACAGCGAGTTGAAAACCCTGCTCGGCGAAATCTTCACCAAGAAGATGGCCAACCTGCTGGCGGACAACTGGTTCGTCTCCAAACCGATGAAGCAATACACCCACGCGGAAATTGCCGACATCGCCGAGAAGCTGGCGAGCTGGAAAGTGGTGCCGGCCGGGACCGAAGGCTACCGCACGGCCGAAGTGACCTTGGGCGGTGTCGACACCAACGAAGTCTCGTCCAAGACCATGGAATCGCTGAAAAGCCCTGGGCTGTATTTCATCGGCGAAGTGCTCGACGTGACCGGGCATCTGGGCGGTTTCAACTTCCAGTGGGCGTGGGCCTCCGGGTACGCCGCAGCGCAATTCGTCTGACGTACCGCGTTATCGTTCTTCGCGGGCAAGTCGGAACGCCGCCCGCTCGCTCCTACAGGTGATATGCCAGTTTTCAGGTGGCGCAAAACCTGTAGGAGCGAGGCTTGCCCGCGAAGGCGTCCCGACAGACGACATAGAACTTAAGGAACAGATTTTGCTGTCAGATGTGATCGGCGCCATTGCGTCGGCGTCATTACTGGCTCAATTTAGCGTCATTGCCTCGGAAGGCCCTCGCACTTCATGCCATCGACCCCTTTTCGTCAGTCCCTGCGTCGCCTCTGGGCGCTGGATAAATTCAGTTACAGCGTGCGGGTGTTCATCGCCCTGACCGGCAGCATGGCGCTGTGTTGGTATCAGGATGAAATGGGGCTGCTGATCCCGTTGTTCCTGGGGATCATCGCCAGCGCCCTGGCCGAAACCGACGACAGCTGGCAGGGCCGCCTCAATTCGCTGGCCGTAACGCTGGTTTGCTTCATCGTCGCGGCCCTGTCCGTCGAACTGCTCTTCCCCTACCCCGTCCTGTTCATCATCGCTTTCGCATTGGCCGCTTTTTGCCTGACCATGCTCGGCGCGCTCGGCGAACGTTATGGCGCGATTGCCTCGGCGACGTTGATTCTGTCGGTCTACACCATGATCGGCGTGGACCAGCGCGGCGGCGCAGTGACCGATTTCTGGCACGAACCGGTGCTGCTGGTGGCCGGCGCGGCCTGGTACGGTTTGCTTTCGGTGTTGTGGCAGGCGATGTTTTCCAACCAGCCGGTGCAACAGAGCCTGGCGCGGTTGTTCCGCGAACTGGGCTTTTACCTGAAGCTGAAATCGTCGCTGTTCGAGCCGATCCGACAGATGGACGTGGAAGCGCGCCGACTGGAACTGGCCCAGCAGAACGGTCGGGTCGTGGCAGCCCTGAACGCTGCCAAGGAAATCATTCTGCACCGGGTCGGCAACGGTCGACCGGGCTCGAAAGTCAGCCGCTACCTGAAGCTCTACTTCCTCGCTCAGGACATCCACGAGCGCGCCAGCTCCTCGCACTATCCGTACAACGCGCTGGCCGACGCCTTTTTCCACAGCGACGTGCTGTTCCGCTGTCAGCGCCTGCTGCGCCAACAGGGCAAGGCTTGCCGAGCGCTGGCGGAATCGATCCAGATGCGTCAGCCATTCATCTATGACGCCAGCTTTGCCGAAGCCCTCAGCGACCTGCATGCGTCCCTTGAACACCTGCGTGTCCAGAGCAACCCGGCCTGGCGCGGACTGCTGCGCTCCTTGCGCGCCCTGGCCGCCAACCTCGGCACCCTCGACCGTTTGCTCAGCGATGCGAGCAACCCCGACGCCCTCGCTGACGCCACCGACAGCAGCCTGCTCGACCGTTCGCCACGCAGCCTCAAGGATGTGTGGATTCGCTTGCGCACGCAGCTGACGCCGACCTCGCTGCTGTTCCGCCATGCCCTGCGTTTGCCCCTGGCATTGAGCATCGGCTACGGCATGGTGCATTTGATTCACCCGTCGCAGGGTTACTGGATCATCCTCACCACGCTGTTCGTCTGCCAACCGAACTACGGCGCGACCCGCCGCAAGCTCGGTCAGCGGATCATCGGCACCGCCATCGGCCTGACCGTGGCGTGGGCGCTGTTCGATCTGTTCCCGAACCCGCTGATCCAGTCGTGCTTCGCCATCGCCGCCGGCGTGGTGTTCTTTATCAACCGCACCACCCGTTACACCCTGGCCACGGCCGCGATCACGCTGATGGTGCTGTTCTGCTTCAACCAGGTCGGCGACGGTTACGGCCTGTTCCTGCCGCGACTGTTCGATACCTTGCTCGGCAGCCTGATTGCCGGCCTGGCGGTGTTCCTGTTCCTGCCGGACTGGCAGGGCCGACGCTTGAACAAAGTGCTGGCCAACACCCTCACCTGCAACAGCATTTACCTGCGCCAGATCATGCAGCAATACGCCGCCGGCAAGAGCGACGACCTGGCTTATCGCCTGGCCCGGCGCAACGCGCACAACGCCGATGCGGCGCTCTCGACGACGCTCGCCAACATGCTGATGGAGCCGGGGCATTTTCGTAAGGAAGCGGATGTCGGGTTCCGTTTCCTGGTGTTGTCGCACACCTTGCTCAGCTATTTGTCAGGACTGGGTGCGCACCGTGAAACCCAACTGCCGACGGACGTGCGCGAGCAATTGATCGAAGGGGCCGGCGTGAAACTGGCGGCGAGCATCGATGAAATCGCTCAAGGGTTGGCGAGCAAACTGCCGATTGCGATTCAGAGTGATGAGGAAGAGGCACTGGCCAATGAGCTGGAACAGATGCCGGATGAAATCGATGAAGGGCAGCGATTGGTGCAGACGCAGTTGGCGTTGATCTGCCGGCAGCTGGGGCCGTTACGGACGTTGGCGGCGCATTTGATCAAGGACACCGGCGAGGATTGAGATTTGTGGTGACCCAGCGGGCGCCTTCGCGGGCAAGCCTCGCTCCTACAAGTATCGCCGCGAATCCTGTAGGAGCGAGCGGTGCGGCGATCCGACTTGCCCGCGAAGGGGTCATCAGCCATCCCGCAAAAACTACATCCCGTGCTGCTTCATCAACTGCTCATAACTGCCATCCGCTTTCATCTCCGCAATCTCACGGTCGAAACTGGCCACGATCTCTTCGTGGTGCGGATTTTTCAGGCTGACCAGAATGTGCAGGCTGTTCTCGCTCAACGGCTTGGGCAGGAACTCCACGGCATTGCGCACCTTGGCGGACTCCCGGGCCAGGTAATAACGCGCGACGTATTCGTCTTCCAGCGTCAGCTTGACCCGATCGGCAGCGACCATGCGCACGGCCATGGCGAAGCTGTGCACCGGGACCTTCTGTAGCGAGGCGTCCTCATCGAACGCCGGTGAATAGGCGTAACCGCGTACCACTGCAATCGGGTAGGTGTGCAGTTGCTGCAGGTTGTTGTATTCGATCGGTGCGTCCTTGCGCTTGAGAAAGCGCACGCGGTTGAGCAGGTACTCGCCGGAAAACCGGCCGAGCCTGGTGCGCTCTTCGGTATACCAGGCGTTCACCAGCACATCGTAACGGCCTTCGCCCACACCCATCAGGGCACGTGCCCAGGGCACCTGTTCAAAGTCACTGGCATAGCCGGCTCGCGCCAGCGCGGTGCTGACAATGTCCGTCGCCAGGCCGCCATTGAGCAGCGTCGCATCAGTAAAGGGTGGCCAGGCATCGGCTACCAGTCGCAGCTTTTCCGCTGCCGCGCTCTGAGTCAGCAACAGCAATCCGATCAAGGCCAAAGCTCGATGCAATCGCGGCATGCTCGAAAATCCTTAGCGGGCGGCTGCCCGACGTGTTTTCAGCCAAAACTCCAAGGCCCCGTAACGGCGAAACCCAGGTACCAACATTAGCTCATCGAAGCCACTGCACAGCGCTTCAGCCCAGATTACACAAAGAAGACAACGCCGCGCGAATTGAATGATGGCATTTTGGCCTTTGTCACAGATTTCTCTGCCATAAAGACATCTTTCGCCCAGGCGATTAGTATCGGAGCGACTAGGTCAACGGAATGTGAAGATGACAATCGATTGGATCTGCAAGCACCACAGTGATCTGGGCAAAGAGCAGCTGTACGCCATTCTGCAGCTGCGCTCAGAGGTTTTCGTTGTGGAGCAGAAATGCGTCTATCAGGACGTGGACGGCCAGGATCTGGAGGGTGACACCTGCCACTTGATGGCCTGGGAAGGCGATCGGCTGGTGGCGTACCTGCGTTTGCTCGACCCGGAGCTACAGGGCGGCGACGTGGTGATCGGCCGGGTGCTTACCGCCCCGCAGGCGCGCGGCAAAGGGTTGGGTCATGAGCTGATCGCCCTGGCGTTGAAGCAGGCTGCGAAGCGTTGGCCTGATGTGCCGGTTTATCTGTCGGCGCAGGCGCATTTGCAGGGGTATTACGGACGGTACGGGTTTGTCGTGGCGGGTGAGGAATACGTGGAAGATGGCATTCCGCATATCGGGATGCGTCGTTCTTGAGGGCCTCTTCGCGGGCAAGCCTCGCTCCTACACAGACTTCACTGTTTCTGTAGGAGCGAGGCTTGCCCGCGAAGGCGCCAGGTCAAACACCGCAGGAGCTAGGGATATTCCAACACCGCTTTAATCTGCCGCAGATTCCGCTCGATCCACCCCCGATCAATCGCTCCCCACTCGCGAATCCGATAACGCCCCGCATGGTTGCGCGCGCCCTCTTCCTGCTCGAACTCGCAAACGATATCCAGATCCGCCAACGCCGCAATGGTGTCCTGCGCCGTGCGCCGGGGCATGCCGGTCACGTCGGTCAATGCCGGGACGCTGCTGGCCAGCCCACTGTCGATCAGGTACGCCACGTATAAACGGCGATAGAAGCTGCTCTTGGTCTTGCTCACGTCCATCCACACACTCCTTGGCTACTGCATTTCCCGCCACGTCAGGTACACCCGCAAATCGAATTCGACCTGGTGATACCCCGGCAACATGTGTTCGCACAGCTTGTAGAACGCCTTGTTGTGATCCGATTCCTTGAAGTGCGCCAGCTCATGCACCACGATCATCTTCAGGAACTCGCAAGGCGCCTCCTTGAACAGCGAGGCCACGCGAATTTCTTTCTTGGCCTTGAGTTTTCCGCCCTGCACCCGCGAGATCGTGGTGTGCAGGCCGAGGGCGCGATGGGTCAGGTCCAGACGGTTGTCGAACAACACTTTATCGATGGCCGGGGCGTTACGCAGGTATTCCTGCTTGAGGTCCAGGGCATAGGCATACAGCGCCTTGTCACTCTGCACGTCGTGCTTTTGCGGGTAGCGTTTGTCCAGGTAGTCGCCCAGCCGACCTTCGGTGATCAGCCAGCGCACCTGGTCCTGCAACTCTACGGGATAGGCCTGAAGGTATTTCAACGCGGTCATCGGGATAGGCAACATCAATTACTGAAAGGCCGCCAGTGTAGCGAATTCAGTCGATCAACGTGCTCCAGTCGAACGGCCGCACAAAGTCGCCGACGTCTTCGGCCATCATCGGCCGCGCCACCAGGAAACCTTGCACGTACTCGCAACCATTGGCTTGCAGCCATTCATATTGCGCGACGGTTTCCACGCCTTCGGCGATCACCAGCATCCCGTACTGCTTGCACAGGTCGATCACATTGCGCACCAACGCCGCATCCCGCGAGGAGTCCGGCAACCGGGCGATCACATGCCGGTCAAGCTTGAGCGTGTCCAGCTCCAGATCCCGCAGATGCGACAACGAGCACGGCCCGGAGCCGAAATCATCCAGCGCCACCCGCACCCCCAGATTGCGCAGCAGCCGCAGTTGTTTACGGGTTTCATCGGGGTTGTGCATCAAGGCCTCTTCCGTGACCTCGACCTCCAGATGCCGCGCCTGCAAGCCATGGCGCTCCAGCACCTGACGCAACTCGGTGACCAGGTTAGGCATACCGAACTGTGTACTGCTCAAGCTGACGCCCAGCACCAAGTCTTCGGCAAACAAGGTTTCCCAGGCTTTGCGTTGCCCGGCGCCGCGATGATAAATCCAGCTGCCCAGACGACTGATCAACCGAGCCTCTTCCAGCAACGGCAAAAACAGCCCCGGCGGCACATCGCCGACGCTCGGATGCTGCCAGCGCAGCAGGGCTTCGAACCCGCGAATCTGCCCTCCGGCAATGGCCACCTGCGGTTGATACACCAGATTGAAATCGCGGTTTTCGATGGCGGTGCGCACACTTTCTTCGAGCATCAACCGTGAGCGCGCGCGACCGTTCATGTCATGGTCATAGAAGCGATATTGCTGACGCCCGGCACGCTTGGCTTCGTACATGGCGATGTCGGACGCTCGCAGCAAACCATCGAGATTGGCCCCGCAATCCGGATACGTGGCGATGCCGATGCTGGCGCCGAGGGCGATATCCAGCCCATCGATCTGCTGACAGATCGACACCCGCTCAATCAGCTTCTCGGCAATCTTGGCCGCTTGCTCGGGGAACTCCAGATCGAGCAGCGCCGTGAATTCATCGCCGCCCATGCGCGCCAGAATGTCGAAGGGTCGCAAGCAAGCCTTCAATTGTTCGGACACCCAGCGCAACACGCGGTCGCCGGCATCGTGACCAAGGGAATCGTTGACCCGTTTAAAACCGTCGAGGTCGAGGTACAGCAACACCCAGGCGCTGTCGTTACGCTCACCGCGCAGCAGCAGATTTTCCACGGTCTGATAGAAACCACGGCGATTGAGCAGGCCGGTCAACGGGTCGGTCACCGCCTGAAACTCCAGCTGCTGATGCAGATGACGCACCACCGACATGTCGAGCACCGTCACCACCATCGCGTGTTGCTCGGTTGGTAATGGCGCGCATGAAAGTGCGACAGGCACCTGCTGGCCCGGCGCCGTACGCAATAGCGCATCGTGCAGGCGCAGGGTTTCGCCGCGCTTGTAACCGGCCAGCAGTTCGGAATCGGCCCAGACCGGAATATGCGGCTTTTGCAGGTAATCCAGAAACTCTTTGCCTTGCAGGTCTTGCACCGTGGCGTTGAGCAGTCGTGACATCGCCGGGTTGGCAAAGCGAATCAGACCGTCCTCGCCGACCACCAGGATGCCTTCGGCGGCGTTGTCCAGCACCGAGGCGTTGAAGGCGCGCGCGACCTCCAGATCGTGGCTCAGGCGCTGCAACGCCCGGCGATTGCGCTGATGCTCCAGCAGCGCCTGGACTTTGGGCTTGAGAATCTGCGGGTCGAACGGTTTGAACAGGTAATCCACCGCTCCACTGGCGTAGCCCTTGATCACGGCATCCTGGGACTGTTCGTTGGCGGTGAGGAAAATGATCGGCGTGAGACGGGTGCGCTGACTGCCGCGCATCAGGCGCGCCACTTCAAAACCGTCCATGCCCGGCATCTGCACATCCAGCAGCACCAGGTCGATATCGTGTTCGAGCAGAAGGCCGAGGGCTTCGAAACCGGAGGCAGCAGTAATGACCTGCCAGTCCTGGCGCTGCAGCAACGCGCGCATGCTGATCAGGTTTTCAGGGTAATCATCGACGATTAAAAGGGTTGAGCTGCCTTCGGCTGGCGTGGGTTGCGCGCATTCCATGCTGCTTCTCTATGTCGGGGCGTCAGGCCGGTTTCTCGTGAAAACCGGACAAATATTACGTCTTCACTCTAGACCGGGATTCGCGAAAGCAGAAGATATCAGTACGCCATCATTTAACTAAAGGGTTCATTGCCCGACTAACGGTCGCCTCTACAGCCCGCTAAAACCGGGAAAGATGGCCTTTTAACAGGGTTTTGACGTCATCCATTTGTCAGACAGACGTTAACAAAATAGCCTTCTACGCTTATAAAGACCGCCCCCAAAGGCGCGTGCTAGAGCTTCTGGTACGTCCGTGCCGCAAAATTCGTGGAAGCTTTGCCTATGATCGATCTCGCATCCTGGAACCTCAGCGTTCCCGTCGGTAACCCGCCGTACACCGTTGAAACGGCCAAACTGGTGAATGGGTTCAAGGATCAATACTTCCACTCCGACACCGGCACCCTGTTTTTCTGGGCCCCGGTAACCGGCACAAAAACCGAAAACGCAAAATATCCGCGCACCGAACTACGGGAAACCTACAGCAACGGCACCCTGAAAAACTGGTACTACCCGGACGCCGACAACTCCCTGCGCGCCACCCTGGCGGTGAACCAGGTGCCGAGCTCCGGCAAAATCGTCATCGGCCAGATCCACGCCTACGAAAGCCAGAAACCCATGGTGAAGGTCGAGTATCAGTACAAGACCACCACCAAGACCGGCAACATCGTCGCCAAAGTGCGCATGCACCCCGATGACGACGTAGGCCGGGTAATCACCATCGCCACCGGCGTGAAGCTGGATCAGGAGTTCTCCTACCTCATCCACCTCAGCCCTGGCGGTGCGCTGGGCATCAGTGCCGCGGGTTATCAGTGGGACACCAACATCAGCGCCACGTGGCGGGTCAAACCCCTGTACTTCAAGGCCGGGGTCTATGTGCAGGACAACACCGGGTACACCAGTGAAGGCGGTAAAGTGACATTTAGCAAACTGGATATTGATCACGATAAGTGATGTGAATCACGGCAGAACCTGTGGGAGCGAGCCTGCTCGCGATGGCGGAGTGTCATTCAACGTTGACACCCCGCCATCGCGAGCAGGCTCACTCCTACAATGACCGCATTCAACCAAGAGTCATCGCCCATAAAAAAACCCGCCTCTCGGCGGGTTTTTTGTGCAACTCAAACGCTGAAGGCTTAGTTAACCTTGGCGTTCAACTCACCTTTCAGATAACGCTGATACATGCCTTCCAGCGAAATCGCTTTGATCTTCGAAGCGTTGCCGGCAGTGCCGAAGGCTTCGTAGCGAGCGATACACACATCACGCATCGCAGTCACGGTCGCGCCGAAGAACTTACGCGGGTCGAATTCGCTCGGGTTGGTGGCCATCAGGCGACGCATCGCACCGGTGGATGCCAGGCGCAGGTCGGTGTCGATGTTGACCTTACGCACGCCGTACTTGATGCCTTCAACAATCTCTTCAACCGGCACGCCGTAGGTTTCTTTGATGTCGCCGCCGTACTGGTTGATGATCGCCAGCCACTCTTGCGGAACCGAAGACGAACCGTGCATCACCAGGTGGGTGTTCGGGATGCGTTTGTGGATTTCTTTGATGCGGTCGATGGCCAGTACGTCGCCGGTAGGCGGCTTGGTGAACTTGTACGCGCCGTGGCTGGTGCCGATGGCGATGGCCAGGGCGTCAACTTGAGTGCGTTTGACGAAGTCGGCAGCTTCTTCCGGGTCGGTCAGCATCTGGCTGTGATCCAGAACGCCTTCAGCGCCGATGCCGTCTTCTTCACCGGCCATGCCGGTTTCCAGCGAACCCAGGCAGCCCAGCTCGCCTTCTACCGAAACGCCACAGGCGTGAGCCATGGCGACGGTTTGTTGGGTAACACGGACGTTGTAGTCGTAGTCGGTCGGCGTCTTGCCGTCTTCGCCCAGGGAGCCGTCCATCATCACCGAGCTGAAGCCCAGTTGAATGGAGCGCTGGCAGACGTCAGGGCTGGTGCCGTGGTCCTGGTGCATGCACACCGGGATGTGCGGGAATTCTTCGATTGCCGCCAGGATCAGGTGACGCAGGAACGGTGCGCCGGCGTATTTGCGAGCACCGGCCGACGCCTGGACGATCACCGGGGAGTCAGTCTTGTCAGCGGCTTCCATGATGGCGCGCATCTGCTCAAGGTTGTTGACGTTGAAGGCTGGAACGCCGTAGCCGAACTCGGCTGCGTGGTCCAGCATCTGGCGCATGCTGATAAGTGCCATTGTGTGTGTCTCTCCCGGTTTGGGTCGTTAATCGTGCCAGCCTGCCGGAGCGGCGGCGGCTATTCAAGTTATTGCAGATCGGGGGTTAATCCAGTCCGCTCATTCGGTATTACGCAGAAACCCTGTAGGAGCGAAGCTTGCTCGCGAAAGCGGTTTAACTGACACCACATGCGTTGAATGTGGCGCCCTCTTCGCGAGCAAGCTTCGCTCCTACAGGCTTGGCACAAGCCTTCAATTACTCGGCTTTACAACCGCGGCCGATCAAATCGTTGGTGGCGACCCAGTAAACCAGGCCTTCCTCACCTTTTATGTGAAACGCCAGCATGTCGTTGCTGTACAGCGAACCTTCGGCGCCCGGCTCAAGCTTCAGGCGATAGACCTGATCGGCCCCGCCGAGGCGCACATCGACGGCCTTGTGGCTGTCGTCAGTGTAGCGCCAGACCACTTTGGCCTGGCTGTCGCAGGTCCAGGTGGCCCAGCTGTCCGTCGATTGGGCCGGCTTGAACAGGTCAAAATTCGAGCAACCTGCCAGCAGCACCAGCGCCGTAATGGCGATAAAACCTTTCATCCGTGTTCCTCGACTGACGGCGCACGCTGCCAGCCCTGAGTAAGGAGTCAGACCCGTCAAGGACAACCATGTTCCTTGGCGGGGGTCTGTGTTTCGTATTTGTCCAGGCCATCAGGCCCGGAACGCTTGTTGAGCACCGGGTTGGTTTCCGCTTGCCAGTCAGCCTGGTAGCAGCTTTTTTGTACCGATTGCGGCGCAGGTTCCGGTGCGGCCTTCGGGTTACTCCCGCAAGCCGCCAGTGAACCGGCGACGATCAACAGCGCTAGCGTCTTGACCATCTGAACACTCCTTTGCCTGGTCAAATCAGCGACCTCAGGCCTTGGCCCGACTTTCCAGGACTTCTACGGCCGGCAACACTTTGCCTTCGACGAATTCGAGGAATGCGCCGCCGCCGGTAGAAATGTAGGAGATCTGATCCGCTACGCCATATTTATCAATGGCCGCCAGGGTGTCGCCGCCGCCCGCGATGGAGAACGCCGAGCTTTCGGCGATGGCCTGGGCCAACACTTTGGTGCCGTTACCGAACTGGTCGAATTCGAACACGCCGACCGGGCCGTTCCACAGGATGGTCTTGGACGACTTCAGCAGCTCGGCGAAATTCGCCGCGGTCTGTGGGCCGATGTCCAGGATCATGTCGTCTGCCGCCACGTCGGCGATCAGCTTGACGGTGGCGGTGGCGCTTTCAGCGAATTCCTTGGCGACCACCACATCGACCGGCAGCGGCACGCTGACTTTGGCGGCGATGGCGCGAGCGGTATCCAGCAGGTCCGGTTCGTACAGGGACTTGCCGACCGGGTGACCGGCTGCGGCCAGGAAGGTGTTGGCAATGCCGCCGCCGACGATCAGCTGGTCGCAGATCTGGCTCAGGCTATTCAACACGTCGAGTTTGGTCGATACCTTGGAGCCGGCAACGATGGCTGCCATTGGTTGAGCCGGAGCGCCCAGGGCTTTGCCCAGTGCGTCCAGTTCGGCGGCCAGCAACGGGCCCGCAGCCGCAACTTTGGCGAACTTGGCCACGCCGTGGGTCGAACCCTCGGCGCGGTGAGCGGTGCCGAAGGCGTCCATCACGAACACGTCGCACAGGGCGGCGTATTGCTGGGCCAGTTCGTCAGCGTTCTTTTTCTCGCCCTTGTTGAAGCGCACGTTTTCGAACAGCACGATGTCGCCGGCCTTGACGTCAACGCCGCCCAGGTAATCGGCAACCAGCGGCACTTCGCGGCCCAGGGCCTTGCTCAGGTAGTCAGCGACAGGCTTGAGGCTGTTCTCGGCCGAGAACTCGCCTTCAGTCGGACGGCCAAGGTGCGAGCAGACCATCACGGCCGCGCCTTTTTCCAGGGCCAGCTTGATGGTCGGCAGCGAGGCCAGGATTCGCGCATCGCTGGTGACAACACCGTCCTTGACTGGGACGTTGAGGTCTTCGCGGATCAATACGCGCTTACCTTGCAGATCGAGGTCGGACATCTTCAACACGGTCATGGGTCGCACTTCCTACGGTTTTTTTGAAGTTGCTGTTTGCAGATAGTGTTCTGCAACGTCCAGCATTCGGTTGGCAAAACCCCATTCGTTGTCGAACCAGGCCAGGATGTTCACCAGCCGTGGGCCGGAAACTCGGGTCTGACTGGCATCGACGATCGCCGAATGTGGGTCATGGTTGAAATCACAACTTGCGTGGGGCAGCTCGGTGTAGGCCAGCAGGCCTTTGAGCGGGCCGCTGGTGGCAGCCTCGCGCAGAATCCGGTTGACCTCGGTGGCGTCGGTATCGCTCACGGTCTGCATCGTAATGTCGAGGCAAGACACGTTCACCGTCGGCACCCGCACGGCTTTGGCCTGAATTCGCCCGGCAAGTTCCGGCAACAGGCGTTCGATGCCGCGCGCCAGACCAGTGGACACCGGAATCACCGACTGAAACGCCGAACGCGTACGGCGCAGGTCTTCGTGGTGATAGGCGTCGATCACCGGCTGATCGTTCATCGCCGAGTGGATGGTGGTGATCGACACGTATTCCAGGCCGATGGCCTGATCCAGCAGGCGCAACAGCGGCACGCCGCAGTTGGTGGTGCAAGATGCGTTGGACACCAGCAGCTCGTCGCCGGTCAGGCAATCCTGGTTCACGCCGTAGACGATGGTGGCGTCGACATCCGCCTCGCTGGCCATCGGCTGGGAAAACAGCACGCGTGGCGCGCCGGCGTCGAGAAAACGCTGGCCGTCTTCACGGGTGTGGTAAGCGCCGGAGCACTCCAGCACCAGATCGACGCCCAGGGACGCCCAATCGATGCCTTCGGGGGTGGCACTGCGCAGGACCTTCACGCAGTCGCCATTAATATGCAGACAATCGCCGTCGACCTTCACCTCGCCGGGAAAACGCCCGTGCGTGGAGTCGAAGCGTGTCAGGTATTCGATGCTGGCCATGTCCGCCAGATCGTTGATCGCGACAATTTCAAACCCGGCCGCCGAGCCTCGCTCAAACAACGCACGCAAGACGCAACGACCAATCCGGCCGTAGCCGTTGAGTGCAACTTTGTAGGGACGCGGTTGAGGCATGGGGGTTCTCGATGACGCTTGGGAATGTAGTCGCCAGGCCTGCCGTCTTCGCGGGCAAGCCTCGCTCCTACAGGTTTGCGATTGTTGAGGATCGGGATGACCCCAATTCTGCCAACAACGCTATCCCTTGTAGGAGCGAGGCTTGCCCGCGAAGGCGTCAGCCCCGATAACGCAACTTCTGGATCAGTCTTCCAGCAGCTCTTCAGCCTGACCCAGGATGTTTTCCAGGGTGAAGCCGAACTCTTCGAACAAGGCTGGCGCAGGCGCCGACTCGCCGTAGGTGGTCATGCCGATGACGCGACCTTCCAGGCCCACGTACTTGTACCAGTAGTCCGCGTGAGAGGCTTCGATGGCGATACGGGCGCTGACCTGCAACGGCAGGACCGATTGCTTGTAGTCGGCGTCCTGGGCATCGAACACGCTGGTGCACGGCATCGAAACGACGCGTACTTTACGACCCTGCTCGGTCAGCTTGTCATAAGCCTGAACCGCCAGGCCGACTTCGGAACCGGTGGCGATCAGGATCAGATCAGGCTCGCCTGCACAGTCCTTCAACACGTAACCGCCACGGGAGATCTCTTCGATCTGAATCGCGTTGCGGGTTTGGTGCTGCAGGTTCTGACGCGAGAAGATCAAGGCCGAAGGACCGTCCTTGCGCTCCAGTGCGCACTTCCAGCTCACCGCCGATTCCACGGCGTCGGCTGGACGCCAGGTGTCGAGGTTTGGCGTGCAGCGCAGGCTGGCCAGTTGCTCGATAGGCTGGTGAGTCGGGCCGTCTTCGCCCAGACCGATGGAGTCGTGGGTGTAGACGTGGATCACGCGCTGCTTCATCAAGGCCGACATGCGCACAGCGTTGCGGGCGTATTCCATGAACATCAGGAAGGTCGCGCCGTAAGGCACCAGGCCGCCGTGCAAGGCAACGCCGTTCATGATGGCGGTCATGCCGAACTCGCGTACGCCGTAGTACATGTAGTTGCCGCTGGCGTCTTCAGCCGTGACGCCTTTGCAGCCTTTCCACAGGGTCAGGTTGGAACCGGCCAGGTCAGCGGAGCCGCCGAGGAACTCAGGCAACAGCGGGCCGAATGCGTTGAGAGCGTTCTGGCTGGCTTTACGGCTGGCGATGGTTTCGCCTTTGGCAGCGACTTCAGCGATATAAGCATCGGCTTTTTCGGTGAAGTCGGCCGGCAGATCACCGCTCAGACGACGAATCAGTTCGTTCGCTTCGGTCGGGAAAGCGGCGGAGTAGGCAGCGAAACGCTGGTCCCACTCGGCTTCGGCAGCGCGGCCGGCTTCCTTGGCGTCCCACTCGGCGTAGATGTCGGCCGGGATTTCGAACGGGCCGTGGTTCCACTTCAGCGCAGTACGGGTCAGTGCGATTTCCGCGTCACCCAATGGGGCGCCGTGGCAGTCTTCTTTACCTTGCTTGTTCGGCGAACCGAAACCGATGGTGGTCTTGCAGCAGATCAGGGTCGGCTGCGCGCTTTTGCGAGCGGTCTCGATGGCGATCTTGATCTCTTCAGGATCATGACCGTCGACGTTGCGGATCACCTGCCAGTTGTAGGCTTCGAAACGCTTCGGCGTGTCATCGGTGAACCAGCCTTCGACTTCGCCGTCGATGGAGATGCCGTTGTCATCGTAGAAGGCGATCAGCTTGCCCAGGCCCAAAGTACCGGCGAGCGAGCCGACTTCGTGGGAAATGCCTTCCATCATGCAGCCATCACCCAGGAACACATAGGTGTGGTGGTCAACGATGTTGTGGCCCGGACGGTTGAACTGCGCCGCCAGGACTTTTTCAGCCAGGGCAAAACCCACGGCGTTGGCCAGACCCTGGCCCAGTGGACCGGTGGTGGTTTCAACGCCCGGGGTGTAGCCGAGCTCCGGGTGACCCGGGGTGCGGCTGTGCAGTTGACGGAATTGCTTCAGGTCATCGATCGACAGGTCGTAACCGGTCAGGTGCAGCAGCGAGTAGATCAGCATCGAGCCGTGGCCGTTGGACAGCACGAAGCGGTCACGGTCGGCGAACGATGGATTGCTCGGGTTGTGCTTCAGGTAGTCACGCCAAAGTACTTCGGCGATATCCGCCATACCCATCGGGGCACCGGGATGGCCGCTGTTGGCTTTTTGCACGGCATCCATGCTGAGGGCACGAATGGCGTTGGCACGCTCACGACGGCTGGGCATCGCTGATCTCCTAGGGTTTGAATAAAACGAAACGGAAAAAAGGCGAGCATTTTCCCTCACAGGCATGCCTCGCGGCAATGACAGATAGTCATCTGAAGGCGTTTTTCCAATGGATAAAGACGGTTTCGGCTGGTGAAACCTTTCTGCTATTCGTTTGTAGAGTGGAACAAGTCATCAGAAGTGCCACCCATCGAGCAATATCAAAACTTTTTGATATTGCTCTTGCGGTACTTTCTGACCGTCACTAGACTGCTGGCCCTATGAATTTACGCGTGCCTTCCATTCAACATGACGAGTGCGATGAGCTGGCGGCCCTGTGCAAGGCCGGTGGCGATCCTCTGCGGCTGAATGTATTGCGCGCGCTGGCCAACGACTCGTTTGGCGTACTCGAACTGGCGCAGATCTTCGGTATTGGCCAGTCGGGCATGAGTCATCACCTCAAGGTACTGGCCCAGGCTGACCTGGTGGCAACGCGCCGTGAAGGCAACGCGATTTTCTACCGTCGCGCCCTGCCCCACACTGACCTGCTCGGCGGCAAGTTGCACGCCGCGCTGCTCGAAGAAGTGGACAACCTGACCCTGCCTGCCGATGTGCAGTCGCGGATCGGCCAGGTCCACGGGCAACGTGCAGCGGCCAGCCAGGATTTTTTCTCACGGGTCGCGGAGAAGTTTCGCGCCCAGCAAGACCTGATTGCCGGCCTGCCGCAGTACCGCGAAAGCGTGGTGGCCTTGCTCGACAAATTGAGCTTCAGCGAAGGCGCCACGGCCATTGAAGTCGGCCCTGGCGACGGTGCTTTTCTGCCGGAACTGGCGCGCCGTTTCACTCACGTCACCGCGCTGGACAACAGCCAGGCGATGCTCGAATTGGCGCGACAGGTCTGCGAACGTGAAACGCTGGCTAACGTCAGCCTGCAACTGGCCGATGCATTGAATGGCGTAAGCCTCAAGGCCGATTGCGTTGTACTGAACATGGTGCTGCACCACTTTGCCGCACCGGCCGATGCGCTCAAGCACATGGCCAAATTGCTGCAACCGGGCGGTAGCCTGCTTGTGACAGAGTTATGTAGCCACAACCAGAGTTGGGCCAGGGAGGCCTGCGGTGATCTCTGGTTGGGGTTTGAACAGGACGATCTGGCCCGTTGGGCCACCGCTGCGGGACTCGTTCCCGGGGAAAGCCTCTATGTAGGCTTACGTAATGGTTTCCAGATTCAGGTCCGCCACTTTCAGCGGCCAACTGGCGACACTCACCATCGGTAAATTCAGGAAAAAATCGAGATGAGCGAATACTCCCTCTTCACCTCCGAGTCCGTGTCTGAAGGGCATCCGGACAAAATCGCCGACCAGATTTCCGATGCGGTGCTGGACGCCATCATTGCTGAAGACAAGTTCGCCCGTGTGGCGTGCGAAACGCTGGTAAAAACCGGCGTGGCAATCATCGCAGGTGAAGTCACCACGTCGGCCTGGGTCGACCTGGAAGAAATCGTGCGTAACGTCATTCTGGACATCGGCTACAACAGCTCCGATGTCGGCTTCGACGGCGCCACTTGCGGTGTGATGAACATCATCGGCAAGCAGTCCCCTGACATCAACCAGGGTGTTGACCGTGCCAAGCCTGAAGATCAGGGCGCCGGCGACCAGGGCCTGATGTTCGGCTACGCCAGCAACGAAACCGACGTGCTGATGCCAGCACCGATCACCTTCTCGCATCAGCTGGTTCAGCGCCAGGCCGAAGCCCGTAAATCCGGCCTGCTGCCTTGGCTGCGCCCGGACGCCAAGTCGCAAGTGACTTGCCGTTACGAAGGCGGCAAGGTTGTCGGTATCGACGCCGTTGTACTGTCGACCCAGCACAACCCTGAAGTGTCGTACAAAGACCTGCGCGAAGGCGTGATGGAGCTGATCGTCAAGCACGTGCTGCCTGCCGAACTGCTGACCAAAGACACCCAGTTCCACATCAACCCGACTGGCCAGTTCATCATTGGCGGCCCAGTGGGTGACTGCGGTCTGACCGGTCGCAAGATCATCGTCGACAGCTACGGCGGCATGGCCCGTCACGGCGGCGGCGCGTTCTCCGGTAAAGATCCATCGAAGGTTGACCGTTCGGCGGCCTACGCCGGTCGTTACGTGGCAAAGAACATCGTCGCTGCCGGCCTGGCCGAGCGTTGCGAGATTCAGGTTTCCTACGCGATCGGTGTTGCCCAGCCGACTTCGATCTCGTTGAACACCTTCGGCACCGGCAAAATCAGCGACGACAAAATCGTCAAACTGGTTCGCGAAGTGTTCGACCTGCGTCCATACGCAATCACCACCATGCTTGACCTGCTGCACCCGATGTACCAGGAAACCGCAGCGTACGGCCACTTCGGTCGCACCCCGGCGACCAAGACCGTGGGCGAAGACACCTTCACCACGTTCACCTGGGAAAAAACCGACCGCGCCGACGACCTGCGTTCGGCTGCCGGCCTGTAAGACCTCCCCGGCGGTACCAAAAGCCCTGCACGGTTCGCCGTGCGGGGCTTTTTATTGTCTTGCCTTTGAGACCGAGTCGCTCCCATCGCCGGCAAGCCGGTCTCGCTCCTACATTGGAATGCATTTCCCTGTAGGAGCGAGCCTGCTCGCGAAGAGGCCAGCCCAGCCACCCGGAAACACCAGGCAAAACACCCACCGTCCCCGCCAGAAAATACTGACTAGCCTTCAAGCATCCCCCTGAGCAAGGACGCTCACGATGCTTCTGCGCCTGTTTTCTGTTTTCTTCCTGACCTTGGTCTGCTCGATATCAAAGGCAGCCGACTGCCCCGACTGGCTACCCGACAGGGCTCTGGACGAAATCACCACCCTGCAAAAACAGATCGACACCTGGGATGACAGTTATCACCGCCATGGCCGCTCGTTGGTCGCCGACGAACTTTACGATCAAGCCCTCGCTCGCCTCACCGAATGGCGCAGTTGCTTTGACTTGGGCCTGACGCCCGAACCATTACGCACGGCTGGCGGCAAAATTGCCCACCCCATTGCCCACACGGGCCTGGAAAAAGTGCGAGATGGTCGTGCAGCCGAAACCTGGATGCGCGATCGCAAGGACCTCTGGGTACAACCCAAAGTCGATGGTGTGGCGGTGACGCTGATCTACCGCAAGGGCGTACTGCACCAGGCAATCAGTCGCGGCGACGGAATAAACGGGCAAGACTGGACGGCCTCGGCGCGACTGATCCCCGCCATCCCCCGGCAACTGTCGCGCCCGCTGGACCTGCTGGTGCAAGGTGAACTCTATTGGCGACTGGTCGACCATGTACAAGTCAAGGCAGGAAGCCTCAATGCCCGCGCCACCGTGGCCGGTTTGATGGCGCGCAAGAAACTCAGCCCTGAGCAGGCCACCGGCATCGGCCTGTTTATCTGGGACTGGCCACAAGGCCCGGCCGGTTTGCCTGCTCGCATCGCCGCTCTGGATGAGCTGGGTTTGCCGAGCATCGCGCCTTACAGTCAGCCGGTACAGACATTTGCCGATACTGAACACTGGCGCAATTACTGGTACCGCTCACCCCTGCCCTTTGCCAGTGACGGTGTGGTCCTGCGCCAGAGCCAACGGCCTTCGGCCGAGCGCTGGCAGGCAAAAACACCGTACTGGGCGGTCGCCTGGAAATACCCCTTTGCCCAGGCGCTGGCCGAAGTACGCAAAGTCGACTTCAAGGTCGGTCGCACCGGACGGATCACCCCCGTGCTGGACTTGAAACCGGTGACGCTCGATGACCGGCAGATCAAGCGTGTCAGCGTCAGCTCACTGCGGCGCTGGGAGGAGCTGGACATCCGCCCCGGTGATCAGGTGTCCATCAGCCTCGCGGGGCTGACCATTCCCCGGCTCGACGGCGTCGTACTACGCGCCGCCGAACGCCCAGCCTTGAACGCGCCGCTGGCAGCGGACTTTCATCATTTGAGCTGCTGGCAACCGACGCCGGGCTGTGAAAGCCAGTTTCTCGCGCGACTGACCTGGCTCAGCGGCAAGCAAGGGTTGGCCATGCCTCATGTCGGCCCGGGAACGTGGGAGAAACTTTTCGAAACAGGCCACCTGAACGGCCTGCTGGATTGGTTGACCCTCGATGCTCAAGAGCTTGCTAACATTAACGGCTTCGGCGACCGCAGCAGTACTCGTCTACTAAACAGTTTCAACAGTGCCCGCCAACGCCCTTTTGCTCGCTGGCTCAAAGCCCTGGGTTTACCACCGACCGGCCAGGCAAACCTCGCCGACTCCTGGCAGGAACTGGCACAACGAAACACCGAACAATGGCAGGCCGAAGCCGGCATCGGCCCGGGACGCGCGGCGCAATTGAGTGCATTTTTCCGCGACCCGCAGGTCCTGGCCTTGAGCGACACATTACGTGCGGCGGGGATCGACGGTTTTTAGCAACCGCAGATACTCGCCCGCCCGGGAACCCAAAGAGGCCGACGAGCTCAAACGCCCATCGCCCTATCGACCCGATTGCACCTGCACATGGAGCTTTTATGAAATTTCTTTCACCGCTCGCCCTGCTGACCCTTTGCAGCGTGATGGCCGCGCCACTGATGGCCGTCGAAGAGGCCCCGGGGCTGACCGGTTGTGCCGCCAAGAAACAAGGCATCATCAACCAGATCGAACTGGCCAAATCCCATGGCAACGCCGAACAGCAGGCAGGCCTGGAAACGGCACTGAGCGAAGTTACCGCGCATTGCACCGACGCTTCGCTGAAGAAGGAGCGGGAAAACAAGGTCCTCGACGCCAAGCATGAAGTCAGCCAGCGCCAGGCCGACCTCGACAAAGCCATGAAGAAAGGCGACCCCGAGAAGATCAACAAGCGCAAAGACAAACTGGCCGAGTCGCGCAAGGAACTGCAAAACGCGCTCGACGAGCTGGATAAATAAGAAAAGGTAAAGTCAGGAATTTGTAGCGTTCTTCAGGGAGCTTCGCGAGCAGGCTCGCTCCCACAGGGGAATGCAATCCTATGTGGAAGCGAGCCTGCTCGCGAAAGCGTCAGCAAGAGCGCTGCAAATCAATGATCCCGAAACTCTTTATGGCACGCACTGCAGGCATCTTCGACCTTCTGCACCGCCGGCCCCAGGTTGCTGGCCTTGTATGGCTGAACCTTGCTGGCAATCACCAATTCACCGGTGGCGGCTTCAAGGGTGCGGGCCATTTCCTGAAAGCGTGCCTGTTTCTGCCACACGTCGCCCTTGGCGCTGGTGTGATCTTCTTCGCGCACCTGCGGAAAATGCTTCCACGGTTCCTGGGACAGCGCATCGAGTTTCACCGCGCCGTCAGCGAATTTCGGGCCGTCGAATGGAATGCGGCCGCGCAACATGCCACCCAGGTCTTCGCCGGTCTTGAGCATTTGCTTGAAGATTGCCTTGCGCTGGCCCAGTGGCGAATTCGGATCGACACCGCCGCACGCGGACAAGGTCAGGCAGGCCAGCAATACAACGGAAAGTCTTTTAAGAGTCATGGTGGCTTCAGGTCACGGGAAACGGCGGCCAGTATCCTCGCGTCATCGGCAAAGACCAATAGCCCTATTATCAATACGGGTTGTTTGAGCGCATGGAGCACTCAGGCAACCGACAAAGGAATTACTCCATGAACAGCCGTTTCAAGGCATGGCGTCACCGCCTCGCCTGGACCCTCCCGATGGTGGCCGTGCTCGCAGGCTGCACCGGCGGTGACAACAACAAACCCAAGACTCACGCGCTGGCGACTTATTCCAGCGCCACCTGGGAAGCCCTGCCGACGGTGTCCGATAACGACCTGGTCGCCGGTTTCGGTTCATGGCGCAGCGCCTGCACCCGACTCAAGGCCGACCCGATCTGGGGCTCTACCTGTGCCGCTGCCACCAACGTGCCGCAAACCGCCAGTGACATTCGCGGTTTCCTCAAACAGAACCTCGACGTCTACGGCCTGCGCGCCGCCAACGACAATCCCAACGGCTTGATCACCGGTTACTACGAGCCGGTCTACCCCGGCAGCCTGACCCAAACTGCCGTGGCGAACATCCCGGTGTACGGGGTTCCAGAGGACATGATCATCGTCTCTCTGGACAGCATCTACCCGGAGCTCAAAGGCAAACGCCTGCGCGGACGGCTCGAAGGTCGCGTGCTCAAGCCTTACGACGATGCGGCAACCATCGAAACCAAAGGGGTCAAGGCGCCGGTCGTGGCGTGGCTGACCGATCCGATGAACCTGCAATTCCTGCAAATCCAGGGTTCCGGTCGCATTCAGCTCGACGATGGCCGCCAGTTGCGCATTGCGTATGCCGACCAGAACGGCCATCCGTATCGCCCCATCGGCCGCTGGCTGGTAGAGCAAGGCGAACTGAAGAAAGAAGACGTGACCATGGGCGCAATCAGCGACTGGGCCAAGGCCAATCCGGCGCGCATTCCGGAACTGCTCGGCAGCAACCCGAGCTATGTGTTCTTCACCCGCAACCCGGACAGCAATGAAGGCCCTCGCGGCTCGCTGAACGTACCGCTGACGGCGGGTTACAGCGCAGCAGTGGATCGCAAAGTGATTCCGCTGGGCAGCCTGTTGTGGTTATCCACAACGCGGCCGGACGGCACCGCGCTTGTTCGCCCGGTGGCGGCTCAAGACACTGGCGGCGCGATTGCCGGTGAAGTCCGTGCGGATTTGTTCTGGGGCACTGGCGAAGCAGCGGGGCAACTGGCTGGCGACATGAAACAGCAGGGGCAGATCTGGATGCTCTGGCCCAAAGGCGCGGCCTTGCCGCAAGTGCCTCAGGTGGCTGATGCGGTTAAAGCCAACCCTTAATTACTGTGGCGGCAGATAGATAGCTTTCGCGGGCAAGCCACGCTCCTACAGGGATCTGCGTCGATCACACAATTGTGATCGACGCAGATCCCTGTAGGAGCGTGGCTTGCCCGCGAAGGGGCCAAAATAAACACCGCAGATATGTCAGACCGAAATCACAAAGAAACTCACGATCAACCCCATCCCCACAAACCACACCAGCGACCGCAGAATCGCCCAGTCTGCCAGGTAGCAAATGATGTACAGCAGACGGCTGGTGATGAACAACACCGACAGCACATTGATCGTCACCAGCTCGGCGTTGCCGGCCAGGTGGGCCACGATCACCGCCGCCGCGAACGCCGGGGTCACTTCGAAACTGTTCAATTGCGCCGCGTAGGCGCGCCGGCCCAAACCATTCAGTGACTCGAGAAAATCCCGGGGATCATGGTTGTCTTTCAGTCCAAAACGGCCACTGATCTTGGCAATCCCCACGCAGAGATAGGGCAGGAAGAACGCAATCAAAATGCACCACAGAGCAACCGTCATATCGCAGTCCCTTTCTTCGAGTTATAAATTCCGGATTCCGGTCAAAACTTCATCACCAACATGCCGATCAGCACCAGCCCACAGGCCAAGAGCCGCGGCCGACCGAAAGGTTCTTTCAGATAGCGCATGCCAAACAGCACCACCAGAATCACGCTGATCTCGCGCAATGCCGCCGCTTCTGCAATCGACCCCAGCTGCATCGCCCACAGCACCAGAGCGTAGCTGAACAACACGCAGAACCCGACCGCCAATCCCAAGCGCCATTGTTCACGCCAGAACAGCATGAACGCCGGCCGCTTGCGCACCAACGCCAGCAGCGGAAACGGCCAGGCGCTGAGCAACGTCACCCAGACCAGGTAGTCCAGCGGATGCGACCAGCGCCGCAACGCCTGGCCATCGATAAAGGTGTAGCAGCCAATGCACAGGCCAATCAGCGCCACCACCGGCAGCATCGACCACGGCAAACGCGTACCGCCACCGCCCTGCCACAGCAGGCACAGCATGCCCAACGGGATGAGCAGAATTCCGAAGATCTGCTGATTCGTCAGCACCTCCCCGGCAAAGATCAGCGTCAAGGCCAGCACCACTAACGGCGACAAGCCACGCATCAGCGGGTACACCAAACCGAGATCACCCACTCGATAGGCCTGAATCAGCAGGTAGCGATAAAGCAATTCGAATGCGGCCGATGCGAGAATCCATGGCCAGATTTCAATCGGTGGCAGCGCCACGAACGGCAGCATCAGCGCGACAAAAAGCATCGCCACGCTGTCCATGCAGGCCACGACCAACAACCGTTCCGCACTGAATTTAATCAGGGTGTTCCACGCCGCGTGCAACAGCGCCGCCACCAACACCAACGCCGTCGCAAGCACGGCACACTCCTTTTGTTCATCATCCTCACCCTGTAGGAGCACGGCTTGCCGGCGAAGGCGTACTTCAGACCGCTTTCGCCGGCAAGCCGTGCTCCTACAGGGACGGGGGAGATTATTGATTCGCCATATGTCAGCAGCTGTTTATACTGCAAGCGACCACGCCGCACTCAGTTGCGCACAGACTAATTCCAATAATTTCTGCCATGGCCCGTTCTCCTCGAGAACGGTCGTCGGCCTGCGTATGCCTGATCACAGCGTCAAGACTACCGACAGAGACCTTGCGCATGCCACTCGCCTTGCTTGCCCTCGCTGTTGCCGCGTTCGGCATCGGCACCACTGAATTCGTCATCATGGGCTTGCTGCCCGACGTCGCTCGCGACCTCGCCGTGAGCATTCCCCACGCCGGCCTGTTGATCACCGGTTACGCCCTGGGCGTGGTGTTCGGCGCGCCTATCCTCGCGGTCGGCACCGCCAATATGCCGCGCAAAGCCACCCTGCTGGGCATGACACTGATGTTCATCCTCGGCAACGTGCTGTGCGCGTTGGCGCCAAACTACGCCACGCTGATGGCCGCGCGAGTGGTTACCGCGTTGTGCCACGGGGCGTTCTTCGGCATCGGTTCGGTGGTCGCGGCCGGTCTGGTCGCGCCGAACAAACGGGCGCAGGCGATTGCCATGATGTTCACCGGCCTGACCCTGGCCAATGTGCTCGGTGTGCCATTGGGCACCGCGCTCGGCCAATACGCCGGTTGGCGTTCGACGTTCTGGGCGGTGTCGGTGATCGGGGTGATCGCCGCAATTGCGCAGTGGGTCTGGCTGCCGAAGGACATCGCCATGGACAAGGCCAACCTCGCCAGCGAGTTCAAGGTGCTGGGCAAGGTCAATGTGCTGCTGGCCTTGGGCATGAGCGTGCTGGCGTCGACCAGCCTGTTCAGCGTGTTCACCTACATCGCACCGATCCTGCAGGACATCACCGGGGTCAGCCCGCACGGCGTGACGATTATGCTGCTGTTGTTCGGTGTCGGTTTGACGGCGGGCAGCATGCTCGGCGGCCGCCTGGCCGACAGTCGCTTGCTGCCTTCACTGGTGGGCATGGCGTTGGCGGTGGTGGTCGTGCTGGCCGCGTTCACGCAGACCAGTCACTCGGTGATTCCGGCGGCGATCACGCTGGTGTTGTGGGGGATCTTTGCCTTCGCCCTGTGCCCGATTCTGCAACTGCTGATCATTGATCAGGCGCATGAAGCACCGAACCTCGGCTCAACGTTGAACCAGAGCGCTTTCAATCTCGGTAATGCGGCGGGCGCGTGGATTGGCGGGCTGGTGGTCGCCAGCGGCGCGGACCTGGCGGACTTGCCGTGGACCGGCGCGCTGGTCAGTGGCCTGACGGTGCTGACGGCGCTTTTCTTCATTTACCTGCAACGTCGCGGTGCGGCTGCGGTCAATGTGTCCGCCTGAATAATTGCCTTCGCGGGCAAGCCTCGCTCCTACAGGATCGCGCAGATCCTGTAGGAGCGAGGCTTGCCCGCGAAGAAGCTGACTCGGTACACCCGCCTGAAAACCAATCTTTCCCCTCATCCAAGGACCCCGGATGCTTGAACTTGTCGCTGCGTTTATCTGCCTCACTTCCCTGCTCACCTACGTGAATTTCCGTTTCATCGGCCTGCCCCCGACCATCGGCGTCATGGTCACCGCGCTGATGTTTTCCCTGCTGTTGCAGGGCCTGAGCTTCCTCGGTTACCCCGGCCTCGAAGAGCGTGTGCAACAGCTGATCGGCCAGATCGATTTCGGTGATCTGCTGATGAACTGGATGCTGTCCTTTCTGCTGTTCGCCGGGGCGCTGCACGTCAATCTCAATGACCTGCGCAGCTATCGCTGGCCCATCGGCCTGCTGGCGACGTTTGGCGTATTGATCGCTACCGCCGTGATCGGCAGCCTCGCGTATTACATCTTTGCCCTGTTCGGCTGGCATGTGAGCTTTCTGTACTGCCTGTTGTTCGGCGCGCTGATTTCCCCGACCGACCCCATCGCGGTGCTCGGCGTGCTGCGGACCGCCAACGCGTCCAAACCGCTGAAAACCACGATTGTCGGCGAATCGCTGTTCAACGATGGCACCGCGGTAGTGGTGTTCACCGTGCTGTTGGGTATCGCGCAACTCGGTGAAACCCCAACCGTAGGCGCCACGGCCCTGCTGTTTGCACACGAAGCAATTGGCGGCGTGCTGTTTGGCGGGCTGATTGGCTACCTGGTGTATCTGATGATCAAGAGCATCGAGCAGCATCAGATCGAAGTCATGTTGACCCTGGCACTGGTGATCGGCGGCTCGGCCATGGCGTCGGAGCTGCATGTTTCCGCACCGATTGCGATGGTGGTCGCCGGCCTGATCATCGGCAATCTGGGGCGCAATCTGGCGATGAACGACATGACCCGAAAGTACCTGGACGGTTTCTGGGAGCTGCTCGACGACATGCTCAACGCCCTGCTGTTTGCCCTGATCGGCATGGAGCTGTTGCTGCTGCCGTTCAACTGGCTGCACGTATTGGCGGCAAGTTTGCTGGCCCTGGCCATTCTGCTCTCGCGCCTGTTGACCGTGGCACCGGCCATCCTCCTGCTGCGACGCTGGCGCACAGTGCCGCGCGGAACGATCCGGATTCTGACCTGGGGTGGTTTGCGCGGTGGTGTTTCGGTAGCGCTCGCCCTGGCGCTGCCATTGGGCCCGGAGCGTGATTTGCTGCTGAGCATCACCTACATCGTGGTGTTGTCGTCGATCCTGTTGCAGGGCTTGAGCATCGGCAAACTGGTCAAGCACGTGACCCGGGATGAGCCTGCGCCAGCGGCACAGGCCGGGCATCACTGATTACTTTTTGACCTTCTGCGGGTCGGGCTCCCGATCCGCAGACTGCTTCGGCGGCCCGCTTTCGCTGCGAATCTGCGCATGGCTCAACAGCGCAAAGATAAAGCTGCCACCGATAATGTTCCCCGCCAGCGTGGGACCTGCGAACACCAGCCAGAAATCCTTCCACGGCAACTCGCCGGCAAACACCAGATACGACACCTCGGCCGAACCGACGACGATGTGGGTGAAATCCCCCAGCGCCATGAGGTAGGTGATGAGGATAATGATCCACATCTTGGCGCTCTCCATGGACGGGATCATCCAGACCATGGTGGCGATCATCCAGCCCGACACAATGCCTTTGGCGAACATCTTGCTCGCGTCGTTCTCCATGACCTTGCGCCCGATATCGAGGAAGGCCAGGTCGGTCCTGGTGTCGAAAATCGGCAGGTGCAACATCACATACGCGACCAGCAAGGTGCCGCAAAGGTTGCCCACCAGCACCACCGACCACAGCCGCAACAACCGGCCGAAATTGTTCAGGGTGGGTTTGGTCATGACCGGCAGCACCGCCGTCAGGGTGTTCTCGGTGAACAATTGCTGGCGGGCGAGGATGACCGCAAGGAACCCGGCGCAGTAACCGAAACTGGCAATCACCTTGAAGTGTTCGTCGTCCGGCAGGCGCGAGTTGAGCAACCCCATGGCCATCAGCGACAGGCCCATGGTCAGGCCGGCGGCGAGCGCCGACCACCATAGCGCGGCGACGCTGCGTTCCAGTTCCTGATCGCCCTGGGTGCGGATGATTTCGTGCAATACAGCCGCACGTGGCGGCTGGCTTTTTTCGACGTCGTGCCGTTCTTCAGCCGAGAGGTTCGGGGTCTTGCCGTCTTTTTGCGCGTCCATAGAGCTCCGGAACCGGTGGCGTGTCATGTAGGTACGACACGCGGGGTTCGGCGCTTGTTCAGTGGCCCCACAAATGAAACCGCATTCTGTAGGAGCCGGCTTGCTGCGGGCGGCGTTCCGACGATGGGGTCGACTCGGTTTTTGCGGTGATGCTTAAGGCGCCATCGCCAGCAAGCCGGCTCCTACGGTACTCGCATTACTCGTCCTTGAACTGGTCTTTGACGTACTTGATCTCGGTCCGGCCGTGTGGGGCGGGCAGGCCGTCTTCGCCGAGGTTGACGAAGACCATCTTCTCCACCGTCAGGATGCTTTTGCGGGTGATCTTGTTGCGCACTTCGCAGGTCAGGGTGATCGAGGTGCGGCCGAACTCGGTGGCGGTGATGCCCAGTTCGATGATGTCGCCCTGGCGCGAGGCGCTGACAAAATTGATTTCGGAAATGTACTTGGTCACCACGCGCTGATTGCCCAGCTGAACGATGGCGTAGATCGCCGCTTCTTCGTCGATCCAGCGCAACAGACTGCCGCCGAACAGCGTGCCGTTGGGGTTGAGGTCTTCGGGTTTTACCCATTTGCGGGTGTGGAAATTCATATTCACTCCTGAGCGTCTTGCCGAATGATGGGTGCCATCATGGCAGAGCCCGGACTAGAGCTCTATTAAGCATCGTCTATGGTCACGATTACCGTTCGGACATTGACCGACAGAAACGCTTTGGAAGATCAGCATAGCCCGCTATAATCGCCCCCGTTTCAAAACGGTAACGTTCCATTGATACCGTTTTCCCGCCACCTGTCCGAGGGGCGCTGCAGCAGGTTCAACCTGTCAGGCTCGGATGGGGCGTTGACTGGCCACGGCCAGACACTAAACGCACAACGGCGCCCATTCGCATACATTACGAATGGAGGCTCTTCATGAGCGCTGTTATCACGCCTGCAGATTTTAACGATTACAAAGTCGCCGACATGTCCCTGGCTGCCTGGGGCCGTCGCGAAACCATCATCGCTGAATCCGAAATGCCAGCCCTGATGGGTCTGCGCCGCAAGTACGTCGGTGAGCAGCCGCTCAAAGGCGCCAAGATTCTCGGCTGCATCCACATGACCATTCAGACTGCCGTGCTGATCGAAACCCTGGTTGCCCTGGGTGCCGAAGTTCGCTGGTCGTCCTGCAACATTTTCTCGACTCAGGATCAGGCCGCTGCTGCTATCGCCGCTGCTGGCATCCCGGTTTTCGCCTGGAAAGGCGAGACTGAAGAAGAGTACGAGTGGTGCCTGGAGCAAACCATCCTGAAAGATGGCGCGCCATGGGATGCCAACATGATCCTCGACGACGGCGGCGACCTGACCCAGCTGCTGCACGACAAGTACCCACAGGTTCTGGATCGCGTTCACGGCGTGACCGAAGAAACCACCACCGGCGTTCACCGCCTGCTGGACATGCTGGCCAAGGGCGAGCTGAAAATCCCGGCCATCAACGTCAACGACTCGGTGACCAAGAGCAAGAACGACAACAAGTACGGCTGCCGTCACAGCCTGAACGACGCGATCAAGCGCGGCACCGACCACCTGCTGTCCGGCAAGCAAGCGCTGGTCATCGGTTACGGCGACGTGGGCAAGGGCTCCGCTCAGTCCCTGCGTCAGGAAGGCATGATCGTTAAAGTCTCCGAAGTCGACCCGATCTGCGCCATGCAAGCCTGCATGGACGGTTTCGAACTGGTTTCGCCGTTCATCGACGGTATCAACACCGGTACCGAAGCAAGCATCGACAAAGCGCTGCTGGGCAAGATCGACCTGATCGTGACCACCACCGGTAACGTCAATGTTTGCGACTCGAACATGCTCAAAGCCCTGAAGAAGCGCGCTGTTGTCTGCAACATCGGCCACTTCGACAACGAAATCGACACCGCTTTCATGCGCAAGAACTGGGCATGGGAAGAAGTGAAGCCACAGGTTCACAAAATCCACCGTACCGGTCCTGGCGCATTCGATGCCCAGAACGACGACTACCTGATCCTGCTGGCCGAAGGCCGTCTGGTTAACCTGGGTAACGCCACCGGTCACCCAAGCCGCATCATGGACGGTTCGTTCGCCAACCAGGTTCTGGCGCAGATCTTCCTGTTCGGCCAGAAGTACGCCGACCTGTCGCCAGCCCAGAAAGCCGAGCGCCTGACTGTTGAAGTACTGCCGAAGAAACTCGACGAAGAAGTGGCCCTGGAAATGGTCCGCGGTTTCGGCGGCGTCGTGACTCAACTGACCAAGACCCAGGCCGACTACATCGGCGTGACTGTCGAAGGTCCGTTCAAGCCGCACGCTTACCGCTACTGATTCGACCTGCTGTCCGCTCCCCATGGGAGCGGACTTAAGCAGAAACCACGCTCCCCTGTAGGAGCGAAGCTTGCTCGCGAAAGCATCACCGCGTTGTTTCTGAAGCACCGTGTTGTTGCTTTCGCGAGCAAGCTTCGCTCCTACAGTAAACGTGGCGACTGCAAGGCTTACGCGTTTCCAAGGATATGACCATGTCCCAAGACCGTCGCTACAGCTTCGAGTTCTTCCCTACGAAGACCGACGCTGGGCATGAAAAGCTGCTCGCCACTGCTCGTCAGCTGGCCACGTACAACCCCGATTTCTTCTCCTGCACCTATGGCGCTGGCGGTTCGACCCGTGATCGAACCCTCAACACCGTGTTGCAGCTCGAAAGCGAAGTCAAAGTCCCTGCCGCACCGCATCTGTCCTGCGTAGGCGACAGCAAGGACGACTTGCGCGGCCTGCTGGCGCAATACAAGGCTGCCGGCATCAAGCGCATCGTTGCCCTGCGCGGTGACCTGCCTTCGGGCATGGGCATGGCCAGCGGCGAAATGCGCCACGCCAACGACCTGGTCGAATTCATTCGTGAAGAGACCGGTGATCATTTCCACATCGAAGTCGCCGCTTACCCGGAAATGCATCCGCAAGCGCGCAATTTCGAAGACGATCTGACCAATTTCGTGCGCAAAGCCAACGCTGGCGCCGACAGCGCGATCACCCAGTACTTCTTCAACGCCGACAGCTATTTCTACTTCGTCGAGCGTGTACGGGCGATGGGCGTGAACATCCCGATCGTGCCGGGCATCATGCCGATCACCAACTACAGCAAGCTGGCGCGCTTCTCCGATGCCTGCGGTGCGGAAATCCCGCGCTGGATCCGCAAGCAACTGGAAGCCTACGGCGACGACACCCAGAGCATTCAAGGCTTTGGTGAACAAGTCATCACCGAAATGTGCGAACGCCTGCTGCAAGGTGGCGCGCCAGGGCTGCACTTCTACACACTGAACCAGGCTGAAGCGAGTCTGGCGGTGTGGAACAACCTGAAGTTGCCGCGCTGATAAACGTTTAAAGCAAGATCAAAAGATCGCAGCCTTCGGCCACTCCTACATTCGGGCATGTTTAATCCCTGTAGGAGCGGTCGAAGGCTGCGATTTTTTGCTTTCTACGTACTTTTATTGTGATGCAACACACGGAGATAGAGCATCTGCAGTCGGTTTCTGGCTCTTTCCCGTTTCTCGTCGTAATCTCAAGCCCATGCCTTTGATCCCACAGTTAATTGCCGTGCTGGTTTTCACTTGCCTGAGCTTCGCCGCTCGGGGCGAGAAGCTACGCATTGTCACTGAACCGTGGGCGCCTTATGTCTACGAGGAAAATGGCAAATCACTGGGCCTGGACTACGAAACCACGGCCATCGTCTTCAAGCGCCTGGGGATCGAGGTCGAGTGGCAGTTCCTGCCGTGGAAACGCTGCCTGTCGATGCTTGAAACCGGCCAGGCCGATGGCGCGCTGGACATTTTTCACAGCGACGAGCGCGAGGCGACCCTGCTCTACCCCAGCGAACCGCTCTCGGAAGTCCAGTTCGTGCTGTTCTATGCCAACGAACGCCCGCATCCGTTTCGCACCCTCGACGATCTGAAAGGCCTGACGATAGGCACCTCGCCGGGCTATCTGTACAGCCCGGACTTCCGTGAATCGACGCTGTTCACGCGCGAACCGGCACCCACCCATGAAGCCAACTTCGGCAAACTGGTGCGCGGCAGGATCGACCTGCTGATCACCGACCGCCGGGTGGGCCAGCATTTGCTAGACGAATTGAATATCCGCGACCAGATCAGCGAAAACCCGACCGTCATCAGCCAGCAGAGCCAGTTTCTGGCGGTGCGCCGCAACGCGGGCATGGATTTGCTCGTGCAGCGCTTCGGCGCCGAGCTCAAACGATTCAAGCGCGAACCCGCGTACGCCGAACTGAGCGCCCGTTATGGCGCCGATCCGGCTACCAGCACGAAAACTGCCGGGGCCACCGCTGCCCGCGAAAAAACCGTTGAGCAGCAGGAAAGCGGCGCGCAGTGATTGCTCTGTTATACTCCGGCCTTCCCGCCAGGCTCACGCCCGGACGCTCGGACTTGTTCAAGGCATCTCGACCCCGCTACAGCGCAGCTTTTCAGCCCGCGCGAGCGCTCCAGACGAGCCTTCGAGGCCCAGCAGGACCGGACGGGATTGCGTCCTCTTAAACGCCATTCGCGCCAGGCAAGACTCCCATTGGGCCAAGCCCTAACTAAAACAGGATTACTCATGTCCTTTGCTTCCCTCGGTCTCTCCGAGGCTTTAGTCCGCGCCATCGAGGCAGCGGGCTATACCGAGCCTACTCCGGTGCAACAGCGGGCCATTCCCGCCGTGTTGCAAGGTCGCGACCTGATGGTTGCGGCTCAGACAGGTACTGGCAAAACCGGTGGCTTCGCCCTTCCGATCCTGGAGCGGTTGTTCCCTAACGGTCACCCGGACAAATCCCAGCGTCATGGCCCGCGCCAACCGCGCGTACTGGTCCTGACCCCTACCCGCGAACTCGCGGCTCAAGTACACGAGAGCTTCAAGGTCTATGCCCGTGACCTGAAGTTCGTCAGCGCCTGCATCTTCGGCGGCGTCGGCATGAACCCACAGGTTCAGGCCATGTCCCGTGGCGTTGACGTGCTGGTGGCCTGCCCTGGCCGCCTGCTCGACCTCGCCGGCCAAGGCAGCGTCGATTTGTCACACGTGGAAATCCTCGTGCTGGACGAAGCCGACCGCATGCTCGACATGGGCTTTGTCCATGACGTGAAGAAGGTCCTGGCCCGCCTCCCGGCCAAGCGTCAGAACCTGCTGTTCTCGGCGACGTTCTCCAAGGACATCACCGACCTCGCCGGCAAGCTGCTGCACAACCCGGAACGCATCGAAGTGACGCCGCCGAACACCACGGTCGAGCGTATCGAGCAACGGGTTTTCCGCCTGCCAGCCAACCACAAGCGTTCGCTGCTGGCGCACCTGATCACCGCGGGCGCCTGGGAACAGGTGCTGGTGTTCACTCGCACCAAGCACGGCGCCAACCGCCTGGCCGAGTACCTGGATAAACATGGCCTCAGCGCTGTCGCCATCCACGGTAACAAGAGCCAGAACGCGCGCACCAAAGCCCTGGCCGACTTCAAGGCCGGCGAAGTGCGCATCCTGGTCGCTACCGACATCGCCGCACGCGGCCTCGACATCGACCAGTTGCCACACGTGGTCAACTTCGAACTGCCGAACGTCGACGAAGATTACGTGCACCGTATCGGCCGTACTGGCCGTGCCGGTCGTTCGGGCGAGGCGATCTCGCTGGTGGCTCCGGACGAAGAAAAACTGCTGAAAAGCATCGAACGCATGACCAAGCAGAAAATCGCCGACGGCGACCTGATGGGCTTCGATTCCAGCGCCGTGGAAGCCGAGAAGCCGGAAGTGCGCGAGCGTCCGGATGTGCGTAACCCGCGCAACCCACGTGGCCCGCGCGGCGACGGTCCGAACGGCAGCGGCGGTGGTGGCGGTCGTAAAGACAAGGGCAAGGACAAGGGCGGCAAGGAAAAACCGGCGGCCAGCGGCCGTGGCGAGCGCCCGGCACGTGAGCAGAAACCACGCGAAGGCACGCCTGCCCGCGAGCAACAGCGCCCGGCGCCACGCGCTGCCGCTGATCGCGCTCCGGACGAGTTCCTGGACGACGATATCGATAACTTCGGTAACCGCGTCGACTACGTGCCTCAAGCCAAACCGGCCCAGGGCCGTGGCCGCCGTCCGGGTGCTCCGGCACAAGGCACGGCCGCTGGCGCAGGTGCTCCACGCACCGGCGGCAAGCCTCAGGGTCGCCAAAGCGGTCCACGCAGCAGCGACGGCGCCTCCACTGGCACGCCGCCAGCCAAGCGCAGCGGTCCACGCAACGGCGCGCCACGTGACGGTCAGGCCCGTCGCGAAGAAGGCCGCAACCGTCGCCCGGCACGTGACGAGCAGTCACGCTCGGAACCGGCTGTGCAAAACCCGCGTGGCCCGGCTCCGAAGATCATTCACAAGGAGTCGAAAACCGATCGTTTCCCGACACCTGAACAGCTTGATCAATTGCCAGGCCGTCCGCGCGGTGAAAAGCCAGCGTTGCTGACTCGCAACCGCTGAGTTTTACCCAGCCATGAAAAATGCCCCTGATCTCACGATCCGGGGCATTTTTTTTCTGCTCTTCGTAGGAGCGAGGCTTGCCCGCGAAGGGATCAACCGGATTTCTGTGGTGAGGCCGCTGGCGCTTTCGCGGGCAAGCCTCGCTCCTACAGGATTCGTGGTGCGACGCAGATTACGCTTGGCAATAAAAAACGCCCTCGATCGCGAGATCGGGGGCGTTTTTGTGTCAGGCGCGAAAATTACTTCGCTTTGACACCTTCAAACGTTACGTACAACTCAACCGCGTCGGACGCTGGGCCCAGGTCTTTCTGCTTGCCGAAATCGGAACGCTTGAGGTTGGTGGTGCCTTCGAAGCCGGCACGGTAGCCGCCCCATGGATCCTTGCCTTCACCCAGGAAAGTCGCCTTGACCACGACTGGCTTGGTCACGCCAGCGATGGTCAGATCACCCGCCACGTCCGCAGTGTCTTTGCCAGCGGCGTTTTTGCCGGTGGATTTGACGCTGGTGGAAACGAAGGTGGCTTTAGCGAATTTGCTCGCGTTCAGGAAGTCACCGCTGGCGATGTGCTTGTCACGTTCGGCGTTGTTGGTGAAGACGCTGGCGGTGTTCACATTGAACTCGATCTTGGCGTCTTCAGGCTTGGCAGCGTCGAAGCTGAACTTGCCGTCGATATCCTTGAAGGTACCGGTGATGAAGCTGTAGCCCAGGTGGCTGATCTTGAAGTCAACGAAGGCGTGCTGGCCTTCCTTGTCGACGACATAATCAGCTGCCATTACGTTACCGGCGGACAGCAGAGCGGAACCGATTGCCAGAGCGGCGAGGGTCTTTTTCAACATGCTTTCTATTCCTTTGGAGTCGAGGTTGAACTTCAGGCTTTGCGACCCAGCATTCGAGTAAGGGTCGCATCACGATCGATAAAGTGGTGCTTCAATGCTGCCAACGCATGGAGACCGGAAAAAATTACCAGCACCCATGCCAGATACAGATGAATCTCACCGGCGGTGTCTGCCTGGTCCGGTAGTCCGGAAACCAGTGCAGGAACTTCGAACAGGCCAAACACCGGAATCCCGACACCATCTGCGGTGGAAATCAGGTAACCGGCAATCATCACAGCAAACAGACCCAGGTACAGGAACGAATGGCCAAACTTCGCGCCCATGCGCGTCAGCCGGCCATAGCTTTCCAGCGTTGGCGGTGGTGGGCTGATAAAGCGCCACAGCACCCGAAGCACCATCACGGCCAGCAACACCAGGCCAATGCTCTTGTGCAGCTCCGGCGCATCTTTGCGCCAGGTGCTGTAGTAGTCGAGATCGACCATCCACAGGCCCAGTGCAAACAGACCGAAGACCGCCAGCGCCACGCCCCAGTGCATGAAGATGCTGACCCAACCGTAGCGGGAAGAAGAGTTACGTAGCTGCATGCCCAAATCCTGTGAGAATTGCGACCAAGACTATCGAGTTATCTATCGAATTAAAGCGGAAAATTTCGCTTTGAAATATCGAGAAATACGATCAAGAGTCTGAAATCGGTGAGTTAAGGAAAGATTAACGACCAATGTGTGAAAAAAAATGACGTCCAGATCAAGAACACCAATGCCATGAGATTTATTCAATTCTTTTCTTCGGGCATAAAAAAACGCGGCATTTACGCCGCGTTTCTTTAATCCAGACGCTTACTGCGCTTTGGTATCGGCTACCGGTGTCGCAGCAGGTTTGGCTGCTGGTTTCTTCGCCGCTTCAGCTTTCTTTGCCGCCGGTTTCGCCGGGGCCTTTTTGGTTTCGGCAGCAGGCTTTTTCGCCGGCGCCTTGGCCGCAGCCTTCTTGGCCGGCTCGGCTTTCACCGGTGCGGCAGGTTTCGGCGCTTCCACTGGCGCCGGGGCCGGGGCTGCTACTGGAGCCGGTGCCGGGGCTGGCGGTGTGACGGGCTCTGGCGCTTTCACGGGTTCCGGCTTCTTGTCGTCGTCCGAAGAACCACCGAACAGGTTGCTGAAGAAGTTGCCTTTCTTCGCCGCCACTGCGCCGGCTGCAGCAGCAGTCGCTGCCGGGACAACCTTCGCCGGTTCAAACGACTTGCCGGCCGCCAGGTCTTCAACCTGACCGGCTGCACGCTGACCGGTGCGCAACGCGCCTTCCAGAGTGCCCGGGTACAAGGTGTCGGTGTGTTCGCCAGCAAACGCTACGCGTTGCAGCGGACGTTCCCACAGGCGCCAGAACTTGCTGATCTGGCCCGGACCGAAGGCCAGGTAAGCGCCGCCCATCGACGGGTCGGTGCTGTAGCGACGGATTTCATAACCGGTGAACGAACCGCGCGCCTGTGGATAAAACGTGTGCAAGCGAATCAGCACCTGATCGGCCATCTGCTTGTCGCCGAAGGCCTGCATCACTCGTGCGTTGTCGCCGGACAGGTTGATCACCACGTTGGCGCCACCCTTCAGCGCCGGCTCGACCCACAACATGCCCAGGCCGGTGTTGCTGTAGATCTCGCCGGACATGCGCGCCTTGCTTTCCCAGACCGGCGTCTTGAACTTCAGCATGATCTGGTCGCGCCAACCGTAGTTGGTGCCTTTGATCGCGCCCATGTGTTGGGCATCCAGCGCCGGGGTCATCACGATTTTGTTGAGGGCGCGCAATGGCACCGCGACCACGACGTAGTCAGCCTGATAGCCGACGCTGCCGACCTTGACGGTCACGCCGTCCTTGTCCTGGGTGATGGACGAGACCGGGGAACTGGTCTTGATGGTTTTCAGTTGTTTGACGAAGGCTTGTGCCAGCACCGGGCTGCCGCCCAGCAGGCGCGAAGCGCGCAGGTCACGGTCGGACACGCCACGGTAAACCCGGCTCTGTTGTGCGTAGTACAGCAACGACAGGCGCGAAGGTTCGTCATAACGGGTACGGATTTGCTGATTGATCAATTGGCGAGCCGTGGCTGGCAACGTCAAACGGTCGAGCCAGTTGGAGACGTTGATCTGATCCAGGGCATGCAGCGCGCTGGTCGCGGCAGGGTTCAGCGGGTCTTCGATCGAGCGTGCCAGGTCGTCCAGGGTCTTCTCGTAACGCTTGAGCGCGTCAGCGGTGGCCGGCTCTTTGGTGGCCAGGTCAGCGGCGGTGTAATACACGCCGTCGATCAGGTAGCTCGGCGTGCGCACGAATTCAGGGGCCGGCGTGGTGCTCAGCTTGAAGGTCGATACGTACTTGTTCAAAACCGGCTGAGTCTTGTCGTTGCCGATCCATTCGCTGGTGGCCATGCCGGAACGACCGCCCAGGGTCGGCTTGGCTTCCAGCAGGGTGACCTGCCAGCCTTTGTTCTGCAGTTCGTACGCCGCCGTCAGGCCCGAGAGCCCGCCGCCGATCACGATCGCCGTTTTATCCTTGGCCAGCGCAGACACGCTGAACAGCCCCAACATCACCAGCGCACAGGCGCGCAGCCAACCAGCAGACATTCAGCGAACTCCGGAAATACACGTAGAAAAAAGCGGTTTTGCGAGTCAGACGACTCAAAGAACCGCGAAGAATACGTTAGCCATCAAAGGCCCGCCAGCGACGTCTATCGCCCTATACAAAGTAGCTCATTCGACACAATGGGTTGTCCCGATGCCACGCATTGCATAGGCTTGCGCGATTGTATGTCCGCGCCTGTCGCGGACCGCCTCGAGGAGACTGGAAATGGGCCTGAATAATCAGTGGATGCAACGCGATCTCGCCGTGTTGTGGCATCCCTGCACCCAGATGAAAGACCACGAACAGCTGCCGCTGATCCCGATCAAGCGCGGTGAAGGCGTGTGGCTGGAAGACTTCGAAGGCAAACGCTACCTCGACGCCGTCAGCTCCTGGTGGGTCAACGTGTTCGGCCACGCCAACCCGCGCATCAACCAGCGCATCAAGGATCAGGTCGATCAGCTGGAACATGTGATCCTCGCCGGTTTCAGCCATCAGCCGGTGATCGAGTTGTCCGAGCGTCTGGTGAAGATGACGCCGGAAGGCCTGACCCGATGCTTCTACGCCGATAACGGTTCGTCCTGCATCGAAGTCGCGCTGAAAATGAGCTTTCACTACTGGCTCAACCGCGGCCAGCCGAACAAGAAGCGCTTCGTCACCCTGACCAACAGCTACCACGGCGAAACCATGGCGGCGATGTCGGTGGGCGATGTGCCGCTGTTCACCGAAACCTACAAGGCGTTGCTGCTGGACACCATCAAGGTGCCGAGCCCCGATTGTTACCTGCGCCCTGAAGGCATGGGCTGGGAAGAACACTCGCGGAACATGTTCGCCGCGATGGAACAGACCCTGGCCGAAAACCACGACACCGTCGCGGCGGTGATCGTCGAGCCGCTGATCCAGGGCGCCGGCGGCATGCGCATGTATCACCCGGTTTACCTGAAACTGCTGCGCGAAGCCTGCGACCGTTATGGCGTGCACCTGATCCACGACGAAATCGCCGTCGGCTTCGGCCGCACCGGAACGATGTTCGCCTGCGAACAGGCCGGCATCCGCCCGGATTTCCTCTGCCTGTCCAAGGCCCTGACCGGCGGTTACCTGCCGCTGGCGGCGTGCGTGACGACGGAAGACGTCTACAGCGCGTTCTACGACGACTACCCGACCTTGCGCGCGTTCCTGCATTCGCACAGCTACACCGGCAATCCGCTGGCGTGCGCGGCGGCGTTGGCGACGCTGGATATCTTCGAAGAAGACAACGTGATCGAGAACAACAAGGCGCTGGCCAAGCGCATGGCCTCCTCCACCGCGCACCTGGCCGATCACCCGAACGTCTCGGAAGTGCGTCAGACCGGTATGGTGCTGGCCATCGAGATGGTCAAGGACAAGGCGACCAAAGAAGCTTATCCGTGGCAGGAACGTCGTGGCTTGAAGGTGTTCCAGCACGCGCTGGAACGCGGTGCTTTACTTCGACCGCTGGGCAGCGTGGTGTATTTCCTGCCGCCGTACGTGATCACCCCGGAGCAGATCGACTTTCTGGCGCAAGTGGCCAGTGAAGGGATCGACATTGCGACACGCAACAGTGTGAGCGTGTCGGTGCCGCAGGATTTCCACCCCGGTTTCCGTGATCCGGGTTGATTGATCACACACAGCGATCAATGTGGGAGCGAGCCTGCTCGCGATACAGACGCCGAGGTCTTTCTGATCATCCTCGGTGATGCTATCGCGAGCAGGCTCGCTCCCACAAAGACGACCAACACCTTTTTCAGAGAACCCGCATGAGACTGTCCCGCTTCTTTATCGACGCCCCCCTGAGCACTGGCGAGCACGAGTTGCCCGAGGCCCAGGCCCATTACATCAGCCGCGTGCTGCGCATGGCCGAGGGTGATGCGTTGCAACTGTTCGACGGTTCGGGTCATGAGTTTCGCGCGACACTGGTCGAGGTCGGCAAGAAGCGCGTCGTGGTGCAGATCGACGAAAGCTTCGCCGGGCAAATCGAATCGCCGCTACAGATCCATCTCGGCCAGGGCCTGTCCCGTGGTGAGCGGATGGACTGGGCGATTCAGAAAGCCACCGAACTGGGCGTGAGCGAAATCACCCCGATCTTCAGCGACCGCTGTGAAGTCCGCTTGAAGGACGAGCGCGCCGACAAGCGCCTGATGCACTGGCGCCAGGTGGCAATCAGCGCGTGCGAGCAATGCGGGCGTTCACGGGTGCCGGTGATTCACCCGCCGGTGTTGTTGGCGGACTGGTTGAAGCAGACTGAGGCGGAGTTGAAGCTGGTGCTGCATCCGGTGGCTGAGCCGTTGGTGAGTCATGCCAAACCTTCAAGTCTGGCATTCCTGATCGGTCCGGAGGGAGGTTTGTCCGATGCCGAAGTCGATCAGGCCAAGGCCAGCGGCTTCCAGGCCGCCCGCCTCGGCCCGCGGGTGTTGCGCACCGAGACTGCGCCAGTGGTTGCACTGGCGGTTGCCCAGCAACTTTGGGGTGATTTCTAGGCCGCCATCGCTAGCAGGCTAGCTCCCACATTGAATTTTGGGTGTTCACCAGTTTCATGTTCACTGGAGATTTCTGTGGGAGCTAGCCTGCTAGCGATTGGCCGCGACGCGGTTTACAGGACGTAAAACATAATCGCCACAAAGTGCAGCAAACTCCCCGCGATCACGAACAAATGCCAGATCCCGTGCGCATGCCGCAACCGATGATCCAGGGCAAAAAAGATAATCCCCACGGTGTACAAAATCCCGCCCGACGCCAGCCAGGCAAACCCGGCCGTGCCCAGCGCCGCCAATAGCGGCTTGACCGCCACCAGCACGATCCAGCCCATCACCGCGTAAATCACGATCGACAGGATCCGCGCTTCCGAACGCGGCTTGATCTCCTGAAGGATGCCGATCAACGCCAGCCCCCAGACAATCCCGAACAACGTCCAGCCCCACGGCCCGCGCAGGGTCACCAGGCAAAATGGTGTGTAGCTGCCGGCAATCAACAGGTAGATCGAAAAGTGATCGACCTTCTGCATGATCGCTTTCTTGCGCCCGCGCACGCTGTGGTAAACGGTCGATGCGCTGTAGAGCACCATCAAGGTAAACCCGTAAATCGCAACGCTTACGATCTTCCACGGGCTGCCGTCCATGCCGGCAATTACCAGCATCCACACCACCCCAACCGTCGCCGCCACCGCCCCGACCAGATGCGTCCAGGCGTTCAATCTTTCCCCGTGGTACATGTGTTGCTCACCTCACAATCCAATGCAGCGTTGCGCAAGGCTCAGGCCTCAAGCGTAAAAGCGCAACTCTTCAGTACACCCTCGCACCCTGTAGGAGCCGGCTTGCCGGCGATTGGCCCTCAAGCGTTACGATAATTTCAAGGCCGCCATCGCCAGCAAGCTGGCTCCTACAAAGGTCTGCGCCGTCTTGAGGAATTGGGCACAATCGAGCCATTCGAATAAGAGTCACGCCCATGCTGATCGATGAAGAGTTGACCCTGAAAAAACTCGAGGTGTTCCTCGCCTTCATGCGCACCGGCAATCTGGCTCGCGCCGCTGCCGAATTGCAGACCAGCAACGTCAGTGTGCACCGGGCGATCCACTCCCTGGAAAGCGCCCTGCGCTGCCCGCTGTTCAAGCACGAAGGCCGTAACCTGACGCCGCTGGAAAGCGCCTACGTGCTGGAAGAACGGGCGCAAAAGCTGATTCAGGACGTGGTCGAAACCGTGCGCCTGACCCGCGAAGCCGCCGGCTTCTCGGCTGAGCGCTTCAAGCTGGGCTCGTTGTATTCGTTGACGGTGAAGACCGTGCCGCAACTGATCATGGGCCTGAAAATCCGCCGCAGCGAACTCAACATCGACCTGATCCTCGGCTCGAATTTCGACCTGTTGTACAAGCTCAAGAACATGGAAGTCGACGCGATCCTGGTGTCTTTGGACGAGAGCGTGAACGACCCGGATTGCGAGCAGATCCCGCTGTTTTCCGATGACATTTTCCTGGCCACCCCGGCGGACTCGAAGTTTGCCCAACGCACGGAAGTCGATCTGGCCGAAGTCCGCGACGAGACGTTCATTACCCTGACCCAAGGCTTCGCCACGCACCAGGATGGCAATCGGGTGTTCAAACAGGCGGGGTTCGAGCCGAAGGTGGCGATGCAGGTCAACGACATCTTCACCCTGCTGAGCATGGTCAGTTCGGGGGTGGGTTATGCGTTGCTGCCAGGAAGGATTGCAGCGGTGTATGAGAACCGGGTGAAACTGATTCCGTTGCAGGAAAAGTATCGGTTGCAGCAGCACATCGGCGTGGTGTTTTTGAAGGCCAAGGAGCGCGACCCGAATTTGCTGGCGCTGCTGGCGGAGTGTCGGATGTATGCCAATCGCCAGGCTTAAGACCACGTCGCACCCTTCGCGAGCAAGTCGGATCGCCGCACCGCTCGCTCCTACAGGGATATGCAGTCTCTGTAGGAGCGAGGCTTGCCCGCGAAGACGTCAGAACAATCAGCGATGAATCATCGGCCTAACCAACAATCCCGCGAACAATGAAATACAACAACGATGGCCCAAGCAAACACCCAAGCCCGGTGTGGAACGTCGCCGTCAACGCGCCATAAGGCACCAACCGCCGATCCGTCGCCGCCAACCCGGCGGTCACACCGCTGACCGTACCGGCCAACCCGCCAAACACCATCGCCGAGCGCGGGTTATCCAACCCCATCCAGCGCGCTGCCATCGGCGTGCCGACCATCACCAGAATCGCCTTGATCAACCCGGTGGCAATCGACAATGCGACCACATCGGAACTGGCACCAATCGCCGCGCCAGTCACCGGGCCGACGATGTACGTCACCGCGCCCGCACCGATGGTGGTCATGCTTATTGCATCGCGATAACCAAACACCCAGGCAATGCTCGCCCCGACAATGAACGGCAACACCGTGCCCAGCAACAGCGCAATCACGCCGATCATCCCGGCCTTTTTCGCTTCAGTGGCCTGCACTTCGAACGCCGTGGCGACGATGGCAAAGTCGCGCAGCATCGCGCCGCCCATCAAACCGATACCCGAGAACAGTGTCAGGTCCGCCAGGCCTTTTTGCCCGCCGGTCATGGTGCCGCCGACCCACGCCAGGACCAGGCCGATGACAATGGCAATCGCCGAGCCATGAATCCGCCCGAACGTCAGGCGTTTGGACAACACCACCGACACCCACATGATCACGCCAACGAACGCGAACGCCGTGACCAGACCGTTAGTTGCCAAGCCCTTCTCGATGACTTCCAACATATCAGCGGCCTCCTACTGGCGTGCCAATGGGCGTGAGTTCCGCAGGTTCATCAGGCAACGGTTCGCCTTTGTGGGTCCGGCTGATCAGGGCAATGGTGCAACCGCAGAGCACCACCGAACCGATGGCCGCGAGCACCGCCACCGGGCCGCCGTGCAACGCGGTCACGACGTTCTGTTGCGCCGCCATCGCCACCACCACCGGAATGTACATGGCGCCCCAGAAGCCGACGCCCATCTCGCAATCCTTGGTCATGCCGCCGCGCTTTTGCATCCACAACCGCGCGCAGATCAGCAGGATCATCGCGATCCCGACCCCGCCCACATTGGATTTGACGCCCAGCAATACGCCCAGCGCATCGCCCAGAATCACCCCTGCCAGCGTACAGATCGCCAACAGCGCCACACCGTAAATAATCATTGTTGTAGTCCTCAAAGTGCATCGTCGAATGTTGTTTTTGTTGTTCGAAGGCCTGAGTCGGAGGTCTAAAGTTGGTGGCTTCCCTCCTCACGCAACAGCGCCTGCAAGGTGTCGAGCCGCGCCCCGTCGAAGGCAATCACGGTGCCCTGCTCGAACACCCGGCGCGCCAGCCCGGTCAGCACCGCACCGGGCGGCAGTTCGATCTGTAGCCGTACGCCGCGCTCGTAGGCGCTTTGTACCGTGCCGCGCCAATCGACGATGCGGCACATGTTGTAAGCCAGGTCTTCGCGCAGGGCTTCGATGTTGATGATTGGCCGCGCGCGACTGCCACTCAGGTAGCCCAGCGTCGGCGCTTTCAATTTCACATTGGTGAAAGCTTCGGCCAGGATTTTCGCCGACGCATCCAGCAACGGACAGTGCGACGGCACGCTGACGGCAAGTCGCTTGGCCAGGCCTGCGCCGCGCCCTTTCGCCAACTCGGCGACGGCCTTCATCGCGCCGTCTCTGCCGGCAATTACCACCTGGTTATCGGCGTTGATGTTGGCCAGGTAAACCGGCGTATCGACGCTGTGAACCTGCGCCAGCAAGCCTTCCACTGTGGATAAATCGAGACCGATGATCGCGGTCATGCCGTAGCCGTGTGGATAAGCCTGCTGCATCAATTCACCGCGCAAGCTGACCAGATGCAGCGCATCGCTGAAGCTCAAGGCACCCGAAACCACGGCTGCCGGATAAGCACCAATGGACAAGCCCGCCACGTAATCCGGCGTCATCGATAACTGACGCGAAGCCGCGACACCGGCAATCAACAGGCACAGCTGAACCGCCCGCGTCGACTTCAATGCTTCAGCGCAATCCAGCAACAAAGCATCTTCGCCAAGCACTTCGCTCGCCTCGATCACCGTCTCGCGAGGCAAACGATGGAGCATGCCCGGCTGCTGCGCGCCCTGGCCGGGGAACACCAGCAAACTGCTCACGCTGCTTGCTCCTGCGGGTTCCACGGATCGATCACAAGGCAGGCTTCACTCGCGTTTTTCAGCAACACCCGACGCGCAGGACCGGCCCATTCACGCAGAGCGACGGCGCCAAACGGCGTCTGCAATTGCATGTCCACCTGGCACTTGGCGCGGTCCAGAATCGTCAGCAGTTCCTGCGCCTTTAACCGTTCCAGAACCTGCGGCGTACGCAGGATCAAATCCAGATCGCTGCTCTCATGCAAAGCAACAACGCCACTGGCCAATTCAAACCCGGCACTGCCGCTGATGCCCCACACCCAACCGCAACCATCGAGCAACGGCCGCAATTGGTTGAGGGCCTGCACGGCGGGCAAATCCCGATCGATCGAGACATGACACAGCGCTTCCGGTGTGACCCGACGCTGAACCGCATCGACCGCCATCACCGTCGCATAGCGCTGCTCACGCAACCGTCCACGAACCCCGACCGCGATGAAACCCGGCGTACTCAACGCACGCCGAACCACCACCGGCTGACCCGCGCTGATCGACTCGATCACCCACGCAGGCGCCTGCGCAGGCAACTGCTCCGGGGTCATCCCCCACAGCAGGTCGTGAGCCAGAAACGTGCTCACCACTGCGCTCTCAGCAGTTGGCGAACCGTGCTCGACGCGGCGCGGTTGCTCGCGCCCAAACGGCTGCTCAAATCGCGACCGCTTGCGGCAACATCGCCAATCGCCAGATTCAGGCATTCCGTCACTCGCGCCAGATCCGCTGATGTTGGCTGCTCAATCTGGTCCACCGACAAGGTTTCCCACAGCAAACCGAGACTGGCGTAGCTGTCGATGTCATACGCCATCGGCGGCACGCTGGCGGCCAGTGCTTCCAACTCTTCGACACTGCGCAAGGTCACCCGCGCCGCTGACGCCTTGCCCATCGCATGCACCATCACGCCCGGATCACGCAGGGCGATCAGCCGATTGGCCTGGTAGCCATGAGCCAAAAACGCTCCGGACATCGCCTTGCCCACCAGCAAACCAATCACAGCGTGGCCAGCCAACCGGGCGCGGGCATAACTGTCCGCCGCGCCCGCCAAGGCCTGATGAATGCCCAGCGCTTCTTCGCGCCGACCGTAAGCCTGACTTGGCACATCGATGATCGCGATCACGGCGCGCTTATGCGATTTATCAGCGTCAGCCACGATGATTTCATCCACCGCCTTGGCCAAGCCCCACCCTTCCAGTAAACCCAATTCACCGTTGCGAGCGCGGACGAAACGGTTGTCGGGATCTGCCACCACTGCGATAAACCGGACCGGTTGTTCGCCCACCACACCATCAGCGGCTTTCAGTGATGCAGGCAAACCCTCCACCGGTTTCGCGCCTGCACTCAAGGCGTTGAACCAGTTCAAACCTCGCAGGGAATACGAACTCATGAGCGCTCTCCTTGATACAGATCCCGAACCGTCGCCGCATCGATTTGCGGTTCGGCGTCCAGGCGGGCCAGCCGTTGCAGGAACAGATCGGCCTGACGACTGCGTTGTTGTTCCGGCAAGCCTTGTTGCAGCAAGTCACTGACCTGCTGCCGGACCTGCGCCACATCGTCAGCGACAAAGCGATCCACCAGACCTGTGGCAAAGCGTTGCTCGCCCCCGGTCAGGCTCCAGATGAACGGACGGTCGCGGGAGTCGTATTCTTCAAGCCCGGCTTCCTGTTCGATCACCTGTGGGCCGTTCAGGCCAAGCCGTGCTTCCTGAGTCACCAGCAAATAGCTGCACAACCCGGCGGCAATCGACATCCCGCCAAAGCAGCCGACGCTGCCCGCCACCACGCCGATCACCGGTTGGTACTGGCGCAGATCGACAATCGCCGCATGAATGTCGGCAATCGCCGCCAACCCGAGGTTGGCTTCCTGCAAGCGCACGCCGCCGGTTTCCAGCAGCAACACGGCGCGGGTTGGAATGCCGTTGCGGTTGTCTTCAGCTGCGAGTTCCAGCGCACCGGCAATCTTCGCCCCGCCGACTTCACCGAGGCTGCCGCCCTGGAAAGCGCCTTCGATGGCGGCGATCACCACCGGCAAACCGCCGAGGCTGCCCTTGGCAATCACCACGCCGTCATCGGCTTGCGGCACCACGCCCTGGCGCGACAGCCACGGCGACATGACGCGTTGGAACGGGTCGAGCAATTCGCGGAAGGTGCCGGCATCGAGCAAGGCTTTCGCCCGGTGTCGGGCGCCGAGTTCGATGAAGCTGTGCTTGTGGAGGAGCGCTGCACTGTCAGTCATGGCCGATCTCCTCAAAGCCTTGTTCCAGACGCAAGCGCACCACACCGGGGGTCGCGCCGAAATCGTGGATATCGATGGCCATTGCCGGTGGTGTCTGGCCGTCGAACATCCGTGCGAACAGATGCTGCCAGCGTTGTTCGGCGCCATTGACCGAGGTCTGCACCTTGATGGTCAGCTTGCCGGCCTGACCCGGTTCGATCAGCACTTCCAGATCGCCCGAACCGACACAACCCACCAGCGTGCGACCGCGTGGCGGCTGCCCGGCGGGGAATTCAAAGGATAAGGTTTCCATCAAAACGCTCCCTGGTTGATGCCGTCAGCCGACGCAATGCGGTCGATGAACAGGCAGGCTGCGAGCAAATCCGCAGCGCCGCCGGGCGAGGCATTCAACGCAATTAATTGTTCGTCCAGTTCATGCAAGCGACGGCGACCGGCAAGGCTGGCACTGCCACCCGCGTCGAGCACCGCCTGGGCACCGAGTTGCATGGTGTGCAGGCCTTGTTCGCCGGCGCGGTAGAGCACGCAGGTGTCACTCAGTTGAGTCATGATCGCCAGCAGCGCATCGAGCCGGGCGTTCTGTTCGCCGTGGCCGGCGGCGCGGCTGCGCTTGAGTTGCGGCAGTGCGCGTTGCAGCACCGAAGGGAAACCGAGTTGGGCTTCTTCACGGGCACCACGCGCGCCGTAGCGTTGGGCGACTTGCGCGCCGTGGCTCAGAGGACGCGGGGCGAAACGGTCGTCGAGTATCGCCAGTCGGGCGGCGCGCAACGTCACCGTGCTTGCGTGGGTATTCGAGCAGTCCAGCGCGGCGGCAGTGACCAGCAGGCCCAACGCCCAGATCGCGCCCCGATGTGTATTCACACCGTTAGTGGTGGCGAGCATGGCTTGCTCGCCTTCCCGGCCAATCCGTCCAATCGCTTCGCGCAGCGGTACACCGACTTCGCCAAACGCGATGGCCGATTCCGCCATTTCCTTGAATGCCGGCCACAGCGACAACGCCGAAGCGTGCATCAGCCCGAGGTGCAAATCGGTGTGCGCGCCGTTGCCGCGACGATCCACCAGCGCCGGTTTCGGTGACAGGTCCGCTTCGTCGATCAGCGCGTCCACTGCCAGGTCCGCCAGCCGTTCGGCCAGCGACAGAGGTTTGGGTTGCAGGTTGAATGCGTGCATTACCAGCTCCTGAACTTGGCGGGCGGGTTGTAGAGGCCACCGGACCACTCGACCAGATCGGCCACGCTTTTGGCGGCGAGCAATTCGCGGGTGGCGTCGGTGCGACGGATGCCGAGGTCTTCAGGCAAGGCGATCAAGCCTTCGCGGCGCATCCGGGCGGTGTCTTTCGGGTTGTGACGCAGGCCGATGGCAGTCACGCCAGCGACGGCGGCGATCATCGCCTGACGCTCTTCCAGCGAACGCGCCTTGTACAAATAGGCGATGCCTTCTTCGGTCAGCAGGTGGGTGACGTCGTCGCCGTAGATCATGATCGGCGCCAGCGGCATGCCGCTTTTCTTCGCCACTTCAATCGCGTCGAGGGTTTCGACGAAGGTCGGTTTGCCGCCCTCCTGGAACGTCTCGACCATTTGCACCACGAGTTTTTTGCCGCGTTCGAGCAAGGGTTCCGGCGCATCGCCGTGGCGCATGTCGAGCCAGGCCGGCGTGCCGTGACGCCGCCCACGCGGGTCATGCCCCATGTTCGGTGCCCCGCCGAAACCGGCCAGGCGCCCGCGAGTCACGGTGGAAGAATGGCCGTCGCCATCGACTTGCAGGGTCGCGCCGATGAACAGGTCCACCGCGTATTGCCCCGCCAGTTGGCTGAACATCCGGTTGGAGCGCAGCGAGCCGTCGCGCCCGGTGAAGAACACGTCCGGCCGCGCAGCAATGTAGTTTTCCATGCCCAGTTCGGTGCCGAAGCAATGCACGCTTTCGACCCACCCGCTTTCAATCGCCGGGATCAAGGTCGGGTGCGGATTGAGCGTCCAGTTGCGGCAGATCTTGCCTTTGAGGCCGAGGGATTCGCCGTAGGTCGGCAGGATCAATTCGATGGCGGCAGTGTTGAAACCGATGCCGTGGTTCAGCGACTGCACGTTATGTTTTTCGTAGATCCCGCGGATCGCCATCATCGCCATCAGCACGTGCACAGGCTTGATGTGCCGTGGGTCGCGGGTGAACAGCGGCTCGATATAGAACGGCTTGTCGGCCACCACCACGAAATCGACCCAGGACGCGGGGATGTCGACGCGAGGCAGGTCAGTGACGTCATCGACAAGCTGGTTCACCTGAACAATGACGATGCCGTCGCTGAAGGCCGCTGGTTCGATCAATGCGGGCGTGTCTTCGGTACTGGGGCCGGTGTAGATGTTGCCGGCGCGGTCGGCCATGAAACCGGCCGAGAGCACGACGTTGGGAATCAGGTCGACCACCAATCGTGCGTAGAGCTCGATGTAGGTGTGGATCGCACCGATTTCCAGCAGGCCGTCTTCCAGCAATTGGCTGATGCGCAGGCTCTGGGTGCCGGCGAAAGAGAAATCGAGCTTGCGGGCGATGCCGCGTTCGAACAGGTCCAGATGCTCGGAGCGCCCGACGCTGGGCATGATCATGTGCAGGTCGTGGAGCCTGGCAGGATCGGCCTTGGCCAGGGAGCGCGAAAGGAAATCCGCCTGCTTCTGGTTGTTGCCCTCCAGTACCACGCGGTCGCCGGGCAGGATTAACGCCTCCAGCGCTGCCACGATGTTGTCGGTGGGCAGCACCACACCGTCAGCCAGGCCCTTGACCAACGCCAGACGCCGCTGCTTTTCGCTGCGCCGCCGCGTCCATCGCGAGTCGGGGGATATTGTTGTTGTCATGACCACTCCACGGGTTCGCTGTCGTGGGAGTCACCTTAGGAGGGTTGGGTGGGGGGCATCAATCAAGCAGAGAGACGGATCGTTACGGTCAGGGTAATGGTTGGCAGGACAGACGCCTTCGCGGGCAAGCCTCGCTCCTACAGGGGTTTTGTGTGCGCCCCGATCCATTGTAGGAGCGAGGCTTGCCCGCGAAGGGGCCAGTCAGGTCAACCCGGCACTCACAAGCAACTCCTCCAGCGCCAGCAAGTCAGGCACCTTGGCCACCTGATCGCCCACCTGCACCGCCGCTTGTTCCAGCGCACACAACGGCACATCCACATAGCTGAGCTGGCTGTCGAGCTTGTAGGAGCGAGGAATCCCCTGCACCAGCAACGCGATGAATTTCAGCTCCGGTCGCCCGCCGAGGGCGTTGAGAATCACAATCCGCGCCCGCTCGCCAATGACGATTTTATCGCCGCACGCCGACTCAAAACTGAGCAACGGAATCTGCCGCTCCCGCCAGCTCACCCGCCCCAGGTACCACGGCGGCGTATCGAGATCGAAAGCCCCCGGCTGATAGTCGATCAACTCCGCCACCGCGACGTTGGGCAAAATCAGATTGCGGTCAGCCAGGGGCAACAGCAGCCCGGTGAGGTTGCTGGTGCGATGCTCAAGCATGGGTTTTGCTCCACAGGGCGATGCTTTCGAGCAGCACCGATTCCTGGTACGGCTTGCCGAGGTAGTCGTTGACGCCGATGGCCATGGCGCGGTCGCGGTGTTTCTGGCCGGTGCGTGAGGTGATCATGATGATCGGCAGGTGTTGCAGTCGCTCGTCGGCGCGCACCTGGGTAGCGACTTCGAAACCGTCCATGCGCGGCATTTCGATGTCCAGCAGGATCAGGTCCGGCATGTGGTCTTCGAGCAGCAGCATGGCATCGACGCCGTCCTTGGCCGTCAGCACGTTCATGCCGTGGCGTTCGAGTAAACGACTGGTGACCTTGCGCACGGTGACCGAGTCGTCGACCACCATGACCAGCAAGGGCTTGTGCGGCTCGGGTTCAGGGTCTTGAAGCAGCCGTCGTTGCGGCACCTGCGCCTGCATCGCACGGATCGGCGCCAGCAGATCGAGAATCAGCACCACGCGGCCATCGCCCAGAATCGTCGCCCCGGACAAACCCTGCACGGCCGCAAATTGCGGGCCGAGGCTTTTCACCACAATCTCGCGGGTGCCGGCCATGGCATCGACCTGCACCGCGATGTGGCGCTCGTTGCATTGCACCAGCAATACCGGCAACGGCAGGCTCTGGCCCAGCAGTTTCGGACGTGTGCTGGTTTTCAGCAGTTCAACGAGGTAGCACAGTTCATAGTGCTGCCCGGCGTATTTGTAAGTCGGCGGATCGAGCCGGTAATGCCCTTCGAGTTCGTTGGGCAATACACGCACGATGCCGTCGATGGTGTTCAGCGGGATCGCATATTGATCCTCAGCGCACTGCACCATCAGCGCCCGGTTGACCGACACGGTGAACGGCAGGCGAATGCGGAAATGCACGCCCTGCCCCGCCACAGAGTCGATGCTCATCGTGCCGCCGAGTTGCCGGACTTCTTCATGAACCACGTCCATGCCCACGCCGCGCCCGGAAATCTGGGTGATTTTCTCGGCCGTGGAGAACCCCGGTTGCAGGATGAACTGCAGCACGTCGCGGTCGCTGATGTCGCTGTCAGCGGCGAGCAACCCGCGCTTGATTGCCTTGCGCCGCACCGCGTCCAGCGGCACGCCGGCGCCGTCGTCGCGGATGTCGAAAATGATGTCGCCGCCCTCGCGGGACAGGTCGAGGGTGATCCGCCCTTGCGCCGGTTTCCCGGCCGCGATGCGCACATCTGCGGATTCGAGACCATGGTCCACCGCGTTGCGCAGCATGTGTTCCAGCGGCGCGGCCATGCGTTCGAGGACGTTGCGGTCCATCTCGCCTTCGGCGTTGCCGACCACGAATTCCACCTCCTTGCCCAGCTCGCTGGAGACCTGGCGGACGATGCGCTTCAAGCGCGGCAACATCCGCTCGAACGGCACCATGCGCGAGCGCATCAGGCCTTCCTGCAATTCGGTGTTGATGCGGCCTTGCTGTTGCAGCAGGTTCTCCGCGTCCTGATTGCGTCGGTCGAGGGTTTCCTTGAGGTCGAGCAAGTCAGAGGCGGATTCGAACAGCGCCCGCGACAGCTGCTGCAACTGCGAGTGACGGTCCATTTCCAGCGGGTCGAATTCTTCGTAGCCCGAGCGTTCGGCGTCGACTTGCTGGCGGCTGAGAATCCTGCCCTGGGTTTCGGTATCGAGCCGGCGCAATTGATCGCGCATGCGCTCGATGGTGGTTTCCATTTCGTTCAGCGCCACGCGCGCATCGTTGACCTGCTGTTCGATGCGGCCACGGAAGATCGAAGTTTCCCCGGCCAGGTTAACCAGGTCGTCGAGCAGTTCCGCCGAGACCTTGACCATGTCGGCACCGGTATCGGCTTGTGGCGCAAGCGGCTCGACCTTGGGTGCAACCGGTGCGGCAATGGATGTTTCCAGCACTTCCGGATGGCTGAAATTCCTGATCGCGTCGATCAGCCGATCCGCTGGTGGCAACGGTTGACCGGCGCGGGTCGCGTCGAGCATCTGCGCCAGTCGGTCATGGCTGCTTTGCAGCAGGCCGAACAGCGCGGCGGTCGGTTTCAACACACCGGCGGACAAGCCTTCGTAGAGAAATTCCAGCTCATGGGCGAGGTCGCCGATCGGGCCGATTTCCACCATCCGCGCACCGCCCTTGAGGGTGTGCAGATCGCGCAGCAGGGTTTCCATTTCCTGACGATTGGCAGGTTCGGCCTGCCAGCGAACCAGCGCAGCGCCGGAGTTTTCGATGATGTCGAAACCTTCCTCAAGGAAGATTTCCAGCAACTCCGGATCATGCCCCGGCGAGTCCTCGGCCCGCACAGGCTCGGCGACTTCTGGCGCACTGGCGTTGCCTTGGCGGAACTGGCGAATGGCTTCGATCAGCTCACCCGGATCACCCAGTGGCTTGTGGTGCTGCAATTGCTCAAGCAGTTGCGCCAGTCGGTCATGGCTCTGCTGCAACAGCTGCGCAAGGGTTTCGCTGTGGCTGTAACGGCGATCGACAAGCCCTTCGTAAAGGCTTTCCAGCTCATGGGCGAGGCCTGCGACCGGCTCGACTTCGGCCATCCGCGCACCGCCCTTGAGCGTGTGCAGATCCCTCTGCAACGACAACAACGGCGCGGCGTTGTCCGGGTCTTTCAGCCAGCGCTGCAAGGCCTGACCGGCGCTTTCGAGGATGTCCACCGCTTCTTCGAGGAAGATCGAAACGATCTCGTCGTCCAGATCGACAGCGCGCTCCTCTGTAGGAGCCGGCTTGCTGGCGATGGTCGTTAACGATGACGCGTTTTCATCGGATAAACGCGGAGTCTGTGAATCCATCGCCAGCAAGCCGGCTCCTACAGGGGGTAGCGCGCGCTCAAGTTCGGCGGTTGCAGCGCCTAGTTCGCGAATGCTCAGGGTGCGGCTGCCGTCGCTGCGAATCAGGCCCATGGCCGATGGGTCGAGGCTCTCATCGAGCAAGCCGCGCAAGGCCCGGATGCGCTCCGGTTGCGGGCTGACTTCCTGACCGGCCGCGAGTTCGTCGAGCATGTTGATCAGCGCTTCGTGGGCACTTTGCGCCTCATGGAAAAACGCCTCGCTGACCGCCAGGCTGCTTTCTTCCACGGCGCCGTAGAGATCAAGCAAAGCTTCACAAAGCTCATCCACCGGATGCAGATCGGCCAGGTGCGCGCCTTCGCCGAGGGTGGTCAATTCATCCAACAGCGCGCTGAGTTCCTGACGTTCACCGGGGTGCTGCTGCCAACGCTGCAACAGGCTTTCGGCGTCCAGCAGGATGTCCATGCCCTGGGCCAGGAAATTGTTGATCAACTGCGGATCGCGCTTGGTTCTGAGCGCCATGCTCGGCGTGCTCAACAGGGCTTCCAGGCGTTCAGCCAGCAGCGCCTGGGTTCTTTCGATCAACGAACGGGCCCCGGGAATCTCGGCCAACGGATCGACCTTGAGCTGTCGCAGCCCGACGCGGAACACGCCTTCGGCTTCCAGCAGCAGTTCGACTTCGTCGAGGTCCAGCGCGATCAGGTGCGCCTTGTATTCACGGGCCAGTTTGTCCAGCGGCGTCGCCAGCTCGGCAATCGGCAACACGCCGGCCATCGACGCGCTGCCTTTGAGCGTGTGCAAGGCACGTTGCAGTTCGTCGCTGGCCTGCAACGGCACATGTTCGGCGGCCTGATCGAGGAAGCGGTTGAGGCTGGCCAGATGGGTTTCGGCTTCGTTGCGGAAGATCTCCAGCAACAACGGATCGAGGGCGGCGACATCCTGCACGTCCTCATCGGCCAACGACTTGTCACCCTTGGCGAGCGCGTGGGCACGGGCGGCCAATTGGTCGACGTCGTTGCGCTGACGCTGAGCATTGCCGGCAAATTCAGCCACCAGTTCCGGCAGCAGGTTCAGCACATCGCCGAGCAGTTGCTGCACCGCCGGCCCCGGTTCAACGCTGCGTTCCAGCACGCGATTGAGCAGGTTTTCCACGGCCCACGCCAGTTCACCCAACACCAGCGCGCGCACCATCCGGCCACTGCCTTTGAGGGTGTGAAAAGCTCGGCGCAGTTCGCCCAGGGTCGATTCGCTCTCGGGGTTGGCCGCCCAGCGCGGCAAGTATTCCCGGAGGATTTCCAGGACCTCGTCGGTTTCTTCGAGGAAGACTTCGCGCAGTTCATCGTCCACCGGTTCTTCACCCGGAGGCGGTGGCAACAGGCTGCCCGGCGTATTCAGGGCGGGCGGATTGACCGCCGACACCGGGTTGGCGAGGACATCGGCCAGGGTCTGGACGACGTCGGGATCGTCCAGCTCCTGCTGGTCCTGCATCACCTGCGCCTCACTCGGGCTGAGCACTTCATCCAGCACAGGGACATTGTGTTCGCTGGGGAAAAAGCCGAGCGCTGCCAGGCTCTTTTCCGCAACGTCGAGCAATTGTTCACCGGACGCTTCAGCGTCGTCGCTCAGGCGTTCAAGGTAATACTCGATGCTGGTGATGACGTCGGCCAGGCTGTCCAGCGCCTGCCAGCCAGGCTGGTCCGGGTCCAGCAGCAGATGCTCGCGGATAAAGTGATTGCAGGCGTCGATCAGGCTGGCCGCACGGCTCAGCGGGATCATCGCCAGCGCGCCGCGCACCTGGGTGAGCAAGGCCGGCAGCGGCTGCAAATGCTGGCGGTCCCAGTCGGCGTCGATGTAGTCGACGATCATGTCCTTGGCCTGCTGCAGGCAGATGCGTGCTTCCTTGATCACGATCTGGTGGATCTGCGTCAGGTCGGTGGTCGGCAGGCGGCTGTCTTCCTGGCTCTCCGGTTCGACCGTGCCGACCATCCCGGCGAGCGTCGCCTCGACGTAGAGCAAGGCGCCGGCGACATCCATCAGGATCGCGTCGTTGGGTTCGCGTTGCCCCTGAGCGAGGCTCAACACCACCGCGAGCTGATCGATGATGACCTTGCGCGGCTGGCCAAAACCGAGCACCGCCAGGGTGTCGGCGATTTGCCGCAAGGGGGCCAGCAAGCTATCGAGGTCCGAGGCATGCTGGCGGTCGCTGCGCACGAACAGGTCGAGGCGTTCTTTGACCCGCACCAGTTCTTCGCACAGCGCGGCCAGCACCGAGCGCATGGCATCGCGATCTGGGCCGGCCAGCCGCGCCCGTTCTTCGTCGACCATCGCGCTGTCAGGCAGCGCATCGTCCAGTCCATAGCGATCTTTCATGGTCAGCATCTGCCCGGTGGGGTGTTCGGCTTTGGCGATGTAAAACAGCAAACTCTTGAGCAACTCCGGCGGCGCCGGCTGATTGATCGCGCACATGCCCTGTTCAAGCAGGCGCTTGAGTTCTTTGTCGGCGTCCTTGAACAGGCTGCGCAGGGCCGGGCTGTTGGCGATCGAGCCGCCGCGCATGCCTTCGACCAGCGCCGAGGCAACGTGCCACAACGGGCTCAGCGGCGCATTCCCGCACAGCCCTTCTAGGCGTAAAAATACGGTGCTCAGGTAACCGAGATGGGTGTCGTCATCCTGTTCGCGCAGCAACCCGACCAGGGCCATCTGCAACATCTGGCGCAATTTGCGCAGCACGTTCGGCAGGTCCGCCGGCTCCAGCAGCGCCAGCGCCTCGTCATCCAGTGGCGGCAAGTCCGGTAATTGCGGGGTGAACAGGCTGGTTTCCGATAACAGGCTTTCGCCACGGGCACTGCGCAGGTCGTTGATCAACGGCAACACCACCAGCGGCAGGTCGCGGCGCGCGCCTTGTACGCGGTCGAGATAGATCGGCAGCTGACCGATCGCTTGCAACAACAAGTGGATCGCCTCGTCGCGATGAATGACGCGGTTCTGCTGCAAGGCGGAGGTCAGTTGTTCCATTTCTTCGGCGAGCAGGGCCGCGCCGTAGAACTCGACCATCTGCAAGCTGCCGTGGACCTGATGGATGCACGCCAGGCATTCACTGAGGGCGTGCGTCGCCTGAGGGTCATCAAGCAACGTTTCAATCGCCTGGTGAGCCACTTTCAGTGTTTCGGCAATCTCGCCTTTGACCCATTCGAGGGCCACATAGTCGTGCCGATCACCCATAACCACTCCGTTCATCGTTCGAACGCCCTCGGGCGCCTCACACTTTATCCACAGTCTGCGCCTTGGCGGCCGGCAAGGTGAAACCGGACACCGAACGTCGCAGCTGGCTGGCCATTTTCGCCAGGTTGCCGATGCTCTCGGCCGTAGCGGTGGAACCGGACGAGGTCTGCGTGGTGATCTGCTGGATCACGTTCATCGTCAGGGAAATCTGCCCGGCCGAAGACGTCTGCTGTTGTGCCGCGTTGGAAATACTCTGGATCAACGCCGCGAGGGTTTTCGACACGCCTTCGATTTCTTCCAGAGCCACACCGGCATCCTGCGCCAGACGCGCGCCACGCACCACTTCGGTGGTGGTCTGCTCCATGGAAATCACCGCTTCGTTGGTGTCGGCCTGGATCGCCCGCACCAGGGTTTCGATCTGCCGCGTCGCGGCGGACGAGCGCTCGGCCAACCGTTGCACCTCGTCGGCCACCACCGCAAAACCGCGCCCGGCATCACCGGCCATGGAGGCCTGGATCGCGGCGTTGAGTGCAAGGATGTTGGTCTGGTCGGCAATGTCATCGATCAGGCTGACAATGTCGCCGATCTCTTGCGAAGACTCGCCCAAGCGCTTGATGCGCTTGGCGGTGTCCTGGATCTGCTCGCGAATGTTGTCCATGCCGTGGATGGTGTTGTGCACCACCTCGTTGCCCTTGTTGGCGATTTCCACCGAGCGCTCGGCCACCGCCGAGGATTCGGCAGCGTTGGCCGACACCTGATCGATGGACTGCGCCATGTCGTTGATCGCGGTGGAGGCTTCGCTGATTTGTTGCGCCTGATGCTCCGAGGCCTGCGCCAGGTGCATGGCAGTGGCCTGGGTTTCCTGCACGGCGGCGGCGACCTGGCCAGCGGTGAGGTTGATCGTCGCCACCAGATCGCGCAGCTGGTCCACGGAATAGTTGATCGAATCGGCGATGGTCCCGGTGAAGTCTTCGGTCACCGAAGCGGTCACGGTCAGGTCGCCGTCGGCCAGGTCTTCGATCTCGTCGAGCAGGCGCATGATCGCGTTCTGGTTGCGCTCGTTCTTCTCGGCGGTTTCGCGCAACTGACGATTGGTTTCGCGCACCATCACCATCCCGATAAGGATGATCGACATCAGCGCCGCCAAACCCAGCACGTAGCCACCAATGGTGTCTGTATTGCGCCCGCTGGCGAGGTTTTCGAACCCGGAGGCCAGGTGCGAGGCTTCGTCGAGCAGGGTTTGCGACAGGCTGAATATGTTGGTCGCCGATTCGCGGACCTTGAACAGTTCCGGCGAGGTTTCGAGGATTTCATCCACCGAACCCGAGACAAATTCGAACAGCTCGGAAATCTCGATCAAGCGGGCACGGGCATCGTGGTCTTCGACCTGGCTGACTTTCAGTGCCGGATTGCCCTGGAGCATACCCGTGAGCACCAGGCCGAAACGCGCGGCGTCGCGGCCGAACGCGTCGGCGGCCTGTTGCGAATTTTCGTCGCCGGACAGCACAGTGTTTACCGCGCCGAGGATACGTTCGGCCAACAACGACTGACGCTGGGCCATCGCCACCTGAGCGGCGGGCGCGCCGCGTTGCAGGAGAATTTCGACGACTTTTTCGTACTCGACCTGCAACTGCGGCACGGTTTCAGCGAGGGTGGCGGCGACTTGATGCAGCGACAAAACCGTCTGTTCGCTGGAGAGGATCGCGTCGGTGTTTTTCAGCACGCGCTCCCAATCCAGTTGCACGGCGCGCATTTCCGGGCGCACGGCGGACGGTGCCGGCGGCAGCCCGGTGGAAGGGTCGCCTTTCTTCAGATAGCCCCAGCGTTGGGCAAAATCGTTGCGCGCATCGCTGAGCAACTTGAACGCCGCTGCCTTGCCGGCGGCGGCTTCAGTGGCGTTTTTGGCGATGCGCTGGGACAGCACGCGCAGCTCACCGGCGTGGCCGATGTACTGTTTATCGTACGAGGCCTGGGTGTTGAGGTAAGCGAAGTTGGCGAACAGCAGCATGATGAAGACAATCAGCGCGATGAACAGCGCGATGATCTGCGAGCGGCTGCGCGATCCTTCTGGCTTGCCAGTTTTAGCTTTTATCATCGGTCCTCGCCTGTACTACCCAATTCACCCAAGCCCCTGTAGGAGCGAGGCTTGCCCGCGAAGCAGGCGAAGCGGTCTTGCAGGAATACCGCGTTATCGTTCTTCGCGGGCAAGCCTCGCTCCTACAGGATCGGCGTTGCCGCGTTTACAGCGCTACATGCATGAAGCTTTGCGACCGCACCAGCGCAAACGGGCTGAACACCTGCCAATTCTGCTCACGCTGAAACCGGCCCTTGATGAACGGTGCAATCGGGCCACTCAAGTTATCCACCGGCTCCAGGCTGTCCTGGGCAAAGTGCTGAAGGCCGAACACCTCATCGACCATCAACCCGGCAAACACCTCGTTATGCTCCACCACCAGCACCCGCCGCTGCTTGCGCACCGCCGATAATTCGTGCCCGAAGAAGGCACTCAAATCCATCATCGGCAACAAGCGCCCACGCAGGTTGGCCACGCCCTTGACCCAAGGCTTGACCCCCGGCAACTGGGTGAAGCGCGGTTCATGCAGGACTTCGCTGACTTCACCCATCGGCGCGACGTACCACGCCTCGCCCAAACGAAAACCGATGCCGCTCCAACTGTCCTGTCGGGTTGGCTGCGACGGCAGATCCGCCGCCAGCAGACGACAGCGCTGGTCGATCTGCAGCAGCAGTTCGAAGGCGGTCAACGACTCGGTCATGGTCGGGTGATCAACCGGCCAGCACGTTGTTCAGGGTTTTGATCAGGGTGTCTTCGTCGACCGGTTTGGTCAGGTAATCCTTGGCGCCCTGGCGCGTGCCCCAGACCTTGTCGGTTTCCTGATCCTTGGTGGTGATGATGATCACCGGGATGTGCCCGGTTTCCGGGTCTTTGGTCAACTGACGGGTCGCCTGGAAACCGTTGAGGCCGGGCATGACGATGTCCATCAGGACGGCGTCGGGTTTTTCCTGACGGGCCAGGGCCACGCCGTCGGCGCCGTTTTCGGCTTTCAACACTTCATGACCGTGCTTTTCCAGCATGCCGGTCAGTTTGTACATTTCGGTCGGCGAATCATCGACGATCAGAATACGTGCCATGGTTTTCCCCATTCTTGTCGACGCCGGGCCCGCTGGCCGAGCGTCACTGTGCGTGTCCTACTGCGGCAAAACGGCGGCGAAGCCCGGTACATGGGCCTGGATCGCGTTAAGCAGTTCTTCCTTGCTGAAAGGCTTGGTCAAAAACTGGTCGGAGCCGACGATGCGCCCCTTGGCCTTGTCGAACAACCCGTCCTTGGACGACAGCATGATCACTGGCGTGGACTTGAACGCACTGTTGTTCTTGATTAAAGCGCAGGTCTGATAGCCATCCAGACGCGGCATCATGATGTCGACAAAGATGATGCCAGGATGATGATCGGCAATCTTCGCCAGCGCATCGAAACCATCGATGGCCGTAATGACTTCACAACCCACATTCTTCAACAGCGTTTCGGCGGTGCGACGAATCGTCTTCGAATCGTCGATCACCATGACCTTCAAGGCGCTGGAATGCTGGCCCATAAATGCTCTACCGTCGCCTTTGCGAATCAAATTGTCCGTTTTCCGGTTACCGGCGGCTTGAAACCCTTGATACTCAAGGGCCAGCACGACATGGCAGCCTTTTTAGCACAGTCTCCAAATGCAATCTATCGGGCGTCCTTTGAAGTGGTTTTTCCTTGACCGGGAACACACTCAGCGCCACTCTGACGCCACTTTTATACGGTCCTTTGGATTGATCTTTTGTGGGAGCGAGCCTGCTCGCGATGGTCGTCAACGATGACGCGTGCCAGCAGGATAAGCGCGGTGTCCTGAAGTCCATCGCGAGCAGGCTCGCTCCTACAGGGGACTTACATAGGCCTCCCCCACTTCAGAGGAAAAACCCATGAGCGTTCGCGTCGGGATTGTCATGGATCCCATTGCCAGCATCTCCTATAAAAAGGATAGCTCGCTGGCCATGCTGCTGGCCGCACAGAAGCGCGGCTGGGAACTGTTCTATATGGAACAGCGCGACTTGTATCAAGGCGAAGGTGAAGCCCGGGCGCGGATGCGGCCGCTGAAAGTTTTCGCCAACCCGGAAAAATGGTTCGAGCTGGAAGACGAGACCGACGCGCTGCTGAGCGATCTGGACGTGATCCTGATGCGCAAGGATCCGCCGTTCGACATGGAGTTCGTCTACTCCACTTACCTGCTCGAGCAAGCCGAGCGCGCGGGCGTGCTGGTGGTCAACAAGCCGCAGAGCCTGCGTGACTGCAATGAAAAACTGTTCGCCACCCTGTTCCCGCAGTGCACGCCGCCGACCGTGGTCAGCCGCCGCGCCGACGTGCTGCGTGAATTCGCCGCCAAACATGGCGATGTGATCCTCAAGCCGCTGGACGGCATGGGCGGAACCTCGATCTTCCGTCATCGCGCAGGTGACCCGAACCTGTCGGTGATCCTGGAAACCCTGACCGCGCTGGGCACCCAGCAGATCATGGGCCAGGCGTACCTGCCGGCGATCAAGGACGGCGACAAACGCATCCTGATGATCGACGGCGAGCCGGTGGATTATTGCCTGGCGCGGATTCCGGCGGCCGGCGAAACCCGCGGCAACCTCGCCGCCGGTGGTCGTGGCGAAGCCCGTCCGTTGAGCGACAAGGATCGCTGGATCGCTGCCCAGGTCGGCCCGACCCTGCGCGAGAAAGGCCTGCTGTTCGTGGGTCTCGACGTGATCGGCGAGCACCTGACGGAAATCAACGTCACCAGCCCGACCTGCATTCGCGAGATTGATAACGCGTTCGGCACCGACATCGGCGGCCTGTTGATGGATGCCATCGATCAGAAGCTCAAGGCCCGTTGATATAGAACACCCAAGATGAAACCAACATTGCGCTATCATGCGCGGCCTCTGAAAAACGCGATGTTGGTTTTCTTGTCATGACACTTCCGTCCGATCTGCCCGCTGAACTCGCCCATCGTGGCGTGCGCCCGGCTGATCGCCTCGGATTTACCCTGTTTCTCGCGGCGTTGATTCACCTGGCCTTGCTGTTGGGCGTCGGCTTTACGATGGTCGAACCCAAACAAATCAGCAAAACCCTGGAAATCACCCTCGCCACCTTCAAGAGCGAAAAGAAACCGGCGAAGGCCGACTTTCTCGCGCAGGAAAATCAGGAAGGCAGCGGCACCCTGGATAAAAAGGCGATTCCCAAGACCACCGAGGTCGCGCCGTTCCAGGACAACAAGGTGCAAAAAGTCACGCCACCACCAGCCGCCAAGCCTGAAGTCCAGGAAGCCGCGCCCAAGGCTGCCGTGACCACCGTCGCGCCGAAGCCGAAGAAAGCCGCGGCCAAGACCGAAGAGCCCAAACCTGCCACCAAACCCGCCATCGCCGCGCCGACGTTCGACAGTGAACAGCTGTCCAGCGACATCGCCAGCCTCGAAGCGGAACTGGCCAACGAACAGCAGCTGTACGCCAAGCGCCCGCGCATCCACCGCCTGAGCGCGGCCTCGACCATGCGCGACAAAGGCGCCTGGTATAAGGATGAGTGGCGCAAAAAGGTCGAGCGCATCGGCAACCTCAATTATCCGGATGAAGCGCGGCGCAAACAGATTTACGGCAATTTGCGGCTGATGGTCTCGATCAACCGCGACGGCTCGCTTTTTGAAGTATTGGTACTGGAGTCGTCCGGACAACCGCTGCTGGATCAGGCAGCGCAGCGAATTGTGCGGCTGGCTGCACCGTTTTCGCCGTTTACCGGGGATTTGTCGGACATCGACCGACTGGAAATCATCCGCACCTGGAAATTTGCGCGCGGGGATCGCCTCTCCAGCAACTGACCGAAGGATTGCGGTTGTTTTGACCGACGCCTTCGCGGGCAAGCCTCGCTCCTACAGGTTTGCGGAACATGCAAAACCTGTAGGAGCGAGGCTTGCCCGCGAAGAGGCCCTCAAGCAAACAGACATCAAAAAGACACCCACGCAGGCATTTCCTGTGCATCCCCAGCTTGTCAGTTCGCCCCTCCAACGCCACACTAGCGCTCATGAAGAACGTCAGCCCAAGCTACCTCAAGCATCACTTCCTGATCGCCATGCCTCACATGGCCGACCCGAACTTTGCCCACACCTTGACCTACATCGTCGAGCACACGGCCAATGGTGCCATGGGGCTGGTGGTCAACCGTCCGCAAGACCTGAATCTGGCCGATATCCTCGAGCAATTGCGCCCCAATATCGAGCCACCGCTGCTCTGCCAGCATGTGCCGATCTTCATCGGCGGCCCGGTGCAGACCGATCGAGGTTTTGTCCTGCACCCGTCGGGCAAGCAATTTCAGGCGACCGTTGATCTGGAAGGCGACCTGTCGTTGTCCACCTCCCAGGACGTATTGTTCGCGATCGCCGATGGCGTCGGTCCGGCAAAAAGCCTGATCGCCCTCGGTTACGCAGGCTGGGAAGCCGGGCAGCTTGAGGCCGAACTGGCGCAGAACGCCTGGCTGACCTGCCCGTTCGATGCCGACATCCTGTTCAACACCAGCAGCGAACTGCGCCTCGAAGCAGCGGCCAAGCACCTGGGCGTCAACCTCAGCCTGCTCACCAGCCAGGCAGGACACGCCTGATGGCCCTGCGGCTGATTCTGGGTTTCGACTACGGCACCAAACAGATCGGCGTGGCGGTCGGCCAGGTGATTACCGGCCAGGCCCGCGAGCTGTGCACCTTGAAGGCACAAAACGGCGTGCCCGACTGGAATCAGGTCGAAGCACTGATCAAAGAGTGGAAACCCGATGCCGTGGTGGTCGGCCTGCCGCTCAATATGGACGGCACGCCCAGCGACATGTGCCTGCGCGCCGAGAAGTTCGCCCGCCGCCTCAACGGCCGCTACAACCTGCCCTTCTATACCCACGATGAACGCCTGACCACGTTTGAAGCCAAGGGCGAACGACGTGATCGCGGCGGGCAAAAGGGCAGTTACCGCGACAACCCGGTCGACGCCATCGCCGCCGCCCTGCTGCTGCAAGGCTGGCTCGATGAAAACAGCGCACTGTTCGAATCCTGAAGAGCCGTAACAAGCGACTCTCTATAGCGACAACCCGAGCCACCGCCAGCAGCACCCGGCCCGGGCCCAAGAAGGAGCAACCATGAGCCTGCCCAATCCCGCCGAACTGATCAGCCAGATGGCGATCCGTCTCAAGGCACATCTGGAACACCGTGGCATCAGCGAACCGCGCTACATCGGTATTCGTACCGGCGGCGTCTGGGTTGCCCAGGCGTTGCTCGAAGAACTGGGCAGCGACGCGCCGCTCGGCACACTGGACGTGTCTTTCTACCGTGACGATTTCAGCCAGAACGGCCTGCACCCGCAGGTGCGCCCTTCGGCGCTGCCGTTCGAGATCGAAGGCCAGGACCTGGTGCTGATCGACGACGTACTCATGAGCGGCCGCACCATCCGCGCCGCGATGAACGAACTCTTCGACTACGGCCGCCCGGCCAGCGTGACGCTGGTGTGCCTGCTGGACCTGGACGCCGGCGAACTGCCGATCCGCCCGAACGTGGTCGGCGCGACTTTGTCGCTGGCAGCCCACGAGCGCGTGAAGCTGTCCGGCCCGGAACTCAAGCTCGAACTGCAAGACCTCGCCCTTTAATTCGCCCTATTGAGAGTCCCCCTCGCGATGACGCCTCTAGAAACCAAGCGCCCGCTGCAGCTCAATGATCAGGGCCAGCTGCGCCACTTCCTCTCGCTCGACGGCTTGCGCCGCGAGCTGCTGACGGAAATCCTCGACACCGCCGACTCGTTCCTCGAAGTCGGCGCCCGGGCAGTGAAGAAAGTCCCGTTGCTGCGCGGCAAGACCGTGTGCAACGTGTTCTTCGAGAACTCCACCCGCACCCGCACCACCTTCGAACTGGCGGCCCAGCGCTTGTCGGCGGACGTGATCACCCTCAACGTCTCGACATCGTCGGCGAGCAAGGGCGAAACCCTGCTCGACACCCTGCGCAACCTGGAAGCCATGGCCGCCGACATGTTCGTCGTGCGCCACGGTGATTCCGGCGCCGCGCACTTCATCGCCGAACACGTATGCCCGCAAGTGGCGATCATCAACGGCGGCGACGGCCGTCACGCGCACCCGACCCAAGGCATGCTCGACATGCTGACGATCCGTCGGCACAAGGGCAGCTTCGAAAACCTTTCCGTGGCCATCGTCGGCGACATCCTGCACTCGCGGGTGGCGCGCTCGAACATGCTGGCGCTGAAAACCCTCGGCTGCCCGGACATCCGCGTGATCGCGCCGAAAACCCTGCTGCCGATCGGCATCGAGCAATACGGCGTGAAGGTCTACACCGACATGACCGAAGGCCTGAAAGACGTCGACGTGGTGATCATGTTGCGCCTGCAACGCGAACGCATGACTGGCGGCCTGCTGCCGAGCGAAGGCGAGTTCTATCGCCTGTTCGGCCTGACCACCGCGCGCCTGGCCGGGGCCAAACCGGATTGCATCGTCATGCACCCAGGGCCGATCAACCGCGGGGTTGAGATTGAGTCGGCGGTGGCCGATGGTCCGCATTCGGTGATTCTCAACCAGGTAACCTACGGCATCGCGATTCGTATGGCCGTGCTGTCCATGGCCATGAGCGGGCAGACTGCCCAGCGCCAATTCGAGCAGGAGAACGTTCAGTGAAGCTCAGCATTCTCGGCGCCCGCGTGATCGATCCAGTCAGCGGGCTGGATCAAGTGACTGATATCCACATCGAAGCCTGCAAGATCGTCGCCCTTGGCGCCGCACCCGCCGGTTTTGTTGCCGTCGATACCATCGACGCCCAAGGCCTGGTGGCCGCACCGGGGCTGGTTGACCTGAACGTCGCCCTGCGCGAGCCAGGCTACAGCCGCAAAGGTTCGATCGTCAGCGAAACCCGCGCCGCCGCTGCCGGTGGCGTGACCAGCCTGTGCTGCCCGCCGAAGACCAAACCGGTGCTGGACACCTCGGCCGTGGCCGAACTGATCCTCGACCGCGCCCGCGAGGCCGGCAACACCAAGGTGTTCCCGATTGGCGCCCTGAGCAAAGGCCTGGACGGCGAGCAACTGGCCGAGCTCGTGGCTTTGCGCGATGCCGGTTGCGTGGCCTTCGGCAACGGTCTGGAAAGCTTCCGCAACACCCGCACCCTGTGCCGGGCGCTGGAGTACGCGGCGACTTTTGACCTGACGGTGATTTTCAACTCGCAGGACCATGATCTGGCCGAAGGTGGCTTGGCGCATGAAGGTCCGACCGCCAGTTTCCTCGGCTTGCCGGGTATTCCGGAAACCGCGGAAACCGTAGCGCTGGCCCGTGATCTGTTGCTGGTCGAGCAAAGTGGCGTGCGCGCGCACTTCAGCCAGCTGACCAGCGCTCGCGGCGTGGCCCTGATTGCTCAGGCCCAGGCGCGCGGATTGCCGGTGACGGCGGATGTCGCCCTGTACCAGCTGATCCTGACCGATGAAGCGCTGATCGACTTCAGCAGCCTCTATCACGTCCAGCCGCCGCTGCGCACCCGCGCCGATCGCGATGGCTTGCGTGAGGCGGTGAAGTCCGGGGTGGTTTCGGCGATCTCCAGTCATCACCAGCCCCATGAACGGGACGCCAAACTGGCGCCGTTCGGTGCGACGGAACCAGGGATCAGCAGCGTTGAACTGTTGCTGCCGCTGGCGATGACGCTGGTGGAAGACGGTTTGCTCGATCTGCCGACGTTGCTGGCACGCCTGAGTGCCGGGCCTGCGCAAGCCTTGCGCTTGCCGGCGGGGAAACTGGCGGTAGGTGGTGCGGCGGATATCGTGCTGTTCGATCCGGCGGCTTCGACCGTGGCCGGTGAAACCTGGCTGTCCAAGGGTGAGAACTGCCCGTTCATTGGGCATAGTTTGCCGGGCGTGGTGCGTTACACGCTGGTGGATGGGCGGATTAGCCACCAGGCGTAAGACCGCGTTGCCCCAATCGCTAGCAGGGCTAGCTCCCACGGGGGATTTGTGTCGTTCACAGATCCTGTGTGGGAGCTAGCCTGCTAGCGATGACTTACTGGAAAGTGCCGCGATTCTGCGCGTTACGCACGGAAACCTGGTCATTCAGCGTCCAGAAGTCATACAAAACCCCCAGAAAGAACAACCCGCCCGTCACCAGGTACAGCAATCCGCTGATCCACTTCCCCTGATACATCCGGTGCACGCCGAACACTCCCAGAAATGTCAGCAGAATCCACGCAACGTTGTATTCGATAGGCCCGGCGGTGAAACGCAGGTCCGCTTCACGGTCCATGGCCGGGATCAGGAACACGTCGATCAGCCAGCCGATACCCAGTAAACCCAGGGTGAAAAACCAGATCGTCCCGGTCACCGGCTTACCGTAATAAAAGCGGTGAGCGCCGGTAAAACCGAAAATCCACAGCAGGTAACCGATCACTTTGCTGTGGGTATCTTGATGTGGAACGGGGTGTCGATAGGTGTTCATGAATGGCCTCGAATCACACGATAGATAAATATTCTTGAATTCTTTGTGACTTTTTTACAGGTGGCCGACGTATGGCAAATGCTACCGTGTCTCCCGTCAAACCCTTATAGCACCTGACTTCTGTCCGACAATTGCGTCTATTTGCCGCGTATTGGGCTCCGTTGACCGCCAGGTTGAATCGACCAACGGCCTCGGAATGACAAAAAAAGCTGTTATAAAGTTTCGCGCTAACCAACACGAGCCTTGCCTAATGCGTCCATTTTTCAAGACATGGCTAACCATTTGCCTTTTGATGCCACTGGCCGCCCACGCCACCAATCGTGAGCAACGTCTTCCTAACGTTAATGGTTACACCCCAAAATCCCATGTTTCTGCTCCTTCGAGCAAAAACAAACAAACTGCCAAGCAACCGACTTCGCTGAGCAAAGCCAACAGCAAGCTTGTCCCGCCGATGGCGACCAAGGAAAGCAGCAATGTGCTGAGCCGTGCCGTCAACGTCCTCGGTACACCTTACCGTTGGGGCGGCAGCAGCCCAAGTAAAGGGTTCGATTGCAGCGGCCTGGTGAAATACGCGTTCAACGACGCCACGTTTGACCTGCCACGCACCTCGAACGCCATGGCCAGCGGTCATGGCGAGAAAGTCGAACGCGGCGACCTGAAGCCGGGCGACCTGATTTTCTTCAACATCAAGAGCCGCCGGGTCAATCACGTTGCCATCTACCTGGGCAACGACCGCTTCATCCACGCACCACGCCGTGGCAAGTCGGTGACCATCGACACCTTGAAGAAACCGTACTGGGAAAGCCACTACGTGGTTGCCAAGCGGGTTCTGCCTAAAGAGAAGAACACGCTGCAGGTTGTTCAGCGCTGATTTGAAAATCCCGGGCCTAACCCGGGATTTTGCTTTGAACCTGATGCCCCCATCGCGAGCAGGCTCGCTCCCACATTGGAATGCATTCACCTGTGGGAGCGAGGCTTGCCCGCGAAGGCGTATTCGGACTGGTCAAAAATTATCCGGCGACCGCGCCTTATCCCGCGCATGCTCGCGGCTGATCAAGCCCTTGGTCACCAACTCCTTCAAGCACATATCCAGCGTCTGCATCCCCAGATTCCCGCCGGTCTGAATCGACGAGTACATCTGCGCCACCTTGTCCTCACGGATCAGGTTACGGATCGCCGATGTTCCCAGCATGATTTCGTGCGCCGCGATCCGCCCGCCGCCGATCTTCTTCACCAGCGTCTGCGATACCACCGCCAGCAGCGACTCGGACAACATCGAACGCACCATCGACTTCTCTTCCCCCGGAAACACATCCACGATCCGGTCGATGGTTTTCGCCGCCGACGTGGTGTGCAACGTGCCAAACACCAGATGGCCAGTCTCGGCAGCCGTCAGCGCCAGGCGAATAGTCTCCAGATCACGCATCTCGCCCACCAGAATCACATCCGGATCCTCCCGCAACGCCGAGCGCAAGGCGGTGGCGAAGCTACGGGTATCGCGATGGACTTCGCGCTGATTGATCAGGCATTTGCGTGATTCGTGGACGAATTCGATCGGGTCTTCAATGGTCAGGATGTGGTGATGACGATGGTTGTTCAGGTAGTCGATCATCGCCGCCAGGGTGGTGGACTTGCCGGAACCGGTCGGGCCGGTGACCAGCACCAGGCCACGGGGGGAGTCGGTAATCTTGCGAAACACTTCCCCCATCCCGAGGTCTTCCATGCTCAGGACCTTCGACGGAATCGTTCGGAACACCGCGCCGGCGCCACGGCTCTGGTTGAACGCATTGACCCGGAAACGCGCAACGCCGGGCACATCAAAGGAAAAGTCGGTTTCCAGGTGTTTCTCGAAATCCACCCGCTGGGTGTCGTTCATGATGTCGTAGACCAGCTCCTGAACTTCCTTGTGATCCAGGGCTGGCAGATTGATGCGCCGCACATCGCCGTCGACGCGAATCATCGGTGGCAGGCCTGCCGACAGGTGCAAGTCGGACGCTCCTTGTTTGGCGCTGAACGCCAGCAGCTCAGTGATATCCATAGCACTCCTCAATTCCAGTAGAATGCCGCCAACCTCAGACCCGCTGGCGCCTCTTGAATGTCCACGATAGCAGACAACATTGAACTGGTTAGTTCACGCATCCGGGCTGCCGCCCTCGCCGCCCATCGTGACGAACACAGCGTCCAGCTCCTGGCCGTGAGCAAGACCAAGCCCGCCGAGGCCCTGCGCGAAGCACATGCCGCCGGCCTGCGCGACTTTGGCGAGAACTACCTGCAGGAAGCCCTGGGCAAACAGCTCGAATTGGCCGACCTGCCCTTGATCTGGCACTTCATCGGCCCCATTCAATCGAACAAGACTCGCGCTATCGCCGAGCACTTCGCTTGGGTGCATTCCGTGGATCGCTTGAAAATCGCACAACGCCTGTCCGAACAACGCCCTGCCGATCTGCCGCCACTGAACATCTGCATCCAGGTCAATGTCAGCGGTGAGGCCAGCAAATCCGGCTGCACCCCGGCCGACCTGCCGGCCCTGGCCAACGCCATCAGCGAACTGCCGCGCATCAAGCTGCGCGGGCTGATGGCGATTCCCGAGCCGACGGAAGATCGCGCCGCCCAGGACGCCGCTTTTGCTGCCGTGCAAAGCCTGCAAGCCAGCCTGAACCTGCCGCTCGACACACTTTCCATGGGCATGAGCCACGACCTTGAGTCGGCCATCGCCCAAGGCGCCACTTGGGTCCGCATCGGTACGGCCCTGTTTGGCGCCCGCGACTACGGTCAGCCTTGAACCCATGGCCGACTCTTCTATTTATAAGGACCTGACATGAGCAAGACTCGTATTGCCTTTATCGGTGCCGGCAACATGGCCGCCAGCCTGATCGGCGGCCTGCGCGCCAAAGGTCTGGACGCCGCGCAGATCCGCGCCAGCGATCCGGGCGCAGAAACCCGCACCAAAGTGAACGCCGAACACGGCATCGAAGTATTCGCTGACAACGCCGAGGCCATTCAAGGCGCCGACGTGGTCGTTCTGGCGGTCAAACCGCAAGCGATGAAAGCCGTGTGCGAAGCGATTCGCCCGAGCTTGAAACCGGATCAACTGGTGGTGTCCATCGCTGCCGGCATCACCTGCGCCAGCATGAACAACTGGCTCGGCGCACAACCGATCGTGCGCTGCATGCCCAATACCCCGGCGCTGCTGCGTCAGGGCGTGAGCGGTTTGTTCGCCACCGCCGAAGTCACCGCAGAACAGCGCCAACAGGCGCAAGAACTGCTGTCGGCCGTGGGCATCGCCTTGTGGCTGGATGAAGAGCAGCAACTGGACGCCGTCACCGCCGTCTCCGGCTCGGGCCCTGCGTACTTCTTCCTGTTGATCGAAGCCATGACCGCCGCCGGCGTGAAGCTCGGCCTGCCGGCGGACATCGCTGCCCAACTGACCCTGCAAACTGCCTTGGGCGCCGCACACATGGCGGTTGCCAGCGATGTCGACGCGGCTGAACTGCGTCGCCGTGTGACATCGCCGGCGGGCACCACAGAAGCTGCAATCAAATCGTTCCAGGCTGGCGGCTTCGAAGCGCTGGTAGAAAAAGCACTCGGCGCCGCTGCGCACCGCTCGGCCGAGATGGCTGAGCAGCTCGGTCGCTAATCAGCCCTTACAAAGGAATAAATGATGCTAGGACTCAACGACGCTGCCATTTTCATCATCAAGACCCTGGGCAGCCTGTATCTGCTGATTGTGCTGTTGCGCTTCATCCTGCAACTGGTCCGGGCGAACTTCTACAACCCGCTCTGCCAGTTCATCGTCAAGGCTACCCAGCCGCTGCTCAAGCCTCTGCGCCGGGTCATCCCGAGCATGTTCGGGCTGGATATGTCGTCACTGGTGCTGGCGCTGATCGTGCAAATGCTGCTGATCGCGGTCATCGTGTCGCTCAAAGGCTTCATGGTCGATTGGGTGCTGCTGGTGCCGTGGGCGCTGATTGCGCTGTTCTCGCTGTTTTTGAATATTATTTTCTGGGCGATGATCATCAGCGTGATTCTGTCCTGGGTCGCACCGGGTAGCCACAATCCGGGCGCCGAGCTGGTCGCGCAGATTACTGAACCGGTACTGGCCCCATTCCGCCGGATCATTCCGAACCTGGGCGGCCTCGATATCTCGCCGATCTTCGCGTTCATCGTGATCCAGTTGCTGCAAAGCTGGCTGATTCCGCGACTGGCGTACTTTGCCCTGATGCCTCAAGGGCTGCTCGGTTTGATCTGATACCGCGTCATCGTTCTTCGCGGGCAAGCCTCGCTCCTACAGGTCATGCGCCATTTCAACATTGCCGCATGACCTGTAGGAGCGAGGCTTGCCCGCGAATGTAGCGCCTCGGTTCAACTGAATGAAATCAGGCCCGGCCTTTGCTTGCCGCTAACCCCACCGGTCTTTAGACTTACGCCTCATTTCAACGAGAGCAGGGTCGATGCCAACTGCCTTTCCCGCCGATTCTGTTGGTCTGGTGACGCCGCAAGTGGCGCACTTCAGTGAACCCCTGGCCCTGGCCTGTGGCCGTTCGCTCCCAGCGTATGACCTGATTTACGAAACCTACGGCACGCTGAACGCCACGGCGAGCAACGCCGTGCTGATCTGTCACGCCTTGTCCGGTCACCATCACGCCGCCGGCTTCCACAGCCCCGACGACCGCAAACCCGGTTGGTGGGACAGCTGCATCGGCCCCGGCAAGCCGATCGACACCAACAAGTTCTTCGTGGTCAGCCTGAACAACCTCGGCGGTTGCAACGGCTCCACGGGCCCGAGCAGCGTCAACCCGGAAACCGGAAAGCCGTTCGGCGCCGATTTCCCGGTGCTGACCGTGGAAGACTGGGTGCACAGCCAGGCGCGCCTGGCCGACCGGATCGGCATCAGCCAATGGGCCGCCGTGATTGGTGGCAGCCTCGGCGGCATGCAGGCGATGCAATGGAGCATCACCTACCCCGATCGCATTCGTCACTGCCTGGCCATTGCCTCGGCACCGAAACTGTCGGCACAGAACATCGCCTTCAACGAAGTCGCACGCCAGGCAATCCTCACCGACCCCGAATTCCACGGTGGTTCGTTCCAGGAAGCGGGCGTGATCCCCAAGCGCGGCTTGATGCTGGCGCGGATGGTCGGGCACATCACTTATCTGTCCGATGACTCGATGGGCGAAAAATTCGGCCGCGGCCTGAAGAGCGAAAAGCTCAACTACGACTTCCACAGCGTCGAGTTCCAGGTTGAAAGCTACCTGCGTTATCAGGGCGAAGAGTTCTCCGGGCGTTTCGATGCCAACACTTACCTGCTGATGACCAAGGCGCTGGACTACTTCGACCCGGCAGCAAACTTCGACGATGACCTGGCGAAAACCTTCGCCGGCGCTTCGGCCAAGTTCTGCGTGATGTCCTTCACCACCGACTGGCGCTTCTCCCCGGCCCGCTCGCGGGAACTGGTGGACGCGCTGATGGCGGCCAAGAAAGACGTCTGCTACCTCGAGATCGACGCTCCGCAAGGCCACGACGCCTTCCTGATTCCGATCCCGCGTTACTTGCAGGCGTTCAGCAATTACATGAACCGCATTACGTTGTGAGAAAGCCATGAGAGCTGATCTGGAAATCATCCAGGAATGGATCCCCGCCGGCAGCCGCGTGCTCGACCTCGGTTGCGGTGACGGCGAGCTGCTGACGTGGCTGCGCGACAACAAACAAGTCACCGGCTACGGCCTGGAAAACGACCCGGACAACATCGCCGAGTGCGTGGCCAAGGGCATCAACGTGATCGAGCAGGACCTGGACAAGGGCCTGGGCAACTTTGCCAGCAACAGTTTCGACGTCGTGGTCATGACCCAGGCGCTGCAAGCCGTGCATTACCCGGACAAGATCCTCGACGAAATGCTGCGGGTCGGTCGCCAATGCATCATCACCTTCCCCAACTTCGGTCACTGGCGCTGCCGCTGGTACCTGGCGAGCAAGGGCCGGATGCCGGTGTCCGAGTTTCTGCCGTACACCTGGTACAACACGCCGAACATCCACTTTTGCACTTTCGAAGACTTTGAAGCACTTTGCCGCGAACGTGAAGCCAAGGTCATTGATCGGCTTGCCGTGGATCAACAGCATCGGCACGGGTGGGCCAGTAAGCTATGGCCTAATCTGTTAGGTGAGATCGGTATTTACCGCGTCAGCAGTCCAGGACTGCAGGATCACAAGGTCGCGGTCTGAACCACCCTATTTCAAGGAGAACGATCATGGGTCGTCTAGCGTTATTTCTACTCACTGCCTGCCTGAGCGTTACCGCCATGGCCGCCGACGTCATCAAGGGCGAGCGCAAGGAAACCTTCGGTGACGTGACGGTGCATTACAACACCTTCAACTCCACGTTCCTGACACCGGACATTGCCAAGTCCGCCGAACTGGTCCGCAGCAAGAACCAGGGCGTGATCAACGTCTCGGTGATCAAGGATGGCAAACCGCTGGTCTCTAACGTCAGCGGCACGGTCAAAGACCTCACCAGCCAAAGTGTGCCGTTGAAATTCAAGCAGATCACCGAACAAGGCGCGATCTACTACATCGCGCAATACCCTGTGGAGCAACAGGAAGTCCGCACCTTCGATATCAAAGTGCAGACCGGCGATAAAACCAACACCATCAGTTTCCAACAAGAGCTTTTCCCCGGCCAATGATGAATTTCACGCAACTCGTACTGGCCAGCCACAACGCCGGCAAACTCAAGGAACTCCAGGCCATGCTCGGCGACTCGGTGCATCTGCGCTCGATCGGCGAGTTCAGCAGCGTCGAGCCTGAAGAAACCGGTCTGTCGTTCGTCGAGAACGCCATTCTCAAGGCCCGCAATGCCGCGCGCATTTCCGGCCTGCCGGCGTTGGCCGACGACTCCGGGCTGGCGGTGGATTTCCTTGGCGGCGCACCGGGTATCTACTCGGCTCGTTACGCTGACGGCAAAGGCGATGCGGCGAACAACGCCAAACTGCTCGACGCCTTGAAAGACGTGCCGCAAGCCGAGCGCGGCGCGCAGTTCGTCTGCGTGCTGGCGCTGGTGCGCCACGCTGATGATCCGCTGCCGATCCTCTGCGAAGGGCTGTGGCATGGGCGCATCCTGACCCAAGCCAGTGGCGAGCACGGTTTCGGTTACGATCCGCTGTTCTGGGTGCCAGAGCGCGATTGCTCCAGCGCCGAGCTGAGCCCGAGCGACAAGAACCTCATCAGCCACCGCGCCCGTGCAATGGATCTGCTGCGCCAGCGTCTGGGCTTGAAATGACCCGTGAATCATCCGCGCCACCGCTGATCTACGGCGGCGGCGCACAATCACCTCGGGCTGCGCTTCCCGTGCTGCCGCCCCTGGCGCTGTACATCCACATCCCGTGGTGTGTGCGCAAATGCCCTTATTGCGACTTCAACTCCCACACCGCAAGCCCCGTGCTGCCGGAAGAAGAGTACGTCGACGCCTTGCTAGCGGACCTTGATCAGGATTTGCACGCGGTCTACGGCCGCGAGTTGAGCTCGATCTTCTTTGGTGGTGGCACGCCGAGCCTGTTCAGCGCCGAAGCCTTGGGCCGCCTGCTCAAAGGCGTCGAGCAACGGATTCCGTTTGCCGGCGACATTGAAATCACCCTGGAGGCCAATCCAGGCACGTTCGAGCAAGAGAAGTTCGTCGCCTACCGCGCGCTGGGCATCAATCGGCTATCGATCGGCATCCAGAGCTTTCAGGAAGAGAAACTCAAGGCACTGGGGCGGATTCACAACGGCGATGAAGCGGTGCGAGCCGCCGGCATGGCGCGCCAGGCCGGGTTCGATAACTTCAACCTGGACTTGATGCACGGTTTGCCCGATCAGTCGCTGGACGACGCCCTGAGTGATCTGCGCCAGGCCATCGCCCTGAAGCCGACCCACTTGTCCTGGTACCAGCTGACGCTGGAGCCGAACACGGTGTTCTGGAACCAGCCGCCTGTGCTGCCGGAAGACGACACGCTGTGGGACATTCAGGAAGCCGGCCAGGCGCTGCTCGCCGAGCACGGTTACGCACAATACGAAGTCTCGGCGTATGCCCTGCCCGGTCGTCCGGCGCGGCATAACCTCAATTACTGGAGCTTCGGCGACTTCATCGGCATCGGTGCCGGTGCCCACGGCAAGCTCAGTCATCCGGACGGGCGCATCGTGCGCACCTGGAAGACGCGCCTGCCGAAGGATTACCTGAACCCGGCGAAAAGCTTCAAGGCTGGCGAGAAAGCGCTGACCAACGATGAACTGCCGTTCGATTTTCTGATGAACGCTTTGCGCCTGACTGATGGCGTGGAATCACGGCTGTATCCAGAGCGCACCGGGCTGAGCCTGGAAAGCCTCGCCGAAGGCCGCCGCGAAGCCGAACAAAGCGGCCTGTTGCAGGTCGAACCGTCACGCCTGGCGGCCACCGAGCGCGGGCAATTGTTCCTCAATGACTTGCTGCAAACATTTCTGAGCTGATTTCAGCCGTAAGGGAAAACGAATGGATTTGATACTCGACCTGCTCGCCACCGTCTCCCGCTGGAGCCGCAGTAACCTGTCGGAAATCTCTCTGGCGCTGGTGGGGTGTTTGCTGGTGCTGTTCGGCGCGGACATCAAAGCCTGGATCGATCAACGCCTGGGTAGCATCGCCGGCGCTTTGCGCGTCCCGTTGCTCGCGCTGGTGTGCATGATCGGCAGCGGTGCCGCGCTGATCTACGCCACACCGTGGATCGTTCGTGGTTTGAGCCAGTTCAACAACTACAGCCTGGCGCCGGTGTTGTTGGTGGTGTTGGTGCTGATTGGCGTCGTCGCCGACCGCCGCTGATTTCCGGACACAAAAAAACCTGTAGGAGCAAGGCTTGCCCGCGAAGGCGGTGTGTCAGTCGATGATGATAGTGACTGGTACGGCCCCTTCGCGGGCAAGCCTCGCTCCTACAGGTTTATAGCGTAGGGCTTAGGACTGCTTTTCGAACTTCAGGTCCCACACGCCATGCCCAAGTCGTTCGCCACGGCGTTCGAACTTGGTGATCGGGCGCTCGGCCGGGCGCGGTACGCACTTGCCGTCTTCGGCGAGGTTGCGATAACCCGGCGCAACGTTCATCACTTCCAGCATGTATTCAGCGTACGGTTCCCAGTCGGTGGCCATGTGCAGAATACCGCCGACCTTCAACTTGCTGCGCACCAGTTCAGCGAACGACGCCTGAACGATACGACGCTTGTGGTGGCGGCTCTTGTGCCATGGGTCCGGGAAAAACAGCATCAGGCGATCGAGGCTGTTGTCGGCCACGCAACGGTTGAGCACTTCGATCGCGTCGCAATCGTAGACCCGCAGGTTGGTCAGGCCCTGAGTCAGCACGCCATTGAGCAGCGCGCCCACACCCGGACGGTGCACTTCCACGCCAATGAAATCCTGTTCCGGCGAAGCGGCGGCCATTTCCAGCAGCGAATGGCCCATGCCGAAACCGATTTCCAGCGAACGCGGTGCCGAGCGACCGAATACCTGGTCGAAGTCCACCGGCGCGTCGGCCAATGGCAGCACGAACAGCGGCGTGCCCTGTTCCAGACCTTTTTGCTGGCCTTCGGTCATGCGCCCGGCGCGCATCACGAAACTCTTGATGCGGCGGTGTTGGCGCTCGTCGCCTTCTTCCGTCTGGATTGGCGTGTCGTTTGATTCAGTCATCAATGGCTCTTACTTGATCAGACCATCCAGCGGCGAAGAGGCGCTGGCATAGAGTTTTTTCGGCATGCGGCCGGCGAGGTAGGCCAGGCGGCCTGCAACGATGGCGTGTTTCATGGCTTCAGCCATCATGATCGGCTGCTGGGCATGGGCGATGGCCGAGTTCATCAGCACCGCCTCGCAACCCAGCTCCATGGCGATGGTGGCGTCGGAAGCGGTACCGACACCGGCATCCACCAGCACGGGAATCTTGGCCTCTTCGAGGATGATCTGCAGGTTGTACGGGTTGCAGATCCCCAGGCCCGTGCCGATCAGACCGGCCAGCGGCATGACCGCGATGCAGCCGATTTCCGCCAGTTGACGGGCGATGATCGGGTCATCGCTGGTGTAGACCATCACGTCGAAGCCTTCCTTGACCAGCACTTCGGCGGCCTTGAGGGTTTCGATCACGTTGGGGAACAGGGTTTTCTGGTCCGCCAGCACTTCCAGCTTCACCAGGTTGTGGCCACCGAGCAGCTCACGGGCCAGGCGGCAGGTGCGCACAGCCTCGGTAGCGTCGAAGCAACCGGCGGTGTTAGGCAGGAAGGTGTAGCGATCCGGCGACAGGACTTCGAGCAGGTTCGGTTCGCCCGGGGTCTGGCCGAGGTTGGTGCGGCGCACGGCGAAGGTGACGATCTCGGCACCCGAGGCCTCGATGGCCAGGCGGGTTTCTTCCATGTCGCGGTACTTGCCGGTGCCTACCAGCAAACGCGACTGGTAAGTACGACCGGCCAGGACGAAGGGCTTGTCGCTACGAACGATGCTCATGGGAAATCCTCTGTAGGGGTGAGGTTCTTGCAGAATTCTGTGCCCTTGCGGGCCGGGCGACTAGCCGCCGCCGATGGCGTGTACCACTTCGACGGAATCGCCGTCGTTCAATGTGGTGTCCGCATGCTGGCTGCGCGGGACGATATCCAGATTGAGTTCGACCGCTACCCGGCGTCCGGTCAATTCCAGACGGGTCAGCAGGGCCGCAACGGTTTCACCGTCGGGCAGTTCAAGGGATTCGCCGTTCAACTGAATGCGCATGCCGGATGCCGCCATCATTTTTAGGGGCTGGCATTCTAGCCCGATCAGTCTTGGCGACCCAAGCCATTCGTCATGAAATGGACCACCCGGTCAGCTCAACCGCCAGGCGGCAAGGCCCAGACAAAGCCAACCGATCAGGAATGCGAGGCCGCCGAAGGGCGTGATGATTCCGAGCTTGCTGATACCGGTCAGGGTCAACAGGTACAGACTGCCGGAAAACAGCAGGATGCCAATGGCAAACGAGGCGCCGGCCCACGTGATCAAACGACCCTGGATCTGCGTGGCAAGCAGCGCCACACCCAGCAACGCCAAGGTGTGCACCAATTGGTAGGTGACGCCAGTGTGGAAAATCGTCAGGTATTCAGGCGTCAGGCGGCTTTTCAAGCCATGGGCGGCGAATGCGCCAAGGGCAACGCCGGTGAAGCCGAAGAAAGCGGCCAGCATCAGAAAGCCACGCAGCATGAAGAACTCCAGTCAGACTCGATCAACAGGGTCTGTATAATGGCCCGCTCAATGGGTTCGGCCAAGCCATCTCTATGCTGCGTTTATTTTTACGACGATTTACAAAGGCCGTGCTCTGGTTCGCGGGCGGCAGCGTATTGCTGGTGCTGATTTTCCGCGTGGTGCCGCCACCGGGCACGACGCTGATGGTCGAGCGCAAGATCGAATCCTGGTTCGACGGCGAGCCCATCGACCTGCAACGCACCTGGAAACCCTGGGATGAAATCTCCGACGACCTAAAAGTCGCAGTGATTGCCGGTGAAGATCAGAAATTCCCGGAGCACTGGGGTTTTGACCTCGGCGCGATCCGCGCAGCCCTGGCGCACAACGAGCTGGGTGGTTCGGTTCGCGGCGCCAGCACCTTGAGCCAGCAAGTGTCGAAAAACCTGTTTTTGTGGTCCGGCCGTAGTTGGCTGCGCAAAGGTCTGGAAGCCTGGTTTACCGGGCTGATCGAAGTGTTCTGGCCCAAGCAGCGGATTCTTGAGGTGTACCTGAACAGCGTCGAGTGGGATGACGGGGTGTTTGGCGCGGAAGCGGCGGCTCGGCATCACTTTGGCGTGAGCGCCAAGTCGCTGTCCCGGCAGCAGGCCAGTTATCTGGCGGCTGTATTGCCTAACCCACGGGTGTGGAGCGCGAGTCACCCGACGAATTACGTCGCACGTCGCGCCGGGTGGATTCGGCAGCAGATGAGCCAGTTGGGTGGCGACAGCTATCTGCTGGGGCTCAACGATTCACGCCGGGCGCCTTGGGCCCAGTGATTGACGCTATCCCTGTAGGAGCGAGGCTTGCCCGCGAAGGCGGTGTGTCAGTCGCCATCCTCCTCGACTGACACGCCGCCTTCGCGGGCAAGCCTCGCTCCTACAGGGGGTTATGCGTACTCGATACAAACAAAAACGCCCCGATCAATGATCGGGGCGTTTTTTATTGCCTTCGCGCAGCTTAGGCGGCGATCGACAACTTGAGCTTGTTCATCGCGCTTTTCTCAAGCTGACGAATACGCTCGGCCGACACGTTGTACTTCTGCGCCAGGTCGTGCAGCGTGGCTTTCTCTTCAGCCAACCAGCGCTGATAAAGGATGTCACGGCTGCGGTCGTCCAGTACTTCCAGCGCTTCGTGCAGGTTGTGATTGGAGTTGTCGCTCCAGTCGGCGTCTTCAAGTTGACGGGCCGGGTCGTACCGGTGGTCTTCCAGATAGTTGGCCGGCGACTGGAAAGCGCTGTCGTCGTCCGCTTCTGCGGCCGGGTCGAAGGCCATGTCATGGCCGGTCAGTCGACTTTCCATCTCGCGCACTTCCCGCGGCTCTACGCCGAGGCTTTCCGCCACGCGATGGACTTCCTCGTTGTTCAGCCACGCCAGACGTTTCTTCTGGCTGCGCAGGTTGAAGAACAGCTTGCGCTGGGCCTTGGTGGTCGCGACTTTCACAATGCGCCAGTTGCGCAGGATGAACTCGTGAATTTCCGCCTTGATCCAGTGCACAGCGAACGAAACCAGACGCACACCCATTTCCGGGTTGAAGCGCTTCACGGCCTTCATCAGGCCGACGTTACCTTCCTGGATCAGGTCAGCCTGAGCCAGACCGTAGCCGGAATAGCTACGGGCGATATGTACGACAAAACGCAGGTGGGCGAGCACCATCTGCCGAGCCGCCCCCAAATCCTGCTCATAGTAGAGACTCTCGGCCAGTTCACGCTCCTGCTCCGGCGTCAGCAATGGAATGCTGTTCACGGTGTGCACGTAGGCCTCCAGGTTCGCACCCGGGACCAGAGCATATGCAGGTTGCAAAGAATTGGTCATACGAAAAAACCTCCGTCTTACAAACTCGTGCAGTTCAGCACTGCGAAAATTGACCGGAAACCAAAAGACAAGTTCCCATAAACGCTGAAAGGTCAATACGAGCAAAATGATACTACTTAGGCGCAAGCTCCCTCAGGTGGCGTGCGACTGCAATCCATGCACCGATATACCCTAACAGCACCGCGCCAAGCAAGAGAGACAGACCGTCGGCAACTGGCACTCCGGCCAGCGCAAAATTACTGCCATACAAACCGGCCAGTCCAACCACTGCCTCGTTCAGCCAGTTCAGGCCAAACGCCAATACGCCCCAGGAAAGTATCCCCGCACCGAAGCCATACAACGCGCCCATATATAGAAAGGGCCTGCGCACATAGCTGTCAGTGCCGCCGACGAGTTTAATCACTTCTATCTCTGTGCGGCGGTTTTCAATATGAAGACGAATGGTATTGCCTATCACCAAAAGTAATGCAGAAATCAGAAGCACGGTCAGACCGAAGACAAAACGGTCACCCAGCTTGAGGATGGCTGCCAGACGCTCGACCCAGACTAGATCAAGTTGCGCCTGTTGTACCTTCGGCAGCTCGGAAAGTTTTTGTCGTAATGCTTCAAGCGCGGGCTTGTCGACTTCGTTCGGGGTCACCAGCACCACGCCTGGCAGCGGGTTTTCCGGCAGTTCCTTCAACGCTTCGCCCAGGCCGGACTGCTGCTGAAACTCTTCCAGCGCCTGATCACGACCGACATATTCGGCATCAGCTACGCCCCGAATGCCTTTGATCTGATCGCGCAACGATTCGCCTTCAGCCGGGCTGACCTCAAGTTGCAGGTATAGGGAGATCTGTGCCGCGCGCTGCCAGGAACCGCCGAGACGTTCGACGTTACTTAGCAAAAGTGACAGGCCCATCGGCAAACTCAGGGCAACCGCCATCACCATGCAGGTGAAGAAACTGCCGATGGGATGCTTGCCCAGGCGCCGCAGACTGTCCAGCAGACTGGCGCGATGGCTTTCAATCCAGGCGCGGAACAGCGTGGCGAAGTCCGGACCGTCGTCATCGTCGTGTTTTTTCTTCTGCGGTTGCGGATCGGCGGCTTTCGGCGCCACGCGCTCGGAGACTTTAGGGCTGCGTGTCGCACTCATTCCCCAGCCTCCCCGTCACCGATCAGTCGGCCGCGTTGCAGCGTCAGCATGCGGTGGCGCATGCGGGCGATCAGGGCCAGGTCGTGACTGGCAATCAGCACGCTGGTGCCCAGACGGTTGATGTCTTCGAACACGCCCATGATCTCGGCCGCCAGGCGCGGGTCGAGGTTACCGGTCGGCTCATCCGCCAGCAGCAAGGCCGGGCGGTGAACGATGGCGCGGGCGATACCTACGCGCTGTTGCTGGCCGGTGGACAGGTCGCCGGGGTACAGATCGGTTTTGTCCGACAGCGCCACGCGCTCCAGTGCCGAATCCACACGCTTGGCGATTTCGGCCTTGGACAAACCAAGAATCTGCAACGGCAGGGCCACGTTGTTGAACACCGTGCGATCGAACAGCAACTGGTGGTTCTGGAACACCACGCCGATCTGCCGACGCAGGTAAGGAATCTGCGCGTTGCTGATGGTGCCGAGATCCTGACCGGCCAGCAGCAATTTGCCGGTGGTCGGACGCTCCATGGCCAGCAGCAGGCGCAACAAGGTGCTTTTACCGGCGCCGGAATGGCCGGTTACAAACAAGAATTCGCCCCGACGGACTCGAAAGCTCAGCTCATGCAAGCCGACGTGACCGTTCGGGTAGCGTTTACCGACCTGTTCGAAACGAATCATGAACGCTCCCGCTCGGCAAACAGTGCCTGGACAAAGGGTTCTGCTTCAAAGGTACGCAAGTCATCGATGCCTTCACCGACGCCGATGTAGCGAATCGGCAGGCCGAACTGCTTGGCCAGGGCGAAAATCACCCCGCCCTTGGCGGTGCCGTCGAGCTTGGTCAGCGCCAGGCCGGTCAGTTCGACGGTCTGGTTGAATTGCTTGGCCTGGTTGATGGCGTTCTGCCCGGTGCCGGCGTCGAGCACCAGCAGCACTTCGTGCGGCGCGTCGGCGTCGAGCTTGCCGATGACCCGGCGAACCTTCTTCAACTCTTCCATCAAATTGTCTTTAGTGTGCAGGCGACCGGCGGTGTCAGCGATCAACACATCAATGCCGCGGGCCTTGGCGGCTTGCACGGCGTCGAAGATCACCGAAGCCGAGTCGGCGCCGGTGTGCTGGGCGATCACCGGAATCTTGTTGCGCTCGCCCCAGACCTGCAATTGCTCGACCGCCGCAGCACGGAAGGTATCACCGGCCGCGAGCATGACTTTCTTGCCTTCGAGTTGCAGTTTCTTCGCCAGTTTGCCGATGGTGGTGGTCTTGCCGGCGCCATTGACGCCAACGACCAGGATCACGAACGGCTTGTTCTGCGAGGTGATTTTCAGGGGTTGCTCGACCGGCTTGAGCATCGCCGCCAGTTCCGCCTGCAAGGACTTGTACAGCGCATCGGCATCGGCCAGCTCTTTGCGGGCAACCTTTTGGGTCAGGCGCTGGATGATTACCGAAGTCGCTTCAACACCCACGTCGGCGGTCAGCAGACGGGTTTCGATGTCTTCGAGCAGCTCGTCATCGATTATTTTCTTGCCAAGGAACAGGCTCGCCATGCCTTCGCCGATGCTGGCGCTGGTCTTGGACAGGCCTTGCTTGAGGCGGGCGAAGAAACCGGCTTTGGTTTCTTCGGTACGCACAGGCTCGGCGGGTGTTTCGACCGGCACGACAGGCGCGGCGGCAACGGGTGCAACGACCGGCGCAGGCACTGGTGCTTGAACAACTGGAGCAGCCGGCGCAACAAAGGCTGGAATCACAGGCTCAGGAATAACAGGCGCAGGTTCGGCCACAACAACTGGCTCAATCACTGGCACCTGAACGGGCGCAGGAGAAAACGCACTCGGCGCAGGAATCGGCGGCGTAATGTGCGGCGCCAGCTCGTCTTCGACCAACGATACCGGCTCTTCCGCTACCGGCAAGGTCAGCCACGGCTCGGCGGCAGGCGTCAGCGGCTGCTCAGCCACGACATCAGGTTGCGCCTCAGCCACCGGTTGCAGCACCGGCTCGGAGATCGGCAGGACAACCGGCGCCGGCGCTTCATCTATTACCGGCGCAGGTACTGGCTCAGGAATGGGCTGTGGCTGTTCGACGACGGTTTCCTGCGGCTTTTTGCGCAGCCATCCGAACAGGCTTTTCTTCTCGCCAGCCGCAGCTGGGGCTTTCTTGTCGTCGTTGGAACCAAACATGGAGGACGGCTATCTCACGGTAGCGACGCGCCAAAGGGCGCCTCGGCAAATAAATATTCGATGCAGAACAGACTGCGATTGACCCAGCTTGTTCACGCGCAACATTTTGTAGAGGTGCAAGTGGCACCTCACGGAAACGATTTCACGAAGGACTAACGCGGCAAAATCGGCGAAAAAGCAGAGTTTAGTTGATAAATTCCAACCTTCTGCCGCAAACCCATACAACCTGATCAAACGCAAAGGCCTGATAGGCGTGGCCGCCAGTAAAACGGATCAGTATCCTAGCACCCTCTCGCCCGCCGACGCTAAGACCAAGCGGGCAGCTCAACAGGTTTAAAAACGAATGAATGCTCTAGCCCGCCGCGCTGCAGGCCTGCTGCTCAGCACAGTTTGTCTGCCACTTTCAGTCTTTGCTGCCGATCCGCAACCCACCCACGAATTCACCCTAGACAATGGCCTGAAGGTCATCGTGCGCGAAGACCATCGCGCGCCGGTGGTGGTTTCCCAGGTCTGGTACAAGGTCGGCTCCAGCTACGAGACGCCGGGGCAGACCGGTTTGTCCCACGCCCTGGAACACATGATGTTCAAGGGCAGCGAGAAAGTCGGTCCCGGCGAAGCCTCGCTGATCCTGCGGGACCTCGGCGCCGAAGAGAATGCGTTCACCAGCGACGACTTCACCGCTTATTACCAGGTGCTGGCCCGCGACCGTCTGGGCGTGGCCTTCGAACTCGAAGCCGACCGCATGGCCAGCCTGCGCCTGCCGGCCGACGAGTTCGCCCGCGAGATCGAAGTCATTAAAGAAGAACGTCGCCTGCGCACCGACGACAAGCCGATGTCCAAGGCCTACGAACGCTTCAAGGCCATGGCCTACCCGGCCAGCGGTTACCACACGCCGACCATCGGCTGGATGGCTGACCTGGACCGCATGAAAGTCGAAGAGCTGCGCCACTGGTACCAATCCTGGTACGTGCCGAACAACGCCACGCTGGTGGTGGTCGGTGACGTGACGCCGGACGAAGTGAAAACCCTGGCCCAGCGCTACTTCGGCCCGATCGCCAAACGCGACGTGCCGCCGGCGAAGAAACCGATGGAACTGGCCGAGCCCGGCGAACGGCAGATTACGCTGCACGTGCAGACCCAACTGCCGAGCCTGATGCTGGGCTTCAACGTGCCAAGCATCGCCACCGCCGAAGACAAGCGTTCGGTCAACGCCTTGCGCCTGATCTCGGCCCTGCTAGACGGCGGCTACAGCGGACGCATCCCGACACAACTGGAGCGCGGCGAAGAGCTGGTGTCCGGCGGTTCGTCGAGCTACGACGCCTACACTCGCGGCGACAGCCTGTTCACCCTGTCGGCATCGCCGAACACCCAGAAAAACAAAACCATGGCCCAGGCAGAAGCCGGTTTGTGGAAGCTGCTCGAACAGCTGAAAACCACCGCGCCGTCCGCCGAAGAGCTGGAGCGCGTGCGGGCTCAAGTGATTGCCGGACTGGTTTACGAGCGCGATTCGATCACCAGCCAGGCCACCGCTATCGGCCAACTGGAAACCGTCGGCCTGTCCTGGAAGCTGATGGACACCGAACTGGCCGAACTGGAAAGCGTCACGCCAGAAGACATCCAGAAAGCCGCCAAGCTGTATTTCACCCGCGAACGTCTCAGCGTCGCCCATGTCCTGCCACTGGAGACGACTCATGAGTGAGCGTAAAAAACCACGTCTGGCCCTGATCGGCCTGGTCGCTGTCGCATTGATTGGCTCCGCTGCCTTCTATTTCCTGAAGACCGACCATTCCAACGCCAGCGAAGCCCTCGACAAGGCCAAATCCAGCCAGAAACTGCAATCGCTGGCCGAACTCGACGGCAAGGCACCGAGCCGCCGCTCGCTCAACGTGCAAACCTGGAACACCGCCGAAGGCGCCAAGGTGCTGTTCGTCGAAGCCCGCGAGTTGCCGATGTTCGACATGCGCCTGATCTTCGCCGCCGGCAGCAGCCAGGACGGCGATGCGCCGGGCCTGGCGGTACTGACCAATGCGATGCTCAACGAAGGTGTGGCCGGCAAAGATGTCGGCGCTATCGCTCAGGGCTTCGAAGGCCTGGGCGCTGACTTTGGCAACGGTGCGTTCAAGGACATGGCGCTGGCGTCGCTGCGCAGCCTCAGTGCCGCCGACAAACGCGAACCTGCGTTGAAGTTGTTCTCCGAAGTTGTCGGCAAACCGACCTTCCCCGCCGATTCATTTGCGCGCATCAAGAACCAGATGCTCGCCGGCTTCGAATACCAGAAACAGAACCCCGGCAAACTGGCCAGTATCGAGCTGATGAACCGCTTGTACGGCGATCACCCGTACGCGCATTCCAGCGATGGCACGGCGAAAACCGTACCAGCCATCACCCTGGCTCAGTTGAAGGCGTTCCATGAAAAAGCCTACGCCGCCGGCAACGTGGTGATAGCGCTGGTGGGCGATCTGTCCCGCGCCGAAGCCGAGGCGATTGCTGCGCAAGTCTCCAGTGCGCTGCCAAAAGGCCCGGCGCTGGCGAAACTGCCGCAACCTGAAGAACCGAAAGCCAGCATCGGCCACATCGAGTTCCCGTCCAAGCAGACCAACCTGATGCTCGCGCAACTGGGCATCGACCGTGACGATCCGGATTATGCAGCCCTGTCCATGGGCAACCAGATCCTCGGCGGCGGTGGCTTCGGCACCCGCTTGATGAGTGAAGTGCGCGAGAAGCGCGGCCTGACGTACGGCGTGTATTCGGGCTTCACCCCGATGCAGGCGCGCGGCCCGTTCATGATCAACCTGCAAACCCGCGCCGAGATGAGCGAAGGCACGCTGAAACTGGTGCAGGACGTGCTCGCCGACTACCTTAAAACCGGCCCGACCGAAAAAGAACTCGACGACGCCAAGCGTGAACTGGCCGGCAGCTTCCCGCTGTCCACCGCCAGCAACGCCGACATCGTCGGCCAACTCGGCGCGATGGGTTTCTACAATCTGCCGTTGAGCTATCTGGAGGACTTCATGCAGCAGTCCCAGAGCCTGACAGTCGAACAAGTCAAAGCCGCACTGAACAAACACTTGAGCACGGACAAAATGGTCATCGTCAGCGCTGGCCCGACCGTGCCGCAAAAGCCGTTACCGGCCCCTACTGATAAACCTGCCGAGCAGCCGCTCGGGGTTCCGGAGCATTAATGGCCACTTCCCGTCCAAAAAAACCTGTTCATAACGTGCACAACGGCGTGAACCAACTGCGCATCATCGGCGGCGAATGGCGCAGCCGGAAGCTGAGCTTCCCTGACGCGCCGGGCCTGCGTCCGACCCCGGACCGGGTGCGTGAAACCCTGTTCAACTGGCTCGCGCCGTACGTGGCCGGGGCCAAGGTACTCGACCCGTTCGCCGGCAGCGGCGCGCTGTTTCTCGAAGCCTTGTCCCGTGGCGCGGCCATGGGCCAGGCGCTGGATGCGAGCAATATCGCGGTGTCCAGCCTGAAGGAACACCTGGGCACGCTGCGTTGCACCACCGGCCAGGTTCAGACTGCCGACGCCTTGCGCTATCTGGAAACCCAGCCAGCAGTGGCTTACGACCTGGTGTTCCTCGACCCGCCGTTCAACCAGAACCTGTTGCCGACCGTATGCACCCTGCTCGAAGAGCGCCAATGGCTGGCGGACGACGCATGGGTGTACACCGAAAGCGAAACCGCCCCCTCGACGCTCGGCCTGCCGGCCAACTGGCGCCTGCACCGCGAGCAGAAATCCGGGCGCGTCTACTATTCGTTGTGGCAACGTATGGCAGAGATCGCCGGTTAACCGACCGGCCTGAAAAGGTGCGCACAGGTTGCGCACCGCTGCATCGAGAGCAATCGTGTCTTTTCCGTCAGAACGCTTCACCCCTGCCTTTGGCCTCGGCAACCCGCACTTGCAGACCTTGTGGGGACCGCTTTGGCGCAAAACCACGCACATCGAGCGCGAACGCGAACGCTTGTGGCTCGAAGATGGCGACTTTCTTGACCTGGACTGGCACGGCCCGCACAGCGCCGATGCACCGCTGGTGCTGGTGCTGCATGGCCTGACCGGCTCTTCCAATTCGCCTTACGTGGCCGGCGTGCAAAAAGCCTTGGGCGACCGAGGCTGGGCCAGCGTCGCGCTGAACTGGCGCGGCTGCTCCGGCGAACCGAATCTGTTGCCGCGCAGCTACCATTCCGGCGCCAGCGAAGATTTGGCCGAAACCATCAAGCACCTGCGGGCCAAGCGACCGCTCGCGCCGCTGTATGCGGTCGGTTATTCCCTCGGCGGCAATGTTTTGCTCAAACACTTGGGCGAGACCGGCAGCGACAGCGGCGTGCTCGGTGCAGTGGCGGTGTCGGTGCCGTTTCGGCTCGATCAGTGCGCCGACCGCATCGGCCAGGGTTTTTCGAAGGTGTACCAGGCGCACTTCATGCGCGAGATGGTCGCCTACATCAAGAACAAGCAGCGGCAGTTCCAGCATGACGGGCGCGAGGATGGCCTGGCGGAATTGGCCGCGCTGGGCTCGCTGGAAAACATGCGCACGTTTTGGGACTTCGATGGCCGGGTGACCGCGCCACTGCACGGTTTCACCGATGCGCAGGATTACTATCGCCGCGCCTCAAGCCGCTACTTTCTGGGCGAAATCCGCACGCCGACGCTGATCATTCAGGCCGCCGACGACCCGTTCGTATTTCCTCACAGCCTGCCGCAGGCCGAGGAACTGTCCGCCAGCACTCAATTCGAACTGCAAGCCAAGGGTGGGCATGTCGGCTTCGTCGATGGCTCGTTCCGGCAGCCGGGTTACTACCTGGAACGGCGCATCCCGCAGTGGCTGGCCGCTGCAGGTCGCGGGTAAACCGATGAACATCGATCAGGGCGAGTCGATCCGTTTCTGGCAAACGGCGCCTTTGGCCGGGGTCGAGTTGTTGTCCGCACGCTACATCGAACACCGTTTTGCCCCGCATGTGCATGACGGTTACGTGATCGGCATGATCATGGCCGGCGCCCAGCGTTACCGCTATCGCGGCGCCGAACACCTGGCGGGCAGCGGCACGCTTGTTTTGATCAACCCCGACGAGTTGCACACCGGCCACAAAGGCACGGAAGACGGTTGGTTGTACCGGGCGTTTTATCCCGACAGCGGGCAGATTCTGTCACTGCTCGATGAGCTGGAACTGCCGACCCACAACTTGCCGGCATTTGGCGCCACGCTGTATCGCGATCCGGACCTGGTGAAGGGCTTCTGCCAACTGCATCGCCTGCTCGAAACGCCCTCCACCGCCCTGCAACAGCAGACTGCCTGGCGAGAGTTGATGTTGTCGCTGCTGCAACGTCACGCCGCCGTTCCGGATGCCGGCAAACCCGGCAAGGAACACCGGGCGGTGACACAGGCCAAGGAACTGCTGCAAGCGCAATTGGCGGCGCCGCCGTCGCTGGAAGAACTCGCAGCAGCGGTCAATCTGTCGCCCTTTCATTTTGCCCGGGTATTCCGCAGCGCCACCGGCATGCCACCGCACACCTGGTTGATGCAGCAGCGCATCGCTCGGGCGCGGGCGTTGTTGCAGGGCGGCTGTTTGCCGTTGGAAGTGGCGACGCAACTGGGGTTTGCCGACCAGAGTCATCTGAGTCGACAGTTCAAGCAGGTTTACGGGGTGGGGCCGGGGGCGTATCGCACTGCTCGGCAACTAACCAAAATTTGATAACAACGAAGATCAAAATGTGGGAGCGAGCCTGCTCGCGATGGCGGAGTGTCAGCCGACGGAAATGTTGACTGAGACTCCGCTATCGCGAGCAGGCTCGCTCCTACAGGGAATTGCGGTGTTTATTCGCCGGTGGCGATTCCACGCGCGGGGTCGTTGATCCATTCGCTCCACGAGCCGGCATACAACGAACCCAACGGATATCCCGCGAGGCACAAGGCGAACAGGTTATGGCACGCCGTCACGCCGGAACCGCAATACGCCACCAGATCGGTCGGCGAACGTTGACCGAGTTTCGCGGCAAAGCGCTGCTTGAGCTGATCGGCCGGCAGAAAACGCCCGTCGCTGCCAAGGTTATCGGTGAACGCCGCACATTGCGCGCCGGAAATGTGCCCGGCAATCGGGTCGATCGGCTCCACTTCACCCTTGAAGCGCGGCAAGGCGCGGGCATCGAGCAAGGTCAAATCGGGCTGGCCGAGACGGTGCTGAAGCTGTTCGGCGTTCAACAGCAGCGTATTGTCCGGCGTTCCCGCGAAGGTGCCACGTTCAATACCGGGCGCATCAAGGCTCAAGGGCAAACCCGCCGCGTGCCAGGCCTTGAGCCCGCCATCGAGGATAAACACGCCGTCACGCTTGCCCAGCCAGGCCAGCAACCACCACGCCCGCGCCGCGTAGGCACCGGGGCCGTCGTCATACAAAACCACATCGCTATCGGCATTGATGCCCCAGGCTTGCAGGCGTTCGATCAAGTCCGCAGGTTGCGGCAACGGATGGCGCCCGGTCACGCCCTTGACCACCGCTCCGCTCAAATCACGCTCAAGATCAGCGAAGCTCGACCCGGCGATATGCCCTTCGGCATAACTGCGCTGGCCGTAGTCCGGGTCTTCGAGGGCAAAACGACAATCAAGAATCACCAACCCCGGCTGGTCCTTTTTCAGGTCCAGTGCTTGCGGGCTGATCAGTTGCGCAATGGGCATAACGGGCTCCTGTGAGATGGTCGATTTTGAATCCTACTGCACTTCTTCCAGCGCCTGGGCCAGCGGCACGTAAAACTCCTCGTACAGCGCGTTCACCGCATCGCGAGACTGATCGGTGACAAAACCGGCCTCCAGCACCAGCACCTGATACACGCCGCGTTTGATCGCCTGCTCGCTCAGGTGATTGGAATTTTCCCGCGTGGTGCACAGGAAACGCACCCAGGACGTGAGGATGATCCACGCATTGAGCGTCAGGGATTCAATCTGCACCTTATCCATGGACAGGATGCCGGCCTCGACGAATCCCGCGTAGATGTGCGTGCCATAGATCAGGCAGCGCTGGGAAAAACGCCGATAACGGGCGGCGAGTTCCGGATCGCTGTCGAGCAAGTGCTCGAGATCACGATGTAAAAACCGGTAGCGCCACATCGCCGCCAGCAACTCCTGAAGGTAGAAGCGCTTGTCTTCAACCGTCGCGGCGCGCCCCTGGGGCGGGCGCAGGAAGCTGTCCACCAGGCTTTCGTACTCACTGAACAGCACGGCGATGATCGCCTGCTTGTTGGGGAAGTGGTAGTAGAGGTTGCCCGGAGAAATGTCCATGTGGGCAGCAATGTGGTTGGTGCTGATGCTGCGCTCACCTTGCTGGTTGAACAGCTCCAGGCTGTTCTGCACGATGCGCTCGCTGGTTTTGATCCGAGGGGCCATGGCTTGAGCTTTAATTCAGAGTGCGTTGAGGGGCATCTTACGACCTAACCGCGAGCGGATAAAACAACGCGATGTCAGGATCTCATTTGACTTTATAGAGCATAGACTCTAAAAAGTTCTTCACTACAATAAATCCGGAGCCGACCATGACTGCTGACATCGCCTACCTGCAGAAGCTGCAGCAGCCCCTGGAGGAACTTCAAAACCGCTTCGACGATCAGCGCGCAGCCTATGCCGCCAACCCGATGCCGCCCGCCGCCCAGCGACTTCAATGGCTCAAAGCCCTGCGCGATTTGTTGAGCAATGAACGTCAGGCACTGATCGATGCGATCAGCCAGGACTTCAGCCACCGCAGCGCCGATGAAACCCTGCTCGCCGAACTGATGCCCAGCCTGCACGGCATTCACTATGCCAGTCAGCACCTCAAAGGCTGGATGAAACCCTCGCGACGCAAGGTCGGCGTGGCCTTTCAGCCGGCCTCGGCGAAAGTCGTTTACCAGCCGCTGGGCGTGGTCGGGGTGATCGTGCCGTGGAACTACCCGCTGTTTCTGGCCATCGGCCCTTTGGTTGGCGCGTTGTCGGCGGGCAATCGGGTGATGCTCAAACTCAGCGAATCAACCCCTGCCACCGGCCTGTTGCTCAAGGAATTGCTCGGCCGGATCTTCCCCGAAGACCTGGTTTGCGTGGTGCTCGGCGAGGCCGATATCGGCGTGGCGTTCTCCCGCCTGCGTTTCGATCACCTGCTGTTCACCGGTGCCACCAGCATCGGCAAACACGTGATGCGCGCGGCGGCCGAGAACCTGACGCCGGTAACGCTGGAACTGGGCGGCAAGTCCCCGGCCATCGTCTCTCGTGATGTGCCGTTGAAGGACGCCGCTGAACGCATTGCGTTCGGCAAGACGCTCAACGCCGGGCAAACCTGCGTCGCCCCGGACTACGTAATGGTGCCGGAAGACCGCGTGGGTTCTTTCGTCGAAGCCTACCGTCAGGCGGTTCGCGGGTTTTATCCGACACTGGCTGACAACCCTGACTACACCGCGATCATCAATGACCGACAACTGGCCCGGCTCAACGGCTACATCAGCGACGCCACCAGCAAGGGCGCGCTGCTGATTCCGCTGTTCGACCAGGGCCAGGGCCGACGCATGAGCCACAGCCTGCTGCTGAACGTCACCGACGAGATGATGGTGATGCAGGACGAAATCTTCGGTCCGCTGCTGCCGATCGTTCCGTACAAGGATCTGGATGAAGCGTTTGCCTACATCAACCAGCGACCTCGTCCGCTGGCGCTGTATTACTTCGGCTACGACAAGCGCGAACAAAACCGCGTCCTGCACGAGACCCATTCCGGAGGCGTGTGCCTGAACGACACGTTGCTGCACGTCGCGCAGGACGACATGCCCTTCGGCGGCATCGGCCCCTCGGGCATGGGCCATTACCACGGCCACGAAGGTTTCCTGACCTTCAGCAAGGCCAAAGGTGTGCTGATCAAACAGCGTTTCAACGCGGCGAAACTGATCTACCCGCCGTACGGAAAAACCATTCAGAAACTGATCCAGAAGCTGTTTATCCGCTAACGACCTTCACCGCCGGGTAATAACAATAATGAGCCCAAGCCTGTCCGATACACCCGCGCTGTCACGGCGCGGCCTGCTTAAATTCAGCCTTGGCGCGAGCGCGTTTCTCGCCACAGCCGGACTCGGCGCGAGCCTCAGCGGGTGTTCGTCGAGCATCCCGGCCAGCGGTTTCGCGATCCTGCGCAGCGGCGATCTGTTGTTTTTGCGGGCACTGATTCCGGTGATGCTCGATGGCGCCGTGGTCGCCGGGAAAATGCCGATGGCGCTCGACCAGACCTTGCACTGCCTGGATAACGGCCTGAATCACCTGTCGCCGGAAATGCTCAAGCTCACTCAGCAATTGTTCGATGTGCTGGGGATGGCCGTGACTCGCGGGCCGCTGACCGGGATCTGGGGCAGTTGGGAAAACGCCAGTGCCGATGAGATCCGGCACTTTCTTGATCGCTGGGAAAACAGCTCGTTGAGTCTGTTGCGCATGGGGCATAGCTCGTTGCTGCAACTGGTGATGATGGCGTGGTACAGCCGGGCTGAGTCGTGGGCGCATTGTGGGTATCCCGGGCCGCCAACCGTTTAAGACCGAGTTGGCCCCTTCGCGGGCAAGCCTCGCTCCTACAGGGATCGCGCGCCCCCTGTAGGAGCGAGGCTTGCCCGCGAAGGCGGCCTGATGAACGACACATTTCTCAATATAAAAACAAGAGAACCCGAATATGCCCGTACCCGATCCTTTCCGCGAAGGCATGGCCCGTGGCTGGAAAACCCACAACGGCTCGCAACTGACCCAGGACCTGACCCTAGAAGCGGACGTGGCGATCATCGGCAGCGGCGCGGGCGGCGGCACCACCGCTGAAATCCTCAGCGCCGCCGGCTACAAGGTGCTGTTGATCGAAGAAGGTCCGCTCAAGACCAGCAGCGACTTCAAGATGCTTGAAGACCAGGCCTACACCAGCCTCTATCAGGAAGGCATCGGCCGCATGAGCAAGGACGGCGCGATCACCATCCTTCAGGGCCGCGCAGTGGGCGGCACCACGCTGATCAACTGGACCTCGAGTTTCCGCACGCCGGAGCCGACGCTCGAACACTGGGCCAGGGAGCACAACGTCAAAGGCCACAGCCCGGCCGAGATGGCGCCATGGTTCGAGAAAATGGAGCAACGTCTGGGCGTCGCACCCTGGAGGGTCCCGCCGAACGCCAACAACGACGTGATTCGCAAAGGATGCGAGCAGCTCGGCTACAGCTGGCACGTGATCCCGCGCAACGTGCGCGGCTGCTGGAACCTTGGCTACTGCGGCATGGGCTGCCCGACCAACGCCAAGCAATCGATGATGGTCACAACGATTCCGGCGACCCTGGAAAAGGGTGGCGAGCTGCTTTACCTGGCCCGCGCCGAGAAACTGATGATCAAGGACGGCAAGGTCGCCGGCCTGCAATGCGTGGCGATGGATGACCGCTGCGTCGCCCCCACGGGCAAGACAATCACGGTCAAGGCGCGGCATTACGTGCTGGCCGGCGGCGGCATAAACAGTCCCGCGTTGCTGTTGCGTTCCGACGCGCCCGATCCGCACAAACGTCTGGGCAAGCGCACCTTCCTGCATTTAGTGAACATGTCCGCCGGGCTGTTCGACGAGGTGATCAACCCGTTCTACGGCGCGCCGCAGTCGATCTATTCCGACCATTTTCAATGGCAGAACGGCACCACCGGCCCGATGGCCTACAAACTCGAAGTGCCGCCCCTGCACCCGGCGCTGGCGGCCACATTGCTCGGCGGTTTTGGCCAGGAAAGCGCCCGACACATGGAAAACCTGCCGCATACCCACGCCATGCTGGCGTTGCTGCGTGATGGCTTTCACCCGGACAGCCCCGGTGGCAGCGTCGAATTGCGCGGCGACAACACGCCCGTGCTCGATTATCAGGTTTCACCCTACGCCTGGGACGGTTTGCGCCGCGCCTTCCACAGCATGGCCGAGATCCAGTTCGCCGGCGGCGCCAAAGCCGTGATGCCGATGCACGCCGATGCGCGCTATGTGAAAACCCTGACCGAGGCGCGCACGCTGATCGACGGCCTGAGTCTTGAGTTGTATCGCACACGCTTGGGCAGTGCCCATGTGATGGGTGGTTGCGCCATGGGCGAAGACCCGAAAAACGCCGTGACCGACAGCCTCGGCCGGCATCATCAGCTCAGCAACCTGTCGATCCACGACGGCTCGCTGTTCCCCACCAGCATTGGCGCAAACCCGCAATTGTCGGTCTACGGGCTGACGGCGCAACTGGCGACTTCGTTGGCCGAACGTTTGAAAAACCCATGAAAAGAGCGAATATTCCTATCGTCTATAGTGCTTTCTTACCCAACAGGCGACTTGGCCGACCGGGAAGGCTGCGATACCATCCGACTCCCCAACGGACTCCCGCCAGGACGACGCGATGAACCGAGTGTTGTACCCAGGTACCTTCGACCCTATTACCAAGGGCCATGGCGATCTGGTCGAACGCGCCGCGCGCCTGTTCGATCATGTGATCATCGCCGTCGCCGCCAGCCCGAAGAAAAACCCGTTGTTTCCCCTGGAACAGCGTGTGGAGCTGGCCCGCGAGGTCACTAAACATCTGCCGAACGTTGAAGTCGTCGGCTTTTCGACGCTGTTGGCGCATTTCGCCAAAGAGAAGAATGCCAACGTGTTCCTGCGTGGTTTGCGCGCGGTCTCGGACTTCGAATACGAATTTCAGCTGGCCAACATGAACCGTCAGTTGGCGCCGGATGTGGAAAGTCTGTTTCTTACACCGTCCGAGCGCTATTCGTTCATTTCCTCGACGCTGGTCCGTGAAATCGCGGCGTTGGGCGGCGATATCACCAAGTTCGTCCACCCTGCGGTGGCGGATGCCCTGACACTTCGATTTAAAAAATAACACCGCCTGTAGGAGCCGGCTTGCTGGCGATAGGACCGCTGCGATGTCTCAGACTGACCGCGGTGTTGCTATCGCCAGCAAGCCGGCTCCTACAGAACGTCGCGCCCGCGTGCACTGCGCTCTCCAATGCGGCACAATTGCGCATTGGTTTTTAGCGCCCGGGCCTGCCGCCCCGGCTGGAGTTAGCATGTCCCTGATCATCACCGACGATTGCATCAACTGCGACGTCTGCGAACCCGAGTGCCCGAACGCCGCCATTTCCCAGGGCGAAGAGATCTACGTGATCGACCCGAACCTGTGCACCCAGTGTGTCGGCCACTACGACGAACCTCAGTGCCAGCAGGTGTGCCCGGTGGATTGCATTCCACTGGACGAAGCGCATCCGGAGACTGAAGAGCAGTTGATGGAGAAGTACCGGAAGATTACCGGTAAGGCGTGATTCATTCGGCGTCTGTGAGGGCGCCTTCGCGGGCAAGCCTCGCTCCTACAGGGGTCGTGTAGATCCTGTAGGAGCGAGGCTTGCCCGCGAAGCTTTTAGGCTTCACTCCCGCTGCTCAAACCCTTCCCCGATACACCCCAGACACCTCACGAACGCCGCTTTCGCCGGGTCGACCACCAACGCCTGTCCCGCGTCGCCGACATTGCCGCCCAGCGCGGTAAACGGCAACGACACCACAAACGCCCCCGCGCCAATCACCGTTGCCACGACCAGCAAGGGTCGGGCAATCAGCAAGTCGCCGAGCATGGCGTACGCCGGGGGATTCTGGATGGTGTAGCGCGGGTCACCGCTGCCGGTATTGGCTGCCAGCGCTGGTGCACCGGCACTCAGCAGCCATACGACGGCAAGGGTTCGGAACAGGTTCATGGCACGGTCCTTCGACTAGGCAGTGAGAACACTGACTATAGACCGCAGGAATATCAGCTCTGGCAGCGCGGGCAAAAGACGCTGGCGCGCTGCCCGAGTTTGACTTCCCGCAGCTCTGTTCCGCAGACCTTGCACGGCTGACTGCCACGGCCGTACACGAACAATTCCTGCTGGAAATAACCGGGCTGACCGTCACCGCCGATAAAGTCGCGCAACGTCGTACCGCCGCGCTCGATGGCGGCGGCCAGGATGCGTTTGATCTCGATCGCCAATTTCAAATAGCGCGCCCGGGAAATGCTCTTGGCCTCGCGGCGCGGATCGATACCGGCCGCAAACAGCGCTTCGGTCGCGTAGATATTGCCCACGCCGACCACCACGGCGTTGTCCATGATGAACGGTTTGACCGCCATCGAACGCCCGCGAGACTGCTGGAACAAGCGCTCGCCGTCGAACAGGTCGGTCAACGGTTCCGGCCCCAGGCGAATCAGCAATTCATGGTTGAGCGGATCGAGGCTCCAGAGCATCGCGCCGAACCGTCGCGGGTCCGTGTAACGCAGGGCCAGGCCCGATTCCAGCTCGATATCCACATGCTCATGCTTGGCGGCCGGCAGGCCGACTTCCACCAGGCGCAGATTGCCCGACATGCCCAAGTGGCTGATCAGCGTGCCGACTTCGGCGTTGATCAGCAGGTACTTGGCGCGCCGCTCAACCAGCACGATACGCTGGCCGGAGAGCCGCACATCCAGGTCTTCAGGGATCGGCCAGCGCAGGCGACGGTCACGCACGATCACCCGGCTGACGCGTTGGCCTTCCAGGTACGGCGCAATACCGCGGCGGGTGGTTTCGACTTCCGGCAGTTCAGGCATGGTGCTCTCGAGTCAGGCGCTGACGGCACTCAGCGGTGAGTGCCGAGGTCGCGAATCGTTTGTTTGAGGGTTTCGAAGTCGTAGTCCGAGAGGCCCACGTAATCGAGTACCAGTGGCGCGATGGTGTTCCATTCATGGTCCTCGTTCTGGTTACCCAGTACCCGGTAAGACGCACAAATGTGCTCGGCCATTTTCAGGATCGCCAACAGGTTTTTCAGCTGGCTGTTGCGCGAAGACTCATCGCTGAAAATCGCCAGCGCATTGTGGTGATTGGCGATCGCCGTGCTCACATGCTCCGGCAGGCGCCAGGATTTGGCCGTGTAATAACCCACCACCGCATGGTTGGTATTGAACACCCTATTTTCCGTGTCCACCACGCGGCATTCGGCACTGGCGCTGGCGTAGGCTTCTTCCAGCGTGGTCATGTAGTCCGGGAAGCGTTGCAGCATCAGCGGCACGCCGCAGTCGTGGAACAGGCCCAGGGCGTACGCTTCATCGCCGGCCTGGACGCCGATGCGCTTGGCCAGGGTCAGGCAGGTCATCGCCACGTCTTGAGCGGTGTCCCAGAAACGGTTCAGGGTGACGATGGTGTCATCGTTCATTTCACCCTTGATCGACTGCGCGTTGATCAGATTGATGATCGAACGGCTGCCCAGCAGGTTCACCGCGCGCTGGATCGAGGCGATCTTGTTGCTCAAGCCGTAATACGGCGAGTTGACGATTTTCAGCAGGGCACCAGAGAGGCCCGGGTCCTGGGAGATCAGCTTGGCAATCACTTCCAGATCCGGATCGGGCATGTACTGCTCCATCTGCAGATCCACCATGATCTGCGGCTGGGCCGGCACGCTGATGCCTTGCAGGGACTGTTGGATCTGTTCGGTGGTCAGCTCTTGGGACATAAGTACACACTCTGGGACAGGCGCCGATTCTAACCTTTATAAAGTTGGATCCGACACACCGGCGGGCAACATCGGCCAAAGTTTCATTTCCGTGGAGCATTTGAAATTGCCTTCGCGGGCAAGCCTCGCTCCTACATTTGGAATGCGTCCCCCTGTAGGAGCGAGGCTTGCCCACGAAGGCGTCATCAGCGTTTCATCGCCCACCCGGCCCGCCACCACCTTCAACACGCTATACTCCCGCTCTTTTTTCCGGAGCGACGTCATGTCCCTGCCTAGCCTGCGCCTCAAAGCCAACGCCGACCGTCGCCTGCGAAACGGCCACTTGTGGGTCTACAGCAACGAAATCGACGTGGCCGCCACCCCGTTGCACGGCTTCAAAGCCGGCGACCAGGCGATCCTCGAAGCTGCCGGCGGCAAGCTGCTGGGCATCGTCGCCATGAGCCCGAACAACCTGATCTGCGCCCGTCTGCTGTCGCGCGACGTCAAGTTGCCGCTGGACAAATCGCTGCTGGTGCACCGCCTGAACGTCGCTCTGTCCCTGCGTGATCGCCTGTTCGACAAGCCGTTCTATCGCCTGGTCTACGGCGATTCCGACCTGCTGCCAGGCCTGGTGGTCGACCGCTTCGGCGACATCCTGGTGGTGCAGATCGCTTCGGCAACCATGGAAGCGCATAAAGACGACGTGATCGCGGCGCTGACCCAAGTGCTCAAGCCAAGCGGCATTCTGTTCAAGAACGACTCCGCCGCCCGCGACGCCGAAGGCCTCAACCGCTACGTCGAAACCGTGTTCGGCCTGGTGCCGGAGTGGGTCGCGCTGGAAGAAAACGGCGTGAAATTCGAAGCCCCGGTCATTCAAGGCCAGAAAACCGGCTGGTTCTACGATCACCGCATGAACCGCGCACGCCTGGCCCCGTACGCCAAAGGCAAACGCGTCCTCGACCTGTACAGCTACATCGGCGGTTGGGGCGTGCAAGCCGCAGCATTCGGCGCCAGTGAAGTGTTCTGCGTCGACGCGTCGGCCTTCGCCCTCGACGGCGTCGAGCGCAACGCCGCGCTGAACGGTTTCGCTGAAAAAATAACCTGCCTCGAAGGCGACGTCTTCGAAGCGCTGAAAGAACTGAAAGCCAGCGAAGAACGCTTCGACGTGATCGTGGCCGACCCGCCGGCGTTCATCAAACGCAAGAAAGACATGAAAAATGGCGAAGGCGCTTACCGTCGCCTGAACGAGCAAGCCATGCGCCTGCTCAGCAAGGACGGCATCCTGGTCAGCGCTTCGTGCTCGATGCACCTGCCGGAAGATGACCTGCAGAACATCCTGCTGACCAGCGCCCGCCACCTGGATCGCAACATCCAGATGCTGGAACGTGGCGGTCAGGGTCCGGATCATCCGGTACACCCGGCGATTGCTGAAACCCGCTACATCAAGAGCATCACCTGCCGGTTGCTGCCAAACAGCTAACCACTCGGAACTACTGTAGGAGCGAGCTCGCTCGCGATGGTCGTCAACGATAACGCTGGCTGCCTGACACCCCCCGCAGCCTGCTCGTTTTTCGCGAGCAGGCTCGCTCCTACAACGGTCTGAGAACAGTCCCACACCTCCTGCATTGACTTCCCTATTCATCAAGTTGACTCTCGGCTACCCCTCACGGATCGAGAGCGTTGTTGATGAACCCTTCCCCGCATACCGCGAAAAAATCGTCGCTCATCCTGCTTTTGATGACGATGACGCTACTGGGTGTTTTCCCGCTGGACGTGGTGCTCCCGTCCTTTCCCGCGCTTTCTGATTTCTTCCGGACCTCGGCGTCCGACATTGCCCTTTCGGTCAGCCTGTTTGCCATTGGCCTTGGGCTATCCGTGGTGCTGGTCGGACCGCTGTCGGACTTGTGGGGGCGCAAAACCCTTTTGCTGACTGGCATCGCCATCTCGATCGTCGGTGCAACGGGTTGCCTGGTTTCCAGCGAATACGGCTGGTTTCTGGTGTTTCGCGTCATTCAGGCTGTGGGTTGTGGCGCTTTCGTACTGTCGCAGGCACTGATTCAGGATCTGTTCGTCGGCAAGGAACAGGAACGGATGAGGATCTGGATGACCACCGCCGCCGGCGTGTTCATTTCCATATCGCCGCTGCTTGGCACCTGGTTGCAGATGCATCTGGACTGGCAGGGCAGCTTCTATGTCTTTATCGCACTGGCGGTCTTCGTCTGGATAAGGGCTGGCGTGATCCTCAAGGAAACCCCGCGCAGTCGCAATGCCGCACCCGGTCACTTTTTCAGTGCCTACTGGCGGCTATGCTCGGATTTTCGCTTCATGGGTTACTGGCTGATTTCGGCCCTGGCCTTCGCCTGCCATTTTTCATTCATCGTCATGTCGCCGATCATTTTCATGGAGCGCCTGGCACTCACGCCCTACGAATTCGCCTGGACATTGTTGCTGTATGGCGTGGCTTATGTGTTCGGCGGGATAGTTGCCAGCGCGCTGCATCGGCGTTTGCCGGCCAATTCACAGATAGTGATCGGCCTCGGCCTGATCGCATTGTCGGGGCTGGTCATGCTGTGGCTGGCGAATCAATTCGGGCTGACGGCCGCTGCGGTGCTGATCCCCATGCTCATCTGCACGGCCGGCACCACCATTGCCCGGCCTATCGCCAACTCCAAAGCCATGACCCTCTATCCACAGGATGCCGGTACGTCCTCCTCGGTCGGCGGCGTGATGATCTTCATGTGCGGCGGCGTGATCAGCGTGATGATCAATCTCGCGTCCGAAGACCTCACCACGGCGCTCGCCTTGTGTTTCCTGATCCTTAGCGTCGCGGGCCTGGGTTTGAACGCGCTGATCATGCAGCGCAATCTGGCACTGAACGCGAGTTGATTTACGCCGGTCGTCATCCGGCGCACGCCACCGGCGCCGGATCAGCGCTTCCCGGCATTCCCTCCAGCCGCCAGCCGTGTAGAATCGCGACATTCATCGCCAGTCATCCCCCGGCGGGTTTATGAGCTCAAGCTGAAGCGCGCGGCGATCCCGCAAAGTTATCGGCAACTTCCGGACACACGGCCATTTCTGAGTGTTCCAGACGTCAATAGAAGCTCACTTCCCTTTTGATACCTGATTAGCCGCCCGGAGTGCTTCATGCCTGATTACCGCTCGAAAACATCCACCCACGGCCGCAACATGGCCGGTGCCCGCGCATTGTGGCGCGCCACGGGGATGAAAGATGACGACTTCAAAAAGCCGATCATCGCCATTGCCAACTCGTTCACCCAGTTCGTACCGGGCCACGTCCACCTCAAGGACCTGGGCCAACTGGTCGCCCGCGAAATCGAACGCGCCGGCGGTGTTGCGAAAGAATTCAACACCATCGCCGTGGATGACGGCATCGCCATGGGCCACGACGGCATGCTGTATTCGCTGCCGAGCCGCGAGATCATCGCCGACTCCGTCGAGTACATGGTCAACGCCCACTGCGCCGACGCCATCGTCTGCATCTCGAACTGCGACAAGATCACCCCAGGCATGCTGATGGCGTCCCTGCGCCTGAACATCCCGGTGATCTTCGTGTCCGGCGGCCCGATGGAAGCCGGCAAGACCAAACTGGCCAGCCACGGTCTCGACCTCGTCGACGCCATGGTGATCGCCGCCGACTCCAGCGCTTCTGACGAGAAGGTTGCCGAGTACGAGCGCAGTGCCTGCCCGACTTGCGGTTCGTGCTCCGGCATGTTCACCGCCAACTCGATGAACTGCCTGGTTGAAGCGTTGGGGCTGGCCTTGCCGGGCAACGGTTCGACCCTCGCCACCCACAGCGACCGCGAGCAGCTGTTCCTGCAGGCCGGCCGCACCATCGTCGAGCTGTGCAAGCGTTACTACGGCGAGAACGACGAGTCGGTATTGCCGCGCAACATCGCCAACTTCAAGGCGTTCGAAAACGCCATGACCCTGGACATCGCCATGGGCGGTTCCACCAACACCATCCTGCACTTGCTGGCCGCCGCCCAGGAAGCCGAGATCGATTTCGACCTGCGCGACATCGACCGTCTTTCCCGTCACGTGCCGCAACTGTGCAAAGTCGCGCCGAACATCCAGAAGTACCACATGGAAGACGTGCACCGCGCCGGCGGGATCTTCAGCATCCTCGGTTCGCTGGCCCGTGGCGGCCTGCTGCACACCGACCTGCCGACCGTGCACAGCAAGTCCCTGGCCGAAGGCATCGCCAAGTGGGACATCACCCAGACCGACGACGAAGCCGTGCATCACTTCTTCAAGGCCGGCCCGGCGGGCATCCCGACGCAAACTGCATTCAGCCAGTCGACCCGTTGGGAAACCCTGGACGACGACCGTGAAAACGGCTGCATCCGCAGTGTCGAACACGCCTACTCGAAAGAAGGCGGCCTGGCCGTTCTCTACGGCAACATCGCGCTGGACGGCTGCGTAGTGAAAACCGCGGGCGTCGACGAGTCGATCCACGTGTTCGAAGGCAACGCAAAAATCTTCGAAAGCCAGGACAGCGCCGTACGCGGCATCCTCGCGGACGAAGTGAAGGCCGGCGACATCGTGATCATCCGTTACGAAGGCCCGAAAGGCGGCCCGGGCATGCAGGAAATGCTGTACCCGACGTCGTACCTGAAATCCAAAGGCCTGGGCAAAGCCTGCGCCCTGCTCACCGACGGCCGTTTCTCCGGCGGCACTTCGGGCCTGTCCATCGGCCACGCTTCGCCGGAAGCCGCTGCCGGTGGCGCGATTGGTCTGGTGCAGGACGGCGACAAAGTGCTGATCGACATTCCGAACCGCTCGATCAACCTGTTGGTCAGCGATGAAGAACTGGCCGGCCGCCGTGCCGAGCAGGATCAGAAAGGCTGGAAGCCGGTGGAGAAACGTCCACGTAAAGTGACCACCGCACTGAAAGCCTACGCCCTGCTGGCGACCAGCGCCGACAAGGGTGCCGTGCGTAACAAGGCGATGCTTGACGGGCTGTAAGCGTCAGTCGCAGAAATAAAAATGCCCCGCCAAGTGCGGGGCATTTTTTTGCCGGTCGTTTGATCTGCGTTATACGCAAATCCCTGTAGGAGCCGGCTTGCTGGCGATAGCGGTGTGTCAGCCGACCAATTTTTCGTCTGAAAAACCGCCATCGCCAGCAAGCCGGCTCCTACAGTTGATCGGTGTTGCAGTTACTGGATTTCTGCCGGCGTCACGATCACCCAGTTCTTGTCCGCCGTCACCGGCAACCCTTCCTTGGCCTGGGCCGCAGCGTGCTTGGCCATCATGCCGTTAATCTGGGTCATGTATTTGTCCTTGCGGTTGACCCACAAGTGGATGCCGCCCTTGGCCACGTCAACATCGTGGAACAGCATGTAACCGTCGCTGCTCGGGGTGTCGCCGCCGACCAGTACCGGTTTTTTCCATTCATCGATGTAGGTCAGGATCGCCGCGTGTTTACCGGCCATCCAGGTCGCCGGGGTCCACAGGTACGGGGTCAGTTCCAGGCCGAGGTTGGCCTTCTCGTCATACTTGCCAGCGGTGATCTGCTTGCGGGCCGTGGTCAACTCGCCGGACTTTTGATCCTTGAGCAGCAGGCTCACGCCGATCACGTTTTGCGGTTTGACGTTGTAGCCGTACTTCGGATCGGAGGCGACCATGCGCACCAGCTCTTCAGAAGCGGCGGTCATCACGTAGACCTCGATGCCGTTCTCCATCAGCTTGTTGTACAGCTCGGTTTGGCCGGTGAAGACTTTCGGCGGGTTGACGTCGAGCTTCTTGACCACGTCGCCTTCGTAATAGGTGGCCGGCACCGGTTTGCCGGACGCCATCAACTCGTCGACATAACCTTTGAGCTCTTGCAGGGTGAAACCGGAGAACACCTGGGCGACCCATGGGTAGCAAACCATGTCGTCGAGTTCGCAGAGGCGGTAGTAGTAGCTGAACAGGCTTTCCTTATGGTCGGCGGTGTCCTTGAACGGAATCAGTTTCAGGGAGGGATCGAGTTTCTCGCGGGTGATCAGGCCCTTGTTTTCCATGAACGGCAGCAGCGATTCTTCGAGGTCATAGCGGTAACTGGTGTTGTCCATGTCGAACACCGCGTAGTTACCTTTGTTGGCGTTGGCCGCGATCATCGCATCCAGTGCCTTGGCCTGATCGGCTGGCCAGTGCTTCAAATCCGTAGCGAAGGCCTGGCCGGCGAGGCCAATGCACAGTGCAGCGAGCAGAAATTTCGGTGCGAACTTCATCGATAGATCTCCCTGATTTAAAGACATCGACGCTAACAAATAAGTGTGACAGTCCCCGTCTGTCAGCGACGGCCAACGCACCTATCGCGCCAGCTGCATTCCTGTAAGCGACACCGGCTTATTCCAAAAACGACAGTCATCAGACTTTTTTGATATTAATTCATTGAAAATCAAGCTGTTAGGCTTGCCGGTTCGCAGCTGCCCCGGAAGGCAGTTGGCACATGTCTAATGGGAGTTCCAATGAATCTGCCGCTGATTCTCAATCTGCTGGTGTTCCTCGCCCTGCTCGTCGCACTGGCGCAAACCCGTCACACGACGTGGAGCCTGGCGAAAAAAGTCCTGCTCGCCCTGGTGTTGGGCGTGGTGTTCGGTGTCGCCTTGCACACCGTTTACGGTGCCGGAAACCCGGTGCTGAAAGCCTCGATCGGCTGGTTCGATCTGGTGGGCAACGGTTATGTGCAGTTGCTGCAAATGATCGTGATCCCGCTGGTGTTCGCCTCGATCCTCAGCGCCGTGGCCCGTCTGCACAACGCTTCATCGCTGGGCAAAATCAGTTTCCTGACCATCGGCACGCTGCTGTTCACCACCGCCATCGCGGCGCTGATCGGTATCGGTTTGACCAACCTGTTCGGCCTGACCGCTGAAGGCCTGGTCGCCGGCACACAGGAAATGGCCCGCCTGCAAACTATTCAGACCGACTACGCAGGTAAGGTTGCCGACCTGAATGTGCCGCAGCTGCTGTTGTCGTTCATCCCGCAAAACCCGTTCGCCGACCTCGCTCGTGCGAAGCCGACATCGATCATCAGCGTGGTGATTTTCGCCGCGTTCCTCGGGGTCGCAGCGCTGCAACTGCTGAAGGATGACGTCGAAAAAGGTCAGAAAGTGATCAACGCCATCGACACCCTGCAAGCCTGGGTGATGCGTCTGGTGCGTCTGGTGATGAAGCTGACTCCGTACGGCGTACTGGCGCTGATGACCAAAGTGGTCGCCGGTTCCAACCTGCAAGACATCATCAAGCTCGGCAGTTTTGTCGTGGTGTCCTACATCGGCCTGGGCCTGATGTTTGTAGTCCATGGCGTGCTGGTGTCGGTGGCCGGGATCAACCCGCTGCGGTTCTTCCGCAAGATCTGGCCGGTGCTGACGTTTGCTTTCACCAGCCGCTCCAGTGCGGCGACGATTCCGCTGAGCATCGAAGCTCAGACCAGCCGTCTGGGCATTCCGCAATCCATCGCCAGTTTCGCCGCTTCGTTCGGCGCGACCATTGGCCAGAACGGCTGTGCGGGATTGTATCCGGCGATGTTGGCAGTGATGGTTGCGCCGACCGTGGGCATCAACCCGCTCGACCCGCTGTGGATCGCGACGCTGGTGGCGATTGTGACCTTGAGTTCGGCCGGTGTGGCCGGCGTGGGCGGTGGTGCGACGTTCGCGGCGCTGATCGTGCTGCCGGCGATGGGCTTGCCGGTTTCACTGGTGGCGTTGCTGATTTCGGTTGAGCCGCTGATTGATATGGGGCGTACGGCGTTGAACGTGAGTGGTTCGATCACGGCCGGGGCGATTACCAGCCAGATCATGCAGCAGACCGATAAAGCGCTGCTGGATGCGGATGAGCATGCGGAGTTGGCTCACGCATAAGTTCTTTAGCGCCTGATCTGGCCTCATCGCCAGCAGGCTGGCTCCCACAGGGATTTTGGGTGTTCACACAATCTGTGTTTCACCTCAAACCCACTGTGGGAGCCAGCCTGCTGGCGATGCTTTTAGACTTTTTCCCAGACTTCGAAGTCGTACGCCGGTTTGTCGCCTTCAGCCGGATTCGGCACATTCGACACCAGCTTCCACTGCTTCAAATCAAACTCCGGAAACCACGCATCCCCTTCCGGGCTCAGCGCCACGCGCGTCAAATACAACCGGTCCGCCTGCGCCAACCCTTGCGCATACAACTGCGCGCCACCAATCAGCATCAACTCATCGACGCCCTGCTCTTTCGCCCATTCCTCTGCGCGAACCACGGCAGCCTCCAGCGACGGGTAAACCTCCGCGCCTTCCAGCACCAGATCCGCCTGACGGCTGACCACGATGTTCAACCGGCCCGGCAGCGGGCGACCGAGGGAATCCCAGGTCTTGCGACCCATGATGATCGGCTTGCCAAGGGTGGTGGCCTTGAAGTATTTGAAGTCCCCCGGCAAGTGCCAGGGCATGCTGTTGTCGACGCCGATCACACGGTTTTCACCGAGGGCTGCGATCAGGCTGAGGGGGAGTGATTTAGTCATGCCGGCGAGGATACCAGAGGCTCGGCTTCTCGCAACGTAGCCCCCCGACAAGCGCCACAGCGGTTATGCTCACAACTCAATTGAGCGACGGGATGCCGCGTGACTGAACTGAATACCCTCTGGTTGACGGAAACCATTCGCCTGCGCGAAGAACACGCCGGCCCTCTGGATGATCTGGAAGCCAACCGACTGGCTCGCACGGCGGGCGGCGATCTGCCGACACGGATTTCGCGCCGCGCCTTATGGCTGGCCGAGCGTGATGGGCTGACCGAAGCCCTCAGGCATTGGCTGCAAGGTGCGCGACTGGCGCTGTTGGTGTTGGCCGTGCTGGCCGTGGTCAGCGGCGCCGGCCTGGCGTTTGCCGCGCTGGGCGACGGGCAAACGCCGGTCAACGTGTTTTGGGCCTTGGGCAGCTTGCTCGGGCTGAACCTGATTCTGCTGTTGAGCTGGGCGCTGGGCCTGGTGTTTGCCGGTGAGCACGGCGCGACGCTGGGACGCTTGTGGTTGTGGCTCAGCGAAAAACTCGCCCGCGACGCCAAAGCCGCGCAACTGGCGCCCGCCCTGCTGTTGCTGCTGCAACGACAGAAACTCAATCGCTGGGCCCTCGGTGTGCTGGTCAATGGCTTGTGGTTGCTGGCGATGCTCAGTGCGTTGGTGATTGTGCTGATGCTGATGGCGACCCGGCGCTACGGCTTCGTCTGGGAAACCACCATCCTTGGCGGCGACACCTTCGTCGCCATGACCCAGGCTCTGGGCGCCCTGCCGGCTCTGTTGGGTTTCAGCGTGCCCACCGTGGAAATGATCCGCGCCAGCGGCGATGCCGCACTGAACATTGAAAGCGCTCGTCAGGCCTGGGCCGCGTGGCTGGTGGGCGTGTTGCTGGTCTACGGGGTTTTGCCGAGGTTGTTGTTGGCGCTGTTGTGCCTGTGGCGCTGGAAAAGAGGTCGCGCCATGTTGCGTCTGGACCTGAACCTGCCCGGCTACGCGCAACTGCGCGAACGCCTGATGCCGACCAGCGAACGCCTGGGCATCAGCGATGCGGCACCTGCGCAACTTCATCACGTGGAAAGCGGCGTCAGCGAGCTGCAAAGCGACGGCGCGTTGCTGGTGGCCATCGAGCTGGACGATCAACGGCCATGGCCGCCACCGCTGCCGAAAACCGTGAACGACGCGGGCATCCTCGACAGTCGCGAATCGCGCCACAAACTCCTGGAACAACTCAGCCGTTTCCCCCCGGCCCGCCTGCTCATCGCCTGCGATCCACGGCGTTCGCCGGACCGCGGCAGCCTCGCGCTGATCGCCGAACTGGCCCGCAACGCCAGTGCCACCCGCGTCTGGTTGCTGCAAGCGCCGCCCGGCGAAGCGCTGGATGCCGAGCGCCTCGGCGACTGGCACGTGGCGCTGCAACAGTTGGAGCTGCCCTTCGCCGATTGCGCGCCGCTGAACTGGCTGGAGACCGGTCATGACTAATCCGTGGAAAGCGCCGTTGAAGCTCGCGGTGGTCGGTCACACCAACGTCGGCAAAACCTCGTTGCTGCGCACGTTGACCCGTGATGTCGGTTTCGGCGAAGTCTCCCATCGCCCGAGCACCACGCGGCACGTCGAAGGTGCGCGGTTATCGGTGGACGGCGAGCCCTTGCTCGACCTGTTCGACACGCCTGGCCTGGAAGACGCCATCGCCCTGCTCGACTACCTCGAACGCCTGGAACGCCCCGGTGAACGCCTCGACGGTCCGGCGCGACTGGCGCGTTTTCTTGAAGGCAGCGAAGCGCGGCAGCGGTTCGAACAGGAAGCCAAGGTGCTGCGGCAACTGCTCACCTGCGACGCCGGCCTCTATGTGATCGACGCCCGCGAACCGGTGCTTTCCAAGTACCGCGACGAACTTGAAGTGCTGGCCAGTTGCGGCAAACCGCTGCTGCCGGTGCTGAATTTCGTCAGCAGCGCCAACCACCGCGAACCGGATTGGCGTGAAGCGTTGGCGCGTCTGGGCTTGCATGCCTTGGTGCGTTTCGACAGCGTGGCGCCGCCGGAGGATGGCGAGCGGCGACTGTATGAAAGCCTCGCGCTGTTGCTGGAAAATTCTCGCGAGCAACTGGAACGTTTGATCGCCGATCAGCAGGCCCAGCGCCTGGCCCGGCAACAAAGCGCGGCGCGGTTGATTGCCGAGTTGTTGATCGATTGTGCGGCGTGTCGGCGTAGCGTGGTCAGCGACGCCGAGCAGGAACAACAGGCGATCAGCGAACTGCGCAAAGCCGTTCGCCAACGGGAACAGCGCTGTGTCGAAGCGCTGCTCACGCTCTACGCCTTCCGCCCGCAAGACGCGGCGGCCAGTGATCTGCCGCTGCTCGATGGCCGCTGGGGCGATGACCTGTTCAACCCGGAAACCCTCAAGCAACTGGGCGTGCGCGTCGGCGGCGGTATCGCGGCGGGTGCAGCCGCCGGGGCCGGGGTGGATTTGCTGGTCGGCGGCTTGACCCTCGGCGCGGCGGCACTGGCCGGCGCGATTGCCGGCGGCGCCCTGCAAACCGCGCGCAGTTACGGCAGCCGGTTGCTGGGCAAGATCAAAGGTCAGCGTGAATTGACGGTCGATGACAGCGTGTTGCGGTTGTTGGCATTGCGGCAGCGGCAGTTGCTTCAGGCGCTGAATGCGCGTGGGCATGCGGCGATGGACAGCATCCAGGTCGCCACTCCACAGGACAAGAGCTGGCGCGAAGGCAAACTGCCCGAAGCCTTGAACAAGGCTCGGGCACATCCGCAGTGGTCGTCGCTGAATCCGCACGCGAAGTTGAATCAGGCGGAGCGGCAGGAGCAGATCGAGGTGTTGGCGCAGCAGCTCTGAATTTGCGGCGTCGGCTCTGACCCCATCGCGAGCAGGCTCACTCCCACAAGGAGTACGCGTTCCCCTGTGGGAGCGAGCCTGCTCGCGATGGGCGCAACTCGGTTCCAGGTGCCTACGCCGCCAACAGCCGCAATGCCTTCTCCCTCAAAATCTCAAGATCAATCACCGGCACCCACATTTCCTTGGCCAACTCATCCCAGTGCCGCATGCGCAAACTCACCGCGCACAACGGATCCTGTTCGAAAGCCTCAGCCTCGGCCTCGGTCATCACCCCGCCCTGATACTCCAGGGTCCGACGGCTGGCTTCACTCAGTCGCTCGTAGTACCCAGGCGTTTTGAGTGTCAGATAACGCTTGGCCTGAACGTGATATTCCACCAGCCGCGCCATGCGCTCGCTGAAACCTGCGCGCCGCAAATAATCGGCGCCCAACCGCTCGTGGCTGACCACGCCGAAGCCGCCCATGTTTTCGGCGCTGTCGGCACAGATATGGCCGATGTCGTGGAAGAACGCCGCCAGCACCACTTCATCATCGAAGCCTTCCGCCATGGCCAGTTGTGCAGCCTGGGACATGTGCTCGATCTGCGACACCGGTTCGCCGATGTAATCACTGTCGCCGAAGCGCTCATACAGCCCAAACACCTCGTCGATCACTTGCGCCTTGCGGTCCATCAACGCTCTCCCAATAACGTCGCGACATTACGTTCTGCCATCGCCGGCCCGACACTCATGCCGACGCCGGTGTGCATCAGTGCCACACTCACGCCCGGCATCGGTCGCAGGAACGAAAACGGTCCTGGCCCTCGGGAACCATAGACCCCCTGCCAGCGCTCGACCACTCGCACCTTGCAGCCCAGCGTCTGCTCGGCCAGTTCGATCATCCAGTCATCCACCTGCTCGGCATTGAACGGCGAAGGGTCGCTGCCGTAGTGGTGGGAATCGCCGATGATCAGCTCGCCGTGAGGCGTCGGACTGATCAGCAGGTGAATGCCGTTTTCATGCAAATGCGGTTGCTCGCGCAGGATCTGCGTCTGCACTGCCGCTGCTTCCGGCAGATCGGCGAAGGCGCCGTAATGCACGCAACTCAAACCGGTGAGCAGCGCATGTTGCAGGTTGAGGTTGATCTGCGGGCGGGCGCGGAGCATTTGCAGGCGGCAGATTTGCGGGTTGAGCGCGGCAATCGGCTCGGCCAGCAAGGTCTGATAATCGTGACCGGAGCAGACGATGATGTGCTCGGCGCTGAAAGTGCCGGCGGTGCTGTGCAGGCGGCCCGGTTCGATGTCGCGCACGAGGGTGGAGAAGTGAAACTCGACGTTCATTTCGCGGCGCAGGTAATCGATCAACGCCGGGATCGCTTCGCGGGAATACAGTTGCTGATCGTCCATGCCGTGCAGCGCAGCGCGGTGATGGCGGAACTGGCCGCCGTACAGGTCGCGCAGTGCGGCGCCGCGCAGCAGGTCGACGCGGTAACCGTGTTCCACGGCGCGGCCGGCGCAAAATACTTCCAGCAGGTGTTCTTCGGCTTCTGTGCGGGCAAACAAATACGAGCCGTTGCGCTTGAGTTGCAGGCCAGCCAGTTGCGCCCATTGGCCCCAGATCTCGCGGCTGGCTTTGGCCAGTTCGAGCATCGGGCCTGGCGGTTGGCCTGTGACGAGAGCCTGGCCGAAGTTGCGCACCGAGGCGCCCAAGGGCGTTTCGCTGCGTTCGAAAACCGTGACTTTCAGGCCGCGCCTGGCGGCGGCGTAGGCGTGGGACAGACCGAGGATGCCGGCGCCTACGATCAGCAGGTCGTTGTGTTGTGTCATCAAGAGATGTCCTGAATTTGAAGCCGCCTTCGCGGGCAAGCCTCGCTCCTACAGGGGGTACGCATTTCTCTGTAGGAGCGAGGCTTGCCCGCGAAGGGGCCCGTCAGCCGATGAAGATCTTACTTGGCAGCCACTTTCTCGGACTTGCCGTCATAGCGCTTGCGCCACTCGGTCAGGATTTCGTCGCGATTCTTCGACGCCCAGGCGAAGTCGTTCTTGATCAGGCGCTGCTCGTAATCCGCCGGCAATTCGGTCTGCGGCTTGGCGATACCCGGCTGAGCGAGGACGGCGAAGTTCTCTTTGTACAGCTCCATCGCCGCTGGGCTGGCCGAGAAGTCTGCCAGTTTCTTCGCCGCGTCTTCATGCGGTGTGCCCTTGATCACCGCCGTCGCTTCGATCTCCCAACCCAGGCCTTCTTTCGGCAGGATGATGTCCAGCGGTGCACCCTGGCGCTTCAACTGAACGGCCGGGTATTCAAAGGAAATACCAATCGGAAATTCACCCGCCGCTGCCAGTTTGCAAGGCTTGGAACCGGAGTGAACGTACTGGCCGATGTTCTGGTGCAGGTCGTCCATGTACTGCCAGCCCTGCTTCTCGCCGAAGGTTTGCAGCCAGGCGCTGACGTCGAGGAAACCGGTGCCGGACGAGGCCGGGTTCGGCATCACGATCTTGCCTTTGTACTCAGGCTTGGTCAGGTCCTGCCAGCTCACGGGTTTGGTCAAACCCTGCTTCTCTGCTTCGACGGTGTTGAAGCAAATGGTCGCGGCCCAGACGTCCATGCCAACCCAGGCTGGCGGGTTGGCGGCGTCGCGGTAGTTGCCGCCGATCTTGCCGAGGTCCTTCGGCGCGTAGCTTTGCAGCATGCCTTGCTGATCGAGAATCGCCAGGCTCGACGCCGCCAGGCCCCAGACGGCATCAGCCTGCGGGCGGGCTTTTTCGGCCAGCAGTTTGGCGGTGATGATGCCGGTGGAATCGCGCACCCACTTGATCTCGACGTCCGGGTTAGCCTTTTCGAAGGCTTCTTTGTAGGTCTTCAGTTGTTCGGCTTCGAGGGCGGTGTACACCGTCAACTCGGTTTTCGCCGCGAAGGCGTTCAGGCTGAAAGCGGTGAGGACAGCAGCGGCCAGGGCCAGGGGCTTGAACATGATCTTTTCCTGTTTTGAGTTGAGGTTGCGGGAGTGGAAATCAGTGACCGGGCGCGGTCTGCCGCCAGGCCTGGGAACGGCGCAGCAAACCGCGCGAAGCCCAGGCCAGCAGCAGGGACACGCCCGCCGAGGTGAACAGAATCAGGGTCGACATCGCCGCCGCGCCGCCGACGTTGCCGGCGTCGTCCATGTTCAGCACCGCCACCGCCGCGAGGATGGTGTCGGGGCTGTAGAGGAAGATCGCCGCCGAAACGGTGGTCATGGCCGAGACGAACAAGTAGCGCACGATGTCCAGCAGCGCCGGCAGGCAGATCGGCACGGTGACCCGCAGGTAATGCCGGTACAGCGGCGCCTTGAGCGACAACGCGGCGGCTTCGAACTCGGCGTCGAGTTGGCGCAGCGCCGTGGTCGCGGTCATTTGCGCGGTGGTCAGATAGTGAGCAATGGTGCAGACCACCAGCAGGGTCATGGTCCCGTAGAGCACATGCAGCGGGTTGTCGCTGAGGTTGAAGAAGAAGACATAACCCAGGCCCAGCACCAGACCCGGCACCGCCATCGGTACGAAACTGAGCATGCGCAATGTCAGATTCAGTCCGCGCTGGCCCTTGGTTTTTTCCATCAGGTAGGCGCCGGTGAAGATCAGCACGCTGCCGATCAACGCCGTGCACAGGGCCATCTTCACGCTGTTGCCGTAGGCCAGCCAACCGCCGCCCGCCGTGTCGTTGAACTGGTAATGGTTGAGCGACAGAGACAGGTTGTACGGCCAGAATTTCACCAGCGACGAGAACACCGCCATGCCGAACACCAGCAGCAACACCGCGCAGATCAGCAGCACGATGGCCAGGTAGCAGCCGTCGCGCAGTTTCGACGGTGCCGGTTGAAAGACCTGCGCCCGACCGCTCATGGAATCACCGTGACGCCGGCGCAACCACGCATCGACCCCGAAGCTGAACAGCGCCGGCAGCAGCAGGACCATGCCGATCAATGCACCGCGACCGAATTGTTGCTGACCAACCACGGCTTTGTAGGCTTCCAGCGCCAGCACCTGATAGTCGCCGCCGACCACCACAGGCACGCCGAAGTCAGTGATGGTCAAGGTGAAGACGAGGCAGAACGCAGCGAACACTGCCTGACGCGTCGCCGGCCAGGTGATGCTGCGGAAGGCTTTCGCCGGACTGGCGCCCATGCTGGAGGCGGCATCGAACAGTCGCGCATCCGCCAGGGACAGCGCCGACAGCAGAATCATCAAGGCGTGTGGGAAGGTGTAGATGACCTCGCCCAGAACAATGCCCCAGAAGCCGTAGATATTGTCCGAGAGCAAACTGCGCAACATGCCTTGGTTGCCGAACAGATAAACCAGCGCAATGCCCGGCAGCATCGACGGCGCCATCAATGGCAACAGCGACATTCCACGCCAGATAGCTTTGCCCGGAATCAGGGTGCGTTGCAGCGCGTAGGCAAAGAGGTAGGCCAGCGGTACGACAATCGCCGCGACGCTGAGGGACACTTTCAGGCTATTGCCAAGCAACCAGTGGAAATTCGCACTGGTGACCAGTTCACGCGCAGCCACCAGACCACCGCCCTGCCCGGCCTCCGAACTGAAGCCACGCCAGAAGATCGCCAGCAACGGCATCAGCACCGCGACGCCGAGCAACACCAGCAAAAGAACTTTGCCGCCGACCACGAACACCCGGTCGCCGATCTCGGCACGGGAGGTCTGCCGAACCTGCTTGTGCGGTATCGGCAGCGCGATGTTCGCGCTCATCAGGCAAACACCTGCAGGCTGCGCGGCGGCAAGGCGACCATGATCTGCTGCGCGCCGAGGCGCGGCATGGCTTCCGGCGCCAGTTCTGCCAGCAGTGCGTGGCCCGGCAGTTGATCGAGCTCGAAGCTCATGCGGCAGCGGTTGCCGAGGAAGGTGATTTCGCGAACCTTGGCCGGGAACAGGTTTTCTTCATGCACCAGCGGGTTGACGTTGATCGCCTCGGGCCGGCAGAACAAACGACCCGACGCGGTTTTCGCGCTGCCATCCGCCAGGCGCATGTTCATCCCGCCGACCTGCGCATGACTGTCGCTGCTGCGCTGGAAGGGCAGCCAGTTGCCCTGCCCGACAAACTCCGCCACGAACGGCGTGGCCGGGCGGTCGTAGATTTCCTGCGGCGTGGCGTACTGCTCGACCTTGCCGTTGTTCATCACGGCGATCCGGTCGGCCATCAGCATGGCCTCGTCCTGATTGTGGGTGACCATCAGGGTGGTGATGCCGAGGTTGCGCTGCAGCTGGCGCAGCTCGGTGCACAGGTGCTCGCGGACTCGGGCATCAAGGGCGGACATCGGCTCGTCCAGCAACAACAACGAAGGCGCTGGCGCCAAGGCGCGGGCCAGTGCGACACGTTGCTGCTGACCGCCGGACAATTGGCCGGGGTACTTTTTCTCACTGCCGGTCAGGCCGACCAGTTCCAGCATCTGACCGACGCGCTTGCGCACTTCATCGCGACCGCTGCCGGCGAGGCCGTAGGCAATGTTCGCTTCGACGGTGAGATTGGGGAACAGCGCATAGGACTGGAACAGAATGCCGTAGTCCCGCGCCTGAGGTGCCAGGTGCGAGACGTCGCGATCACCGAGGTACAACTCGCCGCTGTCCTGTTTCTCCAGACCGGCGATGCAACGCAGCAAGGTGGTCTTGCCACAGCCCGACGGCCCCAGCAGGCACACCAGTTCACCGGCCGCCACGTCGAGGGAAACGTTATCCAGAGCAGTGAAAGCGCCGAAGCGTTTCTGCACGCCGCGCACCTTCATCGGAGCGCCGGGGTTGGTCAGGGCAGTTGCGATCGAGTGGTTCATGGACGGGCCTCATCAAGCAGATGAAGGCCATCCTAGGGATGTAATGCGTCCGTCATGTGGCAGTGAGGCCAAAACGGCTGATAGTGGTATTCAAGGATTTGGGTTGGGGTTAATGGTGACTGGTCTGGCGCCTTCGCGGGCAAGTCGGATCGCCGCACCGCTCGCTCCTACAGAGAAATGCGTTCCCCTGTAGGAGCGAGGCTTGCCCGCGAAGAGGCCCTCAGAGTCACCGCAAAACTCAGGCCGGCGCCATTTCCTGCGCCAACCCCAGAAACGCCGCCGGCAACCGCGCGCCTTTGCGTTCCTTGAGGCAGTACAAATACTCGGGAATCTGCGGCGCATTCTCGATGGTCAGCACGCGAAGTTGCGGATCGTGAGGCACTTCCTGCCGGGCAATGATGCTGATCCCGATGTTGCGCAGCACCGCTTCGCGGATCGACTCTCGGCTGCCGATCTCCAGCAACGGCCCGAAACTCACCCCGGCACTGGCCAGCAATTCTTCGGTCAGACGCCGAGTGGTCGAGCCTGACTCACGCATCAACAACGTATGCCCGGCCAACGCGCTGAGCGGCACATGATCGTGCACCGCCAACGGATGATTGCGATGCACTGCCAACACCAGCGGATCGCTGCCGAGCACCCGCCGAATCAGTCGCGCATCGTCGAGCAGTTGCGAGGACGCGGCGACATCCACCCGGTAATCCTCCAACGCTTCCAGCACTTGCTGCGAGTTGCCGATCTCCACCGACACTTCCACCTGCGGCAAGCGCTCGCGGAAGGTCTTCACCAGATCGAGGATGTAATACGGCGCCGTGGCGGCGATGCGCAAAGTGCCCTGGACCTGGCCGCTGTTACGCAGGAAAAACTCGATGTCGGCTTCCTGCTGCAACAGCGTCTTGACCATCGGCAGCAGCCGCGCACCTTCATCACTGACGCTGAGACGACGACCGCCACGGTAGAACAGTTCAACCGAGTACTGGCTTTCCAGATTGCGGATTTGCGTGGTCACGGTGGGCTGACTCAAGCCGAGCTTTTTCGCCGCCAGGGTAATGCTGCCCAGACGGGCCACCATGTAAAACGCCTTCAGCTCGGCACTCAGCACACCCGCTCCTCATCACTTACTTGCGCAACAGGCGCAAACCGTTGAACACCACCAACAGGCTCACGCCCATGTCAGCGAACACCGCCATCCACATGGTGGCGATCCCGGCGAAGGTTACCCCAAGAAAGATAGCCTTGATGACCAAAGCGAGGGCGATGTTCTGTTTGAGGATGCTCGACGTCTGCCGAGACAGGCGGATGAACGTGGGAATTTTGCGCAGATCGTCGTCCATCAGGGCGACATCGGCGGTTTCGATGGCGGTATCGGTGCCGGCGGCGGCCATCGCAAAACCGATCTCGGCCCGAGCCAGTGCCGGGGCATCGTTGATGCCATCACCGACCATACCGACGCTATGACCCTGTGCATAAAGGGCTTCGATGGCTTGCAGTTTATCGGTCGGTAGCAGATCGCCCTTGGCTTCGTCGATGCCGACTTGTGCGGCAATCGCTTGGGCGGTGTGGACGTTGTCGCCAGTGAGCATCAGGGTTTTGATGCCCAGGTCGTGTAATTGCTGGATCGCCTCGCGGCTGGAGTCCTTGACCGTATCGGCCACGGCGAACAGCGCCAACGGGCCGGATTTGTCGAGCAGCAGCACCACGGACTTGCCCTGTTTTTCCAGTGCAAACAGCTTTTCTTCCAGGGCGGGCGAGCACAGGTTCAGCTCTTCGACCAAACGGTGGTTGCCCAAGTGGTAGACCTGACCGTTGATCTCACCGCGCACCCCGCGACCGGCCAGGGCTTCGAAGTTATCCACAACGAGCGGCGCGAAGGATTTATCCACAGCTGCATTGGCGATGGCCAGCGACACCGGGTGGTCCGAGCGCCCCGCCAGTGCCGCCGCAATTCCCGGCGCCGAGGCATCAGCGGTTGGGTCAAGCGACAGGTAATCGGTCTGCACCGGTTTGCCGTGGGTGATCGTGCCGGTCTTGTCCAGCGCCAGATAATCGAGCTTGTAACCGCCCTCCAGATAAACGCCGCCCTTGACCAGAATCCCTTTGCGCGCCGCCGCCGCGAGGCCGCTGACGATGGTCACTGGCGTCGAGATCACCAGCGCACACGGACAAGCGACCACCAGCAATACCAACGCGCGATAGATCCAGTCGAACCAGACCGCGCCCATGAACAGCGGCGGAATTACCGCGACGGCCAAAGCCAGGGCGAACACCGCCGGGGTGTAGATTTTTGAAAACTGATCAACGAAACGCTGAGTCGGTGCCCGTGCGCCTTGCGCCTGTTCGACGGCGTGGATGATCCGCGCCAGGGTCGAATTGTTGGCGGCGGCGGTGACGGAATACTCCAGAGAACCCGCCTGATTGATCGTGCCAGCAAACACTTTGTCGCCAAGCGTCTTCTCGACCGGCAGGCTTTCACCCGTGATCGGTGCCTGATCGATGGTCGAACTGCCCGATACCACTTCACCGTCCAGGCCAATCCGCTCGCCGGGACGCACGCGCACCCGCGCGCCCAGCTCGATGGTTTTGACGTCCTGCAAAACCCAGCTGCCATCGGCCTGCAATACCGTGGCCTGCTCCGGGGTCATCTGCATCAAACCGCTGATTGCATTGCGCGCGCGGTCCAGGGACTTGGCCTCGATCAACTCGGCCACGGTGAACAGGAACATCACCATCGCCGCTTCCGGCCACTGTCCGATCAGGATCGCGCCGGTCACCGCAATGCTCATCAACGCGTTGATGTTGAGGTTGAGGTTTTTCAGGGCGATCCAGCCCTTTTTGTAAGTGCTGAGGCCGCCGCTGAGGATCGAGACCAGCGCGATAACCGCCACGACCCAGTTGGGCGCTGCGTCGGTGAAGTGGATCACTTCGGCGGCGAGCGCGGTCACGCCGGACAACGCCAGTGGCCACCACGGTTTTTTCTCAGGTGCCGGGGCGGGTGCTTCGACGCCCTGCTCCAACGGCTCGGCAACCATGCCCAGCGACTTGATCGCGTCGATGATCGGCGCGGTGCTCGGCAAGTCATGAGTGACGCCCAGCACGCGGTTGATCAGGTTGAATTCCAGCTGCTGCACACCGGCGAGCTTGCCCAGTTTGTTCTGGATCAGCGTCTGCTCGGTCGGACAGTCCATCGCGTCGATGCGGAAACTGCTCAGCCGCGCGTTGACGGTGGACGTTTCGCTGAGCTTGATCAGCGACGGCGCCGCTGCTTTGGAAGAACAGCAGGAATCCCCGTGACCGCCATGGTCATGTTTCTGTACAGGCTGCAGTTTGTGGCTGTGACCAGCCTCGTGTGTGTGATCGTGTCGGGAATCGCTCATCAGGTCGCGTCCATAAGGTGCCTGTTGCCAAGTAAAGACCCTGTAGCCACTATAGGGTCAAGCACCCTTTTGGAGATTGCCGTCATGAAGATCGGAGAACTGGCCAGACTCACCGACTGCGCCGTGGAAACCATTCGCTACTACGAGCGCGAAAACCTGCTGCCGGAACCGGCCCGCAGCGACGGCAACTACCGCGTCTACACCCAGGCCCACGCCGAGCGCCTGACCTTCATCCGCAACTGCCGCACCCTCGACATGACGCTCGAGGAAATCCGCAGCCTGCTGGCCTTGCGCGACAGTCCGCAGGATCAGTGTGAAAGCGTGAATGCGCTGATCGACGAGCACATTCATCACGTGAAAGCGCGGATCGACGGGTTGCTGGCGTTACAGGCACAACTGCTCGACCTGCGCCAACGCTGTGGCGAAGGGCCGGATATCGATCAATGCGGGATTTTGCAGCGGCTGGAAGTGAGCGGCGGGGTTGTGGCGACGGAGGTTGAGCATTCGCATGTGGGCCGCAGTCATGGGCATTGAGGGCCTCTTCGCGGGCAAGCCTCGCTCCTACAGATTTACACTGACCTGTAGGAGCGAGGCTTGCCCGCGAACACCGCGAAGCGGTGCCCGTCTCAGACAGCCATCGGCGCGGTCATCGGCGCATGGTGCTGATAACCCTCAAGCGAGAAATCACCCGGCTCAATCAACTCCAGCCACTCCGGCTGATACACGCCCGTCTTGGCAAACTCCGGCACACGATCACTGATCACCAGCTTCGGCATCGGGAACGGCTCGCGCTTGAGCTGTTCGTTCAGCATGTCCAGATGGTTTTCGTAGACGTGCGCATCACCGATGAAATAGGTGAACCAGCGCGGCGTATAACCGGTCAGGCGACCGATCAGGCTCAGCAGCGCGGCGCCTTCGGTGAGGTTGAACGGCGTGCCCAGGCCCAGGTCGTTGGAGCGGATGTAGAGGGTCAGGGAAATTTCCTTGGTCTCGACATTCGGGTGGAACTGGTACAGCAGGTGGCACGGCGGCAGGGCCATTTCATCAAGCTGCGCAACGTTCCAGCCGTGGAACAGGATGCGGCGGCTGCCCGGGTCCTTGATGATGGTGTCGACGCACTGGCGAATCTGGTCGATCGCCTTGTACAGCACCACGTAAGCCTGACCGTCTTCTTCGCCTTCAGCGATCTGGCGATAACCCTGCTTCAGGGTCTGCTCGATGGCGGCCTGATTGCTGACCGGGATCTGCTTGTACGCCGGCCACTTGCGCCATTGCACGCCGTAGATCTCGCCGAGGTCGTCTTCACCCTGGCGGAACGGGTTGGCCAGCCATTGCGCGTTTTCGTTGGCGTTCTGGTCCCAGACCTTGCAGCCCAGCGCACGGAATTCGGCGGCGTTGTTCACCCCACGCAGAAAACCGCACATCTCGCCGATGGCCGATTTGAAGGCCATCTTGCGCGTGGTGATCGCCGGGAAACCTTCTTGCAGGTCGTAACGCAGCATCGCGCCCGGAAAACTGATGGTGTTCACGCCAGTGCGGTTGGCCTGTTTGGTGCCGTTCTTGATGACGTGGGCGACCAGTTCGAGATATTGCTTCATGAGTTACCTGTGTCCTTGAACCCGGGACCAAAGCCCCGGGGTTCGAATTTATACGGCTGCCGCTGGAGTCGCCGGGGCGCGGTGATACGCCAGCCAGATCAGGAACAGCCCGCCGACGATCATCGGCACGCAGAGCACCTGGCCCATGGTCAGCCAGTTCCAGGCCAGATAGCCCAGTTGCGCGTCCGGCACGCGGACGAATTCGACGATGAAACGGAAGATGCCATAGAACAGCGCGAACATCCCGGACACCGCCATGGTCGGCCGTGGCTTGCGCGAGAACAGCCACAGGATCAGGAACAGCGCGACGCCTTCCAGCGCGAACTGATACAGCTGCGACGGGTGACGCGGCAACTGCGCCGGATCGCTGAACGGCGGGAAGATCATCGCCCACGGCACGTCGGTCGCCTTGCCCCACAATTCGGCGTTGATGAAGTTGCCGATACGCCCGGCGCCCAGGCCGATCGGCACCATCGGTGCGACGAAGTCCATCAGCTGGAAGAACGACTTGTTGTTCTTTTTACCGAACCACAACGCCGCCAGCATCACGCCGATGAAGCCGCCGTGGAACGACATGCCGCCCTTCCACACTTCGAAAATCAGCGTCGGGTTGGCCAGGTAAGCGTGCAGATCGTAGAACAGCACGTAGCCCAGGCGACCGCCGACGATAACGCCCATCGACATCCAGAAGACCATGTCGGAGAGCTTCTCCTTGGTCCAGGTCGGGTCGAAACGGTTGAGCCGGCGCGACGCCAGCAGCCACGCACCGCCGATGCCGATCAGGTACATCAAGCCGTACCAGTGGATTTTCAGCGGACCGATGGCCAGGGCCACCGGGTCGATCTGCGGGTAAGGCAGCATTGCGACTCCTCGTTAGAGTTGAAAGCTTCAAAATTCCCGGGCGACGCTGCCACCTCAGGATTAAGCCAGGATTGTGCGGTGCGTCAGATCAGAAAATTCAAACCCACGCAGAACAGCAAAGCGGCGAACAGTCTTTTCAGCAACTTCGGCGACAGGCTGTGGGCCAGTCGCGCACCGAGGCGGGCGAAGACCATGCTGGTCAGGGCGATCCCCAGCAGCGCCGGCAAATAAATAAAACCGAGACTATGAGCCGGCAGCAACGGATCGTGCCAGCCCAGAATCATGAAACTTAATGCACTGGCCAGCGCGATGGGCAGACCGCACGCCGAGGACGTGGCCACCGCTTGCTGCATCGGCACGCTGCGCCAGGTCAGGAACGGCACGGTCAGCGAACCGCCGCCAATCCCGAAAATCGCCGACGCCCAGCCAATCACACTGCCGGCCACGGTCAGACCGACTTTACCCGGCACCGTTCGGCTGGCCTTGGGCTTGACGTCCAGCATCAACTGTACGGCGATGACCAGGGCAAATACGCCGATGATTTTCTGCAGGTTTGGCCCGGAGATCGCTTCGGCTGTCAGCGCGCCGAACCCGGCGCCGAGCAGGATGCCGACGGTCATCCAGGCAAAAATCGGCCAACGCACGGCGCCGCGGCGATGATGCTCGCGCACAGCATTGACCGAGGTAAAGATGATCGTAGCCAGGGATGTGCCGACCGCCAGATGCGTCAGGATCGAGGCGTCGAAACCCTGCAAGGTGAAACTGAACACCAGCACCGGCACGATGATAATTCCGCCGCCGACGCCAAACAGGCCGGCCAGCACGCCTGCACAGGCGCCGAGCGCCAGATAGAGCAGAAATTCCATGTATGACCCCCAAAGAAGAGCGGCATGGTAACGGATGCATGGCCTTCGGCTCCACTGGATGGCGATGGATACCCGCACAATGACTGCGTAGAGTGGGCAAAAACACACAAGGACCACCTTATGTGCCTGATTGTCTTTGCCTGGCGCCCGGGTCACGCCCAGCCGCTGATCGTCGCCGCCAACCGTGACGAATTTTATGCCCGACCCAGCCTGCCCCTGGCGCAATGGCCCGAAACACCGCACGTCTACGCCGGTCGCGACCTGGAAGCCGGCGGCACCTGGCTCGGTGTCGGCGCCAACGGGCGCTTTGCGGCGCTGACCAATATTCGCGATCCCCATCAACCGGCCGCTCGAAAATCCCGAGGTGAACTGGTTGCGCGATTTCTCAGCGGCGACATGCCGATAGATGATTATTTGGACGACGTTGTTGGACGTTCGATCGAATATGCCGGTTTTAACCTGCTGATCGGCAATGCCAATGAACTGTGGCACTTCAATGCCCGGGAGTCTGAAGCGGTGCTGCTGCCGGCCGGGGTGTACGGGTTATCGAATGCTGGTCTGGATACGCCGTGGCCGAAGTTGCTCAAGGCGCGAGCGGCGCTGGAGGCTGTTCTGGAGGATCCGCAGCCTGAGGCGTTATTGGCGTTGCTCAGTGATTCGCAGACAGCGCCTTTTGCAGAGCTGCCGGATACCGGGGTGGGTCTGGCGACCGAGTCGTTGTTGTCGAGTGTGTTTATTGCCAGCCAGAGTTATGGGACGCGGGCGAGTACGGCGTTGATTGTGCAGGCGGATGGGACGCGGCTGATGGTCGAACGGAGTTTCGGGCCGTATGGCGGGCATTTAGGGGAAGTTGAGGTCAGAATTTAGCATTGTCTGATCCGGCCTCATCGCCAGCAGGCTGGCTCCCACAGGGGATTTGCGTCAAACACAAATCCAATGTGGGAGCCAGCCTGCTGGCGATGAGGCTATCAACGTTTTAGAGGGCTTTGACCGCAGCCGGGCTGACCATCTTCGCCAACCCAAGGTTCTTCAGCGCCAGTTGCAGCGAGCTGTGGATAACTTGCGGGTTGTCGATGGTCATCAGCTCCGCGAGCAATTCCTTGGCCTTGCTCAGGTTGATCTGACGCAGCATCCACTTCACCTTCGGCAGGTTGGTGGCGTTCATCGACAAACTGTCAAAGCCCATCGCCATCAGCAGCACCGCCGCCGCCGGGTCACCCGCCATCTCGCCGCAGATGCTCACCGGCTTGCCTTCGGCATGGGCGTCACGCACCACGGTCTGCAACGCCTGAAGCACCGCCGGGTGCAGGTAGTCGTAGAGGTCGGCCACTCGCGGGTTGTTGCGGTCCACGGCCAGCAGGTACTGGGTCAGGTCGTTGGAACCGACCGACAGGAAGTCCACTTGCCGCGCCAGTTCCTTGGTCTGATAAACAGCCGCCGGAATCTCGATCATCACGCCAATCGGCGGCATCGGCACGTCGGTGCCTTCGTCGCGGACTTCGCCCCACGCCCGGTGAATCAGGTGCAAGGCTTCTTCCAGCTCGTGGGTGCCGGAGATCATCGGCAGCAGAATCCGCAGGTTGTTCAAGCCTTCGCTGGCCTTGAGCATCGCGCGGGTCTGCACCAGGAAGATTTCCGGGTGGTCGAGGGTGACGCGAATGCCGCGCCAGCCGAGGAACGGGTTGTCTTCCTTGATCGGGAAGTACGACAGCGACTTGTCGCCGCCGATGTCCAGGCTGCGCATGGTCACCGGTTGCGGGTGGAACGCGGCGAGCTGTTCGCGATAGATCGCCAGTTGTTCCTTTTCGCTCGGGAAGCGCTGGTTGATCATGAACGGCACTTCGGTGCGATACAGACCGACACCTTCGGCGCCGCGTTTTTGCGCCCGCGCCACGTCCGCCAGCAGGCCGGTGTTGACCCACAGTGGCATGCGGTGACCATCGAGGGTCACGCACGGCAGGTCGCGCAGGGAATCGAGACCGAGCGCCAGTTGTTTCTCTTCTTCCACCACCTCGGCGAACTGCTTGCGCAGCACATCGCTGGGGTTGGTGTAGACCTCGCCGCGGTTGCCGTCGACGATCAATTCGATGCCGTCGACCTTGGCATAAGGCAGGTCGACCAGGCCCATCACCGTCGGGATGCCCATCGCCCGGGCGAGGATCGCGACGTGGGAGTTACCTGAACCGAGGACCGAAACCAGACCGACCAGCGTGCCTTCCGGCACCTCGCCGAGCATCGCCGGCGTCAGTTCTTCGCTGACCAGAATGGTTTTTTCCGGGTAGACCAGGTTCTGCTGACGCTCTTCCTGCAAGTAGGCGAGCAGACGGCGACCAAGGTCCTTGACGTCCGATGCGCGCTCACGCAGATAGGCGTCGTCCATCAATTCGAAACGGTTGACGTGCTCAGTGACCACCTGGCGCAGCGCGCCCTGGGCCCACTGACCGGTCTTGATCACCGTGGTCACTTCGCTGCCCAGCGCTTCGTCGGCGAGCATCATCAGGTAGACGTCGAACAAGGCGCGCTCTTCGGGGCGCAACTGCGAGGCCAGTTTGGCCGACAACGCACGCATGTCGGCGCGCACGCCTTCGATGGCGGTCTTGAACAACGCCAGTTCGGCGTCGATGTCGCTGATGGTCTTGTCCGGCACCACGTCCAGATCGGCTGGTGGCAGCATGACCACCGCCGTACCGACCGCAGCACCCGGCGAGCCCGGCACGCCGATGAACTTGGCTTCCTGGATGCCTTTGCCCTGACGGCCCAGGCCTCGGATCGAACCGGTGGCCTCGGCGTGGGCGATAACCCCGGCGAGTTGCGCGCTCATGGTCACGAGGAAGGCTTCTTCACCTTCATCGAACTGGCGGCGTTCTTTCTGCTGAATGACCAACACGCCGACAACGCGGCGGTGGTGGATGATCGGCGCCCCGAGGAATGAGGCGTAGCGCTCTTCACCGGTCTCGGCGAAGTAGCGGTAGCGCGGGTGATCCGCGGCGTTTTCGAGGTTCAGGGGTTCTTCACGCGTGCCGACCAGGCCGACCAGACCTTCGTTGGGTGCCATGCTGACTTTGCCGATCGAGCGCTTGTTCAAGCCCTCGGTCGCCATCAGCACGAAGCGGTTGGTCTCGGGGTCAAGCAGGTAGACCGAGCAGACCTGGCTGCCCATGGCCTCTTTGACGCGCAACACAATAATCCCCAACGCCGCCTTGAGATCCTTGGCGGAGTTAACTTCCTGGACGATCTTGCGCAGCGTATTGAGCATGGCTCGGGGTCGAACTCCGTCGTCAGTCGCGCGCTAAAAGGCGCGGGGCAAGCTCTTTGAGAGCGCGTCGATAAACCTCGCGCTTGAATGTCACCACCTGGCCCAACGGATACCAATAACTGACCCAGCGCCAGCCATCGAATTCCGGTTTACCGGTCAAATCCATCCGCACCCGCTGCTCGTTGGAGATCAGGCGCAGGAGAAACCATTTCTGTTTCTGGCCGATGCACAGCGGTTGGCTGTGGGTACGGACCAGACGTTGCGGCAAACGATAGCGCAACCAGCCCCGGGTGCAGGCGAGAATTTCAACATCTTCACGCTCCAGACCCACTTCTTCGTTCAACTCGCGGTACAAGGCGTCTTCCGGCGTCTCCTGGGGGTTGATACCACCCTGTGGAAACTGCCAGGCATCTTGATTGATACGGCGAGCCCATAGCACCTGTCCGGCATCATTCGTGAGAATGATCCCGACATTGGGGCGGAAACCATCGGGGTCGATCACGGCAACAACCTCGCAAACGCATGTCGCCGCATTGTTCCACAAAGGTTGTGAAGGCAGCAACGAGCCGGCCAACCTTATGTGCACTCTTGTGAAAAGTCCGTATTCTGGGCGCCTTTCTACAGACTTTTCAGCGAGTAACTGCAATGCGCCTGGCTTTATTCGACTTGGACAACACCCTTTTGGGCGGCGACAGTGACCACGCCTGGGGTGATTACCTGTGCGAACGCGGCTTCCTCGACGCCGTCGCCTACAAGACACGCAACGACGAGTTCTATCAGGATTACCTGGCCGGCAAGCTGGATAACGCCGCCTACCTGAACTTTTGCCTGGAAGTGCTCGGCCGCACCGAAATGGCCACGCTGGATCAGTGGCACAGCGATTACATGCGCGACTGCATCGAGCCGATCGTGCTGCCCAAGGGACTTGAGCTGCTGAAGAAGCACCGCGATGCCGGCGACAAACTGGTGATCATCACGGCGACCAACCGCTTCGTCACAGGTCCGATTGCCGAGCGTTTGGGCGTTGAAACCCTGATCGCCACCGAGTGCGAGATGGTCGATGGCCGCTACACCGGGCGCAGCACCGACGTGCCGTGCTTCCGCGAAGGCAAGGTGACGCGGCTTAATCGTTGGCTGGAAGAAAGCGGGCATTCGCTGGAAGACAGTTACTTCTACAGCGACTCGATGAATGATTTTCCGTTGCTGGAACAGGTGGCGAATCCGGTGGCGGTTGATCCGGACCCGAATTTGCGTGCCGAGGCCGAGAAACGTGGCTGGCCGGTGATTTCGTTGCGTGACTGAAATCGCCTTCGCGGGCAAGCCTCGCTCCTACAGGTCATGCGTCAATTATGAAAATGACGCAAATCCCGTAGGAGCGAGGCTCGCCCGCGAAGGGGTCAACTCGGTTTCAAGCGTTAAACAGGCTTGGCACCCATCAACCCGGCAATGGCGATAAAGCAGACGAAGCTGAACAACGCCAGGGCGAAGGTAAACTTGCCGTTCCCCGCCGGCGCCTTGCGCAACTTGTTAAGTCGCACCAACAACCAGAACCACGCCAACGCCGCAACGGTGTAAAGCACACTCGACGCCAGCAACCACGTCTGCCCCAACGGCCAGCCCACCAGATGCACCATCCACCAGCCGGTGAACGGCATGCTCAGCAGTGCCAGCCCCATCAACAGCCAGATGAACACCCGAGGCCGTTGCAACGTGCGGCTGCCCGCCGTCGCGTCGCCATTACGCCGAGTTCGCCAGACCCAGATCCCCAGGCCCAGCGCACAGACCAGCAGCACAACCGTCGCCACCATGTGCGCCACTTTCAGGGCGGTTAACGTTTCCATTGTTCGACTTCCTTATGACCTGCCCATCAGCGTAGCCGCTCAGCCAAGAAACAGCTGATAGGCCGGGTTGTCGCTTTCGTCCCAGTACGGGTAGCCGATTTCTTCCAGCGCCGCCGGCACCAGATGACGCTCCTCGTGAGGCACTTGCAGCCCTGCGACCACACGACCGTCCGCCGCGCCGTGGTTGCGGTAGTGGAACATCGAGATGTTCCAGCGACCGCCGAGCTTGCTGAGGAAGTTGAACAGCGCGCCCGGTCGCTCCGGAAATTCGAAGCGCAGCACCACTTCATCCACCACCTGGGCTGCGCGGCCACCGACCATGTGCCGGATGTGCAACTTGGCCAGTTCGTTGTCGGTCAGGTCCAGCACCGGGAAACCCTGCTCGGTCAGACTGGCAAGCAGCGCGCTGCGCGGATCGTTTTCCGGGTGCGTCTGCACGCCAACGAAGATGTGCGCTTCGCTGCCGGTGTTGTAGCGGTAGTTGAATTCGGTGATCTGGCGCTTGCCGATGGCTTCGCAGAACGCCTTGAAGCTGCCCGGCTTCTCGGGGATGGTCACGGCGATGATGGCTTCGCGGCCCTCGCCCAGCTCGGCGCGTTCAGCCACATGGCGCAAGCGGTCGAAGTTGACGTTGGCGCCGGAATCGATGGCCACAAAGGTGTGCCCGGTGACAGCGTGCTGCTCGACGTATTTCTTGATCCCGGCCACGCCCAGGGCGCCGGCAGGTTCAGTGATCGAGCGGGTATCGTCGTAGATATCCTTGATCGCCGCGCAGATCTCGTCGGTGCTGACCGTGATCACTTCATCGACATAGTCTTTGCAGATGTCGAACGTGTACTGACCAATCTGAGCGACCGCGACGCCGTCGGCGAAGAGGCCCACGGTCGGCAGCACCACGCGCTCGCCGGCGGCCATGGCGGCTTGCAGGCAATTGGAGTCGTCCGGCTCGACGCCGATGATCTTGATTTCCGGGCGCAGGTATTTCACGTACGCCGCGATACCGGCGATCAGACCGCCGCCGCCGACCGGAACGAAGATCGCATCCAGACGCCCAGGGTGCTGGCGCAGAATCTCCATGGCCACCGTGCCCTGCCCGGCAATGGTGTGGGGATCGTCGTACGGGTGAATGTAGACGTAGCCTTTTTCGTCGACCAGTTTCAGCGAGTAAGCCAGGGCTTCCGGGAACGAATCCCCGTGCAGCACCACTTTGCCACCACGGGAACGCACGCCTTCGACTTTGATTTCCGGGGTGGTCTTGGGCATGACGATGGTGGCTTTCACGCCGAGCACTTTCGCCGCCAGGGCCAGGCCCTGCGCGTGATTACCGGCCGAAGCCGTCACGACGCCGCGCGCGCGTTCTTCATCGCTCAACTGCGTGAGCTTGTTGTAGGCCCCGCGAATCTTGAACGAGAACACCGGCTGCAAGTCTTCACGCTTGAGCAAAATACTGTTGCCCAGCCGCTCGGAGAGCTGGCGGGCAGTCTGCAATGGGGTTTCTACGGCAACGTCATAAACGCGCGAGGTGAGGATCTTTTTGACGTACTGTTCGAGCATCGGAAAGCATCACTGAGCGGGTTGGGCAGGGCCAAGGAGTCTAACCCGGCTTTCGGGCGTGCGACCACACTAAACAGGTGGTTTTACCCTCCCCGGAAGGGATCATGATCCTGTAGGAGCGAGGCTTGCCCGCGAAAGCGTTTTTACAGCCAACATTTATTTTGGATGTAATGGCCTCTTTCGCGGGCAAGCCTCGCTCCTACAGAGATAGGTGGCGGTCTGCCAATCGGGCAATGACCTTCCCCGTCCCGGGGCCTATAATGCCGGGCTTTCGTTCCCCCTCTTCGGCACTTCGGAGCCCGCATGACCCAGGATCAACTCAAACAGGCAGTAGCCCAGGCCGCCGTCGACTTCATCCTCCCGAAACTCGACGACAAGAGCATCGTCGGGGTCGGCACCGGCTCCACCGCCAACTGCTTCATCGACGCACTGGCAAAACACAAAGGCGCCTTCGACGGCGCAGTCGCCAGTTCCGAAGCCACCGCCGCACGCCTCAAGGGCCACGGTATTCCGGTGTATGAGCTCAATACCGTCAGCGACCTGGAGTTTTACATCGACGGTGCCGACGAAAGCGACGAGCACCTGAACCTGATCAAGGGCGGCGGCGCAGCCCTGACCCGCGAGAAGATCGTTGCGGCCGTGGCCAAGACCTTCATCTGCATCGCCGATGGCAGCAAACTGGTGCCGGTGCTCGGCGCGTTCCCGCTGCCGGTCGAAGTGATCCCGATGGCCCGCAGCCACGTGGCCCGCGAACTGGTGAAGCTCGGCGGCGACCCGGTTTACCGTGAAGGCGTGTTGACTGACAACGGCAACATCATTCTGGATGTGTTCAACATGCAGATCACCAACCCGGTCGAGCTGGAGACGCAGATCAATGCGATCGTCGGCGTGGTGACCAACGGTTTGTTCGCGGCGCGTCCTGCGGATCTGCTGTTGCTGGGCACCAGCGAAGGCGTCAAAACTCTGCGCGCCCAGTAAGCCAGACGCAAAACCCGTGTAGGAGCCGGCTTGCTGGCGATTGCGGTATGACATTCAACATTTAGATTGACTGTCGCACCGCTATCGCCAGCAAGCCGGCTCCTACAGGTCCGCATTCCAATGTTAGGGCTGTGGCGGTTTCTTGAAGACGTAGAACAGGTTCGGCTCGCTCACCAGGTACATCGTGCCGTCGTCATCCATGGCGATCCCTTCCGCTTGCGGCACCGTCTTCTGCAACCCCTGACGCCCCTTGTTCAGTGACATGGTGCTCAGCGGACGCCCGTCCACATCCAGTTCAAGAATCAGTCGCGACTCGTCGGACAGCGCCAGTAGATGGCCGCTGCGCTCATCGTATTGCAGGCTCGACAGGTCTCGCACAAACATCCCGGCATCGCGCTTGGGGTTGTTGACCACGTGCACCGCATAGGATTTTTCCGGGTTGTAATGCGGAAAGCCCTGCACTTCGTAGATCAGCATCGGGTCGCGCTCCTTGGCGACAAACAGCCGCTTGCCCACCGAATCGTAGGCCAGGCCTTCAAAACCCTTGTTGCTGCTCATGTGCACGCCGAGGGTTATCTGCTCGGCATCCGCCGCGTCGAGGAACGTCGTGTCCTTCTCCAGATGAATCTTGATCAGCCGCTGCTGACGCTCGTCGGTGATGACGTAAGTGTCGGCGCTGATGAATTCCACCGCTTCCGGATCACCGAAGCCGACCAGCGCGATGCGCTGAAGGATCTGACCTTCCAGCGACAGCTCGATCAGCTCGGAGTTTTTATTGGTGACGGTGAACAGGCTTTTGCGGACCGGATCGAAGGTCAGCGCTGACACATCGTCGTCCAGGCCTTCGATGACCCGACCCTCAATGACAACCTGATAGTGATCCAGTCCGATCGACTGGGCGCTTTCTGCCTGCCAAAGCGTATGCAGATTGAACCAGGCCCGCTCAAACAGACGCAGGTGTTGGCCGAACGCAACCAGCACGGTCAGCGCGATCACCGAGAGAATCAGGATCAGGGGTTTGGGGCGGGCAAGTCGGCGCATTCAGGCAAGCTCGGAATCAGGACGGGCGGATGAAATACCACGGCAGTCTGAATTGAAGCTTAAAGGCCGTTGGGTTGGCCCTACAACTGAGCGTCGCGTTTCCTACACATTCGCGGATCAAGATCGCAGATCAAGGTCGCGAATCAAGCTCGCGAATCAGTGCTGCTTTTCGAATCGGTAGAACAGGTTCGGCTCGCTCACCATGTACAGCGTGCCCGCCTCGTCCATGGTCACGCCTTCGGCGCGGGGAATGGTCTTCTTCAGGCCATTGAAACCACCCAGCAAGGTCATGAAACTGACCTGCTCGCCCTTCTCGTCCAGCTCCAGCAGCAAGTGGGAATCAGCGGACAACACCAGCGTATGGCCGGTGCGCGGGTCGATGGCCAAGGCCGACAGGTTGCGGATGTCCAGCGCATCACTGGCCAGCTTCTGCTTGTCGCCGGTGAGTGTCAGGCCGTCGGCGCTTTTCCAGGTGAACAGCGCCGGTGGACGCTCCTCACCCAGCAGCATGTGTTGATTGCGCGCATCCCAGACGACCGCTTCGAACGCTTTGTTCTGGTCTTTCGACGGACCGAGGTCGTACTTGGGGAAGTTGGCGATGTTCAGCTCGCGGGTATCGGCGTCGACCTTGACGATGCTCAGCAAATGCTCACGCTCATCGACAATGGCCAGCAGACCGTTGCCCATGACCGTCACGCCTTCCGGGTTGCTCCAGCCCACCAAGGGCATTTTGCGCAGCACTTCACCCTGCAGGTCCAGTTCGACCAGGAACGGGTTTTTACCCATCACCGAGAACAGGGTTTTGGTTTGCGGGTTGTAGGCCAAGTCGGACGCTTCGTCCTTTTCCATCCCCGGCAGTAGCTTGGCATCGATCACCGCCCGGTAATCCGGGAGCCAGATACTTTCCTGGCGTTCAGCCGGGCTTTCGAAACGCTCCAGCACCCAGAGCACCCCGCGGTCATCCCAATGCATGGCAAAGGCAAGGCCATACGCGGCGGCCGCGACCAGCAAAAGCCAGGCATACCAACGCATGAAAAAGCGCGGGCGACGGGCAGTTTTAAGCGTGGGCAGCGATTGGATGGCCATCAGGGGATGCGTTCCAGAAATTCAGGCTAAGGGTAATAGCACAATTGGGACCGGCTCAGACGCCAGAAGCCCGGGAATTATCCAGACAAGATGTGAAAAAAACGGGAAATGGCGGGATTGCCCTGCATGAGCGCCGCTTTCTTCAGATCGGAACACAATCCCCTGTAGGAGCCGGCTTGCTGGCGATGGCGGTGTAACCTTCAACATCTCTATCGAATGTTGTACCGCTATCGCCAGCAAGCCGGCTCCTACAGGGGGTTTGTGTTAGCGGACGCTGCTGGTGAAGCTGCTCGCGCCTGGCAGTTCCAGAACGATTTCGTCACCCACATTCAGCGGGCCGACACCGACCGGCGTGCCAGTCAGGATCACGTCGCCAGCCTGCAGCGAAAAGCAGCCGGCCATGTGCTGGATCATTGGCACGATCGGGTTGAGCATCGCGCTGCTGTTGCCGTCCTGGCGCACTTCGCCGTTGATGGTCAGGCGGATGCCGATGTCGGTCAGGTCGGCAAAGATGCTGCCGGATACGAACGGGGCAATCACTGCCGCACCGTCGAAGGACTTGGCGATTTCCCACGGCAGGCCTTTGGACTTCAGCTCTGCCTGCTTGTCACGCAGGGTCAGGTCCAGCGCTGGAGCGAAACCGGAAATAGCATCAAGGACTTCTTCACGGCTTGGCTTGGTCGACAATGGCTTGCCGATCAACACCGCGATTTCGGCCTCGTAGTGCACTGAACCGCGCTCGGTCGGAATGCTGAAACCGCCTTCCAGCGGCACGACGCAACTGCCTGGCTTGATGAACAGCAGGGGCTCCGTTGGCACCGGGTTGTCCAGTTCCTTGGCGTGTTCGGCGTAGTTGCGGCCGATGCAAACCACTTTGCCCAATGGGAAGTGGATGCGTGTACCGTCGACATACTGGTGCTGATAGCTCATTGACCGACTCCTGGTTCGTAGCGCTTAAGTTCGAAAATCAAACAGCAAAAATCTTGCCCGGGTTCATGATGCCGTTCGGATCGAACACCGCCTTGACCGCTTTCATGTACTCGATCTCAACCGGGGAGCGGCTGTAGGTCAAGTAGTCACGCTTGGTCATGCCCACGCCGTGTTCGGCGGAAATCGAGCCGTTGTACTTCTCGACGGTTTCGAACACCCACTTGTTCACGGTCGCGCACTTGGCGAAGAACTCGTCCTTGCTCAGGTCATCCGGCTTGAGGATGTTCAAGTGCAGGTTGCCGTCACCGATGTGGCCGAACCAGACGATTTCGAAGTCCGGATAGTGTTCGCCGACGATCGCATCGATTTCCTTCAGGAACGCCGGGACTTTCGACACAGTGACCGAAATGTCGTTTTTGTACGGCGTCCAGTGGGAGATGGTTTCGGAAATGTATTCGCGCAGTTTCCAAAGGTTTTGCAGCTGGGTTTCGCTCTGGCTCATCACGCCATCCAGCACCCAGCCCTGCTCCACGCAATGCTCGAAGGTTTCCAGCGCGTGGTTGGCCACTTCTTCAGTGGTCGCTTCGAATTCCAGCAGCGCGTAGAACGGGCAGTCGGTTTCAAACGGCGCCGGCACGTCACCGCGCCCCATGACCTTGGCCAGGGCTTTGTCGGAGAAGAATTCGAACGCGGTCAGGTCAAGTTTGCTCTGGAACGCGTGCAATACCGGCATGATCGAGTCGAAATCGGCAGTGCCAAGCACCATCGCGGTGAGGTTTTTCGGCGCCCGGTCCAGACGCATGGTCGCTTCGACCACAAACCCGAGGGTGCCTTCAGCGCCGATGAACAGCTGACGCATGTCGTAGCCGGTGGCGTTCTTGATCAGGTCGCGGTTCAGTTCCAGCACGTCACCCTTGCCGGTGACCACTTTCATGCCGGCGACCCAGTTACGGGTCATGCCGTAGCGAATTACCTTGATCCCGCCGGCATTGGTGCCGATATTGCCGCCAATCTGACTCGATCCTGCGGAAGCAAAGTCCACCGGGTAGTACAGGCCTTTTTCTTCGGCGACGTTCTGCAAATGCTCGGTCACGACGCCCGGCTGACACACGGCGGTGCGGTCGGTGAGGTTCACGTCGAGGATCTGGTTCATATAGTCGAAGGACACGACCACTTCGCCATTGGCGGCCACCGCAGCGGCAGAAAGCCCGGTGCGCCCGCCGGACGGCACCAGCGCCACCTTGTGTTTATTGGCCCACAAAACGATGGCCTGGACCTGCTCGGTGGTCTTCGGGAACACGATGGCGGTCGGGGCCGGGGCGAAATGCTTGGTCCAATCCTTGCCGTAAGCGTTCAGGGAGTCGGCATCGGTCAGTACCTTGCCAGGCTCGACCAGGGTCTTCAGTTCATCAATCAGGGCAGGATTGGTCATCGACAGAACTCTCGAACAATTCATGGTCATCCTGAGAACGCTTCACGTCGCAGGAATGAGTGTTTGCGGGGCGCTTATGCTAGCATACCGACCCCGCAGGATAGTGCCCAACGGCTGTTCTGCGGCGACGGCTGTCGTGCCGTCGGGGTCAGCGTCTGTTGACCATTTCCTGCCATTTTTCTCCGGGATACAGGTTTACGCAGATGAGCAAGACTTCTCTCGATAAGAGCAAGATCAAGTTCCTTCTTCTCGAAGGCGTCCACCAATCGGCTGTCGACGTTCTCAAGTCGGCGGGCTACACCAGCATCGAGTACCTCACGGGTTCTCTGCCGGAAGCCCAGCTGAAGGAAAAGATCGCTGATGCTCACTTCATCGGCATTCGCTCCCGCACTCAACTGACCGAAGAGATCTTCGATCACGCGAAGAAGCTCGTCGCTGTAGGTTGTTTCTGCATCGGCACCAACCAGGTTGACCTGAACGCTGCCCGCGAACGCGGCATCGCAGTGTTCAACGCTCCGTACTCCAACACTCGCTCCGTTGCCGAGCTGGTGCTGGCCGAAGCGATCCTGTTGCTGCGCGGCATCCCTGAGAAGAACGCTTCCTGCCACCGTGGCGGCTGGATCAAAAGCGCGGCCAACTCCTTCGAAATCCGTGGCAAGAAGCTCGGCATCGTCGGTTATGGCTCGATCGGTACGCAACTGTCGGTCCTGGCTGAAGGCCTGGGCATGCAGGTGTACTTCTACGACACCGTGACCAAGCTGCCTCTGGGTAACGCGACCCAGGTCGGCAACCTGCACGAACTGCTGGGCATGTCCGACATCGTCACCCTGCACGTTCCGGAAACCGCTGCGACCCAGTGGATGATCGGCGAGCAGGAAATCCGCGCCATCAAGAAGGGCGGCATCCTGATCAACGCCGCTCGCGGCACTGTGGTCGAACTGCAAGCCCTGGCAGACGCGATCAAGGACAAGCACCTGATCGGCGCGGCCATCGACGTATTCCCGGTGGAGCCACGCTCCAACGACGAAGAGTTCGAAAGCCCGCTGCGTGGCCTGGACAACGTGATCCTGACCCCGCACATCGGTGGTTCCACCGCTGAAGCGCAAGCCAACATCGGCCTGGAAGTGGCCGAGAAACTGGTCAAGTACAGCGACAACGGTACGTCGGTATCGTCCGTGAACTTCCCGGAAGTGGCCCTGCCGGCTCACCCTGGCAAGCACCGTCTGCTGCACATCCACGAGAACATTCCGGGTGTGATGAGCGAGATCAACAAGGTCTTCGCCGAAAACGGCATCAACATCTCCGGTCAGTTCCTGCAGACCAACGAGAAAGTCGGCTACGTGGTGATCGACGTAGACGCCGAGTACTCGGACCTGGCGCAACAGAAGCTGCAACACGTCAACGGCACCATCCGTAGCCGTGTGTTGTTCTGATAGCGACTTGAGCGACAAAAAAGGAGACCTTCGGGTCTCCTTTTTCTTGGGCGCGACTAACGTTACTTAACGTTGACGGTGATTTTCTCGGAGAGGATCGGCGGATCGAACGGCATGTGGTTGCTATCGCCAAGTTCGAGTTGCAAGGTGTGCTTGCCGGGCGTCAGCGTTACTTCAGCCTGAGTTTGCGCGTTGCCGAAATGCTGGTGGTTGGCATCTTTGGGGATCGGCGCACCGGCGGCTGGCAACTCATCGACATCAATCAACAAGTGGTGATGACCGGTGTTCTTGGTGGGATCACCCGCCGGGGCCAGCGCAATGTTCTCGACAGCGAACTTGACGACGACAGTCTGCGGGACCGTCGCACCGTCTTCAGGAGAAACGATGGACACTTCAGCACCCTTGGGTGCCGGCGTAGCCGCACTGGCCAGCACCGAAACACCCATCAGCAGGCCAGCCAGCGCAGCACGTGACATAAAGGTTTTCATTCTCTTCTCCAGTTTTTTCGTAAAATCCATGTGACCATGACAACTTCATGGCCATTCGTTGTCGAAGGCACTCGACAACCATAGCAAAGCGAGCCTGAACCAGCGCATCGCGATAAATGTATTCAAAGGAGTGACCATGCGCTTTTTGCCTGGCCTGATCTGCCTGCTACCCCTTTTGAGCCCTTTGGCTCATGCCGAACTGATTGACGATGTAAACGACCGCGGTGAATTGCGAATTGCCCTTGAGGCTAATACACCACCTTTCAATTTCAAGGACGATGGCCAACTCTCGGGCTTCGAAGTCGAATTGGGCCAACTGCTGGCCAATGAACTGGATGTAAGGGCCGACTTCGTCGTCACCGATTCCAGCGATCTGTTGACCGGCGTTGAAAGCGGCAAGTACGACATCGCCATCAATCACATAACAGAGACTCCGGCGCTCAAGGATCGTTTCGACTTCAGCGAACCTTACATTCACACCGATGCGCATTTGATCGCGCAGAAAGAAGAGCCGCGTTCAATCCTGTTGGTGCAGTCGCTGACGCAAGAAAAGCCGAAAGCCGCCCCGGCCGAGAACCTGGCCATTCCGTTTCAGAAAGGGAACCCGGCGTTTCATGCCAGCCTGGAGAACGCGTTGCAGCGGATAAAGGCGGATGGGCGACTGGAGGCACTGGAGAAGAAATGGTTTGGGGCGGATGCCGCCGAGATACCGAAACCCTAAGACCACGGACGATCATATTGATCACCGCGATCCCCCTGTAGGAGCCGGCTTGCTGGCGATAGCGGTTTAACATTCAACAATTGCGCTGACTGTTACACCGCTATCGCCAGCAAGCCGGCTCCTACAAGGGATTTGCGTTCAGAGTTGCAGTGCAGCGGCGGCTTCAGCCAGTTCCAGTTCGCTGAAGACCTGCACGCCATGGCGCTTGAGCAACGCCGCCGTCACGCCTTCGCCGCTGACTTTCACGCCGCTGAACGTGCCGTCATAGGTCAACAGGTTGCCGCAGGATGGGCTGTTGGCCTTGAGCACAGCGATGCGGATGTTGTGTTTCTGTACCAGCTCCAGCGCCTGGTAAGCACCGCTCAGAAACTGCGCACTGACATCCTCGCCCTCGGTGGTAATCACCGCCGCCTGCCCCGCCAGCACGTCACCGCCCTGCCCGCCCGGAATCTCCGCCGCCGCCCGTGGCGTCGGCAAGCCACCGGCAACTTCCGGACACAACGGCACGACGCGACCTTCGTCGACCCACTGTTGAAGCTGATCGAACGGCCCGCTGGCACCGCCGTCGTAACGCACGCGGTGGCCGAGCAGACAGCGACTTACCAAAATTTTCTGCATGATCAGAACGGCTCGTTGCCACGACGCCGGAACCAGCCGGTCAACGACAGGCGATCGCGGGTCGCGGGCAGAACTTCGTGGGGCACTTCGCCCGACAGGAACACCACCAGGCATCCGCCGGTGGGCACCACATCGTATTCGACGCCTTCCTTGAGGTACATGCGCAACTGACCACCGTGCTCCGGCAACCAGGCGTCGTTGAGGTAGACCACCGCCGAGACCATGCGCCGATCATCGTCGCGAAAGCGGTCGACATGCTTGAGGTAGAAAGCGCCGGGCGGGTACATCGCGAAATGGCTTTCAAAGTCTTCGAGGCCCAGATACAACCCGCGATTCAATGCCTCGCGCAGGCTGTCCATCAACTGCAGATAGCTGTCGCAAGCCAGGGCCTGACCCGGCTCGATCCACTGGATTCGGTCGCCGCGAATTCCCTCGCGAATCTCCGATGTCGGCCCGCGGCCCACGGCGGCCGGGGCCAATTCACCCTCGGCGGCACGTTTACGGCACTCAGCCGCCAGTTCTTGGGTCAGACCCAAAGGCAGGAAAATGTTCTGCTGCGACCACCCGCGTTCGGCCAGGTCGTCGACGATACGTAACAGCAGCGGGTGATCAGAGGGTATTCGCATGGCGCGCATAGTATTCCTGTGCCGGAAAATCCGACAGAGCCGCGCGGCGGCTTGATACGAATTCTCGACAAGTCCCTATGCCACACGGAGAATAGTCGCCTGCTGACAGGAGTCCCTATGCGCCGTTTGCTTTTCTCACTGATGATGTTCTGCGTTTTGCCCGCTTGGGCAGACGGCCACGACCAGTTGTACAAGGTCGCCGGCTGGCCAGAACAACGTGCGCATTTCAGTGATGCCCTTTCAGCCGCTCAGCAGCGTTACCAGAACAGCCTGCCGCCCGCCGTGTTTCAGGCGCTGGTGAACAACAGCAATCAGCGCTTTGCCCCGCAGGCCGTGGACCAGCGCGCCGAAGCGCAATTGCGCAAAACCCTGGCCGATCCTAAACCTGCACTGGCTTTTTTCCAGTCGCCGCTGGGCAAGAAGATCGTCGCCGCCGAGTTGCTGGCGACCCGTCGCGATCAACTGGCGAAGAACGCCAAAGGCCTGCCGAAGATTCAGGCCAGCGACAGCCGCACGCTGATCATCGGTCACCTCGCCCAGGCCTTGCCCGCGCGGGAGGCCGGTGCGGAAGTCAGCCTGGCGATTGCCGGCGTCGCGGCCGACAGCCTGAGTTCGATGATCCCCGGCCTGCTCGGTGGCGGTCAGGCGCAGGGGCTGTTGAACGGTCAGCGTCAGCGCTTGATGGACCAGATCGGCAGCGACCTCAACAACACGCTGTTGTATGTCTATCGTGATCTGTCGGATGACGAGCTGGAAGAGTTCGCCACGTTTGCCGAGTCGGCGGAAGGCAAGGCGTATTACCAGGCGGCGTTGGCGGCAATTCGGGCGGGGTTGGCGGTGGGGCAAACCCCTTCGAACCTGAGCCAGTAATCTCCGGTGTCTGACAGGACGCCTTCGCGGGCAAGCCTCGCTCCTACAGATCATGCGTGAATCCTGTAGGAGCGAGCGGGCGGCGATCCGACTTGCCCGCGAAGAGGCCAGAACAACCGCTAAAGATTCCGCCCCTTGATCCGCTTCGTCAAAAACCCGAAATACTCCCCGCGCAACGCCACCGTCTCATTCGCCAAATGATGCCGCGCCTCAGGCAGCATCAACACTTGAGGCCGATCGAACTTGGCTTTCAACACCTCAAGATTGTGCTGCCAATCCACCGTCATGTCCGCCTGCCCCTGCACGATCAGCGGCCGCCGAGTGCTGTCCGGCGCGGCTTCGATGCGTTTGATCCAGCGTGCCAGCGCGCCGACCCAGGCCGTCGGCAAGCGCAGCGGCTGCAGCGGGTCGGCTTGCAGGAACGGCAGGAAATCCGGGTCGTTGGAGTTCTCGCTGAAACGTCGGGCGATGGCTTTGACGAACGGCTTGAGCAAGTAATAACTGAGCTGCGACCAGCCCCAGGCGCGCGGCCTCACCAGCGGCGACAACAGGATCACCTGGCCCTGGGCCGGACTGCCCGCCCCTTCGTTGAGCACATGGTCGATCACGATGGCGCCACCGGTACTTTGACCGCACAGGTGCCACGGCTGCGGCAGATCGAGGGATTTCGCCTCGGCGAACAACCCTTGCAGCGTGTCCTGATACTCGGCGAAATCGTTGATGCTCGCGCGTTCGCCGCTGGACAGGCCATGCCCCGGCAAGTCGCAGGCAATCACCGCGAAATCCTGATTCAGCGCCCACTCGATCACGTGCCGGTAGAGCCCGGTGTGATCGTAGAAACCGTGGAACACAAACAGCGTCGCCTTCGCCCGCTCCGGCCACCACACCTGGCCGACCACGTCATAAGCGTCCACTTCAAAACGCCCCAGGCCCCTGCGCAACTGACGCCCCGGAAAATCCAGCCCGTAGAACCGCTGGTACGCCTGCGCCTCCTCGGACAGCGGCTGCCACTCGGCCAGGGGCCGCAGGCTGGCACGCAAATGATCGGGGGCGAAAGTGGCGGACATGGGCGATTCCAGAGCACGAAGCGGACTTTATAAGCCTGCGATATTCATCTGTCGCGGCAAGCATGGCAAGCTGGGCGACCTTCGAGGATCGACACCCATGCGTTCGCCCTACCGCACCCCACTGCTTGCCTGCCTGCTCGCCCTCGTGTGCGCCGGTGTTTTATGGGCGGCGTACGACTGGTTTCAAGGACGCTACCTGCGAGCGTTCAGCGAACACACGGCGGTGTTTTCCGGTGACCCGTTGCACTTGCCCGACAACCTCGCCGGCCCCGGCGCCATTCGCCTGGTGCACTTCTGGGACCCGGCCTGCCCGTGCAACGTCGGCAATCAACAACACCTGAGCGAACTGGTCGAGCAGTATGTGCCGCAAGGCGTCGAGTTTTATGCGGTACAAAAACCCGGCAGCCACGGCCAGTTGCCGAGCACGCTGAGCAGCCTGAAAACCATCACCGTCCTCCCGGGCTCCGAACAGATCCCGGCCAGCCCGGCCGTGGCGATCTGGGACCGCAGCGGCAAACTGGCCTACTTCGGCCCTTACAGCGAAGGCCTGACCTGTAATTCGAACAACAGCTTCATTGAGCCGATCCTACAAGCGTTAAACGCGGGCCGCACAGTCAACGCCACGCACACACTGGCCGTCGGGTGTTACTGCCCGTGGCCCGCCGACACAAAGCAGTAAGACCGCGCAGACGCGAATCCCTCCTAAGGGCGATGGGCCGATTCGGCAAGCCGTGTTAAACAGTGGCGCCAGGGAACTGCTGCCACTAATAACAACAAGGAGTCACCATGAAACGTAGCCTGACCGTTCTCGCACTGCTGATAGTCGCGCTCGCCACAGGTGCCGGCGGGTACATCTACAGCAAGCAACCGACGCGCCAGGGCATGGTCGAGCTGCAACACTTGCAAGGCTCCGTCACCGTCCGTTACGACGAACGCGGCATCCCGCACATCCGCGCCGAAAACGAAACCGACCTGTACCGCGCCCTCGGCTATGTGCACGCCCAGGACCGGCTGTTTCAGATGGAAGTCCTGCGCCGCCTGGCCCGTGGTGAACTGGCCGAAGTGCTGGGCCCGAAACTGCTCGACACCGACAAGCTGATGCGCAGCCTGCGCATTCGCGAACGTGCCGAAACCTACCTGGCGAACATGGATCAGCAGTCGCCGGCCTTCATCGCCATGCAAGCCTATCTGGATGGCATCAACCAGTATCAGGACAGCCATGCAAAACCTGCGGAGTTCGATGTACTGGGCATTCCAAAACGCCCGTTCACCGCGCAGGACACCATCAGCATCGCCGGTTACATGGCCTACAGTTTTGCCGCGGCGTTTCGCACCGAACCCTTGCTGACCTACGTGCGTGATCAACTGGGTGCCGAGTACCTGAACGTCTTCGATCTCGACTGGCAGTCCAAAGGCGTGCTGGCGAACAACCACAGCAGCGCCCCGCCGCCTCTCGCCAGCGCCGACTGGAAAGACCTCAACGCCCTCGCCCGACTGAGCGAGCAGGCGCTGGCCGACAACGGTTTACCGCAGTTCGAGGGCAGCAACGCCTGGGTCGTCGGTGGCAATCGGACCAAAAGTGGCAAGCCGCTGCTGGCGGGTGATCCGCACATTCGCTTCTCTGCGCCGTCGGTGTGGTACGAAGCGCAGCTCTCGGCGCCGGGCTTCGAGCTCTACGGTCACTATCAGGCGTTGATGCCGTTCGCCTCGCTGGGGATGAACCGTGACTTCGGCTGGAGCATCACCATGTTCCAGAACGACGACCTCGATCTGATCGCCGAGAAGGTCAACCCGGACAACGCCAACCAGGTCTGGTATCGCGGCAAGTGGGTAGACATGGTCACCAGCGAACAGCAAATCGCGGTCAAGGGTCAGCCACCGGTGAAGTTGCTGCTGCGCCAGTCGCCGCACGGGCCGATCGTCAACGATGCGCTGGGCAACAGCGTCGGTAAAACACCGATTGCCATGTGGTGGGGCTTTCTCGAAAGCCAGAACCCGATCCTCGAAGGTTTCTACCAGCTCAACCGTGCCGACACCCTGGCCAAGGCGCGCATTGCCGCCGCCAAGGTCCAGGCGCCGGGCCTGAACATCGTCTGGGCCAACGCCAAGGGCGACATCGGCTGGTGGGCGGCGGCGCAACTGCCGAAGCGTCCGGCGGGTGTGCGGCCGTGGTTCATCCTCGACGGCAGCAGCGCCGAAGCGGACAAGGACGGCTTCTACCCGTTCAGCGCCAACCCGCAGGAAGAGAACCCTGCGCGGGGCTACATTGTCTCGGCCAATTTCCAGCCCGTGTCGCCGACCGGCATGGAGATTCCCGGTTACTACAACCTCGCCGATCGCGGGCAGCAGCTCAATCGCCAGCTCAGCGACAAGGCCGTGAAGTGGGATCTGGAGGCCAGCCAGAAGCTGCAACTGGGCACCACCACCGCCTACGGCCCGCGTTTGCTCGCGCCGTTGTTACCGGTGCTGCGCGAGGTGGTGAGCGATCCCGCCGAACTGAAACTGGTGGAACAACTGGCCCAGTGGACAGGCGACTACCCGCTGGATTCCACCAGCGCCACGCTGTTCAACCAGTTCCTGTTCAACCTCGCTGACGCGACGATGCACGATGAACTGGGCAACGACTTCTTCGAGACGCTGCTCTCGACCCGGGTGATCGACGCTGCGCTGCCGCGTCTGGCGGCGAACGCCGACTCGCCGTGGTGGGACAACCGCAACACCCTCGGCAAGGAAGCCCGCGCCGACACGGTCAAGGTGGCGTGGCAAGCGAGCCTCGCGCACCTCAAGAGCACGCTGGGTGCGGACTTCGCGCAATGGCAGTGGGGCAAGGCGCACACGCTGACCCATGGTCATCCACTGGGACAACAGAAGCCGCTGGACCGGATTTTCAATGTCGGGCCGTTCGCGGCACCGGGCACTCACGAGGTGCCGAACAACCTCTCGGCCAAGATCGGCCCGGCGCCATGGCCGGTGACTTATGGGCCATCGACCCGACGCCTGATCGACTTCGCCGACCCGGCGCACAGCCTGACCGTCAACCCGGTGGGCCAGAGTGGCGTGCCGTTTGACCGGCATTTTGATGATCAGGCTGAGGCGTATGTCGAAGGGGTGTATTTCCAGGCGCATCTCAATGATGAAGAGGTGACGGCGAATACGCGGAGTACGTTGAAGCTGTTGCCGGCGCGGGCTGTGCCATAGATTTGTGTTGGCCGGGCTGGCGCCTTCGCGGGCAAGCCTCGCTCCTACAAGTGACCTATTCCTGTAGGAGCGAGGCTTGCCCGCGAAGAGGCCCTGACTGACCACACAAATGTCAGCTCAAACCATCGCCGCAAAATTCAACCTGAACTGCTGCGGCGTCACACCCAACCGGCGATTGAACACGCTGCGCATATGCTGCGCATCGCGAAACCCGCACTGATACGCCACCGTCTTCAACGGCGCGACGGTGCTTTCGAGCATCACCCGCGCCGCATCCACCCTCGCCCGTTCGACGAATTCCGCCGGGGTGACCTTCGCTTCTTTGGCAAACACCCTGGAAAAGTTGCGGGCGCTCATGTTGGCGGCGTTGGCCAGGTCAGCAATGGTCAGATCGCCGGTCAGGTTGGCCAGCACGTAATGCTGAACCATCGCCACCGCCGACGTCGGCTCGGCGTGGGGCGCGAGGAATGGACTGAACTGCGATTGCCCGCCCGAGCGCTGCGTGAACACCACCAGCCGCTTGGCCACGCTGAGCGCCACTTCCGGCCCATGATCCCGGGCCAACAAGTACAACGACAGATCGATCCCCGCCGTGACCCCGGCCGAGGTATAGAGCTCGCCGTCCTGCACGTACAACCGATCAGCCTCGACCTGTGTCGAAGGGCACAACGCCGCAAGTGCAGCGGCATCCCCCCAATGAGTCGTCACCGTCCGCCCTTCGAGCAAGCCTGCCCGGGCGAGCATGAATGCACCGTTGCAGATCGAGCCGAACCGTTGCGCCAGCGCGCTGGCATCGCGCAGCCAGGCATCGAAGGCCGCGCCGAAATCCATGAACGGCAACTGCGGCCCACCGGCCACCAGCAACAAGTCGTACGCCCCCAGCGCCTCGCTGAAATGCCGATGGGCATTGAGGGATAAACCGTTGGAGCACGGCATCACACCGCGCTCGACGCCGATCACCTCCAGTTGATAGTGATCCTGCGGCGCGAGGAAACGATTGGCCTCGGAAAACACATCCATGGGGCCGGTGACGTCCAGGGACTGAACGCCGGCGAACACCACGATGGCAACGGTTTTACTCATGACAGGAACACCCTCAATGCACGCAGACTTTGTAGGAGCCGGCTTGCTGGCGATGGAGTGTCAGTCGACATCAATGTTGCTGACATACCATCGCCAGCAAGCCGGCTCCTACAAGGTGTGCGCATGACGTAAATCCATGCGCAGGACCTCAACCGTAGCCAATCCGCGCTCAACAAGCGAGGTTGGCGCGATTTGCATGCTCATTGGCAAGGATCGCAGCCATGGATCGATTGTCCGGTTTTGGGGCCGGGAACAGACTTGTCCCATCAGCGCCGCCACGGCGTTCCCCACGAGGACAGCACCATGAGCAGCACCATCGCCGGCATCAAAATCCCCGACAGCGCTTTGGCCCGGGCCACCACGGAATACATTCGCGACGTCGAATCCGACCTGCTTTATCACCACTCGCGCCGGGTGTTTCTGTTCGGCGCTTTGAGCGGTGAACGCAAGCAACTGGCCTACAACCCGGAGCTGTTGTACGTCGGCGCGATGTTCCATGACCTGGGTCTGGTGGAAGGTCATCGCAGCGACGATGAACGCTTCGAAGTCGATAGCGCCAACGCCGCCAAAGCGTTTCTCAAGCCTTATGGCCTGAGCGATGACGACATCGAACAGGTGTGGTTGTCGATTGCCCTGCACACCACGCCGAACGTAGTGCATCACCTGCGCCCCAACGTGGCATTGGTGACGGCGGGCGTTGAAATGGATGTGCTGGGGATCGACTACGCGGCGTTTCCCACGGCGCAGCGTGAGGCGGTGGTGCACGCGCATCCACGGGGCGAGGGGTTCAAGGAGTGCATCCTGTGTGCGTTCGCCAACGGCTTCAAGCACAAGCCGGATACCACGTTCGGTACGGTGAACGCGGATGTGCTGGTGGACAGCGAGCCAGGGTTCAAGCCGATGAACTTCGTCGAGATCATCCGCAAGTCCCCCTGGATTTCCTGAAACCTGTAGGAGCCGGCTTGCTGGCGATTGCGGTGTAACAGTCAGCGTAATTGTTGAATGTTAAACCGCTATCGCCAGCAAGCCGGCTCCTACAGTAGATCGGGGTTGGCCACGCGATTGTGGCCAACACTCAGGCCGCTTCCGGCGCCTGCTGTGCGCGACGCACGTCCGGTTGCTTCCACGAATCGGCAGCGCTTTCTTCGATGGCCTGCTGAATCGCACGCTTGCGGCTTTCTTCGGCACGGCGGCTGAAGAACCAGACCAGGAAGGTCATCAACGACACCGCCAGCAGAATCAGGCTGGCCACGGCGTTGATCTCAGGCTTCACGCCCAGACGCACCGCCGAGAACACTTCCATCGGCAAGGTCGTCGACCCCGGCCCCGACACGAAGCTGGCCAACACCAGGTCATCCAGCGACAGCGCGAACGACATCATGCCGCCCGCCCCCAGGGATGGCGCAATCATCGGGATGGTGATCAGGAAGAACACCTTCCACGGCTTCGCCCCGAGATCCATGGCGGCCTCTTCGATGGACAGGTCCAGCTCACGCAAGCGCGCCGACACCACCACCGCCACATACGCCGCACAGAACGTGGTGTGGGCGATCCAGATGGTGACGATGCCACGCTCTTGCGGCCAACCGATCATCTGCGCCATGGCCACGAACAGCAGCAACAGCGACAGACCGGTGATCACTTCGGGCATCACCAGCGGCGCGGTGACCAGGCCACCGAACAACGTGCGGCCCTTGAAGCGGGTAATGCGGGTCAGGACGAATGCGGCCAACGTGCCCAGCGCCACAGCGGCAATCGCCGTGTAGCAGGCGATTTCCAGCGAACGCACCACCGAGCCCATCAGTTGGGTGTTGTCCATCAGGCCGACGTACCACTTGATCGACCAGCCGCCCCACACCGTCACCAGCTTCGAGGCGTTGAACGAGTAGATCACCAGGATCAGCATCGGCGCGTAGATGAACAGCAAGCCCGCGATCAGCATGAAACTCGAGAAACGGAAGCGCTTCATTCTTTACCCTCCATTTCTTTGGCCTGACTGCGGTTGAACAGGATGATCGGCACAATCAGGATCAACAGCATCACCACCGCCAGGGCAGACGCCACCGGCCAGTCACGGTTGTTGAAGAACTCTTGCCAGAGCACTTTACCGATCATCAAGGTTTCCGGACCGCCCAGCAGTTCCGGGATCACGAACTCGCCCACCACTGGAATGAACACCAGCATGCAACCGGCGACGATGCCGTTCTTGGACAGCGGAATGGTGATCTTCCAGAAGCTGTTGAACGTACTCGAACCGAGGTCGGACGCCGCTTCCAGCAGGCTGTTGTCGTGCTTCACCAGGTTGGCGTAGAGCGGCAGGATCATGAACGGCAGGTACGAATAAACCACGCCGATGTACACCGCCAGGTTGGTATTGAGGATCTGCAGCGGTTCGTCGATCCAGCCCATGCTCATCAGGAAACCGTTGAGCAGACCGTTGTTGCTGAGGATGCCCATCCACGCGTAAACGCGGATCAGGATCGCGGTCCAGGTCGGCATCATGATCAGCAGCACCAGCACCGTTTGCAGCTCTTTGCGGGCACTGGCGATGGCGTAGGCCATCGGGTAGCCGATCAGCAGGCAGAGGATGGTGCTGATCAGCGCCATCTTCAACGAACCGAGGTAAGCGGCGATGTACAACTCATCGTCGCCGAGCATCGCGTAGTTGCCGAGGTTGAGCAGCACCTGCAGCTTCTGGTCTACGAAGTTGTAGATCTCAGTGTACGGCGGAATGGCCACGTCGGCTTCAGCGAAGCTGATCTTCAGGACGATGAAGAACGGCAGCATGAAGAACATGAACAGCCAGAGGAACGGAACCCCGATGACCAGCTGACGGCCACCGGGAATTATTCGATTGAGGCGGCGTTTGAATTTGCGCATGTTCATGAGCGGAGTACCACGCCGCTGTCGTCTTCCCACCACACGTAAACCTGGTCACCCCAGGTTGGGCGCTGACCACGGCGTTCGGCGTTGGCGACGAACGACTGGACGATCTTGCCGCTCGGCAGCTCGACGTAGAACACCGAGTGGCCACCGAGGTAGGCGATGTCGTGCACCTTGCCGCTGGACCAGTTGTATTCGCAGGTCGGCATGTCCGGCGTCACCAGCAGTTTTTCCGGACGGATCGCGTAGGTCACGGATTTGTCCTGCACCGAGGTGCTGATGCCGTGGCCCACGTAGATCTGGCGATCCAGGTCTTTGCAGGTGATGGTCGCATGGCCTTCGGCGTCGTCGATCACTTCACCGTCGAAGATGTTGACGTTGCCGATGAACTCGCAGACCAGGCGGCTGGTCGGGGTTTCGTAGATGTCGATCGGGCTGCCGATCTGGGCGATCCAGCCCAGGTGCATGATCGCGATGCGCTCGGCCATGGTCATGGCCTCTTCCTGATCGTGGGTCACCATGACGCAGGTTACGCCGACGCGCTCGATGATCTCGACCAGCTCAAGCTGCATTTGCGAACGCAGCTTCTTGTCCAGCGCACCCATCGGTTCGTCGAGCAGCAGCAGCTTCGGTCGCTTGGCCAGCGAACGCGCCAGGGCAACACGCTGACGCTGACCACCGGAGAGTTGATGCGGCTTGCGCTTGGCGTACTGGGTCATCTGAACCAGCTTGAGCATGTCGGCCACGCGGGCATCGATTTCAGCCGCAGGCAGTTTGTCCTGCTTGAGGCCGAAGGCGATGTTCTGCGCCACGGTCATGTGCGGGAACAGGGCGTACGACTGGAACATCATGTTGATCGGCCGCTCGTAGGGCGGCATGTCGGTGATGTCTACGCCATCGAGGAAAATGCGCCCCTCCGTGGGCCGTTCGAAGCCTGCGAGCATGCGCAGCAACGTGGACTTGCCCGATCCCGAACCGCCGAGCAGGGCGAAAATCTCGCCTTTCTTGATTTCCAGGGACACATCGTCCACGGCAATCGTCTCGTCGAACTTCTTCGTGACCCGGTCGATTTTGACCAGCACCTGTTTAGGTGACTGGTCGCCCTCGAGGGCTTTCTTATAGGCGCCGGAGGCAACTGCCATTTACGAAACTCCCAAAAAAAGAGTGCAGTTCGCTCAAGGTGAGCCAACCTGGATAGTTTGAGCCCTGAAGCTATTTGCCCGACTTGACCTTGGTCCAGCTGCGGGTCATCAAACGTTGAATGTTTGGTGGTAACTCGACCGACACGTAGGTCTTGTCGAGGACTGCTTGCGGTGGATAAACCGACTCGTCGGTGCGGATGGACTGCTCCATCAATTTGTCCGAGCCAGGGTTGGGGTTCGCATAGCCAACAGAATCACTGACCTGTGCGATCACCTCGGGTTTCAACAAATAGTTGATGAAGGCGTGGGCCTCTTTGACGTTGCCCGAATCCTTCGGAATCGCGAGCATGTCGAACCACAGCGCACCGCCCTCTTTGGGAATGGTGTAGGCGATGTTCACGCCTTTCTTCGCTTCAGCCGCACGGTTGCGGGCCTGGAACATGTCGCCGGAAAAACCGATCGCGATGCAGATATCGCCGTTGGCCAGATCCGCGATGTATTTGGAGGAGTGGAAGTAGGTCACGTAAGGCCGCACCGCCAGCAACTTGGCTTCAGCCTTTTTGTAATCTTCGGGGTTGGTGCTGTTGGCGTTCAGGCCCATGTAGTTGAGGACCGTCGGCATCATTTCATCGGCGGAGTCGAGGAACGCCACGCCGCAACTCTGCAGCTTCTTGATGTTCTCCGGCTCGAACACCGCGCTCCAGGAATCGATCTTGTCGACGCCCAGCACAGCCTTGATCTTGTCGACGTTGTAACCAATGCCGTTGGTGCCCCACAGGTAAGGGACGGCGTACAAGTTGCCCGGATCGTTTTGCTCCAGACGCTTGAGCAATACGGGGTCGAGGTTCGAGTAGTTCGGCAACTTCGACTTGTCGAGTTTCTGGAAAGCACCGGCCTTGATCTGCTTGCCGAGGAAGTGGTTCGACGGCACGACCACGTCATAGCCGGTACGCCCGGCGAGCAACTTGCCCTCCAGGGTTTCGTTGGAGTCAAAGACGTCATATGCCGGTTTGATACCGGTCTCTTTCTGGAAGTCGGCCAGGGTGGTCTCGCCGATGTAGTCCGACCAGTTATAAATATGCACCGTGCCGGCAGCCTGGACACTGACAGCCATCGTCAGTCCGGCACCGGCCAGCAATGCATTGCGCAACAAAGAAAAAATAGGCAAGTGGAGGTCCTCTAAAATTAGTTGGGCCCAAGTTGCCCCGCGTTACATGACAGTCGTAGCTGCCCAGCAACAAAACCGGCGCGCAACTTACCCTCGAAAAACCGTTCCAGCAAACTTTATGAAGATCCGTGTAGGAGCAGCCGGTCGACGCTCGATTGCTCGCGATGGTCGTCAACGATGACGCTGGGTGCCTGACACCCAGCGTTGCTCTCAGGTTCATCGCGAGCAGGCTCGCTCCTACAAGGGTTACTACTGCTTACTTACCGGATTTGATCTTGGTCCAGCTGCGAGTCAGGATCCGCTGGGTCGCGGCCGGCAAATCGGCAATCGCGTACAGCTTGGCCAGCACATCGGCAGGCGGGTAGACGCCCGGATCTTCGGTGATTTCTTTTTCGACCAGAGGAGTGGCCGCCGCGTTACCGTTCGGGAAACGTACCGCGTTGGTGATTTCAGCCATGATTTCCGGCTTTTGCAGGAAGGTCATGAACTTGTAGGCGCCATCGACGTTTTCGGCATCTTTAGGGATGGCGACCATGTCGTAGAAGCTGCCGGCACCTTCTTTCGGAATGTTGTAGCTGACTTTCACCTTGTCACCGGCTTCGGCGGCGCGCGCTTTGGCCTGGTAGATGTCACCCGAGTAACCCACGGCTACGCAGATGTTGCCGTTGGCCAGGTCGGAGATGTACTTGGACGAGTGGAAGTAGCCAACCGAAGGACGAATCTTCAGGAACAGCGCTTCGGCTTCGGCCAGTTGTTTTTTGTCCTGGCTGTCGGTTGGATAGCCCAGGTAGTGCAACGCCACCGGAATCATCTCGGTTGGCGAATCGAGGAAACTGACGCCACACGATTTCAACTTGGCGATGTTTTCAGGTTTGAACAACAGGTCCCAGGAATTGGTCGGTGCATCGGCGCCCAGTGCAGCCTTGACCTTCTCGGCGTTGAAGCCGATACCGATCGAACCCCACATGTACGGGAAGGCATGTTCGTTGCCCGGGTCGCTCACCGATACCGCTTTGAGCAGGTCAGTGTTCAGGTTCTTCCAGTTAGGCAGCTTGGACTTGTCCAGCTTCTGGTAAACGCCGGCCTTGATCTGCTTGGCCAGGAAGTTGTTCGACGGTACGACGATGTCGTAACCGGACTTGCCTGCCAGCAACTTGGCTTCCAGGGTTTCGTTACTGTCGAATACGTCGTAAACGACTTTGATGCCGGACTCGGTTTCGAACTTTTTGATGGTGTCCGGAGCGATGTAATCGGACCAGTTATAGACGTGCAACACCTTGTCGTCCGCCTGAACCGCACCCGCCATAATGCCCATCAGGGACATGGCGAGAAGTGTCTTGCCAGCAAGCTTTTTTCCTAATGCCTTCATGCGTAATGCTCCAAATTTTTCTTTTTTGAACCACTTTGTTCAGCGGCCAAACCCGGGCAACTGGAACCGCGGCTAGTCTGGCAAGATCGGTGGCGGTCTTTCAAGGAAAGGCCGCCGTTTGCGACTGCCCTGAGCGAAAGTTTCATGTCTCCCGCTCAGAGCCTAGCACTTAGCCCTGCAACGCACTCAGGGTCAGGTCCAGGCACTTGCGTGCCTTGGTCACCAGCTCATCGATTTCAGCCTTGGTGATCACCAGTGGCGGAGCAATGATCATGGTGTCGCCGACGGCACGCATGATCAGGCCGTTGTCGAAGCAGAATGTGCGGCAGATCATGCCGACGCCCTTGCCTTCGTAACGCTTGCGCGTGGCCTTGTCCTGAACCAGTTCGATGGCCCCCAACAGCCCCACCCCGCGCACTTCCCCCACCAACGGGTGATCGCTCAGTTCCCGCAAACGTTTCTGCAAGTAAGGTGCCGTTTCTGCATGAACGCGCTCGATAATTTTTTCTTCGCGCAGGATGCGGATGTTTTCCAGCGCCACCGCCGCCGCCACCGGGTGTCCGGAGTAGGTGAAACCGTGGTTGAAATCGCCGCCCTCGTTGAGCACCGCCACCACTTCGTCACGCACGATCAGGCCACCCATCGGGATGTAGCCGGACGTCAGGCCTTTGGCGATGGTCATCATGTCGGGTTTGAGGCCGTAGAAATCGGTACCGAACCACTCACCGGTGCGGCCGAAACCACAGATCACTTCGTCCGCCACGAACAGGATGTCGTACTTGGCGAGGATTTCCTTGATGCGCGGCCAGTAGGTGTCTGGCGGAATGATCACGCCACCGGCACCCTGGATCGGCTCGGCAATAAAGGCACCGACGTTATCCACGCCGATTTCCAGAATCTTCTCTTCCAGCTGATTGGCCGCCCACACACCGAACTCTTCCGGTGTCATGTCGCCGCCTTCACTGAACCAGTACGGCTGGGCGATGTGGACGATGCCCGGGATCGGCAAGTCGCCTTGTTCGTGCATGTACGTCATGCCACCCAGGCTCGCGCCGGCCACGGTGGAACCGTGATAACCGTTCTTGCGGCTGATGATGACTTTCTTCTTCGGCTGGCCCTTGATCGCCCAATAGTGGCGGACCATACGCAGCATGGTGTCGTTGCCTTCGGAGCCGGAACCGGTGAAGAACACATGGTTCATGCCTTCTGGCGCGATGTCGGCAATGGCCTTGGCCAGCTCGAGCACTGGTGGGTGGGCGGTCTGGAAGAACAGGTTGTAGTAAGGCAACTCGCGCATTTGCTTGCTGGCGGCATCAGCCAGTTCATCGCGACCGTAGCCGATCGCTACGCACCACAGGCCGGCCATGCCGTCGAGGATCTTGTTGCCTTCGCTGTCCCAGAGGTAAACGCCCTTGGCGTTGGTGATGATCCGCGGGCCTTTCTCTTTCAGCTGCTTGAAGTCGCTGAACGGGGCCAGGTGGTGATCGTTGCTCAGGGTTTGCCATTCACGGGTTTGCGGGTTGTTGCTGGTCATGCGAACTCTCCTAAGATTTCGGTGAAAGGCGCCGCCAAAAGCAGCGGCGCCCGGCGCATCAGACGGCGAAGAGCAGGAATTCCCGCTCCCAGGAGCTGATCACGCGCTTGAAGTTTTCATGCTCGGCCCGCTTGACCGCGACGTAGCCAGTGATGAATTTCTTGCCCAGGTATTTCTCGATGGTCGCGCTGTTTTCCATGCGATCCAGCGCGTCCTCGATGGTCAGTGGCAGGCGCAGGTTGCGGCGTTCATAGCCGCGCCCCACCACCGGCGCACTTGGGTTCAAGCCTTCGACCATGCCGATGTAACCGCAGAGCAGGCTCGCGGCAATCGCCAGGTACGGGTTGGCATCAGCCCCCGGCAGGCGGTTTTCCACCCGACGGTTTTGCGGCCCGGCATCCGGCACCCGCAGGCCCACGGTGCGGTTCTCTTCGCCCCACTCCACGTTCACCGGCGCCGACGTATCCGGCAGGAAGCGGCGGAACGAGTTGACGTTCGGGGCAAACAGCGGCAACAGCTCGGGGATCAGTTTCTGCAAGCCACCGATGTGATGCAGGAACAACTGGCTCATGGTCCCGTCTTCATTGGAGAAGACGTTCTTGCCGGTCTCGATGTCGATGATGCTCTGGTGCAGGTGCATCGCGCTGCCCGGCTCCCCGGTCATCGGCTTGGCCATGAAAGTGGCGGCCACGTCGTGCTTGAGCGCGGCTTCGCGCATGGTGCGTTTGAACACCAGGATCTGGTCGGCCAGGGACAGGGCATCGCCGTGACGGAAGTTGATTTCCATCTGCGCCGTGCCGTCCTCGTGGATCAGCGTGTCGAGGTCCAGCTCCTGCAGTTCGCACCAGTCGTAGACGTCTTCGAACAGCGGATCGAATTCGTTGGCCGCTTCGATGGAGAACGACTGGCGACCGATTTCCGGGCGCCCCGAGCGACCGATTGGCGGTTGCAGCGGGTAGTCGGGGTCGTCGCTACGCTTGGTCAGGTAAAACTCCATTTCCGGCGCCACGATTGGCTGCCAGCCCTTGTCGGAATAGAGCTTCAGAACCTTTTTAAGCACGTTGCGCGGCGACAGCTCGATCGGGTTGCCTTGCTTGTCATAAGTGTCGTGGATCACCTGGGCGGTCGGCTCGATGGCCCATGGCACCAGGAACACTGCATTCGAGTCGGGACGGCAGATCATGTCGATGTCGGCCGGATCGAGCAGTTCGTAATAGATGTCGTCTTCGACATAGTCGCCGGTCACGGTCTGCAACAGAACGCTCTCGGGCAGGCGCATGCCTTTTTCAGCAATGAACTTGTTGGTCGGCGAAATCTTGCCCCGGGTGATCCCGGTCAAGTCGGCGATCATGCATTCGACTTCTGTGATCTTGTGGTCTTTCAACCAATCGGTGAGCTGGTCGAGGTTGTTACTCATAAATGCCTCTTAGGCTGAGTTTCCTGACTCTTATAAGTCAGGCGTTGTTTGACGCACGGGCGTCGCTTGGTACAGATTGCCACTGCAATTGCCGCGCACAAATACCTGCCTCGACGACGGCATGGGTGAACGGGAACAATGCAAGGCGTGCAGAATCATGAGCGATGACCGACACGTTGGTCGGGCCAGCCAGGTAAAACGGTTCTATATTGGAAGGACAACCCGTAAAGAGAATGTCGCGCAGACCGTCCAGAATATCGGACGGAACCAGCCGGTTTGCCGGGGAAGGAAGAGTCGACGGCACGCCTTTGGCAACACGGGCCCTGGCGTGAGCGTAACGATCGCCACTGATGTGATAAGCATGCAGACCGATCTGCTTAGAGCAGACGGCGACGCCGATTAACGGCAGGCGAGACATGAAGCACCCCGGTATTATTGCTGTTATGGGTTTGAATCGAGCTTAGCCTTGTTCATTTTTTTACACAACACCCCCGTAAAAAATACAACACGGCCCGCTCAAGCCCGCGGACGGCAAAGCATTCAAAGGCATAAAAACGCCCCAAAGTGCCTCAAAAAAGCCTCATGGGCGCTTTTTTAGGGCAAAAAAGGCCTCGCTTGACTTCGGCATGCCGTTCGGGTTGACTGGAATCCGAAGAGATCAATGATTGATATTTTTAACAACAAAGGTGTTGCATCATGTCGGTACCCCCGCGTGCCGTTCAGCTTAACGAAGCGAACGCGTTCCTTAAGGAACATCCTGAGGTTCTGTACGTTGACCTTCTGATTGCGGATATGAATGGTGTGGTGCGCGGCAAGCGCATTGAACGCACCAGCCTCCACAAGGTTTACGAGAAAGGCATCAACCTGCCGGCCTCTCTATTTGCTCTGGATATCAACGGCTCGACGGTGGAAAGCACCGGCCTGGGCCTGGACATCGGCGATGCTGACCGAATCTGCTATCCAATCCCCGACACCCTGTGCAATGAGCCCTGGCAGAAGCGCCCTACCGCGCAACTGTTGATGACCATGCACGAACTCGAAGGCGAGCCATTCTTCGCCGATCCGCGCGAAGTGCTGGCCAACGTGGTGCGCAAGTTCGACGAAATGGGCCTGACCATCTGCGCCGCGTTCGAGCTGGAGTTCTACCTGATCGACCAGGAGAACGTGAACGGCCGTCCGCAACCACCTCGCTCGCCGGTTTCCGGTAAACGCCCGCACTCGACACAGGTCTACCTGATCGACGACCTCGACGAATACGTCGACTGCCTCCAGGACATTCTGGAAGGTGCAAAAGAGCAAGGCATCCCGGCCGACGCCATCGTCAAGGAAAGTGCCCCGGCGCAGTTCGAAGTAAACCTGCACCACGTGGCCGACCCGATCAAGGCTTGCGACTACGCGGTCCTGCTCAAGCGCCTGATCAAGAACATCGCCTACGACCATGAGATGGACACCACCTTCATGGCCAAGCCTTACCCGGGCCAGGCGGGCAACGGTCTGCACGTCCACATTTCGATTCTTGATAAAGATGGCAAAAACATTTTTGCCAGCGAGGATCCCGAGCAGAACGCCGCGCTGCGACACGCGATCGGCGGTGTGCTCGAGACCCTACCGGCGCAGATGGCTTTCCTCTGCCCGAACGTCAACTCCTACCGTCGTTTCGGCGCGCAGTTCTATGTGCCGAACTCGCCGTGCTGGGGCCTGGACAACCGCACCGTAGCGATTCGCGTACCCACCGGCGCCGCCGATGCCGTACGTATCGAACACCGTGTGGCCGGCGCCGACGCCAACCCGTACCTGCTGATGGCTTCGGTCCTGGCGGGCGTGCACCACGGCCTGACCAACAAGATCGAGCCGGGCGCACCCGTGGAAGGCAACTCCTACGAGCAGAACGAGCAAAGCCTGCCGAACAACCTGCGCGACGCATTGCGCGAGCTGGACGACAGCGAAGTCATGGCCAAGTACATCGATCCGAAATACATCGATATCTTCGTGGCCTGCAAGGAAAGCGAGCTGGAGGAGTTTGAACACTCCATCTCCGACCTTGAGTACAACTGGTATCTGCATACCGTTTAAGCGGTTGCAGTGAAAAAGGAACGCCGCAGGCTTCACAGCTTGCGGCGTTTTTTTTTGCTCGCGATTTGTTATGGAATGCTTGCGACCAAAAACCAAGGAAAACTCCTACGAATTCGTCAGACGCTAACGACATCTGTCCCCTGACCACCACCTCACACTCCAGACTCCGGAACTCTTTCCGTTTCCCTGACTACGTGTGAGAACAAAAATGAAAAAACAGCGATTGGGTACAGCCATGACTCTGATCGTCGCCAGTTTGTGCACGACCGCCTGGGCAACCACTGGCGACACGGCCCCATGGAGCTATTCCGCCCCCACCGGCCCACAAAACTGGGGTGAACTGAAGAGCGAGTACAGCCTCTGCTCGTCAGGCCAAACACAGTCGCCCATTGATATTCGTGACGCGGTCAAAACCGATCTGGAGCCTCTGAACTTTACCTATCTTTCAGGCAAAGCCACGGTAGTGAACAACGGTCATACGATCCAAGTAACTCCAGAGAACGCCGGAGGAATCAATCTGGCCTCCGGTCATTACTCCTTGGTACAACTGCATTTCCATACGCCAAGTGAAGAAATGATCCAGGGGCGCATCTTCCCGATGGACGCACACCTGGTTCATCGCAATGCCGCAGGCGAACTGGCCGTGGTGGCCGTGGTGTTTGAAGAGGGTGCTCACAACCCGAACCTGGAGCCTGTCCTGGCAGCCATGCCAAAAAATACAGGTGGCACTGCGAACCTGGAGGCGATTAACGTTGCGCAGTTATTACCTGCAAACCATAACGCCTATTCCTACATGGGCTCCCTCACAACACCTCCCTGTACCGAAGGCGTGCGCTGGAATGTGCTGACCACTCCATTGGAAATTTCCCGCGCGCAACTGGAGGCTTTCCAGGTGCTCTATCCGATGAATTCACGCCCAGTTCAACCCTTGAACGGTCGGAGTGTGCACGTCGGAGGCTAATCAGTCCTGACAGTCAATTCGGGCAGCGGTGCCCATACAGACAAGGTGCCACCCGCCTCGTACAATGCCCGCTGCCCCGCAGGAGACCGTCAATGACCCGACTCGCCACCCCACGCAAACCCCGCGCCCGCAGCCAGGCCCGGATCGATTCGATACTCGATGCCGCCCGCACGCTGCTGGCCGCCGAGGGCGTGGCCAGTCTGTCGATCTACAGCGTTGCCGAACGCGCGGACATCCCGCCCTCCTCGGTCTACCACTTTTTCGCCAGCGTCCCGGCCCTGCTCGAAGCGCTGACTGCCGACGTCCATGCCGCTTTCCGCGCCTGCCTGCAAGCGCCCATCGACCACGATGCGCTCAACGGCTGGCGGGACCTGTCGCGGTTGGTGGAACAACGCATGCTCGACATCTACGACGAAGACGCCGCCGCCCGCCAGTTGATCCTCGCGCAGCATGGCCTGACCGAAGTGACTCAGGCAGACCGTCAGCACGACATTGAGCTGGGCGACCTGATGCACAAGCTGTTCGATCATCATTTCGAACTGCCCAAATTGCCGACTGACGTTGATGTGTTTGCGCTGGCCATGGAGCTGGGTGATCGGGTGTATGCGCGTTCGGTGCAGCAGCATGGGCAGATTACGCCGCGCATGGCCGAGGAAGGGATGCGGGTGTTTGATGCGTATCTTGGGCTGTATTTGCCGCCGTATTTGCCCAAGCGTGCTATTCCTGCCTGATTATTTTTTAGCTGCACCGGCCTCATCGCGAGCAGGCTCGCTCCCACAGGGGAATGCATTCCAAATGTGGGAGTGAGCCGGCTCCGGGCGGCGTTCCGACGATGGCTGCACCGCCAGACTCACTGATTCACGCGCATAAAAAACCCCGAAGGGTTCGAACCCTCCGGGGTTGTTGATTGTGCACGCCCTTACAACTTGGCGATCGACACCTCGGTGGATTTCACAAACGCGATCACTTCGCTGCCGACCACCAGCTCCAGCTCTTTCACCGAGCGGGTGGTGATCACCGACGTGACGATGCCGGAAGCGGTTTGCACGTCGATTTCCGACAGCACGTCACCCAGTACGATTTCCTTGATCGAGCCTTTGAACTGGTTACGAACGTTGATGGCTTTGATAGTCATGATGTTGATTCCTGTCGTTGAATGAGGCTTGAGTTATTGAGCCCAGCGCAGTTGCGTAGGCAAGGGTGAAACAGGTTCCGGTTCCGGCGGCTGGCCAGGCAGCGCGAGGACGCGATTGAGGACTTCGGTTTCCAGCGCCGCCAGCCGATGCGAACCCCGAACCCGAGGGCGCGGCAGTTCCACGTGCAGGTCGAGGCCGACTTCGCCCTCTTCGATCAGGATCACCCGATCGGCAATCGCCACCGCTTCACTGACGTCGTGAGTCACCAGCAACACGGTGAAACCGTGCTTCTGCCAGAGCCGTTCGATCAGTTGCTGCATTTCGATCCGGGTCAGGGCATCCAGCGCGCCCAGCGGTTCGTCCAGCAACAGCAGGCGCGGTTGATGGATCAGCGCGCGGGCCAGGGCCACACGTTGCTTCTGCCCGCCGGACAAGGCCGCCGGCCATTCATTGGCGCGGTCCGCCAGGCCGACCGACTCCAACGCTTCCAGCGCCTGTGGCCGCCAGTTACCCGAGAGACCGAGGCCGACGTTGTCGATGACCTTTTTCCACGGCAGCAGACGTGCTTCCTGGAACATCAGCCGGGTGTCTTCCCGCGCGTCACTCAGCGGTGCGGAACCGGCGAGCAATTCACCGCCCGTGGGTTTGTCGAGACCGGCGAGCAACCGCAGCAAGGTACTTTTGCCGCAACCACTGCGCCCCACCACGGCGACGAATTGGCCGGCCGGAATGTGCAGATCGATCTCGCGCAGCACCTGCCGCGAACCGAAGGTTTTTTGCAGCTTGCGCACCACCAGCGGAATCCCGCGCAGCAGGCGTGGAGGTTGTTGAGCGGTCATGCGGCACCTCCTTTGGCAACCTGATACGCCGGATGCCAGCGCAGCCACACACGTTCAAGTCCACGAGCCGCGAGGTCGGCCAGTTTGCCGAGCACCGCGTACATCAGGATCGCGAGCACCACCACGTCGGTCTGCAAAAACTCCCGAGCGTTCATTGCCAGGTAGCCAATGCCGGAGCTCGCGGAAATGGTTTCAGCAACGATCAAGGTCAGCCACATGAAGCCCAGCGCAAAACGCACGCCGACCAGAATCGAAGGCAATGCACCCGGTAGAATCACCTGACGGAACAGACTGAAACCGGACAAGCCGTAGCTGCGCGCCATCTCCACCAGCGCCGGGTCGACGTTGCGAATGCCGTGGTAGGTGTTGAGGTAGATCGGGAACAAGGTGCCCAACGCCACCAGGAAAATCTTCGCCGACTCGTCGATGCCGAACCACAGGATCACCAGCGGAATCAGCGCCAGATGTGGCACGTTGCGGATCATCTGCACCGAACTGTCGAGCAGGCGCTCGCCCCATTTCGACAGGCCGGTAATGAAGCCCAGCGCCAGGCCGATGCCGCCACCGATGGTGAAGCCCAGCGCCGCACGCCAGCCGCTGATGGCCAGGTGCGTCCAGATTTCACCGCTGCGCACCAGGCTCACCCCGGCTTCGATCACGGCAATCGGCGCCGGCAGAATCCGTGTCGACAACCAGCCCGCCGACACCGACAACTGCCACACCGCCAACAGCAAAATCGGCAACGCCCAGGGCGCAAAGTTGTGGATGATTCTCTTCATGGCGCGCCTCAGCTCTGGGACGCTGCTTTGGGAAGAATGTCGTTGGCGACCATCTCGCCGAACGGGCTGACGTAACCGGCGCTTTTCGGCAATTCCGGACGCTCGATGTCCAGATGCGGGAACAGCAACTCGGCGACGCGGTACGACTCTTCCAGGTGTGGATAACCGGAGAAGATGAAGGTGTCGATGCCCAGGTCCGCGTATTCCTTCACGCGGGCGGCCACGGTCGGACCGTCGCCGACCAGTGCAGTACCGGCACCGCCACGCACCAGGCCGACGCCGGCCCACAGGTTAGGGCTGACTTCCAGGTTGTCGCGACTACCGCCATGCAGCGCCGCCATGCGTTGCTGGCCCACGGAATCGAAGCGCGCCAGGGAAGCCTGGGCACGGGCAATGGTGTCGTCGTCCAGGTGCGAGATCAGTCGATCCGCCGCTTGCCAGGCTTCGGCATTGGTTTCACGGACGATCACGTGCAAGCGAATACCGAAGCGCACCGTGCGGCCAAGCTTCGCGGCTTTGGCGCGAACCTGTTCGATCTTCTCGGCCACGGCGGCCGGCGGTTCGCCCCAGGTCAGGACCATTTCCACTTGCTCGGCGGCCAGGTCTTGCGCGGCTTCCGACGAGCCGCCGAAATACAGCGGCGGACGCGGTTGCTGGATCGGCGGATAGAGCAACTTGGCGCCTTTCACGCTGATGTGCTGACCGTCGTAATCGACGGTTTCGCCTTCCAGCACGCGACGCCAGATGCGGGTGAATTCCACCGAAGCCTGATAGCGCTCTTCGTGGGTCAGGAACAAACCATCGCCGGCCAATTCTTCCGGATCACCGCCGGTCACCAGGTTGAACAGCGCACGACCGCCGGACAGACGATCCAGTGTCGCGGCCTGACGCGCAGCCACCGTCGGGGAAATGATCCCGGGGCGCAGGGCGACAAGGAATTTCAAACGCTGGGTCACCGGGATCAGCGACGCGGCCACCAGCCACGAGTCTTCGCACGAGCGGCCAGTGGGAATCAGCACCCCGCCGAAGCCCAGACGATCCGCCGCTTGCGCGACTTGTTGCAGGTAACCGTGGTCAACGGCGCGAGCGCCTTCGGCGGTGCCAAGGTAATGGCCGTCGCCGTGGGTAGGCAGGAACCAGAAGATATTGAGGCTCATGGAGTGGTCTCCTTGGGGAATCGAATTACTGCGCTTTGGCAACGGCTGCCGGCGGCGTCCAGATCACGTCTTTGATGCTGAGCGGCTTCGGAATCAGCTTGAGCTGGTAGAAGCTGTCGGCGATTTTCTGTTGCGCAGCGACCACTTCCGGGGTCAGGAACAACGCGCCGTAGCCCTGGCGTTTCACCGAGGTCAGGGTGATGTCTTCCGGCAAGCCGAGCAGTGGCGAGACCTGCTTGGTCACGTCTTCAGGATTGGCCTTGGACCATTCGCCGACGGCGCGCACTTCTTCCACGAGGGTCTTGATCACCTCGGGATTTTTCTGTGCGTAAGGCTTGGTCGCCAGGTAGAACTGATGGTTGTCGACGATGCCCTTGCCATCGCGCAGGGTGTGCGCTTGCAGCTGCTTCTCGGCGGCGGCCTGGTACGGGTCCCAGATGACCCAGGCATCGACACTGCCACGCTCGAACGCGGCACGGGCATCGGCCGGCGGCAGGAAGACAGTCTGGATGTCGGTGTATTTGAGGCCGGCGTCTTCAAGCGCGCGGACCAGCAGGTAGTGAACGTTGGAGCCTTTGTTGAGCACGACTTTCTTGCCCTTGAGGTCCTTCACCGATTTGATCGGCGAGTCCTTCGGCACCAGGATCGCTTCGCTGTGCGGCGCAGGCGGTTCGTAGGCGACGTAGAGCAGATCGGCGCCCGCCGCTTGAGCAAATACCGGAGGCGTTTCGCCGGTGACACCGAAGTCGATGGAGCCGACGTTCAGGCCTTCAAGCAGCTGCGGGCCGCCGGGGAATTCAGTCCATTGCACATCGACACCTTGGGCGGCGAGGCGTTTTTCCAGAGTGCCTTTGGCTTTGAGCAGCACCAGGGTGCCGTATTTCTGATAGCCGATTCGCAGGGTTTCAGCTTGTGCTTGAGTAATGGCGCCGAAGGTTACAGCCGCAGCAAACAGAGCGACCAGACCACGACGCAAAATGACAGTGCGCATAGCGCTCTCCTTTTTGCAGTTGGGTTTTGGCTGCACCTGCTTGGCCGTTGACGGCTGAGTAAGGTGAGTACATCAAGTCAGGGTGAGGCTTAAATGCTCCAGCGAGCACTCAACAAACGATCATTCAGCAGGTTCGGATCGATCGGCTTGGGCCGTCGGGCCATGGCGCTGAAGAACAACTCCAGCGATTCATTCAGTCGTTGTTCCAGCTCCGGCGCCAGCTGCGCCTGGGCGCTGCCTTCGCCGTAAGCGATCTGGCTGTCCACAGCGAAAATCCCGTGGAGCATTTCCTGGGCTTTCAATGCCGACAGCACTGGCTTGAGTGCGTAATCCACCGCCAGCATGTGAGCGATGCTGCCGCCGGTGGCCATGGGCAATACCACTTTGTGCGCCAGGGCGCGTTCGGGCAGCAGGTCCAGCACGGTTTTCAAAGCACCGGAAAACGACGCTTTGTACACCGGGGTGGCGATCAGCAGGCCATCGGCGTTTTCAATCTGTTGCAACAGGTCGATCACCTTGGGGCTGTCGAACCGTGCGTGCAGCAAGTCTTCGGCCGGGAAGTCCCGTACCTGATAACTCACCACTTCCACACCTTGCTCTTGCAACCAGCGTTGAGAGCGCTCCAGCAGCACCCCGGAACGTGAGCGTTGGCTGGGACTGCCACCGAGTGAGACGACCAGCATTCAGACGATTCCTTGAACGGTGCAGGCGATTCGCAGTGGGCGATCTCGCTTCGATGGAGAGACCTTAACAGGTGATTTATATATCTTTAAATCATATTTATTCATTTGGTTATGCGATGTAGTTCTATACGAAACCGCTTTCTCCGGGCAAAAAAATGGGCCGTATAAACGGCCCGAAATTCCCCTGCTATATGGATTTGCACAGCCCTTGTAGGAGCGAGGCTTGCCCGCGAAGAGGCCATGTCCAACATTGATGTTGGCTTTGACGACGCCTTCGCGGGCAAGCCTCGCTCCTACAGGGACGTCGATCAACGATTAGGCTGCGGCGTCAGGCGCAGGTACGGCTTCACCGCGCGATAACCCTTTGGAAAGCGCTTCTTGATTTCCTCTGGATCCTGAAGCGACGGCACGATCACCACTTCTTCACCGTCCTTCCAGTTGGCCGGGGTGGCCACCTTGTAGTTGTCGGTGAGTTGCAGCGAGTCGATCACCCGCAGGATTTCATGGAAGTTGCGGCCGGTGCTCGCCGGGTAGGTGATGGTCAGGCGAACCTTTTTGTTCGGGTCGATCACGAACAGCGAACGCACAGTCAGGGTGTCGTTGGCGTTCGGGTGAATCAGGTCGTACAGGTCCGATACCTTGCGATCAGCGTCGGCCAGGATCGGGAAGTTGACGATCGTGTTCTGGGTTTCGTTGATGTCCTCGATCCACTTGTGGTGCGAGTCCACCGGGTCTACCGACAACGCGATGGCCTTGACCCCGCGCTGGGTGAATTCATCCTTGAGCTTGGCGGTGAAGCCCAGCTCGGTGGTGCACACCGGGGTGAAATCCGCCGGGTGGGAAAACAGCACGCCCCAGCTATCGCCCAGCCATTCATGGAAACGGATGGTGCCGGCGCTGGAATCCTGTTCGAAGTCGGGTGCGATGTCGCCGAGTCTGATGCTCATGGTGGGCTCCTGATGAGTAGGTGTAGAACTCAACTGTAGCTCGTGTTGGGGAGTTTAGAAAAAGAATAAATAAAGCCATTCTTAGACTCTAAAAGAATATTAAAGATCTGTTCACTGGACCTGCAAAGTCATCGCGACGACTATCGCTTCCAAGGTTCGAGAAGGCCTTGAGTCGCTGCAAAAGAGGGAACGTTTCGGGACGGGATTACGGGGGTGACCCCGCCCCGAAAACGCAAAAGCCCCGCCCGGCGTGATGCCGGGCGGGGCTTTTTTTCAGCGGTTACGCGAGCGCTATTACAACAGCGGGATCGAGTAGCTGACGATCAGGCGGTTTTCGTCCTGCGAACGAGTGCTCGGCAGGTCGGTACGCCACATAGCGTTTTTCCACATCAAACCAAGGTTTTTCAGCGGGCCTTCTTGTACAACGTACGCTAGGGTGAAGTCGCGTTCCCACTCGGAACGACCCGAAGCGTTCTCGCGGCCATTGCTGCCCACGGTGTCGATATCGTCACCTTTGAGGTACACAGCGCCAGCGGTCAGGCCTGGTACACCCACTTTAGCGAAGTCATACGAGTAGCGTGCTTGCCAGGTTTTTTCGCCGGCACGGGCGAATTTCTGGATTTGCATGTCAGTGATGATGTAAGCCGACGAGCCGTCACCCTGGTTCAGCCAAGGGAAGTCGCTGCTGCCGTTGCTGACCTGATAACCGCCACCGAAGGTGTGACCGGCAACGGTGTACAGGAACAGGCCGCTGTACAGGTTGTTGTCGACTTTACCGCGACCACTTGGACTGGCGGTGTAGTTGCCGGTGCTGTAGTAGGTAGAGTCGTGACCGTTGGCACCGTCGTCGCTGCTATTGAAGTAGCGCAGGTCGGATTTCAGAACGCCCGGGCCGATTGCCCAGTTGTGAACCAGACCCAGGAAGTGCTGCTTGTAGAAATCTTCCAGGTTGCCGTAGTAGTACTGGGCAGTCAGGTCTTTGGTGATTTTGTAGTCACCGCCACCGTAATAGAATTTGTTGCTGTCGCGGCCAGCCGCAGTGCGACCGTTGGCACCAGCGATCGACAACTCTTCGTTGTTGCTGGAGTTACGACCTTTGGCGTGCTCGATCTGACCACCGACCAGTGTAAGGTCCTTGATATCGCCCGAAGTGATCTGGCCACCCTGGAAGGTTTGTGGCAACAGACGACCGTCGTTGGTCACGATCACTGGCAGTTTTGGCTGCAAGGTACCCAGCTTCAATTCGGTCTGGGAGATCTTGGCTTTGGCAGTCAGGCCCAGGCTGGAGAAGTTATCAACCGCTTCGCCGTTGGACTTGCTTGGGAAAACAGTGCCGCCGTAAGAACCATAGTTGGCCCCGGATGCAGCGGTCGCACCGTTAGTGCCGCCACCGGAATCCAGACGCACGCCCAGCAGGCCGATAGCATCGATACCGAAGCCGACGGTGCCTTGGGTGTAACCGGAGGTGAAACGCAGATCGAAGCCTTGGCCCCATTCTTCGTTTTTGTTCGCACCAGCGCCGTCACGGTTATCGGTGTTGATGTAGAAGTTACGCAGCCCCAAAGTAGCTTTGCTGTCTTCGATGAAACCGGCGGCGCCTGCCTGCTGCGCCAAAACCCCTACGGCCACAGCCAGGGCCAAGGTGGACTTGTTCATTGTTTCGCTCCTCTCGTTTCTAATTTTTTCGGTCCTGAGTCGAATGCCCTGGATCCTGAAATGTGCGGATACCGCTAACCGCAATCCGCGCGCCACTCAACTGATGTGTCTAAGTCAAGGGTCTAAGCGCGGCGAATGGGCCGGCATGGTAAACGTAAATACATTTATTTCATTCTTTTTCATGCCGTGCGGGAATAAAAAGCGGCATTTTAATCGCTACGGGACACTCGATATCGGCCCCGGCGGGATGCACTTTAGGGCTTTATTTTAAAAGCCAAAAAGAATAATAAATTCCTAAGTAATACCTAATTGGCATATGTGAAAAAAACACAAAAAAGCCCCGCCAAACGGCGAGGCTCTTTTGCGCAATCTCTTACAAGAAGCTGTAGGTGTAGTTGAAGATCAGACGGGTCTGGTCCTGGTCAGCGTTGGTGTTGCCACGATAAGCACCGTGACGCACCGTCGTGCCAAACCCTTTAAGTGGACCGGTTTGAATCACATAGTCTACGCGCAGGTCGGTTTCCCGCTCGTTCAGGTCTTCACCCGCGCCGCTGACGGTCTTGATATCCCGGCCATACAAGTAAGCAGCCGAAGCTTTCAAGCCTGGTACACCCAAAGACGCGAAGTCATAGGTGTACTGACCGTACGTGGTGTTTTCACCGGCACGGATAAAGCTGCCCACAGTGGCATCGGTGAACGAGTAGAAGCTGGCGCCGCCACCACCTTCGTTGCGACCGTTGCCATCGACAACGTTGCCCTGGTTCAAGAAGACGAAGCCGCCGTCATCGTTGACACGCTGATGCCCGAGCAGGAACGCGTTGCCGCCCAGGGTGTAGGTGAACGTGGCGCTCCAGGTCTTGTTATCGACCTCGCCCTTGTTCTTGGCGAAACCACCGTTGTTGTTGAATTGGTAGCCAGCCTGACCGTTCTTGCCGTCGGAGCTGCTGTCGAAATAACGAAGGTCGGTCTTGAACGACTGGTTGGGTGCGATCGGGTAGACGTGCACCAGGCCGAGGAAGTCCTGCTTGTAGAAGTCTTCCAGGTTCGCGTGGTAGTACTGCAGCATCAGGTCTTTGGTGACTTTCCAGTCCGCACCGGCATAACGGAACTGATTGCTGTCCTGAGTAGCGCCAGCCACAGACAGGCCAGTGCTGTTGCTGGACGCGCGACCCGTCGCGTGCTCCAGCTGACCTACGTTGAAGGTCACGTTGTCGATTTCCTTCGAGGTGATGGTGCCACCTTCAAAGGTTTGCGGCAGTACGCGACTGTCGTTCGCGATCAGGATCGGCATGTTTGGCTGCAGGGCACCACCGTAGTGGGCCTCTGTCTTCGAGAAGCGTGCCTTGACGTTGCCCGCCACGCGGCTCCACGAACTCTCTGCCGAACCATCGGTATCGCTAGGGCTGAAGGAGTTATTGTCCGGGTGATGGCCCTTGCCGCCGTCCAGATGGATACCGACCAATGCCTGGGCATCGATACCGAAACCTACGACACCTTGGGTGAAGCCCGACTGGTAATCGAATTTGAGGCCTTCAGCGGCTTCGCGCTGACGGTTAGCTGGGGTCTTGGCGCCTTCACGGACATCGGCGTCGAAATAATAGGTACGCGAACTGACGGAAGCCTTGCTGTCTTCGATGAAACCGGCGGCGCCTGCCTGCTGCGCCATAACCCCTAGGGCCACGGCCAGCGCCAAGGTGGACTTGTTCATTGTTAAACTCCTCTCGTCTCTAATTCTTGTATTCCTGGCCCGGAATCAATGTCCCAAGTCCTAAGATGCGCGATTAGCGCCAGAGCGTGACCCACAAGTCAATCGTAACCATGTGTGTCTACGACCATGGTCTAATCCCCGTTTTTTGGTCCGTGCAGGGTCATGATTTCGTCATAAACCTGAAAAGAATGAATGGATTCTTTTCTAATACCGTTTAGGAATTTTGCTCACCGTTTGCTGCCCCGCGGACTAGAGCGGCCAGCTCATAAGCTAATTCCTAAATGGTATTTATTAGGCGTTTTTTAGATCGATTAGGTTTGGAAGCAATTCCGCAACAATTCCTATCGATAAGGCCTACGCCATGACGACCAAGCGCGCACTATCCAACCCAATTGTTACAGTTTGTGTATCGGTATTATTTTCTTTTTCCGCCCATGCCGCGAACCTCACCGTCGGCTATCAAACCGGAATAGACCCCAGCAAAGTCCCCCAGGCGGATGGACTCTACGAGAAAACCATCGGCCAAAAAATTGACTGGCGTCGTTTCAACAGTGGACCGGAAGTAGTAACCGCCATCGCCTCGGGCGACGTACAGATTGGCAACCTCGGCTCAAGCCCACTGGCCGCGGCCGCCTCGCGCAATTTGCCGATTGTCGCGTTTATCGTTTCTGCCCAGATCAACGCCGCCGAAGCGTTGGTGGTGCGCAACGGCAGCGGCATCGAGAAACCGGAAGATCTGATCGGCAAGACCATCGCCACACCGTTCGTTTCAACCTCTCACTACAGCTTGCTCGGTGCCTTGAAGCACTGGGGCCTGGACGCCTCGAAAGTCAAAGTGGTGAACCTGCAACCGGCGGAAATCGCTGCCGCCTGGAAGCGTGGGGACATCGACGGTGCGTTCGTCTGGTCGCCCGCCCTGGGGGAAATTCGCAAGACTGGCAAGACGTTGACTGACGCTGCACAGGTGGGTCAGTGGGGCGCGCCGACTTTTGAAGTGTGGGTGGCGCGCAAGGATTACGCCGAGAAACATCCCGACGTCGTAGCCAAGTTCGCCAAGGTGACGCTGGACTCGTTCGCCGACTATGCGGCACATAAAGACAGCTGGACCGCCGATTCGGTGCCGGTACAGAAAATCGCCAAACTGACCGGTGCCAATGCCGCCGATATACCGGAATTGCTGGCCGGTTCTGCATTCCCGGACGCCAAGGCGCAACAAACCACCGCGCTGCTGGAGGGCGGCACGGCGAAGGCGATTGGTGAGACGGCGAAGTTCTTGAAGGAACAAGGCAAGGTTGAGACGGTGCTGCCGGACTATTCGCCGTATGTTAGTGCGAAATTCGTCACCGAGTAACACACCGTTCCCCGTAGGAGCGAGGCTTGCCCGCGAAGAGGCCATACCTGCCGACACATATGTTGAATTTGAGGCCGCCTTCGCGGGCAAGCCTCGCTCCCACAGGGTCCGGGTTACAAGGTTTTTTCGAAGATCTTCGAATTACGCTGATAGTTGTACAGCGACGCCCGCGCCGACGGCAGGCGCTCGACGCTGCTTGGCACAAACCCGCGCTCGCGGAACCAGTGAGCCGTACGGGTAGTCAGGACAAACAAGGTTTTCAAACCCTGAGCACGAGCGCGGGTTTCAATGCGCTCCAGCAACTCATCCCCGCGACCGCCATGACGGTACTCCGGGTTCACCGCCAGACACGCCAACTCCCCGGCATCCGAATCGGCAATCTGATACAGCGCCGCGCAAGCGATGATCATGCCTTCGCGCTCGACCACGCTGAACTGCTCGATCTCACGCTCCAGCACTTCGCGGGAACGCCGCACCAGAACCCCCTGCTCTTCCAGCGGGCTGATCAAATCCAGCAGACCACCAACGTCTTCAATCGCGGCTTCACGCACGACCTCGAATTGCTCCTGTGCCACCAGCGTACCGCCGCCGTCACGGGTGAACAGTTCGGTCAGCAGCGCGCCGTCTTCGGCGTAACTGACGATATGGCTGCGCGCCACGCCGCCACGGCAGGCTTCAGCCGCCGCATCCAGCAGTTCCGCCTGATAGTTGCTGCCCAGACGCTGCAAATGCGCCGGCACTTGTTGCGGGCGCAGTTCGCGCACCAGACGACCGTTTTCATCGATCAAGCCCAGGTCCGCGCCGAACAGCAACAGTTTATCGGCACCCAGGTCGATGGCCGCGCGGGTCGCGACGTCTTCGCAAGCGAGGTTGAAAATCTCCCCGGTCGGCGAGTAGCCCAGCGGCGACAGCAGCACGATGGAGCGCTCGTCCAGCAGGCGATTGATGCCTTTGCGGTCAACCCGGCGCACTTCGCCGGTATGGTGATAGTCGACACCTTCGAGCACGCCGATCGGCCGGGCGGTCACCAGGTTGCCGCTGGCCACTCGCAGGCGCGAGCCCTGCATCGGCGACGAAGCCATGTCCATGGACAGGCGCGCTTCGATGGCGATACGCAACTGGCCGACCGCATCAATCACACACTCAAGGGTCGCGGCATCGGTGATGCGCATGCCGTGGTGGTAATGCGGGGTCAGGCCGCGTGCCGCGAGACGGGTTTCAATTTGTGGACGGGAACCGTGAACCAGCACCAATCGCACGCCGAGGCTGTGCAGCAGCACCAGGTCGTGGACGATGTTGCCGAAGTTCGGATGCTCCACGCCGTCGCCGGGCAGCATGACGACGAAGGTGCAATCGCGGTGGGCATTGATGTAAGGCGAAGCGTGACGAAGCCAATTAACGTATTCGGGCATGAACCTGGGCCTGTAATAAATAGCAGCCAAAAAATGGGCGAAACAGAAAACGCACAGCGGGCTGATGGTTATCGTCGGAACAGGCTTGGCGACACGCGCGCTCTCCTCATGAATACGGGTTTAAACATCGGCAATTTATACACTTTGTCGGTCATGACACAGACCCTGTGGGAGCGAGCCTGCTCGCGATGAGGCCAGACCAGTCAACATGGATGTTGAATGATAGATCGCCATCGCGAGCAGGCTCGCTCCCACATGGATGGTGCTCAACCAACCGACATCGGCGTTTGGGCCGGTGTCAGGCAGTAATGTTCAATCAACTGTCGTAATAGATGCACGGTAGGCTGCAAACGTGACATTTCGAGGTATTCCCCCGGTTGGTGCGCACACGCGATGTCACCCGGGCCCAGCACCAGCGTTTCGCAGCCAAGGCGTTGAAGATAAGGCGCTTCCGTCCCGAACGCCACTGCTTCGGCGCGATGACCGGTGAGCTGCTCCGCGATGCGGACCAATTCTGCGTCCTCAGCCTGCTCGAAGGGCGGCACTTCAGGGAACAGCGGCGCGTAATCGATCTTCACCTGATGGCGCTCGGCAACCGGCTGGAGTTTCTGCAGAATCTCCGCACGCAGCACCTTGGGGTCCATGCCCGGCAACGGACGCAGGTCGAATTCCAGCGAACACTGGCCGCAAATCCGGTTGGGGTTATCGCCGCCATGGATGCAGCCGAAGTTCATGGTCGGAGTCGGCACGCCGAACTGCGGATTGCGGAATTCACGTTGCCACAGCAGGCGCAGGCCGCGCAATTCGCCAATCGCATCATGCATGGCTTCGAGGGCGCTATGGCCCAGGCGCGGATCGGAGGAATGGCCGCTCTGACCGAGAATGTCGATGCGCTCCATCATGATGCCTTTGTGCATGCGGATCGGCTTGAGCCCGGTCGGCTCGCCGATCACCGCCGCTCGGCCCAACGGGCGTCCTGCTGCGGCCAAGGCACGCGCGCCGGACATCGAGCTTTCTTCGTCGCAGGTGGCGAGGATCAGCAACGGTTGTTTGAACGGCTGGTCGAGCAACGGCAGGACGGCTTCGATGGCGAGGGCAAAAAAGCCTTTCATGTCGCAACTGCCCAGCCCGACCCAGCGGCCATCGACTTCGGTCAGCTTCAGCGGATCGGTCTGCCACAACGCGCCATCGAACGGCACCGTGTCGCTATGCCCGGCGAGCACCAGACCGCCGGGGCCGGAACCAAAACTGGCCAGCAGGTTGAATTTGCCAGGGCTGACCTGCTGGATATCGCAGGCAAAACCCAGATCACCGAGCCACGTCGCCAGCAAATCGATCACTGGACGGTTGGTCTGATCGAGGCTGGCCTGAGTGCAACTGACCGATGGTGCGGCAATCAGCGCAGCGAACTGATCTTTCATCGACGGCAACGGCATCGCTGACTCCAACTCCCGAATTGAAGTCCATCATAGAACCATCCGGTGACAGGAATAAACCGTCGCGGCGCGTAGGCCTGAGCAGTGCTGTACACTGCACGACCTTGGCAGCCACACATTCCCCCGGCTGCGCTCCCGATCCTGGATTTTCCGGCCATGCAGAAAGAAACTGAAATCAAACTCCGCGTCAGCCGCGAAACCCTCGCCGCACTGCGCGAGCACCCGCTCCTGAAAAAACGCAACAAAAGTGGCTGGGAACGCCGTGAACTGATGAACCAGTACTTCGACACGCCTGAGCGCGACCTGGCCCGCGCCAAGGTTGCCCTGCGCCTGCGCAAGGACGGCGAAGAAGTCATTCAGACCCTCAAGACCCGTGGCCAGAGCGTCGCCGGTTTGTCCGAGCGTAACGAATACGACTGGAACCTGCCCAAAGCCAAGCTCGACGTGAAGAAACTCGACGGCGAATGCTGGCCTGAAGAGCTGGCCGAGCTGGACAAGAAAACCCTGAAGCCGATCTTCACCACCGATTTCGTCCGCGAACGCGCTGAAATCGCCTGGGGCCGTGGCAAGACCAAAGTGGTCATCGAAGCCGCGCTGGACCTGGGCCACGTGGTGGTCGGCAAGCAGAAAGAAGAAATCTGCGAGCTGGAACTGGAACTGCGCGAAGGTGAACCGGCTGCATTGCTGGAGCTGGCCGCCGAACTGGCCGCGACCCTGGCCCTGATGCCGTGTGACATCAGCAAGGCCGAACGCGGTTATCGCTTGTACGACGCCAACAGCTATTCGTTGAGCCTGCCGGCCCCGCAGATCAGCGCCGAAATGCCGCTGGACGACGCGTTCGCCGCGTTGAGCTGGCACTTGCTGAGCAGCAGCCAGCGTCTGGCCGAGCAATATCGCTTCAATGGCCACTGGCGTCTGTTGCAGGACTGGGTCGAAAACCTCGCTGAATTGCGCGCCCTGCTGAGCAGCCTTGGCCAGGCTGCGCCGCGTCAGTCGACGCACGATCTGCGTCTCGCGCTGGATGCCTTGCTTGAAGACTGGCGTCCGCTGGTTCAAGCCGGTCTGGACGACGAAGACGTGCGCAAAGCCGCGCCGGAGCAGTTCCTCGAAGAACTCGAAGATCCGCGCTGGGGCCTGTTCTCGCTGAACACCTCGCGCTGGCTGCTGGCCCGCACCTGGGCGGCCGATCGTAATGTTCGCGGCAATCGCCAGGGCGCTGCGCAACTGGGTAGCTGGTTGCCGCGCTTGCTTGGTGAAGAAGCGACGTCCCTGCAATTGCAGCGTTACCAGCAGCAGCCGGAAGATCTGGCCGAGCAACTGCCGCGCATCGAGCGCATCCAGTCCTGGTTGCACCATGCGCGCAACGTGCTGGAGGTCCCGGAAATGGATCGACTGTACGGCGAGCTGAAACAGTTGGCGTTGCTGGCTAACGAGCCGATCACCGATGAATTGCTGGATGCGCGCAAGCAGCAGGCGATTGCCGTTTATCAGAATCGTGCCTGGAAAATGCTGCTGCGTATGTAAAACCGCCTTCGCGGGCAAGCCTCGCTCCTACAGGTACTGTGCAGATCCTGTAGGAGCGAGGCTTGCCCGCGAAGAGGCCAGCAAATTCACCGCAAATCTTCAGACCGGCAAACTCGTCGTCGACTTGATCTCCGACAACGCCACAATCGAGTTCACCTCCTGAATCCCCGGCACCATCGACAGCTTCTCAAAGAAAAACCGCTCATACGCCTCGATGTCCGCCGTGACAATCCGCAACAAGAAATCCACCGACCCCATCAGCACATAACACTCCAGCACTTCGGGAAAACCGCGAATCGCCTCGGTGAACTCAGTGAAGTTCGAACGCCCGTGCGCGTTGAGTTTGACCTCGGCAAAGATCTGCGTGTTGAGCCCGATTTTCTTGCGGTCCAGCAGCGTCACCTGGCCACGAATGATCCCCTCCTCCTTCATCCGCTGGATCCGCCGCCAGCACGGCGACTGCGAGAGCCCCACCTGCTCGGCGATCTGCGCGCTGGAGAGCGAAGCGTCCTCTTGCAGCAACGCGAGAATCTTGCGGTCGTAGCCATCCAGTTCGCTTTGCATAGAAAAACCTATAATCGATGTCTTGTTGAATCGTATGATTCGATAAATCGTTAATTAGCCCCATCATAGATAAGAAATGCCCGGCATCGAATGTAAAAATTCCTCCAGTGATTTTGGAGACCGACCATGCCGCATCTTGAAGCCGTGAACACCCCGCCCACTCGCGCCGATGTCTGGAACACCAGCAACGCCCAGTGTCGTGTGCACTACCAACTGCTGGCCGAAGCCGAACCGGACCTGCTGTGCCGGGCGCTCAACCTGTTCGCACTGCAGTTCCTGACGCCGCAACAGGTCAACGTGCAGCGCACGGACGACCTGCTGGCGATCGACATCGTCATGGACGGACTGAGCTGGCACCGCGCTCAAGTGATCGCGGAAAAACTACGTAACCTGATCAGCGTCTGCTCGGTGGACCTGCAAACGTCTGATTCTGCGTGGGCTGAAGCCGCTCAGGCGACGGGCTGAAAAAACCCGATACGGATTCGTCGGGTAGTGGCCCAACGGTCGGTGGGTCCACGACTATCCTTTGCGAACTGTTGTTCACGAGGAGCCCGCATGTCCGTTCAACTTGCCTTTCAGGACCGCTGGCTGGATCTCAATGATTTGCTGCGCGAGTTGGTCGCCCAGGGCTTTATCAGCCAGGATTCGGCCGAGCACGCACTGAATGCCCGCCGCCGTCACGCCGCCAATGGCCAGATGCACCCGCTGGAGTTCATCGCCAGCCAACAGCTGGATGACCTCAGCCGTCCCGGTAAACACCTCGATCTGGAAAGCCTGACCCTGTGGCTGTCGCAGCAGGCCGGTCAGCCTTATCTGCGCATCGATCCGCTGAAAATCAACGTCGCGGCCGTTACGCCGCTGATGTCCTATGCCTTCGCCCAGCGCCACAAGATTCTCGCGGTGTCCATCGATCGCGACGCCGTGACCGTGGCCAGCGCCCAGCCTTACGTCAAGGGTTGGGAAGCCGACCTGACCCATGTGTTGAAGCTGCCGATCAAACGGGTGGTGGCCAACCCGGTGGATATCCAGCGCTTCAGCGTGGAGTTCTTTCGCCTGGCCAAATCGGTCAGCGGCGCAACCAACAACGATCATCAAACCAGCACCCTGGGCAATTTCGAACAACTGCTCAACCTCGGTGCCAGCGATCAGGAGCCGGACGCCAACGACGCGCACATCGTCAATATCGTCGACTGGCTGTTCCAGTACGCTTTCCAGCAACGCGCCAGCGATATCCACATCGAGCCCCGGCGCGAGCAAGGCACGGTGCGCTTTCGCATCGACGGCGTGTTGCACAACGTCTATCAATTCCCGCCGCAGGTGACCATGGCGATTGTCAGTCGCCTGAAGAGCCTGGGGCGGATGAACGTCGCGGAAAAACGCAAACCCCAGGACGGCCGGGTCAAAACCAAAACCCCGGATGGCGGCGAAGTCGAACTGCGGCTGTCGACGTTACCGACGGCGTTCGGCGAAAAAATGGTCATGCGGATCTTCGACCCGGAAGTGCTGCTCAAGGATTTCGATCAGCTTGGGTTTTCCGCCGAAGACCTGCGCCGCTGGCAGGACATGACGAGCCAGCCCAACGGCATCATCCTCGTGACCGGCCCGACCGGTTCGGGCAAGACCACCACGCTTTACACCACGCTGAAAAAACTGGCGACGCCGGAGGTCAACCTCTGCACCATCGAAGACCCGATCGAGATGGTCGAGCCGGCCTTCAACCAGATGCAGGTCCAGCACAACATCGACCTGACTTTCGCTGCCGGTGTGCGCGCACTGATGCGACAAGACCCGGACATCATCATGATCGGCGAGATCCGGGACCTGGAGACGGCCGAAATGGCGATTCAGGCTGCGCTCACCGGCCACCTGGTGCTATCGACGCTGCACACCAATGACGCACCCAGCGCCATCAGCCGCCTGCTGGAACTCGGCGTGCCGCATTACCTGATCAAGGCCACGGTGCTCGGCGTCATGGCGCAGCGGCTGGTCCGTACGTTGTGCCCGCACTGCAAGGCCCCGCTGACCCTGAGTGAAGAAGACTGGCAAACCCTGACCAAACCCTGGCAAGCGCCATTGCCCGGCAATGCGCAACGCGCCATCGGTTGCCTGGAATGCCGCGACACCGGCTATCGCGGCCGCGCCGGGGTGTACGAAATCATGCAACTGACGGATGGCATCAAAGCGCTGATCAACCCCGACACCGACTTGCTGGCGATACGGCGCCAGGCTTTCAAGGAAGGCATGCGCAGCTTGCGACTGTCGGGCGCACAGAAGGTGGCGGCGGGTTTGACGACGATCGAGGAGGTGCTGCGGGTGACGCCGCAGAGTGAACAAAAGTAGCTGCGACCGTGATGGAACTCGGCAGGGTCATTGGCAATCCAACCCCGCGTAGTTAACCCAGTGGAGTCACCCATCATGCGTTTCAAACTTGCTGTTGCTACCCTCGCCTTGTTGTCCCTTCCTGTCGGTTCGGCGATGGCTGATGACAGCTTTTGGCGTAACGTCCTTACTTCCGGTGCCACCACCGGTTCGTCCTACCTGACCTCCAGGGATCAAAAGCTGATCGTCGCCGCCCAGGACGACGCCGGCAGCTTTGTCGCCAGTGACGGCGCTATTCGCGGCCCCTATCTGGAAGCCGCAATGCAGAAAGTCCGCGCCGACAACCCGGGCCTGCAGGCCACGGATATGGAACTGGCGAATGCGATCCTGGCGAAGAATGCCGTCGCGTCGAAGTAAGATTTACGGCTGAACAAAAATGCCGCTCACATGAGCGGCATTTTTTGTGCCCGACACAACCATCCTGTAGGAGCGAGGCTTGCCCGCGAAAGCGTCATGTCAGTCAACATAAATGTTGGATGTTAAGACGCTTTCGCGGGCAAGCCTCGCTCCTACAGGGCCGTGTGTGTTTCAGCGGTAATCGTCCACCGGGACACACGCGCAAAACAGGTTCCGGTCGCCATAGACGTTATCGACGCGATTCACCACCGGCCAATACTTATGCGCCTTGGTGTGCGCGTCCGGCGTGACGCCCTGTTCGATGGTGTAGGGCCGCTCCCAAACCCCGGTGATGTCGGCCAACGTGTGCGGCGCCCGTTTCAGCGGATTGTCTTCCGCCGGCCAATTGCCGTTTTGCACTTCGGTGATTTCCGCGCGGATACTCAGCATCGCCCCGATAAAGCGGTCCAGTTCCGCCTTCGACTCACTTTCGGTCGGCTCGACCATCAAGGTGCCCGGCACCGGAAAGGACATGGTCGGCGCATGAAAACCGTAGTCCATCAGGCGCTTGGCGACGTCCTCTTCGCTGATGCCGGTCAGCACTTTGAGCGGTCGCAAATCAAGGATGCATTCGTGGGCCACACGCTCGTTACGCCCGGTGTAGAGCACCGGGAACGCCCCCGACAAATGCTGCGCCAGATAATTCGCGGCAAGGATCGCCACTTCACTGGCGTCCGCCAGTTGCGGCCCCATCATCGCGATGTACATCCAGCTGATCGGCAGAATGCTCGCGCTGCCCCAGGGCGCCGCGCTGACCGCGCCGTTCTCCGGCAGCGGGCCGTCAATCGCCACTACCGGGTGGTTGGCCACGAACGGCGCCAAGTGCGCCCGCACGCCAATCGGCCCCATGCCGGGCCCGCCACCGCCGTGGGGAATGCAGAAAGTCTTGTGCAAATTCATATGGGAAACGTCGGCACCAATGTCCGCCGGCCGCGCCAACCCGACTTGTGCATTGAGGTTGGCGCCATCCATGTACACCTGACCGCCGTGACTGTGGATAACTTCACAGATCTCGCTGATGCCTTCCTCGTACACGCCGTGGGTCGAAGGATACGTCGCCATCAGGCAGGCGAGTTTGTCGCCCGCTTCGGCAGCCTTGCCTTTCAGATCTTCCAGATCGACGTTGCCCGCCTCGTCACATTCGACGATCACCACGCGCATTCCGGCCATCTGCGCCGAGGCAGGGTTGGTGCCGTGGGCCGAGGACGGGATCAGGCAGATATCCCGCCCGCCTTGATGCCGACTCTCGTGGTATTTGCGAATTGCCAGCAACCCCGCGTACTCGCCCTGGGCACCCGAGTTGGGCTGCATGCAGATCGCATCGAAACCGGTGATCGCGCAGAGCCAGCGCTCCAGTTCTTCGATCATCAGCGTGTAACCGGCCGCCTGCTCTTTCGGCACAAAGGGGTGCAAGTTGGCGAATTGCGGCCAGGTGATGGGGATCATTTCGCTGGTGGCGTTGAGCTTCATGGTGCAAGAGCCAAGCGGAATCATCGATTGATTGAGCGCCAGGTCCTTGTTCTCCAATTGCTTGAGGTAGCGCAGCATCTCGGTTTCGCTGTGATGGGCGCTGAACACTGGGTGACGCAAGTAAGGCGAAGTGCGCAGCAGCCCGTCAGGAATGCTGGAAGGCAGGGTTTCAGCGTCCAGTTCGTCGACGTTGAGCCCATGATCGGCACCCAGGAAAACATCGAACAATTTCGCCACGGTACTTTCGTCAGAGGTTTCGTCGAGGCTGAGGCCCAATTGCCCGCGCCCCAGAATCCGCAGGTTGATCTGCGCGGCCTGCGCGCTTTCGATGATCGCGGTTTGAGTGCCACCGACTTCCAGCGTCAACGTGTCGAAGAAGTGTTTGTTCAGGCGGCTAATGCCGCGACGCTCCAGACCCGCGGCGAGGATGCAGGTCAGCCGGTGAACACGCTGGGCGATCTGTTTCAGCCCCTCCGGACCGTGGTAGACCGCGTAGAAACTGGCGATATTGGCCAGCAGCACTTGGGCGGTGCAGATGTTCGAGTTGGCCTTCTCCCGGCGGATGTGTTGCTCACGGGTTTGCAGGGCCATGCGCAACGCAATGTTGCCGCGCGCGTCTTTCGAGACGCCGATGATTCGCCCCGGAATCGCACGCTTGTATTCATCGCGACTGGCAAAAAACGCCGCGTGGGGGCCGCCGTAACCCATGGGCACGCCAAACCGCTGGGACGAGCCGAACACCACGTCGGCACCCAATTCTCCCGGCGGCGTCAGCAACAGCAGACTCAGCAGATCGGTGGCGACGCAGGCCAGGGCTTGCTGGGCGTGCAGGTGATCAATCCACGGACGCAGATCACGAATCTCGCCGTGGGTGTCGGGATACTGCAGCAGCGCGCCGAACACCTGGTGCTGTTTCAAGTTATCCACAGCGTCGATGATCAGCTCGAAACCGAAACCTGCGGCCCGGGTCTGCACCACGGAGATGGTCTGCGGATGACAGTTTTCATCGACGAAGAACAGATTGCTCCTGGACTTGGCGACACGCTTGGCTAGGGCCATGGCTTCTGCCGCCGCCGTGGCCTCGTCCAACAGCGAGGCATTGGCCAGTTCCAGGCCCGTGAGGTCGATGGTCAATTGCTGGAAGTTCAGCAGCGCTTCGAGCCGACCTTGGGCGATCTCGGGTTGATACGGCGTGTAGGCGGTGTACCAACCGGGGTTTTCCAGGACATTGCGCAAAATGACGGTCGGCGTCAGCGTGCCGTGGTAGCCCATGCCGATCAGGCTGGTCCAGACCTGGTTCTGCTCGGCGTAGCCCCGCAGCTTTGCCAACGCGGCCTGTTCGTCGAGGGCGGGTGGCAGGTCTAGCGCCCGGTTAAGGCGGATTCCCGGCGGTACCGTCTGCTCGATCAGCTCGACACGGCTACCAACGCCGAGGCTGTCGAGCATCGCCTGCTGCTCGGCAGCATCGGGCCCGAGGTGACGGCGGAGGAAGGCATTGGGATCGCGTAACTGGCTCAAGGACGGCAACTGGGACATGACGGGCTCTCTCTTGACTGGCGCTCAACGTCGATGCAACACGGTCAAACCAGCATAGCTCCCCTGCGCGCGGCATGGCGTCTTTGGACGCGGCCCGTCCCTGATGCATATAAAACACGCCAAGACTTTTAGGCTATTTCATTTCAGCGATATATGCATCGCCGATAGTTATATATAGTTATTCTTACTCGCCAAAAATAAAACCATTCATAAGTACCCGCGCAACGGTGCTTGCAAATAGGTGAAAAACCAACACTTATTAAAACAGCCAAACTCTTAAAAAAACCAATCGCGATAGATAGAATCAAAGCATAGCCAATAGATCTATAGCGCAATAATCCGCATGCTATGTTTGTTGAGGACTGGGCAACGGAACCAAAAAGCCACTACCCAGTTACAAACAACCCAAGCTACGCTTTATTCGAAATGGAGTTCAAAAATGAGCCAGCAAATAATTTTGTTCATCGAAGAAGATCAACTGATTGCCCAAAAAGAAAACGGCTACAGCCTTTATCTAGCCAAAAAGGTAAATGAAGATTTTACTGTTATCTGGCAATCAAAAGGCGCGGTGGCCACCACCCGCAATCCTAGCTATCAGTACAAAAACACGTTCGATATCACGACACCGTCCTTCAATGTCAACTTTACGAACGATTCGGTCAAACAAGGTGATGTCACCTTTACCTCCGGTGGGAAAAACCTGCCCATCACTACCGGCCAAACGACAACGCTGGATGAATACGGTATTTTTTCACCGGCCAAAAACGGCGGCGTGAAATCAGAGGTACTTATCAACAACCTACTGAAAGGCAATCCCCACGAGATACTGCTGGATTCCAAGGGCAATAATATCTGGGTCAATCGCGCGAGCGGCATGAACATCGGCACCGCTACGCTGACACCGTTAGACCAATACCAACTGTGGTTCGGAAACCTTCAACAAACAGGCTCGCTGATTGCCCAAAATCTATCCAATCCCTATGTGGCAACCCTGAGGGCTGGAGACAGCTTCATCCTCACCTATAACAACGAAGGCGACTGGGTGACTGGCGAGCCGGCCAAACGCCTCAGCGACAAGGAAGTCGCGGAGTTGCATGCCAAGGTAGCCAAGGTAGAGAGCAGAGTAGCGGCATAGTATGGAGGGCGATTCGAGCACCGTTTGCACAATGGACTGGAAGCATTTCGTCTTACCGTAGACAGTCTTGAACGCGCAAACATGTTCAAAAAACCCTGTAAATCCTCGATCTACAGGGTTTTTTATTGACAGTACAAACGCCACAGCGAATCAGGTGAGCCTGGAAGCCCGCCATGAAACACTCCGCTGGATGAATGGAAAACAGCCATGAGCCAACAACAAATTATTGTTTATATCGAAGAGGCACAACTGATCGCCCAAAAAACCAACAACTACAGTCTTTACCTTGCAAAAATGGTAAACAATAGCTTTACCGTCATATGGTCAGCAAAGCTCCCCAAAGCCACAACAAACAACTCCAGTTATCAATACAAAAACACATTCGACATATCCACCCCCTCTTTCATGGTCAACTTTACAAACACTCCAATTCAAGAAGGCGATATTACATTTACTTCAGGAGGTAAAAATCTCCCCATCAATACCGGACAAAAAACGACACTCAATGAATATGGCGTATTCAGCCCCGCCACAAATGGCGGCACCCCTGGAAATATTTTAATCAACAACCAATTACCGGCTAACCCTCGGGAAATTCTGCTGGACTCCAAAGGTTATTGTATTTGGGTGAACTGTTCAGGCGGGATGAGTATCGGTGCAACGACCATGACGCCAAAAAACCAGTTTCAACTATGGTTCGGCACAACCCAAGTGACGGGCTCTTTAATCCCAGGCAATGTATCCAACCCTTACGTCGTCACGGTCAATGACGGAGAATCCAAAACAATCACTTACAACGACAGTGGTGTTTGGGTTCCCGGCGAACCGGCAGTACTTCTGACAGCAGACCAAATAACGGCGCTTCACGCCAGGGTAGACAAAGCGGTAGCAATGGCGACATGAATGGTCAGCAAGACTTCACCGCACGGCATTAAACAAAAACGCCGCGTTCTCCAGGCAAGGAAAACGCGGCGTTCTTGTAGCGGATCCGCTTTTGGCGATGTTTACTCGCCGATGGCGGCCTTGTAGCCAGCCGCATCAAGCAGCTTGTCCAGATCGGCGGTGTTGCTTGGCTTGAGCTTGAAGATCCAGGCACCGTACGGGTCGGAGTTGAGCAGTTCCGGATTGGCGCTCAGCTCTTCGTTGATCGCAATCACTTCACCGGCAACCGGGGAGTAGATGTCGGACGCTGCTTTAACCGACTCAACCACGCCGGATTGATCACCAGCTGCAAAGACGTTTCCTACTTCAGTCAGCTCAACGAACACCACATCGCCCAAGGCTTCCTGAGCGTGATCGCTGATGCCCACAGTGACGGTGCCATCGGCTTCCAGACGGGCCCATTCGTGACTTTCGGCAAAACGCAGGTCGGCAGGGATATCGCTCATATTCTGTGTCCTCAAGAAAATTGTCAGCGGTCGTTGCCCGCCAGAAAAGGTTAAATCAAGGTTTTGCCATGGCGTACGAAGGTCGGTTTGACCACTCGGACCGGGTACCACTTGCCACGGATTTCCACTTCTGCGCGGTCGGCAGTCGCCATTGGCACGCGCGCCAGTGCAATCGACTTGCTAAGCGTAGGAGAGAAACTACCACTGGTGATCTCTCCTTCGCCAACATTGGCGATGCGGACCACCTGATGAGCGCGCAAAACCCCACGCTCCTCAAGGACCAGCCCCACCAGTTTGTGCTGCACGCCGCCTGCCCGTTCAGCTTCCAGAGCGCCCCGGCCGATGAACTGGCGAGAGGCCGGCTCCCAGGCAATGCTCCAAGCCATGTTCGAGGCCAGCGGCGAAACATCTTGATGAATGTCCTGACCGTACAGGTTCATGCCGGCTTCGACACGCAGCGTATCCCGTGCGCCAAGGCCAATCGGCGAGATGCCTGCACCCACCAGATCGTTGAAGAAACCTGGCGCCTGACTGGCCGGCAAAATGATTTCCAGACCGTCTTCGCCGGTGTAGCCGGTGCGTGCGATGAACCAGTCACCGTCAGGCTGGCCTTCGAACGGCTTGAGCAACTGGATCAGGTTGCCGCGAGACTGGGTGACCAGTTCGGAGATTTTGTGTCGGGCATGCGGGCCTTGAATGGCCAGCATCGCCAGCTCGGAGCGCTCGTTGAGCTGCACATCGAAGCCGTCGAGGTGCGCCTGCATCCACGCCAGGTCCTGATCGCGGGTGGAGGCGTTGACCACCAGGCGATAACCGTCCTCGAGGCGATAGACGATCATGTCGTCGACGATGCCGCCACGTTCATTGAGCATGGTGCTGTACAAGGCACGGCCGGGGCTGTGCAGGCGTTCGACGTCGTTGGCCAGCAAATGCTGGAGCCAGGCCTTGGCCTGCCCGCCGCTGACATCGATCACGGTCATGTGGGATACATCGAAAACCCCGCAATCGCGGCGCACCTGATGGTGTTCCTCGACCTGCGAGCCGTAATGCAGAGGCATATCCCAACCGCCAAAATCGACCATCTTCGCGCCGAGGGCGAGATGAAGGTCATACAGAGGCGTACGCTGTCCCATGGGTTTCTCCTTCCGGGCGTGGCGAAGGTGCGGGCCGGTGCTGCACGGAGTGAACGCCTTGAAATAGAAGGCTTTCAGCCGATTTCAGCAACCGGGTCTGTAGGACGGACCGCACCGAATGCCGCGCATTGTAGCCTCAAGGTGTAGGACTGACACCTAGGTGTTTCGATGCGCTGAACGTCGAATCAATCCGATGACCGGTAACAGCCCGACCAAAACCAGGGTCAGCGCCGGCAATGACGCCCTCGCCCACTCGCCCTCGCTGGTCATTTCGAAGATGCGCACGGCCAGCGTATCCCAGCCAAACGGGCGCATCAGCAGGGTCGCGGGCATTTCCTTGAGTACGTCGACGAACACCAGCAACGCAGCGCTCAATGTGCCGGGCAGCAATAACGGCAGATACACTTTGAAAAACAGTCGCGGACCACCGACCCCAAGGCTACGTGCCGCTTCGGGCAAAGATGGCCGTATACGCGCCAGGCTGTTTTCCAGTGGCCCGTAAGCCACCGCGATGAATCGCACCAGATAGGCCAGCAGCAAGGCCGACAGGCTGCCCAACAGCAACGGCTTGCCGGCACCACCCAACCATCCCGACAGCGGAATCACCAGCTCGCGATCCAGATAACTGAACGCCAACATGATCGACACCGCCAACACCGAACCCGGCAGCGCATAGCCGAGATTGGCCAGGCTGACACCGGAGCGGATCGCCCGGGTCGGCGCCAGGCGCCGGGCAAATGCCAGCACCAGCGCAACGCTGACAGTAATCAGCGCCGCCATGCCGCCCAGATACAAGGTGTGGACGATCAGGCCGGTGTAACGCTCATCCAGGTCGAAACGCCCGCGCTGCCAGAACCACACCACCAATTGCAGCACCGGGATCACGAAGGCGCAGGCAAACACCAGACCGCACCAGCTCATCGCTGCCAGCGCTTTGAAGCCGCGCAGGTGATACAGCGCTTTGACCCGCGGTCGTTCATTGCTTGCGCGGTTGGCCCCGCGCGCGCGGCGCTCGCCGTACAGCACGACCATTACCACCAACAGCAACAGGCTGGCCAGTTGTGCGGCAGTCGAAAGGCTGAAGAAGCCGTACCAGGTTTTGTAGATCGCCGTCGTGAACGTGTCGAAGTTGAACACCGACACCGCACCGAAATCCGCCAGGGTTTCCATCAGCGCCAACGCCACACCCGCACCGATGGCCGGGCGTGCCATCGGCAACGCGACGCGCCAGAACGCCTGCCACGGCGATTGCCCCAGGACTCGCGCCGCTTCCATCAGGCCTTTGCCTTGAGCGAGAAACGCCGTGCGCGCCAGCAGGTAAACGTAGGGATAGAAGACCAATACCAGAACAAGGATGACGCCGCCGGTCGAGCGGACTCGCGGCAGTCGCAGGCCCGTGCCGAACCATTCGCGCATCAACGTTTGAACGGGACCGGCAAAATCCAGCAATCCAACGAAGACGAACGCCAGCACGTAGGCCGGAATCGCGAACGGCAGCATCAACGCCCAATCCAGCCAGCGCCGACCGGGGAATTCGCAGAGGCTGGTGAGCCAGGCGAGGCTGACACCCAGCAGCGTTACGCCGGCACCGACGCCAAGCACCAGGGTCAGCGTGTTGCCCAGCAGCCGCGGCATCTGCGTGTCCCAGAGGTGGGACCAGATTTGATGATCGATGGTTTGCCAGGAGAGCAACAGAACGCTGAGGGGCAGCAAGACCAGCGCAGCGATGGCGAAGACCAGGGGATACCAGCGGCGTTGGGCGGGGTGGGCCAAGGACAAACTCTCGAGCGGATGGACGATACACAGAGGCCATTGTAGGAGCGAGCTTGCTCGCGATGAACGTCACGACACCGCGGACCGTCAGGCACCCCGCGTTATCGTTAACATTCATCGCGAGCAGGCTCGCTCCTACAGGGTCAGCGGTGTCTGCACACAGGCGGGGCGCAGTATATCGACAGACTCAGTTCCAGCCAGCCCGATCCATCATGCGAATCGCTTCAGCCTGACGTTTGCCAGCGACTTCCACCGGCAAGGTATCGGCGACGAACTTGCCCCAGGCGGCGACTTCCGCGGACGGCGCCACCGTAGGGTTGGCCGGGAATTCCTGGTTCACATCAGCGAAGATCTTCTGCGCCTCAGGCGTGGTCATCCACTCCACCAGCGCCTTGGCCGCTTCCGGGTGCGGCGCGTGCTTGGTCAGGCCAATGCCGGAAAGATTGACGTGTACGCCTCGATCAGCCTGATTCGGCCAGAACAGCTTCACCGCCAGATCAGGCTTCTGCTTGTGCAGACGGCCGTAGTAGTAAGTGTTGACGATGCCGACGTCGCACTGGCCGGCGTTGATTGCTTCCAATACCGCGACATCATCGGAGAACACGTCGGTGGACAGGTTGTTGACCCAGCCTTTGAGGATCTTCTCGGTTTTCTCGGCGCCATTCACTTCGATCATGGTGGCGGTCAGTGACTGGTTGTAGACCTTCTTCGCCGTACGCAGGCACAGGCGGCCTTCCCAGTTCTTGTCGGCCAGACCTTCGTAAGTGGTCAACTCGCCCGGTTTCACCCGGTCGGTGGAGTACGCGATGGTCCGCGCCCGCAGGCTCAGGCCGGTCCAGGCATGAGAAGCCGCACGGTATTGCGGCGGGATGTTGGCGTCGATGGTTTTCGAAGTGAAAGGTTGCAGGATGCCCATCTGCTCGGCTTGCCACAGGTTGCCGGCATCGACGGTCAGCAGCAGGTCGGCGGTGGCGTTCTCGCCCTCGGCCTTGATGCGCTGCATCAGCGGCGCTTCCTTGTCGGTGATGAACTTCACCTGTACGCCGGTTTTCGCGGTGTAGGCGTCGAACACCGGTTTGATCAGCTCGTCGATACGCGAGGAGTAAACCACTACCTCGTCAGCGGCCTGGGCGACGGTGCTGCCGATCAGGGTCAGGGCGAGTGCTGTCAGTAGACGCTTCGGTGCCAACATGGGAGCGATCTCTCGATTCGAAAAGTGAGGGCAAATGATAAGGACTCACATTTACCTTCTCAATCGATCAGTTTGCGGAGGAGTTACCAGATGTTGCATGGCTAGGGATGTGTAGCGGATGTGTCGACGCCTTCGCGGGCAAGTCGGAACGCCGCCCGCTCGCTCCTACAGGTTTTGTGTTGTACGCCAATGTCGCGATCAACTCGAAACCTGTAGGAGCGAGGCTTGCCCGCGAAGGGGCCATCAGCTCCAGCGAAAGTCAGGCCTTGGCCAGAGCCGGCAAATCCCCGGTCAACCCCAACGCCTCACGCACAAACAACGCCTTGGCCTCCGGCATCTGCTCGACGATCTTCAAACCGGTATTACGCAACCAGCGCACCGGCAGCGGATCCGCCTGGAACAAGCGCTCGAAGCCTTCCATCGCTGCCATCAACGCCAGGTTATGCGGCATGCGCCGACGCTCGTAACGGCTCAGCACTTTCGCATCCGCCAACCGCTCGCCCCGTTCGGCCGCTTGCAGCAGCACTTCAGCCAGGACCGCGGCATCCAGGAAACCGAGGTTCACCCCCTGCCCGGCCAACGGGTGAATGGTGTGCGCCGCGTCGCCGATCAGCGCCAGACCTTCGGCCACATACCGCTTGGCGTGACGCTGACGCAGCGGCACGCACAGACGCGGGTCGGCGCTCAGCACCGTGCCGAGCCGGCCTTCAAAGGCGCGTTCCAGTTCGAGGCAAAACGCTGTGTCGTCCAGCGCCATCAGCCGTTCGGCTTCGCTCGGCGTGGTCGACCAGACGATCGAACACCAATCCTGCTGACCGTCGCGTTCCAGTGGCAGAAACGCCAAGGGACCGTTGTCGGTGAAGCGCTGCCAGGCCGTCATTTGATGAGGCCTGGTGCTGCGCACACTGGTGACGATCGCGTGGTGCAGATAATCCCACTCGCGCGTGGCCACCCCGGCCAGGCGCCGAACCGCCGAGTTGGCACCATCCGCCGCAATCACCAGCGGCGCACGCAAGGTGCGGCCATCGGCGAGCGTCAGCAGCCAGTCATCGCCGGAGCGGCGCATCTGCTCCAGGCGCGCATTCGCCAGCATCCCGAGGTCGCAGTCGTGCAAACGGTCGAGCAAGGCGTCCTGAACCACGCGGTTCTCGACGATATGCCCAAGTACCTCGGCATGCACGCTGGCGGCGGAAAAGTGGATCTGACCGGTGCCGCTGCCGTCCCAGACGTGCATGTCGGTGTACGGGCTGCTGTGCCGGCTGGCAATGCCATCCCACACGCCGAGGCGTTCAAGAATCCGCTGGCTGGCCGCCGACAACGCGCTCACGCGCGGTTCGAACGGCGCTTGCCCGTCGAAGGGTTTGACGCTCATCGGGCTGCCGTCCAGCAGCAGGACTTCCAGCCCGCTGTCCTGTAACGCCAGCGCCAGGGCGCTGCCGACCATTCCGGCCCCGACAATCAGCAGATCTGCGCGCATGTCCATGCTTTAAGCCTGTCTCGCTTGCGGCTTGAGCCGCACGTAAAGGGTTTTCTGGACCCGCGCCACCAAGGTGCCGGCGCCGTCGTGGATATCGACCTGCAATTGCGGCAGGTATTTTTCGCCGTTCGCCGTTTGCCGGCGGACCTCGTCGAGCAAGGTCTCGTCGACCCTGAAGTTGGCGAACACCGGGCCTTTGCCCGGCGAGATGAAATCGATGTCTGCCGTTTTGTCCCAGACGATGTAATTGCGCCCGAGGTTTTCCATCAGCATCAGCATGTAGAACGGATCGACCATCGAATACAGGCTGCCACCGAACTGCGTGCCGACGTAATTGCGGTTGTACCTGCCCAGGCCCATGGACACCGTGATGTCCCGAAAATCATCGCTGATGTGCCGCACGCGAACCCCGGCGCCCAGGTACGGCGGGTAGAAGGTCATGATCCAACGCATCAACCGCGCTTTGCCGAACCTGCTCGTCAGCCACTTACGCATCGGGACGCGTACCCAGGCCCATGGCCTGTCGGGCGAACCAGCGCTTGGCCGGCGGCAGCAGATCGAGGCCGAGCAGGCCGATGTTACGGCCCAGCGAAACCAGTGGTTGAGTGCTGCCGAACAACCGCGTGACCTGATCGGAGAAGCCCACGGTCAGATTCTGATCCATCCGCTGGCGTTCGCGGTAAGCCTGCAAGGTCGCGAAATCGCCGAGCGAGGTCTCGCTCGCCAGCAGCGCGTCCGCCAACGCTTGCGCATCACGCAGCGACAGGTTGAAACCCTGGCCGGCAATGGGGTGCAGGCTGTGGGCGGCGTTGCCGAGGATCGCCAGATGCGGACGCACCTGCTCTTCGGCTTCGATCAGCGTCAACGGATAAAGATGCCGTGCGCCGACCTGTTTCAACGTGCCGAGGCGGTAACCGAACACGCCCTGCAATTCGCTGAGGAAACTGCGTTCATCCAGGGCCGCAAGCCGTTGCGCGTCCATGCCCAGGCGGGTCCAGACCAATGCGCAACGATTTTCCGGCAACGGCAACAACGCCATCGGACCGTCGTCGGTGAAACGCTCGAACGCCATGCCGTTGTGCGCTTCGCTCGGGGTGATGTTGGCGATCAGCGCGCTCTGGTTGTACGGGCGCTTTTTGATGCCGATCCCCAATTGCTCGCGCAGACCGGAACGGCCGCCATCAGCGAGCACTGCGAGGTCGCACTCCAGCATTGTTTCGTCGCTGAGGGTCAGGCGATAGCCGTCGGTCAGCGGTTCCATGCGCGTGACTTCCGCCGGGCAGCGCCAAGTGACCACGTCCTTGTCCAGACCTTGCCAGAGGCATTGGCCAAGCCAGGCGTTTTCCACCACATACCCCAGCGCCGGCACACCCTCTTCCATCGCCGACAAGCGCGCGGTGGAGAAACGGCCACGGTCGGAAACGTGAATCTGCTTGATCGGCTCGGCACGGCGGGAGATTTCCTGCCACACGCCCAACCGTTGATAAATCTGTTTGGCACCGTAGGACAACGCCGAAGAACGGGCGTCGTAGCTCGGTTGATAGGTGTGGCCGGGGGCAAACGGTTCGATCAGCACGATCTTCCAGCCGCGCGCCTTGGCTCCGGCCTGCAAGGCCAACGCCAGGCTGGCACCGACCAGGCCGCCACCGATAATTGCCAGATTGACTCGACTCATGCTGCTTTTGTCCGCGCTTGCGCCATCAAGGCTTCAATCTCGGCGACCGTTTTCGGTACGCCATTGGTCAGGATTTCACAGCCGGTTTTGGTGACCACGACGTCATCCTCGATGCGCACGCCAATGCCGCGCCATTTCTTCGCTACGTTCTGGTTGTCCGGGGCGATGTAGATCCCCGGTTCCACGGTCAGCGCCATGCCGACTTCCAGCACGCGCCATTCGCCGCCGACCTTGTACTCGCCGACGTCATGCACATCCATGCCCAGCCAGTGGCCGGCGCGGTGCATGTAAAACGCTTTATAGGCTTCGCTGGCGATCAGTTCGTCGACGTTGCCCTGCAACAGGCCCAACTTCACAAGACCGGTGGTAATCACCCGGACCGTGGCTTCGTGCGCCTGATTCCAGTGTTTGTTCGGGGCGATTTCGGCAAAGGCTGCTTCTTGTGAAGCCAGCACCAACTCATAGATCGCCTTCTGTTCCGCTGAATACTTGCCGTTGACCGGCCAGGTGCGCGTGATGTCGCTGGCGTAGCAGTCGATCTCGCAACCGGCGTCGATCAGCACCAGATCACCGTCCTTGAGCACCGCGTCATTCTGCTGGTAATGCAGGATGCAGCTGTTGCGCCCCGCCGCGACGATCGAACCATACGCCGGCATCTTCGCCCCGCCCTTGCGGAACTCGTAATCAAGCTCGGCTTCAAGGCTGTACTCATGCAACCCGGCCCGGCTGGCCTGCATCGCACGAATATGCGCCTGGGCGGAAATCCGCGCGGCTTCGCGCATCACCTTCACTTCTGCCGCCGATTTATACAGGCGCATGTCGTGCAGCAGATGATCCAGCGCAACGTATTCGTTCGGCGGCTGCGCGCCGAGGTGCGCCTTGGAGCGGATCACGTTGATCCATTCCATCAGGTGGCGGTCGAATTCCGGGTTACTGCCCATGGCCGAATACACCCGGTCGCGTCCTTCGATCAGGCCCGGCAGGATGTCGTCGATGTCAGTGATGGGGAAAGCGTCGTCGGCACCGAAGTCGCGGATCGCGCCTTCCTGACCGGCGCGCAGGCCGTCCCAGAGTTCTCGCTCGGCGTTGCGCTCACGGCAAAACAGCAGGTATTCGCCATGCTCACGACCCGGCATCAGCACGATAACGGCTTGAGGCTCGGGGAAACCGCTGAGGTACTGGAAGTCGCTGTCCTGGCGGTAAACATGCTCGACGTCGCGGTTGCGGATGGCGACCGCGGCGGCGGGCAGAATCGCGATGCTGTTGGGTTCCATCTGCGCCATCAAGGCCTTGCGGCGACGGCTGTATTCCGATTTCGGGATATGAATCATGGGCAGATGGCTTTTCCTGGCTCGCGATTAATGCAACGACGGTTTGGCGGCAGCCGGCGCGTCTGGCTTACGGGTTTCGGAGAACAGCAGCAGCGGCGCGACACGCAGGTACTCCATGACTTCCATGTAGTCGCTTTCGCCGTCGTCGGACTCTTCCAGCGCGTCTTGCACCTGGGAAATCGCCGCCAGATCCTGCAACACTTCGGTGGCCTCGGTGCTGAGCATGCTGCTGTCGCGGCAGTTCAGGCCGAAACCGCTGAGGAAGCCCTGGCACCATTGGCCCAGTGCAGCGGCACGGTCAGCCAGCGGCGCGTCATCGGTCGGCAGCAGCAGAACGACGGTCACGTCGTCGCCGGTGAGTTCGCCCTTGACCATCTCTTGCAAGCCGATCAAGGCATTGCGAACGTTGTCTTGCGGCTCGCCTTCGAGCAGCTCGGCGGCATCGATCAGCCACTCTTCTGCATTGAAACCGGCACCGGCGCAACTGCGACCGAGCAGCAGGCCATGCAGTTCGGCAGGCGAGACGTTGTGACCGCTGGAAGTCAGCAGGGTGGCGAAGGCTTGGTACGGAGAATTCTGAATGGGCATGGGCAGCTAGGCGCCAGACGGCGCTATGTCTAGAATGAAGGCCTTGTATCCTACATCGACTACCCCTGTAGGAGCGAGCTTGCTCGCGATGAACCCGAGAACGCCGCTGGGTGTCAGGGACCCAGCGTTATCGTTGGCGACCATCGCGAGCAAGCTCGCTCCTACGGTTCAACACCCATCAGACATTTCAGTGGACACAATGGAAGACACCGACCTGCAAGCGCTGATGGCCAGACTCGAACTGCTAATTGATCGAGTCGAGCAACTTAAGAGTCAAAATGGACTCCTACTAGCTCAGGAAAAAACCTGGCGCGAGGAACGCGCTCACCTCATTGAAAAGAACGAAATCGCCCGGCGTAAGGTCGAATCGATGATTTCGCGCCTCAAGGCCCTGGAGCAAGACTCATGAGTTCAAGCAATAGCGTCACCGTGCAGATCCTCGACAAAGAATATTCGATCATTTGCCCCCAGGAAGAGCGCAGCAACCTGGTGAGCGCCGCCCGTTACCTGGACGGCAAGATGCGCGAGATCCGCAGCAGCGGCAAAGTCATCGGCGCCGATCGCATCGCCGTGATGGCCGCGCTGAACATCACGCACGACCTTCTGCACAAGGAAGAACGGCCGGATGTACAGGTCAGCGGTTCGACCCGCGAGCAGGTGCGCGACCTGCTGGATCGCGTCGATCTGGTGCTCGCCACCGATCCAGACGTCACCAAGGGCTGATTCGTCCGACCGCTTGGGTTATACTCGCAACACTCCCTGGGGTGCTTGCCAGTTGACCACGTCCCTGAGCCGATTCGCACTACCCTGGAGGCTGCACGTTGGGCTGGTGTGCATGTCCGCTAGACGGAAAGCCTTAAAGCCTACTGCATCTTCCACCTTGAACTTTCGGGTTCAAGGGCTAAGTCAGCAGCGGTTCATCCGGGGAGCCTGATTCCAGTCCGATGCCGGTTTAAATACCGGCATCGGCTTTTTTACGGGTACGCTTTGTGTACCCGCACTGCCGAAGCCCGAATCCATGACCGAACCTGCGCTGCTGCCCCGCCCGCAACTTCGACGCATGCTGCGCAAGGCCCGCCGCGCACTGACAGCCAGTCAGCAGCGCCAGGCCGCTCGCGGGCTGTACAAGCAATTGGCCCAGCAGCCGTTGTTTCGCCGCGCCAAACACATCTCGCTCTATCTACCCACCGACGGTGAAATCGATCCGCGCCTGTTGCTGCGCGCCGCACAACGTCGGGGCAAGGCGACTTACCTGCCGGTGCTCAGCGCCTGGCCGCGAACCAAAATGGTGTTCCAGCGGATTCGCCCCGGCGAAAAGCTCCAACCCAATCGCTTCCGTATTCTCGAACCCAGGCACAACCTCGCCCGACAACGCAAAGTCTGGGCGCTCGATCTGGTGCTGTTGCCGCTCGTGGGGTTCGACGATGTCGGTGGCCGACTCGGCATGGGCGGTGGTTTCTACGACCGGAGCCTGGCGTATCTGGCGCGGCGGAAAAACTGGCGCAAGCCGACGCTATTGGGGCTGGCCCATGAATGTCAGAAGGTCGGAAGACTGGCTCAGGCGAGCTGGGATGTGCCGTTGCAAGGAACGGTTACAGACAAGGCGTGGTATTTCGCAGACTAGACGCCACTCGAATCAGCGGCGTCGAAAAGACAGGTTCAGCGCTTGAAGGCTGACGGCTGTTGTTGCTGCGCGATTTCAATCGGCGCATCGGTCTTGTTGCTCCACAAGCTTTGGGCATAGCCAGTGGTCACGACGCCAAGGCCGAACAAAATAACCAAAATCCATAGTAAATCCGGTTTGCGTTTCATCGATTGCCCCCCAAAGGCACATCAATACGATGACAGCAGCGGTTTCCGTTGTAGGTGTAGGCCGTGCAGCAGCGTCAAGCTTAGAAGGCCGGCATTTTGCGACAACGTGAACCGACACGCAAACGCTGGCGTCAACCGACCGTCGGTTTGTCATAAAATCGCCCGACAACTTGTCCACCTGACTCGCAAGGAGCAAAAACCATGGCCTATTGGCTGATGAAATCCGAGCCCGACGAGCTCTCGATCAAAGGTCTGGAGAAGCTCGGCAAAGCGCGCTGGGATGGGGTTCGCAACTATCAGGCGCGTAACTTTTTGCGTGCGATGGCGGTCGGCGACGAGTTCTTCTTCTATCACTCCAGCTGCCCGGAGCCCGGGATTGCCGGGATCGGGAAGATTGTCGAAGCGGCGTATCCGGACCCGACGGCGCTGGAGCCGGAGAGTCATTATTACGACCCGAAGGCCAGCGCCGAGAAAAACGCCTGGAGCGCGATTGATGTCGCGCATGTGGAGACGTTTTCCAGGGTGCTGAAGCTGGATTATTTGAAGCAGCAGACGGCGCTGGCGGAGATGCCGCTGGTGCAGAAGGGTTCGCGGTTGTCGGTGATGCCTGTTACCGCTGAACAATGGGCGGCGGTGATTGCACTGCGCTGACACGCTTTTTGTAGGAGCCGGCTTGCTGGCGATAGCGATGTAACAATCAATATGGATGTTGAATGTTAAACCGCTATCGCCAGCAAGCCGGCTCCTACAAATCCAGCATTACTGGATAATCAGGTTGTTGAACAACAAATCCTCAACCACCGGCTTGCCGGTTTCATCGTTCATGATTTGCTGGGTCTGCTTCAACGCTTCCTGACGCAGTTTTTCCTTTCCCTCGATGCTGTTCATCGCCTCGGTGGTTTGCTGGGTGAACAACGCCACCAGTTGATTGCGAATCAACGGTTCATTGGCCTTCACCTGTTTGGCCGCCTCATCACCGGTGACCCGCAACGCCACATCAGCCTTGAAGACCTTCAACTTCGCCGTGCCATCCAACCCATAGTTGCCCACGAATGGCGGGCTCAGGGTGAGGTAGCTGACTTTCGGGGCTTCACCTTCTTTGGCGGCTTCTTCAGCCACTGCTGCCACAGGCAGAGACAGGGCCAGCAACAACATGATCCACGCTTTCACAATTCGCTCCTTATCCGGTTTGCGGCCTAGCATAACGACCCGCCGCGCAAGCACAAGCTTATGGCTGACTATCAGGGCGGGGCATGCTCGTTGACCCGTCGACTCACACACCTACACTTATCGGCCATCACTCCCAAAGGAATAGCCCTGATGAAAGCCGTGCTGTGCAAAGCCTTCGGCCCTGCCGAATCGCTGGTGCTGGAAGACGTCGCCAGTCCTGTCGCGAAGAAGAATGAAATCCTGCTGGACGTGCACGCCGCCGGGGTGAATTTCCCGGACACGCTGATCATCGAGGGCAAATACCAGTTCAAGCCGCCCTTCCCGTTTTCGCCGGGCGGCGAAGCGGCTGGCGTGGTCAGCGCAGTGGGCGAAAAAGTCAGCCACCTGAAAGTCGGCGATCGGGTCATGGCCCTCACCGGCTGGGGCAGTTTCGCCGAACAGGTCGCGGTGCCAGGCTACAACGTGCTGCCGATCCCGACCTCCATGGACTTCAACACCGCTGCCGCGTTCAGCATGACTTACGGCACCTCGATGCACGCGCTCAAGCAACGCGGCAACCTGCAACCGGGTGAAACCTTGCTGGTGCTCGGTGCTTCCGGCGGTGTCGGCCTGGCCGCCGTGGAAATCGGCAAAGCCATGGGCGCCCGCGTGATTGCTGCCGCCAGCAGCGCCGAAAAACTGGCCGTGGCCAAGGCTGCCGGTGCCGATGAACTGATCAACTACACCGAAACCAGCCTCAAGGACGAAATCAAACGCCTGACCGATGGCCAGGGTGCGGACGTGATCTACGACCCGGTCGGCGGCGACCTGTTCGACCAGGCCATCCGCGCCATCGCCTGGAACGGCCGGTTGCTGGTGGTCGGTTTTGCCAGCGGCCGCATTCCGGAATTGCCGGTGAACCTCGCACTGCTCAAGGGCGCAGCGGTGGTCGGCGTGTTCTGGGGCTCCTTCGCCCAGCGCCAACCGCAGGACAACGCGGCGAACTTCCAGCAATTGTTTGGCTGGTTCGCCGAGGGCAAGTTGAAGCCGCTGGTGTCGCAGGTGTACCCGCTGAGCAACGCGGCGCAGGCGATCAATGATCTTGGCCAGCGCAAGGCGGTCGGGAAAGTGGTGGTGCAGGTTCGCTGAATCGCAGCAGGATACAAAAAGGCCAGAACAACTGATGAGGTTGTTCTGGCCTTTTCGATTACATGACCAGCAGAAAGACAGCGCCCCATACTTTTCGTCAAAGCAACTCACGAATTTCCTTCGGAAGAAAATGCACGTACCGGGTCGCTTGATGCGTATTACAACGCCTCACAATAGAAGGCACGCTCTTGTTGAGCTTGGCGATGAGCGCCAGACGCTTCTCCTCTGGCAACTGCGTCGGCGAAAGGGAGTGAGTCAGATAGCTGCGGGTCCAGTTGAACACCGGCATGTCCACCCACGAGAAATCTGCCAGTTGCAGTGCTGTCCGGGCGACGTCTCCACAACTCAACTTTTTCAACTCCTCGTTGGCGTGAATCGGCAGTTTGTCGTCCAACCTGAAAACCATTGGCGCGACCACCTGGATTTGCGCAGGGCGCTCAATGGAAATCTCCCAGGGTTTGTATCGCCATTGGCTGACTGCTGCTCGGGAAGCTTCGACAAGTTCGGAATGAGCGTCTTTCGAAACCTCTACCTTGCTGACCGAGCCATCGGCGTGGGCGTTAAAGCTGACACGGACCATGCCGGTTATTCCAGCTCGGTACAGTGCCACAGGGTAAACCGGCTTTGGATTGTTCTCCGGAATCAGGAACACTTCTCCAGCCCTAACATCGATAGACAAAACCAGCAAAAGCACACACACAAAACACCGCATAAACCCCACCCCTTCACCACTGAAAAGCCAGACCTGGCAACAGCACAAAGGTTAAGGCTCGGTGATTGTTCACATAACGCCATGACTTCCTGTTCAAGCGCAGGACATTTCCCAAAGCCCTGCCCTACGCCGGGCATCGCTGCGTCATAAAAGGTTGCGAGGTAACAATTCCCACAGCGCCCTTCACTTATACCTGAGCGACATGTTCGTAAAAGAACATGCAATCTCCAACATTTCCGCTGTTTGGTCGATGTGAACCAGTGCTATTTTCGGTAACGAAACTGTAACATTCGCATCCGCAGTCAAAACAAGAAATCTGGAGCTCTTGAATGTTTGCTTTCTTTCGTCCTGCCGCACATCAGGCTCCATTGCCTGAAGAAAAAATAGACAGCGCCTACCGACGGCATCGCTGGCAGATCTTCGCCGGCATATTCATCGGCTACGCGGGTTACTACCTGCTGCGCAAAAACTTCTCCCTGGCCATGCCCTATCTGATCGAAGAGGGCTATACCCGCGGTGAGCTGGGCCTGGCGTTGTCGGCGATTGCTATCGCCTACGGCTTGTCCAAGTTCCTGATGGGCATTGTTTCCGACCGTTCCAACCCACGCTTCTTCCTGCCGTTCGGCTTGCTGGTTTCGGCTGGCGTAATGTTCATTTTCGGTTTTGCGCCCTGGGCCACGTCCAGCGTGACCATCATGTTCATCCTGCTGTTTATCAATGGATGGGCGCAGGGCATGGGGTGGCCGCCGAGTGGGCGGACCATGGTCCACTGGTGGTCGCAGAAGGAACGCGGGGGCGTGGTGTCCCTGTGGAACGTGGCGCACAACGTCGGTGGTGGTTTGATCGGCCCGCTGTTCCTGCTCGGCATGGGCCTGTTCAATGACTGGCACGCGGCGTTTTACGTGCCGGCGGCAGTGGCCATGGCCGTGGCGGTGTTTGCCTTCGCCACCATGCGCGACACGCCGCAATCGGTTGGCCTGCCGCCGATCGAGAAGTACAAGAACGACTACCCGGAAGGCTACGACGCCAGTCACGAAGAAGAATTCAGCGCCAAGGAAATCTTCGTCAAATACGTGCTGCGCAACAAAATGCTCTGGTACATCGCCATGGCTAACGTCTTTGTATACCTGCTGCGTTACGGCGTGCTGGACTGGGCACCGACCTACCTCAAGGAAGCCAAAGGTTTCAGCGTGGATAAAACCTCGTGGGCCTATTTCCTTTACGAGTGGGCAGGTATTCCCGGGACGCTTCTGTGCGGCTGGATGTCGGACAAGATCTTCCGTGGCAACCGTGGCCTGACCGGCATGGTGTTCATGGCGTTGGTGACCGTGGCGACGCTGGTTTACTGGCTCAACCCGGCCGGCAACCCGACGGTCGACATGATCGCCCTGATCTCGATTGGTTTCCTGATCTACGGTCCGGTGATGCTGATCGGTTTGCAAGCGCTGGAACTGGCGCCGAAGAAAGCCGCCGGTACGGCAGCGGGCTTCACGGGTCTGTTCGGTTACCTGGGTGGTTCAGTCGCGGCCAGTGCAGCCATGGGCTACACCGTGGACCATTTCGGCTGGGACGGCGGTTTCGTCTTGCTGATCGGCGCGTGCCTGCTGGCAATGGCTTTTCTTGCGCCAACCTTGTGGCACAAGCAGGTCGCCAGTCAGACCCGCGAAGCGATCGCCTGATCGACCTTTGATTTGCAGCGTTTGAGCCGCGCCTCCAGATTCCGGTCTGGCATGGCGTGGCTACGCAGGGCGTTGGCGGTCTGCTCGACATAATCGCGAGTGGTGCCGTAACGCCCGCAAGCGTTTTCGAACACGTGGCTCAGCACGTGATCCGGCAGGTTGCCGGCATAGCTGGGCAGGTGTCGCTCCAACACGAATCCCAATGCCTGAACCTGATTGCCATCTTCGAGACGGCAGTTCAACCAGTGTGGGCGATAAGAAGGGAATGGCATTTCGCGCTGCCACAAGGCATACAGCGACGCTTCGAGTTGTTCTTCGGGCAAGCGATAAGCGAAGCCGCTGCAAGAGCCGCCGCGATCCAGGCCAAATACCAGCCCCGGTACTTCCGGCGTGCCGCGATGTTCGTGGGACCACAGGTACAAACCGCGATGGTAGCCATGCACCCGGCCGCGAACCCGTTCAACCGCCGCGCACTCAGGGCGCCAGATCAGCGAGCCGTAAGCGAACAGCCAGACCGGCCCACCCTTGTGGCGCGCCATGGTCGACTGCATCGAGCTGAGCAATTGTTCGTGCGTCAGCTGCGGCCCCAGATCGAGCCGCGGAGGGTAAGCCAGATTCATAAAAGCAGATTCAATGGCGCTCATGGCGAATAGCGTTCAGCTCCCCGCGGGTGATGAATTACTTAATAGAACGCACCGCTGTAACAATAAGGCACATATGTTTTAAGGCAATTTAAGTGCCACGGCACAGTTCTTAATTAATTGCCTGATTGAGTTATAACCTACCGGCATTTAATTAATTTTATAAATACCGATCGGCTATATATGAAGTTATATGTAGGAGCGAGCCTGCTCGCGATGGAGGCGGGGACAACGCGTTCATGCTGCTGCAGCGCGTTATCGTTGACCGCCATCGCGAGCAGGCTCGCTCCTACAGGGGAAGCGTCATCCCCTGGGTGCGTACGCAAACACATCGGCGCGCATCTGATGAGCATCCATCCCGGCGTTGACCAACGCGTCCAGTGTCCCGTAGACCATCGCCGGTGAGCCGCTGGCGTATACATGCAGCGCTTTCAGATCCGGAAAATCCTCGCACACGGCCTCATGCAACATCCCGCAGCGCCCCTTCCAGCCACATTGATCGCTGACGACTTTATGCAGGAACAGATTCGGCAGTTTCTGCCATTCGTCCCAATGCTCGATCTCATAAAAGTCTTCAGGGCGGCGCACGCCCCAGTACAGATGCACTGGATACTTGAAACCCGACGCCCGGCAATGTTCGATCAGGCTATGGATCTGGCCCATACCGGTGCCCGCAGCGATCAGCACCAGCGGGCCGTCCGGCAACTCTGCCAGATGGGTATCACCGAAGGGCATTTCGATCCGCACCATCGGATTGCGTTGCAGTTGCTCGATCAGGCTCAGCGCACTGCTTTCGCGCGCCAGTACGTGAATTTGCAGATCACGCCCCGCATGCGGTGCCGAGGCCAGGGAAAATGCGGATTTTTCGCCGTTCTCACGCTCGATCATCAAATACTGACCGGCGTGATAACGCGGTGGCTTGCCGGCCGGCGCGCGAAAACTCACGCGCCAGGTATCGCCGCCGACATCCTTGCACTCAATGACCTGACACGAGACGCTGCGCACCGGCAATTCTCCCAGCGCGAGCACGCCATCCCACAGCACAATGCAGTCTTCCAGCGGCTCTGCTATGCAAGTGTAGAACTCGCCATGGTCGCGCACACCACCGGCCTGCTCGACTCGTCCTTCCACCAGCAGCGCGGCGCACACATGGCAATTGCCGTTGCGACAGCTTTGCGGGCATTCATAGCCCAGGCGGCGTGCGCCATCGAGAATCCGCTCGCCGGGCAGTATCTCTAGCACTGCTCCGGAGGGCTGCAAAGTTACACGCATCAATCTATTCCTAACTGATTCCAGATGGCATCGATCCGTTGGGTGACGGCTTCATCCTTGACGATTACCCGGCCCCACTCGCGTGTGGTTTCACCGGGCCATTTATGCGTGGCATCGAGTCCCATTTTCGAACCCAGGCCGGACACCGGCGAGGCGAAATCGAGGTAGTCGATCGGCGTGTTGTCGATCATCACTGTGTCGCGCTTGGGGTCCATGCGCGTGGTGATGGCCCAGATCACGTCGTTCCAGTCCCGTGCGTTGATATCGTCGTCAGTGACGATAACGAACTTGGTGTACATGAACTGTCGCAAAAACGACCAGACACCGAGCATTACCCGCTTGGCATGACCGGGATACGACTTCTTCATGGTCACGATGGCCATGCGGTACGAGCAGCCTTCGGGCGGCAGGTAGAAGTCGGTGATTTCCGGGAACTGCTTCTGCAGGATCGGCACGAACACTTCGTTCAGCGCGACACCGAGAATCGCCGGCTCATCCGGCGGACGACCGGTGTAGGTGCTGTGGTAGATCGGTTTGATCCGGTGGGTAATGCGCTCGACGGTGAACACCGGGAAGCTGTCGACTTCGTTGTAGTAACCGGTGTGGTCGCCGTACGGACCTTCGTCGGCCATTTCGCCCGGATGGATCACGCCTTCAAGGATGATCTCGGCGGTGGCCGGCACTTGCAGATCGTTGCCGCGGCACTTCACCAGTTCGGTGCGATTACCACGCAGCAAACCGGCGAAAGCGTATTCGGAAAGGCTGTCCGGCACAGGCGTCACAGCGCCGAGGATGGTCGCCGGGTCAGCGCCGAGCGCCACGGACACCGGGAACGGCTGGCCCGGATGCTTCTCGCACCACTCGCGGTAATCCAGCGCACCGCCACGGTGGCTGAGCCAACGCATGATGACCTTGTTGCGGCCGATCACTTGCTGACGGTAGATGCCGAGGTTCTGCCGGTCCTTGTTCGGGCCTTTGGTGACGGTCAGGCCCCAGGTGATCAGCGGGCCGACGTCGCCCGGCCAGCAGGTCTGCACCGGCAGCATCGCGAGGTCGACGTCGTCGCCTTCGATGACCACTTCCTGGCACACCGCGTCTTTGACGACTTTGGGTGCCATGGAGATGATCTTGCGGAAGATCGGCAGCTTCGACCAAGCGTCCTTCAGGCCTTTCGGCGGCTCGGGTTCCTTGAGGAACGCCAGCAGCTTGCCGATCTCGCGCAGTTCGCTCACCGCTTCTGCGCCCATGCCCAGCGCAACACGCTCGGGGGTGCCGAACAGATTGCCGAGGACGGGAATGTCATAGCCCGTCGGGTTCTCGAAAAGCAGGGCCGGACCTTTGGCACGCAAGGTGCGGTCACAGACCTCGGTCATTTCGAGCACCGGGGACACCGGAACCTGGATGCGCTTGAGTTCGCCGCGCTGTTCCAGGCCGCTGATAAAGTCGCGCAAGTCGCGATACTGCATGCGTGAGCCTCGTGTTGGCCGTGGCGTTCGGGGGCTGGCAGTTTAGCGCCGAACCCCTCTGTTCAGAACAACGAAGTGCCGTTCATCAAAAATCAGATAGCAAAAAGCCGGGTTTCCCCGGCTTTTGCTGGTCTATCGACTTACTTGCGTTTCATCGACAGGAAGAACTCATCGTTGGTCTTGGTCGTTTTCAGCTTGTCGACCAGGAACTCAATGGCAGCGATCTCGTCCATCGGGTGCAGCAACTTGCGCAGGATCCACATGCGCTGCAACTCGTCGTCGGCTGTCAGCAACTCTTCGCGGCGGGTGCCGGAACGGTTGATGTTGATGGCCGGGAAGACGCGTTTTTCAGCGATACGGCGATCCAGCGGCAGTTCCATGTTGCCCGTGCCTTTGAATTCTTCGTAGATCACTTCGTCCATCTTCGAGCCGGTTTCAACCAGCGCGGTGGCGATGATGGTCAGCGAACCGCCTTCTTCGATGTTCCGCGCGGCGCCGAAGAAACGTTTCGGTTTCTCCAGGGCGTGAGCATCGACACCACCGGTGAGCACTTTGCCGGAGCTCGGGATCACGGTGTTGTAGGCGCGAGCCAGACGGGTGATGGAGTCGAGCAGGATCACCACGTCTTTCTTGTGTTCGACCAGGCGCTTGGCCTTCTCGATCACCATTTCGGCAACCTGCACGTGGCGGGTTGGCGGCTCGTCGAACGTCGAGGCAACCACTTCGCCGCGCACGGTGCGCTGCATTTCGGTTACTTCTTCCGGACGTTCGTCGATCAGCAATACGATCAGATGAACTTCAGGGTTGTTACGTGCGATGTTCGCCGCGATGTTCTGCAGCATGATCGTTTTACCGGCTTTCGGCGGTGCAACGATCAGACCGCGCTGGCCTTTACCGATCGGGGCGCACAGGTCGATGACACGACCGGTCAAGTCTTCGGTGGAACCGTTGCCGGCTTCCATCTTCATGCGCACAGTCGGGAACAGCGGGGTCAGGTTCTCGAAGAGAATCTTGTTTTTCGCGTTCTCGGGACGATCGTAGTTGATCGTGTCGACCTTGAGCAGCGCGAAATAACGCTCGCCTTCCTTTGGAGGGCGGATCTTGCCAACGATGGTGTCACCGGTGCGCAAGTTGAAACGGCGGATCTGGCTCGGCGAGACGTAGATATCGTCCGGGCCGGCGAGATAGGAAGCGTCAGCGGAGCGCAGGAAGCCGAAGCCGTCCTGGAGAATCTCCAGCACGCCATCACCGGAGATTTCCTCGCCGCTTTTAGCGTGCTTCTTGAGCAGGGAGAAAATCACGTCCTGCTTGCGCGAACGGGCCATATTTTCTATGCCCATCTGTTCGGCCAATTCGAGCAGTTCGGTAATCGGCTTTTGCTTGAGTTCAGTCAGATTCATATAGGAATGACGTAATCATTTATGGAGGGGGGGAAATTAAGCTTTTGGCTTAATGAGGCCGCGCCGCGGAGAAGGCGACAGGATCGCGTACTTATTCGAAAAGGAGTGCGTCGGCGACGGCTAGCAGGGGGCAGTGGAGAAACCAGTGCGGGGCCGAATGTAACACCTGAGTTTCGGAGCGTCTAGCCCTCAATAACGAAAAAGCCCCGCAATATGCGGGGCCTTTTTTCGGACACTTTACAAACGACGCTTAGATGTTGGCGTCGAGGAAAGCAGCCAGTTGCGACTTCGACAGTGCGCCGACCTTGGTCGCTTCAACGTTGCCGTTCTTGAACAGCATCAGGGTCGGGATACCACGCACGCCATGCTTGGCCGGGGTTTCCTGGTTTTCGTCGATGTTCAGTTTGGCAACGGTCAGCTTGCCTTTGTAGGTTTCAGCAATCTCGTCCAGAACAGGAGCGATCATTTTGCAAGGGCCGCACCACTCAGCCCAGTAGTCGACCAGTACAGCGCCTTCGGCCTTGAGTACATCGGCCTCGAAGCTAGCGTCGCTAACGTGTTTGATAAGATCGCTGCTCATGGAAGTCTCCAGGTTGTAAGCAAAAAAACGTGGCCCATCATAGCCGCCCTTCCCTCGTTCAGGAAGGTGCAGATGATTGAGTCTCACTATGGTGGTGCATGAGTTTGGGTATAGCTCAAGTCAGGATGTGGCGGGAGCGACGAAGGCAATTCCGGTGCGCAGGGCAGCGTTGCGCACATGTTCGTGCATGGCCTTCTGCGCCGCGCCGGACGAACGCCGGGCCAGTGCACGGAGGATTTTGCGGTGCTCATGCCAGGTTTCCATGGCCCGTTCGGCCCGGATGAACGGTAGCTTCTGGCTCTCCAGGAAAATGTCGGCGCTGGCCGTCAGGATGCTCAGCATCGCCTGATTACCGCTGGCCAGCAGGATGCGCCGGTGAAACTCGAAGTCCAGGCGCGCCGCCGCCTCGAAGTCACCCACCTTCAGTTCATTGCGCATCGCGGCGACGTTGTCCTCCAAAGCATCGAGCTCATCGGTGCTCAACGTCACGGCGGCCAGCCCGGCGGCAAAACCTTCCAGGGCGTAGCGCAACTGGAAGATATCCAGCGGTGATGCCTGTGCCGCGAACGGCCAGCTCAGCGCCGCATCCTGGCGAGGCAAGTCCACCGGCGCCTGCACGAAAACGCCTTTGCCCGGCTGAATGCTGATCACGCCCAAGGCACTCAGCGACGACAACGCTTCGCGCAACGACGCCCGACTGACCCCCAATTGCACCGCCAGATCCCGCTGCGAAGGCAAGGCATCCCCCGGCCCGAAACCTTGTTCGGCGATCAGTTTGCGGATGGCTTGCAGCGCCACTTCAGGTACAGCTCGGGAAATCGAATTCATGGTTTTCGGACGAACCAGGCGAATGAGCGGCTAGTTTTAAAGCTATTCGCGGCGCCCGGCAAGTCGTGCCCCACCGGGGTTCGGTAATGGCCGACGATGCGCTATCAGAGTGCGAAACACGGACCGACTGTTCAGACCAGTAAGACCGAACAACACCAGTAAAACCGTGGCTTGGCACGGCAAAAACCCAATGTTGGCATGGCCCGTGCTCTGTCGATCCGCAGAAATCATTCCTCGCCGATCCGGAGATTTGCCATGACCCTGCGTTACAGCGCCCTCCTCGCTTCCCTGTTCGCCAGCCTGCTGCTGAGCCAGGTGCCCGCCCACGCCGACGGTCTGGAGGATGTGGTCAAACGCGGCGTCCTCAAGGTTGCCGTGCCTCAGGACTTCCCGCCATTCGGCTCGGTCGGCCCGGACATGAAACCCCGCGGCCTCGATATCGACACCGCCAAACTGCTGGCCGACCAACTCAAGGTCAAGCTTGAACTGACGCCGGTCAACAGCACCAACCGCATCCCGTTCCTGACCACCGGCAAGGTCGACCTGGTGATCTCCAGCCTCGGCAAGAACCCCGAGCGCGAGAAAGTCATCGACTTCTCCAGCGCCTACGCGCCGTTCTACCTCGCGGTGTTCGGCCCGCCGGATGCCGCCATCAAAGGCCTGGACGACCTCAAGGGCAAAACCATCAGCGTCACCCGTGGCGCCATCGAAGACATCGAACTGACCAAAGTCGCCCCCGAAGGCGTCACCATCAAGCGCTTCGAAGACAACAACTCAACCATCGCAGCCTACCTCGCCGGGCAGGTTGACCTGATCGCCAGCGGCAACGTGGTGATGGTCGCGATCAGCGAGAAAAGCCCGAAACGCGTGCCCGCGCTGAAAGTGAAGCTCAAGGATTCGCCGGTCTACGTCGGCGTAAACAAAAACGAGCCGGCGTTGCTGGGCAAGGTCAACCAGATCCTCGCCACCGCCAAGACTGACGGCGCGCTGGAAAAAAACTCACAGACCTGGCTGAAAGAGCCGCTGCCGGCCGATCTCTGATCGTCCCTCGGGAGATTTGATATGGCCTATCAGTTCGACTTTCTGCCGGTGGTGCAAAACACCGACCTGCTCGTACGCGGTGCGCTGTTCACCCTGGAACTGACGGCCATCGGTGCGGTGCTCGGCGTCGGTCTGGGCATTGTCGGCGCGCTGGTGCGGGCGTGGAATATCCGCCCGTTCTCGGCGATCTTCGGGGTTTACGTCGAGTTGATCCGCAACACGCCGTTCCTAGTGCAGTTGTTTTTCATCTTCTTCGGTTTGCCATCGCTGGGCGTGCAGATTTCCGAATGGCAGGCGGCGGTGCTGGCGATGGTGATCAACCTCGGCGCTTATTCGACCGAGATCATCCGCGCCGGCATTCAAGCGATCCCTCGCGGACAACTGGAAGCCGCAGCGGCGTTGGCGATGACCCGGTTCGAAGCCTTCCGCCATGTGGTCCTGCTACCAGCGCTGGGCAAGGTGTGGCCGGCGCTGAGCAGCCAGATCATCATCGTGATGCTCGGCTCGGCGGTCTGTTCGCAGATCGCCACCGAAGAGCTGAGCTTTGCCGCCAACTTCATTCAGTCGCGCAACTTCCGCGCTTTTGAAACCTACGCCCTGACCACGCTGCTTTATCTGTGCATGGCTTTATTGATCCGTCAGTTGCTGAACTGGATCGGTCGTCGATACATAGCCAGGAGCAGCCAATGAGTGATTTCACCTTTTGGGACATCGTGCGCAACTTGCTCACAGGCCTGCAATGGACGCTGGCGCTGTCGCTGGTGGCGTTTATCGGCGGCGGGTTGATCGGGTTGCTGATCATGGTCATGCGCATTTCGAAAAATGCCCTGCCGCGCAACGTTGCACGCACCTACATCGAGCTGTTCCAGGGCACGCCGCTGTTGATGCAGCTGTTCCTGGTGTTTTTCGGGGTGGCGCTGGCCGGGGTGGAAATCTCGGCGTGGATGGCGGCGGCGATTGCCCTGACCCTGTTTACCAGCGCTTACCTGGCGGAGATCTGGCGTGGTTGCGTGGATTCGATCCCCAACGGTCAGTGGGAAGCTTCGTCGAGCCTGGCGCTCAACCCGCTGGAGCAACTGCGCTACGTGATCCTGCCGCAAGCCCTGCGCATCGCCGTGGCGCCGACCGTGGGTTTCTCGGTGCAAGTGGTCAAAGGCACCGCCGTGACCTCGATCATCGGCTTCACCGAACTGACCAAGACCGGCGGGATGCTCGCCAACGCGACCTTCGAACCGTTCATGGTCTACGGCCTCGTCGCCCTCGGCTACTTCCTGCTCTGCTACCCCTTGTCCCTCAGTGCGCGCTACCTGGAAAGGAGACTGCATGCCTCTGCTTAGAATTTCCGCCCTGCATAAATATTACGGCGATCACCATGTGCTCAAAGGCATCGACCTCAGCGTCGAGGAAGGCCAGGTGGTGGCGATCATCGGCCGCAGCGGCTCGGGCAAATCGACCTTGTTGCGCACGCTGAACGGCCTGGAGTCGATCAACGACGGCGTGATCGAAGTCGACGGCGAATACCTCGATGCCGCGCGCGCCGATTTACGCAGCCTGCGGCAGAAAGTCGGGATGGTGTTTCAGCAGTTCAACCTGTTCCCGCACCTGACGGTGGGCGAAAACGTGATGCTCGCGCCACAAGTGGTGCAAAAAGTGCCCAAGGCCAGAGCGGTGGAGTTGGCGCGGGAGATGCTGGAACGGGTCGGGTTGGGCGAGAAGTTTGATGCGTTCCCGGATCGGCTGTCCGGCGGGCAGCAGCAGCGCGTGGCGATTGCCCGGGCGCTGGCGATGTCGCCGAAGGTGTTGCTGTGCGATGAGATCACTTCGGCGCTGGACCCGGAACTGGTCAATGAGGTGCTGAGCGTGGTTCGGCAACTGGCCAGGGAGGGCATGACGCTGATCATGGTCACCCATGAAATGCGCTTTGCCCGGGAGGTTGGGGACAAGTTGGTGTTCATGCATCAGGGGAAGGTGCATGAGGTGGGGGATCCGAAGGTGCTGTTCGCGAATCCGCAGACGGCGGAGTTGGCGAATTTCATTGGGACGGTCGAAGCGGCGGTCTGAAGTATCTTCGGTGCCTGTGAGGCCGTCTTCGCGGGCAAGCCTCGCTCCTACAGATTCAGGCTGTTCGCGGAACATTCACCCACCGCCAACCTGTAGGAGCGAGGCTTGCCCGCGAAGGCGTCTGCGAGATCACTACTCTTTCCTGCTCAGGATCAAGGCTTTGAACGCTACGCGTTGGCGTCAGCGTTTGATCGTGGCACGATGTCGAGGTTATCGACCGAGACCCCCTGACCATGCCGCAATCCCAAGCCAAGAATCTGTCCCTGATCGCCGCAATCGACCTGGGCTCCAACAGCTTTCACATGGTCGTGGCCAAGGCCCAGAACGGCGAAATCCGTATTCTCGAGCGTCTCGGGGAGAAGGTTCAGCTGGCCGCCGGCATCGACGAAGAGCGCCACCTCAACGAAGAATCCATGCAGCGCGGCCTCGATTGCCTGAAGCGTTTTGCCCAACTGATCAGCGGTATGCCGCCCGGCGCCGTGCGGATCGTGGGCACCAACGCCTTGCGCGAAGCTCGTAACCGCGTCGAATTCATCCGCCGCGCCGAAGAAATTCTCGGCCACCCGGTGGAAGTCATCTCCGGTCGTGAAGAAGCACGCCTGATCTACCTCGGCGTGTCGCACACCCTCGCCGATACGCCGGGCAAACGCCTGGTGGCCGACATTGGCGGCGGCAGTACCGAATTCATTATCGGCCAGCGCTTCGAGCCGCTGCTGCGCGAAAGCCTGCAAATGGGCTGCGTCAGCTACACCCAGCGTTATTTCAAGGACGGCAAGATCACCCCGGCCCGCTACGCCCAGGCGTACACGGCGGCGCGGCTGGAGATCATGAGCATCGAACACGCCCTGCACCGCCTGACCTGGGATGAAGCCATCGGCTCCTCGGGCACCATCCGTGCGATCGGCCTGGCGCTGAAAGCCGGCGGTCACGGTACGGGCGAGGTCAACGCCCAAGGCCTGGCCTGGCTCAAGCGCAAGCTGATCAAACTCGGTGATGTCGAGAAAATCGACTTCGAAGGCATCAAGCCTGACCGCCGGGCGATTTTCCCGGCGGGCCTGGCGATTCTCGAAGCGATCTTCGACGCCCTCGAACTGCAACGCATGGACCACTGCGAAGGTGCTCTGCGCGAAGGCGTGCTCTATGACCTGCTGGGCCGTCATCATCATGAAGACGTCCGTGAGCGCACGCTCAGCTCGCTGATGGAGCGTTACCACGTCGATCTGGAGCAAGCGGCACGGGTCGAGCGCAAGGCACTGCATGCGTTCGATCAGGTGGCGGAAGATTGGGAGCTGGACGACGGCGTCTGGCGCGAACTGCTCGGCTGGGCTGCCAAGGTCCATGAAGTGGGCCTGGACATCGCTCACTATCAGTATCACAAGCACGGCTCATACCTGATCGAGCACTCGGACCTCGCCGGGTTCTCCCGCGAAGACCAACTGATGCTCGCGCTCCTGGTGCGTGGCCACCGCCGCAATATTCCCCGGGACCGGTTTGCCGATTTTGGCGACGAAGGCATCAAGCTGATTCGCCTGTGCGTGCTGCTGCGTTTTGCGATCCTGTTCCATCACATCCGCGGCACCCAGGAAATGCCTCAAGTGGCGCTGCACGCCAATGGTGACAGCCTGGAGGTGTTGTTCCCGGAAAACTGGCTGGACGACAACCAGCTGACTCAGGCTGACTTTGCGCTGGAAGCTGAATGGCTGACGCGTGTGGGTTTCGTGCTCAACGTCCGGTAAACCACCGAAAAGCGCTCGCCGTACACGGTTCTGTAGGAGCACGGCTTGCCGGCGAAGGCGATTTCGAGGACGCCTTCGCGGGCAAGCCTCGCTCCTACGGGTCTGCGCGCTCAGGCGACACCTGTAGGAGCCAGCTTGCTGCGGGCGGCGTTCCGACGATGGCGATTTCGAGGGCGCTATCGCCGGCAAGCCGGCTCCTACAGGGAATGGTGGTAGTACAAACAAAAATGGCGATCCGCAGGGATCGCCATTTTTTATGCCGCGTGAAGGTTAACGCACCGCCAGAATCGGGCTGCCCAACCGCTCCAGCAACGTGGCCTGCGCACTGCGCGGGTTCTGGTTGCCGGTCGGCGTGTTGCGGACGTAACGGCCGTCCGCCTGCAGGCTCCAGCTGTGAGTGTTATCGGTGAGATAAAGCTCCAGCTCTTTCTTGACCCGCATGATCAGCTTCTTGCCCTCCACCGGGAAGCAAGTCTCGACGCGCTTGTCGAGGTTGCGTTCCATCCAGTCGGCACTGGAGAGGAACATCTGCTCTTCACCACCATTGAGGAAGTAGAAGACCCGGGTGTGCTCCAGGAAGCGGCCGATGATCGAGCGCACGTGGATGTTGTGCGAAACCCCGGCGATGCCCGGACGCAGGCAGCACATGCCGCGCACCACCAGATCGATGCGCACGCCGGACTGGCTGGCCTTGTACAGCGCGCGGATGATCTTCGGATCGGTCAGCGAGTTGAACTTGGCGATAATGTGCGCCGGTTTGCCGTCGAGGGCGAACTGCGTCTCCCGGGCAATCATGTCGAGCATGCCCTTCTTCAGGGTGAACGGCGCGTGCAACAGCTTCTTCATGCGCAGGGTTTTACCCATGCCGATCAGCTGGCTGAACAATTTGCCGACGTCTTCGCACAGGGCGTCGTCGGAGGTCAGCAGGCTGTAGTCGGTGTACAGACGGGCGTTGGCCGCGTGGTAGTTGCCGGTACCCAAGTGGGCGTAACGCACAATCTCGCCAGCTTCGCGACGCAGGATCAGCATCATCTTGGCGTGGGTCTTGAAGCCGACCACGCCGTAGATCACCACCGCACCGGCCGCTTGCAGACGGCTGGCCAGTTGCAGGTTGGACTCTTCGTCGAACCGCGCGCGCAATTCGATCACCGCGGTGACTTCCTTGCCGTTACGCGCCGCATCCACCAGCGCATCGACGATTTCCGAGTTGGCGCCGGAACGGTACAGCGTCTGACGGACCGCCAATACGTGCGGATCCTTCGCCGCCTGACGCAGCAAATCGACCACAGGCGTAAACGACTCGAACGGGTGCAGCAGCAGAATGTCCTGCTTGCTGATCACGCTGAAAATGTTCTCGCTGTTCTGCAGCAGTTTCGGGATCTGCGGCGTGAACGGCAGGTATTGCAGCTCGCGCTGACTGTCGAGGCCGGTGATGCTGAACAGGCGGGTCAGGTTGACCGGACCGTTGACCTGATACAGCTCGGTCTCGTGCAGGTTGAACTGCTTGAGCAGGTAGTCGGACAGGTGTTTCGGGCACGTGTCGGCCACTTCCAGACGCACCGCGTCACCGTAGCGACGGGAGAACAGCTCGCCGCGCAGGGCGCGGGCCAGGTCTTCCACGTCTTCGGTGTCGACGGCAAGGTCGGCGTTTCGGGTCAGGCGGAACTGGTAGCAGCCCTTGACCTTCATGCCCTGGAACAAGTCATCGGCGTGCGCGTGAATCATTGACGACAGGAAGACATAGTTGTCGCCAGGGCCGCCGACTTCTTCCGGCACCTTGATCACTCGCGGCAGCAGACGCGGGGCCGGGATGATCGCCAGACCGGAGTCGCGACCGAAGGCGTCGATGCCTTCGAGCTCGACGATGAAGTTCAGGCTCTTGTTCACCAGCAACGGGAACGGGTGCGTCGGGTCGAGGCCGATCGGGGTGATGATCGGCGCGATCTCGTCGCGGAAATAACGGCGGACCCAGGTTTTGAGCTTGGTGGTCCAGTAACGACGGCGGATGAAGCGGACCTGATGCTTCTCCAGTTCCGGCAAAAGAATGTCGTTGAGGATGGCGTACTGGCGGTCAACGTAACCGTGTACCAGCTCACTGATCCGGGCCAGGGCCTGGTGCGGTTGCAGACCATCGGCGCCAGCCTGTTCACGGGCGAAGGTGATCTGCTTCTTGAGACCGGCCACACGAATTTCGAAGAACTCATCCAGGTTGCTGGAGAAAATCAGCAGGAACTTCAGCCGTTCCAGCAACGGATAGGACTCGTCCAGCGCCTGCTCCAGCACGCGGATGTTGAACTGCAGTTGCGAGAGTTCGCGGTGGATGTACAGGCTGCTGTCATCCAGGCCCGGAATGACAATCGCTGGCGCCGCCGGCGCGGTTTCGACCACTACCGCAGGCGGAGCAGGTTCCAGCTCCGGCGGGGTTTCGGCGATCGGCTCCACCACGGGTTGAGCCTCTTGTACTGCAACTTCAGTGAGTCCTTCGGTATTCATCGAATGTTCCTGGGAGGGCTATTTTTGCTCTCGTAACAATTGAGCAGCACGTACGGCAAAGTAAGTCAGGATGCCATCAGCGCCTGCACGTTTAAAAGCGGTCAGGGATTCGAGGATAACCCCTTCGCTCAACCAGCCATTCTGGATCGCCGCCATGTGCATGGCGTATTCACCGCTGACCTGATAAACAAAAGTCGGCACTTTGAATTCTTCTTTGACCCGGTAAAGGATGTCCAGATATGGCATGCCTGGCTTGACCATGACCATGTCTGCGCCTTCTGACAAGTCCGCCGCCACTTCGTGCAGGGCTTCGTTGCTGTTGGCCGGGTCCATCTGATAGGAGGCCTTGTTGGCCTTGCCCAGGTTCAGCGCCGAACCCACCGCATCGCGGAACGGGCCGTAATAGGCGCTGGCGTACTTCGCCGAATAGGCCATGATCCGCACGTTGACGTGATCGGCCAGCTCGAGGGCTTCGCGGATCGCCTGAATGCGACCGTCCATCATGTCCGACGGGGCCACCACTTGAGCACCGGCTTCGGCGTGGGACAGGGCCTGCTTGACCAGTGCGTCGACGGTAATGTCGTTCTGCACATAGCCTTCTTCGTCGAGGATACCGTCCTGACCGTGGGTGGTGAACGGGTCCAGCGCGACGTCGGTGATCACCCCCAGTTCAGGGAACTGCGCACGCAGGGCGCGAGTGGCGCGCTGGGCAATGCCGTCGGGGTTCCACGCTTCGGCGGCGTCCAGCGACTTGAGTTCCGGTGGCGTGACCGGGAACAGCGCTACGGCTGGAATCCCCAGTTCGACCCACTTGGCCGCTTCTTCCAGCAACAGGTCGATGGTCAGGCGTTCAACGCCGGGCATCGAGGCCACCGCTTCGCGACGGTTTTCACCGTCCAGCACAAACACCGGCAGGATCAGATCATCGACGGTCAGGACGTTTTCACGAACCAGTCGGCGCGAGAAATCATCACGGCGGTTACGGCGCAGGCGGGTGGCTGGAAACAAGCGATTGGCGGGGGTAAAGCTCACGGCAGACTCCTGAGCCCGCGCTGGCGGGCGAGCGTGACAGTTATAAGCGGCCATTATGACCGTGGTATTACAGTTGTGTGCACCCCCGCGACACGTAGTCGCATTCCATTGTCCTTGTAGGAAATGTTCACGTCGAGACACATTTGGACACTTTCATGAATGTGCACGAAGGGTTAGGCTGCGCGTTCATTTCGCCAGCACCCAGACAATGCTCCAACAATTTCTGCATGACTTCGGCTACTTTGCCCTTTTTCTCGGCACGTTCTTCGAAGGCGAAACCATCCTGGTGCTCGCAGGCTTCCTCGCGTTCCGTGGATACATGGACATCAACATCGTGGTGGTCGTGGCGTTTTTCGGCAGTTATGCCGGCGACCAGCTGTGGTACTTCCTGGGACGCAAGCACGGCCGCAAGTTGCTGGCGCGCAAGCCTCGCTGGCAGATGATGGGCGACCGGGCACTGGAACACATTCGCAGGCACCCGGACATCTGGGTGCTGAGCTTCCGTTTTGTCTACGGTTTGCGCACGGTGATGCCGGTGGCGATCGGCCTGTCGGGTTATCCGCCGGGACGTTACTTGTTGCTGAACGGGATCGGCGCCGCGATCTGGGCGGCCGCACTGGCGGCTGCGGCCTATCACTTCGGCGCGGTGCTCGAAGGCATGCTGGGCAGCGTCAAGAAATATGAGCTGTGGGTGCTCGGCGCCCTGCTGGTGCTGGGCTTCGGCCTGTGGCTGCGTCGCCGCTTGAAAAATGCGCGCTTGGCCAAGCAGGTTTATGCCGAAGAGCAGGCCTTGAAAGCCGAACAGGCCAAGGCCGCCGAGGTCAAGACGCCAAGCGAGTGAAACGGTTTCTGCAACAGTAGAGACCGATTCCGCTGAGCAGGCTGTAACTCAGCAGGCCGACCCAGCCCACCGCGCTGGCCGGCCACAGCCCGAGCAGCGGCGCCAGCCACACCAGCGGCACGTTCGACGCCAGCCGCAGCAGCTCCAGCTTCAACGCCCACGGGCGATTCTCCAGGGCCACGCCCAAGGTAAACAACCCCAGCGCCACGGCGCTCCAGCCGAGCACCAGCGCGGCGGTCGGCAGATGCGGCTCGAAGTTCATCAAGTAACTGCCCAGCGCGACGTAGACGCAGAACTGCAACAGCACATAAATCTGCTGACGCCCATCCAGCGGCACTTCGAATTTGCGGAACTGGCTCAAGTCCGGCTTGCTCATCGGGTATTTCGCCGCCACGTCCGCTGGCCGCCAACCGGTGCGCATGAACCAGATCCGCAGCTTGTCCCACGTGCTTTCAGCCCGTCGCGCGTCCTCCCACAGCTGCGCGTAAAACTGCACGTTCGCCCACAACGGATTCCAGCTCGCCAGTGGCGTGGTCACGCCGAAAATCACCGGTTCGTTGTCGTCTTCTTCCTGGAACGAGCCAAACAGACGGTCCCAGATAATGAACACCCCGCCGTAGTTGCGATCCATGTAGAGAGCGTTCTGTGCATGGTGGGCCCGATGGTTGGATGGCGTGACGAAGAACCACTCGAACCACCCGAGCTTGGGAATGTGCCGGGTGTGCACCCAGAATTGATACAGCAGGTTCAGCGCGGCGACGCTGACAAACACCAGCAGCGGCACGCCGAGTACCGCCATCGGCAGGTAGAAAATCCAGCTCAACAGGAAACCGGTACTGGTCTGGCGCAACGCCGTGGAGAGGTTGTAGTCCTCGCTCTGGTGATGCACCGAATGTGCGGCCCAGAGGATGTTGCGTTCGTGGCCCATGCGATGCAGCCAGTAGTAGCAGAAGTCGTAGAGAACGAAGGCGAACACCCAGACCCAGACGCTGTCGGCAGAGAGTTCGAACAGCGCCAGATGCTTGAGCGCAAAGGCATAGGTCACCAGCCCCACGCCCTTGGTCAACAGGCCCGTGGTGGTCGACAGCACGCCGGTGCTGATGCTGTTGATCGCGTCGGCCACCCGATAGTTGCTGACCCCGCGCCAACGGTCGGCCAGCAGTTCGACGGCAATCAGCACAAAGAAGAACGGCACCGCATACAGAATGAAGTCCATGACGCGCCCTGATCGGAATCTTGAGGACAGATGCTAGGTGTAGCCGCGAATTGAACCTATGGCAACGAGTGACAAATTAGTGGACATTTAACGCCATGAATCTGGAGAAAAGCCCATGAGCAAAAAAATTGCAGTGATCCTTTCCGGCTGTGGCGTCTACGACGGCGCCGAGATCCACGAAAGCGTGATTACCTTGCTGCGACTGGATCAGCGCGGCGCGCAGGTGCAGTGCTTCGCCCCCAACATCGCGCAGTTGCACGTGATCAACCACCTGACCGGCGAAGAAATGCCCGAGTCGCGCAATGTGCTGGTGGAGTCGGCGCGGATCGCCCGGGGCAACATCAAGGATATTCGCGAAGCTGACGTCGAAGAGTTCGATGCGCTGATCGTGCCGGGTGGTTTTGGCGCGGCGAAGAACCTGTCGAACTTCGCCATCGAAGGCGCTGGCTGCACCGTGCAACCCGATGTTCTCGCCCTGACCGAGGCGTTTGCCGAAGCGGGCAAACCGGTCGGGCTGATCTGCATCTCGCCGGCGCTGGCCGCGAAGATTTATGGACCGGGCGTGACCTGCACCATCGGCAATGACGCCGATACCGCCGCTGCGATGAACAAGATGGGCGCCACTCACAAGGATTGCGCAGTGACTGACATCGTTGAAGACAAAGCACGCAAGCTGGTGAGCACCCCGGCGTACATGCTGGCGCAATCGATCAGCGAAGCAGCGTCCGGCATCAATAAACTGGTCGACCGCGTGCTCGAACTGACCCACGAAAACGACGCCTGACACCGTCCAACTGTAGGAGCGAGACCGGCTTGCCGGCGATTACGGTCTAATCGTCGACATAAATGTTGAATGTGCCGGCCCCATCGCGAGCAGGCTCGCTCCCACAGGGGTTCAGAGCAGGGTTCAGGATTTGCGGGTTAGCCGCGTCAGGATCCGGTCCAGCGCATTGGCAAACGCCTGCTTCTCGCGCTCGCCAAACGGCGCCGGCCCGCCGCTCATCTGCCCCTGTTCACGCAAGTCGGTGAACAGGTTGCGCACCGCCAACCGATCACCCATGTTCTGCGCGTCGAACTCCTTGCCTCGCGGGTCCAGCGCCGCCACGCCTTTCTTCACCAGCCGGTCGGCCAGCGGCACATCGCTGCAGATCACCAGCTCACCAGGCACCGCGTGTTCCACCAGATAGTCGTCCGCCGCATCCGGCCCGCTCGGCACCACGATCAACTTCACCAGCGCCAGCCCCGGTTTGATCTGCGGCTGCCCGGCCACCAGCACCACCTCGAACTGACGCTTGAGGGCGAACTTCACCACCAGATCCTTCGCTGCCCGGGGGCAAGCGTCGGCATCGATCCACACACGCATTGTGTTTTCCTCCGTTAAAAGCTTCGCGGGCAAGCCTCGCTCCTACAGGATTCGCACGTTTTTTGTGCGCGCGTATAACCTGTAGGAGCGAGGCTTGCCCGCGAATGTGAGCGCAGCGAATGCTGTCAGGAAACCTGCACCCGCCGCTTCTCCGCCATCCAGCTACGCCCATACAGCACAATGATCGCAATGATCGCCACCGCCTGCGCACTCAACGAATACGCATCCGCGTGAATACCCAGCCAGTCGAAGTCAAAGAACGGCACCGGCCGTGTGCCGAAGATCCCGGCTTCCTGCAACGCCTTCACGCCATGACCGGCAAACACCACCGACAACGCGCACAACAACCCGGCGTTGATACTGAAGAACAGCGACAGCGGCAGTTTCGCCGAACCCCGCAGGATCACCCACGCCAGGCCAACCAACAACACCAGCGCCGTCGCCCCGCCCGCCAACACCGCGTTATGCCCCGCCGGCCCCGCCTGCAACCACAGGGTTTCGTAGAACAGAATCACTTCGAACAGTTCGCGGTACACCGAAAAGAACGCCAGTGTCGCAAAACCGAAACGGCCACCGCCGCCCACCAGGCTGCTCTTGATGTAATCCTGCCAGGCCGCCGCGTGGCGACGGTCGTGCATCCACACGCCGAGCCAGAGCACCATGACCGCGGCGAACAACGCCGTCGCACCTTCCAGCAATTCACGCTGCGAGCCGCTGACATCAATCACGTACGCCGCCAGTGCCCAGGTCGCCAGACCGGCCAGCAACGCCAGGCCCCAACCAACGTTGACGCTGCGCACCGCCGATTGCTGGCCGGTGTTGCGCAGGAAGGCAAGGATCGCCGCCAGCACCAAAATCGCTTCCAGACCTTCGCGCAGCAGAATCAGCAGACCGGAGATGTAACTCAAGGACCAACTCAGGCCATCACTGCCCAACAGGCCGGCAGACTCTTTCAACTTGGCTTTGGCCGCCTCCAGACGCTCTTGGGCCTGGGCCACCGGCAAACCGTCCTGCAAAGACTGACGGTACGCCATCAGCGATTTTTCGGTGTCCTTGCGCACGTTGGCGTCGACGTTGTCCAGCGAGCTTTCGACCAGTTCGAAACCTTCCAGGTACGCCGCCACCGACAGGTCATAGGCTTGGTCGTGATCGCCGGCACGATAGGCCGCGATACTTTTGTCCAGCGTTGCAGCGGTGTAGTCGAGCAACTGCGCCGGGCCACGCTTGACCTGCGGCGGTTGCGCACGCTGCGCACGGAAAGTCGCTGCCGCTTGCGGGCCTTCGGCAGCCAGCACTTCGGCTGGGGTCTGACGGGCCAGGTCGGCGATGTTGTAGGTCTTTTCAGATGCGGCTGCGGCCGGATCGGCACTGAAACCGGCGATGTAGGTCGCCAGGTCCCAGCGCTGACGATCGTCCAGCTGGTCGGCGAAGGCCGGCATGTCAGTGCCTTCGACACCCATCCCCAAGGTGTTGTAGATCGCGTACAGGCTCAGGCGGTCCAACCGCGCGGCATCGCGCAGATTGGCTGGCGGCGGCGTCAGGCCGACACCGGCAGGGCCATCACCGGCCCCCGCATCGCCATGACAGACCGAGCAATGCTGGGTGTACATCGACGCACCACGGGCTGGATCCGGTGTAATGATTGGCGCCTGACTGACCTCATAGGCCACCGCCAGCTTCGCACCGAGCTGCCGTGCCTGACGGGAAACGTCCGAGCCGTCCTGCCGCGCAGCGATGGATTTGCGCAGTGTGCCGACACCCTGCTCCAGCACCGCTTTTTCCGGCTTGGCCGGCAGGGCAGCGATCAGGCCTTGCAGTACCTGGCTGAATTCCAGCTGCTCGCGGTATTCAGACTCATTGATGACTTTGCCGGCCTCGACCGACTCCGGGTAATCGGCGCCGATGTAATCAAGCAAATGCAGCGCTTGCGGCGCACCTTCTACGGTGTCGGCCAGCAGATTGGAACTGCACAAGGCAAACAGCGGCAATACCAGCCAGGCCAAGAAACGGGACGGGGCAGTCATGAATGAATCTCAATTGGAAATACGAAGTAACACATTGTTCACTTCGAATGAGTTTCGCTCAAGCTTTGTTGTCTGAAACGCCGTCGCAGACCTCGATTGGTGCTTTTTCCAGATGATGGCACTTCCTGTTTTTCAGCAACCAAAAAGCCATTACTGCGCCACCATCCCTGTCTATAATGCAGAGCCTTCAATTGATCGATATGGCACTCAAAGCTCCTCTGCTCATGAGGAATTGGCAGGACGCCCGTCTGCGCCGATAGGTCCAAAAAGCCCGACCAGCAAGCGCGGCTGACTACCATTCACGGAAGAAGTACCTATGGCCTCCCGCGCCCTTGCAGTGATTGCGGTCAGCGCTGTCACGCTCCTCTCCGGCTGTTCGGTATTTCGCAACTACGACTCGGAGCTCGCACAAACCAACCTGCAGCTGGCTACCGGCAATATCGATGCAGCGCTGACCCTGCTGGAAAAGAACAACTTCGGTGCAGACAAGGACCTCCTCTACTACTTCGAGAAGGGTGAACTGCTGCGCGCCAAGGGCGATCTGTCCGGCAGCCAGAACGCCTGGAGCAGCGCCGATGTCGTGGTCGGTCAATGGGAAGAGTCGGTCAAACTCGATGCCGGCAAGTACCTCGCTCAGTTCGGCAGCTTCCTGGTGAACGACAAGGTCCGCCGCTACGAAGGCTACGACTACGAAAAAGTCATGCTGACCACGCAAATGGCCCTGAATCTGCTGGCCGTCAACGACTTCGACGGCGCACGTATCGCGATCAAGAAAACCCACGAACGTGAAGCGGTGATCGCCGACCTGCGCGACAAGGAATACCTCAAGAGCGAAGAGGAAGCCGATAAGGAAGGCATCAAGACCGAGTTGAAAGACTTGCATGGCTATCCCGTCGCCAGCCTCGACGCACCTGAAGTGGTTGGGCTGAAAAACAGCTACCAGAGTGCCTTCAGCCATTACCTGGCCGGCTTCGTCTACGAAGCCCTGGGCGAAAAAGGCCTGGCCGCACCGGGTTACCGCACAGCAGCCGAACTGCGCCCGAACACTCCGCTGCTGGAGCAGGCATTGAAGGATCTGGACCAGAAAAGTGCCAAGGACGAAGACAGCGACATCCTGATCGTCGTGCAAAGCGGGCTGGCGCCGGCCCGGGGTTCGATCCGCTTGCCACTGACTCTGCCGATCAGCGCCGGCGTGGTGATCGCACCGCTGTCCTTCCCGGTCATCAAGCCAGATACCTCCACCTCCCCGCTCACCCAGATTGGCGTGGACGGTCAGCAACTCACCCTGACGCAACTCAACAGCATTACCACCATGTCCCGCCGCGCACTGCGTGACGACATGCCGGGCATCATTGTGCGCACCACTGTTCGTGCAGCTACCCGTGGCGTGGCGCAGGAAAAGATCAAACAAGTCAGCCAGCTGGCGGGCATAGCAGTCGGTTTCACTTCAACCGTGTTCGAAGGTGCCGATACCCGTACGTGGCGCACCCTGCCGGACAACACCCATGTCGTGCGCCTGCGCCTGAAGAAAGGCGAGCACCAGGTCGCGGTTGGAACGACAGTGCTCAAGATCACCGTTGACCAGCGCTATCAAGTCATCAGCCTGCGCGCCGTGGGCAACCAGGTCTTCGCCAGCGGCCTGGCCGTTCACGCGACCCCGAGCGCCAGCCCGACAGCCGTGGCCAGCTTCAAACAACTTTAATTACGGAGTCTTCCCATGCGCTTCAAACTCATCGCTGTCGTCATCCTGGCCTTGTTGGCCGGTTGCGCCACAACAGCCGCCAGCAAGGTCGTGGCCTTGGGCAAGCTAAGGGACATTGAGATCGACGCCATGCGTGTCGCCCGGGAAAACGGCTTCATTACGGTCAATACACAGCTGAGCAACACCAGCTCCGACAACAAGACCTTCTACTACCGCTTTGCCTGGCTCGACCCTGATGGCTTCCCGGTTGCCGAAGAAGAAACCTGGAAGAGCCAGATGATGTACGGCGAGCAGACCCGCTTCATTCAGGCCATAGCGCCCACCCCCAAGGCCGTGGATTTCCGCCTGGAAATCAATACGCCTTAACACCCTGTTCGTTCAGCTTCAGAGAGCATTCCCATGTTTGTACGCTTTTCGATTATTGCCGCTATCGCCCTCCTGGCCAGTGGTTGCGCCAGCAACCACCCACCGACCCTGGGCAGCAAGAACACCAGCTATGGCGACACCAAGGCTGTGGAAACCATCACCAACGAGTTCAGCTCCACCGACCTGCAGATCATCGCCGAGTCCATGACCCGCTCTCTCGCCCAGTCCGGCATTCTGCGTGGACGCCCGGTGGTCCAGGTCTACGACGTGAAGAACAAGACCAGCGAATACATCGACACCCGTGAAATCACCACCACCATCAAGACCCAACTGATGAAATCGGGCACGGCACGCTTCTCCAGCGACAACACCGATATGCAGAGCCAGGTTGATCAGATCCAGCTGCAAAACCAGAGCGGTCTGTACAAGAAAGCCACCGTGTCCAAGATCGGCAACATGATCGCCGCCAAATACCGCCTTGAAGGTTCGATCAGCTCGATCGTCAAGCGCAGCAGCGAGTACAAGGACGTCTTCTACAAATTCAGCCTGCAATTGATCAACGTTGAAAGCGGTCTGGCCGAGTGGATGGACGAAAAAGAGATCCGAAAAACTACGGAGCATTAATCAATGCGCGCATGGATTGGGATGATGGCCCTGGCTTGCACGTTCAGCGTGCAGGCGGCCCCGAAAGTCGCAGTAACCGACCTGGCATACGAGGAGCGCGTGGAGCAGTACATCCACACCGTTTCGTCCAAGAACAATTACCGCGAGGGTGAGTACAGCGCCAGCGGTTCTTCGAGCTACGACTCGTTCGAATCCAAAACCAGTTACATCGAGCAAACCGAGCTGCGTAAATTCACCGGCGACATCAAGGGCCAGATGCTGCGCTCCGGAATGTTCCAGCTGGTGCAAGGCAAGCCGCACACCGCCGAGTCCAAAGTCGATATCTATGACGTGATCGAGCGGATCAAGGCCGGCAACTTCGAGGGCGCCGACTATGTACTGTTCGGCACCTTGTCGGACGTAGACTTCAACAGTGATGTCAACGAGATACCCAACACCAACAGCTATTCCTCGGTGCTGGCACTGACCCTGGTGGCGGATTTCAGCCTGATCGACACCAAAACCTTCGAAATCACCTCGGCCTTCACGGCGATGGGCGAAGGCCAGGACACCAAGTTGACGAACCATCGGGACGCGAAGATCTCACAGAGTCGCCCACGGTTGGTACGTGAGGTGTCCAAGTCCCTGGGGGAAGATGTGGCTCGTCAATTGAGCGAACAACTGGGTGGCAGCGAGAATGAGCAGCAAGAGCAGGCGCCGTTGAGCAATAACCTGCCAGAGGATAGAGAGCCGGTCATTTTGCGCTGATCCCTTGAACGAAAAAGGCGACCTCAAGGGTCGCCTTTTTTGTGCCTGGCGGTTTTACACCGCCGCTTTGCGCAGCGTCGCCATAAACGCCGCAGCGCCAATGAACAGCCCGGCAAACGTGCGGTTCATGCGTCTTTGCTGCTTGGGCGTGCGCAACATGCGCAGCACTTTGGACGCCAGCCCGGTGTAACCGGCCATGACGATCAGGTCAACGCAGACCATGGTTACGCCGATGATCAGGTATTGAACCAGTAATGGCGCATGCGGATCGATAAACTGCGGCAACACCGCCAGCATGAACACCAGGGCCTTGGGGTTGCTGATGTTGACCAGGAAACCGCGGAACACCAGGGCCATCGGCTTGCCGATCTGACGCACCGCCGCGTCATCGCTCATGTCGCTGGGCAACGCGCGCCATTGCTTGATCGCGAGATAAACCAGGTACGCCACGCCGAACCATTTGATCGCATAAAAAGCGCTGGCCGACGCCGTGAGGATCGCGCCGACACCGGCGCCGACAATCGCGATCTGCACCGCCAGGCCCAATTGCAGGCCCAGGGCATTCCAGTAACCGCGCCAGAAACCGTATTGCAGACCGCTGGACATCGACGCAATGGCGCCGGCGCCGGGGGACAGGCTGATCACCCAGCAGGCGGCAAAAAACGCCAGCCATGTTTGAAGCTCCATCGCACACCTCGACTCGGACTCGTAAACAGATGTCTAAGCTAATGCGGCTTTGGGCCGATGACCATCGTTTTTTTTGCAGGATATTGCGGCGACCGACCAGCGTTTGCAGCTTTGAGGGCTTACTTTTCAAACCCGCTCGAAGGGAATACATCCGTACCGCGCCAGCGTCGAACCGAGCGCTGGAAGAACAGGCTGTTAGGCACCTGAACCATCGCACTGCCGGTCCCAAGCTCTTCAGCTTCGATCAACGTGGTGTAAAGCAGATTAATCGCCACCACCCGACCTTTGACGCCAGGCTTGTCAGTGGTGTCCACCAACTCGACCACATCGCCGAGGCGAAACGGGCCGACGGTGAAGATCAGGATCGCGCAGAGCAGATTGGAGAGCACGCTCCACATGGCGAAAAACGCCACCGCCGCTACCGCGACGAAGCCGGACAGCGCGGTCCAGAGCACCGTCGCCGACACCCCGAGGCGTTCCAGCACGAAAATCAGCGCGCTGCCCATGATCAGCCAGCGCAGGCCGCCCCGCAGCGGCATCAGCAACTGCGGCGGAAACGGGTAGCGCTCGCCCAGGCGTGTCAGGCACTTCGCGACAAAGCGCTGGGTGAAGTAACCGGCCAACAGAATCAGCAGGATTTGCACGACGAGCCAGATCGGCTCGACCCACACCGCCGGCAGCGGCAGCTTGAACGCCTCCATCAGGACAGCGCCTCCAGCTCCGCCTGCATGCTTTCCAGCAATTCCAGGGCTTCCATCCAGGCTTCTTCCAGTTCGGCTTCACGCACTTTCAGCTTGGCTTGCTCGGCCAGCAGATCACGCAGGTCGTTCTTGCGCGCCGGCTCGTAAATGTCGCTGTCGCCGAGGCTGGTATCGATCTTCGCCAGCTTCTCGTGGAGCTTGCCCAGCTCGGCTTCGAGCTTGTCAGCCTCGCGCTTGTGCGGTGCCAGTTGCTGACGCAACGCAGCGGCGGCCTGACGCTGGGCCTTCTTGTCAGTCTTGTCCGGATTGACCGGCGTGGTGCTGACCGGGGCATTGCGCTGACGGTAGTCGACCAGCCAACGGGCGTAGTCTTCCAGGTCGCCATCAAACTCCTCGACCTTGCCGTCCGCCACCAGATAGAAATTGTCGGTGGTGCTTTTGAGCAAATGACGATCGTGGGAGACCACCAGTACCGCACCGCTGAATTCCTGCAGGGCCATGGTCAGCGCCAGGCGCATTTCCAGGTCCAGGTGGTTGGTCGGTTCGTCGAGCAGCAACAGGTTCGGCCGCTCCCAGGCGATCAACGCCAGGGCCAGACGTGCCTTCTCGCCACCGGAGAAGTTCAGCACTGGCTCGTCGATGCGCGCGCCGCGGAAGTCGAAACCACCGAGGAAGTCGCGCAACGTCTGCTCACGCTCGGTTGGCGCCAGACGCTGCAAGTGCAGCAACGGGCTGGCCTTCGAGTCGAGGGAATCGAGCTGATGCTGGGCGAAGTAACCGACGACGGTGTTCTCGCCACGGGTCAGCCGACCGGCCAGCGGCGAAAGCTCACCGGCGAGGTTTTTGATCAGGGTCGATTTACCGGCGCCGTTGGGGCCGAGCAAACCGATGCGCGCGCCGGGGGTCAGTTGCAGCTTGACCTTCTCCAGCACGGCTTTGTCGCCGTAGCCCAGACGGGCATCGGACAGATCGATCAGCGGGCTGGAAATCTTCGTCGACTCGCGGAAGACGAAGTCGAATGGCGAATCGACGTGGGCGGCGGACAATTCTTCCATCCGCTCCAGCGCCTTGATCCGGCTCTGGGCCTGGCGGGCCTTGGTGGCCTGGGCCTTGAAGCGGGCGATGTAGCTTTCCATGTGCGCACGTTGCGCCTGCTGCTTCTCGTAGGCTTGCTGTTGCTGGGCCAGACGTTCGGCGCGGGCACGTTCGAAAGCGCTGTAACCACCGCGATACAGGGTGATCTTGCGTTGGTCGACGTGGGCCACGTGATCGACCACGGCGTCGAGAAAATCCCGGTCGTGGGAAATCAGCAGCAAGGTGCCGGGATAGCTTTTCAGCCATTCTTCGAGCCAGATGATGGCGTCGAGGTCCAAGTGGTTGGTCGGTTCGTCGAGCAGCAGCAAGTCCGAGGGGCACATCAATGCCTGCGCCAGGTTCAGGCGCATCCGCCAGCCACCGGAGAAATCGCCGACCTGGCGATCCATCTGCTCATTGGTGAACCCAAGCCCGGCCAGCAGCTTGCGGGCACGAGCGTCGGCGGTGTAACCGTCGGCGCTGTCGAGTTCCGAGTGCAGGCGGGCCAGCGCGGTGCCGTCATGGGCGGCTTCGGCCGCGGCGAGGTCACGTTGCACCTCGCGCAGGCGCAGGTCGCCATCGAGCACGTAGTCGACCGCCAGGCGTTCGAGCGTCTCGATCTCCTGGCGCATGTGGGCGATGCGCCAGTCGGCCGGCAGGAAGCAATCACCCGAGTCCGGGTGCAGTTCGCCCCGGATCAAGGCGAACAGGCTCGATTTGCCGGCGCCGTTGGCACCGATGAGGCCGGCTTTGTGGCCGGCGTGCAGGGTCAGCTCGGCGTCTTCTAGCAGACGTTGCGGGCCACGCTGTAAAGTCAGGTTCTGAAGTCGAATCATAATGGCGGCGGAGTCTACCAGCTTCGCTCGCAACTGGCGCGAGTAGCACTATGTCCTCTGACCTGTGGAGCTTTTCCCTTGGCACTTACGCCCGTCCCGGCGTTGAAGCCGCGTGCCTGACCCTGCAATCGACGGGGGTGAATGTGTGCCTGTTGCTATGCGGGTTGTGGCTTGGCCAGCGCGGGATCGCCTGCAACGAACATCGACTGCGGCAGCTTCGCAACCTGGCGCAGCCTTGGGACGCGGATGTTGTTCAACCGCTGCGCGCCTTGCGCATGCGATGGAAAGTCGTCGCGACTGAGGACGCCGAACTGAATGCGTTACGCGAACAAGTAAAAACGCTGGAGCTGGAAGCCGAGCGGCATTTGCTGATGCGGCTGGAGCGAGCGGCGTTGAATTGGCCGCAGTGTGAGGCGACCGATTTATCGGCCTGGCTGGAGGGTGTGGCGGCGGGTGCCGCCCACCTGGACCGCGACGCGCTGCATCAGCTGCGCGTCGCGGCAACCGGCACTTAGGAAGCGCTGGTTGGGGTGGAGCTGGTGCTCGACGGTGCGACAGGCGTTGGCGCCGTGGTGACTGTCGAGGTGGAGGCTGCTGGTGCAGGTGCGGCCGAAGCGGATGGCGCCGGAGTCGCTGGCTTGGCAGCAATTACCGGGGTCGGCTTGGCAACAGCGGCCGGTTTTTTCACGGCTGGTTTGGCTGCTGGCTTGGCAGCTGGTTTTGCAGCCGGCTTGGCAGCGGCAGGTTTGGCTGCTGGTTTCGCTGCGGCAGGTTTTGCCGCGGTGGCTGGCTTGGCAGCGGCGGCAGGTTTTGCAGTCGCAGGTTTTGCAGCAGCAGTCCTGGTAGCGGCCGGTTTGGCAGCAGGTTTCGCAGCAGCAGTTTTAGCCGCTGGTTTTGCCGCTGGCTTGGCAGCGGTTTTAGCGGCGACTGGCTTGGCAGCAGGCTTCGCAGCGGCAGGTTTGGCGGCTGGTTTTGCAGCCGTTTTAACTGCCGGTTTTGCGGCGGGTTTGGCCGCTGCAGTTTTCGCTACGGCCGGTTTGGCAGCAGCGGTTTTTGCAGCCGGTTTTGCGGCAGCTGTTTTGGCAGCGGCTGGCTTGGCAGCAGGTTTGGCAGCAGCAGTTTTAGCGGCTGGTTTTGCAGCCGGTTTAGCAGCGCTGGCAGCGACTGGTTTTTTCGCCGCAGGTTTAGCTGCAGGTTTAGCCGCCGCTTTCACAGGTGCCTTGGCGGCAGGTTTGGCCGGTGCTTTTGCAGCAGCCGGTTTGGCAGCGGCTTTCTTCGCAGGGGCCGCAGCAGGCTTGGCCGCACGCAAGGACAACGCCTTGGCGACAGCCTCTTGAACACGACCGACGCCCTGGGCCAGTTTCAGGCTTTCTTGGGCATCGCGCTTGAGTTGCAGAATGTAGGCGCGGGTGTCGGACTGACGATCCTTGAGGGCATCGAGCACGTCTTCGAGTTGCTGCACGCCGTCCTTCGCCTTGGCTTGTGCCTTGGCTTTGCCGGCCGCCGCAGCGTCCTGCAATTTGGTGCGGGATTTGTGCAATTTCTCTTGTGCTTTTCCGCGCTGTTTTTCCAGTTTGGCGAGCAGTTTTTCAGCATCAGCCAAGGCTTGGGAACAAGCGGTTTCCAAATGCTCGAGCAAGCTGCCCGACAGTTGTTGGAGTAAGTGCAACGGGGTATTTACAGGCTTCTTGGTGGCCGACATGGTTTACCTCCTGGCTGACGTGGGTGCGGCTCATACTAGACCTCTGCTGCTACCGCCGCTAGGGCATGTTGACAGTATCGAAAGCGTCGCGTTGCAACGGATCAAAAATCTTCTGCGCTTACGCAAAACAAGTTCACTGTCGAACGCATTCACACTGGCATAATCTGCCGCATCTCAGGTCGGAGAGTGCCCATGTCGCGCTACCTTTTTTTATCGCTGTGCGTGTTTTTTTCCATCGCCCAAGCCGCCGAAAAAACCAAGGAAAATGAAGCTCACGATCTCGCTTACAGCCTGGGCGCGAGCCTCGGCGAACGCTTGCGCCTGGAGGTTCCCGACCTGCAACTGCAGGCGCTGGTCGAAGGTTTGCAGCAAGCCTATCAAGGCAAACCCCTGGCCCTGAAAGATGAGCAGATCGAACAGATTCTGACCGAGCACGAAGCGCAGGCAGCCTTGCAGCCGACCCCGCCACAGAGCGAAGCCTCTCTCGAAAAAGAGCATCGATTTCTCGCCGAAGAAAAAACCAGACCCGGCGTTCGCGAACTGGCCGATGGAATATTGCTGACGGAGCTGACACCCGGCACCGGCGCGAAAGCCGGTCCGAATGGCAAGGTCCAGGTGCTGTACGTCGGTCGTCTTCCCGACGGCACCGTGTTCGATCAGAACACCCAACCGCAATGGTTCAGTCTCGACAGCGTGATCAGCGGATGGCGCAGCGCGCTGCAAAACATGCCGGTCGGTGCGAAGTGGCGATTGGTGATTCCATCGGCCCAAGCCTATGGCGCCGATGGTGCCGGCGACTTGATCGAGCCGTTCACGCCGCTGGTATTCGAAGTCGAATTACGCGGCGCCACCAGCTAAACAGCGGAAACGAAAAACGGCGCGCAAAGCGCACCGTTTTGAGGTGTGGCAGGAAGGGGTTCAGGCCTGAACCGAATCCACTTCCTTGTGAGCGGTGTGCAGCACTTCGATCAGGCAGTCTTCCAGTTCGAAGCGTTCGTGCAACAAGCCACCCAGCTCTTTGAATTTCTCTGCGACGCATTTGCCTGCGTCACACAGGTCGTTGAACGCGAGCAGCTTCTCGGTGATGACGTCGATGCGCGGGTAGATGGTCTCGGCGAGTTCAAGGCCACGCTTGTCGTTGAAAGCCTTGGCCTCCCCCGTCAGCTGTTCGTAGATCTCGAAGTGCCCGGCAGACACGTAATCGACCAGCACGCCGCAGAATTCCTGCAATGGCTTGCGGTTCTCACCCAGCGCCTCAGGCTTGGCGCCGAGATCATCATAGGCCCGAACCAGTTCGTGACGTTCCTGCAACCAGCGATCGATCAGCAGATGCACTCCACCCCAGCGTTCCTGAGCATTCTGACAACTTTCGAGCATGGCGGTCTCTCTTCCCTTGTGGGTCATGCTGCTCTACACCTGTCGCACACTTGAAGATCAAGAGTCGGCCAGGCAGAGCGTCATTCGAGCAACATAATTCCAATGACACGTGCGGGCCAGATTATGCCCGCGCGACTGTGGCTTCAAGGTACGCAGCAGATAAAGTTCATACAAGTGTTTAATCGCCGACCAGCGCCCGGTGCGACGACGTGCCGCTGAGCGGTCGCTGACAAGCGATCCAGACCACGCGCAGTAACTGGTAAACACTCAGGATCGTCATGGCGATGAAGAAGAGCAGACTCCACTCGGGCAGGCTCAAGTCGAACAGCGTCCAGGAAATCTGTGCGCATTCGGCCGCGCCCTTGAACATCTGCTGCACCACATAAACCAAGGGGGTGCTTGCGAACGGGTCCGCCAGGCTGAGCGAGCACGCTGATAGCTGTTGCACCGGATCGCCTTGCAACAACACCTGACGCCACGCCGTCACCGTACCCGCCAGACTGCACAGCAAACCGAGCAGCCAGTAAAGGAACGAACCGAAGCGACCGGGGCCATGAACCGAAGCCATCAGGCAGACACCCGTGAGCACCGCCAGGCAAATCCGCTGTAAAAGGCACAGCCCGCAGGGCTTGAGGCCGACTGCATATTCCAGGTAGTAGGAAACGCCCAACGCCAGCGCGCCGGCAATGAAAACCATGAAAAACAAGGAGCGTGAGCAGGCCAACGTCATGGCTTTTCCGTACCAGTAGAGACAAGTGGTTACGGTAGAGGAAAGCGCAGCAGCCTTTCAAGGCAAGCCAGCAAGGACACTTCAGCAGAAGTGTAGGGAATTCCCGACAGAGGCGAGAGGATCAGGTGTAGTCCTCTGTAGGACTATGCCGTCGAGGCTCTACGAATGTAAGAAAACGTCGCTGCAACACCTACTGCGTGGCGAGGGAGCTTGCCCCCCTCGCCACACAATCAGGCATGAACCGGCGCCGGTAGCGGCGCGGCCAGCAAGCGTTCGTCCAGCAAACCAAGGCCTTCCTGAAACAGCTGGTTGCTGCGCTCGGTGTCGCCCAGTTGCGCCAGCAGCCGAGCCAGCTCGGCACAGGCTTCCGGGTTGCGCTGCACGCGCAGGCTGCTTTCCAGATAGTCCCGGGCCTTGCCCCACAAACTGTTTTGCAGACACAGACGACCAAGGGTCAGCAACAGGCTCGGGTCAGCAGGATGATCCTTGAGCCAGCCCTCGGCGGTCTGCAATTGACGCGCAGAGTCACTGCCGCGAACCAGCCCGTAAAGGCGTGCCAGATGGCTGTCGTAGTTGCGCTTGAGCGCCGTTCGCAGGACCTCTTCGGCCTCAACCTGCGCGCCCAGTTGCCGAAGTTGCTCGGCATACGCCAATACCAGTTGCGGTTCCTGGCGCTGAGCCGAGGTGAGTTGTTGCCAGGCGCGGTTGAGCGACTGCAAACCCACCGTCCCGTCTTCTTCCTGACGCGCAGCCAGGGACAGGTTTTCACCCCAGGCCCGGCGCTCAAGTTCGGCCAGCTCGGCCGCCGGCAGGACCTTGTCCTTGCGCAGCTCCGGCAGCAGGCGAATCACCGCTGACCAGTCGCCGCGCTGCTGATGCAAGCGTTGCAACTGGCGCAAGGTCTGTACGTTGTGAGGGTGACGCTCATGCATCGCCTGCAACGTCGAGAGGGCGCCGTCGGTGTCGCCACGGTCGGTCTGCAATTGGGCATGACTCAGGGCAATCGCCAACTCGGCCTGAGGCTGTCGCTCCAGCGCGCGCTCCAGCAGGTTGTCGCTTTCTTCGTAATGACCTTGTTCGTTCGCCGCGCGGGCAGCGCCGAGGTAGTAAAGCAGCGGCTGGCGCTCGGCTTCGGCGGCGCGATGCAGATGACGCTGCGCGCTGGCCCAGCGACCCTCAGCCAAATCCAGCTGACCGTGCTCGATCGCCACTTGCACCCGACGACTGCGATTGCGCCGCGACCATGGGTTGACCACGCCGCTGGAGGTCGTCACCAATTCGATCAACGCCTTGATGCCCCAGAACACCAGCCACAGCACCGCCACCAGCGCCAGGGTGGCCCACAGGCTCGATTCGTAACGGAAGCTCTTGTAGGCGATCAGCACGTAGCCGGCATGCTCGGCGATCGCCAGCCCCAACGCGGCGGCAACGGCGATGGCCAGAAACACGATCACATAGAGGCGTTTCATGGCGTGGCCTCCTGCGCGGTGCTTGCGGCAGGTTTGGCCATGGGTTTGATCGAGTCCTCGGCGTTGACATTACGTCGCTCGAGATAGCCCTGAACCGCGCTCAGCGTACCGGTCAGGTCAGGCGTGACCACGGTGACCGGCTGCTTGCTCAGTTCGCCCACCTGCTCGAGCATCACTTTGCTCTGCGGGTTGTCCGGGTTGAAATTACCCTTGAGCACGTCCCGCGCCTCGGCCAGCGCCTGGGTGTAGACCGCAGCCTGACCATTGAGCGCCGCCCACTGCGCCTGCTCCAGCGCCAGGCTCAAGGCCAGGCGCACCTGGCTCAGGCTTTGCCCTGCCAGCAGCGGACGGACATTTTTATCGGCATTGAAATCGATACGGATGTAACGCGAGATCTGATCCCACCACTGCGCCCAACGACTGGCGCCGTCGCCATCGGCGGTCAGACCCAGCAGCGAATCGCCCCGGTCCTTGTACTCAGGAGCCAGCTCGGTGAGGCTGACCACCTGATCGCGCAGCGCACCCAGTCGCAGGAACAGGCCGGTGCGATCCGGCTGTTCGGTACTGCGCAAGGCGACCAGGGTTTTCGCCACTTGCTCGCGAGCGGCAAAGGAACCCGGATCGTTCTGTTCGCGAAGAATTTCGTCGGCGCCCTGCACCAGGGCCTGAGCGCTGTTGATGTCCTGCAACGCCGAAAGCCGCAGGCTGGCCAGGCGCAGCAAGTGTTCGGCCTCAGCCAGACGCCAGTCTTTGCGGCTGGCGCCGAGGACGGTTTCCAGGCGTTGATTCAAGCGCTGCTGATCGCCTTGCAGCTGGATCACCAAGCGGCTGCGAGCGTCCAGTTCTTCGGCGGCAGGCATTTGTTCAAGGCGTGCGCTAAGGCGCTGTTCGTTGAGCTTCAGGCTTTGCGCCTGATCGTTCAACGCCTGCACCTGACTCAACTGCTCCTGCGTATTGGCTTGCAGGTGACGCACCTGCCAGACACCCCAACCGCCCACCGCCACACCGGCGGCGCCCAGCAACAGCGCGACGATTGCCAGCCCATTGCCTCGGCGCTGCTCTGCAGCAGGTGGCGCACTTTCTACCGGTGCATCTACCGGCGCATCGATCAATGGCCGGGAGTCATCTTTAGGCAAGGCTGTTTCGCTCACGTATCCATCCTTTGCATTAGAGAACGGGTTCGGGATGCTCCCGTAACACCGTCAGCAAAGCCGTGGCACTCGCGCCACGACAATCCACAACTGTTTGGGCCCCGGCGGCACGTGCCAGCTCGGCGACCCTGGGGCTTGGTACAAACAACGGCAACTGCGCCAACTGTGGCCAGGCATCGCCGGCCAATTGATACAGATGCTCAAAACCCTGTCCACTGCTGACCACCAGCCCGTTCAAGCGTTCCGCCTTGATCCGCTCAGGCAGTGTTGCCGGCGGATACTGTGGAAGCTTGCGGCGATACAACTCCAGATACTCGACACTAGCACCAAGCTCGCGCAAACGCTCAGCGAGCAACTCGCGGCCACCCTCCCCACGCAGGATCAGCACCCGTGGATCAGGCTGCTCGACAGCCTCGCGCAACGACGCAAGCTCCAGCAAGGCTTCGCTGTCATCACCCTCGGCCGGGAAACTCACGTCCAACCCGTGTTCATCAAGGATCTGCGCCGTCGCCGCGCCTACGCTGAACCACTTCAGGCGAGGTGCTTGCGGCCAGTACTGGTCGACCAGGTCCACCGCGATTCTGGCGGCGGGTTTGCTGACCACGATCACGGCGCAATAACGATCCAGATCCTGAATCACCTGACGCATTGTGGCAGAGGCCGGAATCGGTTCAATTTCCAAAAGCGGCAAACTGCTGCTGAAAATCCCCGCTTCGGCCAACACAGCGCTCAGCGCCGCCGACTCATCCGCCGGACGCGTCAGCAGCAGGCGCCAGCCCGTCACTCGTGACCTGCCTCACCGTAGACCGCTTTCAGAATGTCGTTGGCACCCTGGCTCAGGAGGTCTTCGGCCACTCGCACACCCAGTGCTTCGGCATCGGCGCGCGGTGCACGGGCTTCGGCGCTGAGCAGCAGACCGCCGCTCGGATCGCCCACCAGGCCACGCAACCAGATCTGCTCGCCTTCCAGCACGGCGTAGCAGGCGATCGGCACCTGGCAACCGCCATTCAGATGTTTGTTGAGGGCACGTTCGGCGGTGACACGGGTGGCGGTGTCCTGATGGTGCAGCGGCGCGAGCAAGGCGTGAATTTCGCGGTCGGCGGAGCGACATTCGATGCCTACAGCACCTTGGCCACCGGCGGGCAGGCTGTCATCGACGCTGATCGCCGAGGTGATGCGATCCTCGAAGCCCAGTCGAATCAGACCGGCCGCCGCGAGGATGATGGCGTCGTATTCGCCGGCATCGAGCTTGGCCAGGCGCGTGTTGACGTTACCGCGCAGGAAGCGGATTTCCAGGTCCGGGCGACGGGTCAGCAACTGAGCCTGACGGCGCAGGCTGGAGGTGCCGACGATGCTGCCTGACGGCAATTCGTCCAGGCTGGCATAGGTATTGGAGACGAAGGCATCGCGCGGGTCTTCTCGCTCGCAGATGCAGAACAGACCGAGGCCTTCCGGGAAGTCCATCGGGACGTCTTTCATGGAATGCACGGCGATGTCGGCTTCATTTTCCAGCAGCGCGGTTTCCAGCTCCTTGACGAACAGGCCCTTGCCGCCGATTTTCGACAGCGGCGAGTCGAGCAGCTTGTCGCCACGACTGACCATGGGCACCAACGTCACGAGCAGACCTGGATGGGCCTCTTCCAGACGGGCTTTGACGTATTCGGCCTGCCACAGGGCGAGAGCACTTTTGCGGGTGGCGATGCGGATTTCGCGAGAGGACATGGATCAATCCGTACTGAATAGATACGGCAGATAATAACAGCTCAACCAAATCCGCTTTGACTTGAATCAGGAATTGCCTGGCCTCCCTGGCCCCGGACGTCCGGCAATCGGGTGAGAAATTCGCCTGCGGGTGGCGAATTAAAGCTGTTGCATCATTTTGCGCACACCGGCCACATGGCGTCGGCTGACGATCAGGGCGTCACCGTTCAGGCCTTTGAGGAACAGCTGAAAATGCCCCAGTGGCGTGCGTTGCAGGCGTTCGATGCGTTCGCGGGCGACCAGGGCGTTGCGGTGGATCCGCACGAAACGGTCACCGAATTCATCCTCAAGGGCCTTGAGCGGCTCATCCAGCAGCACTTCGCCGCCTTCATGGCGCAAGGTCACGTATTTGTGATCCGCAATGAAGTAGACCACCTGCCCCAACGGGATCAGTTCAATACCTTTACGGGTACGGGCGCTGATATGGCTGCGCGGGCCGCTGCCGGTTTCGGCGGCGGGACGGGTCAAAGCCGCGAGCTGGACGCGATTGGGGCGTTCGGCTTTTTTCAACGCGTCATGCAATTGTTCTGTACGCACAGGTTTCACCAGATAGCCTACGGCGCTGGCCTGTAAGGCTTCCACGGCAAATTCATCGGGACCTGTGCAAAACACCACGGCGGGCGGGGTTTCGCGTTCGCACAATCGTGCAGCCACTTGCAGGCCATCGAGGCCCGGCATGCGGATATCGAGCAGCACGATATCCGGTTTGTGGCTGTCGATCAGTGCCAACGCTTCTTCGCCGTTCGTGGCGCTCGGCTCCAGGACACTGTATCCCTCGAGTTCGCCGACCATTCGGCTCAGGCGCTCGCGGGCAAGGGGTTCGTCATCAACGATCAGGACATTCATATTGCGCTGGATTCCTGCGTGAGTCTCGCACAAGGATAGCGTAGACAGGTGAAGTGACGTCTGTCACCGCGATCCACGCTAAGACTAGCGCGAGGGCCAAAAAGTGCCGCCCGTCCGACTGCTAAATTTTTATTTGCCGGGCAATTGGCGGTTGGCGAGGCATCGCCGTAGGGTTTGCTGATACACAATATGAACACCCCCTCTTCTTATCGTCCGCTGCAGCGCCAGGAAGTGCGCTGATCCTACTGTCCAACTGTAGACGGTTGCCGGCACGTTATTGCTCAATTGAAAAATATCGTTGCGCAATTTCCACAATGCCTGCCTTGAGTATGGGTCGACGCATGAGAAAAAAACGTATCGACCAGTGTCAGCGACAGGATTGGCAACCCTGTTATTATCCGCCGCAGCTTTCAACGCCATCTTTCTTCAGCCGATACGAGCGAATTCATGAGCACTGACAAGACCAATCAGTCCTGGGGCGGCCGCTTCAGTGAACCCGTCGACGCCTTCGTCGCCCGCTTCACCGCCTCCGTCACTTTCGACCAGCGCCTGTATCGCCACGACATCATGGGCTCGATCGCCCACGCCACCATGCTGGCCAAGGTCGGCGTGCTGACTGATGCCGAGCGCGACAGCATCACCGATGGCCTGAAGACCATCCAGGGTGAAATCGAGGCCGGCCAGTTCGACTGGCGCATCGACCTCGAAGACGTGCACATGAACATCGAGGCGCGTCTGACCGACCGCATCGGCGTGACCGGTAAAAAGCTGCACACCGGCCGCAGCCGTAACGACCAGGTCGCCACCGACATTCGCCTGTGGCTGCGTGACGAGATCGACCTGATCCTGGGCGAAATCACCCGCCTGCAAAAAGGCCTGCTGGAACAGGCCGAGCGCGAAGCCGGCAGCATCATGCCGGGCTTCACTCACCTGCAAACCGCGCAGCCGGTGACCTTCGGGCACCACATGCTGGCCTGGTTCGAAATGCTCAGCCGCGACTACGAGCGTCTGGTCGACTGCCGCAAGCGCACCAACCGCATGCCGTTGGGCAGTGCCGCGCTGGCGGGCACCACGTACCCGATCGACCGCGAATACACCGCGCAACTGCTGGGCTTCGACGCGGTGGGCGGCAACTCGCTGGACAACGTGTCCGATCGTGACTTCGCCATCGAGTTCTGCTCGGCCGCGAGCATCGCGATGATGCACTTGTCGCGTTTCTCCGAAGAGCTGGTGCTGTGGACCAGCGCCCAGTTCCAGTTCATCGATCTGCCGGACCGCTTCTGCACCGGCAGCTCGATCATGCCGCAAAAGAAAAACCCGGACGTGCCGGAGCTGGTTCGCGGCAAGACCGGTCGCGTCTTCGGCGCACTGATGGGCCTGTTGACCCTGATGAAAGGCCAGCCTTTGGCCTACAACAAGGACAACCAGGAAGACAAGGAACCGCTGTTCGACGCCGCCGACACCCTGCGCGACTCGCTGCGGGCCTTTGCCGACATGATCCCGGCGATCAAACCCAAGCACGCGATGATGCGCGAAGCGGCGCTGCGCGGTTTCTCCACCGCCACCGACCTGGCCGACTATCTGGTGCGTCGTGGCCTGCCATTCCGTGACTGCCACGAAATCGTTGGCCATGCCGTGAAGTACGGCGTGGAAAGCGGTAAAGACCTGGCGGAAATGAGCCTGGAAGAGCTGCGCAAGTTCAGCGACCAGATCGATCAGGACGTGTTCGCCGTGCTGACCCTCGAAGGTTCGGTGAACGCCCGTGACCACATCGGCGGGACCGCTCCGGCGCAGGTCAAGCAGGCGGTGGCTCGCGGCCAGGCGTTGCTCGCCAGCCGCTAAACGGCCTCTGTAATACCTGAGCTCGATGGCTGAAAGGCCATCGAGCTTTTTTATGCTCAGGCTTTCGCGCGCCCAACAGCTCCCACCCGCTGCAAAAAGGCAGGCGCTTCGGCCAGCCGGTCAGCGGCGACTTTTTGTACATTCGGGTTATCCGCCAAGCGCTCCAGCAAGGCTTTGGCGCCGGGCATGTCACCGAGGAAATCGACGTTGAACAAACGCTTTCCGACGCCCACAGCCAGATCGACGCTGTAGAGAAAGTACAAATCGGCCAGGGTGAACTGTTCACCCGCCACGTACGGTGCAAACCGCGCCCGGTGTTTCAGGGCGGCAAATCCCTTGATCAGGTCTCGCTCGGATTTGGCTTTCAGCGCCTCGGGGGTCGGCCTGCCACCAAAGAACACCTCGACATAACAGACCCGCGCCGGCAGTTCGATATACAACTCGATCTCCTTGGCCATGGCTCGAACGCCTGCCCTTTCAAACGGCGTTTGCGGCAACAGTGAAATGCCCGGTTGAGTCTCTTCGATGAAATCGAGGATCGCGTCCGTTTCGCTCAAGAACCCTTGTTCGGTTTCCAGTACCGGCACTTTCCCGCGTGGGCTGACCGCCAGGATGTCCGGATTCTGGCATCCATGAAACGGAACCGTTTCAAACGGCACGCCTTTCTCCAGGAGTGCCAGTTTGACCATGTTGAAATAATTGCTGGCCGCAAAGCCATACAGTTTGAGCATCGTCGGGTCTCCTTGACCGTGGAAGTTTCCTGATCGGAAGCGATCGATGCTCAAAGTAACCAATACCCGGGGTCGTGGAAGAACCCGGTTATTACCGCGTAAAACGCAAATGCCTGAACGGCCCGTCGGACAAGGGCGACGGCCATATGGGACAAAAGATTGCGAATCTTCTGACACACACAATGACCGCCACTTCTTTATTTCTTGGACGCCACCATCGCCAGGAACGCGGGCATCGCCGCATCCTTGTCCGCCGCAACCCGCTGCACGTTCGGGTTCTGCTCCAGGCGCTCGAGCAATGCCTTGGCCGCTGGCATGTCTGCCAACAGGTCAACACCAAACAGCTTGTGGCCCACCGCACAGGCCAGCGGCACGCTGTACAGGAAGTACAAATCCGCAATGCTCAGGCTGTCGCCTGCAACATAAGGGGCAAACTTGCCGTGCCGTTCAAGCGAGGCAAAACCCAGCAGCAATTCGGTTTTGGTCTTGTCCTTGATGGCGTCGGGTAAAGGCGAGCCGAAAAATGCTTCGCCATAACAGGCACGAGCCGGCAGCTCGATGTACAGCTCGATTTCCTTGGCCAGCGCCAGGACCTGAGCGCGCTCGAAGGGATCGCTCGGCAGCAGCGGCGTGCCTTTCTGGCTCTGCTCGATGTACTCGAGAATCACCGAGGTTTCGTTGACAAACCCTTGCTCGACGCGCAGCACCGGCACCTTGCCACGCGGGCTGATGGCCAGCGCCTCAGGGCTCTGCCCCGCATAAAACGGCACTTCCTCGAACGGCAGTCCTTTCTCCAGCAGCGCCAGTTTCACCATGTTGTAGTAGTTACTGACGGAAAATCCATAAAGCTTGAGCATCACGAAGCCTCCAGGCCGTGCGGGGTTGGCAGTGCCTGTTTATAGAACGCCCGGGGGTTTCTCGCCAGCAGCATCACAGCGCTGAATGCAGGTAAACTGCCCGCCTTACCTTGAGGAGCCTGCCATGAGCGAGCCAACCGACATCGATAGCGACGAAGAAGAATTCACCGAAAACACCCTGATCGAAGCGATCGAAAACCAGATCGAGAGCGACAACCCGCCAGCCGCCAAGGCGACCTTCAACAAGTTGACCCTAGTGGGTTACGAGCGTGAGGAAATCCTCAACCTGATGGCTCACGTTTTAGCGGTAGAAATCGACGCGATCCTCGAAGAAGACCGCGCGTTCAACACCGAATGGTACGAAGCGGCACTGCGTGCCTTGCCGGAATTGCCGCCGGAAAAGAAGTAATCCCCCGCTTAGTGTAGGAGCGAGGCTTGCCCGCGAAAGCTCCACCGCGGTCCCTCTGAAACACCGCGTTACCGTTCTTCGCGGGCGAGCCTCGCTCCTACAAACAATCCCCAGGCCTTTCCCCCAGACCCTGACTACACTGGTACGCACCCCGCTGCCGGGGAATGCTTCCCGAAGAGAAAAAACCCTGTCGCGAGCACTGGACATGCCGCGCGAGTGGGATCACCTTAGGGGCGCTGTCGTCCAATTCCTAGAAAGTCTGGAGTCCTTATGTCGCTTACCCCTGAGTTGGTTGCCGAACTGGAAATCCTCGCACTCTTCAACCTGGACAGTTCCCAGGAAGGTTTGAAAATTCATCAGACCGCTGCCCCGAAAGCCATAGCTGCCGCTCAACGCCTGTTCGAAAAAGAACTGATCGACCAACCCGATGGCGGTTATCTGACCAGCCTGGGTCGTGATGCCGCGCAAAGTGTGCAAACCGTTCTCACCATTCTGAGCGTCCAGGAAACAGCCTGACCCACCGTATCGCCCACGGAAACCCCCGCTACGGGATTTCCGCGGGCACTCTTCGATACGAACTGTCGCCCAACGATAGAAATCTGACGCCAAAAAAACAAAATCAGCCTGAATATCCCGGGGCCGAGGCGCTAAACTGCCCCTCATCCTGAGATCCTCCACGTCCGAGCCCTGCGAGCCGGTTTGAGCTGACATGACCCGCACCCATGAAATCCGCCCCGATCTGGACGAGGGAATCGACCGCAAGGTTCTCGGTCAGTTGCGCGCACGTTTTCTAAAGCTCAACGAGGGCCGCATGGCGCGGGCCATGGAAGGGCTGTCGACCCGTCAGCAAGGGGTGTTGACCCTGCTGCCGCTGTTTTTCCACGTCAATCATCCGCTGTTGCCGGGTTACGTTTCCGGAAGCACCCCCGCCGGGCTGTCGAACTTCGAGCCTGACGCCAACGCCCTGGCCGAAGCCCAGCGCCTGACCCGCTCGTTTTCATACAAGCCGCGCCACGGCAGCAATCCACCGCGACCGATTCACGGTCTGTTCCTGATGGGCAGCCTCGGCACCCTGGCGCAGGCCGATCAAAGCGACATGGACGTATGGGTCTGTCACGCACCGGACTTGAGCGAAAGCGAACTCAACGAGCTGCGTAAAAAGTGCCAGTTGCTCGAAACCTGGGCCGCAAGCCAGGGCGCCGAGGCGCATTTTTTCCTGATCGACCCGGCCCGCTTCGTGCTCGGCGAGCGGGACAATCAACTGAGTTCGGAAGACTGCGGCACCACCCAGCATTACCTGCTGCTGGACGAGTTCTACCGCACAGCAATCTGGCTAGCCGGCCGCACGCCCATCTGGTGGCTGGTGCCGGTGTACGAAGAGGCCGCGTACGACCGCTACACCCACACGCTGCTGTCCAAACGCTTTATCCGTGCCGACGAAACCCTGGACCTCGGGCATCTGGCGTACATCCCGCCCGGCGAATTCATTGGTGCCGGGCTCTGGCAGTTGTTCAAAGGGATCGAGTCACCCTACAAGTCGGTGCTCAAGCTGTTGCTGACCGAGGTCTACGCCAGCGAACACCCCAGGGTTCAATGCCTGAGTCTGCGTTTCAAGCAAGCGGTGTTCGCCAACCAGCTTGATCTCGATGAGCTGGACCCGTACGTCGTGGTTTACCGGCGAATCGAGGAATACCTCACCGCCCGTGGCGAATCGGAGCGCCTGGAGCTGGTGCGGCGCGCGCTGTACCTGAAGGTCAATCGTAAACTCACTGGCAGCAGCCGTACCCAGAGCTGGCAGCGCTCGTTGCTTGAACGCCTGGCCCACGAATGGCATTGGGACCAGCGTCAACTGGCGCTGCTTGATAGCCGTAGCCAATGGAAAGTCCGTCAGGTCAGTTCCGAGCGCCGGGCGTTGGTCAACGAACTGAATTACAGCTACCGCTTCCTGACCGAGTTCGCCCGCAGCGAACAGACCGTCAGCCTGATCAACAAGCGCGACCTCAACGTACTGGGCCGACGTCTGTACGCAGCGTTCGAGCGCAAGGCCGACAAAGTCGAGTTCATCAACCCGGGCATCGCCCCGGACCTGGCCGAAGACACCCTGACGCTGGTGCATGCGCCAGACAAGAAAGAGTCGGGGCAAACCCAGTGGGGCTTGTACAACGGCAGCCTGACCGCCCTCGAGTGGGAGCATTTCGCACCGATCAAGCGCAGCCGCCAATTGCTGGAACTGCTGACCTGGTGCCATCGCAACGGCGTGATCGATAGCAGCACGCGCCTGGCGCTGCATCCCGGCGACAGTGACCTGAGCGAATTCGAACTGTTCAACCTGCTCGGCAGCCTGCAACAGAGCATCGCCCTGCCCCTGCCCACGGTCGCCGAAGAACCGCTGCTGCGCGCCAGCGTGCCGAGCGAAGTGCTGATTCTGGTGAACGTCGGCGTCGATCCGCTCAAGCATCACCGCGACCTGAACATTCTGATGACCACCGAGCGCACTGACTCGCTGAGTTACGCCGGGGTCCGCGAGAACCTGGTGTTGACCCTGGATCAGGTCACGCTCAACAGCTGGAACGAGGTCTCGGTCAATCGCTTCGACGGCCCTCACGCCCTGCTCGACTGCCTGCGCGATTACCTCAACAACCTGCCGAACGGCCCACAACAACCCAAGTTGCGGGTGCGTTGCTTCTGCCACAACCGCGCGCAGTTCATTGCGCAACGGGTCGAGGAAGTGATCGACACCGCGCAGAACCTGCTGCTGAGCAAACTCAATCATCGCTACCTGATTCAGGTCCAGCAGCATTATCACGTGCTGGAATTGGTGCCGGGGCAGGTCAATCACGTCGCCCTCGCCACCCTGCCGGCGCTGTTCGACTACCTCGGCGAAGAGCTGGCGAGCTACAGCCCGCTGCACCTGGACCCAATGGCGCTTGAGGATCAGGACCTGGCACTGATTCTGCCCATGGGTCAGCCCGAGTGCATTCAGGTGTTCTACCGGACTCACGATGACCAGGCCGATCTGTACGTGCTGGATGAGTTCAATGCCTTGTGGCAACAGCGTTTGCCCTATCACGACGAACAAAGCCTGCTGGTGCCGTTGCAACGCTTCCTGCAATCGATCCAATACCGGCGCGATGCCTTGCTGCCGATGGACGCCGCCCAGCCACTGAGCCTCGACACGCTGTATTACCAACTGCTGCCGTCGGGTCCCGGACGAGCTCGGCGGGTCGAAGCCCGACTCGCGCCGCAAACTCCGGTCAACAAGCCGTTCTATGATGTGCAGGCGATCGTCGGCAAAGCCGCACCGGGCAAGGTGCAAGTCACGTTGTATTGCAATCAGCGGGAATTTTCAGAGCTGGAGCATGGCGACCAACTGTTCAGTGTGGTCGCCCGGGAAATCGTCGAGCAGCGCCGTGAAACCGATCGCTATCGCTGCTACATCACCGACCTGGACCTGTCGGGCCTGCTCGGTGATGGTCAGAGCTCAAGCAATTTGTACCTGCGCTACAAGGCCGATCTGGAGCGCGCATTGAATGACGCGCTCGAGCTGGTCTGAGGCAAGTTATTCCGGGAAGGGGCCGCCATTGGCTGGCTGCGATTCGACTTCAAGCAGGGTCAGCTTGAGGGTTTTGCCGCCCGGAGCGGGCCAATCGATGTGCTGGCCAACCTTCAGGCCCAGCAGTGCGCTACCGACAGGCGCCAGAATGGAGATTTTGCCTTCGTCCGCGTTGGCATCCTTGGGGTACACCAACGTCAGGTGATAGTCCTTGCCGCTGCTTTCTTCGCGGCAATGCACTCTGGAATTCATAGTCACGACATCGGCGGGCACTTCATCGTGACCGACCACGGTATCGGCGCGATCCAGTTCGGTTTGCAGCGCGATAACGCCCGGCAGCGTGTCGTCCAGGCTGTCGATCAGGCGTTCCAGACGTTGAACGTCCAGACGAGTAAGGGTGATGGAAGGTGCGGTCATGATAGAGGCAGACTCCTTTCTTCTGCACAGAAAAAGCAAAACCCCGCCAGAAAAAGGCGGGGTTTTCACGAGCCTCGATGGGTTGAGGCGTTTCTGGACACTATCACAGCTCAAAAAATATACAAGCAGGGCGCGATGGACCCTGTTTTTCGGTAGCGCCGATGAAACCTGTAGGAGCAGAGCTTGCTCGCGAAGGCGGCGTGTCAGCCAACATGGGTATCGACTGATGCGTCGCCTTCGCGAGCAAGCTCTGCTCCTACAGGTCTGTGCATCAAGCCAAGGGTTTGCGTTGTATAGCCTGCGCGCAGATGACCCGCCGGCGCTCATCATCGGCCGAGCGCCATTCGCGGATGTCTTCGACATGGCGAAAACACCCCAGGCAGACCTTCTGCTCATCCAGCCGACACACACCGCTGCACGGCGAAGGCACCGCCGGGCTGACATTGCTGTAAAGCGGCTTGGGCGGTCGAACAGGGGCCGGCTGGGTCACGATCTCACAGACCTTCGAAATCGAATTCAGCGCCGGCCTGTTGCTGGACGATGCGCTCAAGCATCTCGCCGAGCTGCTCTTCGCTCTTGTCGCACATCCAGCGCTCACTCTCTTCGTCGTAGTCGAAGTGGAAGCCACCCGACACCGCCGCCAGCCACAGCTGACGCAGGGGTTCCTGACGGCTGAAGATCAACTGAGTGCCGTTTTCGAACTTGACGGTGAGCACACCGGCCGAGCTCTCCAGATCGATATCCAGGTCGCTGTCGTCAAAGATGTCCTCCAGGGTTTGCTGGGTGGCATCGACCAGATCGTGGAAACGCGCTTCGGACAAACTCATTACGGCAACCTCAAAAAGTGTCTGATCAGGCTCAAGCGCCGCAAGATACGGGCGAGCCCCGGTGATTGCAAAGGATAACGACCAAGGGCCGGTTTAGGTACACCTGTGGGAGCGAGCCTGCTCGCGAAGAGGCCGGCACATTCAACATCATCGTCACCTGACACACCGCCATCGCGAGCAGGCTCGCTCCCACAGGGATTGCACCTTGCTAGCCGGCTTCATGCGAAGCCCCGCCGGACGGGACCCTGGTCGCATAGGCAAGCTGCCGGGTGGCCGGTATACTCCGGCGCAATTAACGCATTTTCAAGGATTTCGCCATGAAGCGCCTGATCTCTTCCTTTGCTGCGCTCGTCGCGGTCGCTTGTTTATTGTCGGCCTGTGGTCAAAAAAGGCCCGCTGTACCTGCCTGACGACTCCCAGGACCCTGCCGAGCAGGCCCAGTCCTCGCAAAAGCAGCCGTCGAAAGCACACAAGCACGACGTCTACCAATAAGGGAACGCCATGGACGCTTTTAACTACCGTGACGGCGAGCTGTTCGCGGAAGGGGTTGCCCTGTCCGCCATCGCCGAACGCTTTGGCACCCCGACTTACGTCTACTCCCGTGCCCACATCGAAGCCCAGTACCTGGCGTATGCCGATGCACTGGCCGGCATGCCGCACCTGGTCTGCTTCGCGGTCAAGGCCAACTCCAACCTGGGTGTGCTGAATGTCCTGGCGCGATTGGGCGCCGGTTTTGACATCGTCTCCCGTGGCGAGCTGGAACGCGTACTGGCCGCCGGCGGCAGCGCCGACAAGATCGTGTTCTCCGGTGTCGGCAAGACCCGTGACGACATGCGTCGCGCCCTGGAAGTCGGCGTGCACTGCTTCAACGTCGAGTCCACCGATGAGCTGGAACGCCTGCAAATCGTCGCCGCCGAGCTGGGCGTTCGCGCACCGATCTCGCTGCGTGTGAACCCGGACGTCGATGCCGGCACGCACCCGTACATTTCCACCGGTCTCAAAGAGAACAAGTTCGGCATCGCCATTGCCGACGCCGAAGACGTGTACGTGCGTGCCGCGCAGCTGCCGAACCTGGAAGTGGTCGGCGTCGATTGCCACATCGGTTCGCAACTGACCACCCTGCCGCCGTTCATCGACGCCCTCGACCGCCTGCTGGGCCTGGTCGACCGCCTAGGCGATTGCGGCATCTACCTGCGCCACATCGATCTCGGTGGTGGCTTGGGCGTGCGTTATCGCGATGAAGAGCCGCCATTGGCTGCCGACTACATCAAAGCCGTGCGCGAGCGTCTCGACGGTCGTGACCTGGCGCTGGTGTTCGAGCCGGGCCGCTTCATTGTCGCCAACGCCGGCGTGCTGCTGACCCAGGTCGAATACCTCAAGCACACCGAACACAAAGACTTCGCCATCGTCGACGCGGCCATGAACGACCTGATCCGCCCGGCGCTGTACCAGGCCTGGATGGACGTCACCGCCGTGCGCCCTCGCGCCACCGCCGCTCGTGCCTACGACATCGTCGGGCCGATCTGCGAGACCGGCGACTTCCTGGCCAAGGATCGTCAGCTGGCCCTCGAAGAAGGCGACCTGTTGGCTGTGCATTCGGCCGGCGCCTACGGGTTTGTCATGAGTTCCAACTACAACACCCGCGGCCGTGCCGCCGAAGTGTTGGTGGACGGTGATCAGGCATTTGAAGTGCGTCGCCGTGAGACGGTAGCCGAGTTGTTTGCTGGCGAAAGCCTGCTGCCGGAGTAAAACCATGCTGCTGCGTTTTACCAAGATGCACGGCCTGGGCAATGACTTCATGGTCCTCGACCTGGTCAGCCAGCACGCGCACATCCTGCCCAAGCATGCCAAGCAATGGGGCGATCGGCACACCGGCATCGGTTTCGACCAGTTGCTGATCGTCGAAGCGCCGAGTAACCCGGACGTGGATTTCCGCTATCGGATCTTCAACTCCGACGGTTCCGAAGTGGAACAGTGCGGCAACGGTGCGCGCTGTTTCGCCCGCTTCGTACTCGACAAGCGCCTGACCGCAAAACGGCAGATTCGCGTCGAAACCAAAAGTGGCATTATCGAGCTGGATATCCGCAGTGACGGCCAGATCAGCGTCGACATGGGCGCACCGCGCCTGGTGCCGGCCGACATCCCGTTCGTTGCCGACACTCAGGCGTCGAGCTACTCGCTCGACGTCGACGGCACCACGGTGGAACTCGCCGCTGTGTCGATGGGCAATCCGCACGCCGTGCTGCGTGTCAGCGATATCAACAACGCACCGGTGCATGAACTGGGGCCGAAAATCGAACACCACCCGCGCTTCCCGGCGCGGGTCAATGTCGGTTTTCTCCAGGTCATCGACCGGAACCGCGCACAGCTGCGCGTCTGGGAACGTGGCGCCGGGGAAACCCAGGCCTGCGGCACCGGCGCCTGCGCTGCTGCAGTGGCCGCGATCAGCCAGGGGTGGATGGATTCGCCGCTATTGATCGACCTGCCCGGCGGGCGTCTGTCCATTGAATGGGCAGGCCCTGGCCAACCGGTGTTGATGACCGGCCCGGCAGTCCGTGTTTATGAAGGACAAGTACGTCTTTGAGTGAGTCAAACCCATGACCGACAAGCCCCAGGTTCCCGCCCTACAGCCCGACGAATCCCCTTCCGAAAGCCTTGAGGCGGCGGCGATTGCCGCGTACCTGGAGGCTCATCCGGATTTCTTCGTCGAGCACGAAGAACTGCTCCCGGCCCTGCGCATTCCGCACCAGCGAGGCGACACCATTTCGCTGGTCGAGCGCCAGATGACCATCCTGCGCGACCGCAATATCGAGCTGCGCCATCGCCTGTCGCACTTGATGGACGTGGCCCGCGACAACGACCGTCTCTTCGACAAGACCCGCCGCCTGATTCTCGCGCTGATGGACGCCACCAGCCTGGAAGATGTGGTGATCAGCGTCGAAGACAGTCTGCGCCAGGACTTTCAGGTGCCTTTTGTCAGCCTGATCCTGCTGGGTGACAACCCGATGCCAGTTGGCCGCTGGGTGACCCACGCCGACGCGCAAACGGCCATTGGTGGTTTGCTTTCGGAAGACAAAAGCGTCAGCGGCAGCCTGCGCGAGCATGAACTGGACTTCCTGTTCGGCGAAGAGCAGCGCAAGCAGATCGGCTCGACCGCCGTCGTCGCCATCAGCCATCAAGGCATTCACGGCGTCCTGGCCATCGCCAGCCGTGATCCGCAGCACTACAAAAGCTCGGTCGGCACGCTGTTCCTCAGCTACATCGCCGAAGTCATGGGCCGCGTGCTGCCACGGGTCAACAGCTCTCTGCGCTCGGTACGCTGATCGTGGAACGGCAACTGGACGCTTACTGCGAACACCTGCGCAGTGAGCGGCAGGTGTCGCCCCACACGCTGTACGCCTACCGTCGCGACCTCGACAAAGTGCTGGGCTTCTGTGTCAAACAGAACATCGGCAGCTGGGCCGCGCTGGACATCCAGCGCCTGCGCAGCCTGATCGCCCGCCTGCATTCCCAGGGTCAATCGTCGCGCAGCCTGGCGCGCCTGCTCTCGGCGGTGCGTGGGCTCTATCATTATCTGAACCGCGAAGGTCTCTGCGATCACGATCCGGCCAATGGCCTGGCGCCGCCGAAAGGCGAGCGGCGATTGCCGAAAACCCTCGACACCGACCGTGCGCTGCAACTGCTTGAAGGTGCGGTGGAGGATGACTTTCTGGCGCGTCGGGACCAGGCGATTCTGGAGCTGTTCTATTCCTCGGGCTTGCGGCTTTCGGAGCTGACCGGGCTCAATCTCGATCAACTGGACCTGGCCGACGGCATGGTCCAGGTGCTTGGTAAAGGCAGCAAGACGCGCCTGTTGCCGGTCGGCAAAAAGGCCCGCGAAGCCCTGGAGTTGTGGCTGCCATTGCGCGGCATGACCAACCCGGCGGATGACGCCGTGTTTGTCAGCCAGCAAGGCCGGCGCCTCGGCCCTCGGGCGATTCAGGTGCGGGTCAAGGCCGCCGGTGAGCGTGAACTGGGGCAAAACCTGCATCCGCACATGTTGCGACACTCCTTCGCCAGCCACCTGCTGGAGTCCTCGCAGGACCTGCGCGCGGTGCAGGAATTACTCGGCCACTCGGACATCAAGACCACCCAGATCTACACCCACCTGGACTTCCAGCATCTGGCGACGGTTTACGACAGCGCCCATCCACGGGCCAAACGCATTAAGGGCGATGATTCATGACGATCCAATTGATCACCTTCGACCTCGACGACACCTTGTGGGATACCGCCCCGGTCATCGTCAGCGCCGAAGCCGTATTGCGTGAATGGCTGACCGAACATGCACCGAATCTGGGCGCGGTGCCGGTGGAGCATTTGTGGGGGATTCGCGAGCGCATTCTGGGCAGCGAACCGGGCCTCAAGCATCGAATCAGCGCCTTGCGTCGCCGGGTGCTTTTCCATGCCCTGGAAGAAGCCGGTTACGGCCATGAACAGGCGTCAGACCTGGCCGATCAAAGTTTTGAAGTGTTTCTGCATGCCCGGCATCAGCTGGAAATCTTCCCGGAAGTCGAGCCGACACTGGAGACGCTGGCCAAACACTATGCACTCGGCGTCGTCACCAATGGCAATGCCGATGTGCGCCGTTTAGGGCTGGCCGACTACTTCAAGTTTGCGCTGTGCGCCGAAGACATCGGCATCGCCAAACCGGACGCACGCCTGTTTCATGAGGCGCTGAAGCGTGGCGGCGCAACGGCCGCGACGGCGGTGCATATCGGCGACCATCCGGGTGATGACATTGCCGGGGCACAGCAGGCGGGGTTGCGGGCGATCTGGTTTAACCCGCAAGGCAAATTGTGGGAAGCGCAGAAAGCGCCGGACGCTGAGATTCGCAGCCTGACCGAGCTGCCGGCGTTGTTGGCGCGGTGGAATTCAATTTCGTAGCACCTTTGAGGCCGCCTTCGCGGGCAAGCCTCGCTCCTACAGGATTTGTGTCGCACGCCAATTATGTGAACGACACAAATCCTGTAGGAGCGAGGCTTGCCCGCGAAGAACGATAACGCGGTCCACCTATCTATCACCCATGAAAAAGCCCGCAGCGACGGCGGGCTTTTTCAGCAAGCAAGGGCAGACGCTTAGATAGGCCGGCTGCCGTACTTGTTGTCAGGCTTCTTGGGAGGATCGGCGACCACATTGGCCTCCACTTCCTGCACCTTGCCGCCCTTGGCCAGGAACTCTTCCATGGCCTTGGCCAAGGCATCGCGTTCCTTGTTTTTTGCTTCGACGCTCGGCAGCTCATCGACCGATACCGCTGCCTTGGCTTTGCCTTTGGCGGTCGGAACGGGCGCATCACCGCCGTCGTCTTCAGCGACGTCTTCCGCCGCTGCTTCCAGACCTTCTTCGGTTTCGTCGTCGTCGCCTACTTCGAGGTCGTCGTTTTCCAGATCATCGTCGCTCATGTTCTACCTCATGACTTGCGAAAAGCAGATTAGTTATAGCCCAGCTTTGCCCTCTGTCGAAGGCTGCCGGAAAAATTCAATAACCGCTGGTGACCAGCGGTTCATGCCTCTTCACCGTGCACGGTGGCGAGGACTTTACGGGCACCGCCAAAATCACGGTGCTCGCCCAGATAAACGCCTTGCCAGGTCCCTAACGCCAGTCGGCCCGCCGAAATCGGCAAACTGAGCTGACAGCCAAGCACGCTGGCCTTGAAGTGCGCCGGGAGGTCGTCCAGGCCTTCGTCGTTATGCTCATAGCCGTCTGTTCCTTGTGGGATCAGACGATTGAAAAATCGTTCGAAGTCGCGACGTACCGCCGGATCGGCGTTCTCGTTGATGGTCAACGACGCCGAGGTATGCTGCAGCCACAAATGCAACAGACCGACCCGACACGCCTTGAGTTCAGGCAGGCCGGCGAGTAACTCGTCCGTTACCAGATGAAAGCCCCGGGGCCTCGCCCGCAGGGTAATCAGAGTCTGTTGCCACATACAGTTCTCCGCACGTTCGGGGCGCATTCTAGCGCGCTCTGGGAAAAAACAAAGGCCCTAATATTCCTTCAATCATGTAAGCCATTGGCCGCAGAAAAACGCCCGCCGTAAACACCACTAAACGTGTACGAAAAAACCTTTCAGCAGCCCTCACACTGACAAACTCCAGACAAAAAAATGCCCGGCAAGCCGGGCAAGTTTTTTATGCGCGTCTTACAAGTTGTAGCCGCGTTCGTTGTGAAGCGCCAGATCGATGCCGACAGCCTCTTCTTCTTCGGTGATACGCAGACCCATGACAGCGTCCAGCACCTTGAGAATGATGTAAGTGACGATTGCGGTGTAGATCACCGTGAAGCCCACGCCTTTGCACTGAATCCAGACTTGTGCGGCGATGTCGGTGACGGTGCCGAAGCCACCCAGCGACGGTGCGGCGAACACACCGGTCAGGATCGCGCCGAGGATACCGCCGATACCGTGCACGCCGAAGGCGTCCAGGGAATCGTCATAACCGAGTTTGCGTTTCAGGGTGGTGGCGCAGAAGAAGCACACCACGCCCGCTGCCAGACCGATCACCAGTGCGCCCATCGGGCCCACGGTGCCAGCGGCCGGGGTGATTGCAACCAGACCGGCGACCACACCCGAGGCGATACCCAGTGCACTTGGCTTGCCGTGGGTGACCCACTCGGCAAACATCCAGCCCAGTGCGGCGGCGGCGGTTGCGATCTGGGTAACCAGCATCGCCATGCCGGCAGTGCCGTTGGCCGCTGCGGCGGAACCGGCGTTGAAGCCGAACCAGCCAACCCACAGCATGGCTGCGCCCATCAGGGTGTAACCGAGGTTGTGCGGGGCCATCGGGGTGGTCGGGAAGCCTTTGCGCTTGCCGAGCACGATGCACGCCACCAGACCGGCCACACCGGCGTTGATGTGCACCACGGTGCCGCCAGCGAAATCGAGCACGCCCCAGTCCCACATCAGGCCGCCGTTGCCGGACCAGACCATGTGCGCGATCGGTGCATAAACCAGAGTGAACCAGATGCCCATGAAGATCAGCATCGCGGAGAACTTCATCCGCTCAGCGAAGGCACCGACGATCAGCGCAGGGGTGATGATGGCGAACGTCATCTGGAAGGTGATGAACACCGCCTCAGGGAACAACGCCGCAGGACCCGTCAGGCTGGCGGGGGTGACACCGGCGAGGAAAGCCTTGCCCATGCCGCCGAAGAAGGAGTTGAAGTTGACGACGCCCTGTTCCATGCCGGTGGTGTCGAACGCGATGCTGTAGCCATAAATGACCCACAGGACGCTGATCAGACCGGTAATGGCGAAGCACTGCATCATCACGGAAAGAATGTTTTTGGAGCGAACCATGCCGCCGTAGAACAGCGCAAGGCCGGGAATGGTCATGAACAGCACGAGGGCTGTCGAGGTCAGCATCCAGGCGGTATCGCCGGAATTGAGGACTGGGGCCGCCACTTCGTCTGCCGCCATGGCCAGGCTGGGCATTACGAGGGACAACAGGGCTCCTAGCCCTGCGAATTTACGCAGAGTCATATTGTTTTCTCCTGGGGCGTTGGGGTTTGTGGCGGCTTAAATCGCGTCGGTATCGGTTTCGCCGGTACGGATGCGAATCGCCTGTTCCAGATTGACCACGAAGATCTTGCCGTCACCGATCTTGCCGGTGTTGGCTGCCTTGGTTATCGCCTCGATAACCCGATCAAGATCCTTGTCGTCAATGGCGACATCGATCTTCACCTTGGGCAGGAAATCGACCACGTATTCCGCGCCGCGATACAGCTCGGTGTGACCCTTCTGCCGCCCGAAGCCTTTGACTTCGGTAACGGTAATGCCCTGCACGCCGATCTCGGACAGCGATTCGCGCACGTCGTCCAACTTGAACGGCTTGATGATGGCAGTGACTAGCTTCATGAAAACTCTCTCCCGAATTGGTGGACTTGCCCCAGGAAAACAAACCCGGCTCAAGTCTAAGCGCAGTGCCTGGCTTTGTAACGCATCGTCGGCCTTACCTGCCCGTCCGACGCCAGCTAACCGCTCCGCACGAAACTCTTCCCCCGTTTCGCTTGGCGCACTGCATTCGTCACATCGACTGCATCAGTGCATGGGTCACTACCGTCTAAGCAGAAAGCTTGCCATCTCCACAAAACCCTCAGTTTTCAAGCTCTTGGCCGTAGATGCCCACCACATCGCTGCAACACCGGACGCGTTACGCACAACAACGGTGCGGCACCGTCCGTCCGCATGCGCGAAAAGCGTGCATCCCTGCGGTCGGGATTGACTATAGACACTGCGTGATACACTGCCCGCCATTGTTTCCAGGACCTTTCCCATGCTCGCGCCCAAAGATTTCCTCGACGCCTTGACCGGCACAGCCTCCCGCCTCTTCAGCGGCGACACCCCACTGCCGAAAAGCGAAATCGAAAGCCAGTTCAAGGCGTTGCTGCAAAGCGGCTTCAGCAAACTGGACCTGGTGAGCCGGGAAGAGTTTGATAGTCAGATGGTCGTGCTGGCACGCACGCGGGCACGCTTGGAAAGCCTGGAAGCGAAGGTTGCCGAGCTGGAAGCGAAGCTCAATCCCCCAACCGAGTAACCCCGCAAATCCCACTTTGAAACCCGATCCACTGTGGGAGCGAGCCTGCTCGCGATTGAAGGTCGGAACGACCTTCAGATTCATCTGTAGGAGCTGCCGCAGGCTGCGATCATTTGATCTTCAGCCCTGCAAAAATCCCGGCAACGTCCTACAACAAAACCACCGCCGTCCGATTGCGTCGCCAAGTATCCGGCCTCTAAGCTCATCCCCAGCTGAATATTCAGCTCTGGGTTTGGCGACCCGGAAGACCCCGACGCACCGCGACCACATTCGACCGAGGAACTTATTCCCATCTCGAATTATGGCGGCTATGCGTGGGAGACCTTCGGGTCTGCCGGTTCTCGGGCGTCACCGGTTCGCCAACCCGCGCATGGCTGCCACCCTTTTCGTTTGGCGACGATCAGAGGCAGTTTTCTTCATTTGATCCCGAGAACTGCACGATGGACGAAAACTATCTGATCCCCCACGTCTTCACCCGCCACAAACTCCACCTCCACGCCCTCCTCCTCCAAAACCAACCCTGGTTCAGCGCCCGCGACCTCGGCCGCTTCCTGCGCCTCCACCTCGACGACCGCGCCGTCCGAAAACTCGACCCCGACCAGCGCCAGTTCGCACGAATGCTCATCCACGGCAGCATCGAAGATGCCCTGCTGATCAGCGAATCCGGCGTCTACGCCTTACTGATCTACCACTACTGCCCCGAACACCGAGCCCTGCGCGAATGGCTGACCCACGACGTAGTGCCAGCCCTCAGAGACGCAGAACAACCCACCTCAACCGAACGCCCCATCCTGAGCCTGCTGAACTGGCCGGAAATGTCACTGAGTTTGCTGCACTGGAATAACCAGCCGTGGATTCGGTTGCAGGATGTTCCGCAAATGTTGCCGAGCGCAGAGCAGACGCAGCGCCCGGTCAACGTGCCATGGTGGAAAAAAGCTTCGCGAGCGTTGCACTCGCTTTAAGCGCTCATCCACGCTCGATTTCGGCGCTGCGATGATCGTAGCTCGATTGCAGATTCAGCCAGAATTCGGGCGTGGTGTTCAACAGCATGGAAAGCTTCTTTGCCAGACCCGCGCTGACATCGCTCTGCTGCTTTACTACGTCGATCAATTCAGCCTCCGGCTCGCCCAACGAGCGAGCTAAAGCCGCGCTTGTAATGCCCAGCGGCTTCAGAAACTCCTCGCTGAGAACTTCACCTGGATGAATCGGCCGCATTCCAATCCGGTTCATTTACGCCTCCTATGGCTTCATTTATCCGTGATCATAAGCAGCAACCTTCATCTGGCAAGACCATCCGAGAGCTTTCACTGACGTCCTTCACCTATCTAGGCACGGTCCTACAAAAAGCAGCTCCATAGCCTGATTTATCAGTGCCCCAACTCCTTTTAGGCTTTCTGCTCTGATCTTCAAAAGACACTTACAATGAGAAGAAAAGGGAAAGGCACCGACCTTCGGAACCAAACTTACAAATCCGAAGCACGAAAGCTCGCCTATAAAATCTTCGTCAAAGACTGTAAATCACGGGCGATGAGACTCAACACCGAGGCGGTCCGGTTCGACCCAATCACCCCGACTGCGATTGTTGCCTGTCACCCGTGGATGGAAGCGGCGCTCTACCCCTGGGAAAGCGTGCCAGATTGGAAGTGCAAAGATGCAAAGGGACTGGATTTAGCCATCTGGTACGAACAAAAACTATGTGGTCTGTGTTACGCCACTCCGCGTAAAAGCACCATTTGCATAAAGATCGTTCTTTTGCAGGGCCACCCAGACAGGTTTCATCCTCTTCGTGGCTTGATCGCACCAATAGCGCTGCTGGCTACAGATACCTATGCACGAATGCTTGGATACAACGAAATAGAGATTCAGGACCCTGACCCGAATGTCGTCCCCTACTACCAGAATCTTGGATTCAGATTCGACCAGGCCAATCGCCTTGTCATTTACTTGGACGATTAATAGTATCGAGCTAAGCCACCAGGCACTGGAGGTGTCCATGATCCACAAAAAGCGAAAAGCCAGGCTGTTGCTCATTGTTCAATATCATGCGGAAGCGCTTCGGCTAGCTGGCAATATTTCAGCTAATCAACAACGATTCCTTGACGTCGCCGCGACTCACGGCAAAGAACTTGAGCCTCCGGGCCTGCTTGCCGGAAAAAGAGCCTGAATCTGTCTACCAATGAAACCGCCTGAATGGCGGTTTTTTTTGTCTGCCAGCCCGTCCGCTGATGCTTTGCAACACCCTGCGATAATTCACCGTCCGACCTGCCACGCGAAATCACGCCCTCCCGACTAACCTTAAAAAACCCGCAGGAAGCGGCTTCCCGTAACGCTCAAGGAACGACCATGTCCCTCTCCATCGTCCACAGCCGCGCCCAAATCGGCGTGGATGCGCCCGCCGTCACCGTCGAAGTCCACTTGGCCAACGGCCTGCCATCGCTGACCATGGTCGGTTTACCCGAAGCGGCGGTGAAGGAAAGCAAGGACCGGGTACGCAGCGCGATCATCAACTCAGGCCTGCAATTCCCGGCGCGGCGCATCACGCTGAATCTCGCCCCCGCCGACCTACCAAAAGACGGCGGACGATTCGATCTGGCGATTGCCTTGGGGATTCTGTCCGCCAGCGTGCAGGTGCCAACGCTGACACTGGATGATGTGGAATGTCTCGGAGAACTGGCGTTGTCAGGCGCGGTACGTGCCGTGCGGGGCGTGTTGCCGGCCGCACTGGCGGCACGCAAGGCCGGGCGCTCGCTGATGGTGCCGCGGGCGAATGCCGAGGAGGCGTGCCTGGCGTCGGGGTTGAAGGTGATCGCGGTGGATCATTTGCTGGAAGCGGTCGCGCACTTCAATGGGCACACACCGGTCGAGCCTTACGTGTCCAACGGTTTGCTTTACGCCAGTAAACCCTATCCAGACTTGAACGAAGTACAGGGCCAACTTTCAGCCAAGCGCGCATTGCTGATCGCGGCGGCGGGCGCTCATAACTTGCTGTTCAGCGGACCACCTGGCACCGGAAAAACCCTTCTGGCGAGTCGTTTGCCAGGACTGCTTCCACCCCTGGCCGAACATGAAGCGCTGGAAGTCGCCGCCATTCAATCCGTCACCAGTTGCGTGCCCTTGAGCCACTGGCCGCAAAGGCCCTTCCGCCAACCCCATCACTCCGCCTCCGGCCCGGCGCTGGTGGGCGGCGGCTCGAAACCACAACCCGGCGAAATCACCCTCGCCCATCATGGCGTTCTATTCCTCGACGAACTCAGTGCATTGCTTTATCCCCGGAGTCGTTCATTTGCGCTAAGCCTAAGTATCGTAGGACTGACAAGGCAAAGAGCTGATGTGAACGATGATTCACTTCAAAGCGCGCCCTAGCATTGCGCCCTAGGATTTGGTAACTCCCAATGCGTCGCTGCTGACACACGAACTGCATTTGAGAACGACCAGAGTCGATTCCCGACCGTTCGTCACCTCGATTTTCGAAGACTGAACCGTCCCTTCTTAGTTATAACTATGGATATACTTAAAACATACTGTAAGGCTCTCTTAGCGCTTTGACTTGGTCATCGCTAGATAAACCTGGCGCTAATATCCTTAAAAAAACAAGTTAAGGGTAAAGTTAAAGTATATTCAACCTGTCAATTTATAATATTCATATCTGCCATTCGCTCCAAACAACAACCAAGAGCATACGCATTACCGCTCTGAGCTAGAAGGAGCGTGTTGAGAAACTAAACGTCGCCTGCTAAGGTTCGGTGAAATCCAAACGGTTTATGCTATGACCATTATCAAAAGCCTTATCGCTGTGTCTGAACACCCACAAGAGAACTTAGACATTGATGCGGCCATACAGTTATTAGCAGCAAATCAGGCGTTGAAAAAAACGCAAGCAAGCCGGTCGGCGAGAATAATGTGCGTCATAGAGTGTATCCTTCAAGTTACCGGGATACATTTGACAGTAACTCAAATACGCACGCAGTTTCTCACTAATGTTTTCCAAAAATGCATTGGGCTTATTCTCAGCGGAAAAATACTAGACGGCACTAAGGCGCGAAATGAAGATTACGCCCGACATTTAGGCAATCTCCACGACAAAGTTTGCAGCTTGAACGAATACACGCCAACTATTTCGCTGGGCACAATTATGGGGAAGAAAAATTCAGACTTAAGAGAGGCTTGCAAAGCACTTTCAGAAAGCTTGCAACTAAACCCGGAGAAAGTTTGGTTGTGGCAAGGGTGGACAGTATCTAATGACAGCCACAGCATGCACTTGAAACTACTTCCCATCTACCTAAAATACGGCAGGTATTATACTGAGAGGCTGTATGAGGCATGCTCGCAATATTTTTCGGAGAGGACGACTTCCACCATTCCATGCTTGGATTCGCTTATTTGCTTTCTTGGTAGCGAACATTGCATATATACCCAAGCAGAATTATTAGATACCCGCACGTTTTCAAAATTGGTCGAGCAGCTCGCCAATTTCCATATTCAATACAACCTAGGAAAAAAAGAATCAGGGGCTAGGCCTTGCTCTCAACATGTTCTAATCAATGACTGGAATGCGCATTTTAGAACTTTCATGGTAGGGTATCTGATACCACACCAAGTTATTGCTGCACCACATTCTGGAAGGATAACAACCGACGACATCCCTCTTATTCCGGGCGACATCAGCAAGCAAGCAAAACGACTGGCAGCTAACGTCAAGAAAATTGAGGGAGGAATTATTTGTAAGTGCAAGACAATTACACCCATTCCTATGCACGTTACCAACGACAAAGCGATTGAAGCTATATTTCGACAGATGCGTCAGGATCTATCCATCTCTGTGAAATGGGCGGAACATTTCATCCAGTCAATTGAGGCGCGGTTGGATGAGCTTCTCCGAATCACGAAGTTTGGATCTGCCTCGCTCCCCAAGACGTCACGGTCAGACTTATCAGATGCATCGCTAATTCGTGAACGGATAAATACGACACGCATATATATGACAGATGGTTTTTATCCTAGCCATCGTCACTTTACCAAACTCGAACCTAGATCTTCTAAACTTCTCAGCCGAGAATTGTCGGAGTGGCTCTGCATACCAAAGCAGCATATGCTCACGCCATTCACGATATATCTCGCAGCGAAGCACGAGGAGATCACCAACTCCTTTTTGGACAAATGCACGGTTCCTAAGTACACGTTTATTGCCGATGGTCAAATTCAAGTAGAAGAAGATTTCCTCATTGGCGCCAAGCCCCGCGCAAAAAAGCCAGAACAAAAGGTTGTACTTAATTCCGAGACAGCTTGGGCCGTGCGGGTGTTAATACGACTCACGCATCCAGTTCGTACATATCTCAAACGAACCCAGGTGAGCCCTAAACTCCATCGCCGACTTTTCATTATGACAGGTAAAGGATTCGGCCATCCTACAGGCGTTAGAACGACAGATATGACTGGCACTAGCCGAACCAAATTTCTCAACGCAGAATCCATGGTTGTAATGTTGGGTCTCACCAAAGCGGATGCGAAATATCTTTCGGACAATCTCAGTGTTAACTCAGCCCGAGACACCAGCATAGTGCTGAAAGTGATAGATCATATGGATCTATCTATCGCGTCGACCGATCTAGACCACGCTTTCTTCGACCTGCGACTTCTGGAGCGTTACGTGCCCAACCTGGTGTTGTTGTGGCTTATGCGCCAGGAAATCATACAGTGGAATACAAGGGTGCTCATCCAAGCGTTAGATGGCCATCCGTCTACAGCTAATTTAGCAGGTTTTGCTACACGCGCGGAGCTTGATCACTACCTCCGCGAAGCCTTGCATTTGCCATACCCTAAACGACCGACGAAGGATATCGGCCCAACTGGCGGCATCGAAGTTATCATCGGCATAGACGCTGGTATAATTGCGATTCTCACGAGCATCGAACAAGCAATAGAGCTAGAACCGACACGCGCAAACCCAGAAGGCATATATTGGGCCGCCTTTTCTGGAGCTATACGTCGATGGATTTATTCATCTGAAAACCCCGATCCATATCTTCAAGAAGTATACGCAGAAGGTTTAAAAGATCGTGATATGGCATTGGTGAAGGATGCTGTATATGCGTAATGTTATTCCAAGGACAATCGTGCTTGCTCCTTTACCAGAACATTTACGCGTCAAGACAAATGTACATGTTGACGGATTTGTTTCTCCTTGGTTTTCTTGTGAGCATGAAGGCGTCTTGTATTTCAAATTTGGAAAAAAGATTTTCGATATTGATTTGAACATCCCTGTTGGCAACGGCACACTTCTAACTGAAAAATCCAACCATGAGTTGCTTAAGCTAGTTAAACAATGGATACATGAACAACACTTCCCGCGCTCCATTCGAATAAGAAAAATGAAGTTGACCAATGCAAAAAAACGGCTTTGGAGCGTACTTCGGTTGATCGACAAGCTATTTTTGAACGCAAAAACTCTTCGCTTATATGAATATGGGTTCGGACTCGTAACTCCGGGGACTATCAATAGCTACATGAATGAGTTCCTCAAATGTAATAGCTCACACGAGTCTATTTACTCTTGGTCTCAAACCCTGAGCGTATTTATGCTCGATAAAATCAAGGAAGAACAACCCTATGACTTTGAAAATTTCGTCCAAAAAAATCCGATATTCCTAGAGCCTATTCCAGGCGCACAAACTCGTTACTTTCCATTAGATGACCAAGAGATTTTTCGTGCCCGGGTGTGGCTCTACCATAACAATTTTTATCAAATTAAAGAAGGAGAGAGTTGGCCAGGGCACATCAAGACAGCAGCCTTAGTGAAAGAACTTTATCCACACTGCATTATGGCCGGCCACATGCGGCCACTTCCTTATGAGTTGGAAATACAATCGGTATACGGACATCGTCGTGAGCTGCCGTATATACCTGTTCGTCAGGATAACTCTAGCGCGACTGCATTAAGATATAATGAGGTACGGAGAGGTTTTATGTCTCAGCGGTTTCTTTCTGAGAGCAAGCTCAAGATCCCCAACCTAAGTTTAGACACCCTCGCAAATAACGACCATACAACACTTCTTGCCCAAGTAGGAAGTTATGTGACTCTACCACACACGATGACCATTGATCTATTACGGAAAAGCATCTTATTTTATGAAACGCATTCCGACTCCATATTAAATTACTTTTCCATGTTGATTTCAGGTGCTGCTACGGAGGGTCTCACTCCCAATGCATATTTCTTAAAAGAAACAGCCGCCAATATCAATTCGCCAATTTCTTTTACAGCCTGGGACTTATGCGCTTCAGCAAAAAAACTTTCACCCCAGGCGCCGCAGCGCAATCATTAGAGCGTATGCGTAATCTCGAAGGAGCTTTGCAGACATACTATTTATTGTTAGGCTGCATTCAGTATGCAGTAGGGTTTTTTACCGCTCGCCGGCAGTCCGAGCTATTAAACATCAAGTTCAAGCATTTAAATGGTCAAGATAATTGCATTACGACTCTAGTAATGAAAACAGGCATTGGTGAAGCCAGGCTCACTCATGACATCCCTGTCATACCCCTAGTTACACGCATGCTTTCCAGGCTAGAGCGTTTTCATCAAGAATGCGGTTTATCTCCTGAACAAATTAAGAACTCCAATTGCTTTGGAAGATTCTCTTTAAAGCGTAAACCGGGAATCAACAAGCCAGATCCCAAAAAATACAATTGCCACCTGGATATTCTTTGTGATTATTTTCAGACTGACTCCTACAATGAAAGACGTTACTACGTAAGGCAACATCAATTGAGAAGAGCGTTTGCAGTAAGTTTCTTTTACTTGAATACGCGCGGCAACCTTTCCGTGCTTAGCTACTACTTTGGACACATGGATTTCAAACAAATTTATCGATATCTGACGACGGTAGTAGGTAATAAAGAAATGATTGACATCAAATCTGCGTATCTAGCCGAAGAAACTATTACCCAAGGCGCAGCCGTCCAAGACCTCTTGAATAAACTCGGCGTGTTCCCCCCCACTACTGTACTCAAGGTCATCGAGCGACAGCGCCTGGAGAGCTACTATAAATCGCTGATACGAAATGAAAAAATAAAAATTGATACCACTTTTCTCTCAATTGAAGATCGCGATGAGATGCTGATATCAATAACCGTAAGTGAGAGCCAGCATGGCAAATGATAGAAATCTCGATAGAAATATTGCTTCGGCTAGAAATCTGTTAAGGCTACTAATAGACATCCAGGCTGCTCCTTCTGAATACAACTCAGACAATCGACTTCTTGAAACATTGAATACTCAAATTAACTTGGGAAAGCTCAATATACCCGAACGCTCAATTTATTTAAGCTCAATGAGCACTCTAAAGCGGGTTTCAGACAAGCATCTGGAAGGAGGCTTTGCTGAGCTCGACAAGCAGAGAAAGCGTGCGTATGCCGATTTGAGACGATCTCTTCAATCCAGTAATGTTGGAAAAAACAGCAAAGAAGGCCGCAGAATAGACAACCGGGATCGAAAACTTGAGGTATTGATCCTGCGGCAAAATCTTTTTGTAAGGGACGCCGTGATTTTTAGACTCGCTCATCTTCTAGCAACCTGTGCAAAGCAACTTGAGTCATCTACAGGCACTGATTACTTCATGAAAGCAAGAGCCCAAGAACTATATAGACTCGGGTTTAAGGGGTCGAATATTGATGAAAGATAATCCACTCTCCCTCGGCTTGTTGGTTAGAGCTGGGGATGACTTCGGAGTCCCGATTGCAGCCGAAGCAGGATGTAATCCGGTGTTCAGAAAATGTGGTGGCCTAGCCTTGATTTCATGGCCGGACTATTCTGCGTGCTTCGAAGCTAACTGCTGGATTGACGAGTTAAGAGCTGAGGGTCTGGATCCCGTGACCAGTGTTCAGTATGGTTACCAGATTACGTGGGTTCTAAGATATGCGCATGACAACCTCCTGTCATTGCATAATTTCAACGAATATCATTTCGTTAAATTTATGAAAGAACTCAAACAAGAAAGTCGAGCGGCGAGCGACCGTTCACGTTCACCTAAACAGAATGGAGTTATAGGTAGAAAAACCTTAGACTTCCTCGAATTCATAGGGAAACTTTATAATATATTGGACTTAGTAGCCCCGCAGGGGAGGATCCAAGCAGTAAAGAAAATAGTCCAAATACAAACCCCATCCGGCAGACGGTTTGTTGAGACATGGTTCCACAGTGAGGTACCTATTGTTAAAAGCACGGTATCTAGCAAGAACAAACTGCTTAGTAGTAACCAAGTTAAAACTATCAAGCATGCGATACGAACGAGCAATTCCGGGGAGTATATACGCAGCCGTCAACGAACGGTGTTTTTGGTTCTTGAAGAGACAGGCGCAAGGCGTGAAGAGGCGGCCCCAATTCTAGTGAGTGCCGTTTGGGAAGCAAAAAATATGTTATCTCCGAGTATTCTGCTCAGAACTTCAAAGAGAGGAGGAATATCTACGCGCCTTGTTGAAATAAGCCCTGCTCTTCTCACATTACTAGAGGATTATATAAAATTTGACCTTATGCCTTTTCTAGATTCGAAGAACATGAAGGTCATCGGTAGCACCCCCTTTTTGCCAGCGCCAAAACTGGAAAAGCAATCCAGCCAAACACCATTACCGCTGAGTTTTCACGATTTAAAAAACTTACTGGCCTTGAGGGAGCTGTCAGCCCGCACATGCTCCGCCATGGATCGGTTACTCAGGACAGGATTGACTACTTCGAAGAGCATCCTAACGAAAAAGCCATAGCTCGCATAATTGGGCTGAAAGGTGTGCCTGAATTTGCACTCCGTTCGATGGAAAAACATGGTCATTCTTCCATCCATTCACAAGTGCCCTATAACCATTTTGAAAAGCTCATTAATCTCAAGACGGGCATAGGTGGACTAGATTCTAGGGCGACGTCCGCACTCCGCGCAAATCTGGAAACCATACGCGACATCGCGAATAAGGGGAGCGCAATAAAAAATGACGCTATGAGACTTAAAAAGCTGCTTGATGAAACTTTAGCAATTCTGACGCCGAGCGATGATTAATCGACCTGGGATTTAGGAGATATTCGCGCCAGTTCCCTTACCCAAGTTATCTAGTTTCAGCGTTCAGCTGGAGGTATTTGTGAGTTTTCTCAGAAAACTATTGTTGTTGCTTTTTCGAGACAAAAGAACCGCACGGGAAAAAGCGCAAGAGCAGGACTTTATCTTAGCAGTGAATAGTCTCAAGACTCTTAAGATGACCGACCGGGGCGGCATGTCTATCGATCCCGAAGAGCTTCGAGAGCAGATCATTTCCTCCCGTGAGCAGCTTAAACATCTTGTCCACAAACCAGTAGCGCCTAACACGTCTTTCAAAATGGCGGAGGACGTCCAGGTAGAACAGGAAACGAGTCCCGCCGTTGAGGATGCAATGAGTGCCATGGACTGTATCGAGGTGGTGGCGTGGCGTCGGTTTCAGACCGGCGCTGCTGTGCGCTATGTGTGCCTCCAGTCTACGCGTACCGGTTGTTACGCTGTGGCGACGGCTAGTCTCTTCTCCGGTGGTCAGGAGAGCCTCCCAGGTTGGGTTGACGGCAGTACCAACAGGCAAATTGCGAATGCCCTACAATTCGGTGAGTTCCAGTGGTACGCGATTGTGGGCGAGGCTATGGATGCATGGGACGCAGAGCTCTGATGGCTTCACCGAGATTTCACTGACACCAAGGCCCCCAAGTTGGCGGGTTATACGCGATATCGATGGACGTACTGAGCTCGTACTGCATGTGTTCGAAGACTCTGTCGAGACGTGGATGAGCTTTCGACTCTCGCAGGGCGTTCACTAGCTCCAATAGCTCCCGCCCTTGAGCCACCGGCATTTGGATATCGCAATACACGGTGTCATCGCCGTCTCGTTCCACGTCTCTTCTCCGTCTGCATCAATCCAGCTTGGGCTTACTGCAGGCGGCTCTGTGTGCCTCAAGGTGTTGCATCTCTCTTTCCCAGCAAGCCAGAAATTTATCCCAGTTCGTGGCGTAGGGCCCGTCAGGAACTCTGGTTGATCCGATGCTCGCTTGCAGAAAACGTTCTCGCCAGGGCTGCGGGATAGTCTGCTCCAAGATGATGTCGATGCCGGAGGGGTGATGCTGCACCGGGACACAATCCCGAACCTGGTTGAGCTCAAGCGCCTTGTCAGAATGAGGGGAGTCTTTTCTCTCTAGAAGTTCAAGGTCATCAAGGATGGATAAGGCATCGAACGCCTTCGAATCGCCTGGAGATATGTTCGCAAGTATCCACAAAGCCTTTCGCCTCTTGGCTTCCAGCTCTCGGAGTTCATCGTCGGGCATTTGAGTTACCTCTTATTGGCGTTGATGGCATGCCGCCTGCGGCGTCAGGCTGCCGTGAATCGAGCCCCGCCAAGGCGTGTCTCACCCCTGCGGGCTCGCATCCCTCACGCCTGCGCGCTCCGCTTGCTTGGTGTCTGAGGCTCTGTGAAGCATAGATCGCAACGCATCCTACCCTCATGATTCGGAGCTCGGCATCGCTATTCGAAGCGTTCTGTTATCGTTCTAAAAGTAATCTAGTCGCTCTTATTCATCAGCCTTCTGCGAAGCCGGGAATGGACACAACTCGACGCGTACCAGGCAGAGCCTACCAAACGGTTCGCGATCCTGAGCGTCTGCTCATTGAAGAGCGCGCCGAAGCTCTATCTGCTGCAGGCAACCCGCTGCCAGATGATGATCCGGCTAAGTACGCTGAGCGAAGGCTGAAAGAAGCCAGCGCGGCACGACGACTTTCGTGTTCAGATATTTGTCTTTCGTCCTGTGGGTCACAAGGTACTGACAACCAGGAAGTTAAGAGCTACCGCCCCTCATTTTGATCATCAAGGAAGAAAATGAAATACTCATTGCTTGAAGGCGCTCGTGTAGAGGCCACTCCAAAAGCACGTGGTGTTTGCAGTTTTTGTGGTTCCCAGACCGTCGCTAAATGCGGGAACCATGTCGTCTGGCATTGGGCTCATAAACGTTTGGACAATTGCGATCCGTGGTGGGAAACGGAAACGGCATGGCATCGCAATTGGAAGAATATGTTCCCAACCGAGTGGCAGGAAGTTGTGTTGCAAGCGTCCTCAGGGGAGCGACATATAGCAGATGTCCGAACGCCTTCAGGGATGGTCATTGAGTTTCAGAGATCGACGATACATCCTGAAGAGGTCATCGCGAGGCAAAACTACTATCAAAATATGATCTGGGTGATCGATGGCACGCGAACTGAGTTCGACAGGTACAACTTCAGAATGGGTTTGTCAAAAGTGTCGGAGAATGGACTGGCTTCATTTAGCTGGCATTCCCGCAGCAAGCTTTTTGCTCGCTGGTGGGTTTCCAAACCCGTGTTCATCGACTTCGGCCCCGATTTTGGTATATGGCGCGTCTTAAGATTCGATCCGACTCAAAAACGTGGAGTGGTGGCTTACACACCCAAGGAAAAGCTGGTCGAATGGATCACCAACGGCACCACCGATTTTAGCTTCAACGGAGGCCCGGCCTCTGATACATCCGGTACGGCGGATCAATAAAAACCGACCAAGTGTCTAGCCGGCATCTCTGTCCTTCGGGCTCCTTGCTGTTCTAGCTCGCAGATCAAACACCTTGAGACTACTTAGGGGCGGGACGCTCATAAGGTGCTCTCAGGGTATGCCTATACCCGCAAGACACTTGCTGATTCATCACTGAGCTATGCTGGGTCGTAAAAAAGGAGTCCATGTAGATGCCCAGTGAATACTCACTGTCAGACGTTCTGGAAAGGATGTACCAGAATCAGCTCGCTCTCGAAGCTGCGCTCATGGAGCTGACGCTCCAGGTGGAAGCCCAGGGGCATGCGGAAGTAGGCGACAACGTCCGTGGTGCGCTTTACACAATTGGGGAGAACGCTGGCCACATAAAGCAGGGGCTGGCCCGTCTCAGAAAGCTTCCATGAGGCAGCCACTGGTCGATTTTGATCTCAAGCGAGTCAGGTGATCAGGACGTCACGGGTACGCCCAATGGCCTCTTTTGGGCCAGCTGGGGTCACCTACGATCTATGAAGCAGCCAAACCAAGTGAATACTTGTTCTACTTAAATGCCGAACTACCCAAATATGATCGGGTTATTTAGGTGAGCTCTTGATCCATTTAAATGCCAAGAATCGTGGAAATTCCCATTTCTTTGGGTATAAAGACTGAACCTTGTTATTAGGGATCGGTTCGGACATGCTAGCCAATTGAAATCCATATTTGGCGAACGTCACTATATATCGCTCAATTGGCCGATGAATGTGCGTGGTTTTAAACTCGGAATCAGATAAAGATATCTTGAAGGGAGCCTTAATCATCAGCTCTTTGCTATAAGAAAACCACGACTCTTTTTCATACCCCCAATATCTTGGCCAAAAGCACGGATGAGGAATGGTAGCTACAAATTCATCGCCTTTTTGTGCCACCCTTGAGAGGGTTTGAGCAAATTTGTCGAGCTGCGGATCTGCCGATAACATCATGGCTGCTAGAAAAACATTTTTCTCGGTTCGTGACTTTAGATGAGTTTCGCAGTCTTCAAAGTCGGAGTTGATGAATTCAATGTTTGAAAAAAATGACAGTATAGATTTCGCAATGTTAATGCTCTGCAACGATGGTTCGACACACACGACTTTTTTAAACCTTGCGGCTAAGCGGCCCGTAAGCTCACCAGTCCCAGAACCGATGTCGACCAAGGTTGCCTCATCATCCTGACCAACAAGTGACTCAACCAATGGAGCCATGACATGAGTAAATGTGATATCTAATCCGTTGAAGATTTGCTGATGCCGTTCTGAGGCAAGGCAGTCCCACTCTTTGGCCAATTCTTGGGAGGATATGCTGTCAACGTACGAAAACCGTGAGCTCATAATTGGTTTTCACCTTTTTTTTGAGAAATATTTTTAGCTATTTGCACAAGCTCGTAGGCCAGTTGAAATGAGGGGTGTGCGCCAGAGCTGAACTCCTCAACTACCTGCTTATCTGCTTGCGCTCTTCCAATGGCAACTTTACTGCCGTCCCTACCATAGAATGCGATAGTAAAGCGGGCGCTTGGGTCACTGAGTAACTCCCGGCCATACACATAAATCTGAGCCCCTTTCGTTTCCAGCTCTCTCGAAAAATCAGTATGGTTTGGCAGACAAATTATCAGCTCACCGTTTTCCGCTTTTTCACGCAGCAAGTTCTGTGACTTATCACCTTTTGCCCAACTCATGTCACGAGTCCAAATTGCTACTCGTCCTCCATAGGCTATCCAATGAAGCATGTAGTTGCGAATAGAATCAGGGTCGGATTGTTTAAATACTCTTTTTCCTTCTGCTACATATATCTCATAAGACACTAAAAATATGTACAGAAAAACCAAAACCACCCCGACTATCGATATGACCGATGCTGAGGCCGGGGTTAATTTTTCCACATCCACAAGGGGGTAGACAGTTGCAAGTAACGCAACCATGCTCAGAAAAATAAGAACCAACTTAACAGTTAAGGCTAGTACGTTGCGGGAGTGTTTCGGGCGAGGCCATTGCGCTTTTTTTCTAAACATCCTTGTCACCTCAAAGCAAATCCGCTGGAGAAAATTCTTCGTACGTAGCCATTTTGGGCAGTGCGCTGATTTTACAGCATTGATTTTCATAACATCCTGCCCTGTGTTGGTCGCAGCGAGTTTACCGCTTTTTTCTGCACCTGCGATGCTGCGTAGTGCGTCACTGGGGATGAGAGCGGAGGCCTATTCTTCAAGGTAAGAAGCTGGTCGCCCCTAAAAGGGATCAGATTTTCTGATTCGGCATAAAATGCATGACCAAACCAGAAATTAAGAAATCGAATCAGGCAATCCGACCGACGCTCAGCGCTAGAATGACGCCATCACGCAGGCTCGCTGGTTTCTCAGATGCTACGGCCATCTAGGCAATAGACATGGAAACTGAAAAACCTTAGCTTGCTGAAACAAGGGATCAATGGAGCGAAAACGGGATGAATGACTCTTTTTCCAAGCGCAACGGATTTCATCGCACCCAAGAGCGTGAAATCACCATCAGGGAGGATGCGCCTGAGGAGCTGCGTGGGTATTTGGTTCAACTGGCCTACGAGTGCGGATTCAAGCCCTCAGGTCTGCGGGCTATTCTTTGTAAAGCCCTAAAAAAACAGCCTGATTCGAACAACTGGAGCGAATTTCCCAACGTTGACTGGGAGGTGAACAATCTTCTCCAGGAATGTAAGTGGTACAAAGTTTATGACGTGATCGAGCGCATCCAAGCCGATTTGGGTCAGTACAACTACAACCCTGATACTTACGAACATTTTCACACTGAGTTAAATGACTATTTCGTAGAAAATGGCATTGGTTGGAAGCTTGTAGATGGCCTTGTCGAAATTCGCGGCCCGGAATCATTTGAAGTCATCGTAAAGAATGCTCGGGAGACCGAGCGCGCATTCGGCCACGTGACAGCTGGGAAGGAGTTGCACGAAGCAATTGGAGATCTCTCCCGTCGCCCCTCTCCTGATCCAACAGGTGCCATCCAACATGCGATGGCATCATTGGAGTGTGTTGCCCGAGAAATCACTGGTGATGTCAAAGCGAATCTGGGTGACATTCTCAAACGACACAACACCATCATTCCTCCCCCACTGGATCAGGCTGTAGCAAAAGCTTGGGGCTACGCATCTGAAAATGGTCGGCACATACGCGAAGGGCGAGAACCTTCATTCAATGAGGCTGAGTTGATAGTTGGCCTATGTGCCTCTCTCGGTAATTACCTTATTAAAAGTACGCAGGCGGACGAGCCAAATTGAGCACAGGATGGTGATTTCCATCCCTGCTAATGGGCGCGACCGTCACTGCAACAATGGTGGAGTGAAATGGTGCTGCCCCTGTGAAATACGTAGAAAATCTCGCAGGCTCGCACGCCCATTACCGTGCTGAAACGTCGCGATCACGTAGCGTGAGTTCTCTGTGGTAAGTACCCAAAATCGACCCTCGCGCTCCGCCTTAATCACGTCAGAAGTCCGGATCAGATGACCATCACCAAACCGCCCATATTGGTCTTTACGGTTGTGACCAAACACGACGCCTAATCCGGCACGAGCCTTTATGGATACTCTGCAGAGATAGGCTGTTATCGGTTTGTCGAAGCCTTGCGCTTGTGCTTTTAGGATTCGTTCGAGATCGAAATCCGTATGTCGTTTTCCATGAAAATTCACATCCAGAGTGTTCAACATAATTGCGCTCCTTTCGCAGCCCGTATGGCGTTACCAGGAAATCCACACGGAAACATCTGCGCTGATATCGTGTGGGATTCTTGGTAAATCTCAGGCTGTACGAATCATGTTCGCGTGATAGATCGGACGAAGGTTGCTCAGTGCATCAGTGTTGAAGCCAGGTTGGTGAGAGCTGTGATACTTGGAGCCGTTCTCCACATCTAGCAGGCACACAACACACTCGTTTTGGTCTTCGCCAAGCGTCACCTTGGTCAGTGCTTCCATGCGCCATCCTGCGGAGCCATTCATATATGCCGGCGTGACCACCTGAACGTCGGTGATGATCGTCTCCTCGTCTTGTGCAATCAGCACCTGCTGTAGTCGAGGTTCACTGTCGATCATTAGAACCACTTCTGTGGTTCGGCCCTTGTGCTGAGCCTGGACGGTGACGTGATACCAGTGATTTCGAAGAACTTTGGATACCTGATGCCATTGGTACTGGCCTTCACCAAACATCCCCGGCATGCCAAGCATATCGGCGTCGTGTGTTCTAAACATTGTATTTCCTGAGCCTCAAAGGGCTCCGTTACGAAGCGCATGTTAGAAGAAGGAAAATACTTCCTTCAGGCTGGCAGGCTGTTCATGGCCAGGGCCGATCAAGACGTAGACAGTGTTCCTCGTTTCGAACACGACCCCGTCGTGGAAACCGGTGCACATGCTTGAACGAACCCAATCCCCCCTCTCGAAACGGCCTTGGCTATCCTCGACCACGTTGTGAGCAAAAACGATCATTGGGAGCTGGCCCACTGCATGCAGTTTGGCGAGTTCGTCGGGAGTTACTTCGATTCGAAATATTGTCCAGTCTCTGACTAGGCAGTAGGGCTTTCTAGGAAATCGTTCGACTGATAAAGCTCGTGCCTCGGAAGTACCTAACAAGCCCTCAAGGGGCGTTCTCGGCCCTTTCATAAAGTCGGGCTCTTGGACGCTAGCCATAGGATTTACCTCAATTAATAACCCGGAAATTGACAATTCAACCCCGCTTGTTGGCGCTCGCCCCTCGCAAAGCGTCTCTCCGCACGGCAGCTGCGTTGGCTTGGAGGCGTCAATCGAATCGCGGGAAGCCAGCCTAAAAGCGCTGATCGCACCATAATACGGATGATAGTCCGTGTTATGGTTCTCCGCAATATGGCCTTATCCTCGATTTACTTGGGGAAATGTAATGGAGGCCGCAGAAGCCCTGGCTGTAGTAGTACGAGCATTGCGAAGAAGAAAGGGTTTTACGCAGGAAAACCTGATCACGATTGACCGTTCCTACTGGGGCCGGATAGAGCGTGGAGAGGTGAACATCACGATTGATGTGCTCATTCGTCTTGCAGCGCTGCTGGAGGTGGAGCCGGCCTCGCTGATTCTCATGGCGACGTGTCTACAGTCCGATGAGCCGTTTAGGGAGGGGCTAAAGCGTCTGAATAAGCAGCTAAATAGGATTTCGAAGGACAGGATTGATCAGGAGATGGAGTCATTAGCACAAGCAGGAAAGCTGCCGCCTGGTCGACCTGTCCGATCCGATGCGGCGCAAAAGGCGGCGGAGGCTAATCGCCTGAATAGTGAGGGCGTTCCGGTCGCTGAGATCGCGGAAGCGCTGGGACTGTCGAAGACCACTGTTCGCAGATATCTTAAAACAACCACATCCGAGCAAACTGATTCCGAATGATTTTTCAACGACAAGCTCCCGGCTAGAAATGTCACAGGAAGGACTGCTTTGGAGAATTGCATAGGAACACCTTGGCCCAACGGATCTTCATCAGGTTGTAGGCGCGACATGGGCGGATGTCAGGTTGACCGTTAGTAAAACAGTATCTATTCCGTTCATGCTGAGCCTTTAGCGGATAGACGATTCGACAAAGGAGGTCGGTAATGCGAGAAAGCGGCGAATTGGAAAAGGGGCGGCTTGAGCTGTTACGTAATGATCTGGCCAAAAGATTAGTAGGATTTTCTAGCGACGCTCCTACCATTGATATCTACGAACTGAGCAGCTCGCGATTGCATCGTGAGGATTTTCCAGTGCCGGAAATGCTCTTGCTTATGCTGCGAAATTTTCTGGGTTGGAAATGGTATGGGCCTCGCGAGAAGGTTCGATGGACAGTCTATGGCACATTCAGTGGAGAGCCAATCGCCATTGAGCTCGGCAAATTCGGCCTTAACTTGCTCAGCTCGCTAGCCCTGAATAAGAGTAGAAAGCGTATCGAGGGGCAGCTCAAAAGCGCTGTAAACATTGTCGAGAAATTCCTCAAACCGGTGCTCGAACGGCAGGTTTCTTCAGGCAATGTGACTATCGGCAATCACCTCAATGAATTCGTGTCACGTTATGAGTTTTTCCGAGGCCAAGCAGAAAAAGCGTTTCGACGTGCCAAGCGTAAAGCTAAGGAAAAGCTCAAGGAAGGGCACGAATTTCCTCAAGGCTTCATTTCTACGCTTATGAATAGTTACAACCGGAGCATAAAGGCGCAGCAGGAAGGCTTTTATCACTCGGTTGCCATGGTTGATGCATATTTCAGCGCCTTAGAGCATAGATTGAATTTGCTCCGTGCCTTTACCGGCGTTCCTTTGCCTGAGGATGGTTTCAAAGCCTTCATGTCTAAGACTTGGAATGAGAAGCTCGACGAGCTTTTAGGAGCAAATCCATCGCCTAAAGCACGGAAAACGCTTCAGGGAATGCGAGATATCAAGGAACGTATTCGTAATCCATTCGCCCACGGTGGTTACGAAAATGATAAAGGGGCGTTGCATGTGCATATACCGAGCATCGGAACCGTTCCTGGGAATATGACAAAATTTGGCAAAAGTGCCCGGTTCTCTTTGATCCCTATAGGGGCCAATGATCACGAGTTAAATTGCGCCATCTTCGATGATGTAGACAAGTTGCTATCCATGGGGCATCTCGCCGGCGCCTACCGGCTGATGGAGGCTGGCATTGACCCTTCGTTCGACGAAGAATCGTTGCAGTCTTACAAGGAGGCAACCTCGGGCGGGGAGGAAGCGTTGGAGAGGTTTATCGACCACTGGAGTCATCTGTGGGAGCTTCACACCAACATGGACTACTAGCGCCTGGAGGGACAGACACTCGTTACTATCAGACTCCCAATGGCTGCGTCGGTCTCTAAAAGGGCAGGTCTTCATCTCTTATCCCCTCAGGCTCCTCTGGAGTTTGTGGTGTCAGCGCTTGATAGATACTTTCAAGGCGAATCTGTAACTCATCAAAGGTGACCACAAGCACATCCTTGAGCCCATTTCGATATTGCTCAAAAGCTTCCTGCTTATCCTCTTCTTCCGGAGTGCGGCCAATTATGACGATGGCCGCAACTGCATGTGCGTGAACACGCTCTTTGAAGCCACGCGCTAGGCTATCTATCTCGCGCTGTACGTTGCTTCGCTGACTGACGATCTGGGCGACCGATCCACTCAGTTCGAAGGACGGGATATAGGTTTGCCGGTACTGTCTCCCCAATAGATCATGCTGGGGATGTTTGATCTCGATCAACGCAAGGTTGCCGGTAGCCTTGGCTGCCATTAGGAAGTCGGAATACTGCCCACCCCGACCACTAAAATTCTTACCGCCTACGTAGGGTTGGTCGGCAATTTTCTTAACGGGGTATCCGAAGGCCATGTCGAGAATAAATGGGTTTCCGCTGAGGAAGCTCTGCCATTTCGGCTCCGCAACGTTGCTTTCCATCATTTTTTTATAGACGTCAATGAGCTGGCCAAGGGTGACCAGTTCAATCTCCGCCTTCAGGTTGTAGAGAGTGTGTGGTGCGGATTTCGCCAGGGTAGGGACGCTCTGTTGCGCCAGCTTGACTGCCTGCTGCTGATCATTAGATGAAAGAGTAGGCGTCGCCGACCCCAATGAAACTAAGCTAGCAAGCAGATCCGGAGGTAGCTTTCGTGCCTTGGCTGGGTACAGCTCCGGCGCTGCCTGATGCAGCAAGCTGGTGTAACAGACGAGTTTTTTGTCCGCTGCAGTCTCTCGCTGATGTCGCTGCGTCAATCGATCCAAGCTCTTCTTCAGACGGTCAAGAAGATCAACTCCAATGTAGAACTCGTTGCCCTTAACCTTTGCAGCGTTGCTACCAGTACCGCCGTGCAGGATGAGCGTGTCCACTCCCTCCAACGGACTCAGCGCGTTTACTAGGTATCGGTATTCGTAATGAAAACCTAGGCCGTATCGCCAATCCTTTGATAACCCAGCTGGTATACCGCTAAGCAGCTCATCGACTTCGTACTCATCGGTCGGATGTGTATAAGGCTGGTAAACGGGTCTGGTAATGATGATCGAAGTGATGGCTTCGTACTTGGGCTGAGCGTATTCAGGATGTTCAAACCGAGCATTGATGGGATAAAGAGTCAGATACTCCGGAGCCACCTCCAAAATCAGATGCCAACCAGGCGCATCATCTAACAGAGCGACATCGCTGTAGTAGACACGAGACGTCCCATAGATCTCGTCGCTAATCGACTCATACTCCTCTCCTAATTCGACGGCCTTAAGCTCCTCCTCGGTCAGCACCACTGCGTCACTAAGATCAATACGAAGGAAAGGCCCTCCGTCGGTGCGCTGCTGCATGGCGTATTGAGAGGGGCGCATAGAAGGCATTGGCGATCATCCTTGGTCGTAGGGCATCTTTATAGATCGATTTGGAACTAGGGATGTAATTCCACGATAGGCGACTAGCCATACCCATCTAAAAGGGGATTGGGTCGTCGAATAGTACAGATGCTTTTCTCGGCACTTGCGGAACGATCAAGGGCGACACCACGAAGAGATTGACGATGTCCTCTCTATCCATGAAGAGGATCTGACTCCGCTTGGATTGATCGAGCTTGCCACCGATCCAGTTTCTAGCAGCCTTGGTGATTTCTCCACCCGCGACGATGAAAGCGTGATCGACCAAGACGCGTTTGCTGAGCTCTGAATCAAAGATTTCGTGGCCCAACATCATCAGCACCTGGTTATGGATCTCGGCGACGTTGGCTTGTCCTCCCTTCGTCACTCCGGAGGAATCTAGTTTTCCCTTCTTCACTTGGATGCCAAAGTAGATGACGTGCTGGGTGGGAAGCGTGAACTTCATCCAGATGTCTTTCCCATACTCCAAGGCTTTGTCTTTGTGCCCTGTAGATGTGATCCGAGCGAATCCTAACTGCCTGAACAGAGGAAGCAGGACATGCTCAATCAGATCGTCCTCTGAGCACTGATCAAGGTACAAGATCAGCTGATTTTTCTTCTCAATTTCTGCGGCAGAAAGAGGACGGTGGGGGCTCGCGGATTCATTTCCTATTGCGCCGGTGCGGCAGTGACGCAGATAGCACTGGTCGTCATCTGCAAAGAATGCCTCAAAGCCCTCGCGCTTGATCGCTCCGTTTATTGCCATGAGCGCGTTCAAGCGGGGCGGCTTCTCGTTGAAGGCATCTTCATTATCCATGAGAAGGCGAATCACACGGAGCATTGCATCTGGTGGCATCGACGGATTTGAGCTTGGAAAATCCAGGATTTTTTGAAGGACATCCGCAACCCAGAATCGGCGCGTTGAGCCGTCATGGACGAAATCTGTGTCGGCGTCCCTGAAGAACCGAGTCAAATTGGGGCCGGTGAGGTAGCGGAAATAGCCTTCTGTGTTGTCCCCGCAGATTAGCTCCGCGACTTGCTCTGTCGTGCGCGCTTTCCATTTCATGCTTCGCCCCACTCTTCAGCCCAATCCAAATGGTTGATCCGTGCTCTGATCAGGATAACCCGTTCCCTCGGTACATTGGCGCAAACATGCCGGCAATAATCCTGGCGTCGAGCAAGGCGTGGTGAGGCAGTTCCTCACCCTCGCTAGTCGGAGTAAGTGTCGTTGCGTCAGTAGGAAAGTTACGAACGATTCTGGGCCATCGCCCGCCGTCATAGACTAGATCGCAAAAAAGCTCCCAGTCGTACTGGGGAGCATCAGTGACGATCTCGACCTCCTTTTTGAACGACGTCAGAAACCTGAGCAGCGACATCCTGGCTTCAACAATGGGCAATGCGTAGCTCCCACCCCACAGCTGCGGAAGCACGATTTCCTTAACGAAATCACTGCAGTCTTCTTCTTGCCAAGCATCGAGCAATTCCACGTAGAATTCGCGCCCATCCTCAGCCACCAATGCGAGTGATATCAGCTTCGCAGCCGCCGAGAGCTGGGAAAACTCGCAATCAAGAAAGAGCCTCACTTGCTAGAACTCCGTAATGACTAGGGCTCGCCTGGATATGGCGCAGGAAGGTCAGCTATGGGAAATGGCCCTCGAGCATCTTGGCTCAGACGGACTCCTCCAAGCGGTCATAGAAATGTGGAGCCGCGCCGCCCCTCCACCCAGACCATTGGTTGAACACCTGTCCACCAATGAGGTGAGTCAGGACGTCTTGAGCATACTGAAAATTGCCCAGCAGCGGGTAGGTGCCATCGTGCCAGGTCGAACGCCTGATGCAGGCACAGTCACGCTGTACGCTCGTCACGCTAGCAACTTAGTTGATGGGCTCATTACACTGCTGCCAAAGGCGCAGCTTTCGCGAGCCTTGCGAGGCTCTTGTATTGAAATCGAATTGGGGATTTGACGTCTCCGCAGGCTCCCCGAACACCGGTCAGCAACAATCCTATTAGAACTTGCCCAGCGAAATGCGTCCCTTTGAGATGTTCTATGAGCTCTGATTTAACTGAAGAAGAAATGCGTCATGCCCTTTTCGGCACACCTCAGCCAGAGGAGCAAGTTTCTACGTCGCTAGTGCCGGAGCCCGTGGAAGAAGTTGTGCTCGCCAAACCGCTGGTCGCTCCAGCAGCGAAGAAGAAAGTGGCAAAAGCATTTACGCCTAGGCTGAAGGTCACGCTTCGGGTTGGAAACGAATTCGAGGGGAAGATGCATGAGTTTATCCACGAGGCCGACACGTTGAGCTCGTTGCTTGCTGAGCAGGAGGCTGTGAAGGCTGCTAGGAAAAAGTACAAGTATGTGGAAGTGGTATCGGTTAAATCGATGTAGACGCGCCAACTAATCTGGTTGGGCGAAGGGTCGACCCCTGCCTGGATCATTGATCAACCATCTTGCCTGGCCGAAGGGGCCTTCAGATCGCTCGCGTGTAACTGCTCTTGATGCCATTGGCGCTGATGCTATAGGATCAGAACAGGAGATGGCATTCCTCCTTTAACCGCCTTCGTGCTGATGATGCCTACGTGAACCCTGGACAGGGTGCGTAGGTGTGCCTCCCTGTCCTCCAATTTAGGACAGGATATGATCTTACCCTTCGAGTCTCGATTTCTTCTCTGCACCTGCCCTCCGCCTGTTATTCCATTCAGGTCTGATGAGGTGGGCTCGCCATGCTGAAGTCATTAATCGTCATCGCTGTTGGCGCTTCACTTGGAGCTTGGTTGCGTTGGCTCTTGGGGATGAAGCTGAATGCTCTGTTCCCAACGATTCCTCCAGGTACTGTGGTCGCGAACATGGTTGGGGGTTACATCATCGGCTTGGCCATCGCCTTCTTGGCCGCATCTCCGACCCTAAGCCCAGAGTGGCGTCTCCTGATCATCACGGGCTTCTGTGGTGGGCTTACCACCTTTTCCACATTTTCAGCCGAAACGGTTGCCTTGATTCAGGAAGGCAGACTGCTCTGGGCGCTCGGCTCAATTTCGTTGCACGTCGTAGGTTCGTTAGCGATGACTGCTGCCGGGCTTCTGTCCTACCAAATGATTGGTACTCGCTGAGGAGATCGAAATGAAAGGCTTTATGGTCGTTTTCTTTACTCAACAAAACCGTCGCTATCAGGGAAAGATGCTAGGCGAATGGATCGTCGACGTGGCTAAAGAAATGGGTTTGCGAGGCGCCACGCTCTGCACTGGAATCGAAGGGTTTGGGCACACCGGAAAACTGCATTCATCGCACTTTTTTGAGCTGGCGGATCAACCCACGGAGATTCGCTTGGCAATCACGGAAGATGAGGCAGAACGGTTGTTCACACGACTGGACTCCGAGGAGATATCGGTGTTTTTCACTAAGACGCCAATCGAGATGGGCACCCTTGGAAAAACGCCTTCCAGCGCAGCCCCCTCCACAACTTCGGAGCTATGAACATGAGCTACGCGGACATCCCAGCTGGCAAAGCCATCCCCGATGACTTTTTCACCGTTATCGAGATTCCTGCAAACCACACTCCGATCAAGTACGAAGTGGACAAGCCAAGTGGGCAGATCTTCGTTGACCGCTTCCTCAGCACACCGATGTTCTATCCGGCCAACTACGGGTTTATCCCGAACACGCTGAGCGACGATGGTGATCCGCTGGACGTCCTGGTGGTTTGCCCTTATCCCGTCTCACCTGGCGTTGTCATCCGCAGTCGCCCGGTGGGTGTGATGTACATGACGGACGAAGCTGGTGCGGATGCCAAGGTGATCGCAGTGCCTCATGAAAAACTCAGCTCAATGTACAGCGATGTAAAGGAGTGCTCAGACCTCCCTGCGTTACTCCTCGCACAGATCCAGCATTTTTTCGAAAACTACAAGGCACTGGAGCCGGGTAAGTGGGTGAAGATGGGGCGTTGGGGGAGCGCGGATGAAGCGCGGGAAGAAATTCGCAAGTCGGTAGCAGCGTATATCCCCAAATAGGCTTACTCCAGATTGAAATGCCACAGTCGGAGGATCGCGCTGAGGTGCGGGCATTTATGGTGGGTTTCAGTTGCTTCAATCATCAAATATCCGGGGAACCACACGCCTGTAAGGAATGATCAATGTTCGCTCGCCTATTGAGGATATGCGCTTGGAGCGTGCTCCTGAGTTTCGTGAGCGAGCCTCTGCCGGGGAACAGGCTGGAGGCTGATTAGGGCTTGGTGTAAATCGTTACAGGCTATGTGCCCTGCCGCGTTGGTAAACCTCGGATGTTAAAATAATCGCTTTGGATCAAAGCGTAAGGACACTGATGACTCACAGCAGAACTCCCGCAGAAACCCCTAGAGCAGCCGCGATCCTGGCTCGCTTCCTATCGTCGGAATCCGCTGGCGGTCTCGTACTGATGGGCGCAGCACTCGCGGCCTTAATTGTGGCTAACTCGCCTCTCTCGCAAGGTTATTTTGCCGCCTTGCACAGTGTCTGGCTGGGCATGTCTGTGGAGCATTGGGTCAATGATGGCCTGATGGCTATCTTCTTCCTGATGGTCGGCCTTGAGATCAAAAGGGAGGTTCTGGCAGGCGGGCTATCCACTTGGGGCCAGCGTGCCTTGCCGGGATTTGGTGCTATAGGCGGCATGGTGGTGCCTGCGCTGATCTACATCGCAATCAACTGGGGGAATTCTGAGACCTTGAAGGGGTGGGCTATCCCTGCCGCTACCGACATCGCGTTCGCCCTGGGCGTCTTGTCGCTCCTAGGTAAGCGAGTCCCTACGTCGCTGAAGGTCTTCCTCGCCGCCTTGGCGATCATTGACGACCTGGGTGCTGTAGTCATCATCGCCTTTTTCTACACCACCGGTCTTTCCATGCCGATGTTGCTGGCATCGCTCGTAACCCTGGTCATTCTGATCGCAATGAATCGATTGGGCGTCAGACGATTATTCCCTTATTTGCTGGTCGGCGGTGTGCTGTGGTTCTTCGTGCTGCAGTCGGGAGTGCATGCCACCCTTGCGGGTGTCGCTGTAGCTCTGTGCGTCCCAATGGGCAAGCCTGAAGAGGAAGCCCGGTCTCCACTGCTATTCCTGGAGGAAAAGCTGCACATGTGGGTTGCGTTCGCTGTGGTGCCGATTTTCGGCTTCGCCAATGCGGGCGTTTCACTGGCAGGTATTTCCATGGAGAACCTAGTCGATCCGGTTCCTCTGGGTGTTGCGCTGGGCTTGTTGGTGGGCAAGCAGATTGGCATCTTCCTATTGGCTGCTCTTGCCATTCGTATGGGCCTGGCCAAACTACCAGAAGGCAGCAATTGGGCACAGCTTTACGGCGTTGCGCTCCTGTGTGGCATCGGCTTCACCATGAGCCTGTTCATTGGCAACTTGGCGTTTGCTGGATCAGCTCACCTGATTGACGAGGTAAAAGTCGGCGTGTTGATCGGTTCGACCTTGGCTGCAATCGGTGGAGTCCTGATTTTGCGTCGCAGCGCTGCGCCTGCCGTTGCCACAGCCACTCTATCGAGGTGATTAGAAAATGAGCTGACAGCAGAATTTCTCTCCATCAGAATTTCTGCTGTAGGAGCACCGTCTAACGAAGTGCCATCATTTTGTCGTTAGGATCACGATACAGTGTGCGACGGCATATCGAAGCCGAGATATGCCGGTGAGGGAGGCCGTCGTATTTGGTGTTCTATAGCAGTCATGTGGGGAGTAACGAATCTTGTCAGCCGAGGGACGTTCAAAGGGTGTTACGACTGAGTCCCCATGGATGGTATTTCTGGTATTCCTGCGCCTAGGTCTCACTTCTTTCGGAGGCCCGATTGCACATCTAGCTTACTTTCGCGAAGAATTCGTTGCCCGACGCCAATGGCTGAGCGAGCGCAGTTATGGGGATTTGATTGCCCTGTGCCAATTCTTGCCGGGGCCCGCCAGTAGCCAGGTTGGCATAGGTATAGGACTTTCTCGTGCCGGATTTCCAGGAGCAGTCGCTGCGTGGGCAGGTTTCACATTGCCTTCGGCAATAATCTTGGTTTTATTCGCTCAGGGTATGTCCGCGTGGGGAGGCGCGTTTCCGAGCGGTCTTTTGCACGGTCTTAAAATTGTCGCGGTGGCTGTCGTTGCTCAAGCCGTCTGGGGAATGGGCCGTAGTCTTTGCACTGATGCCCCTCGAATAACCGTCGCCGTGTTTGCGGCTTATGCTGCAATGCTTTGGCCACATGCTTGGGGGCAGATCGGCGTGATTTTCTTCGGTGCCGTCATAGGACTAATGCTCTTCAAAACCGATCAAAGCCAGACTACTGAGTCTTTGCCGATACCGGTGAGCAGGAAAGTCGGTGTGGTGTCGTTGCTGCTGTTCTTCGGCCTGTTAGCTGGCCTGCCATTGCTGGTTCAGTTGTGGCCCTCACAAGCGTTAGCTGTGGTAAACGCCTTTTTCCGCGCCGGGTCATTAGTTTTCGGAGGTGGGCATGTTGTGCTGCCGTTGCTTCAGTCGGCGACCGTGCCGAACGGATGGGTAGCCAATGACACGTTTCTTGCCGGATATGGCTTAGCACAGGCCGTACCAGGCCCACTTTTTACCTTCGCAGCATTTCTTGGCGCGTCCATGAATGCCCAACCTTCTGGTTGGCTCGGGGCTACCGCGTGCGTCGTTGCAATTTTTGCTCCTTCGTTCTTGCTCGTAATCGGCGTGTTGCCATTTTGGGAGCAACTGCGGAAAAGCTTACGCACCCAAGCCGCACTTTCAGGCGTAAACGCAGCAGTTGTAGGCCTTCTCCTGGCAGCCTTGTATAACCCAGTCTGGACGAGCGCCATATTGATTCCTACAGATTTTGGCTTGGCGCTGATAGCGCTTGTGGCTTTGATGTTCTGGAAGGTTCCTACATGGTTGGTCGTCCTGGCGGGAGGTCTTATCGGATGGTTACTCAGCATTTTATTTTGAGGTCGGCTAAGCGATGCCGTCAGGACGGGTCGCTTAGCGCACGCTTACAGTGTTCTGCGTTGTTGATGCAGCCGATGAATTTGATGAGCCGAAGGTGCAGAACTGAGAACATGCATTGCGACCTGAATTTTAGATTTCACACAGCTCGTTTTTTTCAAATGGGCTAATGGCGAAACTGATCCGGGAAAGGTAATTTTCAAACTTTTATTCAGGGACGACTCACATGCCTGTCAGAATTCGAGCTGCAGTGGTTACAGATGCACAGGCAATCCAGCGCATTTATGCTCCCATAGTTTCGAACACGGCGATCTCATTCGAAGAGACCCCGCCAAGCGGTGAGGAGATTGCTCAGCGGATAGCGACGACACTTCAGACGTATCCCTACCTAGTGGCCGAAGAAGGTGGGGAGATCGAGGGCTACGCCTATGCCAGCCAGCACCGCGCACGTCCAGCCTACCGGTGGGCGGTGGACGTGACGGTGTACGTAGCTGAATCGGCTCGCCGTCAGGGCGTTGGCCGTGAGCTCTATGAGACTTTGCTTCCGATCCTTGAAAAACAGTGCTTTCGTGCAGCTTACGCCGGAATTGCTCAGCCCAATGAAGGCAGTGTGGGTCTGCACGAGTCGCTGGGATTCGTCCACATCGGTACATATCCGGAGGTTGGCTTCAAGCTTGGGAAATGGCACGACGTCGGCTACTGGCGGCTCGGACTGTGCCAGGCAACTCCGCCACTGGAGCCTATTCTCTTCCCCGATCTTGAAGTCGTATAAACAGTAGGCGCACTCGATTTGCTTCGCGAGCCATCAGGCTTCGCTTGTGAGATAGCTTTGGACTTGGTTGACTACATCTCGAGCGGAGCGGGTCACTCCGATCAATGTAGCGGAGGCTAGCCCCGTCCAATCGCCGTAGCCCACCAGCCACAGATTAGGTGAAGCAACACTCCGGTTTTCATTCACGGCGACTTTACCGTCATCGTCAACGATACCCAGGTTGCCCAGGTGGTCGAGCGCTGGAGAAAACCCAGTGCACCAGATGACGACATCCACCGCTGTTTCGTCTCCTGATGACCAAACAACGCCTGTTGAAGTGAAGTGCGTGAATGGCCGTACTGCGCTCAATACACCGCGTTCACGAGCGTCCTTCACCGATGGCACCATTACGATGTCGCCCAGCCCCCCAGCGGGTTGTTCAGGCTCCACACCTTCCTGTTGCGCCTTCAATCGAGCAGTAGCTCGTTCGAACAGGACGCGCCCATCAACCTCATCAGGTAGAAACTTTGGAGCCTTTTGAGTTACCCAGATTGCCTGAGCCACTTTAGAAACCTCGGCGTAAATCTGGGCTCCCGAGTTGCCACCACCCACGACAAGGACGGTTTTCCCCTCAAACTCATTCGGCCCAACGTAATGAGCGGAATGAAGCTGCTGCCGTACGAACAACTCCTGTCCGGCATAGCTAGGGGTAAATGGGCGGCTCCAGGTGCCTGTTGCACTGATAACCGCCTTGGCATCCCAGTTTCTATCCCCGGAGACAACCCGTAATCCTTCTTCGATTTTTTCGACACGGGTCACCCTGGTGGATCGGATGATGGGGAAGTCATATCGACGCTCGTACAGAGTCAGATAGTCGATAACATCATCACGGTGAGGCGTTTCTTCTGATACGGCAGGCATCGGCCAGCCCGCAATCGAGCTCCATGCCGATGGAGAGAAGAGTCGCAGCGAGTCCCAGCCATGCCGCCAGGCTCCTCCTGGTGCCGACTCCGCATCGAGCAGCACGTAAGACAAGCCTGACCGCTTCAAAAAATAGGCGACTGTCAGCGCTGATTGACCACCGCCAATGACCACAACATCAAGTTTCGAATTCTGACTCACCAGCATCCTCCAGGCTCAATCGCGGCACCTCACCGTTGTCGTATCAGACTCTGCGACCGTGCTCATCAATGACGACTTGTCCGTCTTCTTTGACGAAGCTGCCGCGCTGCTCCTGCGGTAGAAGGTCGAGGACTGCCTCTGACGGACGACACAAGCGTGTACCCAAGGGCGTCACGACGATGGGGCGATTGATGAGGATAGGGTGAGCCATCATGGCATCGATGAGCTGTTCGTTCGTCAGCGATGCATCGCCCAATCCCAGCTCTTCGTACGGAGTGCCTTTGATACGCAAAAGAGCCCGCACTCCGATACCCATATCCTCTATGAGTCTGACAAGTGTGGTGCGATCAGGCGGGTTCTTCAGGTACTCGATAACCGTCGGTTCTTCCCCGCTGTTACGGATCAACTCCAAGGTGTTGCGAGAGGTGCCGCATTCGGGGTTGTGGTAGATCGTGATCTGGCTCATATCGCTTCCTCGTACTGACGTTAGATGGAGCGCTGGTTGACGCGTTTGGAAAGCTCTTCGGCGGACTCTTTACGCTCGGAGTACCGATCAACCAAATAATCCTGGCGATCCCGCAACAGCAGGGTGAACTTCATCAGCTCTTCCATCACGTCCACGAGACGGTCGTAGTACGAGGACGGCTTCATACGACCTGCCTCGTCGAACTCGGTAAATGCCTTGGCAACCGAAGATTGGTTTGGGATGGTGAACATCCGCATCCATCGGCCCAGTACGCGCAGCTGATTAACCACGTTGAAAGATTGCGAGCCACCGCAGACCTGCATCACTGCAAGGGTCTTTCCTTGCGTAGGTCGTACAGCACCTATCGCCAGCGGAACCCAGTCAATTTGGGCTTTGAATACTGCACTCATGGAGCCGTGACGCTCAGGGGAGCACCACACCTGCCCCTCAGACCATTGCATCAGCTCGCGCAGCTCAGCGACCTTGGGATGTGTATCGGCAGCGTCATCCGGAAGCGGCAGACCCGATGGGTCAAAGATCTTGGTTTCAGCGCCAAACTCATTCAGCAGGCGTGCCGCCTCTTGCGTGACTAACCGGCTGAATGAGCGCTCTCGCGTTGATCCATACAGCAGAAGAATGCGAGGTTTATGGAGCGAAGGCGTGCGAGGCGACAGTTGCTCCAGCGACGGAATGTCGATCAGGTCGGCGTGTACGTTCGGCAATGTGTCTTGCATAAAAACTCCTACGGCGGCGCCAGGTTGGACACCCCCTCGGTTGATCTTTAAAGCGAACCGATGCGATCCAGTTCAGCTTTCAACTGTTCAGCGCTGATGATCTTCAGTGGCAGCGCAAGAAATGCGCTCACGCGCTCGTGAATTTTGGCCAGTGTGGCTTCAAACGCTGCGGTGATCTCGGCTTCCGACCCGCTAGCCTCAGACGGGTCGGCCAGCCCCCAATGCGCTTTCAAAGCGGGCCCGAAGAAGATTGGGCATGCCTCACCCGCAGCCCGGTCACAGACAGTGATCACGATGTCTGGAGGCGAGCCTTCAAAAGCATCCGAAGCCTTGCTGCTCAAGCCCGCCGTGGAGATACTCGCCGCCTCCAGCGTTTGCAATGCCCGTTGATTCACCCGGCCACTGGGAAAGCTTCCTGAGCTGACGGCTTCTACACCCTCGGGCGCCAAGTGGTTGAAAAGCGCCTCGGACAGAATGCTGCGGCAGCTGTTGTGGGTGCACATGAACAAGACTTTCATCAGAAGATTCCTTGATTCAGAAACTGAGGCGCAGTGCCAGGGCGGACAATGTGGCGACGAGGATGGGCACGGTCAGCACGATCCCGGTCTTGAAGTAATAACCCCAACTGATCGTTATGTTTTTCCGGGCGAGCACGTGCAGCCACAACAGAGTTGCCAAGCTCCCAATTGGGGTGATCTTCGGGCCCAAATCGCAGCCGATGATGTTGGCGTAAACCATCGCTTGCTGGACTACACCATCGACTTCAGCGGCATGAATGGATAAGGCGCCTACCAGAACGGTGGGCATGTTGTTCATGATCGAAGACAGCAACGCTGTTAGCAGCCCTGTACCAAGGGACGCGCCCCAAACGCCATAACCGGCGAACACGTTCAGGAACTGCGCGATGTGGTCGGTCAGGCCGGCGTTCTTCAGGCCATAAACAACCAGGTACATACCCAAAGAAAAAATCACCACCTGCCATGGCGCCTCTTTGAGCACCTTGCCTGTGTTGATGGCGTGGCCACGAGCCGCGATGACGTAAAGAATGAATGCACAGACCGCTGCAATGGCGCTGATTGGCACCCCTAATGGCTCAATGACAAAGAAGCCGATCAGCAGTAGTGCCAGCACCCACCAACCGGCTACAAAAGTGGCCCGGTCGTGGATCGCCTCGTCCGGATTGTCCAGTTGGTTGAGGTCATAGGTCTTTGGTAGATCTTTGCGGAAAAACCACAGCAGCATGGCTAATGTCGCCGCCACGCTGACGATGTTTACCGGCACCATGATCGAAGCATATTCGTTGAAGCCGATATCGAAGTAGTCGGCAGAAACGATGTTTACCAGGTTGGAAACCACCAGCGGTAAGCTCGCCGTATCAGCGATAAAACCGGCTGCCATGACGAATGCCAACGTAGCCGCAGGAGAAAAACGCAACGCCAGCAACATCGCGATCACAATGGGTGTGAGGATCAATGCTGCTCCGTCATTGGCGAACAGGGCCGACACCGCTGCGCCCAACAGGACGATAAATGCGAACAGCTTGCGCGTGCTCCCGCCTCCCCATCGGGCCACATGCAGCGCAGCCCACTTGAAAAAACCTGCCTCATCAAGCAGCAGACTAATGATGATGACCGCGATGAAAGTCCCAGTGGCATTCCAGACAATGCGCCAAACCTCTGGTATGTCGGCAAGGGTAACGACACCTGCCAGCAACGCCACGATGGCACCGAACATCGCACTCCAGCCAACCCCAAGCCCCTTGGGTTGCCAGATGACAAGGACGATGGTGGCGATAAAGATCAATACGGCAATCAGCATTTCATTAATCCGGTTAGGCGTGACTCAGCTACACACGGTTTGGTTGATCGGACGGTCGTTCATGCCGCAGAGGCGCTTAGCCTCGGTTTCCAGCCATTGCTGATTGGCGTCTACCACTTCCTTCAAAACTGCAGTCACCCACGCGGGTAAATCAGGATTCAGGCGGTAATACACCCACTGGCCTTGGCGACGATCCAAAAGCAAACCGGCAGAGCGCAGCAGGGCCAGATGACGAGAAATCTTAGGCTGACTCAGGTCGAGTGCTGCCGTTAGCTCGCATACACACAGCTCACCTTCACTCACGACAAGCAGCGAAATTTTTGCTCGGGTGTCATCCGCCAGGCACTTGAATAAGGTGGTGGGGTTCATGGGTTCTGTCATAGATCCTCCAGGTGTTTGGTCTTGACCAAAACGAAGAGCTTGATGCGCTCGTGGATGTCGTGGAGCGTATGGCGAAATGCGCCAGGATCATCGCTAGTTACTGGGTCAGGAAAATCCCAGGCAATGACTTCACCTGCACTGGGCATTGGTAGGCACTCGCTTGCGGATTTATCACAAAGAGTGATTACGTAATCGAATCGATCAGCTTGAAACTCGCTGAGGGACTTGCTGCGCAGGCCCGTTGCATCGACTCCAACTGCCTCCAATGCCTGAGTGGTGCGCGGATCAACCTCAGACGGTTCAGATCCTGCACTGAAGGCCTCGAAGCGCGGGTCGGTGTGCCGCAGCAAAGCCTCTGCAAGCAGGGAGCGGGCTGAGTTGGCAACGCACACGAAAAGCACTTTGATAGCAGGGCTCATGGTGGAACTCGATGCATACGGAAAATCGAATATACGCTTTGGCGAATATCCGGTAAAGCGAATATGATGGCTGCTGTTTCGGCATGTGCCCTAACGTTCCATGCGTGTCGGCATAACGGAGATGAGAGGATGGAGGTGGATATGATGATCCAGGCAACGGAAATAGCCGGAGGGCAGTCGCAGCGCTTTCGCGATGCGCTGAAATTTGCTGACCTTCCAGCAGACGATATTGATCTTCCAGGCCGAACCTTTTTTGAGTTCACACAGGATAGTGAGACGGTCGCATGGGGAGGTTTCGAAACGCATGGTACGGACGGGTTGCTGCGTTCCCTGGTCGTAGTCTCGACATACAGATCGAAAGGGGTCGGTGTCACGGTGCTTAAGATCATTGAAGCGAAAGCCGCCGAGCAGGGAATCGCTCGATTTCATTTGCTGACAACAACTGCTTCAGGCTTTTTTGAACAACAGGGCTATGCAGTAAATCAACGAGATTCTGCGCCGCCTCTGATTTCTCAGACGGAGCAGTTCAGGGGGCTTTGCCCTGGATCGGCTTGCTACATGTGCAAGGCCTTATCTGCGAATGCACGAAAGTAGCTGATCACCTTGATGATGGCTTTTAGCCTCGATGCCAGCTAGATTTGGAGCTTTCTACGATCAAGGAAGGATATGAAAAAGCTCATCGCAGTAATGGGGATCTGTGTCGCACTAGGCGGTTGCGCTACGTCCCACTACACCGCAGGACGAGACTTTCCGTCAGCCAGTGTAGCGAGCATCACCAAAGGCAAAACCACCACTTCAGAACTGAAGTCGCTATTTGGCGAGCCCTACGCCAAGAGCGCCGTCAGCGAGACTGACGAGAAGTGGATCTACACCTACACCAACGGCTCAGCCCATGCTCAAAGCTACGTGGTCACTATGAAGGTGACGACTACGGGCACTCAGAAAACGCTCGACGTCTTGATCCGAAATGACGTGGTCATCAACTACACGTTCAGCGAAGGCCCCGCTCCAGGCAGTACCACTGCGACGAACTAAGTTCGCCACCTTGCCATTGGGCGCCCCACCGCGCTCAGTACGTTGTTGATGGAGCAAGCTCATGGACAGAACATATGCCTTCGTGGATGAGTCCGGGAATTCCGACCTAGATACGTCGAAAGCTGGAAGCTCGGACTTCTTCATCGTGTGCTCCATTCTAGTGGCAGAGAAAGACCTGGAGGCTGCTTATGCCCAAGCTGAAGCGCTCCGCAAGCGGCATTTTCAAACAGGCGAGATCAAATCTAGCAATCTGAAGCCCAAGGATTCAGATCGCCGCGCCCGGATCCTAAACGAGCTAGCCGAGCTGCCATTCAAGCTCTATTTCACCGTCGTTGATAAGTCCCGAATTCACAAAGACGGCGGCCTCCGTATCAAGACCTCGTTCATAAAATACGTGAACGGGTTGCTCTATGAACGCTTGTTCCGCGCATACCCTGACCTCCAGATGATCGTTGACGAGCATGGTGGCCAGGAATTTCAGGAGAGCCTCAAAAGCTACGTTGCAGAACGATTCGTGGACGACCTATTTGGCGATAAGGATGCCTTCCAGACGATGGCCAGTAAGGACAACGTTTTGGTTCAGGTTGCAGATTTCTTCGCTGGCTCAGTCGCTCAGATCTACGAAGAGAAAGCTTCGGAAGAAGCTGTTCTTGCCTACAAGAAAATCCTCCGCAGCCTGACTCTTGGAATGCTTGAGTGGCCATCCAAGTACCAGTCTCTTCTGCCGCCGCCGACGGATGAATCTGGGTATGCAGACTACCAGGTACACCAAGAAGCTCTCCGCCAGGCCGACCGCTTTAGCGAGCGCGTTGGTAAGCACCCCGATGAAGATGAGCGACTGCAGCTAAGCATCTTGAGGTTCTTGAGATTCCAGAGCGAATTCGTCACCAAGGATTACGTGCTGACTACGGAGATCATGGCCCATCTAAAAGATAGCGGACTGGGAGAGGTCAACGGCCAGAGAGTCCGCTCCAGTGGCATTGCCAAACTCCGCGATGCGGACGTCATCATCACAAGTGCGGCGAAGGGTTACAAAATCCCCCAGACACGTGCGGACATCAACGACTTCCTAGAGCGGGCATCCGGCATCGTCGTCCCTCTTCTCGACCGCGTTAAAAAAGCGCGCGATGTGTATCGGCTGAGCAGTCGAGGAGAATATGACATCGTCACTGCCAACCTTGCTGAGCTAGCCAAGCTGCTCGCTGCGCTCGAGGCTTTTGCAGATGACTGAACTCAGTCATGGCAACGAACCTCAGCAGGCTGCACTGATCCAGGATGAAATCCTAGAGATCTGAAAGAAGCCAAGGTGCTCGCGCGTAGATTCTATCGCCTGACCGGCAAGCCGCTGGGCGTGACAGGCGAGGTCGCAGAGTACGAAGCTGCTACTAGACTCGGCATGTTACTACATCCTGCAAGGCAGGCAGGTTACGACGCTACAGAGACGCTGGAAGATGGCATCGCGAGAATCCAGATCAAGGGCCGCTGTATCCTGAACCCGCTAAAGATTACGGGCCGTATGGGCGCAATTGATCTCACCACGGCAGACGATCTCTTTGCCGATGCTGAAAGGCAGGGAATGGCCCCGACCAGAACCATGAGGTTCGACTTGATTCTGACCCCTGCTCAATTAAGCCAGTCTAGACACGCCGAAGCTTCGACATGATGACTATGGCCCGCGCATCACTATCTGAGATAAGGCTTTATTATCATATGACTGCTCGGGCTACACCCGGCCACACGGGAAACGGCAGCTCATTCACTTTCTTGTCCTCAACCAAAAATGCCAAGCTGTAGCGAGCACGGGTGATTGCAACGTAGAGCTTGTTCCGGGACTCTCCGGTCTTATCCTTATCAAACGCCTTGCCGTCTCCCGCCAAAAACTTAAGATGGTTTTCCGCAGGGATCACAAGCACACGGTCAAACCCTAGTCCTTTGCAAGAACCGAAATTATAACAAACGAGGTTTGGCGGCAGGTAACCGGCACCCGTTCGGGCGTTCCACCGAAGCACGCTCGGGTGAAATGCGGATATGTAGTCATCAACTTGAGATTGCCTGACAACGAAGCTGCCGAGGTGATCAGACATCTCGGCTGGAACGTCTTTCACTGCAGAGATTGTTTTCTCGTAAACCCCAGGATTGATCGTATCGGATAGATCGCAAATTTCTTGGATACATCGCTGATTGGTGGGCATGGTCTTTTCCACGAAACCCAGCTGACCAACGAAATAATCGATCTTTTCTTGAGACGTCAACGGTGCCTTGTGCCCAAATGTCGTGCTGTAGATCGTCTGCCGGAAATCGCCTACACACCATATCCCATCAGGCATTATCTTATTGAGCGACTTGATAACCTCATAGTCCCAGCCGACCAGATCCTGCACCTCATCGAAATAAACCTTTTGATAAATACTAGATAGCCGAGTGGCGGGTGCATTTTTGGATCGTTTTCCTACGAGAGCGACCAGTTTAGCGAGGTAGCCTGAATAAGCCATAGTCTTACAAGGAGTCAAATAATGCAGGGGGTTGACCGCCCCTCCAGTGAGTTTTTCGGCTCTCCCTTTGATGTATACAGGCCTCCCCTTTACGAAAACACCTGGGAGGTGATGGGGGTTATTTTCAGTGAAGAAATGGGCAGCAATTCGACTTGGGAAAACCACGCTCTGGTAAGGCCGGATCATGTCTTCCAAGTAGAATGAAAACAGCCCTTTTACGACGAAATCCTCACTGTTTTTCCCGTCGTTGAGTTCAACAAAACGCGCTCGTAATTCTGCTTGATTATTGGTGGTGTAGGTGACGACGAGAACCCGCCCACCAGCCTTAACGATGTCCACGGCATCGCTGATAATCTTATGCGTCTTACCCGAACCTGCCCCCGCTATCCATAGCTCATTCGCCAAAATCGAGCACCTCATCCAAAAATACTGGATATTTGAAATCAAGGTCGCCATCAAACAATCGGATAGCTGAGTCTACCTTGCGTGCTCCCTTTCCATTGCCCTTCACACTTCTGAACCACTCGATCAAAAACTCTCTTCGGTCATCCAAGGAAGCCTCGGCCCCATAAAGTTTATATGTCTGAGCCGATAGAATTTCCTTCGCGAAAGCAGCTAGAGACGCCTGATCAACTGAATTTGCATATATCATCGCCGGTTCTAGTGAGAACTCCAGGTCGTTTTTTGACGAGAAGATTTTTACGTTTGCATAGTCCTTGTACTCCGCCTGAGCAGGCACGACGTTCTGGAAGTAGTCCTTGTCGTTGTCTCTAAGTACGTGAATGCGAGTACCAATCTCCTTTCCAACCTCGATAAAGGTTTTGAAGCCCACACCTCTTACAACAATAATGTCGATCCCATCTTTCTCCGGAAGATGGTGATATTTACGCAGGTAGATTTTTTTCAGCACAAGCTCGTCAGAAGGCCCCTCAACCAAGATGACTTTTCTAGACAGTGCTACCCGCAGCGTGTCGTATCCAGGTAGACGCTTCAGCGTCTTTACAACATCAGGATCTAGAGTATGTAGCCTCTTGTAGCCAGACTGCACAAGGCAGATTTTGTCGATACTTAACTTATTCAGCACGTAGGAGCTGTGCGTAGTGAGGAACAGCTGCTTGGAACGACGCTGAGTTTCAATATAGTGCACAAGTTTGTTCAGGTTGGTATGTGACAGATGATTTTCCGGTTCCTCCATCATCACCAAATCAATGTCATGGGCTTTGTTCTGGATAGCGAGTTTGATCTGCACATTGCTCTGCTCACCCTTTCCAATAAAGTGAAAGGGAACATCATTTACCTCAAGCTGCAGGCCGGTTTGGATGGATCCCACGGGTAAGGTACTGGCAGCTATAGACAGCTTGCTATCAGTTATCAGATGGCCTGCATCAAGATTTGCATTAACCGCCATCACCTCGCCTGAGGTGTTGAATACTTGAAGGTTCTCGCGATAATTGAGCGTCAGCTTAACAAGCTCCTCCTTTTCTAGAGCTGTATTGAGGATATTGGAAATGTACTGATTCTTGCCTAACGTGGGGTGAATTCGAGTCGGGTCGATGTAAAGCGCCTTGAATTTTTTAGCAATTGGCTTTATGGGATTCCATCCAAAATCTAGCCATTCGACCTTGTAAAATTCAACGGGAATGCTTGTGAAAGACGGCTTGGCTTGTCGGCGAAGTTCATAGACTTCGGCAAGTGCAGGATCGAAACAAGCCTGCACCAAAACACCCTGAGCATCGGCTTGGTGGCTGTTATTCGAACCTCGGTACTCTGGCACCCCCTCAATGTAGGCCTCAATGATTAGCTTGGGCAGATGCTGGGCGCTTAGATCGGTATCCAAAAACTGCGTGACTGCTTCTTGGTTAAATAGATCAGGAGAAAACTCGCCACTGAAGGGGCGACCACGGTGACTAAAGTTAAGCACGATCTCAAGCGCTTCGAGAATCGTACTTTTGCCGGCATTGTTGTCGCCAACAAAAATATTCACGTCATCGTTGAATTCGAGATGATCGTCCCGGAATTTTTTGAAATTGATGAGTTTGATCGACTTAACATGCACCCTAAATCCCTCAAGATAACTATCCATAATGGCGCTTCGCCCAAGCAAGCAGACGGTACATCGCGAGGTTGATACTGTCCATATCAAGTATTTGAAGGCAAAAGATGGCGAGACGGGAGCTTAGGGGGATCGAATAAAGGGATATGTCAGAGACAGAGGTGGCACAGATGGATTTGTCCAGGCGCACTCCCTATCGGATAGAGCCTTGTCTTTCTAAAGGTGAAAAAAAGCCAGCCGGCAAAGGCTATGTCCACTCGGTGAGATTTGGCGGGGGATCACCGAACACTTCAAATGAACGACCTGGCGGGAATTAAGCAAAATGCCGGAATTCGACCGCAAAGTGCTGGAGGTTTTGCGAGAGCCGCTGGAGTCCGGCCATATCGTGATTTCCCGCGCCAAGGATCGCGTGAGGTTTCCGGCCCGCTTTCAATTGGTGGCCGCGATGAACCCGTGTCCCTGTGGATATCTTGGCGAACCGAGTGGCAAATGCAGTTGTACACCGGACATGGTCCAGCGCTACCGCAACAAACTGTCAGGACCATTGCTGGACCGTATCGACTTGCACTTGACCGTCGCCCGGGAAGCCACGGCGCTGAATCCTGCACTCAAACCCGGCGATGACACCGCCACTGCCGCGTTGCTGGTCGCCGACGCCAGAGAGCGTCAACACAAACGCCAGGGCTGCGCGAACGCGTTCCTTGATCTGCCGGGCCTGCGCAAACACTGCACGTTATCCACAATCGACGAAACCTGGCTGGAAACAGCGTGCGAACGACTGACCCTGTCGTTGAGGTCTGCGCATCGATTGCTCAAGGTCGCTCGAACCCTCGCAGACCTTGAGCAGGTCGATGGCATCACCCGTGGTCATCTGGCTGAAGCGCTGCAATACCGGCCAACCTCCAGCTGATGGAATCACTCCTTCGTCAGATCCACCAACGGCGTCTGCCGAACCTCGGTTTCCCGCCCGCCCTGAATGTCACTCACCCGCTTCAGCGCCTGGTCCACAGCGCCCTTGTCCGCCAACAAGCTGTAACTGATCTGAAACTGCTTGTGCTCCTTCGGCGCAATCGTCGGCACCAGCCTCAGCGGCCGCTGATAGCGCCGGTTATAGGAAAAGCTGGTCCCCGGTTCGAGACCGGTGACATAGCCCTGGCCTTGGGTATCGGTGTTTTTCCACAGCGAAAACACGGGCAGCGTTTTAGTGTTAAAGCCGACCGAAACGCCCAGGCTACCTGCCTTGTTATGCAACACCGTCAACGTGTCACCCTTGGCGTCGCCATACGGCACCACGTTGTAAACCGTTTCGTCGTAGTCCTTGGTCGGCGCGCGGTAAGTCTGCCAGTCCGGCAGATCGCCTTTGGCCTTGTCGTTGAACGGCGACACCTGTTTGACCGGCGCAACGAAACGGGCGCCCTGCTCCAGGAATGGCGTGCTGAAATTACTGTGGTACAGCGCCTGATATTCCTTCGGATAGTCGCCGTTGTTGGTCAGGGTATCGTTGAGCGTGAACGCTGCGCTGCCGGGCTCAGTGACCAGCTCGGTAATCACCGAGAAGTCGACTTTCTTGAAGGCCTGTTCTTTCAGTTCGCCACGCAGGCTGATGGCATAAGGCGGTTTTTCGTCGATATGCAGCGTGACTGTGCTGGCCGGAATGTTGGCAGCACGGCCATGCAGGGTCAGCAGTTCGCCGTTGTCGACGCCGGGGTGGCCGACCCATTCGTAGCCGCAACGGGTGACCAGCTCATTGAAACCTTCGAGCCAGCCGAGTCCGCCGCGACCGTTGAGCTCAATGAAGGACGGATTGACCACGTCCTTGACCGGCGAATCCCAGCCCATGCGCACATTGCCGACCGATGCCTGCAGGACGTTCATGCCACGGGTCGGCACCACCGAGAGTTTCATCGTGCCGTTATCGATGTCGACGATGCTGACACCCTCCTGCCGACCACCGTGCAAGTTACGAAGGGTCACGGAGAAGGGTTTGTCGGTTTTCACACCGAGTTGCTGGCTGGTGATCTGCCAGTTTTGAGCAGCCTTGTCGCTGTCGAGCAGGACGTAATCCCAAGCCATGGCGTGGGAGGCGGACAGAGCGCCAAAGGCAACGACGAATTTGAGCGGAGTCATGGGGAGGCCTTTCTTGGAATTGTGCATTTTTTATAGCGCTGATGAAACGATTCAGCAAGCTTAAAAAGCTTACACCCAAGCCTTCCCAAGCCAATTTAAATTGACCCCATGCAACCTCTGCACGCTTACGCTAGTCTCATACGGTTTTGGACCTCCGGATGATTGACGGCGACATCATTATGACATTAAGGTCGCCAGCTAATTGCAGGAGCAAGAACAGACAACTTTGTCTGTCATTTTTGCGCAACAGAACATATGGAGTTTGAATGCGCGGGGCACTATTACGCAGCGGCAAGAGCGGGTCATTCACAGCCTTGGGCGAAACAGGTCAACCGGTATACCGGGCGGCCCTGCAATTGCGCGAAGCCATTCGCCGCAAGAACCCCGAAATGGTCGATCATCTGGCCATCCCTCAAAGCGATGAGCTCGGTAACCAGATCGATTGGTACAGCGGCCTCGACGGCGATGTGATCCCGTGGAGCAGTGCGACCGAAGAAGAACGCGCCCCTGCCCGCCGCCAACTTGAAGCGCTGAAAACCGCGCTCGAGGAATTGAGCCAGCGTTTCCTGGGCACTGAATCCGGCGAACAGCAGCAAGGCGACAAAGCCGTGTTCGGCAAACTGCTCAAGCGCGTGATTCATTTCCCCGATGAGAATTTCGTCTACCTGGTGCAAGGCAAGCCGGTGCTGACCTTTTGGGGTTTCGAGCATGCCGGTACCGGTAATCGCGATCCCCTGCACTGCCTCTATCAGGTTCCGCCCGCGTTTACGCTGCCCCCGGTGGTCGAAGCCGCGCCTGTCGTTGCGCCCGTCGTGCCGGTGGTTGCTCGTCCGTGGTGGCGTCGCTGGTGGTGGCTGTTGCTGCTGCCGTTCCTGCTACTGCTTTTGTGGCTGTTGCTTGGTCTGCGTGGTTGCGTGCCGATTCCGTTGGTGGCGGTAGACCTGCTGCCTGAGGGCATCGTGCCGGTGGAAAAACAGCTGGAAGAACCGCAACTGACCGGCAATGCCACGACGCTGAACGGCGTTCCGGTGACGGGCACCGTTGTAGGCTCTACCACTGGAACCGGCACCGGTACCGCCGTGACCGGAACCCAAGGAGTGGAAGCGCCGGCGGTCGAGGGCAACGAGGCAGATGCAGCGCCGGCCGACTTGGCCAAAGACCCAGCGAAAGACCCGGCAGCCGAATCGCCCGCCACCCCGCCCGAAAACAAAACTGCGCCGCCGGATATCACATCGCCCGAGGCCGAAAAATCCGCCGCCGCAAAACCCGGCCCTCCCCTGAGCATTCCACCGGACGCCGCCGACGGTGCCGCCAAGTTCCTCGACGGTCAGTTCCGCGCTGGCGCCGGTATTCAGGACCGCCGGACCGGCAAACCGCTGCGTCTGGAATACCAGCTCAAGGACGGTAAGGGCGAAGTCACCGTACACCAGGCCGACGGCACGAAATGCACCGGGCCGGTGAGCGCTACTATGAAGGGTGGCAGCTTGGCCATCGACAGTCAGGGCCAGGCCGTGTGTGGCGATGGCAGCACTTACGACATGCCCAAGGTCAACTGCCGCAAAGGGGCGACCACAGTCGCAGACTGCACCGGCGGTTACGGCAAAGAACAATTCCCCATGTCCATGCGGCACGTGGCCGAATAAAAACGGAATAACCCGACATGTTGCCTGAAGTCACCCAATTCGAAGACACCGTCACGCTGGTCAGCGACACCGGCATCCAGTTCATGGATTTCGCCCTGCGCCTGGACCCTCGCAAAGAACCGGCGGGCGAGTTCGCGCCGATGATCAGCGGGTTGATCTGCCGCCTGTCATACAACGAAGAGAAAGACTTCTTTTTCTACGAGCCGGAGCCGGAAAAGGTCGAAAAGGCCAAACCGGCGTTCAGCGTCGACATGAAAAGCAGCCTCGAGCTGCTCGACGGTGTCTGGCTGCCGACCCCGTTTTTCCGCTTCATGCCGCCGCACCGCTTCGACGAAGGCCCGACCAACTGGTCGCGCATGCGCCTGGTCAAACTGGCGACGCCCGACATCGACGGCAACACCCACCGCCTGACGATGGCCTTCGACAGCCGCGTGATGCCCAAGCGTGACGGCACCGCTTACCTGGCGCCGAACGAAGAAGACATCAGTTCCGGCGTGTCCTTCAAACTGGCGACGAAGGCCAGCGAAACCCGCTGGTTCCTGGCCCAGCCGTGGGTCAACGAGTGGCTGCTGGAAGTATTCAACGAGGGCAATGCCCACCGTTCGCGCGCAGAGCTGGACACCGACATCCGCGCCAACTATCACCTGGCGCACTACCTCAACTTGCTGAGCCTTCTGAGCAAGCCATCGGCGGCGGAGCAGTCGACTGCCCGGCCGAAAGTTGAAATCCCTGAATTGAAGGTGGTTGCCAACGACAGCAATGGCCTGGTCAAACCGATTCCGGTGGACCTGGTGCTGGACGTCGGCAACTCGCGCACCTGCGGCATTCTGATCGAGAACCACGGTCAGGCCGGTTCCGGGTTGAAACAGAACTACGTGCTGGAACTGCGCGACCTGATCACCCCCGAACACACTTACAACCTGCCGTTCGAAAGCCGTGTGGAATTCGCCCAGGCATACTTCGGCAAGGACCACTGCTCGGTCAAAAGCGGCCGGCATGATGCGTTCCAGTGGGCGACGATTGCCCGTGTCGGCAACGAGGCCAGTCGTCTGGCCAGCCGTCGTCGCGGCACCGAAGGCTCGACCGGGCTGTCCAGCCCGAAACGCTACCTGTGGGACGAAAACGCCTACGGCCACGGCTGGCGCTTCAACTGCTCGTACATCAAGACCGACAGCGAGCCGTACGCCACTGCAGCGCCGTTCTCGCACCTGATCAATGAAACCGGCGAAGCGCTTTACAGCCTCGAAGAAGACGATCGTCTGCCGGTGTTCATGCCGCGTTATTCGCGCAGCTCGCTGATGACGTTCATGCTCGCCGAGGTCCTGGCCCAGGCGCTGTCGCAAATCAACAGCCCGGCCCAGCGCTCGCGCCAGGGTCACACCCGTGTGCCGCGCCAGCTCAACAGCATCACCCTGACCGTGCCGCCGGGCATGCCGCAGGCCGAGCGCAGCATCCTCAACGAACGCATGCAGCAGGCCATCGGCCTGGTGTGGAAAAGCCTCGGCTGGCATGCCGGCGAGGAAGACCCGCATCAGGACCAGGCCGTCAGCCCGCGCACGCCGATCCCGAGCATCCGCGTCGAATGGGACGAAGCCTCCTGCGGCCAGTTGGTGTACCTGTACACCGAGGTCAACGAGAACTTCGCCGGGCACCCGGAAGAGTTTTTCGACACCCTCGCCCGGCCGGACAAAACCGACCGTGAACGCATCACCCTGGCGACCATCGACATTGGCGGTGGCACCACCGACCTGGTGATCACCGACTATCGCCTCGACCGCGCCGGCAACACCGGCAGCGGCAGCAACGTGCACATCGTGCCCGAGCAGCGTTTTCGCGATGGCTTCAAAGTGGCCGGCGACGACATTCTGCTGGACGTGATTCAGGACTTCGTCCTGCCGAGCTTCGAAAAAGCCTTGCAGATCTCAGGCGTCAAATCGCCCGTCTCGCTGATGTCGCGGCTGTGTGGCGACGAATCGGTCAGCGCCCAGGACATGATCCTGCGCCAGCAACTGAACCTGCAGGTATTCGCGCCGCTGGGCCTGGCGCTGCTCAAGGCCTACGAGCATTACGACCCGCAAGACCAGCAGGAAGTGAGTACCCAGACGTACCGCCAATTGCTGGGCGACAACGCAATCAGCCAGACCGTGCTCGATTACGTCAATGCCGCCGTGCGTCGTGATGTCGGCAGCCAAAGCGCCTTTGACCTCTACGATTCGTTGATCAGCTTCGACCTGCAAAAGCTCCATGCCGCATTCCTCAACGATCAGATCAACATCACCAAGATCCTCGGTGCGCTGTGTGAAGTGGTCGCGCATTACCCGTGCGACGTCCTGCTGCTGACCGGCCGCCCTTCGCGCCTGCCCGGCATTCAGGCGTTCATCCGCAAGGTGTTGCCGCTGCCACCGGGGCGCATCCTGGCGTTGCAGAACTACCGCACCGGCGGCTGGTACCCGTTCCACAAGAACGGCCTCATCGACGACCCGAAAAGCACCGCTTCGGTCGGCGCTATGCTGTGCCTGTTGTGCGCCAACCACAGTGTGCCGAACTTCTACTTCCGCGCTTCGGCACTCAAACCGTATTCGACGGTCAAAAACATCGGCGTTATCGACCTGAACAACGTGATCAAGGATGCCGACGTGCTGTACCGCGACATTCAGTCCGAAGACTACAAAATCAAGCTGCCGGAAATCGGCACGGGCGACGCCGCCGACACACCTCAGCTGGAAATGCGCGGCGATCTGCGCCTCGGTTTCCGTCAGCTGGCCGCCGACCGCTGGGCCGCTTCGCCGCTGTACACCTTGCGCTTCACCAAGGCCGGTCGGGAGAAGTTCTCCCGTGCGATCGGTGAAAACGGCAGCGCGCCGCTGCTCAAGGTGCGCTTCGAGGTCAAACCGGCGGACAAGTACACACGCAAGCAGGATCTGGTCAGCGACCGCCTCTCGGTACGCAACATCGAATCCAACTGCAGCAACGTCAACTTCAACCCGCGCAGCGACCTCGAGCTGGAACTCAACACCATGCTCGACGCCGGCCTGAGCGAGACCAAGTACTGGCTCGACAGTGGAAGTGTGAAACGCAAATGAATGACCTGACCCCCGATCAACATCAGCTCTCTACCCGCTGGGCCGCTGTTTATGAAGGTGCCGGTCAGGCGCTGGAATGGATTGGCCAGACCCGTGTCAACGCGCCACGTCTGGACAGCGAAGCCGACAACCTGAACATCCGCCTGCATCGCGCCCGCAACCTGGCCCACAGCCTCGGTCGCGTGGCCTGCACGCCGATGACCATCGGCTTTTTCGGTTTGTCCCAGGCGGGCAAGTCCTACCTGATCTCGGCCCTCGCGGCCGGGCAGAACGGCAAACTGGAAACCGATTTCGGCGGCCAGCGCCTGGACTTCATCAAGCACATCAACCCGGTGGGTGGCGGCAAGGAAGCCACCGGCCTGGTGACGCGCTTCAGCCGGCGGGCCACACCGAGCCAGGACCCGGATTTCCCGGTGGAGCTGACGCTGTTCAGGGAAATCGAGCTGGCGAAGATTCTCGCCAACTCCTGGTTCAAGGATTTCGACCTTGAACGGATTTCCTACGAGATTGACGAAGAACGCATCCAGCGAGTCCTCAAGCCGTTCGAAGGTCGCGAGACCGGGCCGATGCAGCCGGGTGTCAGCGCCGACGATCTGGTGTCGTTGTGGGATTACCTGCGCGACAACTTCCGTAACTCGGTGAAAAAACTCGAGCACCTGTATTGGCCGAAAGCCTTGCAGCTCGCGCCACGCCTGAACTTCCAGGAACGTGCCGAGCTGTTCGCCATTCTTTGGGGTGAGCAAAGCGAGCTGACGCGTGTGTATCAGCAACTGGCCGGCGCGCTGCACAAGCTGGGCCTGCCCGAGACCGTATTCGCGCCGTTGAAGGCCTTGGTGAGTTTCGAAAACGACACTTACAGCCAGCGCGACAGCATCATGAACGTCGACATCCTCGAGCGCTTCGGCAGCCCGCGGGACTTGCCGATCGACGTGCGGCCACGCATCGACGGTCGCCTGCAAAACAGCCAGGGCATTCCTGTCGCGCAACTAGCGGCACTCACGGCGGAAATGACGTTCTGCCTGATCGAAGCCCCGGCCGACGACATCGTCAACCAGGTCGATCTGCTCGACTTCCCCGGCTATCGCGGACGCAAGAAGCTGCACGAGATCGCCAACTCCAGCGACCCGGAATCCGCCACCAAGGACAACTCCGTCTCGCAGCTGATTCTGCGCGGCAAGGTCGCGTACCTGTTTGAGCGCTACACCGACAATCAGGAAATGAACGCGCTGGTGGTGTGCACCGGCTCAACCAAACAAAGCGACGTCAACGACGTTGGCCCGGTGCTGACGCGCTGGATCGAAAAAACCCAGGGCGCCGACGCGGCCGCTCGCAGCAAACGCGACACCGGTCTGATCTGGGCATTGACCATGCTCGACCTACGCATCACCAACTCCCTGAGCCTGACACCCGATCAGTACGACGAGAGCTGGAATGGCATGGTCAAGCTGACCATGCTGGAGCGCTTCGGCAGCCTGAGCTGGATGAACGACTGGGCCGGCACGCCGTTCCAGAACACCTTCCTGGTGCGTAAACCGCGCATGGACGCTGCGTTCATCGTCCAGGACGCCAGCGGCGCCGAAACCGGGATCAACGCCAGTTACCAGGAACGCGTCGATGCGCTGGGCGAAAGCTTTGCGAGCAACGCGCTGGTGTGCAAACACGTCAACAACCCTGCCAATACCTGGAAAGAAATGCTGCGCAACGATGACGGTGGCATCAGTCACTTCAGCGGCAGTTTCAAGGGCGTGGCCAATATCGAATTCAAACTGCAGCGCATCCGCGAGCAGCTGGACGAATGCCTTGAAGGCCTGACCACGCACGGTCTGAGCACCTGGTATCACGCCGACGGTGACGGTGCCGCCGCTGCCAAGAAAGCCCAGGCGCAGATGATTCTGTCGACCCTGGGCCGTCGCCCGGCGGTGCTCGGCGAACTCATCGATCAACTCGACATGCCGAGCGAAGAGGTGCGCGACCTGTACCTCAGCGGCGTGTACGAAACCGATGACGAGCCAGCGGTCAGCGATGAGCCGGTCGCCCTGACACCGAGCCAGAGCCTGTACGGCAACGACGCCGGTTTCGATTTCGATTTCGGCGATGACGCCAGCCCCGACAGCACACCGGCCAGCAGCAAGCCCCACACGCCGGTCCCGGAACTGCAAAGCAACGAACACCGTTTTGCCAAAGCGGCCTTCAAGGCCTGGGTCGCGCACTTGCGCGAACTGACCACCCGGCAAAGCCTGCTCAACCTGCTGGGACTGGAAAAGGCCTTGCTCGAAGCGGTGGTCGACGAGCTGATCACTGCCGGTTATCGCCAGGACTTGCCGGGGCAACTGAGCCGCGCCGTCCTCAAGCGTGCCCAGAGCGGTGCGCGTCGCGATCAACTGGTCGAGCGCCAGGTACTGGAAGTACAACGCGTGCTGCGCGATTTCGTGTCCTGGTTCGGCTACCTCCAGAAACCCGTGAGCGAGCGCCCACCTAGCCGGACCGGTGCCAAAGCGCCCTTGTTCTCGTTCTATACCGACATCGGTCCGGGACAGGTGCCGGAGTTGCCGCCGCAACCGGCGAACCAGGCGCAACGGTATCTCGGCGACTGGCTTTCGGGCCTGGCCTGTATCACGCAGGACAACGCCGGCCATGGTGCCGGTCGCGAAATCACCCCTGAACAGAACGAACGGCTGGGCCAAGTGCTCACAGCCTTCGCAGCGAGATAAGCAATGCCAATTCGTGTCGACCTGCTCGCCTTAGAGCCCAATGTGCCTGGCCGGGCCTGCCTTACTGTGAAGAAATGGCAGGGTGGCGAAGAACAGCTGGAATTTTCCATTCAGCGTAACCAGGACGGTTTCTACCTCCAGGACCAACAGGCCTGGAGCAACAACCCGTTCTGGTTCAAGGTTTCGCGCTTCACTGTCGCCGCCAGTGGCGAAGCTCTTGAAGCCCAGGTCGGCCCGGAAGTGGTCGACCCGTTGCTGGAAGGCAGCGCCAACTCGCAATTCCAGATCGAACTGCGCGAGCAGAGCCTGGGGCATGCCGACAAAGGCGTGGTCCGGCCAGGCGTCGGGCTGTTGCCGTCCACGGCGGGTGGTCAGACGCGCTCGACGTATGGCGGCGCAGATTTGACCGCGCCAGCTGCACCAGCACCTGAGATTCCGGAAATCCCGGAACTGCCGGAATTGATCTTGCCCACCGCCGAGCCAGAAATCGAACTGGAATCGGTGCCCAACGAACGCGAATACACGCCTGCTCCGCCACCGGTGAAGAAGAGCAACAAAGGCCTGCTCGGCCTCGCGCTTGTGCTGGTATTGCTGCTGGCAGCAGCGGCCGGGTTCTGGTTCTACAAACGCACGCCGGCGCCTGCCCCGACGGTCGCGGCCGCCGCACCGGCCGGTGCCGACGCACAAGCCTGCACGCTGGAAAGCATGAACAGCCTGCCCGAGCTGACCTTCGTCCAGACCTGCATCAAGGCGGCACCCGACAGCGCCAAGCTGCTGGAAATCATCAACGAAGCCAAGGCCGGCAAACACTGCGGTGTCGCCCAGCGCCTGTACGCCAACCGTGCCCAGGCCGGTGACGCGCTGATCGCCAACGCCTATGCCCGCGAATACGACCCGAAATACCTGAAGGCCAGCGAGTGCTTCCCGGTAGCGGATAACGCCACCGCGGCCTACTGGTACGAAACGATCCTCACCCAGGACCCGAACAACGCCGAAGCCAAGCAGCGTTTCGAGGAGTTGCAGAAGTGATGCGTTCACCCGTGAGTCGTTTCCTGCTGAGCAGCGCTGCGTTGTTGGCGCTGTGCATCAGCCCGTTGTCCCAGGCTGATGACAAACCGCTGATCCAGGCCGGTAAAAAGACCTTGTTCCAACGTGTGCTGACCACCCCAGGCTGCAAGATCAGCCCGACGGCGGGGGGTGCCGCAGGCGAGGCGCAACCGGTGTTCAGCCGTTTCTACGTGTACGAACGTGCCCAGGCGGCGAACGCCGAGTGGCTGAAAGTCGGCCCCGACAGTTACGGCAAAACCATTGGCTGGTTGCCTGCAAGCTGCACCACCGACTGGAAAATGCAGCTGACCCTGGCCTTCACCAACCCGGCCAACCGCGACCGGCTGCTGTTCTTCAAGGAACGCACCACGGTCGAAGGCATTCTCAATGCACCGGACCCGGTGAGCAAAGTCGCCCCGCTGCGCGCCACGTTGAAAAAGGGCAAGCAAGCACCCGGCGTGCTGGCCGAAGAACCTGAATACTTCGTCGACCTGCAAAAGCAGTTCTACCTGTTGCCCGTGCTCAGCGGCGAAGAAGTCATGACCGAAGCCGGTTTCCGCACGCGCCTGCTCAATGTCGCATCGGTCAGCAAGCCCGACGAAAAAGACACCAAGGGCGCGGCCGGCAAAAATGCGTCCGGCGGCAAAGAGGCCGAAGACAAGGCCGCCAGCCAACTGAAGGAATTCAGCGCGGCGGTGGTGTTTGTCATCGACTCGACGATTTCGATGGACCCGTACATCGACCGTACCCGCGAAGCTATTCGCAAGGTTTATCAGCAGATCGAATCGCAGAACCTCGGCAAGCAGGTCAAGTTCGGCATGGTGGCTTTCCGTTCCAATACCCAGGCGGTGCCGGGCCTGGAATACACCACCAAGATGTACGCCGACCCTACCAAGGTGAAAGACAGCGCCGACTTTTTCGCCAAGATCGCCGACCTCAAACAGGCCAAAGTGTCGAGCAGCAGCTTCGATGAGGATGCCTTTGCCGGCGTCATGGAGAGTATCGACAAGGTCGACTGGAGCCAATTCGGTGCGCGCTACGTGGTGTTGATCACCGACGCGGGCGCTATCGAAGGTGACGACAAACTGTCGAAGACCGGTTTGAGCGCTGCACAGGTGCGCATTGAAGCGGCCAACCCGGGCGTGGCGATTTACACCTTGCACTTGAAAACCCCGGCCGGGGTCAAGGATCACGCCAAGGCCGAGGCGCAGTACCAGAACCTGTCGACTTACCCAGGCACCAACACCTCGCTGTACTACCCGGTGAATGCGGGTGATGTGCAGGAGTTCGGGCGCAAGGTCGACGCACTGGCCACCGCGATCACTACACAGGTGAAAGCCGCCTACATGGGCGAAGACGCCATCGGCAGCGCGGCGAACGCCAAGCAGGACCCGGCCGAGAAGAAAATGCTCGAGGACGCCGCGCTGATCGGCCACGCCATGCAACTGGCCTATCTGGGCGAGAAGAACAACAGCAAGTCCCCGCCGGTGTTCAAGGCGTGGATCACCGACCGTGACCTGATCAAGCAGAACATCCCGACCACCGACGTGCGGGTGTTGCTGACCAAGTCCCAGCTCAGCGACTTGAGCGACGTGATGAAGAAGATTCTCGACGCTGCCAACGAAGGCCTGATTTCGCCGACGGAAATGTTCGACCGCCTGCGCTCGGTGGCCGCGACCATGGGCGCCGATCCGAACCAGCTCAAGCAGAACAACAACGCCAAACTGGCGGACATGGGCGTGCTCGGCGAGTACATCGAAGACCTGCCGTACCAGAGCGAAGTGCTGAACCTGGATGAAGAGACCTGGAAGAGCTGGGACGGTCTGGCGCAGGAGAAATTCATCCGTACGCTCAACACCAAACTGCGGCACTACCAGCGTTACAACGCTGACGTCGACCGTTGGGTGGCGTTGGCCAAGGACAGCGATGCGCGGGACAACGTGTACCCGGTGCCTCTGGAAATGATGCCTTAACGAGACGCCCATGCTCGATATCAGGAACCTGCTGGTGCGCCGTGGTGAAGGCGCGCTGGCCCATCACGTGCGCCTGCCGCACTTGCAGATCGGCGGCGGGGAAATCCTCGCCATCACCGGCGAGAGCGGCAGCGGCAAAAGCACATTGCTTGAGGCCATCGGCCTGCTGCTGGCACCGGTCGAGCTTGAGCGCTTTCGCTTGGGCGCAACGCAGGATCAGGACATCGCCCGACTGCTTGCCACGGATGATCAACCGGCTTTGGCGGCGGTGCGTTCGCGGCATCTGGGGTTCATTTTGCAAAGTGGCGGCCTGCTGCCGTTTCTGAGCGTGCGCGACAACATCAGCCTGCCGCGCCGTTTGCTCGGCATGTCGACACACAGCGCGCACATCGACCACGCGGTTGAGGTGTTGCGCCTGCAAGGACTGCTGGATAAAAAGCCGCAGGCGCTGTCGATCGGCGAACGCCAGCGCGTGGCCTGCGTTCGCGCCATTGCCCATGAACCGCTGCTGCTGTTGGCGGACGAACCGACCGCCGCGCTCGACCCGCACAGCGCCCGGCGCCTGTTTGAATTGCTGCTGAGCCTGGTGTCGAGCATGGGCCTGAGTGCGCTCGTGGTATCCCATGACTGGGCCTTGTTGAAGGATTTCGGCTTGCCGCGACTCGGCGCTATCAGCCGCCAGGGAGAGACTCTGTTTGAACCGATGGACTGACCGACTGCGCCTGCTGGGCACCCTGGCCCTGCAAGACCTGTGGCACGACCGCAAGGTGTCGCTGTGCATCGCTGCGTCATTGGTGGCGGTGATCGCGCCGTTGCTGCTGCTGTTCGGCCTCAAGCACGGGGTGGTCAGCCAGTTGCAGGACGAACTGCTGCGCGACCCGCGCAACCTTGAAGTGAAGATGCTCAGCAACGGCAACTACGACAGTGCCTGGATCGAGCGTCTGCGCCAGCGTCCCGAGACCGGTTTTGCCCTCGGCCAGACCCGTTCGCTCAACACCCAGGCGGATTTGCTGATCGGCATGCAACGCTTCGTCGAAGGCGCGGAAATCATCGCCACCGAACCCGGCGACCCGCAACTGAACCTGCCGGAACTCAACCCCACCGGCGATCAAGTGATCCTCAGTGCCCGCGCCGCGCAACGCTTGCAGGCCAAGGTCGGCGATCGCGTGCAACTGCGCGTGCTGCGTCGTCTGGAAGGCGTGAATGAGCGCGGCGAGATGTCGCTGAGCGTGCTGGCGATTCTCGATGGCGCCCGTTTCGGCCGCGCCGCCGGGTTTGTCGCCCCGCCGTTGCTGCTGGACCTGGAGCGCTTTCGCGATGGCTATCAGGTCAGTGCGTTCGGCATCACCACCGGCAAGCCTCTGGGTGATCTGCAACCGCTGTATGCCCGCGCTCGCGTGTATGCACACGACATCGACCAAGTGGCGCCGCTGGAGCGCTGGCTCAACGAACAACACATCGAGACGTCGAGCCGACTGGCCGACATCGACAACGTCAAAGCCATCAACCATGTGCTGGGGCTGATCTTCGGTGTTATTGCCCTGGCGGCATTGATTGGCTGTGTGGCGTCGATGGTCGGCGCGTTCCTGGCCAACATCGACCGCAAGCGCAAAAGCCTCGCGGTCCTGCGCCTGCTGGGGTTCAAGCGCACGGCGGTCGCCGGTTTCGTGGTCGTGCAAGCGCTGTTGCTGAGCCTGGCCGGCTACCTCGGCGGATTGGGGTTTTACGCTGTCGGCAGTCATCTGTTCGACTACTTGCTCGGCAGCAGCCAGGCCACCGGCACCTTTGTCTGCCACATCACACTCTGGCATGGCCTCGCCGCCCTGCTTCTGACCTTTCTGGTCGCTACACTGGTGGCCGTGATCGGCGCCGTGCGCGCCATCAGCATCCAACCTGCGGAGAGTCTGCGTGAGCTATAAACGTTTTGGCTTGCTGTTGCCCCTGAGCCTGGGCTACTTGCTCGACGCTTCGGCGGCGGGCTGGGAAGAGAAGTATTACAACCCGATGCCCGAAGCCAGCGACGTCGTGTTGCCGATGCCGTGCGAAGGCTCGATGGTGTTTCGCAAGGTGTTCATTCCGGTCACCGGACCGCTCGACGACTACCCGATCAACATCGGTCAGGACGGCGCGGAATACGGCTATGTCGAACAGACTCGACCGACGTTTATCGCCGGCAGTTTCACCGGCGCCAAGAACGACAAATCCCGCTACTACCTGATGGCCAAGTACGAGATGAGTCAGTTGCAGTACGCCGCCCTGACCGACGAAACCTGCCCCACCGCCGCGACCAAGATGCGCCTGCCGCAAGTGGCCGTGAGCTGGGTGCAAGCCGTCGAAGCGGCTGACAAGTACAACCTGTGGCTGCGCAAGAACGCCGCCGGCAAGCTCCCGAAAGAAGACGGCGCCCTGGGCTTCCTGCGTTTGCCGACGGAAGTCGAGTGGGAGTTTGCCGCGCGCGGTGGCCTGGAAGTCGGTGCGGCGGAATTCCGCGATACACGCTACCCGATGCCCGACGGCATCAACGCTTACGAGTGGTTCGCCGGGGCGCAATCGTCCAACGGCAAACTGCAGTTGTCCGGCCTGCAAAAGCCCAATCCGCTGGGCCTTCACGACATGCTCGGCAACGTTGACGAAATGATGTTCGAGCCGTTTCGCCTGAACAAACTCGACCGCCAGCATGGCCAGGCCGGTGGCTACGTCGTGCGCGGCGGCAATTACCTGACCGCCCAGGCTGACCTGCGCACCGCGTTGCGCAAGGAAGAGCCGTACTACAACGCCGAAGGCCAGGTAAAAAACAAGACCACCGGCCTGCGCCTGGTACTGGTCTCGCCGACCCTGACCTCTCGCGAACGCGTGGCCAGTATCGAAAACAGCTGGAAGAAACTCGGCACCGGCAGCAAGGAAACCGAATCCGCCGACAAAGGCACGGTTCAGTCGCTGAACACGCTGGCCTCGGGCGTTGAAGACAAAGCGCTCAAGGAAAAGCTCCAGGCCCTGGAAAACCAGCTGCGCGCCAGCAACCAGCAGCAGGAAGAAACCCGCGACCAGGCGATTCGCGCCAGCCTAAATCTGGGTGCGTTCCTGTGCACCAAGATGCTCGACGACGGCCAGTACGTGGATTTCCTGCAGAAAAACTACAAGCTCAATTGCGAAGCCGCCGAAAAAGACGCCAGTTGCGACATGCGCAAGGGCAAGCTCGACGAGCAGAAGGATCGCCTGCACAAACTCAGCCGTTACTACGCCAGCAGCCTGGTGGAGTCGGCGACGTTGTACGGTCAGCCGCTGCTCGAGGCACAGGTTCCGGTGATGGAAGAAATCATTACTCGCAACAAACAGCTTCAGGACCTCAAACCCTACTTGCGCACGCACTGGGCGAATCAGAAGACCTTCCTGCAAAAACAGAAGATCGACACTGACGCCTGGCTGACCAGCTGCAAGACCGTCACTCAATAACAACACGTCAACACCGTCATCGAGGAGTTTCACCATGTCGCGCAGCCTTTGGACTCGCTTCAAACTACAGATCGCATTCGTCGTTGCCGGCAGCCTGTTGCTGACTGGTTGCGCCAACACCGGCAGTTCGATGCTCGGCGGCAGCGACGGCGCAGACCCGCGTCTGACCCAGGGCAATGACGCGGAGTTCTTCAGCAAGTCCGGTTACCAGGCCTGCGCCGTCGGCGCCGGTGTCGGCATCCTCGGTTGCGCGCTGTCCAACAGCAGCAACAAGGCGGTCTGCGCCATCGCCGCCGGTATTACCGCGTGTGGCGTGGCCATGGGCGCGAACTATTATCTGGATCAACGTCGCAGCGAATACGCCGACACCTCCACCCGTCTGGCGAAGATGAACAGCGAAGTCGAGCAAGACACGCGCAATGTGATTGCCCGCACCGAGACCGCTCAGCAAGTGATCAAGGATGACCAGGCGCGTATCGCCAGGATCAAACAGGACATCGCCAGCAAAAAGGTCGACAAGACCAAAGCCCAGACGCAAATCGCCGAGATCGACAACAACATCGCAATCTTGCGCAAAGACCTCAGCAACATGCGCAAAAAAGTCACCGAGTACAGCAAAGTGGCCGATGCCGAACGCGCCCAAGGCTCCAGCGCCGAGATGAAGCAGGTGGATGTGAGCATTCTGAAAATGAACGAGAAAGTCGCTGCCTTGCAGAAGGAAGTCGACGGTCTCTACAGCCAGCGCTCCGCAATCACTCTGGGTTAAGCACATGACGTTACGACAACTGGCGGTCCTGACCGCCGTCCTCGCCTTGAGCGGTTGCGCGACCCAGCCGGGCGAATGCGATGCGACCAATCGCGACAGCAGCATGCTGACCAAGATGAACTGCGACTACTCTGGTGGTTACAGCGATCAGGTCAAACAAAAGGAACAGGCCCTGGCCGAGTCCCGCCAGCAAAACGCGATGTTCCGTCAGGTGTACGAGAACATTCAGGCCCAGCAGCTCAGCACCAAAACCGATTTGGCCAGCCAGCAGAAATCCCAGGCTGAACTGAACCAGTCGCTGGGCAAGTTGCTGACCTCACTGAAGGCGCGCCATGGCAATGAAAGCCAGGTGCAAAAGCAGATCGCCGGGCTCGAACAGCAGCTCAAGGACTCGCAGACTGCACCGGTGGCCAAGCCTTCAAAGGCGGCCCTGGCCGCCAAGCAGGAACAACTGAAGGCGCTGCAGAAAAAGGTCAACCAACTGCAATTCAGCCTCGGTTACGAAGAGTAACTTTTCACCCGCAGGCCTCCCGCCGGAGGCCTGCAGCCTTTTCAGGAATCGACGTCATGCAGCGGGTCATCAGGGATGCGCAAGCCACACCAGAGGGGATGAGTGCGCTGCAAGCCAAAGTAGCCCTCATCCAGAAACACTTTCCGCCGACCGTCTCCAGCCTCTTCGCCATCCCGCGAATGGGCAGCGGCGAGGTGCTGGAATGGTGGACCGAACTGGGTGGCCAACCCACGCCCTATGCCGACCTCAACGAGGACGCTCAACGGCGATTGCTGGAAACCTATGAAGTGCGTCAGACGTCCCTTGGACAGTTGGCGGACGAACTGCAAAAACGCGGTCAGCCCACGGAAGCGGATGACCTGCGCAGCCTGCTCGGCGCTCCCGAGCTGGACAAACTCTACAGCCTCAACGGTGAGCCTTTGGTGGTGCGCTGGAACCAGCGCCCGCCAAAACCGGTGGTGCCGCCGGTGGTTCCGCTGGCTCCGGTGGCCGCCGCGGCGCCTTCGCGCCGTGGATGGTGGATCGCCGCGGCATTGCTGGCACTGCTGTTGTTGCTCCTGGCGCTCTGGGCTTACTGGTGGTTTATGCACCGGGAAAAAGTTGTCCCGGTCGAACCGGTCGCCCCGGTGGTGACACCGATCGAGAAACCGGTTGAGCCTGTTCCCGAGCCGGTAGTGGAGCCGGAGCCTGTAGTGGAACCGAAACCGGAACCCGTACCGGTTCCAGAGCCAGAACCAGTGCCCGCCCCCAAACCGGTCCCGCCGCCAAAACCTGTGGTGGCCGCCCCGCCGCCACCACCGCCACCGCCGCCGGCACCGACGCTGGACAACTTCGCGTGCCGCAAAAAAGCGCCAAACGCAGAGATCCCGCAGTTCGTGGTGGTACTCGACACCTCGGGCTCAATGGATTTGAACATCAGGTCGGTGAAAGCCGACGAGGACTGGTTCTTCGGCAATGAGATGAACAAGTATCTGGACCCGAACCGCACCATGCAGATCTTCGCCAAACCCAGCCGCATGGACGTCGCCAAGGACTCGCTGGCCGGCATGATCAACGGGCTGGACCCGAAGATCGACACGCGCCTCATTACCTTCGCCGGCTGCGAACGCACACCGGACCAGGGCGTGTTCAAGTTTGGCGACCGGCCACGGCTGATCAACGGGATTCGAGGGCTGGTTCCCAACGACGGCACACCGCTGGCCGACAGCCTGGCTTACGCGGCAAGCACCGTCGACGGGCGTAATAACGATGCCGTGATCGTGATGTTCGTCGACGGTGAGGACGGTTGCCAGAAAGACGCTTGCGCGGTGTCCCGCCAAATCGCCAGGGAACAACCACGCCTGCGGGTCAACGTGGTGAAAATCGGTGCCGGTGGCCCGTCACGCTGCATTGCTGAAAACACCGGAGGCCGGGTTTACAACAGCACCAACGCGGCGGAACTGGCCAAGCAGTTGAAACTCGCAACCAAGGAAGTGTCGAGCAACGCCAAGTGTGATTGATTGGCAGATCCGTAATTTGCGGTGAACCCTTCGCGGGCAAGCCTCGCTCCTACAGGTCCAGTGTTGACCTCTGTAGGAGCGAGCGGTGCGGCGATCCGACTTGCCCGCGAAGGCGATTTCAAAGGCGACTCAACGAAACCGGTCAACCTCTTGGCGCAATTCCGCCGCCAGGCTCTCCAGCTCTTTGGCGGTCACCGCCAGGTTCGACACCACTTCCCGCTGCTCGCTGTTCGCCAGCGCGATGCTTTGCAGGTTGCTGCTGAGCAGCGTCGCGGTGCTGCTCTGTTCCTGGGTCGCTGTAGTGATCGCGGCGAACTGTTCACCGGCGGAACGGCTTTGCTCATCGATCCGCGCCAGTGCCGAGGCGACATTGGCGTTGCGCGACAAGCCTTCCTGCATCAGGACTTTGCCCTGTTCCATGGTGCTGATGGCATTGCCGGTTTCCTGCTGGATGCTCTGAATCATCCCGGAAATTTCGTCGGTGGCCTGGCGAGTGCGTGAGGCCAGGTTGCGCACTTCATCAGCCACCACCGCAAAACCGCGGCCCTGCTCACCGGCACGCGCCGCTTCGATGGCCGCGTTGAGCGCCAGCAGGTTGGTTTGCTCGGCAATCGAGGTGATCACCCCGACAATGCCGCCGATTTCCTGAGAACGCTGGCCCAAGGTGTTGATCACCGTGGCCGTGCTGTTCAGCGCGCCAGCGATTTGCTCCAGGGACGAGGACGCTTCACCCATCGATGTACGACCGATCTGGGTTTGCTGTGCGTTTTCCTGCGCCAGACGCTGAGTGCTGCCCATGTTGTCGGCAATGTTCAACGAGGTGGCGCTGAACTCTTCCACGGCGCCGGCCATGCTGGTGATTTCGCCGGACTGCTGCTCCATGCCTTCATAGGCACCGCCAGACAAACCGGACAAGGCCTGGGCACGGCTGTTGACCTCTTGCGAGGCCCGGCGGATGTGCTCGACCATCGTCGACAACGCCTGGCTCATCTGGTTGAAGGCGCGGGCCAGCTGACCGATCTCGTCGTTGCTCGACACGTCCAGACGCACGCTCAGGTCGCCGGCCCCCAGGGCTTCGGCCTGACGCACCAGATCACCCAGCGGCGCGAGTTTGCTGCGCAGCAGCCAGACTGCCGAGCCGACCGCGATCAACATCGCCAGCAGGCTGCCAATCGCCAGTTGAATGCCGACACTCCAGGTCACCGCGCTGATTTCGTCTTGCGGCATGCTCGCCACGACCGACCACGGGCCGTCCTGGAACGGCACGGAAACACTGTAGAAGTCTTCGGACGTGTCGCTCCAGAAACCGCCCTCGCTCGGGGTTTTCGCCAGGGCGGTGATGGCTGGAACGGCTTTATCCAGCGCTTCCACGCCGGCGATCGGTACCAGCCATTTGTTCTGCTCGTCGAGCAACGCCAGGGAACCGGTCTTGCCGATGCGGAATCGCTTGAGGTTTTCGAACTGGGCTTTCTGCGCGTCGGTGTAGTCGAAACCGACATACAGCACGGCAATGACCTTGCCGCCGCTGTCGCGTACCGGGGTGTACTGCGACATGTAGTAGCGTTCAAAAAGCAAAGACCGTCCGACGAAACTCTGCCCCGCCATCAAACGGGCATAAGCCGGGTTCGCATGATCGAGAACAGTGCCAATGGCACGACTGCCATCCTGTTTGGTGACGTTGGTACTGACCCGAATGAAGTCCTCGCCGCTGCGCACGAACACCGTGGCCACGCCGGCGGTCATCTGCTTGAACTCGTCCACTTCCTTGAAGTTGTTATTGAGCACTTCGCCGCCCAGTTGCAGGCCCGGAGTCTGGGTGCCCGCCACGTTCACCGGCGCATCCGGGTGCACGCTCAGCCCGCCACTGAAACGCTTTTCGAACAACCCCGCAAGGCGCAGGGTACTTTCACGCAACGTGCCGTGAAACGTACTCAACTGGTCGGCCAGCAACCGCGCCTCACTGGCCAGGTGCTCTTCGCGGGTGGCGAGGTTGGCCTTGTCCAGTGAACGCAGGGCAAACAGGGTACTGCCGCTGATGACAATCGCCAGGATAATGGCGAGCGCAAGGCCAAGCTGTGAGGCAATCCGGGCACGAGGTTGAGACATGACAGCTCCTGGCCGAGCGATCTGATCCTCCTTGATCGGCTACTCAGCATAATTTCTAATAATGGGGAATTACGTCGAACCTGCACGAAGGTTCCATCTGCAGATTTTCGGCGGCAAACCTGAATACTTGAGTAAATAGCCGGGATATGGCTCAAGGCCGCTATTTCAAGGGCTCTATCGATTCAGCACAAGTGTTCGACGTCCGGCAATTTCATCGCCCGCACCTCGCCTTGCAGGAAATCGCTGAGGCGGCGCAAACGTTCACCTCCTGGGCGGGTTTTCGGCCAGACGAGGTAATAATTCTCACCACTGGCGACGGCGGTCGGCCACGGCAAACTCAGACGGCCCTGCGCCACATCTTCGGCCACCATCAGCAGATCGCCCATCGATACGCCATATCCCCGGGCGGCGGCGATCATGCCCAGCTCCAGCGTATCGAACACCTGCCCGCCCTTGAGCGACACCTGATCCGTCAGCCCCATGCGCTCCAGCCAGTTGCGCCAGTCACGCCGGTCCGGTGTCGGGTGCAGCAGTTCGGCATGGGCCAGGCGCGCGACATCCCACGGTTGGTCCTTCAGAAGATTCGGCGCACCGACCGGAATCAGCTCCTCCGGGAACAGCAGACTCGCCTCCCAGTCCGGCGGAAAATGCCCATTGCTGAGGATCACGGCGCAGTCGAACGGCTCATGGTTGAAGTCCACCGAATCGACGTCCATCCAGGCGCTGGTCAGTTGCACTTCGTTGCCCGGTTGCAGGTGGCGGAAACGGCTGAGCCGCGCCAGCAGCCAGCGCATGGTCAGGGTCGACGGCGCTTTCATGCGCAGGATGTCATCTTCGGCGCGCAAGGTATTGCAGGCCCGCTCAAGGGCGGTGAAGCCTTCGCGAATGCCCGGCAGGATCAGCCGCGCCGACTCGGTCAGTTGCAAATTGCGCCCGCTGCGATGAAACAGCCGACAGGCAAAATGCTCTTCAAGCGTACGAATATGCCGACTGACCGCACTCTGCGTAATCGACAACTCTTCAGCGGCACGGGTAAACGAGCTATGCCGCGCCGCCGCTTCAAATGCGCGAAGGGCATACAAGGGAGGAAGACGACGAGACATGCGGAAAGCTCCTATGGCGCAATTTCGTCAACTTATCAGAAACTCCCCAGGATGAGTTTTAATCATGCCATCCATCCTTTTTATCCCTTTGTGCAAACCCCGCAGAGCGCCGAGAATCGACGCTTTCCTGTTCTCTTTGATAATCGGGCGTGATGACCATGCAGCATCCAGCACGTATTGAACTCTGGGCCATCCTGCGGCTGGCGGGGCCGTTGATTGCCTCGCAGTTGGCGCACATGCTGATGGTCCTCACCGACACCTTGATGATGGCGCGCCTGAGCCCCGAGGCATTGGCCGGCGGCGGACTCGGCGCGGCGACCTATTCGTTTGTGTCGATCTTTTGCATCGGCGTGATTGCGGCGGTCGGCACGTTGGTGGCGATCCGTCAGGGCGCGGGCGATATCGTTGGCGCGGCACGGCTGACCCAGGCCGGGTTGTGGCTGGCGTGGTTGATGGCTTTGGTCGCCGGGTTGCTGCTGTGGAACCTCAAACCGGTGTTGCTGATGTTTGGCCAGACCGAAACCAACGTCCAGTCAGCCGGGCAGTTCCTGTTGATTTTGCCGTTCGCCTTGCCCGGCTACCTGAGCTTCATGGCCCTGCGCGGTTTCACCAGCGCGATTGGCCGGGCGACGCCGGTGATGGTCATCAGCCTCGGCGGCACGGTGGCCAACTTCGTGCTCAATTATGCGTTGATCACCGGGATGTTCGGCCTGCCGAAAATGGGCCTGGTGGGTATCGGTCTGGTCACGGCAATTGTTGCCAACCTGATGGCCGTGGCGTTGGCGCTGCATATTCGGCGGCATCCGGCGTACGACGCCTATCCATTGCGCCAGGGCTTGTCGCGGCCAAACCGGCAGTACCTGAAGGAGTTGTGGCGCCTGGGTCTGCCGATTGGCGGCACCTACGCAGTGGAAGTCGGGCTGTTTGCCTTCGCCGCGCTGTGCATGGGCACCATGGGCAGTACGCAACTGGGCGCGCATCAGATCGCGCTGCAGATCGTCTCGGTGGCGTTCATGATTCCGGCGGGGCTTTCCTATGCGATCACCATGCGCATCGGCCAGCATTACGGCGCCGGGCAGTTGCTGGACGCGCGGCTTGCCGGGCGGGTCGGGATCGCCTTTGGCGCAGCGGCGATGCTCGGTTTCGCGATGGTCTTCTGGCTGTTGCCGAATCAGTTGATCGGCCTGTTCCTGGACCAGAACGACCCGGCCTTCCGCCCGGTCATCGAACTGGCGGTGAGCCTGCTGGCGGTGGCGGCTTGGTTCGAGCTGTTCGACGGCACGCAAACCATCGCCATGGGCTGCATTCGCGGGCTCAAGGACGCCAAGACCACGTTCCTGGTCGGGTTGGGTTGCTATTGGCTGATTGGCGCACCGGCCGCGTGGTGGATGGCGTTCCATTTGAACTGGGGGCCGACGGGTGTCTGGTGGGGCTTGGCGTTGGGCCTGGCGTGCGCGGCGGTGAGCCTGACGCTGGCATTCGAGTGGAAGATGAAGCGGATGATTCGGCGGGAGCCGTCGTCAGCTCAGCGTTTCGAGATCGCCTAACCCTGTAGGAGCGAGGCATGCCCGCGAAGGCGTCGTGTCAGTAACAACAATGTCGACTGACTCGACGCCTTCGCGGGCAAGCCTCGCTCCTACAGGGATTCGTCTTTAGCTCACGATCTCTAGCATCGGCTGCTGACTGCTGCCAAAACTCAAATACTCAATCAGCTCCGTCAACGGCAACGGCTTGCTGATCAAATACCCTTGCACCTGATCGCAACCAAACCCGCGCAACAGATCCAGCTGCTCCGGCGTTTCCACGCCCTCGGCGACCACTTCCAGATTGAGGTTGTGCGCGAGGTTGATCATCGCGTGCACCAGTTTGCGATTCTCTTCGCGCCCTTCCATTCCGCCGACAAAGCTCTTGTCGACCTTCAACAAGGCAATCGGCAGGCTGTTGAGGTGCACGAAGGAGGAAAACCCTGTGCCGAAGTCGTCGAGCGAGAAGCGCACGCCCAGGCGCCCGAGGGCATCCATGGTCTGTTTCACCAGATCGCTGCGGCGCATGACCGCCGTTTCGGTCAGTTCGAATTCCAGCCACTGCGCCTCGACGCCACGTTCGGCAATCAGCCGGCTCAGGGTCGACAGCAACTGACTGTCCTGAAACTGCCGGAACGACAGGTTGATCGCCATGTGCAGCGCCGGCAGACCGAGCTCGCGCAACGCCTGCATGTCGCGCAACGCGCGGGAAATCACCCAGTAACCAAGTGGCACGATCAAGCCGCTTTGCTCGGCCAGTGGCACGAACTCGCTCGGCGGCAACAACCCGCGCTCGGCATGGCGCCAGCGCACCAAAGCTTCGAGGCCGACGATCTGCCCGTCTTCAAGGTTCAGGCGTGGCTGGTAATGAAGTTCCAGCTCATCGCGACGCAACGCCCGGCGCAGCTCGCTTTCGAGGTCGGCCATGCTGCGGGCATTGCGGTTGATGCGTTCGTTGAAGATGTGAAAGGTGCAGCCTTGAGTGCTCTTGGCCTGCTGCATGGCGATGTGCGCGTGCCACATCAACGGATCGGCGCCGGCCTGGGCGCGGGCGTGGGCGATGCCCAGGCTGGAACCGATCAACAGGCTTTCGCCGTCGACCCAATAGGGCTCGGCCAACGCTTCGGTGATGCGTTCGGCCATCCATTCGGCGCGTTGCGGCGCGCGGCGGGTGTCGATCAGCAGGGCGAACTCATCGCTGCCCAGCCGCGCCAGTTGATCGCCGGCCTCGAGCTGGCTTTTCAGGCGCGCGACCACTTGCAGGATCAAGCGGTCGCCGGCCTGATGGCCGAGGGCGTCGTTGGCGTGGCGGAAGTTGTCGAGGTCAAGGTGCCCGAGGGCCAGGCCACGGCCGTCGTTTTCCGCCAACCGTGCGGCCAGCAAGGTCTGGAAGCCCTGGCGGTTGGCGATGCCGGTCAGCGGGTCTTGCTCGGCCAGGCGTTGCAGGGTGTTTTCCAGCACGCCGCGCTCGCGCACATGGCGCAGGCAACGGCGCAACATGCCAGGGTCGAGATGATCGCGCACCAGCCAGTCGCTCACGCCATCGGGCGGCAACAGCGGCTCTTGTTCGAGCAACAACACCGTTGGCAAACTGCAACGGCCGGGCGCCGGCTGAAGGGCCGGGATCGTCAACAACACCGCGCTGCGGTTGTCATCAAACAGAGCGCTGACCGACTCCCAGCTCGGAGCGCTGATGAGCACGGCCGAGCTCCCCATCGGAGCCAGACACTCGCGCAACAACGCTGCCCACGCTGGCTCTTCGGCCAATAGCAGCAAACGCAAGGGTTCGACAGGCGTAGACAAGCTAGCTCCCTAGACTCTGCAATGATGTAGGCGGCGGGCATTATGCCGTGCCGATAACCAATGACCAACGACATCAGTTATCAAACGAGGCCTTTGTATCCGGAATTACGAACATTAGTCGCAAATTCGTTGCGCATCCTGCGTGAAAGTAACAAAACCGGCAAATATAGATAGCGTGTTACGTCACAAGTCGGAGAGAGCAGCACAATTCGCTGAGCCTGTTAAAATGCCGGCCCATTTCGTACTGACTCCTGAATTTACGTATGTCCCGACTCAATCCCCGGCAGCAAGAAGCCGTGAGCTACGTCGGCGGCCCTCTTTTGGTGCTCGCCGGTGCAGGCTCCGGCAAGACCAGCGTGATCACGCGCAAAATCGCGCACCTGATCCAGAACTGCGGCATCCGCGCCCAGTACATCGTCGCCATGACCTTTACCAACAAGGCCGCGCGCGAGATGAAGGAACGGGTCGGCACCCTGCTCAAAGGCGGCGAAGGCCGTGGCCTGACGGTGTGCACCTTCCACAACCTGGGCCTCAACATCATCCGCAAGGAACACGTGCGGCTGGGCTACAAACCGGGCTTCTCGATCTTCGACGAGACCGACGTCAAAGCCCTGATGACCGACATCATGCAGAAGGAATACGCGGGCGACGACGGCGTCGACGAGATCAAGAACATGATCGGCTCGTGGAAAAACGACCTGATCCTGCCCGCCGAAGCCCTGGAAAACTCGCGCAATCCCAAGGAACAGACCGCCGCCATCGTCTACACCCACTACCAGCGCACGCTCAAGGCGTTCAACGCGGTGGACTTCGACGACCTGATCCTGCTGCCGGTGAAACTGTTCCAGGAACACGCCGACATCCTCGAAAAGTGGCAGAACAAAGTCCGCTACCTGCTGGTGGACGAATACCAGGACACCAACGCCAGCCAGTATTTGCTGGTGAAGTTGCTGATCGGCACGCGCAACCAGTTCACCGTGGTCGGCGATGACGACCAGTCGATCTACGCCTGGCGCGGCGCCCGCCCGGAAAACCTGATGCTGCTCAAGGACGACTACCCGTCCCTGAAAGTGGTGATGCTGGAGCAGAACTATCGCTCCACCAGCCGCATCCTGCGCTGCGCCAACGTGCTGATCTCGAACAACCCGCACGAATTCGAAAAACAACTGTGGAGCGAGATGGGTCACGGCGACGAGATCCGCGTGATCCGCTGCCGCAACGAAGACGCCGAAGCCGAGCGCGTGGCCGTGGAATTGCTGACGCTGCACTTGCGCACCGACCGGCCCTACAGCGATTTCGCGATCCTGTATCGCGGTAACTACCAGGCCAAGCTGATCGAGCTGAAGCTGCAACACCACCAGATTCCGTATCGGTTATCCGGTGGCAACAGCTTTTTCGGACGCCAGGAAGTGAAGGACCTGATGGCCTACTTCCGCCTGATCGTGAACCCGGACGACGACAACGCCTTCCTGCGGGTGATCAACGTCCCACGCCGGGAGATCGGTTCGACGACGCTTGAGAAGCTCGGCAACTACGCCACCGAACGCAAAATCTCGATGTACGCCGCCACCGACGAAATCGGCCTGGGCGAGCATCTGGATGCGCGTTTCACCGATCGCCTGTCGCGCTTCAAGCGTTTCATGGACAAGGTCCGCGAGCAGTGCGCCGGCGAAGACCCGATTTCGGCGTTGCGCAGCATGGTCATGGACATCGACTACGAGAACTGGCTGCGCACCAACAGCTCCAGCGACAAGGCCGCCGACTACCGCATGGGTAACGTCTGGTTCCTGATCGAGGCGTTGAAAAACACCCTGGAGAAAGACGAAGAAGGCGAGATGACCGTCGAGGACGCCATCGGCAAACTCGTCCTGCGCGACATGCTGGAACGCCAGCAGGAAGAGGAAGACGGCGCCGAAGGTGTGCAGATGATGACATTGCACGCCTCCAAAGGGCTGGAATTCCCTTACGTGTTCATCATGGGCATGGAAGAGGAAATTCTCCCGCACCGCTCCAGCATCGAAGCCGACACCATCGAAGAAGAACGCCGCCTGGCCTACGTCGGCATTACCCGCGCACGCCAGACCCTGGCCTTCACCTTCGCGGCCAAGCGCAAGCAGTACGGCGAGATCATCGACTGCGCGCCCAGCCGCTTCCTCGATGAACTGCCGCCGGACGACCTGGCCTGGGAAGGCACCGACGACACGCCGGTAGAAGTCAAAGCCGTTCGCGGCAATACCGCATTGGCCGATATACGGGCGATGTTAAAGCGCTAGAATTGAGCACTTTTTAACCGACACTTTTTCACAAACTAGGCGCACATGGCGCCAGTAGAGGAACGCTTCATGGAAGCACTGCACCAGAAAATTCGCGAACAAGGCATCGTGCTTTCCGATCAGGTCCTGAAGGTCGACGCCTTTTTGAACCACCAGATCGACCCGGCGCTGATGAAACTGATCGGCGACGAGTTCGCTGCGCTGTTCAAGGACTCGGGCATCACCAAGATCGTCACCATCGAAGCCTCGGGCATCGCTCCGGCGATCATGACCGGACTGAACCTGGGCGTACCGGTGATTTTCGCGCGCAAGCATCAGTCCCTGACCCTGACCGAAAACCTGCTGTCGGCGACCGTTTACTCGTTCACCAAGCAGACCGAAAGCACCGTGGCGATCTCCCCGCGCCACCTGACCAGCAGCGACCGCGTGCTGATCATCGATGACTTTTTGGCCAACGGTAAGGCGTCCCAGGCGCTGATCTCGATCATCAAACAGGCCGGCGCGACCGTGGCCGGTCTGGGTATCGTGATCGAGAAGTCGTTCCAGGGTGGACGTGCGGAACTGGATGCGCAGGGTTATCGCGTTGAATCGCTGGCTCGCGTTAAGTCGCTGGCTGGCGGCGTCGTGACCTTTATCGAATAACCAGCAGCACCGCATTTCCCCTGTGGGAGCCAGCCTGCTGGCGATGGCGTCGTGTCAGTCAAAATCTTCATGCCTGACAGACCGTCATCGCCAGCAGGCTGGCTCCCACAGTTGTTTTGGGTTGGCTGTTATTGCGCGGTGGCCTTGAGGCCGGTGAGCAGCAGCCGCTGAAACAGGTCCTCTTTCAACCCTTCCGGATTGGTCAGCTGCATACGCTCCAGATGCTCGGGAAACGCTGCCGGCTCCGGCGCATCCAGTGCCGCCTTGCCCAACTCCAGAATCTCCGTCAGCTTGAACTTGCTCTTCAACCAGTTCAGCGCCCGCAACAAATCCCGCTCATGCGCGGTGAAATCACTCCCCAGCGGATACTCCGGAAACAACTGCGGATGCCGCGCCTGAATCGCCTGTAAACGTTCTGGTCGGTTGTCGGCAAAACGCGGATCAAGACGAAAACTCTTCGGCAGTTTCCCGGCACTCTGCGCCTGCTCGATCAAGCCGGGCTGGAACCGTGAATCGCTGATGTTCAGCAACGCCTCGATCACCGCCGCATCGGTCTTGCCACGCAAATCGGCGATACCGTATTCAGTGACCACGATGTCCCGCAGATGCCGCGGGATCGTGCAATGGCCGTACTCCCAGACGATGTTGGAACTGACCTCCCCGCCCGACTCGCGCCAGCTTCGCAGCAGCAGAATCGAACGCGCGCCCTCCAGCGCATGGCCCTGGGCGACGAAGTTGTATTGCCCGCCGACGCCGCTCAGCACCCGCCCGTCTTCAAGCTGATCGGCCACGCCGGCGCCAAGCAACGTCATGGTGAACACGGTGTTGATGAAGCGCGCATCCAGGCGCTGCAAGCGTTTGAGTTCCTCCTGACCGTACAGCTCGTTGATGTAGCTGATGCGGGTCATGTTGAATTCGAGCCGCTTGCTCTGGGGCAGCTCTCGAAGACGCTCGTAGAAACTGCGCGGCCCCAGGAAGAACCCGCCGTGCACCGAAATGCCGTCGGTCTGCGCCGCTTCATCCAGCGTGCCGGCATTCGCCTGTTGTTGGGTGGGCACATCGGGGTAGACCTTGCGCCGCACGATCCCGGCATCGACCAGCACCAGCAGGCCGTTGACGAACATTTCGCTGCAACCGTAAAGGCCTTTGGCGAACGGTTCCAACCCCCCTTCGCGGTCTATCAACTGCGCCCACTGGCTGAGATTTACGTCGGCCAACAACGCCTTGTATCCGTCGTTATCCGCCTGCCGCGCCAGCAACGCCGCCGTCAGCGCGTCGCCCATGGCGCCGATGCCGATCTGCAAGGTGCCGCCATCGCGGACCAGCGCGCTGGCGTGCAGGCCGATGAAATGGTCCTGGAAACCCACCGGCATGTTCGGCGTCGAGAACAGCGTGGTGTTGTCTTTCTCGTCGACCAGCAGGTCGAAAGTGTCGATGCCGATTTCCGCGTCACCGGGCATGTACGGCAAGTCGTTGTGTACCTGGCCCACGAGCAGGACTGTCTCCCCCGCCGCCCTGCGCTTGGCGATCATCGGAAACAGGTCGAGGGTGATGTCCGGATTGCAGCTCAGGCTCAGGCGATCAGGGTGTTCGGAGTGGCTGGCCACCAGTTGCGCGACCAGGTTCAAACCGGCCGCGTTGATATCCCGTGCGGCGTGGCTGTAGTTGCTGCTCACGTAGTCCTGCTGGGCGGATTCGCTATGAAGCAGGCTGCCGGGCTGCATGAAAAACTGTTGAATATGGATGTTGGGCGGCAGGTTGTCCTTGCGCAGGCCCGCGAGGAAATCCAGCTCCGGATAATCGCCGAATACCCGTTCGATGAAGGGTTCGAGGAAGCGCTTCTGCAAGCCGTCGCCCAATGCAGGACGGCCCAGGCACAGCGCGGTGTAGATCGTCAGCTTGCGCTCGGGCAATTGCGCAACGCGTTGATACAGCGCGTTGACGAAGTGGTTGGGTTTGCCCAGACCGAGGGGCAGGCCCATGTGGATATGCGCCGGCAACCGCGCCAGCACCTCATCGACCGCTTGCTCGATAGAACACAGCTGCACCATCTGATCCTCCCTTACATTCCATGAATTGGGGTTGGACCGAGCTTGCCGGGTCTTTGCTGCAATGAACAGCCTCGGGCGGTAAATCGCTTTATGCCCACCACCTGTAGGAGCCGGCTTGCTGGCGATGAACGATCACACGGTTTACCAGGTTAACCGTGGCGTCTGGATCGCCAGCAAGCCGGCTCCTACAGGTCCGTGAACAACGGGCACAAAAAAGCCGCCCGGAGGCGGCTTTTTCGCTGACGATGCGGGCGTGTTACAGGCCGGACATCTCTTTGATGGCGCCTTTCAGCTCGTCGTCGGAGCAGTCGGCGCAGGTGCCTTTAGGCGGCATCGCATTGATACCGGTAATGGCCTTGGCCAGGATGCCGTCGAGGCCGCCCTGGTGATCGGCGCGTTCTTTCCAGGCTGCCTTGTCGCCGATTTTCGGCGCGCCCAACAGGCCGGTGCCGTGGCAAGCGTTGCAATGTTTTGCAATCACGTCTTTAGGTGCCTTGGCACCGCCACCGCCGCCAGAAGCAGCAGCGACTTCCATCCCCTTGCACTCTTGACCCTGAACACAAACTTGGCCAACTGGATCAAGGCGTTTTGCAATATCGTCATTCGTCGCAGCTTGAGCGCTGACAGCCCAAAGGGCCAATACGGTTGCTGGTGCAGCCAGCATTTTCATAATTAGGTTCACGCGTTCACCCTCAATGGTGGCTAGTCACGCCTACGGCCACGGTTCGCAGGCGGGCGCAAGTATAGCGGTAAGCCCGCCGCACTGAAACAACCCCAAAGTCGAAGGGGTCTTGTTGCGCCGCGGAAAAACCCTTCGGGTGCCGCTGCCGTGCTGGCAGGACGCCTCTTCTCTTAAAAGTTCGCTGGCGTGGCTGCGCTGATTAGTCGCGCCGGCGCGTCGAACGGATTACGGAAACGGTGCGGCTTGGTACTTTCAAAGTAGTAGCTATCACCGGCTTCGAGCACAAAAGTTTCCAGCCCGACCACCAGTTCCAGGCGCCCTTCCACCAGAATCCCGGTTTCCTCGCCCTCATGGGTGAGCATCTCGTCACCGGTGTCGGCGCCTGGCGGGTAGATTTCATTGAGGAAGGCAATGGCGCGGCTCGGGTGAGCCCGGCCGACCAGTTTCATGGTCACTGCGCCATCGGAAATATCGATCAGCTCGTTAGCCTTGTAGACGATCTGAGTCGGTTTTTCCTGCAGGATCTCTTCGGAAAAGAACTCGACCATCGACATGGGAATCCCGCCCAGAACCTTGCGCAGCGAACTGATCGAGGGGCTGACGCTGTTCTTCTCGATCATCGAAATGGTGCTGTTGGTGACGCCCGCGCGTTTGGCGAGTTCACGCTGCGAAAGACCTTTGAGCTTACGGATGGATTGCAGTCGTTCACCGACGTCCAAGCTTGCGCCTCCAGGATTCAGGTTGTAGGAATATTGAGCGTTATCATGGCGACAGCGTTCAGTATTTACAACACTTTGGCCTGAATCCTGTTCGGCGAAGCGACTTCCGGTCCGCGAGGTTCGGGTCAAGCCCCGGAATAGAGCAGCGGAACCCGGCGCAGGTTGCAGAAGATCTGATAGGGAATCGTGTCCGCGGCTTCCGCCACGGTGCTGGCGAGCACGCTTTTGCCCCACAACTCGACGGTCGAACCGAGGCCGGCTTGCGGTACATCGGTCAGATCGATGCAGAGCATGTCCATCGACACCCGGCCGATCAACTGGCTGAGCTGCCCGGCGACCATCACCGGCGTACCGGTCGGTGCGTGACGCGGATAGCCATCGGCATAACCCATCGCCACCACGCCAACGCGCATCGGCTTCTGGGTGATGAATTTGGCGCCGTAACCGATCGGCTCGCCGGCCGGCAGCTCTTGCACGCAAATCACTTTCGATTCCAGGGTCATCACCGGTTGCAGGCGCGAGGCCACGGCGTTGGCTTCTTCGAAAGGCGTGGCGCCATAGAGCATGATGCCCGGACGTACCCAGTCACTCGGGATCTGCGGCCAACCGAGCACTGCCGGCGAGTTGCGCAGGCTGACCTCGGCGGACAAACCCTGACGGGCCGCTTCAAACACCGCCACCTGCTCGGCACTGGCTTGACTGTGCAGCTCATCGGCGCGGGCGAAGTGGCTCATCAACACCACTTTCGCGACCTTGCCGCTGGCCAGCAGCCGTTGATAGCCCGCCTGGTAATCCTTTGGTTGCAGACCGACCCGGTGCATGCCCGAATCGAGTTTGAGCCAGACCGTGATCGGCTTGCTGAGCGCGGCTTTTTCGATGGCTTCGAGTTGCCACAGCGAATGCACCACGCACCAGAAATCATGCTCGACGATCAGCGCCAGCTCATCGGCTTCGAAAAAACCTTCCAGCAACAACACCGGCGCGCGAATGCCGGCAGCGCGCAGCTCCAATGCTTCTTCGATGCACGCCACGGCAAACCCGTCCGCCTCGGCTTCCAGCGCCTGGGCGCAACGCACCGCGCCATGGCCGTAGGCATCCGCCTTGATCACCGCGAGGGCCTTGGCCCCGGTGAGTTCACGGGCGATCCGGTAGTTGTGACGCAGGGCTTGAAGGTCGATCAGGGCACGGGCTGGACGCATGGCGGCAGGGCTTCTAGGCGGTCATGGGAATAAAAACCGGCGCTGGCTGACAGCGTGAACCGCCAACAGCACCGGGAGAGGGATCTTTCTGACAGGCTTACGGCAGAGCGGCTACAACCGACAGCTCGATCAGGATTTCCGGTTCGCACAGCTTCGACTCAACCGTTGCGCGGGCCGGGGCGACGCCTTTTGGCAGCCACTTGTCCCACACCGCGTTCATGCCTTCGAAGTGCGCGTCGATGTCTTTCAGGTAAATCGTCACCGACAGCAAATGGTGCTTGTCGGTACCCGCCATATCCAGCAAACGCTCGATATTGGCGAGAGTTTCGCGAGTCTGCTGTTCAATCCCGGCGTTCATGTCGTCGCCGACCTGCCCTGCCAAATACACCGTACCATTGTGAGCGACGATCTGACTCATGCGCTCATTGGTGAGCTGGCGCTGGATTGCCATGTTTTGCGGGCTCCTGGACTTTGCTGCCATAACGGGAAATATCGAGGCCTTCTGCACTGATCTGCGGCGTTTTCTTCGCCATCAGGTCGGCCAGCAAGCGACCGGAGCCGCACGCCATGGTCCAGCCGAGGGTGCCGTGACCGGTGTTCAGGAACAGGTTGCTGAACGGCGTTGCACCCACAATCGGCGTGCCATCCGGCGTGGTCGGACGCAGACCGGTCCAGAAACTTGCCTGGGCCAGATCGCCGCCCTGAGGATAAAGGTCGTTGACGATCATCTCCAGGGTTTCGCGCCGACGCGGGTTAAGCGACAGGTCAAAACCGGCGATTTCAGCCATGCCGCCGACGCGGATGCGGTTGTCGAAACGGGTGATCGCGACCTTATAGGTCTCGTCGAGAATGGTCGACGTCGGGGCCATCGCCGGGTTGGTGATCGGCACGGTCAGGGAGTAGCCCTTCAGCGGATACACCGGTGCCTTGATGCCCAGCGGCTTGAGCAGTTGCGGCGAGTAGCTGCCGAGTGCCAATACGTAGCGGTCAGCGGTTTCCAGCTTGCCGTCGATCCACACACCGTTGATGCGATCACCGGCGTAGTCGAGCTTTTGAATGTCTTGGCCGAAGCGGAATTCCACACCCAGTTTCACAGCCATTTCGGCCAGGCGACTGGTGAACATCTGGCAATCGCCGGTCTGGTCGTTCGGCAGGCGCAGGGCACCGGCAAGGATATCGGTCACGCTGGCCAGCGCCGGCTCAACGCGAGCAATGCCGGCACGGTCGAGCAGTTCGAACGGCACGCCGGACTCTTTCAGTACGGCGATGTCTTTCGCGGCGCCGTCGAGTTGAGCTTGGGTGCGGAACAATTGAGTAGTACCGAGGCTGCGGCCTTCGTAGGCAATGCCGGTTTCGGCACGCAGTTCGTCGAGGCAGTCACGGCTGTACTCGGACAGACGGACCATGCGCTCCTTGTTCACCGCATAACGGCTGGCGGTACAGTTGCGCAGCATCTGCGCCATCCACAGGTATTGGTCGATGTCGGCAGTGGCCTTGATCGCCAGCGGTGCGTGGCGCTGCAACAGCCACTTGATGGCCTTGAGCGGCACACCCGGCGCGGCCCACGGCGAGGCATAACCCGGCGAAACCTGCCCGGCGTTGGCGAAACTGGTCTCCATGGCCGCAGCCGGCTGACGGTCCACCACCACCACTTCGAACCCGGCACGCGCCAGATAATAAGCACTGGTGGTACCGATGACGCCGCTACCCAAGACCATAACGCGCATTTTCATATCCCTCATCGCGGCGTGCCGCTGACGTTTGTAGAACAGACCGTAGATGTGGGCAGTTTAAAAAAGATTAGCCAGTGCATTTCACTATATAAGCACCTATATTTGGCGACAATTCTCGGCAAAAACGCTTTTCACGGAGGCGCATCCCCTATGCGTACCAACACTCAGACCAAACGTGAGCTGGACAAGATCGACCGCAACATCCTGCGGATCCTGCAAGCGGACGGGCGTATCTCCTTCACGGAGCTTGGGGAAAAGGTCGGGCTCTCGACCACGCCCTGCACCGAGCGGGTCCGGCGCCTGGAGCGCGAAGGGATCATCATGGGCTACAACGCCCGGCTGAACCCGCAGCACCTCAAGGGTAGTCTGCTGGTGTTCGTCGAGATCAGCCTCGACTACAAATCCGGCGATACTTTCGAAGAGTTCCGACGCGCGGTGCTGAAACTGCCCCACGTGCTGGAATGCCATTTGGTGTCAGGGGATTTCGACTACCTGGTGAAGGCTCGAATCTCGGAGATGGCTTCTTATCGCAAGCTGCTGGGCGACATCCTGCTCAAGCTGCCGCATGTGCGCGAATCGAAGAGTTATATCGTGATGGAAGAGGTGAAGGAGAGTCTGAGTCTGCCGATTCCGGATTGAGACTTTGTGGTGCCTGTTCAGACCCCATCGCTAGCAGGCTAGCTCCCACAGTTGAAATGCATTCCAATGTGGGAGCTAGCCTGCTAGCGATTACAGGCGACTCGGTCTTCCCTCAGACGAGCACCTGCCGGGTGGAAGCCATGTACTCATGAATCTGCTTCTCGACCCGCGGATGAATCAGCTCCACCGGCCCCCGCCCATTCGGGCACGGCAAGGTCTTGGTGGTGCCGAACAACCGGCAAATCAGCGGTCGCTCGTCATACACCGTGCAGCCGTTGGGCCCCAAGTGCACACAGTTGAGTTCATCCATCGCCGCATCCTGCTCGGCGCGGGTCTTGCGCGGCAGGCGGGACATTTCTTCCGGCGAGGTGGTCACCGGCCCGCAGCAGTCATGGCAGCCGGGCACGCACTCGAACGAGGGAATCTGCTGTCGCAACGTGCGGATTTTCTGACTGTTGCAGCTCATCGAAACGGTGACCCAAAGCGGACTGGAGCGCGATTCTGACGCAAACGCGCCGATCCAGACAGCCACAACCGACCAGTGTTGCCCGCGCCGGAAGGTCCGGCTTATGCTCCGTCAAATTTTCTAGACACAAAAATCAGGATGATGCGCATGAATGCCCGTGCTCAGCACACCGCCTCTTATTACGCCGCCAGCAGCCTGCCGCAACCCGATCACCCGGTGTTGAAAGGTGAGCTGGTAGCCGATGTGTGCGTGGTCGGCGGCGGGTTTTCCGGGCTGAACACCGCGCTTGAGCTGGCGGAGCGCGGCCTCAGCGTGGTGCTGCTCGAAGCGCACAAGATTGGCTGGGGCGCCAGCGGCCGTAATGGTGGGCAACTGATTCGTGGCGTCGGTCATGGGCTCGATCAGTTCGCCAACGTGATCGGCACGGACGGCGTGCGTCAGATGAAACTCATGGGCCTGGAAGCCGTGGAAATCGTCCGACAACGCGTCGAGCGTTTTCAGATCCCTTGCGACCTGACCTGGGGTTACTGCGATCTCGCCAACAAACCCCGCGACCTGGAAGGTTTCGCCGAAGACGCCGAAGAACTGCGCGACCTCGGCTACCGCTATGAAACCCGATTGCTGCAAGCGCATGAGATGCACAGCGTGGTGGGTTCCAATCGCTACGTCGGCGGCCTGATCGACATGGGTTCGGGCCATTTGCACCCACTGAATCTGGCATTGGGCGAAGCCGCCGCCGCGCAGCAACTGGGCGCCAGACTGTTCGAGCAATCGGCAGTGACCCGCATTGATTACGGCCCGGAGGTGAAGGTCCATACGGCTCAAGGTTCGGTTCGCGCAAAAACCCTGGTGCTGGGCTGCAACGCCTACCTCAACCAACTCAACCCCGAACTCAGCGGCAAGGTGTTGCCCGCCGGCAGCTACATCATCGCCACCGAACCCTTGAGCGAAGAACAGGCACATGAACTGCTGCCGCAGAACATGGCGGTGTGTGATCAAAGGGTGGCGCTGGATTACTACCGGCTCTCGGCGGATCGTCGTTTGCTGTTCGGTGGCGCCTGCCATTATTCAGGTCGAGACCCGAAGGACATCGCCGCGTATATGCGGCCGAAGATGCTTGAGGTGTTCCCGCAACTGGCTGGCGCGAGGATTGATTATCAGTGGGGCGGGATGATCGGCATTGGCGTAAACCGATTGCCGCAGATTGGCCGGCTCAAGGACCAGCCTAACGTGTATTACGCCCAGGCCTACTCAGGTCACGGCGTGAATGCCACGCATCTGGCTGGCAAGCTGCTGGCCGAAGCGATCAGTGGTCAGCAGGGTGGCGGGTTCGATCTGTTTGCCAAGGTGCCGCACATTACCTTCCCCGGCGGGAAGCATTTGCGTTCGCCGTTGTTGGCGCTGGGGATGTTGTGGCATCGGCTTAAAGAGTTGGTCTGAGGGATTTGTGGCGTCAGTGATGACGCCTTCGCGGGCAAGCCTCGCTCCTACAAGGGATACGCGTCCAACTGTAGGAGCGAGGCTTGCCCGCGAATGGATCTAATGAACACCACAAACCTCAGATCCGCCAGAATGGCTTAAGCCCCTCCTCCCGCGCCTGTTCCCGGCTCAACCCCACATCCCGCAATTGCTCCGGCGTCAGTTCCAGCAACGCCTTGCGCGTGTGCAGACGATGCCAGAACAGACCCCAGCGACTCAGGCCCGACGGTGCGTTGCGCATCAACGCCTCGCGCGTACCGTTGATTTGCCCTGCCGCCAGTTCCTGACTGCGTAACGTCAGCCGCACATCGCTCAAGCCGTTCATTTTGATTGCTCCTGTTTACTTGGGTAGCCAGAGCTTTCATGATGCGCGGACGGCGAAAAGCATTACAGATTCAACCAGCCTGTATTAATTCCATACAGATTTGCCGTTTTAGCCTCTGAATTACAATTTTTTGCCTGATCTGTACTGGTTAACCGAATCACTCACACCGAGACTGCGCCATGACCCTTTACGTCAACCTCGCCGAATTGCTCGGCACGCGGATCGAACAGGGCTTCTATCGCCCCGGCGACCGGCTGCCGTCGGTGCGGGCATTGAGCGTCGAACACGGGGTCAGCCTGAGCACGGTGCAGCAGGCCTATCGAGTGCTGGAAGACAGCGGCCTGGCGATGCCGAAACCCAAGTCCGGCTACTTCGTCCCGGCCAGCCGCGACTTGCCGGAACTGCCAGCGATTGGCCGTCCGGCGCAACGTCCTGTGGATATCTCGCAGTGGGACCAGGTGCTGGAACTGATCCGCGCTGTGCCACGCAAAGACGTGGTGCAACTGGGTCGCGGCATGCCGGACATCACCACGCCAACCATGAAACCATTGCTGCGCAACCTCGCGCGCATCAGTCGGCGACAGGACATGCCCGGCCTGTATTACGACAACATCCACGGCACCCTCGAACTGCGTGAGCAAATCGCCCGCCTGATGCTCGACTCCGGCTGCCAACTGACGGCCAACGACCTGGTGATCACCACCGGCTGCCACGAAGCGCTGTCCACCAGCATTCGCTCCATCTGTGAGCCGGGCGACATCGTCGCGGTGGATTCGCCGAGCTTTCACGGCGCCATGCAGACGCTCAAGGGCTTGAACATGAAAGCCCTGGAAATCCCCACCGACCCGCTGACCGGGATCAGCCTCGATGCACTGGAACTGGCCCTGGAGCAATGGCCGATCAAGGCCATACAGTTGACCCCCAACTGCAACAACCCGTTGGGCTACATCATGCCGGAATCGCGCAAACGCGCGTTGTTGACGCTCGCACAGCGCTTCGACGTGGCGATCATCGAAGACGATGTGTATGGCGAACTGGCCTACAACTACCCGCGACCGCGCACGATCAAATCCTTCGACGAAGACGGCCGCGTCCTGCTCTGCAGTTCGTTCTCCAAAACGCTGGCACCCGGCCTGCGCATCGGCTGGGTTGCACCGGGCCGCTATCTGGAGCGGGTGCTGCACATGAAATACATCAGCACCGGCAGCACAGCGCCGCAACCGCAGATTGCCATCGCCGAATTCCTCAAGGCCGGTCACTTCGAGCCTCATTTGCGGCGGGTGCGCGCACAATACCAACGCAATCGCGACATCATGATCGATTGGGTCAGCCGCTATTTTCCCGCTGGCACCCGCGCCAGTCGGCCGCAAGGCAGTTTCATGCTCTGGGTCGAACTGCCCGATGGCTTCGACACCCTGAAACTGAACCGCGCCCTGCACGACCAAGGCGTACAGATTGCCGTCGGCAGCATCTTTTCGCCCTCGGGCAAATACCGCAATTGCCTGCGGATGAACTACGCTGCCAAGCCAACACCACAGATCGAAGACGCGGTGCGCAAGGTCGGCGCGGCGGCAATCAAACTGCTGGCGGAAAATGAGAACTTCACCGACTGACCTTTAGCCGAGATCCAGCGTCCATATGTCGACAACTGCCGCCAATCGGACCGATCCCACGTGAGAGTCAGACAGCCCCTACTCGCTCTGCTGCTACTCGCCTCGCTCCTGGGCGGTTGCGCCAGTCTCGATGTTCAACGCGAACCGAGCCAGGCGCTGCCCGCCAGCGACTCGGCATTCGGTCGATCAATCCAGGCCCAGGCCGCGCCCCACGAGGGCAAGTCCGGCTTTCGTCTGCTGTCCAATAGCGGCGAAGCGTTCATGGCCCGTGCCGAGCTGATCCGCAACGCCCAAAGCAGCCTCGACTTGCAGTACTACATCGTCCATGACGGCATCAGCACACGGATGCTGGTGGACGAACTGCTCAAGGCCGCCGACCGTGGCGTACGCGTGAGAATCCTGCTCGACGACACCACCAGCGACGGCCTCGACTGGATCATCGCCACGCTGGCGGCGCACCCGCAGATCCAGATCCGCCTGTTCAACCCGCTGCACCTGGGCCGCAGCACCGGCGTGACGCGGACCATGGGGCGGCTGTTCAACCTGTCGCTGCAACACCGGCGCATGCACAACAAGCTGTGGCTGGCGGACAACAGCGCCGCCATCGTCGGCGGTCGCAATCTGGGGGACGAGTATTTCGATGCCGAGCCCAACTTGAATTTCACCGACATCGACATGCTCGGCGTCGGGCCGGTCGCCGAGCAACTGGGCCACAGCTTTGATCAGTACTGGAACAGCGCGCTGAGCAAGCCGATCGATGAATTCCTGTCGAGCCGACCGACGCAAAAGGACCTGCAAAACACCCGCACGCGCCTGGAAGAATCACTGGAAGAGACGCGCAAACAGAATCACGCGCTGTATCAACAATTGATGACTTACACCACAAACCCGCGCATGGACATCTGGCGCCGTGAGTTGATCTGGGCCTGGAACCAGGCGTTGTGGGACGCACCGAGCAAGGTTTTGGCAGACGGCGAACCCGATCCGCAATTGCTGCTGACCACGCAGTTGGCGCCTGAGCTGAACGGGGTCAGCAAAGAGCTGATCATGATCTCGGCTTACTTCGTACCGGGTCAGCCGGGGCTGGTTTACCTGACCGGCCGCGCCGATGCCGGGGTCTCTGTCAGCCTGCTGACCAACTCGCTGGAAGCCACCGATGTACCGGCGGTGCACGGCGGTTATGCGCCCTATCGCCGGGCATTGCTGGAACATGGCGTGAAGTTGTACGAATTGCGTCGCCAGCCAGGCGAAGGCGGCGGCAGCGGGCCGCATATTTTCTACAGCAAGCCATACCGGGGTTCCGATTCGAGCCTGCACAGCAAAGCGATGATCTTCAACCAGCAGAAATCCTTCATCGGCTCGTTCAACTTCGACCCGCGCTCGCTACTGTGGAACACCGAAGTCGGGGTGCTGGTAGACAGCCCCGAACTCGCTGTCTATGTGCGCAAGGCGGCGCTGGAAGGTATGGCGCCGCCTCTGAGTTATGAGGTGAAACTGGAAAACAATCGGATCGTCTGGGTGACCGAAGACGACGGCAAAATGCACACACTGACCGATGAACCGGGAAGCTGGTGGCGCCATTTCAATGCATGGATGAGCACCGCCGTGGGCCTGGAGAAAATGCTCTAACCCACAATAAACACCCCTGTAGGAGCGAGCCTGCTCGCGATGGTGTGTCAGTCAAACCTATGTAGCTGACACACCATCGCGAGCAGGCTCGCTCCTACAGTTTGGGTTCAGGCAGGCTCGGCAACCGTGCCGAACGCACCTTGGCGCGACAGCAAAATCACCAGCCCAAACGCACCTGCCGCCATCAACAGCGGCAACGCATGACCGCTGATCCACTGACTACCGGCGCCAGCCGCCAATGGTCCGACCAGGCAACCAATGCCCCATAGCTGCGCAATATGCGCATTGGCCCGCACCAGCGCATCGTCGCGATAACGCTCGCCAATCAGGATCAGCGACAAGGTGAACAAGCCCCCGGCACTGGCGCCGAACAGCACCCACAATGGCCAAATCAGCAACGTGTCGATCAGCAACGGGATCGCCAGGCTCGAGAGCATCAGCACCACAGCGCAACCGGTGAACAACGTACGTCGCGACAAGCGATCCGCCAGTGCGCCAATCGGCAATTGCAGCAAGGCATCGCCCACCACCACAGTGCTGACCATCGCCAACGCGATTTCTGTGGTAAAGCCCTGGCGCAGGCAATAGACCGGCAACAAGGTCAGGATCATCGCCTCGAACGCCGCGAACAGTGCCACGCCCCAGGCAATCGCCGGCAGGCCTCGGCAAAAGCCCCACAAGTCGCTGAAGGTCACGCTGCAGGCTTCGCTGGTCGGCGCACCGCTGCGGCCGAGCAACAGGAACGGTGCCGCCGTCAGCAAACCGACCCCGACCCAGAATCCATAATCGTGTTCGGTACCCAGAACACCCAACAACAAAGGCCCGGCCAGCTGACTCAGCGCATAGCTACTGCCATACAGCGCCACCAACCGGCCGCGCCATTGCTCGACCACCAACTGGTTGATCCAGCTTTCACCCAGGATGAAGACGAGGGTCAGGATCACCCCGATCATCAGCCGCAGCACCAGCCACACCGGATAACTCGGCAACAGCGCCAGCAAACCGATGGAGACCGCCCCGGCCCACAGGCACAAGCGCATCAGATTGGCCGTGCCGAGCCGCGCCGCCAGATGGCTGGAGATCTTCGCCCCCAGCAACACACCAATCGCTGGCATCGCGGCCATCACGCCGATGGCAAACGAACCGTAACCCCAGCCTTCCAGGCGAAAGGACACCAGCGGCATGCTGACACCCAGGGCCAGGCCGACACTCAAGACAGACGCCAACACGGCGAAATAAGTCGCCCAACGCATGTTCCACGCTCCTGTGGATATTATTTTTCGCAGACAACACAAAACAAATGTGGGAGCGAGCCTGCTCGCGATGACGGAGCAACATTCAACATTTTCGTCGACTGTTACACCGCTATCGCGAGCAGGCTCGCTCCCACAAGGGATCTGCGTCGATCGGGAGGCCTGCTCTGCAGCAGCCTCCCTTTAACGGCTTACAACTTGATCCAGGTCGCCTTCAGCTCGGTGTACTTGTCGAACGCGTGCAGCGATTTGTCACGACCGTTGCCCGACTGCTTGAAGCCACCAAACGGAGCGGTCATGTCGCCGCCGTCGTACTGGTTGACCCACACGCTACCGGCACGCAAGGCCCGGGCGGTCAGGTGAGCCTTCGAGATGTCCTTGGTCCACACGGCTGCAGCCAGGCCGTAAGGCGTGTCGTTGGCAATCGCGACGGCTTCTTCGGCGGTATCGAAAGCGATGACCGACAACACCGGGCCAAAGATTTCTTCCTGGGCGATTTTCATCGCGTTGCTGACGCCGTCGAAAATCGTCGGCTCAACGTAGGTGCCGCCGGTTTCCTGCAGCGTGCGCTTGCCGCCAGCAACCAGTTTGGCGCCGTCGGTGTGGCCGGATTCGATGTAGGACAGCACGGTGTTCATCTGCTGGGTGTCCACCAGCGCGCCGACGTTGGTCGCCGGGTCCAGCGGGTTGCCCGGCTTCCAGGCCTTCAAGGCCTCGATCACCAGCGGCAGGAATTGGTCCTTGATCGAACGTTCGACCAGCAGGCGCGAACCGGCGGTGCAGACTTCGCCCTGGTTGAAGGCGATGGCGCCCGCAGCCGCTTCCGCAGCTTCCTGCAGGTTCGGCGCATCGGCGAACACGATGTTCGGGCTCTTGCCGCCAGCTTCGAGCCAGACGCGCTTCATGTTCGATTCGCCCGAGTAGATCAGCAGTTGCTTGGCGATCTTGGTCGAACCGGTGAACACCAGCGTGTCGACATCGTTGTGCAGGGCCAGGGCCTTGCCGACCGTGTGACCGTAGCCCGGCAGCACGTTCAGTACGCCTTTCGGGATGCCGGCTTCAACGGCCAGCGCCGCGATGCGGATGGCGGTCAGCGGTGATTTTTCGGATGGCTTGAGGATCACCGAGTTACCGGTGGACAGCGCCGGGCCGAGTTTCCAGCAGGCCATCATCAGCGGGAAGTTCCACGGCACGATGGCGCCGACAACGCCGACCGGCTCACGAGTGACCAGACCCAACTGATCGTGCGGGGTCGCAGCGACTTCGTCGTAGATCTTGTCGATAGCCTCACCGCTCCAGCTCAGGGCTTGCGCCGCGCCGGGAACGTCGATGTACAGGGAATCGCTGATTGGCTTGCCCATGTCCAGGGTTTCAAGCAGGGCCAGCTCTTCGGCGTGCTGTTTCAGCAGGCCGGCAAAACGGATCATGGTGGCTTTGCGTTTGGTCGGGGCCAAACGCGACCAGGCGCCGGAATTGAACGTGGCGCGAGCGTTTTCAACAGCGCGCTGGGCGTCGGCGGCGTCACAGCTGGCAATCTTGCCCAGCAGACGGCCATCGACCGGGCTGATGCACTCGAAGGTCTCGCTGGAGACGGCATCGGTGTATTCGCCATTGATGTAGGCACGGCCTTCGATCTTCAGATCGCGAGCCCGTTGTTCCCAATCGGCACGAGTCAGGGTGGTCATTCGAGTGTCCTCCTCTTATTGAATACGAGCGCCCCGCGTTCTTCGCGGACGTCCCCAGGAATTCTGCCCAGCCAGCCTGCAATTCGGCCGAAGGCAACCGTCACCCTAAACCAGTGGCCGGGGTTGTTTCAATATATTTGACATAAGGTCGGTAAACGGCCTTGCGGTGTTCATTTTAATAAACATAGACTTTGGGCTTTCCAGCCATCTTTCCAGCCACTCGCGCCGCAATCACGGGGGATAACAATAATGAGCATCCAGAATATCGTCGATTTTAGCCAGGCCACTACCGAGCCCGAGCGCTACAGGCCGGACCCGGCGAAAATCTTGAAGGGCGACCCCGAGCAAGTGGTTTACAACCACTACAACAGCCCGTGCGGCCAGTTGAACGCCGGTGTGTGGGAAGGCGCTGTCGGCCAGTGGACGGTGAACTTCACCGAGCATGAATACTGCGAAATCGTTCAGGGTGTTTCAGTGCTGCGTGACCTCGACGGCAATGCCAAGACACTGCGCGTGGGTGATCGCTTTGTGATCCCGGCAGGCTTTCGTGGCACCTGGGAAGTGCTGGAGCCGTGCCGCAAGATTTATGTGGCGTTTGAACAGAAGGCCTGAGGATTTGCGTTGTTCGGGCCGGCCTCTTCGCGGGCAAGCCTCGCTCCTACAGTGGATTGCGTCCGCCCTGTAGGAGCGAGGCTTGCCCGCGAAGGGGCCCTAACAGGAAACGCAAAACCCTCAGGCAACAAAAAAAGGCCCGTATCTCGCGATACGGGCCTTTTTCGTAAGAGGGAAAAATCAATTACTTGATTTTGCCTTCTTTGTAGATCACGTGCTTGCGAACAACCGGATCAAATTTCTTGATCTCGATTTTGTCCGGAGTAGTGCGCTTGTTCTTGTCGGTAGTGTAGAAGTGACCAGTACCGGCGCTCGAAATCAAACGAATCAATTCACGCATGATTAGCTCCCTTAGATCTTGCCAGCGGCGCGGATTTCGGCCAGCACGACAGTGATGCCACGCTTGTCGATGATACGCATGCCTTTGGCAGATACGCGCAGACGCACGAAACGTTTCTCTTCTTCAACCCAGAAGCGGTGATGCTGCAGGTTCGGCAGGAAACGACGACGGGTTTTGTTGTTTGCGTGGGAAATGTTATTCCCAGTCACCGGACCCTTACCGGTAACTTGACATACTCTCGACATGCCTCAGCCCTCTAAAACCACATGCCCAACCCGGCATGGGTTGGCCGCTTAATCTCTCAGTCATTTGGCGCCAGGCGCCGCGTTTCTTTAGAGGTCTTACCGGCTACACCTACAGTGAAGGAACCGGGCCCCTAGAAAAGAGCGCTGCTTTATACCAGAAAGACTGAGGTGCAACAACATTCCGTGCGCACCGACTTGATAAAAACCCCATTTTTCAGGCTGCGAGCGCCTTGGGTAAAGGCTATCGTCGATAAAGACCGCTCGTCGCAGAAAATCGGCCAACCGGCCAATCCAGGGGTTTTCTCGGCCGGCATTCACCGAAAACGATCGCACATAGTCCCCTTAAAATGAAAAAGGGGATAGTCATTTACAAAAGAGCCCTCTAGGGTAAGCCTTTTCCAGACTGCACTTGCAGATGGGCCTTCGATCTGTAAAGGAATCCGACCATGCGCCTCGCTGCCCTACCGCTGTTGCTCGCCCCGCTTCTACTGAGCCCGCTGGCCCACGCCGCCGCCCTGAGTGTCTGCACCGAGGCCAGCCCGGAAGGGTTCGACGTGGTGCAATACAACTCGCTGACCACCACCAACGCTTCGGCCGACGTGCTGATGAACCGTCTGGTGGACTTCGATACCGCCAGCGGCAAAGTGGTCGCAGGCCTCGCGGACAGCTGGGAAGTCAGCCCGGATGGCCTGACCTACGTGTTCAAGTTGCACCCGCAGGTGAAATTCCACCGCACCGAATACTTCAGCCCGACCCGCGAACTGACCGCCGAAGACGTGAAATTCAGCTTCGAGCGCATGCTCGACCCGGCAAATCCGTGGCACAAAGTGGCGCAGAGCGGCTTCCCGCACGCGCAATCGATGCAATTGCCGGCGCTGATCAAGAAGATCGACGCGCTGGACCCACTGACCGTGCGCTTCACCCTCGATCATCCGGAATCGACGTTCCTGCCGACCCTGAGCATGGGCTTCGCCTCGATCTACTCCGCCGAATACGCCGACCAGCTGCTGAAAGCCGGCACCCCGGAGAAGCTCAACAGCCAGCCGATCGGTAGCGGCCCGTTCGTGTTCACGCGTTTTCAGAAGGACGCCACGATCCGCTACAAAGCCAACCCGGATTACTTCCGTGGCAAGCCTTCGGTGGACCCGCTGATCTTCGCCATCACCCCAGACGCCAACGTGCGATTGCAGAAACTGCGTCGTAACGAGTGCCAGATCGCCCTCTCGCCGAAACCGCTGGACGTACAAGCCGCGCTGAAAGAGCCGACACTGAAAGTCGAAAAGACTGATGCGTTCATGACCGCGTTCGTTGCCATCAACAGCCAGCATCCGCCACTGGACAAGCCTGAAGTGCGCCAGGCGATCAACCTCGCGTTCGACAAGGCCAACTACGTCAAAGCCGTGTTCGAAGACACCGCCGAAGCCGCCAACGGCCCGTATCCGCCAAATACCTGGAGCTATGCCAAAGGCTTGCCGGGCTACGCGCATGACGTTGAAAAAGCCAAGGCATTGATGGCCAAGGCCGGCCTGAAAGACGGTTTCCAGACGACGATCTGGACCCGCCCGTCCGGAAGCCTGCTGAACCCCAATCCAAGCCTCGGCGCGCAACTGCTCCAGTCGGACCTGGCGGAAATCGGCATTCAGGCCGAGATTCGCGTGATCGAATGGGGCGAAGTGATCCGCCGCGCCAAGGCTGGCGAGCATGACTTGCTGTTCATGGGCTGGGCTGGCGACAACGGTGACCCGGATAACTTCCTGACGCCGCAGTTCTCCTGCGCGGCGGTCAAGTCCGGCACCAACTTCGCCCGCTACTGCAACCAGGACCTGGACAAGCTGATCAGTGCCGGCAAGACCACCTCCGAGCAAGGTGTACGCACCAAGCTGTATGAACAGGCCCAGGCGCAGATCCAGCAGCAGGCGCTGTGGCTGCCGCTGGCGCACCCGACGGCTTTCGCGCTGATGCGCAAGGAAGTAGACGGGTACTCGGTCAGCCCCTTCGGCCGCCAGGACTACTCCAAGGTCAACTTTAAGTAATCAGCATCGCCACAAAACCCTGTGGGAGCGGGCTTGCTCGCGAAGACGGCGTGTCAGGCAACATTGATTGCGACTGACACTCCGCCTTCGCGAGCAAGCCCGCTCCCACATTTGGTTACGTATCCGCCCTCCTACATCCACCCATACTCCGCCATCGACAGCGGATCACCGTCGCCGATGATGAAATGGTCGAGTATCCGCACATCGATCAAGTCCAGCGCCTCTTGCAGGCGCTTGGTCAGCTTTCGGTCGGCATGACTAGGGTCGGGATTGCCTGAGGGATGGTTGTGGCAAAGGATCAAAGCTGCGGCGTTGTGAGCCAAAGCGCGCTTGACCACCTGACGCGGATAAACGCTGGTGCAGTCGATAGAGCCGCGAAACAGTGATTCAAACGCCAGTACTCGATGTTTCGAATCGAGGAACAGACAACCAAATACTTCATGAGGCTCATGTCGCAGCATCGACTTGAGGTAATCACGCACCATCAGCGGATTCTCCAACACGGAGCTGTGGCGCAAGCGCTCAGCCAGATGCCGACGGGCCATTTCCAACACTGCCTGCAACTGCGCAAACTTTGCCGGCCCGAGCCCCAACTGTCCGCTGAATGCCTTTAGATCGGCCTCCAGCAAGGCGCGCAGGCTGCCAAATTGACTCAACAAGTGTCGCGCCAGATCCACCGCGCTTTTACCCGACACGCCGGTCCGTAAAAAAATCGCCAACAGCTCAGCGTCCGAAAGGCTCGCCGAACCCAACTCCAGTAACCTCTCCCGCGGCCGCTCGGCCACCGGCCAATCGCGAATACTCATAGCACCTCCCTGTCTGTGGGCGCCGCTGTTCCGTAGCGGTCGCTGTGATATCGTAGCCCATCTTTTTTGTGGGCGATTTCACTCCTGGGGAGGGGGTATCGCTACGCAGTCATCAACGAAATGAAAGGCAGACCTATGCAGCGGCTGTATCGGAAACGCATCGTTCTGGGCGTCGGCGGCGGTATTGCTGCCTACAAGAGCGCCGATCTGGTTCGCCGCCTGATCGATCAGGGCGCCGAAGTGCGCGTGGTCATGACCCGTGGCGGCGCTGAGTTCATCACTCCGCTGACCATGCAGGCCCTGTCCGGGCATCCGGTCCACCTGGACCTGCTGGACCCGGCGGCCGAAGCGGCGATGGGCCACATCGAACTCGCCAAGTGGGCCGACATGGTGCTGATCGCTCCGGCGACCGCGGACCTGATCGCCCGTCTGGCCCAAGGCATCGCCGACGACCTGCTGACCACGCTGGTGCTGGCCACCGACGCTGTGGTCGCCGTCGCCCCGGCGATGAACCAGGCCATGTGGCGCGACCCGGCGACCCAGGCCAACCTGCAAACCCTCGAAAGCCGCAGCATCAAGGCCTTCGGCCCGGCCTCGGGCAGCCAGGCCTGTGGTGACGTTGGCCTGGGCCGCATGCTCGAAGCCGTCGAACTCGCCCAGTGCGCGGCAGACTGCTTCCAGCGCCAGGCGCTGACCGGCAAACACGTGCTGATCACCGCCGGCCCGACCCAGGAAAACATCGACCCGGTGCGCTACATCACCAACCACAGCTCCGGGAAAATGGGCTTTGCCCTGGCCGAAGCCGCCGTTGAAGCAGGCGCCCGCGTGACCCTGATCACCGGCCCGGTGCACCTGCCGACGCCGGATCGCGTCACCCGCATCGACGTGGTCAGCGCTCGCGACATGCTCGCCGCCTGTGAAGCCGCGATCCCTTGCGACCTGTTCATCGCCTCGGCAGCAGTCGCGGACTACCGCCCCGAAGTCGTCGCCCCACAGAAACTCAAGAAAGACCCTACGAACGGCGACGGCTTGCTACTACAAATGGTCCGCAACCCAGACATTCTGGCCACCATCGCCACGCGCCCCGACCGCCCATTCAGTGTCGGTTTCGCCGCTGAAACCGAACACCTGCTCGATTACGCTGCGCGCAAGTTGAAAGACAAGAACCTCGATTTGATCGTCGCCAACGACGTCGCCAACCCGAGCATTGGCTTCAATAGCGAAGAAAACGCCTGCAGCGTGATCGACCGTGAGCTCCACGCCACACTTTTCGCCCAGACCAGCAAGAGCAAGATTGCTCGCCAGCTGATCACTTTTATCGCCGAACGTCTGAACCAGGTTTAATTTACATGCACGCTTTGCAAGCCAAGATCCTCGACCCACGCATCGGTACTGAATTCCCGCTGCCGCAATACGCCACCCCAGGCTCCGCCGGCCTCGACCTGCGCGCCATGCTGGAAAAAGACATCGTCATCAAACCGGGTGAAACCGTGCTGATCCCGACCGGCCTGTCCGTCTACATTGGCGATCCTGGCCTGGCGGCGCTGATTCTGCCGCGCTCCGGCCTGGGCCATAAGCACGGCATCGTGCTGGGCAACCTGGTCGGCCTGATCGACTCCGATTACCAGGGTCCGTTGATGGTTTCGTGCTGGAACCGCGGCCAGACCGATTTCAACATGGTGGTTGGCGAGCGTTTGGCCCAGCTGGTTCTGGTGCCGGTGGTTCAAGCGCACTTCGAGATGGTCGAAGAGTTCGTTGAAACCGAGCGCGGTGCGGGCGGTTTCGGGCATTCCGGCAAGCATTGATTTCTGGTTTTCAGGCTGGGCGCCCTGCCCGGCCTGAAGGGTGCTCTGCATTTTCAGAATGAAAATTGCATAGCCGTCATCTGGAAGGTTTAACACTGGAAAACAAGGCATTGGCTGGCCAAATCCTGGTTGGCGTTGGTGGCATGGCCTTTTCGCACCACGAACTCTCTGCGAAAAACGCCGTCATACCCTTCAGTTCGAGCCCGCCGAAGCGTTCTTCGCGCGCAGGTCCAGCCACTTTCGAGATGGAGCATTCCCACAGATGAGCAACCCAGCCCAAGTCGCACCCAAGTTCCCCGACAGCATTTTCCGCGCGTACGACATTCGCGGCACCGTCCCGGAATTCTTGAACGCTGAAACCGCTTACTGGCTCGGTCGCGCCATTGGCGCCCAAAGCCTGGCCCAGGACGAACCGAACGTCTCCGTTGGCCGCGACGGTCGCCTATCCGGCCCGGAACTGGTCGAGCAGCTGATCAAAGGCCTGGCCGAGGCCGGTTGCCACGTCAGCGACGTCGGCCTGGTGCCAACCCCGGCGCTGTACTACGCCGCCAACGTATTGGCCGGCAAATCGGGCGTGATGCTGACCGGCAGCCACAACCCGTCGAACTACAACGGCTTCAAGATCGTCATCGCTGGTGACACCTTGGCCAACGAACAGATCCAGGCCCTGCACGACCGCCTCAAGACCAACAACCTGAGCAGCGGCAAGGGCAGCATCACCAAGGTCGAGATCCTCGACCGCTACAACACCGAAATCGTCCAGGACATCAAACTGTCCCGCCGCCTCAAAGTCGTGGTCGACTGCGGCAACGGCGCGGCCGGCGTGATCGCCCCGCAATTGATCGAAGCGCTGAACTGCGAAGTCATCCCGCTGTTCTGCGAAGTCGACGGCAACTTCCCGAACCATCACCCGGACCCGGGCAAGCCTGAAAACCTTGTCGACCTGATCGCCAAGGTCAAGGCAACCAACGCCGACATCGGCCTGGCCTTCGACGGCGATGGCGACCGCGTTGGCGTAGTGACCAACACCGGCAGCATCGTCTACCCGGACCGCCTGCTGATGCTGTTCGCCCGCGACGTTGTGGCGCGCAATCCGGACGCGGAAATCATCTTCGACGTCAAATGCACCCGTCGCCTGACGCCGCTGATCAAGGAATACGGCGGTCGTCCGCTAATGTGGAAGACCGGTCATTCGTTGATCAAAAAGAAAATGAAACAAACCGGCGCCCTGCTGGCCGGCGAAATGAGTGGGCACATTTTCTTCAAGGAACGCTGGTTCGGTTTCGACGATGGCATTTACAGCGCCGCACGGCTGCTGGAAATCCTCAGCAAGGAAAAATCCACCGCGGAAGAGCTGTTTGCGACCTTCCCGAATGATATTTCTACGCCGGAAATCAATATCCATGTGACCGAAGAGAGCAAATTCAGCATCATTGATGCATTGCACGACGCGAAGTGGGGCGAAGGCGCCGACCTGACCACCATCGACGGCGTGCGAGTCGACTATGCCAAAGGCTGGGGCCTGGTGCGCGCGTCCAACACCACACCGGTGCTGGTGCTGCGCTTCGAGGCCGATGACGAGGCTGAATTGCAACGCATCAAGGACGTTTTCAAAGTCCAGTTGAAGCGTGTTGCACCTGATCTCCAACTACCGTTCTGATTCACCCGGAGCCCTGAATGACCCTCGAACGCGAAGCCGCCGCCAACACCGCCAAGGTCCTGTCCGAAGCGCTGCCTTACATCCGCCGCTATGTCGGCAAGACGCTGGTGATCAAATACGGCGGCAACGCGATGGAGAGCGAGGAGCTGAAAACCGGCTTCGCCCGCGACATCGTGCTGATGAAAGCCGTCGGGATTAACCCGGTGGTGGTTCACGGTGGCGGCCCGCAAATTGGCGATCTGCTCAAGCGACTGTCGATCGAGAGCCACTTTGTCGATGGCATGCGCGTCACCGACGCGGCAACCATGGACGTGGTGGAAATGGTCCTGGGCGGCCAGGTCAACAAAGACATCGTCAACCTGATCAACCGTCATGGCGGCAGCGCCATCGGCCTGACCGGTAAAGACGCCGAGCTGATTCGTGCGAAAAAGCTGACCGTCACCCGCCAGACGCCGGAGATGACCCAACCGGAAATCATCGACATCGGCCACGTCGGTGAAGTGGTCGGTATCAATACCGACTTGCTGAACCTGCTGGTCAAAGGCGACTTCATCCCGGTGATCGCGCCAATCGGCGTCGGTGCCAACGGCGAGTCTTACAACATCAACGCCGACCTGGTGGCCGGCAAGGTGGCCGAAGCGCTGAAAGCCGAGAAGTTGATGCTGCTGACCAACATCGCCGGGTTGATGGACAAGTCGGGCCAGGTCCTGACCGGCCTGAGCACTCAGCAGGTCGACGACCTGATCGCCGACGGCACGATCTACGGCGGCATGCTTCCGAAGATCCGTTGCGCACTGGAAGCGGTTCAGGGTGGCGTGGGCAGCTCGCTGATCATTGATGGTCGGGTGCCGAATGCGATCTTGCTGGAAATCTTCACCGATACCGGCGTGGGTACTTTGATCAGCAATCGCAAGCGTCACTAAGCGATAGCGCATACAAAAAGACCCCGCTCAGCCTGGCTGAGCGGGGTCTTTTTTTTGCCTGCGCGATCCCTTGTAGGAGCGAGGCTTGCCCGCGAAGGGGTCGTCACATTCAACAGGGATGTGACTGCGAGACCGCCTTCGCGGGCAAGCCTCGCTCCTACAATGTCGGCGTCAGACGCCGAATTGGGCGCGGTAGGCTTCTACGGCTGGCAGGTGCTGCTTGAGCTGTGGATCGTCGGCCAGGAATTCCAGCACCTGATTCAGCGAAACAATGCTGATCACCGGAATGCCGAAATCACGCTCCACTTCCTGGATCGCCGACAACTCGCCGTTGCCACGCTCCTGGCGGTTCAGGGCGATGAGCACGCCCGCCGCCTTGGCGCCGTCCTGGGAAGCGATGATCTGCATCACTTCGCGGATCGCGGTGCCGGCGGTGATCACGTCGTCGATGATCAGCACATCGCCGGTCAATGGCGCGCCGACCAGGCTGCCGCCTTCGCCGTGGGCCTTGGCCTCTTTGCGGTTGAAGCACCATGGCAAATCACGGTCGTGATGTTCAGCCAGGGCCACTGCGGTGGTCGCCGCCAAAGGGATGCCTTTGTAGGCAGGGCCAAACAATACGTCGAAGGGAATGCCGCTCTCGACGATGGCCGCCGCGTAGAAACGACCCAGCTGCGCCAGGGCCGAACCCGAGTTGAACAGGCCGGCATTGAAGAAGTATGGACTGGTACGCCCGGACTTCAGGGTGAACTCACCGAAGCGCAAAACGCCGCGATCGATGGCAAAACGAATGAAATCGCGCTGATACGCTTGCATGAAAAAAACCCCAAATACCACGGATTTAGCTAATTAGGTTGACGCCGTGTATCATACACGCACGCGATTTTTGGGGCCATTTATGCGGATCATCAGTGTGAACGTCAATGGTATTCAGGCTGCAGTGGAGCGAGGTTTGCTCAGTTGGCTGCAAGCACAGAATGCCGACGTCATCTGCCTGCAGGACACCCGCGCCTCCGCCTTTGAACTGGACGATCCAGCCTTCCAACTGGATGGCTACTTCCTTTATGCCTGCGAAGCCGAAGTTCCCGCCCAGGGTGGCGTGGCTTTGTATTCGCGGTTGCAGCCGAAGGCAGTCATCAGCGGTCTCGGTTTCGAGACGGCCGACCGCTACGGGCGCTACCTGCAAGCCGATTTCGACAAGGTCAGCATCGCGACCTTGCTGCTCCCTTCGGGGCAGAACGGCGATGAAGACTTGAACCAGAAGTTCAAGCTAATGGACGACTTCGCCCGTTATCTGGATAAACAGCGACGCAAACGTCGCGAGTACATTTACTGTGGCTCGCTGTACGTGGCGCAACAGAAGCTGGATATCAAGAACTGGCGCGACAGCCAGCAATCCCCGGGCTTCCTGGCACCTGAGCGTGCCTGGATGGACGAGATTGTCGGCAACATGGGTTATGTCGATGCCCTGCGCGAAGTCAGCCGTGAAGGTGATCAGTACAGCTGGTGGCCGGACAATGAGCAGGCTGAGATGCTCAACCTGGGCTGGCGCTTCGATTACCAGATACTGACGCCGGGCCTGCGCCGCTTTGTACGTAGCGCTCGCTTGCCACGTCAGCCACGGTTTTCGCAGCATGCACCACTGATCGTGGACTACGACTGGACGCTGACCATCTAGACGTCGTTACACAGACACAAAAAAGCCGACAGCAGTGTCGGCTTTTTTGTGGGCGCCTCATTCTTGTAGGAGCGAGGCTTGCCCGCGAAAGCGATTTAACAGCCGACATTTATGCCGGATGTGACGGCCTCTTCGCGGGCAAGCCTCGCTCCTACAGGGCTGTGTCGCCTATTTGATCAACCGCCAAGTGAACGGATACCGATACGGCACCCCCTCATTGGCCTTCACGCCAGCAATGATCGTCAACACCAACGCACCGATCGCCAGCAACCCGAACAGGAAGAACCCAATGATCAACACCATCAGCAGGAAGCAGATGGCCGAAGCGATGGCGACGGTGATCTGAAAGTTCAGCGCCTCCTTGCCCTGCGCATCGACAAACGGGTCCATCTCGCGCTTCATCTGCCAGAGAATCAGCGGGCCGATCAGCGTGCCGAACGGAATCCAGATCCCCAGCAAGGCGGACAGGTGACAAAACATCGCCCATTGCCGAACTTCTTTGCTCGGGACGGGAAGCAGCTCTTGCTCGTCACTCATGTTGTCCTCCTTGTCTGGAATGGTTCCGGTCAGTCAGCCAGTGCAGCCTTTTGCAGTTCGAAGATTTCGGTCATGCCTTTCTTCGCCAGTTCAAGCATAGCGGTCAACTCTTCAGGCTGGAACGGCGCGCCTTCGGCAGTGCCCTGAACTTCGATGAAGCCGCCAGTGCTGGTCATCACCACGTTCAGGTCGGTCTCGGCAGCCGAGTCTTCCAGGTAGTCGAGGTCGAGCACAGGCTCGCCCTGGTACATGCCCACCGAAACGGCGGCGATCATTTGCTTGAGCGGGTCGCCGCCTTTCAGGCCGCCGCGCTTCTTGATCACTTTCAAGGCATCGACCAGCGCAACCATCGCGCCGGTGATGGACGCGGTGCGAGTGCCGCCGTCAGCCTGGATCACGTCGCAGTCGACGTACAGGGTGACGTCGCCCAGCTTGGACATGTCCAGCGAGGCGCGCAGCGAACGACCGATCAGACGCTGGATTTCCAGGGTGCGGCCGCCTTGCTTGCCGCGGCTCGCTTCACGCTGGTTACGCTCGCCGGTGGCGCGCGGCAGCATGCCGTATTCGGCGGTCAACCAGCCTTGGCCCTGACCTTTGAGGAAACGCGGCACGCCGTTTTCGACGCTGACGGTGCAGATGACTTTGGTATCACCGAATTCGACCAGTACGGATCCCTCGGCGTGTTTGGTGTAGTTGCGGGTAATGCGGATCGAGCGGAGCTGATCGGCAGCGCGACCACTTGGACGTTTCATAGGGAATACCTGTACGGGGGACGGAAAACTGCCGAGCATTATAGAGCCGCGCGCCAATACTGGGCACTTCTAAAAAATCCGCCCGACGATTGAAGGCTCTGGCTTGAGCTTGGAACAGTGCTTTACCGACGGCCTGCAGCCCTTTGTCACACCGTGTGTTTGGGCGCATCCGCCCCACTGCGCTACAATCCTGCGCCTTTGCTGCCTGTCGGCTTTAATTCACAGATAGCGGGTCCGCGAAACCTTTGGTAACGCATCGACCTGCATTGCGAGGTACCTCCATGGTGCACAGCATGACCGCCTTCGCCCGCGTCGAAAAAGCCGGCGTCCAAGGCACCCTGAGCTGGGAACTGCGCTCGGTCAACAGCCGCTACCTGGAACCGCACTTGCGTCTGCCGGAGTCGTTTCGCGATCTCGAAGGCGCGGTCCGCGAAGCGCTGCGCCAAGGCATCTCCCGAGGCAAACTCGAATGCACCCTGCGCTTCACCGAAGAGAACACCGATAAACCCCTGCAAGTGGATCGCGAGCGCGCCGCGCAATTGGTCGCCGCCGCCGAGACCATCGCCGGCCTGATCAAGAACCCGGCCGCGCTGAACCCGCTGGAAGTGCTGGCCTGGCCCGGCGTGCTGGTGGGCGATGCCACCGACCCGCAAGCCCTGAATGCCGAAGCGCTGGCGCTGTTCAACGAAGGCCTGAAGGAACTCAAGGCTGGCCGCGAGCGCGAAGGCGCGGAGCTGGCACGGCTGATCAACGATCGCCTGACGTCCATTGAAGAAGACGTGGTGACCCTGCGCGAACTGGTCCCGCAGATGCTCGCCACCCAGCGCCAGAAAGTCCTCGACCGCTTTGCCGACATGAAGGCGGAAATGGACCCGCAGCGTCTGGAACAGGAAATGGTCATGCTCGCTCAGAAGAGCGACGTCGCCGAAGAACTGGATCGCCTGAGCACTCATATCATCGAAGTTCGCCGGGTACTCAAGTCCGGCGGCGCTGCCGGCCGGCGCCTCGACTTCCTGATGCAGGAGCTCAACCGCGAAGCCAACACACTGGGCTCCAAAGCCTTCGACCCGCGCAGCACTCAGGCGGCGGTCAACCTCAAGGTGTTGATCGAGCAGATGCGCGAACAAGTGCAGAATATTGAGTAAGGCAAACCCGACATGACCCACAGCACCGGCACCCTGTACATCATTTCCGCCCCTTCGGGCGCGGGCAAGAGCAGCCTGGTCAAAGCCCTGACCGACGCTGATGCGGAGATCCGCGTCTCGGTCTCCCACACCACCCGCGCCATGCGCCCCGGTGAAGTGGACGGCGTGAACTATCACTTCGTCGAACGCGGCGAGTTCGTGAAGATGATCGAGCACGGCGATTTCCTCGAGCGCGCCGAAGTATTCGGCAACCTCTACGGCACTTCGCAAAGCCACCTGCAGCAGACCCTGGACGAAGGCCACGACCTGATTCTGGAAATCGACTGGCAAGGCGCCGAGCAAGTGCGCAAGTTGATGCCCCAGGCCCGTTCGATCTTCATTCTGCCGCCGTCCCTGCAGGCCTTGCACCAGCGCCTGACCAATCGCGGCCAGGACAGCGACGAGATCATTGACGGTCGCATGCGTGAAGCCGTCAGCGAGATGAGCCACTACGTTGACTACGACTACCTGATCATCAACGACGATTTCGCCCATGCCCTGCGCGATTTGCAGGCGATTTTCCGTGCCAATCAGCTGCATCAGAAGCGTCAGCAGCAGCGCAACGGCAAACTTTTGGCTGAATTGCTCGGCTAAACAGCTCTTCCCAAAACCGCTGCAAGGGCTTTACATTGGCACTTGCAGCGCGTTGAAGGGCTTGGTCAAAAAATCAGCGCTTCCCTAATCGCTGGTGATTTTTTAAACTGTTGAGTCCGCTCGCCCAACCGGGCAGCGCGCATATTGCATTCGCTCCGAGGAATACCATGGCCCGCGTAACCGTTGAAGACTGCCTAGAACACGTGGAAAACCGCTTTGAGCTGGTCATGCTCTCTACCAAGCGTGCCCGTCAACTGGCCACCGGTGGCAAAGAGCCGCTGGTTCAGTGGGAAAACGACAAGCCTACCGTTGTAGCGCTGCGTGAAATCGCTGAAGGCCTGATGAGCTACGAGTTCATCGCCGAGCAAGAAATCGTCCAGGATGAACCGCTGTTCGCAGCGTTCGAGGACGAGTCCAACGAGGCCGTCTAAGCCTATGCCTGGTCGACGTAGCACGGCGCGGGGTCACAGCGAACGGCAGGAGTCATCATGCCGAGCATAGACGCCCTCGCCGATCGCTTATCGACCTACCTCGGCAAGGACCAGGTCAACCTGGTCCGCCGAGCGTACTTCTACGCCGAACAAGCCCACGACGGCCAACGCCGCCGCAGTGGCGAGGCGTACGTCACGCATCCTCTTGCGGTGGCGAATATTCTTGCCGACATGCACATGGACCATCAGAGTTTGATGGCTGCGATGCTGCATGACGTAATCGAAGACACCGGTATTGCCAAGGAAGCGCTGCAAGCGCAGTTCGGCGAAACCGTGGCCGAACTGGTCGATGGCGTCAGCAAGCTGACCCAGATGAACTTCGAGACCAAGGCCGAAGCCCAGGCCGAAAACTTCCAAAAAATGGCCATGGCCATGGCGCGCGACATTCGCGTGATCCTGGTCAAACTCGCCGACCGCCTGCACAACATGCGCACGCTGGAAGTCCTGTCCGGAGAGAAACGCCGGCGGATCGCCAAGGAAACCCTGGAAATCTATGCGCCCATCGCCAACCGGCTGGGCATGCACGCCATCCGCATAGAATTCGAAGACCTCGGCTTCAAGGCCATGCACCCGATGCGTTCCGCGCGGATCAACCAGGCGGTCAAACGCGCCCGGGGCAACCGCAAGGAAATCGTCAACAAGATCGAAGAATCCCTCGGTCACTGCCTGGCCATCGATGGGATTCAGGGCGAAGTCAGCGGTCGCCAGAAACACCTCTACGGCATCTACAAGAAAATGCGCGGCAAGCGTCGGGCCTTCAACGAGATCATGGACGTCTACGCGTTCCGGATCATCGTCGACAAGGTCGATACCTGCTACCGCGTACTGGGTGCTGTACACAATTTGTACAAACCGCTGCCGGGGCGCTTCAAGGATTACATCGCGATCCCCAAGGCGAACGGCTACCAGTCGTTGCACACCACGTTGTTCGGCATGCACGGTGTTCCGATCGAGATCCAGATCCGCACCCGTGAAATGGAAGAGATGGCCAATAACGGCATCGCCGCCCATTGGCTGTACAAATCCAGCGGCGACGAGCAGCCCAAAGGCACTCACGCCCGCGCCCGCCAGTGGGTCAAAGGCGTGCTGGAAATGCAGCAACGCGCCGGCAACTCGCTGGAATTCATCGAAAGCGTGAAGATCGACCTGTTCCCGGACGAGGTCTACGTGTTCACGCCCAAAGGCCGGATCATGGAGCTGCCCAAAGGCTCCACGGCGGTCGACTTCGCTTACGCGGTGCACACCGACGTGGGCAACAGCTGCATTGCCTGTCGGATCAATCGTCGTCTCGCGCCGTTGTCCGAACCGCTGCAAAGCGGCTCCACGGTCGAGATCGTCAGTGCTCCCGGCGCACGGCCGAACCCGGCGTGGCTCAATTTCGTGGTCACCGGCAAGGCGCGAACCCATATCCGCCACGCACTGAAACTGCAACGCCGCTCCGAATCCATCAGCCTCGGCGAACGCCTGCTGAACAAGGTCCTCAACGGTTTCGACAGCGCCCTGGACAAAGTCCCGGCCGAGCGCGTGAAGGCCATGCTTACCGAGTACCGCCTCGAACTGATCGAAGATCTGCTCGAAGACATCGGCCTGGGCAATCGCATGGCTTACGTGGTTGCCCGCCGCCTGCTGGGCGAAGGCGAACAGTTGCCAAGCGCGGAAGGCCCGCTGGCGATTCGCGGCACCGAAGGTCTGGTGCTCAGCTACGCCAAGTGCTGCACGCCGATCCCGGGCGACCCGATTGTCGGTCACCTGTCGGCGGGCAAAGGCATGGTTGTGCACCTCGACAACTGCCGCAACATCAGCGAAATCCGCCACAACCCGGAAAAATGCATCCAGCTCTCGTGGGCCAAGGATGTCACCGGCGAATTCAACGTCGAGCTGCGCGTCGAGCTGGAACACCAGCGCGGCTTGATCGCACTGCTGGCCAGCAGCGTCAACGCGGCCGACGGCAATATCGAAAAAATCAGCATGGACGAACGCGATGGTCGCATCAGCGTGGTCCAACTGGTGGTCAGCGTGCACGACCGTGTGCATCTGGCCCGCGTAATCAAGAAACTGCGCGCACTGACCGGGGTGATCCGCATCACCCGCATGCGCGCCTAAGCCAACCTATTACAAGGAGTCATTCATGACCAAGACTGTTATCACCAGCGATAAGGCCCCGGCCGCCATCGGCACTTACTCCCAGGCGATCAAGGCTGGCAACACCGTTTACATGTCGGGTCAGATTCCTCTGGACCCAAAAACCATGGAACTGGTTGAAGGCTTCGAAGCCCAGACCGTCCAGGTGTTCGAGAACCTGAAAGCCGTGGCCGAAGCCGCTGGTGGTTCGTTCAAGGACATCGTCAAACTGAACATCTTTCTCACCGACCTGAGCCACTTCGCCAAGGTCAACGAGATCATGGGCAAGTACTTTGACCAGCCATACCCAGCCCGCGCCGCCATCGGCGTAGCCGCCCTGCCAAAGGGTTCGCAGGTTGAAATGGATGCCATTCTGGTCATCGAGTAATGCGTTCGGCGCAGCCCGAAAGGCTGCGCCAATGCCGTATGTATAAAAAAGCGTTTTGAAAGGATTCCACCATGCGCACTGCGCTTGCTGTCTCGCTGGTCGCCCTACTCTTGGGCGGATGTGCCAGCAACCCTGCCGACCGCGACATCAGCGGCACCTGGATCAATCAGGTGGCGATCGATGCTGCGTCCAAAGGCGGCCCCCTGCGCGAAGCGCTCCAGGCCTATGGTCCGAACCTGGAATGGGACGTCAACACCAAGGCCGGTCAGGCCCGCTACACCAACGGTTTTGAGAACGTCGAAGGCAAGCTGCTGGGCGAAGCGTCCGGCGCCTGGAAAGTCGACTTCTACGGCAGTTCCGCCAGTGAGCTGAAGCGTGACGGCAAGCAACTGGCCCAAGTCGCCAGCGACAACGAACCCGCACAGGTCTTCGACCGCGCGCTGATCCCGGTGCCGGATGGCGCACCGATGGGTGCCAGCTTCGAACGCGCGCTGTATTCCGCCTACATGGGCGGCAACTGGAAAGTCATCAGTGGTCCCGGCGAAGGCAGCTCCGTGCAGTTCCAGGCCGACGGCCAGGTAACCGGTTTGCCGGGTGCGGATCGCTACGCGCTGTGTCTGGCGGGCGATTGCGCATCGATGAGCGGCGGCAACGACAACATGTGGTTGCAGCTCAAGGGCCAGGGCAACACCTGGATCTTTGCGCGCAAGGGCAAGGAACTGGAGATCCTCCAGGCTGTGAACACCGCGCAGGCAGACGAAATGCCGCAGTTCACGCCGGGTGATCGCAAGTGGTTGCTGGAAAAGCAGTAACCCGCAAGCCCCACGCGAAACCAATGTAGGAGCCGGCTTGCTGGCGATGGCGGTGTATCAGCCAACAGAGATGTTGGATGTTACGGCCTCATCGCCAGCAAGCCGGCTCCTACAGTTGTATGTGGGGCCTGGAAATCAGCAGCGGCCTTCGAGAATGGCGGCGTACCCTTCGCGATAGCTCGGGTACTTCGGCACCCAACCCAAGGCCTTCACCCGCGCATTGCTGCACTGCTTGCTGCCCGTGCGCCGCACACTCGCATCGTCAGCCCATTCGGTCACGCCCAGATATTCACGCAACCAATCCACCACTTCGGCCAGTGGTGCAGGCGCGTCGTCGACGCCGATATAAACGTCATCCAACGCCACACCGCGCCGATCCGCCTCAAGCAGAAACGCCATCAAGCCAGCCGCGTCATCCACGTGAATCCGATTGCCATACAACGGCGGATCAATAGCCACGCGATACCCGCGACGAACCTGCGTCAGCAGCCATTCGCGGCCCGGGCCGTAGATGCCGGTCAAACGCACGATGCTTGCCGGGATGCCACTGTTGAGTGCCACTTGTTCCGCCTCCAGCATCAGTCGACCTGAATAGCCGGCAGCGATGGTCGGCGACGTTTCGTCGACCCACTCGCCGTCCTGCTGGCCGTAAACGCTGCTACTGGAAACGAACAGCAGGCGATTGGGCACCTGTCCGTAGTCGTCCAGCCACTCGATCACATGCTGTAAGCCCTCGACATAAGCGGCGCGGTAACCGGCTTCATCGTGATCGGTGGCTGCCGCGCAATACACCAGGTAGTCCACCGCACCGACCGGCCAGGTTTGCGGGCAATCCTTGTTGAACAAGTCACCGGCAACGCCAATCACCCCCTCGGGCAGGCGCGAGACGTCACGGCGCAGGCCATGGACCTCCCACCCGCAAGCGAGCAATTGTGTAGCCAGACGACTGCCGACATCACCGCAGCCGGCGATCAAAACAGAGGGCGCGGACATCAAAAAACTCCTATCGGAAAGCCACAGACTAGCGCCGGCAATGGACGAGCGGCTAGCAATGAAGGAAAAAAAGATACTCTATTACTTCTGTTAACAAGAATTACTTGCAATAATGCCCGCCACTTTTGTTCTCGGCCTTCGAGGCCTGGAAGAACATTTACCGTCTTTTCCTCTCAGGTCCGGCCAGCATGACACGCAATCAATTCCCCGCTTCGCCAACCAATCGACCTCGCGCCTGGAGCGCGGTGGCCGCCCTGTTGCTCAGCCTGATGCTGGCGCCAACCGCCGCCTTCGCTGACGCACAAGCCCCGGCCACCCCAGCCGCCGCCACTGCGCCCGCTCCCGCCGAGCACTCTGCCGAACACGCCGCACCGGTTGCCACCGATCCGGCCCAGGCCGTAGACGCCGCTGGTGAAGACGCGCCGCAAGTCCTCGAAGCCGACAACAGCCTGGGCATGGCCCATGACCTGTCGCCGTGGGGCATGTACCAGAACGCCGACATCATCGTGAAAATCGTGATGATCGGCCTCGCCATCGCGTCGATCATCACCTGGACCATCTGGATCGCCAAGGGCTTCGAGCTGATGGGCGCCAAGCGCCGTCTGCGCACCGAAATCGTCCACCTGAAGAAGGCGGCCACCCTCAAGGAAGCCAGTGTAACGGCAGCCAAGCCCGGCACCCTCGCCAACCTGTTGGTGCACGATGCGCTGGAAGAGATGCACCTGTCGACCAACAGCCGTGAGAAAGAAGGCATCAAGGAACGCGTCGCCTTCCGTCTCGAGCGCCTGGTCGCAGCCTGCGGTCGCAACATGAGCAGCGGCACCGGCGTACTCGCCACCATCGGCTCTACCGCGCCGTTCGTGGGCCTGTTCGGCACCGTGTGGGGCATCATGAACAGCTTCATCGGCATCGCCAAAACCCAGACTACCAACCTCGCCGTCGTGGCTCCCGGCATCGCCGAAGCCTTGCTGGCCACCGCGCTGGGCCTGGTTGCCGCGATTCCAGCCGTTGTGATCTACAACGTGTTCGCCCGCTCCATCGCCGGCTACAAGGCGCAAGTGTCCGACGCCTCGGCAGAAGTCCTGTTGCTGGTCAGCCGCGACCTCGACCACCAGCCTGAGCGCAGCTCGCAACCGCACATGGTGAAAGTGGGGTAATCGGCCATGGGCCTGCATTTGAAAGAAGGCGCAGACGACGATCTGGCCGAGAACCACGAAATCAACGTCACGCCGTTCATCGACGTGATGCTGGTGCTGTTGATCATCTTCATGGTGGCCGCTCCGTTGGCCACCGTGGACATCAAGGTCGACCTGCCTGCCTCCAGCGCCAAACCGGCGCCGCGGCCAGAGAAACCGGTGTTCCTCAGCGTCAAAGCTGACCAGCGCCTGTTCCTCGGCGAAGACGAAGTGAAAGCCGAAGCACTCGGCGCCACGCTCGACGCCAAGACCCAGGGCAAGAAAGACACGACGATCTTCTTCCAGGCCGATAAAGGCGTGGACTACGGCGACCTGATGAGCGTGATGGACAACCTGCGCGCTGCCGGCTACCTGAAGGTCGGTCTGGTCGGACTCGAGACGGCAGTGAAGAAATGATCACGACGCGCCATAAGCTGACGCGTTACGGCGGTAGCCTGGCCGTGGTGCTGGGCGTCCATGCGCTGGCCATTGCGCTGGCGCTGAACTGGACGTCGCGCCCACCTATCGAGCTGCCGCCGCAGGCGATGATGGTCGAGTTGGCGCCGGTTCCGGCACCACCTCCTCCGGCACCGCCGAAGGTGATAACGCCGCCACAACCCCCTGCTCCGGTGGAAGAGCTGCCGATCCCGAAACTGGCCGAAGTGCCGAAGGCAGAAATCACCGTACCGAAGCCGGTCAAACCCAAGCCCAAGCCTCAACCGCCCAAGCCTGTGGAGAAAAAGCCGGAGCCGCCGAAGGAAAAACCGTCCGAGGAAAAACCGAGCGAAGCGCAACCGACCCAGGCGCCGACGGAGAAATCCGCTCAACCGGCACCGGGCCCATCACCTGCGCAGCAAGCGGCCAAGGCCAGTTGGCAAGGCACCCTGCTGGCGCACTTGGCCAAGTACAAAAAGTACCCGGCCAGTGCACAGGCGCGGGGCAAGGAAGGTTTGAACCGTCTGCGCTTCGTGGTGGACGGCGAAGGTAACGTGTTGTCGTTCGAACTGGTGGGCCGTTCGGGCAACGCCGATCTGGACCGGGCCACCCTGGAAATGATCAAGCGTGCCCAACCGCTGCCCAAGCCACCGGCCGACATGCTGAACAACGGCTCCATCGAAATTGTTGCGCCGTTTGTTTACTCGCTGGAACGCCGCCGCTAAAGAGAACCCTGTAGGAGCGAAGCTTGCTCGCGAAAACGGTGTGTCATTCACGAATGATTCGACTGACATACCGCTTTCGCGAGCAAGCTTCGCTCCTACAGATTCTGTGGCGGTAACAAGATATGCAAAAGGCACCCGAAAGGTGCCTTTTGCATATCCGCCAGCGGCAAACCGGCATTACCCGGTGTCACTCGACACACTCTCTCTGATAACGTGCGTCTATCGATTGCAGCCGGTATGCTTGGCCCGCAACTTCATGGACGCTCGCTATGACTCTTACAGAATTACGCTACATCGTTACCCTCGCCCAAGAGCAGCACTTTGGCCACGCGGCCGAGCGTTGCCACGTCAGCCAGCCGACCCTGTCGGTGGGCGTGAAAAAGCTTGAAGACGAACTCGGTGTGCTGATTTTCGAGCGCAGCAAGAGCGCCGTGCGCCTGACCCCGGTCGGCGAAGGCATCGTGGCCCAGGCACAAAAAGTCCTGGAACAGGCCCAAGGCATCCGCGAACTGGCCCAGGCCGGCAAGAACCAGCTGACCGCCCCGCTGAAAGTCGGCGCCATCTACACCGTCGGCCCGTACCTGTTTCCGCACCTGATTCCGCAACTGCACCGGGTCGCCCCGCAGATGCCGTTGTACATCGAAGAAAACTTCACCCACGTGCTGCGCGACAAACTGCGCAACGGCGAGCTCGACGCGATCATCATCGCCCTGCCGTTCAACGAAGCCGACGTCCTGACCCTGCAGCTCTACGACGAGCCGTTCTACGTCCTGATGCCGGCCCAGCACCCGTGGACACAAAAAGAATCCATCGACGCCGCCCTGCTCAACGACAAGAGCCTGCTGCTGCTTGGCGAGGGCCACTGCTTCCGTGATCAAGTGCTGGAAGCCTGCCCGACGCTGACCAAAGGCAACGACGGCGCCAAGCACACCACGGTGGAATCCAGCTCGCTGGAAACCATTCGCCACATGGTCGCCTCGGGGCTCGGGATTTCGATCCTGCCGCTGTCGGCCGTGGACAGCCATCACTACGCCCCCGGTGTAATTGAAGTGCGCCCACTGACCGCCCCGGTGCCGTTCCGCACCGTGGCCATTGCCTGGCGCGCGAGCTTCCCGCGTCCGAAGGCCATTGAAATCCTCGCTGACTCCATTCGCCTGTGCTCGGTGGCCAAGCCGCCCGCGCCGGTGGCTGCGGCTTAAGTTGCTGTCATGACCGAGTTGTCGCAAGTGTCGGTCACGGCACTCAAGGGTGTCGGCGAGGCCATGGCCGAGAAACTGGCCAAGGTCGGCCTGGAGAATCTCCAGGACGTGCTGTTTCACCTGCCGCTGCGTTATCAGGACCGCACTCGCGTAGTCCCGATCGGCCACCTGCGACCGGGGCAGGATGCCGTGATCGAAGGCACCGTCAGCGGCGCCGACGTGGTCATGGGCCGGCGCCGCAGCCTGGTCGTGCGCTTGCAGGACGGTACCGGCGGGCTCAGCCTGCGCTTCTACCATTTCAGCAACGCCCAGAAAGAAGGCCTCAAACGTGGCACGCGGATTCGCTGCTACGGCGAAGCGCGGCCCGGTGCGTCGGGACTGGAAATCTACCACCCGGAATACCGCGCCCTCACCGGCGACGAGCCGCCGCCCGTGGATGAAACCCTGACGCCGGTGTACCCGCTCACCGAAGGCCTGACCCAGCAGCGTTTGCGCCAGCTCTGCATGCAAACCCTGACGATGCTCGGCCCGACCAGCCTGCCGGATTGGTTGCCGAACGAACTGGCGCGGGACTATCAACTGGCGCCGTTGGCCGACGCAATTCGTTACCTGCATCACCCGCCGGCCGACGCCGATGTCGACGAACTCGCCCTCGGTCATCATTGGGCGCAGCATCGTCTGGCCTTTGAAGAACTGCTGACCCATCAACTGTCCCAGCAGCGTCTGCGCGAAAGCATGCGTTCCCTGCGCGCGCCGGCGATGCCGAAAGCCACCCGATTGCCGGCCCAATACCTGGCCAATCTCGGCTTCAATCCAACTGGCGCCCAACAACGCGTCGGCAACGAAATTGCCTATGACCTCAGCCAGCACGAACCAATGCTGCGACTGATTCAGGGCGACGTCGGTGCGGGCAAAACCGTGGTCGCAGCCCTTGCCGCATTGCAAGCGCTGGAAGCCGGTTACCAAGTGGCGTTGATGGCGCCGACCGAGATCCTCGCCGAGCAGCATTTCATCACCTTCAAGCGCTGGCTCGAACCGCTGGGCATTGAAGTCGCGTGGCTGGCCGGCAAGCTCAAAGGCAAGAACCGCGTGGCCGCGCTGGAGCAGATCGCCAGTGGCACACCGATGGTGGTCGGCACTCACGCACTGTTCCAGGACGAAGTGCAGTTCAAGAACCTCGCGCTGGTGATCATCGACGAACAACACCGTTTCGGCGTGCAACAGCGCCTGGCGCTGCGGCAGAAAGGCGTCGGCGGGCGCATGTGTCCGCATCAGCTGATCATGACCGCCACGCCGATTCCACGCACGCTGGCGATGAGCGCCTACGCCGACCTCGACACCTCGATCCTCGACGAACTGCCGCCCGGCCGAACCCCGGTCAACACCGTGTTGGTCACCGACACCCGACGCGTCGAAGTCATCGAACGGGTGCGCGGTGCCTGCGCCGAAGGGCGTCAGGCCTATTGGGTGTGCACGCTGATCGAAGAGTCGGAAGAGCTGACCTGCCAAGCGGCGGAAACCACCTTTGAGGACCTCACCTCCGCCCTCGGCGAGTTGAAGGTCGGGTTGATTCACGGCCGCATGAAGCCTGTGGAAAAAGCCGCCGTGATGGCTGAATTCAAGGCCGGCAACCTGCAACTGCTGGTCGCCACCACCGTGATCGAAGTCGGCGTCGACGTGCCGAACGCCAGCCTGATGATCATCGAAAACCCCGAGCGCCTCGGCCTCGCGCAGTTGCACCAATTGCGCGGCCGCGTCGGTCGAGGCAGCGCCGCCAGCCATTGCGTGCTGCTCTACCATCCGCCGCTGTCACAGATCGGCCGTCAGCGCCTGGGCATCATGCGCGAAACCAACGACGGTTTTGTCATCGCCGAGAAAGACCTCGAACTACGCGGCCCCGGCGAAATGCTCGGCACGCGCCAGACCGGTCTGCTGCAATTCAAGGTCGCCGACCTGATGCGCGACGCCGATCTGCTACCCGCCGTGCGCGACGCCGCCCAGGCATTGCTGGAGCGTTGGCCGGATCACGTCAGCCCGCTGCTCGACCGCTGGCTGCGCCACGGGCAGCAATACGGCCAAGTGTGAGCACCGTCGCAGTTTCTGGACCCTGCCCTTAAACAAGCTGGTTATACTCCTGCAATTGTTTGAATACGGATACAGACCATGACTGAAGCTGCCCTCGTCCCCGAAACCCCGCACGCTCCGTCTGTTATTCGGCTGCTGCTCGCCAAACTGGGCATCGCCTACGAAGAAGTCCTCGACCACCACGGCCTGAACGCCTCGCGCAAAGTGCAAGCGGTGCTGCTCGACGACGCCGTGGGCGCGCTGATGGTGCTGTTCCCGCAAAGCCAGTTGCTCGACCTCAACCGCCTCGCCGAACTGACCGGCCGCCGCCTCGCCGCCGTGTCGACCGAGCGCCTGGAAAAGATGCTCGGCAAACACAACCTGAGCCTGCTGCCCGGCCTGCCGGCGCTGACCAGCTCGCCCTGCCTGTACGAAGAAAGCCTGCTGCGCGAACCGAAGTTGCTGATCAACTCGGGCGAGCCGGGCGTGCTGCTGGAAATCACCAGCGAAGCCTTCAAGACCATGCTGACCAAGGCCAGCGCCGCCAACTTCGGCGAGAACGTGAGCAGCATCCGCCCGAACCTCGACCGCCCCGACGATGACCGCGAGGAAATCACCCAGGCCGTCCAGGCGTTCACCGCGAGACGCATCCAGCAACGCCTGGAAGCCACCATCGAAATTCCGCCACTGGCCGAGACCGCGCAGAAAATCATCAAACTGCGCGTCGACCCCAACGCCACCATCGACGACATCACCGGCGTGGTCGAAACCGACCCGGCCCTGGCCGCACAAGTCGTGAGCTGGGCGGCGTCGCCGTACTACGCCTCGCCGGGCAAGATTCGCTCCGTTGAAGACGCCATCGTCCGCGTGCTGGGTTTCGATCTGGTGATCAACCTGGCGCTGGGCCTGGCCCTGGGCAAAACCCTCAGCCTGCCCAAAGACCACCCGCAACACACCACGCCGTACTGGCAGCAATCGATCTACACCGCCGCCGTCATCGAAGGCCTGACCCGCGCCATGCCGCGCGCCCAGCGCCCGGAAGCCGGCCTGACCTACCTCGCCGGCCTGCTGCACAACTTCGGCTACCTGCTGCTGGCCCACGTGTTCCCGCCGCACTTCTCGCTGATCTGCCGCCACCTGGAGGTCAACCCGCACCTGTGCCACAGCTACGTCGAGCAACACCTGCTCGGCATCAGCCGCGAACAGATCGGCTCATGGCTGATGCGCTATTGGGACATGCCCGACGAACTGGCCACCGCGCTGCGCTTCCAGCACGACCCAAGCTACGACGGCGCCTACGCCGAGTACCCGAACCTCGTGTGCCTGTCCGTGCGCCTGCTGCGTAGCCGCGGCATCGGCTCCGGCCCGGATGAAGACATCCCCGACGCCCTGCTGGAGCGCGTCGGTTTGACTCGCGACAAAGCCAACGACGTCGTCAGCAAAGTCCTCGAAGCCGAAGTCCTGCTGCGCGAACTCGCCTCGCAATTCACCCAGGCCTAAAAGCTTCGCGGGCAAGCCTCGCTCCTACAGGGTTTCGTGATTCCTGTAGGAGCGAGGCTTGCCCGCGAAAAATCCACCTCGGTCTACTTGACCACCTCAAACCTTAGCGGCAGCCTTCGCCTTCCGCGGCTTCAAATACTTGGTCAACCCCTGAAACCAGATCACCAACGCCGGGTTGCCCTTGATCTGAATCGACTTGTCCTGAATCCCCGTCATAAACGCCAACTGCTTGTTCTTCGCCTGCATCGTGGCAAAGCCATACGCCGCATCTTTAAACGCAATCGCAAACGCCGGCTCGGCATACACGCCCGACTTACTGGTAATGCGCTGGTCCTTCACAAAGAAATGCCGCGCCACTTTCCCGTCCAGTGTCTGTAGCTGAAACACCAACTCCTTGTCACCCAACTGCTGCTGAAACGCAGGATTAGTCCGACTGGCCTTACCCATCAACAAACCCAGCATCCACAGAAGAAAACGAAATTTCATGCGCACAGCCTCAAAAGGAAAATGAACGGCCGGCGCAGTGTAGCGGCTTCGAGCGAGAACGCCACTATTGTGCAGTGTTAGAAGAAGATGCCGTGGTTTTTGACGCTGATGACTACCAAGTCATTGACGAAAGGCTGTTGTTTAAAAGCTGAGGTTTTTTGGTCTTTCTACGCTCGGGGCTATCGGATATTTCCTTCAATGTATGGCGTTGTTCATGAACTAGGCAGCATCGAGCTTCATCGATAGGCTTTGTCCGTCGCCGCAAAATCGGTGATACGGACGTGCAAGTCCGAACCCAGGTGTGCAATTGCTTATGGCTATTCGTCGAGCGTTTTCCTATGCTCGCGGGTCGTTATGGCGGCTGTGCGTCGGAGACCTTCGGGTCTGCCGGTTCCTGGATCGGTCTTGCACACCAACGCACAGCTGCCACCTCTTTCGAAGTGCAAAGCGAAACGGTGTCGGTCTCTTAATTCCAGGAGCTACATCAATGATTAAGCCAACTCCGAATCCCCCAGAACACGAAGCCACATCCCCCTACGAATCCTTCGATTCCAAAAAACTCCACGAAGCCGCCGAGCGCGCCCTCGACCATCACTTCGGCACAGCACCGGATAAACAATCGAAAACCCGCAAGGGTGCGCTCTTTATCGTCGCTCCCGACCTCCACACCGAAACCCTCCTGGCCAATGCCTCCGAAGACCTGCTGTCCATCAGCGCCATCGCCGCCGACCTGGCCGACGGTGTAGAAGGCTCCCGCCGCTCAGTCGCCCTGGCACTCAGCAGAATGGCGGACGGCGTGCATCTGTTGGTGGAACGAGCGCTGGACCACATTGATTCGCCGCCCTCGGAAGAGCATCGCGCCAAGGCGTAAGACGGAACTGGCTAACCAAGCAAACAAAAACGGCCCCGATTGATGTTGCCAGCAATCGGGGCCGTGTTCTTTTCTGGCTCAGGAACCCGGGCAGACCTTTGGTTCCTTCGCTTCAAAACAGACTTTGTCAGGGTAACTGGGCGCCACGCAAAAAGGGCGGCTCATCCAGAGTCGCCCTTTATCGTTGTGCAGTTACACGTTCTTTTCAGACGACTTCAAGTTACTGGCCTGATCAGCCACCAAGTCGAGCCAGCCACCGGGCTTGTCCTCATCGTTCGCCGCATTCGCCAACATACCGGCCAATGCACCCACGTCCTTCTTGCGAGCAGCTTCGACTGCTTCAAGCGCCTGATGGGCTACCAGAATTTTCTGCAGCGCCGGGGTGTTCGCGTTTGCTTCAGTCAATGGTTTCAGCGGTGGCAAGGCTGCGGCTTTGGCCACCAGGTCTCCCGGTTCTTTAGTGAACACTCGTAGAGCATCCAGATTGCTTGCCACTGGAAGCGCAATGCCTGTAAGTGGGTCGAAAGCACTGATTTCCGGCAGCCCCACTTTTCCGCTCAGGACAGGACGAGCCAAGGATGGTAAAAACAGACCTAGCAACATACGAGGATCCTTCCTCTTGATACTCAGGCCGACACTAGCCAATGCAATACCAAGTCCGATAACCCGCCCGGCACTGGCTAAGAGCGATAGCTGCTTATTCGACTCGTTATCGAAATGAATCAAACGGATACGGAAATAGTCCGTAAAGGGCTCACGCGGTCCAATAGCGGAGTGGTTCATGAACCACGCTCGGGAGTCGTGAATCTGATTGTCAAACAACGCCACTAGGTCTTCTTGCCCCGGCCTAGGTTTATTGGCTGCAATAAACATTTTTTCGTGCAGCTTTGTGCCTTCAGCATGCAGGTAGGCATACTCCTCCGCTTCGTCTTCCTCATTTATCAGGAACACTGTACCGCCCAGTAGCATATCTACCACACCACCAGCGGTGAATGAGTCATCCACCATGCCCCACTCTCTCAAGTAGTCATGCCTAAACTCCGCTGCTGCCCCACTTAGCTGGCGGTGGTCTAGAGGAGGCTCAAATTTTTTCTCCCAACGCATTTTGTCGACTTTTTCCTGGCCACCGACAATTTGTATGTTCAGTTGGTTTTCCTTCTCCTCTGCCTCGGTGTAAGTCGGCTCGGGCTTGCCCTCAGCAGCAGCAGAGGTTTTGGCATCTCTGCGCTTCTGAATAGCTTCCCAAGCATCGATTTTTGCTTTGGGCATATCCGCAAGAGAGTTTTGAAAGAATGGCTGTTTTTCTACGCCACCGGCGTAACGGTCGATTCTCCATGCGGTAATTAGCGCATGCTCTTGTTTCATCACCTCTTCCAAAGTGCCGCCTTTGGCTTGAGCCTGCCAAGCGTTGAAGCGGCGAACCAGGGTAGCGTTAAAGTCGAACTCGTCTTGGACCTTAGGGTCCATGGCACGCCACGCTTCGTGATCTGGAAGAAGAATATTCTGTGGAACTTGCAGCGGAGCACCGGCCTTGAATGCTTCAGCATAGAGATGGTGTAACGGAATTTGAGATAGCAAATCGTCTGTACCAGAAATCGCTTTGCCTTGGTCTTTCGGTGAGTAACCTCCTCCTACGTCGGAGTGCACACCTGGATAAAAGTACTCGACAGTATTATCCCGGTAACTAGAGGGAGCCTCAGTATTTCGCTGGCCGTCAGCCGTTTTTGACCTCCGGCGAATAGAATCCAGAGGAAAACTAGCACGTTGCTCATGAGCCGAAACTAAATGTACGCAGCGCTTTAGGAAGTGACGGTCCTCGGGAACTGTTGTGTCTTGACTCTCGATAATCGCATCTTCAGGCAACCGCATAGTGCCGTCAGCCCACCCCATATGCCCAGCAGCGAATGGCGCACTGTCAGCAAGACCAACCGCCGCCACGGTGTCGCAGAGTCCAAGAAACTCTATGGACAGCGGCAAACCCGCAAAGAGGTATTCCACGACCCCACTCTCCCCTGAGCAGCGCGTCAATGTCTGAAGCCAGTTAGCGAAGGTTCGCGCTTGAGCCGCACCACGGGAAAATCCATACACATATAGACGCATCGCTAAGATTCGAGGCTTATGGTCTCCCTCATCGAGTTTCTTGAGCGCTTTTTCCAGATCCTGGATATGCGGACGCATAACTGCTTCACGCTTTTTCTCACCATTCTCCATTAGACCTGCCGTCATGACGGTGCCTAGCCAAGAAGTAGCCATTCCCTCTACCAGACTTTTTGTTTCGTCAGGCGAGAATGGCGTTTGGCCCGGTACCGAATCCTTTAGTGCTGAAATCAAACGAGTCAGCCCCCAATTAATTCGGTTTTCACCACCATTTGCACCTATTAGCCCAAATGAGTCTGGAACGACTTCATTGATCTCTGGAAATGTTGTCCCGACTCCCGGACTGTAATAACGAAAGTATCCTGTTTGTATTGTTGGGTCCGACCCTAAACTTGCGTGGAAGATACGAGCAATATTACTGCATGATGAAGGACTCGAGGAGCTATCAGCGAGATCATTATTATTGGTTCCGTCGAACGCAATAGTTATATGTAACGTCTTACTGCATGACGGCCCACTTTGAACATCACCTTTAGACTGTAATAGTTTTCGCTGCTGGTTAGTAAATCGTGTTTCATCAGCCTTCTGTTTACGAATATTCTCTGAAAGTTGATTCGGGTCTTTTGGCAGACGCCCTTGTGCTGGAAACGCTGGCGGTACCGACACAGATGCAGCTTGTTTTTTAATTTCCGCGCTTATTTGTTTGGACATACCTTAGGCTCCTCCATATTCATTGGGAAGTTAAAGGGATAAGCCGGATCGCCACGTTTAATATTGTCTGCCGAGACACGAACCTGATCGCACGGTAAAAAATGCACCTTCAAAGAACCCGCCGTATCGTATTTTGGAATTTCGACAGTTACTGAATGCTGGGTATATTGCGCCGCATGTTTTTTATATTCTGCACGGTACGCATCCGTACCAAGTGGCGGCCATTTGGCAGAAGGTCTTGCATTAGGGTCTTTCTCCCATTCAACAATAGCCCTCAAACCTGGGGTCCATACTCTTGGCACAACCCCACAACAAACTTCGCTACCTCCACCTTGATGCGGGCCTATGTTAGGTCCTCCAGCACCGTTGACGGTAAATCTATTAATAGCGGCGGAAGTATGGTTATAACCGGTTACCGATGTAGAAAGCATTTTTGATTCTGCTTGGCAGGCAACAATAGTAAATGTGCCGACCAACAACAATGCCAAACGCATGCAACGTGACTTAATATTACTAATAAAGGGCATCATTCTCACGGGTACGTGCAGCCCCCGCAGAAATTTGGCAGATGACAAAAATTTGTCATCACGCGAGTTGTTACCTTTGCTTATAAGCTTTGACATACCTTCGACTCCTCCATGTTCATCATGGCAGTTAATCAAACACCCGAAGAACCGGGCGTATTGCTTCCTGCAAATACATCTATTTGATTGCACGACAAAGTTTCTATTTTCCGCCATAGGTATAGCTTCGCTCAAAGAACCGGACATATCTTCGACCCCTTAACTTGAAAATAGGCTTTATCGGGATAATCCGGATGCCCGGGGGTAAAGCAAGTTGTAGAAACTTTTACTTGATCGCACGGTAGAAAGTGAACCTGTAGCGCGCAAAGTTGCTCAGTATACTTCGGAACCTCAACCATCGCTGTATGGTGAGAGTAATCAGCGGAGTGACGAACCAATGCCTCTTTTAGAATTTGTCCGTTTTGGTCACGCTTAATGGGCCCGTATGGATTGGGGTCTTTGTCCCATTCAATGATTGCTCTAACTCCCGGATTCCACTGAAGAGGGAGTGCGCCACAGCAAACTTCAGCTCCTCCACCAGCATTTGGTGGAATCCGGGGCCACCCGCTCCATTAATACTAAACCGTATAATTTCCGCGGAGGTGTGGTTATAACCAGTAACCGGTGCAGACACCATTTCAGGTCCAGCATTGCAAGCGCTTACACCGAACATGCTGAATACAAGAGCTAATGACCGCGCCATCATATTGAAACTGATCTTTCTTAGCTCCAAGCAAAATTTGCGCAAAAAAACGTCTTGCATAACAGCCGCACACCAGCATATGCCTTTAACTACATCATTCAATATCGACATACCTTCGACTCCTCCATGTTCTTCAGGCAGTTAATCAAACACCCGAAGAACCGGGCGTATTGCTTCCTGCAAATACATCTATTTGATTGCCCGACAAAGTTTCTATTTCCTGCCACAGGTATAGCTTCGCTCAAAGAGCCGGACATATCATCGACTCCTTAACTTGAAAATACGCTTTATCTGGATAGTTCGTGTGACCCGGAGGAAAGCAGGTAGTAGAAACCCTTACCTGATCGCACGGCAAAAAATGAACCTGCAAAGCACAAAGTTCTTTAGCGTACTTAGGAATTTCGACCGTCGCTTTATGGTGAGAGTAACCAGCAGAATGACGAACAACTATCTCTTTTGTAATTTGTCCGTACTGGTCACGCTCGACCGATTCGTATGGATTTGGATCTTTGTCCCATTCGATAGTCGCTCTAAGGCCCGGACGCCATTGCAAAGGAAGTGTGCTGCAGCACATTTCATTTCCTCCGCCCTGATTGGGTGGGATTCGCGGACCGCCAGCACCATTGATCGTGAATCCCATTATTTCTGCGGAGGTATGGTTAAAGCCCTTAACGGGAGCACCGACCATTTCAGGCCCACTACGACACCCACTCAACACCACCAACCCCATCAAAACCCACCCACGAACCCACCACGAAGACATCGCCGCCCCCGCAACCTCAACCGGCCCACAAGCACCCCCACTCATCAAATCAACGCCTTCGGCGGCTCATCAATCACAAACGGCGAATTCTCCACCAACCACTGTTCAATAAACGGTTCCCGCTCTTCCGGTTCCTTCAACCCCTTCTGATTTGCCGCGATCTGGCTGCGATACAAATGGCGAATAAGCCCCTCATTACGGCTCAAGCCGTAGTTTTGCGGCACGGCGCAGCGGTCGATGCGGTAGGCGTCGGCTTCGGTCCAGGCGAGCAGGTTGGCGACTTGTGGGTGGTCGAACATGACAGGGCCGTTGGCCGGTGTGGGGGCGTGGCGGACGTAGTTGCCGGGCAGGCTTTGTGGGTGTTGGTCGCGGTCGAGCCAGTGCCAGGAGATGACGGCGGCGTGGAAGGCGTTGCTTTGTACCGGGGTCAGGGTTTCGGCGACGGGCAGCAGCATGCGCGGGTCGTAGTAGCGCAGCACGCCTTCGGAGCGGCCCTGGTTCCATTTTGCCTGGGTGTAGCCGCGCAGGTGTTCGGCCAGCGCATCGAACGCCCAAGGGCTGAACAGGGCGACGACGTGTTTGTTGCAGTCGACGGCGCTGATGAAGGTTTTCAGCCAGGCGCGTTGGGCCGTGTCGACGCGCAGCAGCAGCGGGCCGAAATCGGCAATGGCGACTTCCGGGGTGTTTTCAAACAGCTTGGCCAGTTTTGGCCCGTCGGGCTGCTCCGCCAGTTCTTGCAGCAGCGGGTAGTCGAGACTGGTTGCGTCGATCAACAGGTCGAGGTGCGACTGTTTCAGTTGCAGGGCGTTGACCCATAACTCATCCAGCCAGTGCACGTTGCTTGTGTACATGAAGTCGTCCTTTATCGTGCGGCCAGGGCCTGGGCGTTACGTTTGGCCCGGGCCAGGCATTCCTTGCAAACCGGGGGCGGCGCCATCGGTGCGTTGCCGAGAGCCTGAGGCGGCACGGCGCCGGCGATGTCCTTGTCCGCTGCGCCTGGCAGTATCGGCGGTTTGATGCCGATTCCGGTCCCCGAGCCTGCCGAACCGCCGGCATTGATCTTCACAATCGGCCCGACCACGGTCACGCCACCGGCATCCAGTTTGATGAAGCTGCCACCGCCCTTGATGGTCAGTTCCGAGCCGGCCTCGATGACGATTTTCGCCCCAGCCTTCAGGTGAATCTCTTTCCCAACGCTAGTCAGCTGCGCAGTCCCCAACTTCACATGCTGGTTCTGCCCAACCGTCAGGTGATCATCCACCCGTGTCTCAACCTTGCGATCAGCAATCGTGGTGCGATGCTCTTCAGCCTTCAGCTCGGTGTAGGTGTTCTTCACCACTGTGTCGTGCCGCTCATTGCCGACGCGAATCTTCTGGTCGTGCTCGATGTTTTCATCCCAATCCCGCTGGGCGTGGATGAAGATCTGCTCCGCCCCTTTTTTGTCCTCAATCCGCAGTTCGTTGTACCCGCCGCCACCCGGTGAGCTGAGGGTTTTGAAGACGCTGCGGGTTTTGTTGGCGGGCAGTTCGTAGGGAACCTGGTTTTCCTTGTGGTACAGGCAACCGGTTACCAACGGTTGGTCGGGGTCGCCTTCGAGGAAGGTGACGAGGACTTCCATGCCGATGCGCGGGATGACGATGGCGCCGTAGCGGTCGCCGGCCCAGCTTGAGGAGACGCGCATCCAGCAGCTGGTTTTGTCGTCGGCCTGGCCTTCGCGGTCCCAGTGGAATTGCACTTTGATGCGGCCGTATTGGTCGCAGTGGATTTCTTCGCCGGCGGGGCCGGTGACTTTGGCGGTCTGGCTGCCGAGTACTCGCGGTTTCGGGTGTTGCAGTGCCGGGCGGTAGAACACGGCCCATGGGGTGGCGAGGAAGCGGTTGCGGTAGCCCTGGTGGAAGTCGTCTTTGTTGTCGGTGGTGTCGCTGGTCACGGACTCTTCGAGGACTTGCGGCTGTTTGCCTTCGTGGACGATTTCGGTGAGCAGCCAGAGGTCGTTCCACTCGGTGCGTGGGTGGTCGGACATTTCCAGGAAGTGGCCGCTGATCAAGCGGGTCTGATCACCGTGGCCTTCGGCTTGCTGGTAGTCGGCGCGGTGGCGTTCGAGGATGCGCTGGCTGAGGAATTTGCCGCGCGCGCGGTCGAGGAAGCGGCCGGGGTAGTCGTAGTCTTCGAGGTCTGGTTCGTCGCTCTGAACATCAGGCTTGTAGGCAGCTTCGAGTTGCAGCCGTGGTTTTTCGAAGTCGTAGTCGCGGCGGGTGGTGCGGCTGGTGCGGGTTTCCAGGCGCAGTTTGAAGCCTTTGATCACCGGTTCGTCGGCGACCATGCCGCTGCCTTGCACGTACGCGGTTGGCTGGCCGAGTTTCCGGAACACGGTCTGGTCGTCACCGAACACCAGCAGGTGAGCTTTGGCGCTGTGCTGGAAGTGGTAGTGAATGCCTTCCTCTTCGCACAGGCGCTGGACGAAGTGCAGGTCGGTTTCGTCGTACTGCACGCAGTAGTCGCGGTCCGGGCATGGCTGGCTGAGCTGGAAGTTGTAGGCGTTGCCCTTGATGCCGTGCTCTTCGAGGATCAGCGCGATGATTTTTGGCGCGGACATCTGCTGGTAGATGCGCTGGTTGGTGCGGTGATGCAGGTATTGCAGGTGCGGCACCAGGGAGACTTTGTAGCGGGTCAGGCGCTTGCCGGCATCGCCCTGGGCGACGCGGTAGATCTGGCCGTGGATGCCGCTGCCCTGCGGATCGAACGCTAGGAATGCCTGTTTGTGCAGGAGTTTTTCCAGGTCCAGATCGGGGTTTTCGCTGACCAGTTCGAGGTCGAAGCGATACGGCTGGCTGATGCCTTCGGTGCCGGTGAACGACAGAACTTGCAGGTCGCCGACGTAGTCTTCGACAGTCAGGCTGAAGTGCGTTTCGTTAGCTGAGTTGAACATTGCTTGCTCCCTGTTCGGTAGTCATCCGTTACGCCCGAAGTCGCAGACGTTGCAGCAAAGACAAAGTGGCGCCCATGGCGTCACGCAGTTGTGCGGCGGTGATCGTTCGATCGGCCGCATCGAATGCCAGCGCCGTTCGCAGGGCTGGCCAGCAGTGTTTCGGTAGATTTTTCGGGGCGTGCAGCTCGCGTTCCAGGTGTTCGTCACGGGCCTGGGTCGAGGGCAAGCGGCGGAACGGGTGTTTGCCGCCCGCCAATTCGTAAAGCACGCAGGCCACGCCGTAGACGTCGGCGCTGGCGGACATCGGCTGGCCTTCGAGCAGTTCCGGTGCGGCATAGCCTGGGGTCCAGGCGTTGAAGCGGTCGCGGCTCAGGTGTGGCAGGCCGGGCAGGATGCCCTCCTCGGCCTGGCCCAGACCGAAGTCGAACAGACGCACGCCTTCTTCGCTGAGCATCACGTTGCTTGGCTTCATGTCGCCGTGCAGCACGCCGCGCGCGTGGGCGTAGGCCAGTGCGTCGAGCAGCGGCAGCGCGATGTCGCGCAGTTCTTTCCACGGCAGGCCGAGTGGCCGTTCGCAGAGCAGTTTGTCCAGGGTCAGCCCACGCATGAGTTCCATGGTGATGAAGGCACGCTGGCAATCGGTGTCCACTTCAAAGGTGTGCGGGCGCAGCACGTTGTTGTGGCGCAGGCGTCGGGTCAGGGCGAACTCGCTGTAGAGCAAGGCGCTGGCGTCCGGCGATTCGGCAAATTCTTCGCTGAGGATTTTCAGCGCGATGTAAGGGTCGGGATCGCCGAACTGTTCGCTCAGCAAGTCCCGCGCACGGTAAACCGCGCCCATGCCACCGGCACCGAGCAGACGCTCGATGCGGTAACGCCCTGCCAGCACGTCTGGCAGTTCACCGACACTGGCCCTTGTCGGCGCCAACGCGGGCTCAGCTTGATGCGACTTGGCAAACGCAAAGTAAGTCAGGTTATTGGCTTGCTCTTCGCTCATCAGCAGGTCGTCGAGCGGCGGCATGAGTTGGGTCATTGGCGGATCACCACGGCAGTCAGGTTGTCCCGGGCCGAACCACGCAGCGCGCCGTCAAACAGACGCTCAAGCGCGACATGCGGCGCGGTCAGGCTCAGGGCGCTACCCAAGGCATCGCTGCTCAGCCCGTTGTACAAACCATCGCTGCACAACAGAAACGCATCGCCGGGGTAAACCTCGAGTTCGAGCACGTCCAGCGTCAGTTGCTCGGCCGCCCCGACCGCACGGGTCAAGGCATGCGCGGCGGGATGCGCGCTGGCGTCTTCGACGCTCATCTGTTGCTCGTCGATGAGTTGCTGTTGCAGCGAATGGTCCTTGGACAGCTGATACAAACGCTGGCCGCGCCACAGGTAGCAACGGCTGTCGCCGGCCCAAATGCAGGCCGCGCGATTGCCTTCCACCAGCAGCGCCACGACGGTGCTGCCCATGATGCTGTCGTGGCGCCCGGCGGTGACGGTCAACTCCTGACCCAAGCGGCGGTTCAGCCAGTGCAGGCACTGGCGAATACCTTTGAGTCGTTCGTCGAAGTCATCCTGCGCCGGCAACTCCGCCAGGCTGGCGACGATCAACTGGCTGGCAACGTCGCCGCCCTGATGACCGCCCATGCCGTCCGCGACCACCCACAGCCCCTGCTGCGGACAGTCAAGGAAAGCATCTTCGTTGCGCGCCCGAACCTTGCCGGCATCGGTGCGCGCAGCGCTGCGCCAGGAACTGGCAACCAGCATCAGAGCTGCACCGGCATACGGAAGGTGCGCAGCACGCCCATGTCGAACGGGTTCGGCGTGCGCTGGCTGGTCAGCAAGTAGTTGGCGCGCAGGCCACCGACGTCCGCCTTCAGCACCAGCACGTCACGACCGCTGAGGTACTCGGTCTGCATCAGGTCGAACAGACGGAACAGCGACCACGGGCCGGAGTTCTTCTCGATGCCGATCGGGCGGCCCGCCATCTTGTCCATCACCAGGCTGGTGCGCCCGTCTTCAGCATCGGTCGGCCATTTGAACGACACCGGCACAATCGGGCCGTGACGGTATTCGATGGTCTTGTCGCCGAACTTGAACTCGGAACGGCTGACGGCCGGGTCGAGGGTGTACGGCTCCAGTTTGAACTGCACTTGCGGTTCCGCCGGGTTGATCGAGAAGAAGCTCTGGCGGATCACTTGGGCCGCGGCCATCTGGTCGAGGTAGACCTTGGAGATCGGCATGCTGTGACCGTCAATGCTGCGCAGACGGTAGTTGCCTGGATCGCCACTCACGAACGGACGCATGTAGGTATCAAAGAAGCGATCGGCAATGCCCTGCGCCTTGAAGAACTCGCGGAAGTCGCTGATCGCCACGTCGCTGGTGCTGTGGGCGCTGAACGGGTAGCGCTTGTTGATCGCCTTGCCGTAAAAGCTATACAGCTCGCTTTGATAACGCTGGTTCAGGTACTGGTAGGAATCGTTGAGCACCAGACGCCAGGTGTCTTCGGCCAGCACGTTGAACCACACGCTGACCGGGCGCGGCAGACGGTTCGAGGCATTGCGCAGGTTGCTCAGCGCATCACGCTGGCCGCTCATGCGGGTCTTGGCCATTTCGAACGCGGCCTGCTCCGGCGCACTGGCGCGCGCAAGGCTCGACAGTTGCATTTGCAGGTCGTTGAGCGCCGTTAGCGCCGGGGTCAAATCAGCGGCCGGGCCGTTGTTGTCATCCAGCAAACGGTGCAGCGGTTCGAAGCGGCGTTGCAGGGATTTCTTCGCGGTGTCCGGCAGGTTTTTGATCGCCGCCATGTCCGAAGCTTTGTCCGCGGCGGCAGACGCCAGTTTGCCCAGCTTGCCCAACTTGCCTTTCTGCTCGCCCAGTGCGGCAGCGGCATCAGCCGCTTGATCGACCGCCTCGGCTTCTGCCGGGAACCGGGTGTTCTCGCGCACTTCCACCAGCAGTTGCAGCACCGGCGAGTTGGCCGAGGTCAGGCCCGCCAGTTGCTCGGCGCCCTCACTGAAATCGCTGATCGGAGGCAGTGCAACCTGGCCCACGGCTTCGCTCCAGAAGTTGGCGTAGTCGCGGAAATACAGCTGCTCCAGTTCGACCATCAGGCGACGCAAGTCCATGCCGCTGATGCCCGAACCTTCGCCCAGCACCCAGTTGTCACGCAGGATATCGGTGACCAGCGCACTGCCCTGCACCGAGAAATACTGCTGATAACCCTGCTGGGTGTAGAAGCCCGGGATCACGTAATCGGTGCCGACAAACAGCGCACCTTGCGGGCCCAGGTGTTGGCTCAAACGGTATTCCGGCAGGTCTCGGGCCTGCTCGCGCAGCATCCGGTAAACCACGTTGGCCAGCGACTCGCTGCGCAATACCTGACGCGCCTGAGCCACCAGTTGATCGTTCAGCGGGTAGATAAACGGAAGCTTGAGCAAGCGCTCGAAGTGCGTGTTCAGACCGTTCTGCACCGCCGTGTTGCCGGCGTAACGCAGGGACCAGTCAGTCGCGACCCAATCCTTGAGCCACACCGCATCGCGGCGGTCTTTCATGTTCAGCATCAGGTACGCGCGCAGGCTGTTGAGCAGGCGTTCGCGGTCCTTCATGTTGGCGCGGATCTGCCCTTCCAGCAGGGTCGCGACCTTCGGCAGCAATTGCTTTTCGAGCTCGCGCTCGTAAGCCGCCTTGACCACCGGGTTGACGTCCTCACCCTGATACAGACCGCCACGCTCGTGGTAACCCACGTCGCCCTTTTTCGGAAACACCTGGGTCGCTGCGTAGCTGGTGTCGAGGGTCTTCAGCACCGCCATCGAATCATCACGTGCGGTCAGGGCCGAGCGCTGTTGCGTCCAGGTTTGTGCCAGGTTGCGCAGGTTTTCCAGGCGCTCATAGTTGGCCGAGAAACCGCTCGCCCACAGCAGGCCGAACAGGCCCAACGCCGCCAACGCACCGACGTACAACGCACGCTGGCCCCAATGGATGCGGCTGCGTTCACGCTTGTCCAGACCGGCCAGATCGGCCTCAGGGAAAATCACACGGCTGAGCAAATGGTGAATGAACCGCGAACGGCCGCTGCGCAGGGTCGGCAATACGCCGGAATTGATCCCCAGATTGGCGCCGATGCCGGCGGTGGTCTGGTCCATTTCCTGGGTCAGGTGCGGTGCGCTGGTCAGGTAGAAACCGCGCAACTGGCTGACACGCTGGTAACGGTTGCCGGTAAACGCCATGTCGACGAACAGGCACAGGCGCTCGCCGATCTGCCCCAGTTGATGCGGGAAATCGAGGATGCGGCCACGGCGCTGGGTGTCGCGCTCCTGGTGCATGCGCATGATCACCTGGCTGTTCAGGCGACGCAGCAGCTCTTCGAACTCGGCGCGCAGCACGGTGACGTCGGTGCCGCTCTGCTCTTTGCGGAAGCTGGTGCCGAGCACCTGATCGCTTTCTTCGCGGGTCAGCTGGTCGAAGAACTCGTCGAAACCGAGCAACTGGTCAGCCTTGCTGAGGACCAGATAGATCGGCACATCGACGTGCAGTTTCTGATGCACGTCTTGCAGGCGCGCACGCACCTGACGCGCCAGCGTCTCCAGATCCTGCTCGTTAGCGCCCAGCAGCAATTCCACGGGAATGGTCACCAGCACGCCGTTCAACGGACGGTTGCGACGACGCTTGCGCAGCAGGTCGAGCAAAGTGCTCCAGGCGCTGCCGTCGACTTCGGCATCCGCCTGGGTCAGGTAACGTCCGGCGGTGTCGATCAGCACACCGTGGTCGGCGAAGTACCAGTCGCAATGACGGGTGCCGAGGGTGTCGCGGGTCAGTTTGCGGTCGATCTTGTTGATCGGAAACTCAAGGCCCGAGAAGTCCAGCAGGCTGGTCTTGCCGCTGCCCTGCGGGCCGATCAGCAAGTACCACGGCAAATCGCTGCGCCAGCGCTCGCTGCGGCCGCGATAGAGGCTCGAGGTCTTCAGGGTTTTCAGGGCGTCCTTGAAACGCTCCTTCAACTCCTTCTGCTCTTCGTCGATCAACTCTTCACGGCGGATACGATCCTGTCCATCCTCAGTCTCTTCGACCGCTTTCTTGCGCACACCGGCACGCCAGCTGACGAAGACCATGGTCAGGCCCCAGATCAGGAACAGCACACTGATGGTCAGCAGGCGGGAGGTCGAACCTTCCCAGAACTTGTAGTCATCGACGGCCAGCAGCGGCCCGACAAACCAGACCAGCAGCGCGACGAACAGCACCAGCAGCAAGGTCCAGACCCAGGTCTGGCGCACGAACGCGCCGACTTTCTTGAAAAACTTTTTCATCACACGTCCCTGTTTACGGCTGCGACAGCGGCTGGGCCGCGGCGGAATCCAGCGGCTGATAAGGTTGCAGAACGGTGTCGCGCTGCTCGCCCAAGACCCAGGCGAACCCCGAATACATCACCACCAGGCAGACCACGGTGAACAGCACCACCATCCACGCCGGCACGATGCGCACCAGGCTGCGACGCTGGTCGTTCAAGCCTTCCCAATGCGGCGACAGTTCACGCGGCACGTCGCCGCGCAGCTGACGAATCTGCCGATACAAGGCGTCGCGGATGCCTTCGAGTTCGAGCATGCCGCGCGCTTGCACGCGGTACTTGCCTTCGAAACCGAGGGACAGGCACAGGTACATCAGCTCCAGCATCGGCAGGTGCTTGACCGGGTTTTTCGACAGGCGATCCAGCAGCTGGAAGAACTTCTCGCCACCGAAGGTTTCGTTGTGGAAGCTGCTGAGCAGGCTCATCTGCGACCACTCGCTTTCGTTGCCCCACGGCGTGGTCACGACGGCTTCGTCGACCACGGTGCAGAGCACGTAACGCGCAGCCATCACCTGGCTGCTTTCGGCGCCGTTGTGCAGCGCGCGCACTTCAAACAGTTTCAGCCCGGCGGTCAGGCGCTCGTTGAGCGCGTACATGTCTTCGCGGCTGTCGCTGTGCTTGAGGCGAACCACTTCCGACAACAGGTCGGAACCGGCGGCCACCAGCGAATTGAGGCTGATGTTGAAGGTCTCTGCCGGGCGCAGGCGCGCGGCGTAGATCATCCGCTCTTCGAGTTGTTCGAAACGCGGCGGTGCGGCGAAGTCGGTCAGCGGACTTTGCGCCGGGCCGTGGCCCTGGCGGTCGAGCAAGACGGTTTTATCGTCCTGATGGTGTTCCATGTCCTTGATCATGTCGGTCAGTTCCTGATGGCCCAGAATTTCAATTCAAGCTCGGCGAATTCGCCGGACACGTGGAACGCGAAGCCGCCGGAGCGCTCCAGTTGTGCCAGGTCTTCGGAACTGAGTTCGAGAATGAAATAGGTTTTGTTGGAGTGGAACGCGATCTGCCGTGGGGCCACCGGCAACGGTTTGACCTTGATGCCCGGCAGGTGCAGGTTGACCAGTTGGCGGATGCGCTCCACCGGGCCGACCTTGAGGTGCGCCGGCAAGCGGTGGCGCAGTTCTTCGGAATCGCAGTTGGCACTGGCCGCGAGCACGAACGACGCCGAGCCCAGCAGTTTGTGGTCGTGCAACGGCGAGACGATGATCCCGTACTGACGCGCTTGCAGGACCAGTTCGATGGCGTGCTGTTCGAGCACCATCGACAGCACCTGACGGATCGCTTCCATCAGTTTGCGGAAGCTCGCACCCTGGTCGCTGTGCTGGTAACGGCTGTCCAGACGCGGGCGCTTGCTGTCGCTGGAGAAGGTCGCCAGATCACCGAGCATGGTCAGCAGCGTGCGGTACAACTCTTCCGGGTGAACCTGTTCCAGACCGAGGTAGTGACGCAGCAGCAGCTCGGTGCGGTTGATCAGTTGCAGCATCATGAAGTCGCCGACTTCCGCGCCACCGACCTTGCCGTTGGAGCGGATGCGCTCGGCGATGGTGTCGCCCCGGTGACCGAGCATGCTGATCACTTCTTTCAGGCACGACAGCAAATAGCTGGAGGAATGCGCCTGAATGTAGGTCGGCACGAAATCCGGATCGAGACTGATCACGCCGTCGGGCGTGGTGTCGAGCACGTCGCAGATCTTCAGCTTCACGTAGGCCTGATCGCTCTGCTGCTCGCCGAGCAACAGTTTGAAGTCCGGGCGACCGCAGCTGACCTGGCTGGCGGAATCGTCGCCGGCGTTGGAGTCGGCCACTTCCGCTTCGTACGCGGTGTAGCGCGCCAGCACGTCGGATTGCTCCGGGCGGCGCGACTCGATGTGGTTACCGGTGACCAGCGGCAACGCCAGGTAAATCGGCGTGTTGCCGGTGTTCGGCGGCACGTCCAGCGCCAGTGGCTCGGTGTTGCCGCCGAGTTCGAACAGGCTGCCGTCCGGCAGAATCCCCGAGGCCTGGCTGATCACCAGTTTGCCCATGTTGAGGAACTGCAAATCGATGTCGAGATTGAGGAAACCCCAGGTGTAACTGCCCAACAACTGCGTGCGGGTTTTCATCTGGTGGTCGTAGTAGCGATCGTTGTGCTGGAAGTGCTGCGGACGCAGCAGCATGCCTTCCTGCCAAATGACTTTATGGGAATTCATGATCAGTCATCCGCCTTGGCGAGCTTTTCGTTGCTGTTGCGAATACCGGCCTGGTCGAGGGTCAGGTCAGCCTCGGTGACTTCCAGCGGGGTGACTTGCACCGTGTAGCGCCATTTGGTTTCCGGCAGGTCGCGGTAGGCCGCGAGGATCCCGACGTAACGGCTGCCCTCCTCCACGCTGAGTTTCAGCTCGATGGTTTCGCCCGGGCGCAGTTCGAGTTCTTCGCTGGCCACCAGGTCTGGGGCCAGGGATTCCTTGGCGCGCTCGTACAGGCTGAAGAAGTCGGCGTTCTCGAATGTCACCGGGTGCTTGAGCTCGAACAGACGCACGACAACCGGCGACGGGCGCCCGTTGAGGTCCGGGTTCAGCTGATCGCTGCCGGTGAGCTTCAGGTTGACCTTGGTGACTTTGGAATACGGCGACAGCGACGAACAACCGGCCAGCAGCACCAGCACCGCGAACGCAGTCAGCATCTTGAAAAAGCGGTCGAGCAGCGAGACATGCGCATCATCCTTGGTGGTCGGTGTGAAGGGTGGAAATCAGGCGGATCTGTTCTTCGTAGGCCTGAGCGAAGTCGCGGGCCAGCAGGCGTTCGCTCCAGTCATCGTCCTGACGCAGGGCCTGGTGATAACGACCGTACGCTCTCCAGCGGCTGCCGGAGGTGGCCAGCAACGGCTTGTTGTCGCGCTCGAAACGCAGGGTCAGTTGCTGCGGCGAGAAGTGTTCCAGCGTGCCGCGAACGGCGGCGCGGCTGGCGGTCAGCAAGGCCACCTGATGTGCCTGCAAATCGCGGAACGCACGGGAGATCGACTGCTCGGCCGGCAATTGGCCCGGCTTGTTCGGCTGCAACAAAATGCCCAGCGCTTCACCGGCATCGACGGCGAATTTCAGCGGGTTCTTGTTCGTGCCTTGCACGGTGGTCTGGGCCAGACGCAGTTCGTTTTTCAGTTCGCTGCGGGTGCGCAGGCTCTGCTGCAAACCGCCGACGCTTTGCTTGAGCAGGCGTGCCGCGTTCAGCGCCAGGGCTTCGCGGGCGTCGTGGTCGAGGCCTTTGAGGTCCACGCCCAGCGCTGCACCGAAGTGCTCCCAGAAACCTTCGCTCTGGCGCTCAGGCGCTTTTGCGACAGGGCTTGGCGCAGGTTCGGCGGGGGCGTTGATCAACTCCGGCACCATCAGGCTTTCCATGTCGATGCGCGCATAGTCGGCGCGCTGACGGGTGTCCTCGATCGTGGTGCTCGGGGTGATCAACTCTTCGATTTCCGAGTACACGCGCTCTTGCTGATCAAGGGCGTTCAGCGGATCGAGGTCAAGGAACGCGTCATCCGGGATGATGCTGCCCGCTGCTTGTGGGCGACCGACTTCGACGTCGAAGGTCGCCGGGTCACGCACCAGCCGCGCACGGATCTCGAAATCACCCAGCACGTAGGTGCTGCCATGCTCGATGCGCATCGGTTCGCCCTTGCGCAAGCGTGCGCCGCTCCCGCCATCCTGGACACCGTTGCTGCTGGTGTCGGTCAGGAAGAACGTCCCTTCGCGAAAGCTGATGTCCACATGGTGATTGGACAGGTGGCGCTTGCGGTCCGGGATGATCCAGTCGCAATCCTCGCCCCGGCCAATCACGCCGCCGGCCTGCTTGAAGGTCTTCTGGCACAGCTCCGTGGGCACGAACTGCTTGGTGTTCAGCATTTCGAAAACCAATTCCATGGTGATACTCCTTGCGGTCACTTGCCGCGATTGACCGCCTGCGGATCACCCAATGGGCGATAGGTGTTGTCGTTGAATTTGTAATTGCCGCTGCAGCCGCCAAGGCCGCATAGAACGACGAGGGTCAGCAGGACGGCTTGCCAGTGACGAACAGACATCAGAGGGTCTCCAGGGGTAGACAAAGCACAAAGCGCCGGCCCGTTCGGGCGGCGCTATCAGAAGCGAATGAGGTGAAATCGACGGTCATTTGCCTAGCCATCGAAGTCACCGAGATTGATGTTCAGGCGCCCGAGGCGGTACAGCAGCGTGCGACGCGGCAGCCCGAGTTCGCGGGCAGCGAGGGTCTGGTTGCCGTCGTTTTTGCGCAGGCAATCGAGCAACAGGCTGCGTTCGACCTGCTCCAGGCGTTCACGCAGGTTCAGGCTGTTGTCTTCCGGCACGGCTTCCATGCGCAGGGAGAAATGCTCGGCCAGCAACTCGCCGCCCTCGCACAGCAACACCGCGCGCTCGACCAGGCCTTTGAGTTCGCGCACGTTGCCGGGGAAGGCATAACCGGACAGGTGATCCAGCGCCGCATCGGACCAACGCACCGCATCGCGCTGCAAGAATGAGCAGGCCTTGTCGGCGAAGTGCCGGGCCAGGTCGAGGATGTCGCCTTCGCGCTGACGCAGGGCCGGCAACTCAATCGGGAATTGCGCGAGGCGGTAGTACAAGTCCTCGCGGAATTTGCCTTCGCTGACCAGCACCGACAAATCCCGGTGCGTCGCTGCGATGATGCGCACGTCGATCTTGTGAGTGTCGTTGGAACCCAGCGGGCGGATCTCGCCCTCCTGCAACACGCGCAGCAACTTGGCTTGCAGCGACAGCGGCATGTCGCCGATTTCATCGAGCAACAAGGTGCCGCCGTTGGCCGCGTCGAACAGCCCGGCGCGGTCGCGATCCGCGCCGGTGAAGGCGCCTTTGCGGTAGCCGAACAGTTCGCTTTCCAGCAGGTTCTCGGGGAACGCCGCGCAGTTCTGCACGATGAACGCCTGGGAACGGCGCGGGCCGCAGTCGTGAATGGCGCGTGCGACCACTTCCTTACCGGTGCCGGTCTCGCCGCGCAGCAGCACGGTGTACGGGCTGTGCAGGACTTTGCTGATCAGCGAATAGGTTTCGCGCATGGCCTTGCTCTTGCCGATCAAGCCGTAACCACTGGCACTCGGGATGCTGGCTTTCAATGGCCGTGCATCACCGACCGGCTGACGCAGACGTTGCAGCAGATGCAGTTGGCCGAGCACAAACGACCCCAGTTGCCCGAGGGAATCGGCGAAGCCTTGCAGGTCCATGTGCCGACGACTGGCGCACAGCAACAAACCTTCGACCGCCTTCTGCTGATTGACCAGCGGCACGCACAGCAGCGACTGCCACGGCGTGGCCTGCGGCGGCAGGAAACTGGTTTCGTGCAGGCTGCCGCTCAGTTCGCCGAGGCTCACCACGCGGTTCTGGCACAGGGCGAATTGCAGCAGTTGTTCACCGTTGTAATCCGCCGGCAAGCTTGCCGATTCGCGCGGCTGCAGAATGCCGTTCAGGCACTCGGCGTTCATCCCCAGGCACGTGTGGGTCGCGTCCAGCAGGTACAGCTGCGTCAACTCGCAACCGCTGAGTTCCGCCACCCCGCGCACGAAGTCACCCAGCAGCGCAGCGCCGTCCGCCGCGCGCGACAGGCTGGCGAACTGCGCCAGCAACGCTTCGGCATACACCAGCGGCTGCGGCACTTGAGTGAACATCACACCCACCTCAGGCGAACTCGCAGGTCACGCTGGCGCCACCGTCGAGCGTCGCGTGGACGCGCTTGAGGCTTTCACCGGTTGCCATCGCGTCGAGCAAGCGGTCGGCCACCAGCGGCAGTACGTGCAGGTCCAGCAAGTGGTCGATCAGACGCGCGCCGCTGTCGCTTTGGGTGCAGCGCTCGGCCAGGTGATCGACGAGGTCTTGCGAGTAGGTGAAATCCAGCTGACGACGGTTCAGGCGCTCGCCCAGACGACCGAGTTTGATTTCGATCAGCTCACGCAGCACCGGGCCGCCGACCGGGTAGTAAGGCACCACACGCATCCGCGCCAGCAGCGCCGGTTTGAAGTGCTTGCTGAGCACCGGGCGAATGGTTTCTTCGAGCACTTCGGCAGTTGGCCGTGCACCGTTTTCGCAAAGGTCGCTGATGCGGTCGCTGCCCAGGTTCGAGGTCATGAGGATCAGCGTGTTACGGAAGTCGATCTCGCGGCCTTCGCCGTCGTTGGCCACGCCTTTGTCGAAGATTTGGTAGAACAGGTTGAGCACGTCCGGGTCAGCCTTTTCGACCTCATCGAGCAACACAACGGAGTACGGCTTCTGCCGCACGGCTTCGGTGAGCATGCCGCCCTCGCCGTAGCCGACGTAGCCCGGCGGTGCACCGATCAGGCGCGACACGGTGTGCTTCTCCTGGAACTCGGACATGTTGATGGTGGTGATGAAACGATCACCGCCGTACAGCAAATCGGCGAGGGCCAGCGCGGTTTCGGTCTTGCCGACGCCGCTCGGGCCCACCAGCAGGAACACGCCCACCGGTGCATCCGGTTTGTTCAGGCCGGCAGCGGTGGCGCGCATCGAGCGGTCCAGTGCGTGCACGGCTTGTTCCTGACCACGGATGCGCGTGCGCAGGTCGGTGGCGAAACTGGCGACCTTGGCGTTGTGTTCGCGGGCCAGTTGCGCCAGCGGCACGCCGGTCCAGGCGCTGATGACTTCGGCGACCAGACGCGGGCAGACTTCGAAGCTGACCAGGCGTTCTTTGACCTGAGCATCGGTCAGGGCTTTGTGAGTTTCGTTGAGCGCGGTTTCGAGGGACGCGACGTCATTCACCGTTTCAAGGGTTTCGATCACGGTGCCTTCGGCGTCTTCTTCAACCGTGACGGTCGGTTCGACGGCAGCCGCTTCGCGAGCCTTGGCCAGTTGCTGACGCAGATCCAACAAGCGCTCGGCCAGTTCTTTCTGCTCGGTCCACAGCGTTTCGAGGGCGACCATTTCGTCTTCGGCGGCGGCCAGACGATCTTCCAAAGCATCCAGCGCTTCGTGATCAATCAACAAACCGGCTTCGGCATCACGACGCAGCGCCTGGCGCTGACGGCCCCCTTCAGCCAGTTCGCCACGCAGACGTTCAAGGCTTTCCGGGGCAGCGGCGAGGCTGATGCGAACACGGGCGCAGGCGGTGTCGAGCACATCGACGGCTTTGTCCGGCAGCTGACGGCCTGCGAGGTAACGGGCGGACAATTCCGCCGCCGCCACCACCGCGTCGTCGCGCAGGTAGATGCCGTGGCTCTTCTCGTACACCTGAGCCAAACCACGAAGGATGGTCACCGCTTCGCTGACGGTCGGTTCGTGCAGTTGCACCGGTTGGAAACGACGGGCCAGGGCCGGGTCTTTTTCGAAGTACTTCTTGTACTCCGCCCATGTGGTGGCGGCGATGGTGCGCAACTCGCCACGGGCCAAGGCTGGTTTGAGCAAATTGGCCGCATCGGAACCGCCGGCATTGCCGCCCGCGCCGATCAACGTGTGGGCTTCGTCGATGAACAGGATGATCGGTTTCGGCGAGGCTTTGACTTCGTCGATCACGCCTTTGAGGCGACGCTCGAATTCACCTTTGACGCTGGCGCCGGCCTGCAACAGGCCCATGTCCAGCGACAGCAGCTCGACGCCTTTCAACACTTGCGGCACTTCACCGGCGGCAATGCGCGAAGCCAAACCTTCGACAATCGCGGTTTTACCGACGCCAGCTTCGCCGACCACAATCGGGTTGTTTTTGCGGCGACGGGCGAGGATGTCGACCATCTGCCGGATCGCGCCATCACGGCACAGCACTGGGTCGAGTTTGCCGTCGCGGGCCTGTTGGGTCAGGTTGTGGGTGAAGCGCTGCAGCAGTGATTCGCCCGGTACGGCAGGCTTACCGGTGGCCGGTTGCTCTTTCTGCGACAGGGCAAATTCTTTCAGGCGCTCAATGTTCAGCTTGGCCAGCAACGACTGGTAGCGGCTGCCGGCGTAGCGCATCGGATTGCGCAGCAGCGCGAGGATCAACGCGGCTTGCTCGACCTGGCTCTGGCCCAGTTCAAGGTTGGCCACCAGCAACGCATCTTGCAGCCACTGCACCAGTTCCGGGGCGAACACCGGGTTGCGCGAGGCGCTGTGCTCGACTCGCGATTGCAGCGCGGCGCTCAGCTCACCGGCATCCACTTCGGCATCTTGCAACGCGCGTGCGAGCAGGCCTTGCGGGCGCTCCAGCAGGCCCAGCAGCAGATCTTCGACGAGTATCTTGCTGCCGCCACGGGCGACGCAGCGTTCGGCAGAACTTTCCAGATCACGACGGGTTTCGGCGTCCAGCGCCTGGATAAGTTGTTGCAGGTCTACGTTGATCATTGGTCATCTGTCCTTAATGAATTTTGCTGCCCAGGGTCACCACGCCGTCCGCTTTTTCGCGGCCCAGCCAACTGGTCCATCCCAGGCGACAGGCGTTCTGCTCACCGATGCGCAGTTCGCGGATTTCTTCCTGGCGCAACACCAGGCGAATGTCGTAGTCGAGCGGGTCACGCAGGGTGAACCGCACCAGCGCGCACAACGGCTGGTAGCCGAAACCGATTGGCAGGAATTCGTGAAAGCGCTGCCAGTCGAGTTCGCGGATGTGAATGCGGAATTTGCCGCTGCGGTCGCGCACGTGTTCGCCCAGCACCAGGTCTTCGCCGAGCAGGCTGTTGGCGCGGCCCAGACGGTTGCGCTGCTCGTCGAGAATTTCCACGCGGCGCTCGATGCATTGCTCGATGGTCAGCTCGGCGTGCTTGAAGTAGTAACGCAGCACCGCTTCGATCAGCGCCGCCGAGTGCGCCCGCAAGCTGAGCAAGCCGAGGTACGGCAGCAGGCGTTTCCAGTTCAGTTCCTGGGCCTTGCGGATCTCTTCGCCGCCAAGGCCGATCAAGGCAAACAGCTGCGCCGAAAACGGGTCGAGGGCACCACTCTGGAAGCTTGCGCGGTAGCGGTACTTGCGCCAGATCGGCAGCATCAGCCGTTGCAGGCGATGGTGAAACAGATCGAGGAAGTTGCGGGTCGGGTTGCCGTCTTCGCTGTCGCCCAACGCCTGTTCGCCGTAGAACGCCGGCAGCGGCGAACCGGAGCCGACCAGGCCGATCAGGTTGAACCGCAGGCGCGCACGCATGTGCCCGTGCTCTTGGAAAAACTCCACGCGATCAACGTCGCTGCCAGGGAAACCCAGGCTCGGGTTGGCCTGGAATTCCAGCTGGTCGTACAGGTCGTCTTCGCTCAGGTGCGGGTGGGCCTCGCGCAGCCGGTCAATCACCAGCAGCACGGCCTGAAACAGCGAGTACTCGCGTATTCCTCGGGTCAGTCCGCTTAAAGAAGCGGCTGCAGGCCCATACGTGGTGTCCATTGGTACACCTCTCCCTGTGTGCTTTTTACCCGCAGCTCGTGGTACGAATTGAGACTGGCGTAAAGCGCGAAAAACTCGTTGAGAACCGAAGCGAAAACGAACAAGTCGCCCTCGCCGATATACCCTTCCGGGTCGATGGTCAGCTCGGTGCGCAACCCGCGAACCGGCAACCCTCGGTGCAACCGGTCGACGTGGTGGTGCTTGATCGACTTGAGCCCGCCGAGCAGGCGCTTGCTGACTTTTTCCGCGTGTTGGTCGTAGTAGCGCGGCAAATCGTAAGTTTCGAGAATCACCTTCAACGCATTGACGTCGGCCAGGGACAAATAGTTAAGCGACATGTTGCTGATCAACTTCCAGAGGAAGTCGCGGTTCAGCGGCGGCGCGAAACTCGACGTGGCCGGGGTGATGTTGCGGAAGCTCAAAAACTCCGGCGTCTCTTCACAGGCCATGCAGATGTCGCCGAGCTTGAGCTTGCGCGGCAGGTTCTGGTTGGTGCACATCAGCTCGATCGACAGGGTTTCATGGGCTTCGGTGTGGCGGATGCCGAAGCTCAGGTAGGTGTCGAGGCCGTCGTGCAGCAAGGAGGAACGCTGGCGAATGCTGTAATGCGGACGGCTGTTGGGCACGTCGAAACTCGGGTCGTGCTCGAAGGATTCGAACGGCACGTACTCCTGATAACCGAGGCCGCCGGGCTTCCAGCCGGTCACGGTTTCCACCGAGAACACGCCGCAATTTTGCAGATCGAATTCGGCGGGCAGCAGCAGGTATTCGTCCTGCTTGCCGTCGAGGCGGATCGGCAAGGCGTCGTGCTTGAACAGGTTGACGATGGGCGTGCAATAGAGCTTCACGTTATCCAGCGTCGGACGCATGCGCATGATGCCGCTCTTGCGAATGTCGAAGCGCAATTCGAGGCCGCGCATCTGCTTGAGCGTGTCTTCCGGCAATGCTTTGAGCAGATCCAGACCGTTGATGTCGACGAAGAGGAATTTGTCCTGGAAGGCGAAGTATTCCTGCAAGTAGCGATAGCCGCGGAAGGTGTTCAGCGGATACGGGATCAACGCTTCTTCTTCGGCAAAACCCACCGGCTGCACACGGTCGCCGGGCATCTTGAACGCCATCGGCGTGCCGTTGACACCGTTGATGGGCTTGCCGGCGCCGTCCAGCGGGATCAGCTCGATGCCTTCCAGATTGCGCAGCAGGCTCAGGTACAGCATCTGGCTGATGTAGCGCTCACCGGCGAAGTGCAGACGCAGGCGGCTCAGTTCCAACTCACCGAGGTGACCGTCAGCACTCATCTCCAGACGCAGGCTCAACAGCGAACCGTCGCCCTTCACCGAGTAATTCAGCGCGGCCAGATCCAGCGGCAAGACTTCGGTCGGGTAGCAGGTACGGAAGCGGCAACGCACGTCATCGATCGGCACGCTCTCGATTGGCGTGTCGCGCTCGACCCTCAACGCGGGCCCCGAACGCTTCAACGGGTCGAACTGCAAAATGCTGAACGCTGGCAGCGGCCGCATGTAGTTGGGCCACAGCAGGTGCATCAGGGAATGGCTGAGCTCTGGCAGTTCATCGTCGAGCTTCTGACGCAGGCGACCGGTCAGGAATGCAAAACCCTCCAGCAACCGCTCCACGTCTGGATCTCGGCCGGCCTGACCGAGGAAAGGCGCCAACGCCGGGCTACGCTCGGCGAATCGACGACCTAACTGGCGAAGTGCGGTGAGTTCGCTTTGGTAGTAGTGGTTAAAGGACACGGGGTACCTTCCTGGTGGTGGATCTCATGAAAAAACTGTCCTGTAGAGCGCGACTGTCACACCGGAAATCACGTAGCCGGCGATGAGCAGGTACGGTAAAAAAGCCAGCCAGCCCAACGTCATTGCGAAGCCAGCCATATCACCCATCAATGCGTTTACCAGCCCATAAATCACCCAGGGGACGGCGTAAAACGGGATGAACATCAGCGGCGCACACCAGATTTTTTTGATGATCTGCTGTTCGGTTTTTCCGCTCAGCTCACGCGTTGCCCACAGGGCGAAAGCGGTATAGGCCGGGACTCCGAATGCGAGGACGTAGATCAACAGCATCTGATGCCAGTTCAAAACCGACGCGTTTTCGTTGCTCTGCTCAATCAATATGAGAAGCAGCAACACCAATAACGGTACCCAGAGCACAACCCTGAAAAAATTCGGACAAGCGCAACTTCCACTTTTCTGGATGTTCTGCGCTGGATCATTAGTAAATTTCATTGAACACCCAGTGATTGAAGCTATAAAGCGTAACAACACCTACAGCGGTAGCGACCAAGGAATGAAATCCACCTTGTAAGCGCTTCGACTTAAAAACAACTACCACTGTTTTTACAAAATAATAAAAAACACATGCCATCAGCGGGATATAAAGCACCGCACAAAAAACAAACAAACTTCCGTAAACATCAGCACCACTCACTAACCATCTGGTTTTTGGGTCAGTGAATGACATAAAAAGCAAAATTGCAGAGACAAAAAAATAAAAATACCTAATCACGACATTGGCCCACCTGAATAACACACAGGAAGCACAAATATCGCCAACAAGCTGACTATCCAAAGCACCAATAAATAGTAGTTACCAGGCATTCTGCAGACCGCCCACCCCTTAACCACCCCATAACCAATAGCGAACTGCAATAGTAAGAACGAAATCACTCCCAATGGAACGGAAAGCAAATAACTATAAGGTTCAGCAAATCCAAACCGGACAACCGCATAAATTTCGAGCAATGCAAACGGTACGATCAATGCGGCTGCCATGATGATCATAGTTTTGACTTTTGTTGCACTACTCATCAACGCAAGCCTCCGCGAATAGAGGGTCTTTGCCAATTCGAGCCGGCGCTGCTCACCTGAAACCCAGCAAACATTAAGGACAGCCCCCTTTTCCGTTAAGTTAAGGAATGCGCATGCTGTCATGTTACTTCACCAACGCCGGGTTCAACTTCAATGCAGTTTCGTCCTGCAAGTAAACTTCATCACCTCCGTCGTACCCCATAAAATCTTCGTTAGAAAGCTGGCTCCCGTCCTTCTTCACATGTGTCACCCAGCCTTTGGACCAGATATCACCGCTTTCATGGCGTAATTCGACGTAGTAGCTTGGGGGGCTCGACTGTGTAATTTCAAAGAAGGAGCCACCGTCTTCCGCCCCGCTCCAAAAAGCATTTGGATGATCTTTCAATACAGGCCCCTTTCCGTCATCACGCTCCAGCAGAGCAAACACCGCCACTACGAGCAGAACAAAGATAATAGCGAGTGAGATGGCTAGTCTTTTCAGAATCTTCATTCGTCTATTTCCAATTTGTCATCAGCAAAATTGATAATGGGGACAGACCCTTTTTTTGCGCGCCCCCCACTCACAAAACTGGCTCATTCAGGCCGGCGGCTGATTTAAGTAATAAGTACCAATGATATGAATCACCGGCACTATCAGCACACACACATACATCATAATTTTATGGAGGCGCCTTTCTCTGACTTGTCTAAACAACCCCAGCAGCGCCACTAACGAACATAAAATCGCCAACACACCAAAAAAATCGCTATCAGCAACGCTTGCCAAATAGTCTCGAAAAGTCATTTGTTGAACTCCATAAAATTCCACCTATAAAACAGGAATTTCTTCAGGAAATCTTCAGCCATTGCCCCTGTACTTTCATTACGGTAAGTCCAACCCACCGCATGCTTTGTGTAATATCCTTTCTCTATCGGCATTCCCGCGTAGCCCGAGTTTTGCGGATCAGCCATGTTTGATCCAAGCCATTTTTGAACCGTAGTGAAAGGACGGACGCTTACTCCGCTTGTGTTGCCCTGCCTAATTTCGATTTTCGACTCGTTGACACTCACGGTAATTTGAACGTGGTGGGCGATGTCCTTGGGCCGGTCCAATGCTTGAGCGAGGATATCTCCAGGTAGCAAGGCCTCGGCTGTCTCGACCGATAACGTATTTTCGCCAACTCGCTGCATATCTGGGGCGCCGTAAGTCAACATGACCATTTCGCAGAAACCATACATGTGCGATAGGTAGCGATCATGCTCAGCGGCAGAGTAGTTCTCCATATTTCTATAGGTTCTTACTCCGGTTTTTAGCTTAATCGGCAACCCGCGACTAGAGGAAAATTCACAAAGCAATCTGAGTGCGAAATCTTCACAGGTGAATTTATTTCCGCTAACCGCCCCCTCTTTAGTCCAGTATTTTTCTACGATAAGCCGTTCTGCTATCTCTGGTGCTTCTTTGTGATAGTCAGCAATATCCGCATCAGTCCAGAAAGCAGTTGTTTTCCAGAACACCTTGTAAGTAACTTTTTTTGGTGCTTTGTCTTCCTTTGGGGTAAGTGCAATTGAGCGCGCCATTAATGTAGATAGAACTTCTGCACTCATACCATTGCCCCACCAATCGCAGCGTGAAAGTCGAAGGCTTCACCTTCCTTACCACCGACTAACTGGGTTCTTCCCATCGCATCGCTCTGGCCAGAGATGACCTGACCTTTAGCCGTAGTGATCTGATAGGGAATATCCTGCAGAGGATTTCCATCCTGATCTTCCATCACTACATGCTGAGTGTGGGTAAACAGCATTAACGGCAACGGCGCCACAAACGGCACCGGCGAATGCGAATTCCCGATAATCACCGTCCCGGACCCGGCCGTAACCTTGTTGCCATGAGTCCCAACGGAATCCACCGTCGCAGCCGGTTTCCCGTTAATCAAAACCGTCGTCGCCAACCCGCCCGACATCGCACCACCACACGCCGAGGCATCGCCTTGGCGGGCGGCCGCGAGGCCGTCGAAGAAGACGTCGCCGGAACCGGCGGCGATCGGGTTGGTGCCGTGGCCGGGGAGCGGGCAAGCGGTGGGGTCGGATACGCGTGCTGCTGGTTTGCCGGACATACGAATCTCCTTAAGTGACCTTTACTTGACCGCTGCCATCCAGGCGCGCGGCGAAACTGACCTGGCGCTTGAAACCATCAACTTCCAGCAGGCCTTCGATGCTGAAGGACAGACGAAGCTGATCGTTGTCACGCGGCAGGGAGATGACACGCACGTTGCTCAGGCGCGGTTCGTAGGCTTCGATGAAGCTTTCGATGGCCAGGCGGGCCTGACTCAGGGAGTCGTGCAGGCTCAGGCGCATGTCATTGAGATCGGGTAGCCCGTAATCGGACAGCGTTTGCACGCTGCCCGCACGGGTGCTGAGCATCTTGGCCAGATGGGCAGCCACGGACGCCATGGCGGAAACCTCGCGGCTCCAGCCGACGCGTTTGTCCGCGTCGCCACCCAGGCGTTCGAAAAGGCTGCCGTATCCAGTCATGAGTTAGCTCCGCTTACTCTTTGTCCAGCTTGCCAACCAGCGACAGGGTGAAATCGGCACCCATGTACTTGAAGTGCGGGCGCACGTTCAGGCTGACGCGGTACCAGCCAGGCTCGCCTTCGACATCGCTGACGATGATCTGGGCAGCGCGCAGCGGACGACGGCCACGAACTTCGGCGCTCGGGTTTTCCTGGTCGGCCACGTACTGGCGGATCCACTTGTTCAGTTCCAGCTCGAGGTCGGTACGTTCTTTCCACGAACCGAGTTGCTCGCGCTGCAGCACTTTCAAGTAGTGAGCCAGGCGGTTGACGATCATCATGTACGGCAGTTGGGTGCCGAGCTTGTAGTTCAGCTCTGCGGCCTTGCCTTCTGCGCTGATGCCGAAGAACTTCGGCTTCTGCACCGAGCTTGCGGAGAAGAACGCCGCGTTGTCGGAGCCTTTGCGCATGGTCAGGGAGATGAAGCCTTCCTCGGCCAGTTCGTATTCACGACGGTCGCTGACCAATACCTCGGTAGGGATCTTGGTTTCGATTTCGCCCATGCTTTCGAAGTGGTGCAACGGCAGGTCTTCAACCGCGCCACCGCTCTGTGGGCCGATGATGTTCGGGCACCAGCGGAATTTGGCGAAGCTGTCGGTCAGCTTGGTGCCGAACGCGTAGGCGGTGTTGCCCCACAGGTAGTGCTCGTGGCTGTTGGCGACGGTTTCTTTGTACACGAACGATTTGACCGGGTTTTCTTCCGGGTCGTACGGGTTGCGCAGCAGGAAACGCGGCACGGTCAGGCCAATGTAACGGGAGTCTTCCGACTGGCGGAAGCTCTGCCATTTGGCGAATTGCGGGCCTTCGAAGTGATCCTTCAGATCCTTCAGGTCCGGCAGGCCGGTGAAGCTTTCCAGGCCGAAGAATTTCGGGCCGGCGGCGGCAATGAACGGCGCGTGGGACATGCACGCAACGCTGGACACGTACTGCATCAGTTTCACGTCCGGCGAGCTTGGGGACATGAAGTAGTTAGCGATGATCGCGCCTACCGGCTGACCACCGAACTGGCCGTATTCAGCGGTGTAGATGTGCTTGTACAGGCCAGCCTGCATCACTTCCGGCGAATCTTCGAAATCGTCCAACAGGTCTTCTTTGGAGACGTTGAGGATTTCGATCTTGATGTTTTCGCGGAAGTTGGTGCGGTCGACCAGCAACTGCAGGCCACGCCACGACGATTCCAGGGACTGGAAGTCCGGATGGTGGAGGATCTCGTCCATCTGACGGCTGAGCTTGGCATCGATCTCGGCGATCATGCGGTCAACCATGGCTTTCTTGACCGGCTCGCCGTTGTTCTGCGGCTTGAGCAGCTCTTCGATGAAGGCCGACACACCGCGCTTGGCGATGTCGTAGGCTTCGTCGTCCGGGGTCAGGCGGGTTTCGGCGATGATGCTGTCGAGAATGCTGTATTCGCCGTTCTCGTTACTCTTTTGCTGCGCTGCACTCGTGCTCATGTTGGCTTCCTTGGCTGATGGAGACTCAGACGTCCTGGGCTGCGGCGTTCAGGCCCAGCTCACCCAGTACGCGACCGCGGGATTCGTCGTCGGCGAGAACGCCTTCGATGGCTTTGCGGAACGCAGGCGCGTTACCCAGCGGGCCTTTGAGGGCCACCAGCGCGTCGCGCAGTTCCATCAGTTTTTTCAGCTCAGGCACTTGCTCGACCAGGCTGGCCGGGTTGAAGTCCTTCATCGAGTTGACGCGCAGTTTCACGGCCAGTTCTTCAGTGTCGCTTTCTTCCTGAAGACGGTTCGGTACGCTCAGTGTCAGCTGCAGCTCTTGCTTGGCCAGCACCTCGTCGAAGGTCATCTTGTCGATGCTGATCGGCTTGCGATCTTCGACTTTGCGTTCGTCCTTGCGGTGGGTGTAGTCACCGATTGCCAGTAGTTTCAACGGCAGTTCGATCTCTTCCTGGGCACCACCGGTGGCAGGTTTGAACGTGACGTTGATGCGTTCCTTGGGGGCTACCGAGCCTTCTTTGGCCATGGCTTTTCTCCTTGCGGTTGTGGCCCTGGGGCCTATTCGAGTACCACTTCGAGATCGAGGTGGCACAGCCTGCGATAAATCTCTTCCTTGCGTTCACGTACGGCATGGTTCTGCGGCAACAACTCGCAGCAGCTATGCAGTAAATGCAGCACTTCCAGCGCAAGATCGGGCTCCCAGGCGTGCAGGCCTGAGTCCTGTAATGTTTGGTCGAGGGTTTCGAGTTGGGTCTTGGCCAGTTCGTATTTCTTGGCCATGAAGCACAGCCGCGCGAGGGCGAACTGCCAGAAGAATCTCACGCGCCCGCCGTTGGCGCTTTGCAGGCCCTGCTTGAGGATTTGCACGGCAGCCTTGAGGCCGTCCTTGCGCAGAATCGGCAGGACCTCTTCGAGGGCCAGTTCCCAGGCGGGCTGGGTGTCGGCGACTTCGACTTTGCGCGGCGCACTGGCGCTTTGCAGGTGCGGCATGACGTTGGCGCTGATCCAGGCGCGAGTAGCCGGATCGGCAAACGGCGCGCCGTCATGGAAACGCAATTCGACAATACCGGGCAGGCGCTGAACCAAAAGCGCGAAGTGGATTTCCACTTCGCGCATCGCCATTTCTGCGTTGAGTGCCTGGAGGCATTCCCAGACCATTCGCTGGCCATCGAACCAGAACGGCGCCTTCGCCAGGCTCGCCTCCAGTTCCACCAACAGGTCGGCGTATTTGCCTTGATCGTAACGGTCCTGATAGGCCTTGAGCTTGTCCGCCGGCAAACCGCGCAGCACGGTGATCTGCTCGGCGTTGCGCTCGGGGACAGCGTCGATGGGCAACCACAACAGCGTGCGATTGAGGCGCAGGGCACGCAGGTCGGTGGCTTTCTGCTTGAGCCACCAGGCGCACAATGGCCGGGCGCTTTCTTGCTGCGCGCGCAGGGCTTTGTGAGCTTCTTTTTCGTTGTCGATCGGCGCGCCGGGCGTCAACAGTTGCGTCGCGACTTGTTTGACCTGAGCCACGGCCGCACCGACCACGCCTGGTTCCGGCTGGTTGTCGGCGGCGCGTTGCACCATGTTTTTCAGGCGGCGGGAGATTGGCAGCAGCAACGGCGCGTCGTCACCCAGGTGCTCGGTGCACGCGGCGTCGAGGCCTTCCAGGTGTTCCACCAGACGGCGGAACATCGGCAACTGCTCTTTGATCGCGACGTTTTCGGTCAGCACCTGCTCAAGACGCGGCACCAGCCAACTGATCGCAGCGGAGCGCGTACGTGCCTTGTTCGGGTGGACTTCGGCCCAGTGGCTTTCGCACAGGTAGTGCAGCAAACCGAGGCCGGCGAGCAGGCCTTGGAAGGATTCGCGCTGGTACAGGGCCCAGGTCAGCCAGGCGCCGACGCGCAAATCCTTGGACTGGGTGCGCAGCAGGTTTTCGCTGTTTTCACGGATTTTCAGCCAGTCGATCTGACCGCTTTCGTGCATGGACGAGGCTTTGGCCAGCTCGCTTTCCAGTGACTCATATTCGCTCGAAAAGCGAACATCCTCGCCCGCGAAATTCTCTTTGGAAACAGAGGCTTTTGCGAGATCGAGGTAATGAGCAGAAAGTTTGCTTGAGTAGGACATCCATGGCCTTTAGTTTGGATTACGGTCATACGCTCATTGGAGTTCCAACGGCGTGAGACAGAATCAAAGAGCTGCGAAATGTCTCATCCAATTGAGATCGTGCTCTTTCAAAGTGGGCGCATCGTACTCACGATGATGGCCACTAGCAAGCACCCGATTAAACAATAAGACGAAGCGCGTTTATCTCTCGTAGGAGATCTCCCTATATGTAGCAAGGGGATCCCTGATGTCAGTTTAATAATTCAGCGCTCGACCCAACGCCCTGAAACCGTTGAGGTAGAGGCCTCCGCTTCTTTCACCTGAATTAATCGCATATTCATTGCCGATTGCTCCCTTTGGCAGGCGCGCAGCATGCCAAAAACTAAAAAATATAAATGTAGGAGCATTCCGAAATGTTACGGCATCGATGAATAAAGCGACGAGTGACAACTGCCGATAAGAAAAGTGCCATCACTATGATGGCCACTTTGAATTTAAAACAAAGTTCCAAAATGGAACTTCGGGTATCTGGGAAATATCACACCACTCTTCAAGATCCTTCCTACATCAATACTTTGCATGCCTTGTTAGCGTGCCCGGCATTTTGGCGACTTAATCCGGGCACGTATGGCTCGGTTTCGCCGATTTTTCTTTCAGCTTAAGGACGAGCGACTACGTAGCAAAAGGATAAGCGCATGCTTGCACCGGCCAACGTTGCCCACTTCACCCTCCTGATCCCGACGGTTCACAACGACTTCAAAGTGCTGGCCTTCGAAGGCACGGAAACCATCAGCGCCTTGTATTCGATTCAGGTTGACCTGGTCAGCGAGCATCCGGATTTCGATCTGGAAAGCTTGCTCAACCAACCCGCATTTCTCCAATTCGGCCTCAACGGCGAGGGCATTCATGGCCATATCGAAAATGTGGTTGCGGGCGAATCCGGAAAGCGCCTGACCCGCTATCAGCTGACACTGGTCCCCAGCCTCTACTACTTAAAGTTCAGCCACAACCAACGGATTTTCCAGAATCTGACCGTGCCACAAATCATCACTCAGGTTCTCCAAAAACATGGCATGCAGACGGATGTGTTTACCTTCCATGTCAGCACCAGCGTCAAGCGCGAGTTTTGCACCCAATATGGGGAAAGTGACTTCGAATTCGTCCAGCGTCTGTGCGCTGAAGACGGTATTGCATGGCATCACCAGCATTCGCCTGAAAGTCATTTGCTGGTGTTCACCGACGACCAGGTCTTTTTACCGACTCTCGGCGCAACCCCCTATCGGCAAGGCGCCGGCATGGTCGCCGAGCATCCGGTCGTCCACCGGTTTGCCATGGGTTTCAGCACCCGCACCAGCACGGTCACACGCCGCGACTATGACCTGAAACGCCCGAGCCTGTTGCTGGAAAGTCGCTTCACCGCCGAATTCACCCCCGAGCTTGAAGACTACCGCTATCCGCTGCCAATGAAGTCTGAGAAACATGGCAAACAACTCGTCCGCCAAGCACTGGAGCGACACCGCAGCGACTATCAGTTGGTCGAGGGAGCAAGCAATCAGCCGACACTGCGTAGCGGTTACTTGTTCGACCTGACTGAACACCCGCGCACAACCTGCAACGGCTTGTGGTTGCTGATGAGCCTTCGTCACGAAGGGAAACAACCGCAATCTCTGGAAGAGGCATTCGTCAGCGACGCCCCACCCACGGACGGTTTCACTCAAGGCTATCGCAACAGCTTCAACGCTATTCCGTCAGACGTGCTCTACCGCCCTCCTCTGCCCCCCCGAAAACCTGTGTTGGTCTGCCAGACCGCTCGTGTCACAGGTCCGCCCGGAGAGGAAATTTTTTGCGACGAATACGGCCGGGTTCGCGTCGAAATGCCTTGGGATCGAGCAGAACTCAATAGCGAAAACAGCAGCTGCTGGCTACGAGTTGCGTCTAGCTGGGCAGGCGAGGGATTTGGCGCGGTGACGATCCCGCGCGTCGGGATGGAAGTGGTCGTGACTTTTCAGGAAGGCGATCCGGATCAACCGTTGATCACCGGTTGTGTGACCAACAAGGTCATGTCCGTCGCGCATCCACTGCCCGAGCACAAAACCAGAACGGTGCTGCGCAGCCAGAGCTCACCGCGCAATGGCGGCTACAACGAATTGTCGATTGAAGACCGCGCCGGGCGGGAAAAAATCTACCTACGCGCACAACGCGACATCGAGCAACTGATCCTCAACGACAGCCACAGCCTGATCAACAACGACCGCTTCGAACAGGTGGATAACAACAGCACCAGCCTGATCAGGGGCAAGGAATTACACACCACCCAAGGCGCGCGCAGCACGGTGATCGGCAGTGACGAGTTGATCACTATCAGCGGCAACAGCAGCACCACGTCCGCGGGTTCGCTGGTGATTCAGGCTGGTCAACAGGCTCATGTCACTGCCACCAACGTAGTGATCGATGCGGGCATGAGCCTGACGCTCACGGCGGGAGGTCACCACATTGTCATCAACGCGGGCGGGATTTTCAGCAGCGTGGCCATCGTCGAGGGCGGTGCGCCACTGGCGGGTATTCAGCCGTTACAGGCGCTACAAGTTCCGGCTCGCACTGCGAATGCCGCTATCGCCAACCCAATGTCCATCGTCGCCAGCGCCCGACAGCAGGCGGCGGACTACTGCCCGCTTTGCGAGGCCTGTCTTGCTGGCCAATGCAGCATCGGAGAAGTCGCATGAATACCCTTGAACAATGGCTGTTCGATCAATCCCGGTCCGCACGGGAACTCTATCTGGTGCTCGACTCAGACGGTCATCTCGACGAGCGCAACGCGTTAACCAAGGAACTGGGCGCCGAGCGGTACCGCAATCTGTATATAGGCACGGCGGCGAATTCAATGGCGCAAGCAGGCCCAGTTCTTTTTCAGCTGGGGACCGTCAAACATCCGGTCATTCAGGCGCTGCTCGATACGCCAGAGTGTCATTGGGGCTGGCTGGCAAGCGCCGCTCTCACGGACCTTGATGCTTTGGTCGCTCACTGGCGCGACCGGTTGGTGGTCGGTGAGCGCCCGAATCTGGCGCTGTATCGCTTCCACGATAATCGCGTACTGGGGCGCGCCCTCAGCTATCTGCAACCGGAGCAGTACGCCGATTATCTGGGGCCGATCGCCAGCGTTTGTTATTGGCACGCCGAGCAATGGACGGTCACGGACAACCCTGACCCCGGCAAACATCCGCTGCCCCTTGAGCCGGCGTGGCTGAAAACCCCGACGCCGGAGATTGTCTACGCGAATGTTCAGTTCGATAACACGCGCCGCTATTTGGTCCGTGAGCACACCGAAGCCCTGGCTCGGCTCGCCGCAGAGCGGAACGTGGATGACTGGTTGTGGGGCCTGATTCAACTGGCCCATTTATGGAATTGGCAGCAACCCGAGCAGGTGCATTTTTTGTTGACTCAGTGCTTGAAGGCACCGGGGTACTTACCGCCCAGGACATGGCAACCGAAGCCGGAAGAGGACTCGGCGGCGCATTTTGAGCGGGTGTATCAGCAAGTGCTGTATTGGCAGGGAGATGCGGACATATAAAGCGCGTCGTCAGCGCCTTAAAAAGGTACGAAATCACCCAATCAATGCGAACTTTAAAAACGACAATATGAAAATAATTAAATTAGCAGCAAACAGAATTATCGTAATTTTGATTACGACCTCTTTAACTGGCTGCATTGGTTACACCCTAAAAACACCTGATCCTTATACACGAAGCGGAGACAAAACAACCCGTGAGTGGTGTGGGATTACGCTATGGGCTCTAATTTTACCAATCCCATTAATGCTGCCTGTATGCAAGGTGTACAAAGACCAAAAATTCAACTCTGATTTTTATGCCTGCGGCCCTCTTATGTTTCTAGGACCTTTAGTTCATAGCTACAAAGGGAACGCTTTGTGTGGAAAATTCCCCGGGTAATCAAAGGTAAGCGCAGAAGGGAACTGACCTTCTACATACCGGCTGATCGCAACACTTCCCCCTTTTTACTTTGGCTGCACGGAAAACAAGGATGAAAACCTATGAAGCATCAAAAAGCGCTGGGGTGCTGTGGAGCTGCTTTGCACGTGAAACGGGTTATTCAAAGCTTAACCCTCTCCGCTGCTCTTTCCCTTACTTTGGGTTGTACTGCTGTTGGAAAGCGAGAGACATTTACCTTCGTCCCCGATTTCCCGCCTGACTTCAAGTACGAACTGACGGCCAACTACGTGCCCGCCCAAGGGCAGACGTGCACCGTGCCGGGCGGGAAAGGTACTCAGCTCGGTTTCAACAAGGTCTACATGGAATACGAAGCGACTTCCGAGATCCCGCTTTACAGAACCGTGAGCGGCTGTCCGCTGGCGTTGAACCGTGTGGAGGTCGAGGTCATGGGCATCTTTGGCCCTGGACGGGGCAACCGGAGCTATGACGATGCCGTTATTGCTGTGCGCCCAGAGTTGTTAGAGCGACAAATGGGCACTTTCAACACTGACGGCGTAGGTGAGTTCTTTGGTGAGTGCCAGTGGGCTTTTCGCACAGTCGGCCCCAAGCGCTACCTGATAAAACTGCTTACTTGCAAAAGAATGGATGAACAGGGAAATGTCGCCCGAGGTCGCCCTTTCACGGCTTACACCCTAAACCAGCTACCTGGCAAAACCGTGAGGCTGAAGATCAAGTTGGCCGAGGAAGAACTACCTGCGATTGGTGATACTTGGGTAAAAGTGCCCGGTGGATGGAAACGCTGCATGGGCGACAACTTCGAAGACCAATACGCGTTTTGCTTCGGCAATCACGAGGATTTCAGCACCTTCAAGTTGGTGGATGAACGGACTTGCACCATTTACCCGGGATGCACGGAAACAAGGAACAAACCCCATGAGCATTGAATCTTTAGCGGTAAGTGATGTGCCATTTATGGGGGGCAATATCCACGCTTGCCCACTGCGAGGTCATTCGACGAGCTTTCAATTAGTGGACGAGTTCGGTGATGGCAAGCCTTATGCCGGTTTGCCCTACGAGGTTACTGATTACGAGGATGCTGTTTACACCGGAAAGCTCGATGCAACCGGGGCTGGAAAGGTAGACAACCACTTCTGTGGCCCGGTATTGCTCAAGCTGAATCAGCCATATCAAGGGAGTGAAAAAACATACTCGTTTTTACGTGAAAGACCGAACTACCCACTCCCCATCACAGAACTACAAGTACGCGCCGAAAAAACCCACTTTTTCGACAAGTCAGGCGTACGCACTCTCGCAAATCCAGCAAAAGACCTCGCTGATCCCGAAGCCTATTACCAGGTTGAAGTGAGCGAACTGGTCAAGCACGTTGCGCATTTGCCCCCCTTGGCCTCGCGCAGCGCCCCACCCAACACGGTGTTACACACGCTGTTCCGCCAGCCCGCAAAAACCAGATCATTCACGCTTCAGAATAAAGGTGCCACGGATGGAGGAATGGGCGCTGTCATGACCCCGGCAGACATGGGCATGTTCGAGCTGGGGTTTGCCCCGCCGCCGCCCAAGCCAAAAGGCATTGCCTTACTGCCGAACAAACATCATGTGTTGGAAGTGCGCCCGATGAGAGCGCTGCGACCGATGTTGTCGACAGGCAACGAGTTTTGCGCACTCAACCTCTATCAACTGGCACTGATGTCGACGTTGAGTTACACCGAATTTGGTCAAGAGCCGAACACCCAGCCCGTAACCACCGACAGCGTGTCATTTCCATTACGGCCCAGCAGCGGCAACTGGTTCGGTCATGCCTTGCCGCAATTTGATGAGCTATGGCAAGTCGATGACACACAGACTGCGAAGTTCTACCCCATGTATGAAGAGGTGCCTTACTCCAAACGTCTGGAAGTGGTGCCGTTCGATCCGCAGTTGTATCCAGAGGTCAACGACCCTGAGTTGGGTGAGGAGCAGGAACACCCGGCGAAGCTGCACTTCCTCGATGATCGCAAACTAGCGGAAAGCTCGGACACTCAGGCCTTTATCAGCCATCACGACGAGTTGATATTGATCACTGTCCGGGGAACCAGTGAGAAGTTGCCCGACGCCTGGCTTGATGCGGATGCTCACCAAGTACCCTTCGAGGAAGGGGATGGCAAGGTGCACAACGGTTTTTATCGGGCCGCGAAAGTGGCCTACAAGTTTGTCGTGAAGTATTTGGAAAAATTCTACAGCGGACAAAAGCTGGTAATTTGCGGGCACAGTCTTGGTGGTGCAGTGGCGCTGATACTGGCGGAGATGTTGCGACGCGACACCCAATACTCGCCAGACATCGTGCTTTACACCTACGGCGCCCCCCGCGCCGCCGACTCTACCTTTATCGAGGCTGCACAACCGCTGCATCACCACCGCGTCGTCTTCCACAACGACCCCGTACCGAGCGTTCCTTCCACCTGGATGAACACGCCGTCCAACCGCGTTCCGGTGTATGCCACCCATGGAGCGGTACTTGCCTTCCACCCGGTCGGTGGTTTGGCTTTCTTCATCGGCGGGATCATCAACTTTACGGGTGACCCCTATGGGCATCACGGCAAATTACGTCACTTCATGCCGGTGGACTTCGGCGATGGACGTAAATCCTCCATTCTCTGGGAACCGGGTTGCAGTACGATCAACGACCATGGCTACGCCGAGGCGCTGCGACAGACCAATGGCTTGCCCAAGCGTGGTTCATTCCTGCGGCAGATAATAGACGGCGGCCATCACTCGATGGTTGGCAGCTACATTCCCGGCTGCTGGGCCACCCTGCGCCGCTGGCAGGAAGCGCAGGTAAAAAGACGTTCGCGGGTGACGTTGACGGAATTCGAACGGGTCAACGCCAATCTGGAAAACGTCAGAGGGCAACTGAAAGCATTGAGCACGAAAATCGAAAGGCAGTCTCGCGCTTATGCCAATCCTCAGCGAGATGCCCAAGACATCAGGGATCTTGAAAAAGAAGTCGAAAATCTCCGGATGACCCAAGCTCGCCTGGAAGCGCCGCACAAGCACACAGTTACCGTGGCCGATGTTTATGGCAGCCATGCCGACCAGCCCGAGTGGGTGCAAGAAATCCTGCTACGTTGGAGAGCCCATCCGAAAAATACTGCCCACGATCCACTGGCGATGATTCCGTCACCCCCGGAAGACAATGGCGCGGCTATTGCGGCAATTACGGGCGGGCATGCGGTGGGCAAACCCTTCCATTTGGATATTGATTCGATTGTGTAGCGCTTGCCCGAAAGAAAAAAAGTGGCAGTGTCGCTGCCACTTAAACACCACTTGACCGAGCTTGTTTAAAAGCCTTGTAAGTTACTTCCTGAGAGCTACAACACCTTGCGTCGTTGCCTACGGCTACGCCAGAATCCGCCGGCTTGTGCGCCTTGGGGGCGGTCGGTAACTTGGTTCGTGTCACTGCTCATCAGTGATCGGGTTTAGTCGCCCGGCTAGTCATCTACGGTTGCACAAGTGTCATCCAGTCAGGTGTTTGCCTGCACTTGATGGTGGCTGTGCGCATGGCGCCCTTGGGCGCGCCGGGTTTTTGGTGACTTTACCGGTCGACTAACTTGCGCACAGCCGCCTCCTTTTCGTTTAGTCGCGAAATGGTCACGGCCCTACTAAAGGAAAGTAACCATGTTCAAGGTCACACCAAACCCACCGGAAATCGATCCGGTTTCCCCATACGAAAGCCCCGACTCAAACAAACTCAACGAAGCCGCCGAACGCGCCCTCGACCATCACTTCCCGCCAACCGAACCAAAACCACCGAAACGCAACGGCCAGCTCTTCAGCGTCTGCCCCGGCATCAACACCGAAGCCCTCCTCGCCAACGCCTCGGAGGACTTGCTGTCCATCAGCGCCATCGCCGCCGACCTTGCCGACGATGTGGACGGCTCACGCCGCTCCGTAGCCCTGGCGCTCAGCCGTATGGCCGACGGGGTGCACTTGTTGGTGGAGCGAGCGCTGGATCACCTCGATGATCCGGAAATGGCGGCGATTTTCGCCAGGCAACAAAGTCGAACCGGCTGATTCGCTACGCACGTAAACCTGTAGGAGCCGGCTTGCTGGCGATGGCGGTGTGTCAGGCGACATTGATGTTGATTGATCGGGCGCTATCGCCGGCAAGCCGGCTCCTACAGTGAGTGTTGTCAGCTCAAAAGATGGGGAGGCCCTTGTCACTGAATTGCTGCGGGGGGAGTGGGGAATTCGCTGGTACATAGGACTGTAGGAGCCAGCTTGCTGGCGATGACGGCGTGTCAGGCAACATTGATGTTGATTGATCCACCGCTATCGCCAGCAAGCCGGCTCCTACAAGGGTTTTGTGTTGTCTCATCCGTGGGCGCCCGGCATGAAACTCGTGGCCATAAAAAATGGGCACCCAACCTGGTTGGCGTGCCCATTTTTTGTTCCGCTCACCCGCTATGCGGGCGTCGGTGCGTGTTACGGATTAACGCTGTCTTTCAACGATTTGCCTGGCTTGAACGCAACGGTGTTGCTGGCCTTGATTTTAACGGGCTCACCGGTTTGCGGGTTTTTGCCGGTGCGGGCGCCGCGATGGCGTTGCAGGAAGGTGCCGAAGCCGACCAGCGTCACGCTGTCCTTGCGGTGCAGGGCGCCGGTGATTTCTTCGAGAACGGCGTTGAGAACGCGGTTGGCCTGTTCTTTGGTGAGATCTGCTTTTTCCGCGATGGCGGCGGCGAGTTCTGGTTTACGCATTAGTGAAGCCCCTTTGACGGTTTTTTGTTGTTATGTCCGTGCTGTTCTCGTTGGAACAGCGCCCAAAGCGCCGCAGGTGCTCTACTCTGCGGCAGACGGGAGTGAGAATGGCACGCACGGAAGAGCCGCGCCAGTCTCGGCGCGACGTTTGTGGGGGCAAAAGCGGGGTGATTCCGACAGAACGACCGGTATTTACGCCAGCAGCGGCGGAAGTTCTTTGTTCAGTGCGAGTTTTTCCATCACCGCCGCGCCTGTCAGGGCATAACCGAGCAGTTTTCCGGCGGCATCGCGGCATAAAACCTTGATGTCAGCGCCCTGCCCTTCGACGGTCCAGACACCCTCCAAACCCCGTGGCGGCGGCGAAACCACCAACGGGCAAACCGGCGTTTTGACGGTGATCGGCATCGCGCCGTAGCTCACGGCTGTCGGGTTGCCGGCGAGGGTTTGTGCCAGCGCTCTCGCACAGCTCATGAGGGGCATCACGTACAGCAAATTCAGCCCGTCGACTTCGGCGCAGTCGCCCAGGGCGTAGATGTTGGCGTGAGAAGTTTTCAGGTGGCGATCGACCACCACGCCGCGATTGACCTGCACACCGGCGGCGGCCGCCAGGTCGATGCGCGGACGCAGGCCGATGGCGGAGACCACCACGTCGCACGGGATCACCTGACCGTCCGATAGATGCGCTTCCAAACCCTCTTCAACACGCTGCAAGCGGTTGAGCACCGGCCCGAGGTGGAAACGTGCGCCGAGGCTTTCCAGCCCCGCCTGGACCGCAGCGGCTGCCGCCGGGTGCAGCAAGGTCGGCATGACCTGTTCGCACGGTGCAACCAGTTGCACCTCGTAACCGCCAAGGATCAGGTCGTTGGCGAATTCACAGCCGATCAGGCCGGCACCGAGCAACAGCACCCGACGTTTGCCGGCCGCTGCCGCACGAAAGCGCGCGTAATCTTCGAGGTCGTTGATCGGGAACACGGCGTCCGCCGCATCACCTTCGATTGGCACGCGCACGGTTTCGGCGCCCCAGGCCAGGATCAGGTCGCGGTAGATCACTGATTCTTCGCCGATCCACAGGCGCTTGTGGCCCGGGTCGATGCCGCTGATACGCGTGTGGGTGCGCACTTCAGCCTTCAGCTGTTCGGCCATGGCGCCGGGTTCGGCCATGCTCAGGCCGTCGGCGTCTTTGTTCTTGCCGAAGCCCGTGGAGAGCATCGGCTTGGAGTAGGAGCGCCCGTCATCGGCGGTAATCAGCAGCAGCGGGGTTTCGCTATCGAGTTTGCGAAACTCCCGGGCGAGGTTGTAGCCAGCCAGCCCGGTGCCGACGATCACGACAGGTGCGTTCATTCCTTACTCCTCTAAATGTCTTAGTTGATTTCGATCATTTCGAAATCCATCTTGCCGACGCCGCAGTCCGGGCACAGCCAGTCTTCCGGCACGTCTTGCCACAGGGTGCCCGGCGCAATGCCGTCATCCGGCCAGCCGTCGGCTTCGTTGTAGATCAGGCCGCAGACCACACATTGCCACTTTTTCATTCAGGTACATCCTCAGGATTCAGGCTTATTGCCGGCGCGAACGGTCGATGGTTGCAGCGCTGCCGTCCGGCTCAGGGCGTTTTGTACTGATCGGGCCCGGCAGATGCAAGCCTGTTCGACGCAATGGGGCGCCGGATCAATCAAAATCACCGACCGACATGGTAAGCTCGCCGCCTCATTTGCTGCCAATAATGACTCACTGTGCCGCACTCAAAACCTCCTTTCTGGCTTCCCCAAAGTCGACTTTCGCCGCTCCCCGACACGTCTACCCTCGACTGGTTGTTCGACGAAGGTTCGCTGACCCGACGGCTGACCCGTCTGTCGAATGACCGCTTCAGCGTCACGCCGCTTTTCGAAGGCTGGCAACCGCTGCGCGCGGACGAATGCGCGGCACTGGACCTGGCCGAAGACAGTGAAGGCTGGGTGCGCGAGGTGTATCTGCGCGGTCACGGTGAAGCTTGGGTGTTCGCCCGCAGCGTGGCGGCACGCAGCGCGTTGCAGGGCGACGGGTTGCACATGGACGAGTTGGGCAGTCGCTCGCTGGGCGAGTTGCTGTTTTGCGATCAGGCGTTTCAGCGTCGCGCCATCGAGGTTTGTCACTATCCTCAGGAGTGGCTGCCGGTGGAGTGCCGGGCACCTGAGTTGTGGGGCCGTCGCTCGCGCTTCGACCGTGGCGCCTTGAGCGTGCTGGTGGCCGAGATTTTCCTGCCGACCTTGTGGCACGCCACCCGCGCCCATCCGGAGAACTGCTGATGTACCAGAGCCTGCTCAAGTCCCTGAACCGCTTGAACCCTCGGGCCTGGGATTTCATTCAGCTGACGCGCATGGACAAACCCATCGGCATTTACCTGCTGCTGTGGCCGACGCTGTGGGCGTTGTGGATTGCCGGCAAAGGTTCGCCGTCGCTGGCCAACGTGGTGATCTTCGTGCTCGGCGTGGTGCTGACCCGCGCCGGCGGTTGCGTAATCAACGACTGGGCGGACCGCAAGGTCGATGGCCATGTGAAACGCACCGAACAGCGTCCGCTGCCGAGCGGAAAGATCAGCTCCAAAGAGGCGCTGGTGTTCTTTGCATTGCTGATGGGCGTGAGTTTCCTGCTGGTGTTGTGCACCAATGCGCCAACGGTGTGGTTGTCGTTCGGCGGTTTGGCGCTGGCCTTCACTTACCCGTTCATGAAGCGCTACACCTATTACCCGCAAGTGGTGCTGGGCGCGGCGTTTTCCTGGGGGATGCCGATGGCGTTCACTGCCGAAACCGGCGAACTGCCGGCGGCGGCGTGGTTGCTGTGGATCGCCAACCTGCTGTGGACGGTGGGTTATGACACCTATTACGCGATGACTGATCGCGACGACGACTTGAAGATCGGTGTGAAATCCACGGCGATTCTGTTTGGCGAGGCGGACCGGGTGATCATCCTGACCTTGCAAGGGTTGGCGTTGGGTTGCCTGCTGCTGGCCGGGTCGAAATTCGAGCTGGGTGGCTGGTTTCACCTGGGACTGCTGGCGGCGGCGGGCTGTTTTGCGTGGGAGTTCTGGTACACCCGTGACAAGGACCGGATGCGGTGTTTCAAGGCGTTCTTGCACAACCATTGGGCGGGGTTGGCGATTTTTGTGGGGATTGTTTTGGATTACGCGATGCGGTGAGGCGGCTGACGCCTTCGCGGGCAAGCCTCGCTCCTACGGAAACGAGGCCGCCATTTCGGATCGGCCTTACATCTTCGGCCCTTGGAGCACGTGCCAGACGTCCTTCACTTTGTCGCCCGTTTTGTCACCCGGTTTCGCGTCCTTCTTGAAGTAGTACAGCGGTTTGCCCTTGTAGGCCCACTGCATCGTGCCATCGTCACGCGTGACGATTGTCCAGTCACCTTCGGCCTTGGCGCCCGCTTCCGCCTTGAACGGTGGCCAGTACTCTGCACATTCACCAGTGCACACCGACTTGCCAGCGGTGGTGTCCTTGTCGAACGTGTACAGGGTCATGCCCTTGTGGTCCGCCATCACACCGTCTTTCATCATCACAGGCTCAGCCGCGAAGGCCATTGCCGGCAACGCCAGGGCTGCGGTCAGCATCAAAGCCTTGAAGGAATGCGAGTATTTCTTCATGGAAACCTTCCTTTTGTGGTTGTCAGGATTCGGACTTAGAGCTTAGTTCAGGTTCGCGACAATCGCCGGGCGACTAAAATACTGTCACACGACTGCAATAATTCCGTTATCTAATGCGGCGCAAGACAGTTAAATGACAAGAGGATTAAAGGCATGGTTGGCAGGAGCATTCTGATCGTCGACGACGAAGCGCCCATTCGCGAAATGATCGCCGTTGCGTTGGAAATGGCCGGCTATGACTGCCTGGAGGCCGAAAACTCGCAACAGGCCCACGCGATCATCGTCGACCGCAAACCGGACCTGATCCTGCTCGACTGGATGCTGCCCGGCACCTCCGGTATCGAACTGGCCCGCCGCCTCAAGCGCGATGAGCTGACCGGGGACATCCCGATCATCATGCTCACCGCCAAGGGCGAAGAGGACAACAAGATCCAGGGCCTGGAAGTCGGCGCCGACGACTACATCACCAAACCGTTTTCCCCTCGTGAGCTGGTTGCGCGCCTCAAAGCCGTGCTGCGCCGCGCCGGCCCAACCGATGGCGAAGCGCCGATTGAAGTCGGCGGCCTGCTGCTGGACCCGATCAGCCACCGCGTGACCATCGACGGCAAACCCGCCGAGATGGGCCCGACCGAATACCGCTTGCTGCAATTCTTCATGACCCACCAGGAACGCGCCTACACCCGTGGTCAGTTGCTGGATCAGGTCTGGGGCGGCAATGTGTATGTAGAGGAACGCACCGTCGACGTGCACATCCGTCGCCTGCGCAAAGCCCTCGGTGACGCCTACGAAAATCTGGTACAAACCGTGCGCGGCACCGGCTACCGGTTTTCCACCAAAGCCTGATTCAGCCCTTTACCGCCCGACAAGCTGACAAGGACGCGCGTTCAAGTGAACCAAAACTGGCATGGCACCCTGATTCGCCACATGCTGCTACTGGTCACCGCCTGCCTGGTGATCGGCCTGATTACCGGCTACTACGGCTGGAGCCTCGCTGCGGGCCTGGGCCTTTACCTGGCCTGGACCCTCAAGCAATTGCTGCGTCTGCACGAGTGGCTGCGCCTGCACAAACCCGATGAAGCGCCGCCCGATGGCTACGGCCTGTGGGGCGAAGTGTTCGACAGCATCTATCACCTGCAACGCCGCGACCAACGCGTGCGCGGACGCCTGCAAGCGGTGATCGACCGGGTCCAGGAATCCACCGCCGCGTTGAAAGACGCGGTGATCATGCTCGACACCGACGGCAACCTCGAATGGTGGAACCGCGCCGCGGAAACCCTGCTCGGTCTCAAGACGCCGCAGGACAGTGGCCAGCCAGTGACCAACCTGGTGCGCCATCCGCGCTTCAAGGAATACTTCGAGCAGGACAGCTACGCCGAACCGCTGGAAATCCCCTCGCCGATCAACGATCGACTGCGCATTCAGCTGTACATCACCCGTTACGGCAACAACGAACACTTGATGCTGGTGCGCGACGTGACACGCATCCATCAGCTGGAACAGATGCGCAAAGACTTTATCGCCAACGTTTCCCACGAACTGCGCACGCCGCTGACGGTGATCTGCGGGTATCTGGAAACCCTGCTCGACAACGTCGATGACGTGAACCCGCGCTGGACCCGTGCCCTGCAGCAAATGCAGCAGCAAGGCGGGCGCATGCAGACGTTGCTCAACGACTTGCTGCTGCTGGCCAAGCTGGAAGCCACCGATTACCCGTCGGACAACCAGCCCGTGGCCATCGATGGCTTGCTGCAATCGATCAAGGGCGACGCTCAGCAACTGTCCGGGCAGAAAAACCAGCGCATCACCCTGGAAGCCGATCCGACGATTCTGCTCAAGGGCAGCGAAGCCGAATTGCGCAGTGCGTTTTCCAACCTGGTGTTCAACGCGGTGAAATACACCCCGGCCGAAGGCAATATCCGCATTCGCTGGTGGGCTGACGAGCAAGGCGCGCACCTGAGCGTGCAGGATTCCGGGATCGGCATTGACAGCAAACACCTGCCGCGCCTGACCGAACGGTTCTACCGCGTCGATTCCAGCCGCAACTCCAACACCGGCGGCACCGGGCTTGGGCTGGCAATCGTCAAACATGTGCTGCTGCGCCACCGCGCACGGATGGAAATCAGCAGCGTGCCGGGCCACGGCAGTACGTTTACCTGCCATTTCGCGCCCGCCCAGGTCACCAAATCCCGGGTCATCAGCACGGCCGACTGATACCGGCCAGCATTCGCCACTAGGCAAGCACCCGGTCAGCCGCTACATTGGCTGACTTGTGCCTGCCCTTCAGGCACCGCATTGACCCCCTTTTCGAATACACGGAACCCGCAAAACTCCATCATGGACCCTTCCCCTGGCTTGACCCTCGCAACACTCTTTGCCGACTTCGGCATGATTCTTTTTGCTCTGATCCTGGTGTTGCTCAACGGATTTTTCGTTGCGGCGGAATTTGCCATGGTCAAACTGCGCTCGACCCGGGTCGAGGCCATCGCTGATAAAAACGGCTGGCGCGGGCACATCCTGCGCACCGTTCACAGTCAGCTCGATGCCTACCTGTCGGCCTGCCAATTGGGTATCACCCTCGCCTCCCTCGGCCTTGGTTGGGTCGGTGAACCGGCGTTCGCACACATCCTCGAGCCGCTGCTGGAAGCCGTCGGCGTGCAGTCGGCCGAAGTGATCAAGGCCGTGTCGTTCTTCGCCGCGTTCTTTGTCATCTCGTACCTGCACATCGTGGTGGGTGAACTGGCGCCGAAATCCTGGGCCATCCGCAAACCCGAATTGCTGTCGCTGTGGACCGCCGTGCCGCTGTACCTGTTCTATTGGGCGATGTACCCGGCGATTTACCTGCTCAACGCCAGCGCCAACACCATCCTGCGCATCGCTGGCCAGGGTGAACCCGGCCCCCATCACGAGCACCATTACAGCCGTGAAGAACTGAAACTGATCCTGCACTCCAGCCGTGGCCAGGACCCGAGCGACCAAGGCATGCGTGTATTGGCCTCGGCGGTGGAAATGGGCGAGCTGGAAGTGGTCGACTGGGCCAACTCCCGCGAAGACCTGGTGACGCTGGAGTTCAACGCGCCGCTCAAGGAAATCCTGGCGATGTTCCGTCGCCACAAGTTCAGCCGTTATCCGGTGTACGACAGCGATCGCCAGGAGTTCGTCGGCCTGCTGCACATCAAGGACCTGCTGCTGGAACTGGCCGCGCTGGACCACATTCCCGAGTCGTTCAACCTGGCTGAGCTGACCCGACCGCTGGAACGCGTGTCGCGCCACATGCCGCTGTCGCAGTTGCTGGAACAGTTCCGCAAAGGCGGCTCGCACTTCGCACTGGTCGAAGAGGCCGATGGCAACGTCATCGGCTACCTGACCATGGAAGACGTGCTGGAAGTGCTGGTCGGCGACATTCAGGACGAACACCGCAAGGCCGAGCGCGGGATCCTCGCGTACCAGCCGGGCAAGTTGCTGGTTCGCGGCGATACGCCACTGTTCAAGGTCGAGCGCCTGCTGGGCATCGATCTGGACCACGTCGAAGCCGAAACCCTCGCCGGGCTGGTGTATGAATCCCTGAAACGGGTGCCGGAAGAGGAAGAAGTGCTGGAAGTTGAAGGTTTGCGGATCATCATCAAGAAGATGAAAGGGCCGAAGATTATTTTGGCCAAGGTGTTGATGCTGGATTGATCGGCTGATCCGGAACCATGTCGATCCCTTCGCGGGCAAGCCTCGCTCCTACAGGATTTCGCTGAGTCTGTAGGAGCGAGGCTTGCCCGCGAAGGCGTCAGCCCAGGCAACACATCATTGTTTGCCCAACGCAAAGTTGGGCAATGCCCCCACCGGTTGATTGAACTGGTACGGAATCGACACCAGCCCCATCCCGGTATTGCGCTGTACCACAAAATGCAGGTGCGGCCCGCTGCTGTTGCCGGTGTTGCCCGACAGCGCCAGCGGACTGCCCACCGACACCCGCTGCCCCTCGCGAACACTCACCGAACCTCGCTTGAGGTGCAAGTACACGCCCATCGTCCCGTCATCGTGCAGCACCCGCACGAAATTGCCTGACGGATCGTTGCCGCGCCCGGTCTGGGCGTTCTCGGTTTTCACCACCACCCCGCCCCGCGCAGCAATGATCGGCGTGCCCTCAGGCATCGCGATATCCATGGCGTAGCGATTCTTGGGGCCGAAGTGGCTGTATTGGCCATTGGCGCCCTGACTCAGCCGAAACGGCCCACCGCGCCAGGGGAACGGGTATCGATAGGCCATGGCGGCGCCTGAGGGATCACCCAGGAAGTATTCAAATCTGGGGGTGTACGCGAGCGGCCTTTCGGCCCGCGTCGCCGTGAGCAGCGCCAGACGAATGCTGCTGCGCGCCGGCATGACCCGGCGAATCGGTCGGCTCGGCGCACCGCTGACGTTCTGCAGCCCGGCGAAACTCAACTCGATCTGTACCGGCGCGTACAGGTCGTTGCGCACGTACACACTGTCCACGCCTTTTTTCTTGGTGATGACGAGGTACACCTGACGCTCAAGGTGCTCGACCATGCGATCACGAAAAGTGAACACCTTGGCGCCTTTCGTGGGGCGGTCGCTGTAGGAGACCACGCCATTGGCATCGGTGGATTTGTAGATGGTCATGGCCATGGCCGTAGAGGACGCCATGAACAGACCACAGCAAAACAGCAGGCGCGCGAGCATGGGCAGGATTCTGTCGAGTAAGGCCTGGGGATGAGCCTAGCAGCTGCAATGGACCCGGGTAGTCGGCAGATGTTTCAAAATGGGCAGGTCGGGGGGATGTGTGGTGAATCTGATGACCCCTTCGCGGGCAAGCCTCGCTCCTACAGGTTCACACCGTACTGTAGGAGCGAGGCTTGCCCGCGATGGCGGACTGTCAGGCGACGAAGGTTATGCGCCTGGAACGAAATGCTTCTGCGCCGTACCACGTGCTATCAAACGGGAGATGTAATCCAGTTTCTGCGCATCCTGGTCGACAAAGCGGAACGTCAGTTGCAGCCATTCGCTGTCGGGTTTCTGCTCGTGGGCGACGATGGCGTGCAGGTAACCGTTCAGGCGGGCGACTTCAGCGTTGTCGCCCTGCTCCAGATCGAGCACGGCGCTGTCGAGCACTTGCGGCAGGGCTTCGCTGCGTTTGACCACCAGCAGCGCTTCCTTGAGGCTCAACGCCTTGATCACGCATTGCTGAATGCCATTGGGCAGGCGCAATTGGCCTTGGCCACGACCACCGGTAGGTGCTGCAGACGCCGCCGGTGCTTTTACCGGCGGGCTGTTGAGCAGGCCACGGGACGGGGCAGCCGCCGCGGGTGCTGGCGCTGGTGCAGCGGCGGCAGGTCGGGCAATCGGTGCAGCAGCAGGTGCAACGCTGGCCATGGCAGGCTTGCCGCCGGTCAACGCGCTCAAGGAATCATTGCCGAACGCCGAGTTCATTTTGGTCGGTGCGCTGTTCATCAAGGTGTCGAGCTTGCCGACCTTGTTCAGCGCCTGCTTGACCTTGGTCAGCAGTTGTTCGTTGGTGAACGGCTTGCTGACGTAGCCGGATACACCGGCCTGAATCGCCTGGACAACGTTCTCTTTGTCGCCACGGCTGGTCACCATGACAAAGGGCATGGTCTTGAGATTGTCCTGCTCGCGGCACCAGGTCAGCAGTTCCAGGCCGGACATTTCCGGCATTTCCCAGTCGCACAGGACCAGATCGAACGCTTCCCGCGCCAGCAAGGCCTGAGCCTTCTTGCCGTTGACCGCGTCTTCGATCCGGATCCCCGGGAAGTAGTTGCGCAGGCACTTCTTCACCAGGTCACGAATGAACGACGCATCATCCACGACCAATACACTGACCTTACTCATCCATCACCCCTTTAAAAAATCCCGGCAAGCATACCGCTTTACTGATGGCGCATCGCCATAAACCTTCAGTCACGCCGGGACTTTTCGTTCGCGGGTGCTGCATTCAAATTCACAAACCCGTAAACAAAAACGCCCGGCCAAAAGGCCGGGCGCTTTACTTGGGCAATCTTACTTATCGTCAACTTTGCCCGGAACATTAGCGGTTTCACCACTTGTGCCTTCAACTTCTTCTTTCATGCGCTTGAGGCCCAAGTGACGCACGTCGGTGCCGCGCACCAGATAAATCACCAGCTCGGAAATATTGCGCGCGTGGTCGCCGATGCGCTCCAGCGAACGCAGCACCCAGATGATGCTCAAGACCCGCGAGATAGAGCGTGGGTCTTCCATCATGTAGGTGGCGAGCTCGCGCAGGGCGGTCTTGTATTCGCGGTCGATGATCTTGTCGTACTGCGCCACCGACAACGCCAGGTCGGCGTCGAAACGGGCAAACGCGTCCAGTGCATCGCGAACCATGTTGCGCACCTGGTCGCCGATGTGGCGCACCTCGACATAGCCGCGCGGGGCTTCGCCTTCTTCACACAACTGGATGGCGCGACGGGCGATCTTGGTTGCTTCGTCACCGATGCGCTCAAGGTCGATCACCGACTTGGAGATGCTGATGATCAGACGCAAGTCGGACGCGGCCGGCTGACGACGGGCCAGAATGCGCAGGCATTCTTCGTCGATGTTGCGCTCCATCTGGTTGATCTGGTCGTCGATCTCGCGCACTTGCTGGGCCAGGCCGGAGTCGGCCTCGATCAGCGCAGTGACCGCGTCGTTGACCTGTTTCTCGACCAGCCCGCCCATGGCCAGGAGGTGGCTGCGCACTTCCTCGAGCTCAGCGTTGAACTGCTGGGAGATGTGATGGGTAAGGCCTTCTTTGCTAATCATGTTGGCGTCCTTGGAGCGTCCGGTAAGGTGCGGTGGACCGCAGCGTCAGTTCAGTGAGCAACAACAGCTTCCTAGCCGTAGCGACCAGTGATGTAGTCTTCGGTCTGCTTCTTCGCCGGATTGGTGAACAAGGTGTCGGTGTCGCCGAATTCCACCAGTTTGCCCATGTACATGAACGCCGTGTAGTCGGAAACCCGCGCGGCCTGTTGCATGTTGTGGGTCACGATGACGATGGTGAATTTCGATTTCAGTTCGTAGATCAGCTCTTCGACTTTCAGCGTCGAGATCGGGTCGAGTGCCGAGCACGGTTCGTCGAGCAGCAGCACTTCCGGTTCCACGGCGATGGTGCGCGCGATCACCAGACGTTGCTGTTGACCACCGGACAGGCCGAGTGCCGATTCATGCAGACGGTCTTTGACTTCGTCCCACAGTGCCGCGCCTTTCAACGCCCACTCGACGGCTTCGTCGAGGACGCGCTTTTTGTTGATGCCCTGGATGCGCAGGCCGTAAACCACGTTTTCGTAAATGGTTTTCGGGAACGGGTTCGGCTTCTGGAACACCATGCCGACACGACGACGCAGCTCGGCCACGTCTTCGCCCTTGCGGTAGATGTTGTTGCCGTAGAGGTTGATTTCACCTTCTACGCGGCAGCCGTCAACCAGGTCGTTCATGCGGTTGAAGGTGCGCAGCAGCGTGGACTTGCCGCAGCCGGACGGGCCGATGAAGGCGGTCACGCGCTGTTTCGGGATGTTCATGCTGACGTCGTACAGCGCTTGTTTGTCGCCGTAGAACAGGCTCAGGCCCGGCACTTCAATGGCCACGGTTTCCTGCGCAAGGCTCAGGCTCTGTTTGTCGCGGCCCAGGGCAGACATGTTGATGCCGTGGGTATGTGTTTCGTGCTGCATGGGAAGCTCCCTGTGCTGACAAATTCGGTTCGGTTGTCCGCTGGCCTCACATAATGGGCCAGCGGTGTTGCCGTCCTGTAGGAGCGAGGCTTGCCCGCGAAGGCGTCCTTGAAATCGCCTTCGCCGGCAAGCCTGGCTCCTACAGGGAGCGGCGCTAAATTAGCTATCCAGCGCTTTGTATTTCTCGCGCAGGTGGTTACGGATATAAACGGCCGACAGGTTCAATGTCGCGATCACCAGCACCAGCAGCAACGCTGTGGCGTACACCAGCGGTCGTGCGGCTTCGACGTTCGGGCTCTGGAAGCCGACGTCATAAATATGGAAGCCCAAGTGCATGATCTTCTGGTCAAGGTGCAGGTACGGGTAGTTGCCATCCAGCGGCAGCGACGGCGCCAGTTTCACCACACCCACCAGCATCAGCGGCGCCACTTCACCGGCGGCGCGAGCCACGGCGAGGATCATGCCGGTCATCATTGCCGGGCTGGCCATCGGCAGCACGATCTTCCACAGGGTTTCCGCCTTGGTCGCGCCGAGGGCCAACGAGCCTTCACGCACGGTGCGAGGAATCCGCGCCAGACCTTCTTCGGTGGCCACGATCACCACCGGCACCGCCAGCAGCGCCAGGGTCAACGAAGCCCAGAGCAGACCCGGTGTACCGAAGGTCGGTGCCGGCAGCGCTTCTGGGAAGAACAACCGGTCGACCGAGCCGCCCAGCACGTAAACGAAGAAGCCCAGACCGAACACGCCATAAACGATCGCCGGAACGCCCGCCAGGTTGTTCACGGCGATGCGGATAATCCGCGTCAGCGTGTTCTGCTTGGCGTATTCACGCAGGTAAACCGCCGCCAGTACGCCGAACGGGGTCACGATCATTGCCATGATCAGGGTCATCATCACGGTGCCGAAGATGGCCGGGAAAATCCCGCCTTCGGTGTTCGCTTCACGCGGGTCGTCGCTGAGGAATTCCCAGACCTTGCTGAAGTAGAAACCGATCTTGGTCATCGTACCCATGGCGTTCGGCTGATAGGCGTGAACCACTTTGCCGATGCCGATTTCAATCTCTTTGCCGTTGGCATCGCGGGCCGTCAGGCTGTCGCGATTGAACTGGGCGTGCAGGTCGTTCAGGCGTGCTTCGATGTCCTGATAACGTGCGTTCAGCTCGGCGCGCTCGGATTCCATGTCCGCTTGCGCGGTGGCATCGAGCTTGCCGGCCAGTTCCAGTTTGCGACCGTGCAGACGGATGCGTTCGAGGCCTGAGTTGATCGCGCCGATGTCGACTTTTTCCAGGGTCTTGAGCTGAGAGGCGAGCTGGTTGACGCGGGCAACACGGGCCTGCAACTCAGGCCACGCGGCTTCGCCTTCGGCAATAACCTTGCCGTCCTGTTTGACGTTGACCAGGTAACCGTAGAAATTGCCCCACTCGCGACGCTCGATGGCCATGAGCTCAGGCGGGGTGGTTTGGTTAGTTAGCCACTCGCCGACGATCCAGGTGAAGTCGTTGCCGTTCAAGTCACGGTTGCCGACCTTGATCAGCTCGCGGGTCATGAACTCCGGGCCTTCGTCAGGCACCGGCAGCCCGGCGCTTTTCAGGCGCGCGCGCGGCACTTCTTCTTTCTGTACCACTTCGCCGATGACCAGGTGATTGGCCTGGCCCGGCACGTCGTAGCTGGCGTGAATCAAATCAGCCGGCCAGAAGTGACCCAGACCGCGCACGGCAATCACCGCCAGCAGGCCAATGGTCATGATGACCGCGATGGACACCGCGCCACCGCTGATCCAGACGCCGGGGGCGCCGCTCTTGAACCATCCATTCAGGGAGTTCTGTTTCACAGACTTCTACCTTTCTTAAAGCGACGAGTATTTCTTGCGCAGACGCTGACGAATCAGTTCTGCGAGGGTGTTCATGACGAAGGTGAACAACAGCAGCACCAGCGCCGAGAGGAACAGCACGCGGTAGTGGCTGCCGCCGACTTCCGATTCGGGCATTTCCACCGCGACGTTGGCGGCCAGCGTTCGCAGACCTTCGAACAGGTTCATTTCCATGACCGGGGTGTTACCGGTGGCCATCAGCACGATCATGGTTTCACCGACCGCACGGCCCATGCCGATCATCAGCGCCGAGAAGATGCCCGGGCTGGCGGTGAGGATTACCACGCGGGTCATGGTCTGCCACGGCGTGGCACCGAGGGCCAGGGAACCGAGGGTCAGGCCACGCGGCACGCTGAACACGGCGTCTTCGGCGATGGAGTAGATGTTCGGGATCACCGCGAAGCCCATGGCCAGACCGACCACCAGTGCGTTGCGCTGGTCGTAGGTGATGCCCAGGTCATGGGAGATCCACATGCGCATGTCGCCGCCGAAGAACCAGTTCTCCATGAACGGGCTCATGTACAGGGAGAGCCAGCCCACGAACAGGATCACCGGAATCAGAATCGCGCTTTCCCAACCGTCCGGCACTTTCAGGCGGATCGATTCAGGCAGGCGGCTGAAGACGAAGCCGGCCACCAGAATGCCGATCGGCAAGAGCATCAGCAGGCTGAAGATGCCCGGTAAATGTCCTTCTACATACGGTGCGAGGAACAGACCGGCGAAGAAACCGAGGATCACCGTCGGCATCGCTTCCATCAGCTCGATCACCGGCTTGACCTTGCGGCGCATGCCCGGGGCCATGAAGTACGCGGTATAGATCGCCGCAGCGACGGCCAGTGGCGCGGCCAGCAGCATGGCGTAGAACGCGGCTTTCAGGGTGCCGAAGGTCAGCGGAGACAAGCTCAGCTTCGGTTCGAAATCGGTGTTGGCGGCGGTCGATTGCCAGACGTATTTAGGCTCGTCGTAGTTCTCGTACCAGACCTTGCTCCACAGCGCGCTCCACGACACTTCCGGGTGCGGGTTGTCGAGCAGCAGCGGTTGAATCTTGCCACCGGCTTCCACGATCACGCGGTTGGCCCGTGGCGACAGACCGAACAGGCCCTGGCCTTCCACGACCTGGTCCACCAGCAAGGTGCGGTGCGCGGTGCTGTGGAATACGCCGAGCTTGCCGGATGCGTCGAGGGCGATGAAGCCTTTGCGACGCTCTTCGGCAGTGATTTCAACGATTGGCGTGGTGCCCATCTGGAAGGTGCGGATCTGCTTCAGGCGCAGTTCGCCATCCGGGTCGCGAGCCATGAACCACTGGGCCAGGCCACCTTTGGAGTCGCCGAGGATCAGCGAGATACCGCCCACCAGTTGGGTGCTGGCGGTGATCTCGGCTTCGCCGTTTTCGAGCAGCTTGTAGCGACCGTTGAGGCTCTTGTCGCGCAGGCTGAACACGTCGGCCTGGGCACGACCGTTAATCACGTACAGCCACTGTTGGCGCGGGTCGACGAAGATGTTCTTCACCGGCTCGGTCATCTGCGGCAGATCGATGCGTTTCTGCTCGTTGGTGATTTCGCCGGTCATCATGTTCTCTTCGCTGGTCAGCGACAGAACATTGAGTTGCGAACCGGTGGAACCGACCAGCATCAGGGTCGAATCGGTGGCGTTGAGGCTGACGTGCTCCAGCGCACCGCCCGCCTCGTTCAGCGCAATCGGGGTTTCGCCGTACGGATATTCGACGGCCGGCGAGATGGTCTTCTTGCCGTCCGGGTAGCTGACTTTATAGGTGTGACGGAACACCAGCGCCTGGCCATTGGAGAAGCCCACCGCCACCAATGGATGGCCCGGTTGGTCTTCGCCGATGGAGGTCACGGTAGCGCCGGCCGGAACCGGCAGATCGACGCGCTTGAGTTCGGCGCCACTGTCGATGTCGAAAAACAGTGCCTGCCCTTTGTCGGAAACCCGCATGGCGACCTGGTTCTGCTCTTCCAGGGAGATCATCAGCGGCTTGCCGGCGTCCTGCATCCAGGCGGGCGTGATGGATTCCTTGGCGGTCAGGTCGGCACCCTGGAACAGGGGCAGGACGACGTAGGCAAGGAAGAAGAAGATCAGCGTGATCGCGCCGAGAACGGCAAGGCCGCCAACGAGGACGTACCAGCGGGTCAGGCGATCTTTGAGCGCGCGGATGCGGCGCTTGCGTTGCAACTCAGGCGTATTGAAATCAATTCGCTTGGGGGGATTTGTAGTCATGGTGGAATTGGCCAGATCATTCATGCGCACACCCTAGCGATCCTGTATGACAGAAAGATGACAATGCAGTGACGCAACAAATCCGCCGCCAGCGGGAACTGGCAGTGGATCAAAAATTTGGGGAGGCCGGGCTGCCGGAAATGGCAACCCTGAGCCTTGTAGGAGCGAGGCTTGCCCGCGAATGGGTCGTCACATTCAGTATCAATGTCGACTGACCACCGCTTTCGCGAGCAAGCTTTGCTCCTACAGGTCCGGGATCAACCCGGACCTAGGGTTTTACTTTTTTGCGACTTCAGCGCCGCCTTCTTGCAGACCCAGGTCAGCCAGTGCTTTTGCAGCAACCTTGGCCGGCAGTGGGATGTAGCCGTCTTTTACTACAACTTCCTGGCCCTGTTTGGACAGAACCAGTTTCACGAACTCGGCTTCCAGCGGGGCCAGAGGCTTGTTCGGGGCTTTGTTGACGTAAACGTAGAGGAAACGCGACAGCGGGTATTTGCCGTTCAGGGCGTTTTCTTCGGTGTCTTCGATGAAGTCCTGGCTGCCTTTCTTGGCCAGGGCCACAGTCTTCACGCTAGCGGTCTTGTAGCCGATGCCCGAGTAACCGATGCCGTTCAGCGAGGAGCTGATCGACTGCACGACCGAAGCCGAGCCTGGTTGTTCGTTGACGTTTGGCTTGTAGTCGCCTTTGCACAGGGCTTCTTCTTTGAAGTAGCCGTAGGTGCCGGATACCGAGTTACGACCGAACAGTTGAACCGGCTTGTTGGCCAGGTCGCCGGTCACACCCAGGTCACCCCAGGTTTTCACATCGGTTTTAGCACCGCACAGACGAGTGGACGAGAAGATCGCGTCGACTTGTTCCATGGTCAGGTGCTGGATCGGGTTGTCTTTGTGAACGAAGACGGCCAGGGCGTCCACGGCAACCGGGATAGCGGTTGGCTTGTAGCCGTACTTCTGCTCGAAGGCAGCCAGTTCGGTGTCCTTCATCTTGCGGCTCATCGGGCCCAGGTTGGAGGTGCCTTCAGTCAGCGCAGGTGGCGCAGTGGCGGAGCCAGCGGCCTGAATCTGGATGTTTACGTTCGGGTATTCTTTTTTGTAGTTCTCAGCCCACAGGGTCATGAGGTTGGCCAGGGTATCGGAGCCGACGCTGGACAGGTTGCCCGACACACCAGTGGTCTTGGTGTAGCTCGGGATAGCAGGGTCAACAGCGGCGAACGCGTTGGCAGTCGCAACGCCAGCAGCGACAAAAGTCATTGCCGCCATCAAACGCTTCAGTTTCATGCCTTACTCCTAGCAGATAGGGTGTGTTAGTCGGGGCCAAGTATCAGCAGGCCGTGTGAACACTCTATGGCTGAAATATGACAATTGGATGAAAGGCCAGTATTCGAGTTTTTACCGGATAATTCATGCGCCCCAAATCGCTAGCAGGCTAGCTCCCACATTGGAATGCATTTCAATGTGGGAGCTAGCCTGCTAGCGATTTGGGCCGGTACAGCTACAGACAATTTCGGGATCAGCGCCCCTTCTTCCAGAGATACGCACCCACCAAAATTCCGACCCCGCACAGAACCGCGACGTAATACGCCGGGCCCATCGGGCTTTCCTTGAGCAGCAGGCTGACGATCATCGGCGTCAGGCCACCGAAAATGGCGTAAGCCACGTTGTAAGAGAACGACAGGCCGCTGAAGCGCACCACCGGCGGGAATGCCTTGACCATGACATACGGAACTGCACCGATGGTGCCCACCAGCAGGCCAGTCAAGGCGTACATCGGGAACAGCCAGTCAGGATGCTCCGCCAGACTGTGGTAGAAGGTCCAGGAGCTGGCCAGCAAGGCGGCACAGCCGAACACGAACACTCGGCCCGCGCCGAAACGATCCGCGAGGGCGCCGGCAATGATGCAACCAATGCTCAGGAACACGATCGCCACGCTGTTGGACTGCAGGGCGGTGGTGGGCGAGAAGTGGTGGACCGTCTGCAACACCGTCGGGGTCATCAAAATCAACACCACGATGGCGGCGGACAGCAACCAGGTCAGCAGCATGGAAATCGCGATCGCGCCGCGATGGTCGCGCAATACCGCACGCAGCGGCACTTCCTCGGCCAGGGCCTTGCGCAGTTGCAGCTCAGCGAAAACAGGGGTTTCGTGCAGCCAGCGGCGCAGGTAAACCGAGAACAGGCCAAACACGCCACCGAGCAGGAACGGGATCCGCCAGGCGTAATCCGACACTTCCACCGGGGTGTAAATGCTGTTGATCGCGGTGGCGACCAGCGACCCCAAAAGGATCCCCGCCGTCAGACCGCTCGTCAGGGTGCCGCAGGCGTAGCCGATATGCCGTTGTGGCACGTGTTCGGAAACGAAGACCCACGCGCCGGGCACTTCACCGCCAATCGCTGCGCCCTGAATCACGCGCATCAGCAGCAACAGGATTGGCGCCCACATGCCGATTTGCGCGTACGTCGGCAGCAAACCCATGATCAGGGTCGGCACCGCCATCATGAAAATACTCAGGGTGAACATCTTCTTGCGACCCAGCAGGTCGCCGAAGTGCGCCATCACAATGCCGCCCAGCGGACGCGCCAGGTAACCGGCGGCGAAGATGCCGAAGGTCTGCATCAGGCGCAGCCACTCGGGCATGTCGGCCGGGAAGAACAGCTTGCCGACCACCGTGGCGAAAAACACGAAGATGATGAAGTCGTAGAACTCCAGCGCACCGCCAAGGGCGGACAGCGATAAAGTCTTGTAGTCATTGCGGGTCAACGGACGTGCGGGCTGGGTCGGCTGCGCGATGCTCGAGGGCGCTGTGGTCATGGCAAGGCTTCTCTTATAGTCGGATCTGCAACCTCAACAACGCTGGCGGAGGCTTGGGCAGGTCCGGCACGATAGCAAATTGTTCGAAAAAGCACATAGAGGTGCGTATTTGACGGTCAAAATGAGAACCGGACGGTCGTCTCGGAGTCTACCGACCGATATACTCGGGATCTTGCAACAGTTTGAAAGGGTTGCTGTGCGAAGACGCTGCTGGCCTACCAGTCGATTTCGCAGAGTTTCCCTTTAGGCGCCTTACGAAAAACGTGACGAACGTAGTATGTTCGGGGCTGAATCGTTTTTTCTGAGACGGCTATTCACCTGAAGTACCAATGAAGAGTCACGGGTCAGAGGCACCCCCGGAATGATAGAGCTCGAACAAGAAGATCCAATCCCGCAAGGCGACCTGGCCCTGCAAATCACCGCGCTTCCGCGTGAAACCAACGGTTTCGGCGATATTTTCGGCGGCTGGCTGGTGGCGCAGATGGATTTGGCCGGCACCGCAATGGCCAGCAAAGTCGCGGGCGGACGCGTGGCGACCGTGGCGATCGACCGTATGGCGTTCCTGGTGCCAGTGGCGGTGGGCGCTCAGCTCTCCTTCTATACCCAGGCGCTGGAAATCGGCCGCAGCTCGATTCAGATGATGGTCGAGGTCTGGAGCGACGATCCACTGTCCAGCGAGTGGCGTAAAGTGACTGAAGCCGTGTTTGTGTTCGTGGCCATCGACGGCAGCGGTCGCACCCGTTCGGTTCCGCCACGCGCACGTTAAACACGGCGAGCGTTTTGCGGTCCATTGCAGTCATTGTTCCTGATCGAGAATTGCCCCATGAGCACGCCCAACGTTGAAGCCGTGAAACTGGATGAACTGAACTGCTGGCGCATCCGCCACGGTCAGGCCGAATTGCTGGTCGCCCAGCAAGGTGCGCACATCCTCAGTTATCAATTGGCCGGCCAACCGCCGCTGATCTGGCTCAACGACGAGGCCGTGTTCAAGACCGGCAAGAACATCCGCGCCGGCGTGCCGGTGTGCTGGCCGTGGTTCGGCAACCTTGCGCGCAACCCGCAGAGCGTTCAGGCGATGCGCGTCAGCAACGAACCGCCGAGTGCCCACGGTTTTGTACGGGCGATGGACTGGGAACTGAGCGGCATCGAAACCGAAGGTGAAAGCCTGAAGGTGGAATTCGTCCTGCCCTACCCCGATGGCGGCTTCCCCGGCTGGCCGCATCAGGTGGATTTGAAGTTGAGCATTCGTCTGGATGAGCAACTGCACATCAGCCTGACCAGCCACAACCTGGGCTCGGAAAAAGTCACGATCAGCCAGGCGCTGCACAGCTATTTCGCGGTCAGCGATGTGCGCAATGTGCATGTTGATGGGCTGGATGGCTTGAAGTACATCGAGACGCTGGAAGACTGGAAAACCAAGACTCAGACCGGCGACCTGCGTTTTGCCGGCGAGACCGATCGCATCTACCTCAATACCCCGGCGAAGCTGAGCATTGTCGACCCGGCCTGGGAACGGCGCATCGAGCTGACCAGCTGTGGTTCGCGCTCGGCGGTGATCTGGAACCCGTGGATTGATCGCGCAGCGGCGTTCAGCGACATGGCCGATGATGGCTGGCAACGGATGCTGTGCATCGAGACGGCGAATGTGATGGATGATGTGGTGACGCTGGCGCCGGGTGCGAGTCATACCCTTGGCGTAAGCATCGCCAGCACCCCGCTATAAGCAACACCGCTCCCACAGTTTTTACCGCCTACAAATCCGATTCCTTCACCACACGCACTTGCGCCGCATCCAGCGCATACGCTGCATCGGCCAGGTCGTTGTTGACCTTCTCGATCTTCAACGTGCCGGTCACCCACAGCGGCGTGTAGATATCATTGAGCTTCAACCCTTTCGGATAACGCACCAGCACCAACTGGTTAGGCGGCGGTGGCGGCACGTGGATGCAGGCGCCCGGATACGGCACGAGGAAGAACAGCGTGCTGCGGCCCTTGGCGTCGGACTCCAGCGGCACCGGATAACCACCGATGCGGATGTTCTTGTCGTTCATCGACGCCACGGTCTTGGTCGAGTACATCACCGCCGGCAAGCCCTTGCTCTGCTTCATGCCACCCTTTTCGGTAAAGGTGCCATTGGCTTCGGGGGAGTTGTGATCGATTTCGGGCATGGCCTCGAGGGCTTTCTGGTCCGACTTGGGCATCAGTTCGAGCCAGTCGGTTTCCGGCAGTTCGCCGGCATGGGCAAGGCCCGAACCCAGTAAAAGGACAGTCAATAGAAGACGGCGCATGGAGGTGCTCGGTAAAGGAAGGACGATAAGTCGCCGAGCATTCTAGTCCTCCCGGACTGCGCAGCCGAGAGGACTTTGTCGCCTGAATCAGTTCTTTTTGATCAAGCCGTAGATCACCAGCAACACCACGGCGCCGACCAGCGCACCGATGAAGCCCGCGCCTTGACCGGCCTGGTAGATGCCCAGGGCCTGACCGCCGTAAGTGGCCGCCAGCGAACCGCCGATACCGAGCAGGATGGTCATGATCCAGCCCATGCTGTCATCGCCCGGTTTCAGGAACCGCGCCAGCAGGCCAACGATCAAGCCGATAAAGATGGTTCCGATAATTCCCATGGCATTTCCCTCTGAGTAAGTGGCTATGCAGAAGCCTAGTCAGACTTTCGCATCCTGCCATGAGAGAACGGCGGCCCCTGAATGGTTCCGCCGCTGCCACATGAAACTATTTATTCGGCGATGAGGGCTTCGACCTTGAGGATCTGTGCCGCCAGCGTCTCGCGGTCCGCGCAACGCAGGTTGGCGTGACCAACCTTGCGGCCGACCTTGAACGCCTTGCCGTAGTGATGCAGATGGCAATCGGCGATGGCCAGGACCTTCTCGGTGTCCGGCACTTTACCGATGAAGTTGAGCATCGCGCTCTCGCCGACCTTGGCGGTCGAACCCAACGGCAGGCCGGCTACGGCGCGCAGGTGGTTTTCGAACTGGCTGCACTCGGCGCCTTCAGTGGTCCAGTGCCCGGAGTTGTGCACGCGCGGGGCGATCTCGTTGGCCTTGAGGCCACCGTCGACTTCAAAGAACTCGAACGCCATCACGCCAACGTAGTTCAACTGCTTGAGCACACGGCTGGAGTAGTCTTCGGCCAAGGCTTGCAGCGGGTGGTCGGTGCTGGCCACGGACAGCTTGAGGATGCCGCTGTCGTGGGTGTTGTGAACCAGCGGGTAGAACTTCGTTTCGCCATCGCGGGCGCGCACGGCGATCAGCGACACTTCGCCGGTGAACGGCACGAAGCCTTCCAGCAGGCAGGCAACGCTGCCCAGTTCAGCGAAGGTGCCCACCACGTCTTCAGCAGTGCGCAGGACTTTCTGGCCCTTGCCGTCGTAACCCAGGGTGCGGGTTTTCAGCACGGCCGGCAGACCGATGGAGGCCACGGCGGCGTCCAGATCGGCTTGCGACTGGATGTCGGCGAACGCCGGGGTCGGAATCCCCAGGTCCTTGAACATGCTCTTCTCGAACCAGCGGTCACGGGCGATGCGCAGGGCTTCGGCGCTCGGGTAGACCGGAACGAATTGCGACAGGAACGCCACGGTTTCAGCCGGGACGCTCTCGAACTCGAAGGTCACCAGATCGACTTCATCGGCCAGTTGGCGCAGGTGATCCTGATCGCCGTAATCGGCCCGCAGGTGTTCGCCCAACGCGGCTGCGCAAGCATCCGGCGCGGGGTCCAGGAAAGCGAAGTTCATGCCCAGCGGAGTGCCCGCCAGCGCCAACATGCGACCCAACTGGCCGCCACCGATTACACCGATCTTCATCGTCAACAACCTCAGGCGATGCGTGGGTCTGGATTGTCCAGGACGCTGTCTGTCTGCTCAGCGCGGAAAGTCTTCAGCACTTCGTGGAACTGCGGGTGCTTGGCGCCGAGGATGCTCGCCGACAGCAGCGCGGCGTTGATCGCGCCGGCCTTGCCGATGGCCAAAGTGGCAACCGGAATGCCTGCTGGCATTTGCACGATAGACAGCAGCGAATCGACACCCGAGAGCATCGCCGACTGCACCGGCACGCCCAGCACCGGCAGGTGGGTCTTGGCCGCACACATGCCTGGCAAGTGGGCCGCGCCACCGGCACCGGCGATGATCACCTCGATGCCACGCGCCTCGGCCTCTTCGGCGTACTGGAACAGCAGGTCCGGGGTGCGGTGGGCAGAGACCACTTTCACCTCGTAAGGGATGCCGAGCTTTTCCAGCATATCGGCGGTGTGGCTAAGGGTGGACCAATCGGACTTGGAGCCCATGATCACGCCAACCAGTGCACTCATCGTCGTGCCTCTTCTCTCTGGGCGCCCGCAGGCGCGTCAAAAAACAACAAGCCACGCAAAATGCGTGGCTTGATTGTACGAAAAATGGCCGGACGAACCGGCCGAAGGCCGCGCAGTATACCTCAATGAAGCAGATAAACAGCCCCCGATGCGACCATCTGTCATACAGCGCAAAACCCCGGTTTTATTGACCTGAAGGTCAATCAAAATCCCCTGTAGGAGCCGGCTTGCTGGCGATCCAGTCGACGCGGTTTGTCTGATACACCGAGTTGTCTGGATCGCCAGCAAGCCGGCTCCTACAGTCCGGTGGGGGTCTGGGCGGCGCCGCCTTCGAGTTTGCGCCACAACAACCGTACGTTGGCCTTGCGCACCAACGCGCAGCGGTACAAACGAATTTCCAGCGGCACATGCCATTGCGGGCCGCCGCAGACCACCAACTCACCGCGGGCCAGTTCGGCACGCACACTCAGTTGCGGCACCCAGGCGATGCCCAACCCTTCCAGCGCCATGCTTTTCAGGCTGTCGGCCATGGCGGTTTCATACACCGTGGTAAACCGCAGCGCACGCTGGCGCAGCAAGCCGTTCACCGAACGCCCGAGAAAGGCGCCGGCGCTGTAGGCGAGCAACGGAACGCTGGCTTCGCCTTCCAGATCGAACAGCGGCTTGCCGTCGGCATCTGCTGCGCACACCGGCAACATTTCCGTATGTCCCAGGTGCAGCGACGGGAAAATTTCCGGGTCCATCTGCATCGCGGCGTCCGGGTCGTAGAACGCCAGCATCAAGTCGCAACCGCCTTCGCGCAAGGCATGCACCGCGTCGCCAACGTTAGTCGCCACCAACCGCGTGGCGATGTTCAAACCTTCATTACGCAACTGCGCGATCCAGCGCGGAAAGAAACCCAACGCCAACGAGTGAGCCGCCGCGACCTGCATCACTTCGCCCTGCCCGCCTTCCAGATGATGAAGATGGCGCAGCACTTCGCCGAGCTGTTCGACCACGGTCCGCGCGGTGACGAGGAACAACTGCCCCGCCGCCGTCAGCTCGATCGGCGTGCGCGAACGATTGACCAGTTGCAGCCCCAGCGCGGCCTCAAGGCTGCGGATCCGTCGGCTGAACGCCGGCTGCGTCACGAAGCGGCGTTCGGCAGCCTGGGAGAAGCTGCGAGTGGCGGCCAGAGCACTAAAGTCCTCAAGCCATTTGCTTTCCAAATTCATCAAGTCCTCCCGGACACGCACCAAATTAGGTCACACGTTCGCCACAGACACGGCGTCACACGGGCATTATGCCGAATATGCATAGGCCAGTGTTTAACAGCATTGGCCGAAAATTCTCTACAAGCCTAGCATTTGCGGTGTTCCGGCACAGACCGGGTCCATATTGAGATGATTTCTATCATGTCCTCCGCTGCATCATTCCGCACAGAAAATGACCTGCTTGGCGCTCTCGAAGTACCGGCTCAAGCGTATTACGGTATCCAGACCCTGCGAGCGGTGAATAACTTCCGCCTTTCGGGCGTTCCGATTTCGCACTACCCGAAACTGGTTGTCGGCCTGGCCATGGTTAAACAGGCCGCTGCTGACGCCAACCGTGAGTTGGGTCACCTGAGCGAAGCCAAGCACGCTGCCATCAGCGAAGCCTGTGCACGTTTGATCCGCGGCGACTTCCACGAAGAGTTCGTGGTGGACATGATTCAAGGCGGCGCTGGCACTTCGACCAACATGAATGCCAACGAAGTCATCGCCAACATCGCGCTGGAGGCCATGGGTCACCAGAAAGGCGAATACCAGTACCTGCACCCGAACGACGACGTGAACATGGCGCAGTCGACCAACGACGCCTACCCGACCGCGATCCGCCTGGGTCTGCTGCTGGGTCACGACGCTCTGCTGGCCAGCCTCGACAGCCTGATTCAGGCATTCGCGGCCAAGGGTCAAGAATTCAACCACGTCCTGAAGATGGGTCGTACCCAGCTGCAAGACGCCGTGCCGATGACCCTGGGTCAAGAGTTCCGTGCTTTTGCCACCACGATGGGCGAAGACCTGGCCCGTCTGAAGACGCTGGCCCCGGAACTGCTGACCGAAGTGAACCTGGGCGGCACCGCGATCGGCACCGGCATCAACGCCGACCCGCGTTATCAGGCCCTGGCCGTACAGCGTCTGGCCCTGATCAGCGGTCAACCGCTGGTTCCAGCGGCCGACCTGATCGAAGCCACCTCCGACATGGGCGCCTTCGTGCTGTTCTCCGGCATGCTCAAGCGTACCGCGGTCAAACTGTCGAAGATCTGCAACGACCTGCGCCTGCTGTCCAGCGGCCCACGCACCGGCATCAACGAGATCAACCTGCCGGCGCGTCAGCCAGGCAGCTCGATCATGCCAGGCAAGGTCAACCCGGTGATCCCGGAAGCCGTGAACCAGGTTGCGTTCCAGGTCATCGGTAACGATCTGGCGCTGACCATGGCAGCCGAAGGCGGCCAACTGCAACTGAACGTGATGGAGCCGCTGATCGCTTTCAAGATCCTCGACTCGATCCGCCTGCTGCAACGCGCCATGGACATGCTGCGCGAGCACTGCATCGTCGGCATCACCGCCAACGAAGCGCGCTGCCGTGAACTGGTCGAACACTCGATCGGTCTGGTCACCGCACTGAACCCGTACATCGGCTACAAAAACGCCACCCGCATCGCCCGTATCGCCCTTGAAAGCGGCCGTGGCGTGCTGGAACTGGTGCGCGAAGAAGGTCTGCTCGACGAAGAAATGCTCGCCGACATCCTGCGCCCGGAAAACATGATTGCTCCACGTCTGGTTCCGCTTAAAGCCTGAACCGACGCGTTACTTGTAGCACCGCTCACCAGGTCGAGGGACTAGACACCTCTCACCTTTTGAGGGCTTGGGGATTTACTCCCCAGGCCCTTTTTTTTAACTCTTTTGCAACAACCCAGAACCTGTGGGAGCGGGCTTGCCCGCGATGAACGACAACGCGGTTTACCTGAAAGACCGCAGCGTCTGCATCGCGAGCAAGCTTGCTCCTACAAGAGCCCGACGCCGGTAACGTCGGGTGTTTCAAAGGCTTCGCTTCACCGAATGCACCACAATCGTGCAGACGGACGGCACTGTCATCGGTATAGTGCCGCCCCTCTTCGCGTGAGCGGTCGTCGGTAACGAGGCCCAAACCCATGCGAAACCCGAACTAATAACAAACCCGCAATATGAAATCGGGACGAACCTTCGCCTCGCCTGTTGTGCCGTGCGCACAGCGGTGTAACGCGATGTTTCCGACCGTCCAGCATTTGCCTACACAAAAAAAACAGCGAGGAATAATCCATGCTCGAAGTCATTAACGACTTCCTCTCAGGGAAAGTACTGATCGTGCTCATTGTCGGGCTCGGTAGCTACTTCACGATCCGCTCGCGTTTCGTTCAATTGCGTCACTTCTTCCACATGTTCGCGGTGTTCCGCGACAGCCTCAAAAGCAGCGCCGGGCAACTCAGCTCCTTCCAGGCCCTGATGCTCAGCCTCGCCGGCCGCGTCGGTGCGGGCAACATCGCCGGTGTCGGCATTGCCGTGACCCTCGGCGGGCCAGGTGCGGTGTTCTGGATGTGGGTGACCGCGCTGGTCGGCATGTCCAGCAGCTTCTTCGAATGCTCCCTCGGCCAGCTCTACAAACGCGCCGACGCCGACGGCACTTACCGTGGCGGCCCGTCCTATTACATCCAGCACGGCCTGCAGAAACGCTGGCTGGGCATGATCATGGCGTTCCTGCTGCTGATCACCTTCGGGTTTGCCTTCAACGGCCTGCAATCCCACGCCGTGACTCACTCGCTGAACAACGCGTTCGGCTTCGACACCACCTGGACCGGTCTGGCCCTGGCGGTGTTGCTGGGCCTGGTGTTCATCGGCGGGATCAAGCGCATCGCCAAGGTCGCTGACCTGTTGGTGCCGGTGAAAACCCTGGTGTACATCGGCGTGACCATCTACGTGATCGTGCTGCAATTCGACCACGTACCGGCGATGCTGATGACCATCGTCAAAAGCGCGTTCGGTCTGGACCAGGCCTTCGGCGGCCTGATCGGCAGCGCCATTGTCATGGGCGTGAAGCGTGGCGTGTTCGCCAACGAAGCAGGCCTGGGCAGTGCACCGAACGTAGCGGCCGTGGCGTCGGTTGAACACCCGGTTTCACAAGGCGTGGTTCAGGCGTTCAGCGTGTTCCTCGATACCTTTGTAATCTGCACCTGCACCGCGTTGCTGATCCTGCTCTCGGGTTTCTACACCCCGGGCTTCGAAGGCGACGGCATTGCCCTGACCCAGAACTCTCTGGCCGCCGTGGTCGGTGACTGGGGCCGGATGTTCATCTCCGTGGCACTGGCGCTGTTCGTGTTCACCTCGATTCTCTACAACTACTACCTGGGCGAGAGCAACCTGCGCTTCCTGATCGGTGAAAACCGCAAGGCGCTGATCGGCTACCGCGCGCTGGTACTGGTGTTGATTTTCTGGGGTGCGATCGAGAACCTCGGCACAGTGTTCGCGTTTGCCGACATCACCATGACTCTGCTCGCGTTCGTGAACCTGATCGCGTTGTTCCTGCTGTTCAAGGTCGGCATGCGCATCCTGCGTGACTACGATGACCAGCGCGCTGCCGGCATCAAGACACCGGTGTTCGATTCGAGCAAGTTCCCGGACCTGGATCTGGACCTGAACGCCTGGCCAGCCAACCCGCCAGCTGCTGCCACCAAGGCTGAAGCTGAAGCGCAAGGCATACCCGCAGCGCAACGCTGATCGGTTAAAGTGCGAAAAACCCTGTAGGAGTGAGACCGGCTTGCCGGCGATGAGGGCGTGTCAGGCGACATTAATGCTGGCTGATAGACCGCTATCGCCGGCAAGCCGGTCTCACTCCTACAAGGGGAACTCATCGTTCTCGGAGCATCTCCATGAATTCCTCGACCTACCCTGCCGCCCAGCACGTCATGGTGCTCTACACCGGCGGCACCATCGGCATGCAAGCCAGCGAACATGGCCTGGCTCCGGCCTCCGGTTTCGAAGCGCGGATGCGTGAATACCTGCACAGCCAGCCTGAGCTGGTGGTGCCGCAGTGGCGCTTTCGCGAGATGTCGCCGCTGATCGACAGCGCCAACATGTCCCCGACCTATTGGCAGCAACTGCGTGAAGCAGTGGTCGATGCCGTCGACGTTCAGGGCTGCGACAGCGTGTTGATCCTGCACGGCACCGACACCCTCGCCTACAGCGCGGCGGCCATGAGCTTTCAATTGCTCGGCCTGAATGCGCGGGTGTGCTTCACCGGTTCGATGTTGCCGGCCGGCGTGACCGACAGCGATGCCTGGGAAAACCTCGGTGGTGCTCTGGTTGCTTTGGGCCAAGGTCTGGCGCCGGGTGTGCATCTGTACTTCCACGGCGAGCTGCTGGCGCCAACCCGCTGCGCGAAGGTGCGCAGTTTCGGTCGGCATCCGTTCAAGCGCCTGGAGCGTCAAGGCGGAGGAGCGAAGGCCCCGTCACTGCCAGCAACGTTGAACTACAACCAGAGCAAGCAACTGGCGAAAGTCGCTGTGTTGCCGCTGTTCCCCGGCATTGGCGCCGAGCAACTGGATGGCGTGCTGAACAGCGGCATCCAGGGCCTGGTGCTTGAGTGCTACGGCAGCGGCACCGGGCCGAGCGACAACCCCGAGTTTCTCGCCGCGCTTTCGCGGGCACGGGACAACGGCGTGGTGGTCGTTGCAGTGACGCAGTGCCATGAAGGTGGCGTTGAGCTGGACGTTTACGAGGCCGGCAGCCGGTTGCGTGGTGTCGGTGTATTGTCCGGTGGCGGTATGACCCGTGAGGCGGCGTTCGGCAAGCTGCATGGGTTGCTGGGTGCAGGTCTGGACACCGCTGAAGTGCGCCGCCTCGTCGAACTCGACCTCTGCGGCGAACTTAGCTGATACCACCCGACACCTGTGGGAGCGAGCCTGCTCGCGATAGCGGTATGTCAGACACATTGCTGCTGGACGTGCCGACGCCATCGCGAGCAGGCTCGCTCCCACAGGATCTTCATTGGGCACATAACTTGCTGCGTTCCAGCCATCCCAAGGCTGGAAGCCGCTCATGCTGCACTCCCACCTCACCACCCTCAATGCTGTCTCTCTGGTGCTCAACGCCTTCAAGGCCGAAGGCCTGTCCAGCGACGCCTTGCTCGCGGGGAGCGGCATCAGCGCAGCGGACTTGAACCGTGCCGACACGCGCATCACCACCAACCAGGAAATGCAGGTCTGCGCCAACGCGGTCGCGCTCAAGCGTGACATCGGCCTGGAGCTGGGTCGGCGCATGCACGTTTCCTGCTACGGGATGCTCGGTTATGCGCTGCTCACCAGTGCCACCTTCGGTGACGCTTTGCGCCTGGCGATACGTTTTCCGGCGCTGTTGGGAACACTTTTCGAGCTGAGCCTGGAGGACGACGGCGAACGCATCTGGTTCGTCGCCGCCGACTACCGGGAGAGCCCGGCGATGGCGGTGTTCAATGCCGAGTTCTGCCTGGTGTCATTGAAAGTCACCTGCGACGACCTGCTCGGTCACCCGCTGCCGTTGATCGCCGCACGCTTCGAACATGCCGCGCCGGACTATCAAGCGACCTACGCCGCACACTTCAACTGCCCGCTGCACTTCGAAGCGCGGGACAACGCCTTTGCTTTCGACAAGCGCTGGCTCGACCAACCCCTGCCGCTCGCGGATGTCATCACCCATCAGGCCATGGCCGAACGCTGCCGCAAGCAGAACCTCGAGTTCACCGGACGTCAGGCGTGGCTGGGGCGGATTCGCCAGTTGCTCAGTGCGCAATTGAATGCTGCACCGGGGCTCGAAGGGTTGGCCGAGCAGATGAATTGCTCGGCGCGGACATTGCGTCGCCACCTCAAGGACCTGGGGTGCAGTTATCAGGAGTTGCTGGATGAGCTGCGATTCGAGCAGGCCAAGCAACTGCTCTGCGAAGACCAGATGCCGATCTACCGGATCGCCGAAGTGCTGGGCTTCAGCGAGACCGCGAGCTTCCGCCATGCCTTTGTGCGCTGGAGCGGCGTGGCGCCCAGCCAGTTCCGCCCTTGAAAACGAGCCGATCCCTGTAGGAGCGAGGCTTGCCCGCGAAGGCGTCCTCGAGAACGCCAAAAAGCTTCGCGGGCAAGCCTCGCTCCTACAGGGATCGGGTCGTTCGGGGCCGTTGCGGTGTCGAAAAGGGGCTAATTTCGGTCAACTATTTTGGCCACATCGATCCCCTTTTGGCCTTTCCTGCCGTTCTCCGAATCGCCATCCGCCGCAAGACTGTGTTCAACCGAATCAGCCTGCGGAGAACAAGAAATGCTGACGATCTACTCGGACGATCACCACCTGCACCACGGCCGTTGTGAATTGATAGACGGGCAACTCAAGCCCTGCTTCGAAATGCCCTCGCGCGCCGACCATGTGCTGTCACGGGTGCAAAACCAGAAGCTCGGCCCGGTAGAAGCGCCGAAGGATTTCGGCCTCGACCCGATCGCACGCATCCACAGCCGCGACTACCTCGACTTCTTCAAGGGCGCCTGGGCACGCTGGACCGAGTTCAACACCGACGGCGACTTGCTGCCTTACACCTGGCCGGCTCGTACCTTGCGCCGCATCAAACCCACCAGCCTGCACGGCGAACTGGGTTATTACAGCTTCGACGGCGGCGCCCCGATCACCGCCGGCACCTGGCAAGCCGCGTACAGCGCAGCCCAAGTGGCGCTCACCGCCCAGGCCGAAATCCAGCGTGGCGCGCGCAGTGCCTTCGCGTTGTGCCGTCCACCGGGACACCATGCCGCCAGCGACTTGATGGGCGGTTATTGCTACCTCAACAACGCCGCCATCGCCGCTCAGGCGTTCCTCGATCAGGGCCACAAGAAAGTCGCGATCCTCGACGTCGATTACCACCACGGCAACGGCACCCAATCGATTTTCTATGAGCGCAGCGACGTGCTGTTCACCTCGATCCACGGCCATCCGGAAGCCGAGTTTCCGTTTTTCCTCGGCTATGAAGACGAACTCGGCGAAGGCACGGGCGAAGGCTTCAACTTCAACTACCCGTTGCCCGCCGGCAGCGGTTGGGATGCCTGGAGCGCCGCGCTGGAACAAGCCTGCAAAGAGATCGAAAAGTACGGCGCCGAGATCGTCGTCGTGTCCCTGGGCGTCGATACGTTCAAGGACGATCCAATCTCCCAGTTCAAGCTCGACAGCCCGGATTACCTGGCGATGGGCGAGCGCATCGCCAAGCTGGGCGTGCCAACCCTGTTCGTGATGGAAGGCGGTTACGCGGTCGAAGAAATCGGCATCAATGCCGTGAACGTTCTTGAAGGTTTTGAAAGCGCCCAAGGGAAATAACAACAATGAACACACTCAAGCGTTTCATCGTGCCCGCGCTCTGCGCCACGGTGCTCAGCGGGGCCGCTCACGCTGAAGAGCGCACGTTGCGCGTCTACAATTGGTTCGACTACATCACCCCCAAAGCGCTGGAAGACTTCAAGGCGCAGAACACCCAGACCAAGCTGATCTACGACATTTTCGACACCAACGAAGCGCTGGAAGCCAAGCTGCTGACCGGCAACTCCGGTTACGACGCGGTGGTGCCGTCCAACGTGTTCCTCGCCAAGCAGATCGAGGCCGGTGTTTTCCAGCCGCTGGACCGCAGCAAACTGCCGAACTGGAACCACCTCGATCCCAAGCTGATGAAGCTGATCGAAGCCAACGACCCCGGCAACAAATTCGCCGTGCCGTACATGTACGGGACCATCCTGATCGGCTTCAACCCGGACAAGGTCAAAGCCGCGCTGGGCGCCGACGCGCCGGTGGATAGTTGGGACCTGATCTTCAAGGAAGAGAACATCAGCAAGCTCAAGCAGTGCGGCGTCGCCCTGCTCGATTCGCCTTCGGAAATCCTGCCGCTGGCCCTGCAACACCTCGGCCTGGACCCCAACAGCAAGAAGCCGGCGGACTACGAAAAGGCTGAAGCGCTGTTGATGAAGATCCGGCCGTACGTCACGTACTTCCACTCCTCCAAGTACATGGCCGACATTGCCAACGGTGACATCTGCGTCGCGGTCGGTTATTCCGGCAGCTTCTCCCAGGCGGCCAACCGCGCCAAGGAAGCGAAGAACGGGGTGACCGTCGACATGCGTCTGCCGAAAGAAGGTGCGCCGATCTGGTTCGACATGCTCGCGATTCCGAAGGGCGCGAAGAACACCGAGGACGCCTACACCTTCATCAACTACCTGCTGCAACCGCAGGTGATCGCGCCGGTCAGTGACTTCGTCGGCTACCCGAACCCGAACAAGGACGCCACGGAACTGGTCGACCCGGCGATCCGCAACAACCCGAACCTGTACCCGACCGAAACGGCCATGGCCACGCTTTACACCCTGCAACCGCTGCCGCGTGATGCCGAACGTGCGCGCACGCGGGCCTGGACCAAAATCAAGTCAGGGACCTGAAACCACCTCTGAAAACTGAAGACCCGCCGTGATGCGGGTCTTTTTTTGCCTGCGATATTTATGTACCGCCAGACACCGGGGCCCGCCCGATACCGTCCCCTGATCCAGCGCTGCGCAATCAACAACAGCGCACCCTTAATCAGGAGACGACCATGTCCGATACCCTTTCCCCGAGTGCAGAAAATGTACTGACCCAACTGGTCACCGGCCCCTCGATCAGAGAGGTTGCAGCGACTGCATTGGCGCCTGCACTCAACGCGCTTTACCCGCACTTGAAGATTGATCCGACGCTCGCCACGGTCGTCACTCCGACCTGGGTCGATACCGGCAGCGATGTCGTGCCGGGCAATAATCTGTATGAATCGCTCACCGACGTGTTGGTGCGGCTCGGGTTGTCGGGTTCGACGGTGACGTTCATCGATGGCGAGCATTTCCTGACCCTGCAACCGGGCGTTGCCCCGCCGGCTCAACTGCCCGTGAACATCACGGCCATCGGTTCGCTGATTAATACGCTCGCACCGCAGCTATTCATCGCCTACCAGCAACAGCAACTGGATTACTGGAATCAGCAGACAAGCCCTTCGACCCCACGCTGGCATCAGCTCTCGCAGGCGCTGCAGGACATCTGGAACCTCGATGCGACCACCGACTGGGATGCCGATCAAAAAGCAATGGCCCTTGCCGTGTTCACTCAGCCGGATCGGGCAGCACGGCGCTCACAGGACAAATACCTGACCAAGGCCTGCCTGATCGACACCGAACACGTTGAAAGCGCGCAGAGCAAACATCTGCGGGTTCTGGATATCGCGGTGTTTGTGGGCACGTTGGGCACCCGAACACTGGTGCTGACCCACTCGATTACCGAAGGGTTCAGGCGTTACGACTCTGTTGCGGCGCTGGGCGAAACATTGTTTGCAAACCCTGGGGCGTCGAGCACCGGGCAGACCCTGCAATGGCGACTGTATGAACCCGAGGGCAACTTCTTCCATCATCAAGCGTGTGCGCTGATCGCACTCGAAGCCGAAGCCATCGGTGCCTTCAATACATTCCAGAGCACTACGCCAACCAGGCTTTCACCGCAAATCAGCGCGGCGGCGAAGAGTTTCACTGAATTTGAAGCCCTGCCTTCGTCGCGCTTCAACCAGGTTCAGGGGTTACTGACAGGCTGGCTGAGCAATGCATCGTCAGCGGACCTGACCCGTTACAGCCGACACCTGATGGACCTGGCGCAGTTGCGAGAGCAGGACGCTGGAAAAACCTTCGACGAAGGCATCGCTTCACTGCCGGAGTTTGCCCTGCAAACCCTGCGAGAGCAGATGATCAAGGATCATCCAACGGCAGCGGACCTGAATCTGAAAGACATTCAAATCAGCATCACCAGCCTCATCGTGCTGGGCACTTTCGTGGTCCCCGGCAAGACGCAGACCGTTACGTTGTCGCTGATCGAATTGGCACTGCAAAACCTGATAGCCGTTCCGTTGGGCAACAAGACGGTGCAGTACAAAAACGTCGACCCTGTGCCCGCCTGGATGACACCCGCCTACCTGGAAGAACTCGTGACCCAGGTCGATATCGGCGCGGTCTACCCGGCACTGATCAAGCGCAAGCTGCTGGATGACTCGCGAGAATCGTTGCGCCGACAAACGCTCTACACGCGTCATCTGCGCACCCAGTTGCCCTTGCAGGCGCTGCAACACAAGATGCGCGGCGAAGCCGGCATTGATGAACGAGGCTACCAATACGTCAACGCAGCCCTGCAGCAAAGCGCGGCCGACCGCCGGGTGAATGGGCAGGAGATTGTCATTCGCCCGCTGGCTTTTATCAGCAGTGAAAGCGCCGACAGCAAGGGCGACGAAGTCGCCAATATGTTCGTCATCGGCCCACGCTCCACTGATCAAGGACCGTGCCTGCTCTACCGGCCATTGCTCGTGCCCTCGCTGACGCAGTACCCGAACGAAGCCAATCTGCTGTACGCGATCAAGCACGAAAAACCCCTTCGCCAATCGGTCCTGGCATGGCTGGCCGACGACGTGCGCTTCAACTATTCCCAGTACGTGTTTTCCGGTGAGTTGCCTTCGGTCTGGACCCTGACCCAATTGCTGGTCGATCCCACCTCGGCGCTGGGCAAGATGGGCGCGGTGTCGCTCAGTGCGGCAGCCCTTGATGATGATTCACTGGCGCCGCTGTTCAAAGCCAATGCCAACGCCATGATGACGTTGGCTGACCGTCAATCAGTGTCCAATGCACAAGCTCGCTGGGAAACGCTCAAGCACGGTGCATGGATGCTGTTCAACGTCGCCTTGCCCTTCCTCGGGCGCACTGCCGGGGTTGCCGCGTGGATCTGGCAGATCATGGACGACTTGCAGGAAATCACCGATGCCGCAGAAAGCGAAGACAGCCAACTTGCCTGGTCTGCCGTGACCGATTTGCTGTTGATGCTCGGCATGGTACTGGCTCATCGGGCTGCCGCTCGCCATAAACCGGTCTCGCGATTAGCCGAGAAACTCGAGCCACCACCGGTCACACCGCCCATCAAGCCTGCGCAGAAAATCACGGTCACTCGCCTGCCCGACCTTAATCAACTGCCTCACGACCATGAGACGTCTTTGCACGCCGTCGCCACACTGCCGCCTCTAGCGTTGGGCACCTTGCTGGATGAACTGGCCATTGCCGAACCCAAGGGAATGGCCGTCGCCTCCAGCGTGGCCGGCCCTCACCAGCACCTCAGTTCACTAAACGGAAAATGGTATGCGAAGGTCGGCCAGCGATGGTTCGAAGTCACCCCCAACGACAATAACGACGTGCAGATCATTGACTCACGCCAGTCCCCCCCGCGCACCGGGCCGTTGCTGATCAAGAACGCCAGCGGCGAATGGTTTATCGATACACGGCTGAGGCTGCGGGGCGGGGGCAGGGAGAGGCAGCGGCTGGAACAGCAAAACAAAGTGCGTCTGGCTGAACTGAAACAGCAAATGACAGCGTTCGAAAGCCAGGTCAAAAGCCGGGAAACAGAACTCAAGGAAGCTGAAAAAAACGCGAAGGCAGCGAGCGCCACCGACACCCATCGCCGCTTGTACCTTGAAATGCTCGATGCGCAGATGTCACTCATCGGCGCCAACATTGAGCAGATGAAAGCGTTCAATGCTCGCGAAGCCATTCCCAATTTCCGAAAAGCGATGATCAGCCGTCTGGATTTCCAGCTATCGCTGCTGGAGAAATGGTTCGACCACCAGCGTCCTGTTTTCGACAATCAAATGCGTCTCTCCCTCAATCTTCTCGACACACAACCAACGGAAAACACGCAGGCCGCCCGACAGACCTTTCAACACATGAGCGATCTGACCGAGGGCTACATCAACAAAATCGAATTCGCGCAATCGCGCTTCGAGCAACTGAACCTGCTCGGCAAAGAAGCCGTGGAAGTGATCCGCGACGTCAAGGCCAACATACCGACGTTCGATTTACAGGACCTCAAACTGTTCCAGATCACGCTGGCCCAGGAGTTGTGCCTCGCACCCTCGGTTGCGCTCACGCATGAAGCACGCCCGGCGCTGGAGAGCGTTGTCGAAAACGCAGCGCTCGCCATCCAGGCTTCACTGGATCTGGCCGCTGACGAAGACGTGTTGCGCTTGCCGGAGCGAATCGAGGGGCTCAGTGATCTGGTGGAGCAACTCACGGTCACCGATCAGCGCATCATCGATCTGCCCGGCGAGTTCCCCGGTCAGTTCCTGCAACCCGCGCTCGACCTGATGCGCAAACGCATCGACGCGTTTCAACAGCGCACCGTGAAGCACCTGGCGAGCCTGCTGCGCGAGCGCCAGGCGCTTGAGCCGCAACCTGGTCCTTCCCGTCTGCCGACCGCTCCTGTCAAACGCATCATCAAGACCCGTTACAACGGCACGGTGGTCGGCCAACTACGCGCCGATGCCGTGGCGGACGGATCAGAACTGGTCGACGTAACCTCGACGCTGACAGGCAAAGTCATCTCGACCTTTCATGAGAAAACCCCGGGTGTCTGGGTTGAACGAGTGGCCGCGAAACCGGTTTCCCCTGCCGTCGTCCAACCCGATTTGGGGACAAGCATTGTTCAAGGTCAGGCAATGCTGGACGGGCTGGAAGCGTTCATCCACCGAACGGACGCCCATTCAAAAGGAGCGCGGCGAATTCCCGTGGAAATCGAGGAAATGTTCCATCAGCAGGCCCATCGACTGCAGGAGGCCGCCAAGGCAATCGACGAAGCGCTGATTTCCAACAACGCCACCGATGACGGTCCGGGGTCTGCCGTGACACTGGTCAAGCAGCTGAATGACGGAGCAACCCGCCTCTACAGCCAGGGACGCGCAACGCGAATCAGCATGACAAAACTGCAGCCGCCGACGGCAGAGCGGGTCCAGTGGCTGCAAAGCGAAGGTCAGGTCGATATCGTCAGAAACCCCGGCAGACGCTTGCTCAAAAGCCGTAAAAAAGACTACCTCGAGGAATATGAGGTCCGTGACCACACCAGCAAAAATGTTCTGTGGTATGCACACTTTCACTACGCGCAGCCCGCGTCGCCTGTCCAGACGTTCACGGCGGCGCATCTAAAAACCGTGCAGCAACGGCTGCTGGGCGGCGCATCCGAGGCGCGCAGTGCAAATGACGACCTGCACGCGATTGCGATTTATCGCAGCGAAATCAGCCCACAACTGGCGACTGCACTGTTTTTCGCGAAGGTGCTGCCGTCGGCCTCAAAATCGTAAGTCTTGCGTCGTGGTGAACCGTAACCGCTAACGGCGCCAGACCTTTTCCAGTCGTCCGAGTGCGGTGCTGATGGCCACCTCGGGCACGGCCGCGAAACCCAGGACCAGCCCGGCACGCTGGTCCACCGGTTTCTGCGAGTCCGGCAACCAATAGCTGCTCAGCGCATTGATCTCGACATCGACGCTGGCGGCTTTTTCTATCAGCTCGTACTCGCGCGCCTGTGAGTCGACCACCACCGTCAGATGCAACCCTGCCGCGACACTTGGCAGGCTGCCGATGCCGGGGATGTTCTGCGGCCAGCCCGCCAGCAACGTATTGCGACGACTCAGGGCAGCACGGCGCATGCGGCGGATGTGCCGCTGGAAATGCCCGGCGGCCATGAACTCGGCCATCACTGCCTGGGTGCTGACTTCGGAATGCCGGACGTCCACCGCTCGACGTTGAGAAAACGCCTGCACCAGAGCCGGCGGCAACACCAGATAACCCAGGCGCAACGCCGGGAATGCAACTTTGCCAAAGGTCCCGACGTACAAGACCCGGCCCTGCCGATCGAGTGCCGCCAACGGCGCCAGGGGTGCGCCGCTGTAACGGTATTCGCCATCGTAGTCGTCCTCGACGATCCAGCCTTGGTTGCGCTCCGCCCAAGCGAGTAATTCAAGACGCCGCGCCAGGCTCATCACTACGCCGGTCGGGTATTGATGCGAAGGCGTGACATAGGCCAGTCGACAATCGCTGAGCCGGGCCAGTTCAGTGCAGTCGATGCCCTCGCCGTCCACCGCCACCCCATGCAATTTCGCCCCGGCCACGGCGAACGCATGACCTGCCGCCCGATACCCCGGATTTTCAATCGCCACGCCGTCGCCCGGCTCCACCAGCAGCTGTGCACAAAGGCTAATCCCCTGCTGCGCGCCGCTGGTGATCACTATTTGCTCAGCCGTGCACTGCATCCCCCGCGAACTGCGCAAATAAGCGGCGATCAGGCCGCGCAAGCGCGCATCACCCGCCGGATCGCCATAACACAGCTGCTGCAAATCCGGTTTACGCCAGAAAGCCGCATTCAGCTTGGCCCACACCTCGAAGGGAAACAGGTCGAACGCCGGAACGCCCACCCGAAAAGCCCGAGGCGGACCGCTGGGCGGCGTGGCCAAATGGTTCTTTTCAACGCGCCCCAGCGCTCCGCTGTGGATAACTTTACTGGATGAAACCACAGGTAAATCCAGCCAATTTGTGGATAAGGCTGTGGGTAACCCTGTTGACAACCCTGTGGATACTTTTGTGGATAGTTTTTTCGTGGGCAACGCCGCTTGAGGCAATTGCGCGACGTAAGTCCCGTCCCCGACACGCCCCTCGATGAAGCCCTCTGCGTAAAGCTGATCGTAGGCGCGGACCACGCTGTTGCGGGAAATCGCCAACGCCGCCGCCAGATCCCGGCTGGCCGGCAATCGAGTGCCACTGGCCAATCGCCCGTCGAGCACCCGCAGGCGCAAGGCCTGATAGAGCTGACGACTAAGCCCCTGACGGCGGTCAAGTTCGATACCGGCGGGGTTGAACGACAGGGAAAGCGGCGCTTCGCTCATGGCAATGGACCTATGAAATTGGTCGTTAATGGCTCTTACAACAGACCAATAGCCTGCCTAGGATGGATGCATTCGCCAAGGAATTTTTCCATGTACAACCCCAGCGGCTTTGCCATCAAAGATTTGCATGAACTGCAGCAGCAGATACTCGACACGCGTCTTGCCGTGGTGATTACCCACGACGAGCAAGGCTTGCAAGCCAGTCACCTGCCGTTGCTGTTCAGCCCTGACCAAGGTCCGAATGGCACCCTGTACGGTCATTTCGCCCGGGCCAACCCGCACTGGAAGGCACTGCAAAACGGTGCCGAAGCGCTGGTCATTTTCGCCGGTGCCGACGCGTACATCAGCCCGGGCTTTTATCCGAGCAAAGCCGAGCACGGCAAAGTCGTACCGACCTGGAACTACGTCGCCGTACACGCTTACGGCACCGCAGAGGTTTTCACCGACGCCGACCGCCTGCTTAACCTGGTCAGTGCGTTGACCGATCGCCATGAAGCCGGTCGCGACCAACCATGGAAGGTTGCCGATGCACCCGCCGACTACATCGACGGCATGCTCAAGGCCATCGTCGGGTTTGCCCTGCCGATCCAGCGCCTGGAAGGCAAACGCAAACTCAGCCAGAACCGCAGCACCGCAGACATCGCCGGTGTGCGCGAGGGGCTCGCCGCCAGCCCCGACGTGCACGACCAGGCCCTCGCCCACTTGATGCGCTAAGGATTGAACATGAGTCAGATTGAAATCCGCCAGGTCACCGCTGCTGATCACGCTGCGTGGCTGCCGTTGTGGCAAGCCTACCTGCGCTTCTACAACACCGAACTGCCTGAGACGGTCACGGACAGCACATGGCAACGCCTGCTCGACTCGAATGAACCGACTCATTCGGCATTGGCGTGGAGTGACGGCAAAGCGGTCGGCATGGTGAACTTCATCTACCATCGGTCGAACTGGAGCATCGAAAACTCCTGCTACCTGCAAGACCTGCTGGTAATACCCGAAACCCGCGGCACCGGCGTCGGCCGCAAGCTGATCGAATTTGTCTACGCGACCGCCAAAGCGGACGGCTGCTGCAAGGTCCACTGGTTGACCCACGAAACCAACGCCACCGCGATCCAGCTCTACGAGCGCATCGCCGAGCGCCCTGGTTTCATCCAGTACCGCAAAGCCCTTTAAGGTTCAAGGAGAACGACATGACGACTTCACTCGCAGACTGGAAAGGCGTCCCGGCGCCAACGGTGCAAACCATCGAAGGGCGCTTCATCCGCCTGGAAAAACTCGACCCGGCGCGCCATGGCGACGGTTTGTTCAAAGCCCTGCAAGGCCCGGGCGCCGACCCGAAACTCTGGGATTATTTGCCTTACGGTCCTTTCCCGGAGCGCAGCGTTTTCAACGACTGGCTGAACAATCACGCGGCCAACAGCGACCCGTATTTCTTCAGCGTGATCGACCGTGCCAGCGGCGATGTGCAAGGCATTCTCAGCTTGATGTCGATCGTTCCGTCTCAGGGCCGTATTGAAATCGGCCACGTCACCTTCGGTGCACCGATGCAGCGTTCGCCGAAAAGTACCGAGGCTGTGTATCTGCTGGCCAAAGAGTCGTTCGCGCTGGGCTATCGGCGTCTGGAGTGGAAATGCAACAACGGCAACGCGCGTTCCAAGTACGCGGCGGAGCGGTTGGGGTTCAGTTTTGAAGGGGTGTTCCGCCAGCACATGGTGGTGAAGGGACAGAACCGGGATACGGCCTGGTATTCGATTCTGGATTCGGAATGGCCGGTGGTTGGGGCGGGGTTTGAGCGGTGGTTGAGTGATGAGAATCAGACGGGGTCGGGGCAGGTGAAAACTCTGGCTGAGTGTCGCGGGTAAATAAGCGGCGCCCCGACGGACGCCTTCGCGGGCAAGCCTCGCTCCTACAGGTTTTGCGCAAATTTGAACGCTCCAACAAACCTGTAGGAGCGAGGCTTGCCCGCGAATGGCATCACGCCAATTTCTGGGCCAACACCGCAATATGCTCCGGCCCAATCCCGCAGCACCCACCCAAATGGCTGGCACCGCGCTCTTTCCAGTCCGCCGCCCAATGCAGGTAGCCCGGCGGGTCCAGATCGTCGCGCAACGGGTCCAGACCATCATTGGCTGTCGCCTCTTTCGGTTGCGGCGGGAAGGCATTGGCGTACGCGCCGATGTGAATCTTCACCCCCAGACGCTCGAACGTTGCCCGCGCCGCATCAATCGCCGCACCGATCACTTCCGGCTGGCTGCAGTTGAACAGCAACGTCTCGACGCCCAGCTGCGCAGCCACCGCAGCGGCTTCGGCCACAGGTTCGCCGGAACGCAAGCGCGGGACTTCGTCCGTGTCCTCATCCTTCAGGGTAAACGACAGCCAGAACGGCTTGCCGTCCTTCGGCAGACCGGCGTGAATCGCTCGCGCTTCCACGATGGAGCTTTGGGTTTCGGCCAGCCACAGGTCGACATGCGGGGCCAGCCCCTCGACCAGCGGCGCGAGCAATTCCGTCACCCGAGTCGCGTCGAACAAATCCGGCCGATAGGAACCGAACAAAGGCGGCAATGAACCCGCCACACGCACCGGTTTGCCCGCAGCGTCCACCGCACGCCTGGCCAACTCCCCGGCCAGCGCCGCGAGGGCTCGACCCTCAGCCGCAAAACGTTCCTCACCAATGTGAAAAGGCACCACCGCGTAGCTGTTGCTGGTGATCACGTTCGCGCCGCTTTCGATATAAGCCGCATGCACCGCCTCGACGGCCTGCGGCGCTTCGCTCAAGGCCAGCGCCGACCATTCCGGCTGTCTGAACGGCGCACCGCGGCGCTGCAACTCACGACCCATGCCGCCATCCAGAATCACTGTGCTTGCTGCGCTCATATGCTTTTCACTCATATGCTTATGAAAATAACTCACTATCAGAGTCGTTCTTATAACTATTTAATACGCACCATCCGGTTAATAACAACCATTTTTTTTAGGGCTCGACTGTGAAACTTCAACCACTACTGGCCCTGGGCCTGACGATTCTGGCTGCCTCCACCCAAGCCTTCGGCGGCGCCACGCTGGACCGCATCGAGCAAAAGAAAGAACTGGTCGGCGTGCTGATGGAAAGCTATCCGCCCTTCTCGTTCCTCAATGACCAGAACCAGCTCGACGGCTTCGACGTTGATGTGGCCAAAGCCGTGGCCAATAAACTCGGGGTCAAACTGCGCCTCGAAACACCGTCCTGGGACGTGATCGCCGCTGGCCGCTGGAGCGGGCGCTACGACATTTGCATCTGCTCCATGACTCCGAGCAAGGCCCGCGCCGAAGTCTTTGATTTCCCGGTCGAGTACTACGCCTCGCCGGCGGTGATCGTGGTCAACGCCAAGGACGACAGCATCCACAGCGCCAAGGACCTGAGCGGCAAGAAAGTCGGCCTCACCAGTGCTTCCAGCTACGAAAGCTACCTGAACAAAAACCTGGTGATCGAAGGCGCCGAAGACACGCAGTTGCAGTACCCGTTTGAAAACGTGCAGATCGCCCCGTACGACACCGACAACGTGGCGTTCCAGGACCTGGGGCTGGGCGCTGGCGTGCGACTGGATGCGGTCCTCACCAACCTGGTCACCGCGCAGCCACGCCTGACCGAAGACAAACGCTTCAAGCTTGCCGGCGAACCGCTGTACTCGGAGCCGAACTCGGTGGCCATCGAAAAAGGCGATGCTCAGTGGGACGCCAAGGTGCGTGACGTCTTCGCGCAACTGAAACAGGACGGCACCCTGAGCAAACTCTCGCAAAAATGGATCGGCGCCGACATCAGCAAATGACTTCCTTTCCCAACCCACCTCAGCCGCCACAACCAGTGGCTGAGTCCCGGCTGCAACGGATCTTCGGTTTTCGCACGCGGTTGTACCTGACCTGGGCGGCAATGCTGGGTCTGTTCGCCAGTTTCTTCCTGAGCTTCGACCTGAAGTTCTCGATCATCCTCGACAAACTGCCCAACCTGATCGGCCTGCACCTGGCGCCGAACGGCTTTCTGCAAGGCGCAGCGCTGACCCTGTTTTTGTGCCTGTGCTCAATCGTCGCGTCGTCGCTGCTGGGCTTCATCACCGCCCTCGCACGGCTGTCGAAAAGCGCCGTGGCCTTCGGCATAGCAAGTTTCTACGCTTCGTTCTTTCGCGGCACTCCGCTGCTGATCCAGATCCTGCTGATCTACCTCGGCCTGCCGCAACTCGGCATCGTGCCGGGCGCCGTCGTCGCCGGCATCATCGCCCTGTCGCTGAACTACGGCGCCTACCTCAGCGAAATTTTCCGCGCCGGCATCCTCGGCGTCCCCCACGGCCAGCGTGAAGCCTCGCTGGCACTGGGCATGCGCGAAACCGTGATCTTCTGGCGCGTCACCCTGCCGCAAGCCATGCGCACCATCATCCCGCCGACCACCAATCAATTCATCTCGATGCTCAAAGACTCGTCACTGATCTCGGTGATGGGTGTTTGGGAGGTGATGTTTCTGGCGCAGTCGTATGGGCGCTCGAGCTATCGCTACATCGAGATGCTGACGACGGCGGCGGTGATTTACTGGGTGATGTCGATTGGGCTGGAGCTGATTCAGGCGCGGATGGAGCGGCATTATGGGAAGGCGTATTTGAGTCGAAGCTAGGAAAGGATTGCAGCTTTCGAACCTGCGCAACCCTTGTAGGAGCTGGCTTGCTGGCGATGGCGATCTCAAGGACGCCATCGCCGGCAAGTCGGCTCCTACAAGTATCTCCAGAGCAATACATCGAGGGCGTCACAGCCTTTGGCTCAACGCGATGAGCTGTGGGTAGACGAGTTTCCAGGCAGTAACAAACAGACCAGTCCTGAAATGCTGTAGGCAAAAACGCTCGCTCATGAAGGCCACTGCGCGATTAGACTTCAGGGCTAAATTTTAGCTACAACCGAATGTCCAAGACCCTGCAAAAATGCCGGAAACGCCCGGCATTCAAGGCCAGGGCCTGCCTCCTAAAGTTCGACCTTCTGAAAAACGAGGTCGTACTCAATGCCCAAGCCTTACCCTCATCGCCCGCACCGAATCGCGTTGGCGGTCGCCCTCACACTCGGCAGCATCGAGTTGTCCACGGCTCAGCAAGCAGAGCTCGATACCGTCATCGAAGCCCCCGCCAAGAAGGCTCGTGCAACGCCTTGGCCTAAAAGAGATGACCTTCTGGCGATCAAAAACTTCATTGGCCCTATGTCGCATGCCGCCAACGCCGCTGCGCCTGAGCCGATAGAATCGTCCATTCCGGTGGTATCCGCACCACCGGCTCCAGAACCTGTGGATCTTTACGCAGACCTCTATGAGTTTCCCGAAACTCCCAACGATTCACGCTTACCAAACCTGCCCGAAAAAGTCGCAGAGCGCATCGCCGCCGAACCGGTCACCAATGACCTGTTAGCGACCGGGAAATTGGTCCCTGCGATGGAACAGCATGATCAGGTCCAAGAGACACCTGACACACCTTCCGAACCGGTAAACGACGACGTCCCGCTCACGTTCGAGGACTTTGCAAAAGCCGACACAACCAAGCGCACTACTGCTTCAGGGCGATACGCAAGCATCGACGGCGTCTCACTGGCGCTAGGGGACGCAAATGACCTGTTGATAATCAACAAGGGCGCCAGCTTTTCAGGGGAAATACAGGGCGGCGACGGGGTGAACGGCATACTCCTGGACTCTTCCGAAGGCGGCGTACTCGGCCAGACCCGTAACTTCCTTGGATTGCGAGTTGCCCGAGGTGCCTGGTCCTTGACCGGCAAAGGTGACTTTGATGTAGGAGCAGAAGTGTTGAACGGTGCGAAGCTGTTCAACATGGGCAGTATCGCGGGTGATGTCGACGTTCTCGAGGGTGGCACCTACGGTGGGCACGGTGAAGTTCGCGACTTGTTCGTAGGGGGCACGTTAATGGTCACTGAGGCGCTGGGGGCGCCACACGTCAAAGGAGACCTGATCCTTACGCGAAACGCCACACTGTCGTACGCAGTAACCGCTGCCGGTCAAATGCCAACCCTTGTGGTCGACGGTGTTGCGGACCTTTGGAACGCCTCTCTGAATGTCGCTGCACTGCCGGGCAGCTATTCAACCAGCAACGTATACACCCTGCTCCGAGCCAGCAAAGTGGGCGGTGAATTCGATCGTGTCACCAGTAATCTGGCGTACCTGACTCCAAAACTATTCCAGTCCGAAACCGAGGTGATGCTGCAATACGCTCGCAATGAAGTGCCACTGGATGACTTCGCCCTCGACGACAACAGTGAAAACTTTGCCCTGAGTGTTGTGGAGCCTGCCGCCTCGGCAAATGCCGCCATTACTGCCCTGCTCGGTTCGACCGTGGATACTGCGGCCAATGCCCTCGATCAACTCTCTGGTTACAGCACCGCCAATCTGGCCAAGACAACGCTGAACAGCGACGCTCCGGTGAGCGCCAGCATGCTTTCGGCCATGCGTCAGTTGGATAACGCCTATAGCAAACCCGGCAGGCGAAGCAGCTCACCTCGCCTGGCTGCCGGTAGCGAAAACGAAGGCAGAGTCTGGCTGCAAGCACTGGGGCACGGTGGAAAAGTGGATCGTGATTTTGACGCTCTGCAACATTCCACCAAGGGTCTGGTAATGGGCGCTGATTGGAGAGTTGATGAGGAATGGCGCCTGGGTGTGATCGGCGGCAAATCCGACACTCGCCTGGATAGCCGCACACTCGATGGTCGCCTCGATAGCTGGCATTTGGGGGTCTATGCACTGCGCCAGAATGGACCGATGTCGCTTCGTATGGGGCTCTCCCATAGCAGCCACGATGGCAGCACCAAACGTCGAGTAGCCTTCAACGGATTCAGCGACAACCCCAAAGGTCAGTACGACGCCAATACGCAGCAAGCCTTTGCGGAAGTGGGTTACAACGTGGGTCGCGACGTCTATACCATCGAGCCGTTCGCCAGCCTCGGCTATCAACGCTATCAACGCGACGGCTATACGGAAAAAGGTGGGGACGCGACCCTGAAAGTCTTGGGACAAACGCAGAACAACGTCAACAGTACCTTCGGCCTGCGCGTGGCGAAGCTCAACACGCTGAACAACGGAATCAAGTTGACCCCACATCTGAGCGCTGGCTGGAAACACACCTACGGAGAGGTCTTAAGCCACACCCGGCAAAAACTGGCGACCGGAGGCAGGCGTTTCACCGTGGAAGGTGCGTCGCTGGATCGTAACAGCGTGATGCTCAATGCCGGGATCGACCTGTCTCTTTCGGCGCGGCATACGCTGGGCGTTGGCGTCACCGGAGAGATCGGCACCGACAGCCGAAATCATGGTGTCACGGGTCAATGGCGAATGACCTTCTAATCCCCATAAATCCCGGGCGAAAAAAAAGGGGAGCACATGCCCCCCGAGGTTTAAAGCGTTGTATCGAGGCTGTTAACTCAGCCTTCGATCTCGATCAGGATTTCACCCGGGTTGACCCGGTCGCCCTTGGCCACGTGGATGGCGGTGACTTTGCCGGCGATGGCTGCCTGCACTTCGGTTTCCATCTTCATCGCTTCGGTGATCAGCACGGCCTGGCCGGCTTTCACAACGTCGCCTTCCTTGACCAGCACGTCGACGATGTTGCCCGGCATGGTGGTGCTGACGTGGCCCGGTGCCGTGGCTTGTTTGCGCTTGCTGCTGCCGCCGCTGACGAATTCGTTGAGTGGTTCGAACACCACTTCTTCCGGCATGCCGTCGATGGACAGGTAGAAGTGACGCTTGCCTTCAGCCTTGACGCCGACACCGGTGATGTCGACGCGGTAGGTTTCGCCGTGGACGTCGATGACGAACTCGGTCGGCACACCTTCGCCGCCGGCAGAGGCTACGCCGCCCGCTTCCGGAATCGGCAACAGCACTTCTGGAGTGAGGGTGCCGGCAGCGCGTTCCTCGAGGAATTTGCGGCCGATGTCCGGGAACATCGCGTAGGTCAGCACGTCTTCTTCAGACTTGGCCACGGCGCCGATCTCGGCACGCAGCTTGGTCATTTCCGGCTTGAGCAGGTCAGCCGGACGAACGTCGATCACTTCTTCGCTGCCGATGGCCTGGCGGCGCAGTTTTTCGTTTACGGTGCCTGGCGCCTTGCCGTAGCCGCCTTGCAGGTAGAGCTTCACTTCGTTGGTGATGGTTTTGTAGCGCTCACCAGCCAGCACGTTGAAGAACGCCTGGGTGCCAACGATCTGCGAGGTCGGGGTTACCAGCGGCGGGAAACCGAGGTCTTCACGAACGCGCGGGATTTCGGCCAGCACTTCGCTCATGCGGTTCAGCGCGCCCTGCTCTTTGAGCTGGTTGGCCAGGTTGGAGATCATGCCGCCGGGTACCTGGTTGACTTGCACGCGGGTGTCGACGGCGGTGAATTCGCTTTCGAACTGGTGGTACTTCTTGCGCACGGCGTAGAAGTACAGGCCGATCTCTTGCAGCAATTCCAGGTTCAGGCCAGTGTCGAATTCGCTGCCTTTAAGGGCGGCGACCATCGACTCGGTGCCAGGGTGGCTGGTGCCCCAGGCGAAGCTGGAGATCGCGGTGTCGATGTGGTCGGCACCGTTTTCGATGGCCTTCATCTGGCACATCGCAGCCAGGCCAGCGGTGTCGTGCGAGTGAATGAACACTGGCAGCGACTGCTCGGCTTTCAGTGCCTTGACCAGTTCGCCTGTGGCATATGGGGTCAGCAGGCCGGCCATGTCCTTGATTGCCACCGAATCGCAACCCATGGCTTCCATTTGCTTGGCCTGGTTCACGAATGCCTCGATGGTGTGCACCGGGCTGGTGGTGTAGGCGATGGTGCCCTGGGCGTGTTTGCCGGCGGCTTTCACCGCTTCGATGGCCACGCGCAGGTTACGCACGTCGTTCATGGCGTCGAAGATACGGAACACGTCGATGCCGTTGACCGCCGCCTTGGCGACGAAGGCCTTGACCACGTCGTCGCTGTAATGACGGTAGCCCAGCAGGTTCTGGCCACGCAGCAGCATTTGCAAACGGGTGTTAGGCAACGCCGCGCGCAATTGGCGCAGACGCTCCCACGGGTCTTCTTTGAGGAAGCGTACGCAGGCGTCGAACGTCGCGCCGCCCCAGCACTCCAGCGACCAGTAGCCGACTTTGTCGAGCTTGTCGCAGATCGGCAGCATGTCTTCGGTGCGCATGCGGGTGGCGAGCAGCGATTGGTGGGCGTCGCGCAGGATTGTGTCGGTAACGTGGATTTGCTTGCTCATTGTTCTATTCCTCACAGGCCTGCGTGGGCGGCGATGGCGGCGGCGATGGCCAGGGCCAGCTCTTCGGGTTTGCGCTTGATCGAGTAATTGGTCAGTTCAGGGTGGCTTTCAACGAAGCTGGTATTGAACTGGCCGCTACGGAATTCCGGGTTACGCAGGATTTCCTGGTAGTACGCGGCGGTGGTCTTGACCCCTTGCAGACGCATGTCGTCGAGGGCGCGCAAGCCACGGTCCATCGCCTCTTCCCAGGTCAGCGCCCACACCACCAGTTTCAGACACATGGAGTCGTAGAACGGCGGAATGGTGTAGCCGGTGTAGATCGCCGTATCGGTACGCACGCCAGGACCGCCGGGTGCGTAGTAACGGGTGATCTTGCCGAAGCTCGGCAGGAAGTTGTTTTTCGGGTCTTCGGCGTTGATCCGGAATTGCAGCGCGAAACCGCGGTGCTGGATGTCTTCCTGTTTCACCGAAAGCGGCAGGCCGGACGCGATGCGGATCTGCTCACGCACGATGTCGATGCCGGTGATTTCTTCGGTGATGGTGTGTTCCACCTGCACCCGGGTGTTCATCTCCATGAAGTACACCTCGCCCTCGGCGAGCAGGAACTCCACGGTGCCGGCGTTCTCGTAACCCACTGCCTTGGCTGCGCGCACCGACAGGTCGCCGATGTAGGCGCGCTGTTCCGGGGTCAGTTGCGGGCTCGGAGCGATTTCGATGAGCTTCTGGTTGCGGCGCTGGATCGAGCAGTCACGCTCGAACAGGTGCACCACATTGCCAAAGCTGTCGCCGAGGATCTGCGCTTCGATGTGTTTCGGGTTGACGATGCATTTTTCCAGGAACACTTCCGCCGAACCAAAGGCCTTGGTGGCTTCGGAAATGACCCGAGGGAATGCTTGTTCAAGTTCTTCTCGGCTGTCGCAGCGACGGATACCACGGCCACCACCACCAGAAGTCGCCTTGAGCATCACCGGATATCCGATGCGGTCGCCTTCGACCAAGGCTTCGGCGATGTCCGCGACGTTGCCCTCGGTACCCGGGGTGACGGGCACGCCAGCCTTGATCATGCTGCGACGGGCTTCAGTCTTGTCGCCCATGCGGCGAATCACTTCAGCCGATGGACCGATGAACTTGATGCCGCGTTCTGCGCAGATATCTGCCAGCTCAGCGTTTTCCGAGAGGAAACCGTAGCCGGGATGCAACGCATCACAACCGGTTTCTACCGCCAGATTCACCAGCTTGCGCGCATTCAGGTAACCGGCCAGTGGCTCGGCACCGATGCTGTGGGCTTCATCCGCACGCTTCACATGCAAGGCATGGCGGTCGGCGTCGGAATAGATCGCAACCGAGCGAATGCCCATCTCGGCGCAGGCTCGCACGATTCGTACGGCAATCTCACCACGGTTGGCGATCAGGATCTTTGTTATCACTTGGAGTTTCCCTTGAGCCGGTGGTACCCACGACCTGCTAGACCAGGTCGACGCGTGACCAAATGTTTCAATTCAGTCGCAGGCCCACACTAGCCCCCGCAAGGGATTAACAAAAATGATTAATTATTGGGTCAGGCATAAGTAAAGACTTATAGTTGATGCATCAGCCTGCGGCAGGAGCTTTCAGATAATGCGTAAGTCATTGATGCGTATGACATTGCGTCAATTGCAGATCTTCAATGAGGTCTGTGATTTACGGTCTTACAGCCGTGCGGCGGACGAAATGTCGCTCACACAACCTGCCGTGAGCCTGCAGATTCGTCAACTTGAGGAGCTGATTGGTCAGCCTTTGTTCGATTACGTCGGCAAAAAACTCTACATGACCGAAGCGGCTGAAGCGCTTCAGCGGGCCAGCCGGGATATTTTCGGGCGCCTGGAAAACCTCGACATGCAACTGTCGGACATGCAGGGATCACTGCAGGGGCAACTGAAGCTGGCGGTGGAATCCAGCGCCAAGTATTTCGTGCCGCACCTGTTTGCCGCGTTCAAGCGCCAGCATCCGGAAGTGAACCTGCAACTGACAGTGGTCAACCGTGGGCAAGTGATCCGCCGTCTCTCCGACAACCGCGACGACCTGGTGATCATGTCCATGGTGCCGCAGGACATGGGGCTGGAGTTCCTGCCGTTCCTCAACAATCCGATCGTGGCCGTGGCGCCGCCGGATCATCCGCTGTGCCATATGGGACCGTTGCGCTTGCAGGACCTCGAACCCTACACGCTGCTATTGCGCGAGCCCGGCTCGGGTACGCGACTGGCGTGCGAAGAGTATTTCAAAGAGAAGCGCGTGCATTTCAACCAGACCCAAGAGGTCGCATCGGCCGAAGCCCAGCGTGAATGTGTGCTGGCGGGTCTGGGCGTCGCGCTGTTGACGCGCCACGCCCTGAACCTGGAGTTGGCGACCGGCGGACTGATCGAGTTACCGGTCGAAGAACTGCCACTGTTTCGCAGCTGGTGCCTGGTGCAGGCCAAGGCCAAACGGCTGTCGCCGGTGGCCCACGCATTCCTTGCGTTTATCCGCAGCGAACGGGTGCAGATCAGCGCCCTGGTTGAGCGTTTCGACGGGAAGTTGCGGGAGCTGCCTGCCAGTAGTTGAGTTCCAGCTCGGGAAAATCACCGATCTCGGCCAGCAACTGGCGGCGTTCGCAGCGATCTTCGATAGCGCGGCGGAATTCCATGCGGCGCTGGTCTTCTTGCTGACGACGGGTTTTGACGGCGCTGTTGCGTTCTTCGTAGGGCTGGGCCATTTCGAGTCTCCCAAGGCGATTACGGGAGTTACAGGATGGGCGCGAGGGATGACGGTTTGGCGGCTTGTGCGTTACAGGCAGATGAAAGTTGTCATGTTTGAGGACGCCTTCGCGGGCAAGCCTCGCTCCTACGGGTATGCGCTGTCTGTAGGAGCGAGGCTTGCCCGCGAAGACGCCCCCAAGACGAATCAGTCGTCCAGGGCTTTCACCGACTTGGGCGACAACCGCAAACTGCGCAGGCTGCGCTTGACGCTCTTGAGGTGGTTGACCAGGCTCGGCCCGCGCGCCATGGCCACGCCCATCGCCAACACGTCGATCACCACCAAATGAGCGATGCGCGAGGTCAGCGGTGTATAGATTTCGGTGTCTTCGTGCACGTCGATGGCCAAGTTGACGGTCGACAGCTCGGCCAACGGTGTCTGGCTCGGACACAAGGTGATAAGCGAGGCACCGCTTTCACGCACCAGATTCGCGGTAATCAACAGATCCTTGGAACGCCCGGACTGGGAAATGCAGATCGCCACGTCAGTCGGCTTCAAGGTGACCGCCGACATCGCCTGCATGTGCGGGTCGGAATACGCGGCTGCCGTCAGCAGCAAACGGAAGAATTTGTGCTGGGCATCCGCCGCCACCGCGCCTGATGCGCCAAAGCCATAAAACTCGACACGCTGGGCCTGGGACATCAGCGATACCGCTCGCTGCAACTCCACCGGGTCGAGCTTCTCGCGAACCTCCATCAGGGTGTGCAGTGTGGTGTCGAAAATCTTCAGGCTGTAGTCGGCGACCGAATCGTCTTCATGGATCGCGAACTGGCCGAAGCTCGCACCGGCCGCCAGGCTTTGCGCCAGTTTCAGTTTCAGATCCTGAAACCCGGAACAACCGATGGCGCGGCAGAACCGCACGATGGTCGGCTCGCTGATGCCCACGCTGTGGGCCAGGTCGGCCATGGAGCTGTGCATCACCGCCGCCGGGTCAAGCAGCACGTGGTCGGCGACCTTGAGCTCCGACTTGCGTAACAGGTGGCGTGACTGGGCGATGTGTTGCAGCAGATTCAAGGGGCTGGACTCTTTGTTATTGGCAGGCGCCGGGGATGTAGCAAGCTTGTAGTTATACTACATGAATTGGCTTTTTGCCTGCTCAATGCGCAACCGAATCCCTCGTTTTCAGGCGTGCGCGCTTCATGTAGCACTCATTATCAGAGCCGCAGCGCAACCGAAGCACACCCTTAGGCTAACAACCCTCCCTGATCGACTCACTCAAAGCAGCAGGGTCTTAGTTGCTACAAGTGCAAAAAACAAAACACTCAAACTTACAAATGCAAATAACAACCCTCTTCCAAAAACAACTTCACCTAGTTACCTTGATCGTGCAGGAAGCAATCAAACTTAATTAAAGGAGTTACACACTATGAGCATTAAAACCAAAGACTGGACCGCACAAATTGACCGTATGCCTGGCGCAGCTTCTTTCCGCGCTTTCGGCACCGTAACCGTTGCACACACAGGCATTACCCCCAAGCTGGTAATGACCGATCTTCAGGATAAATCCTTTGATCTGCGACTGGAGTTGATTCTTGAAAACTCCAACGAAATTTCGCTGCAAGTTGAAACAGACAAAGTTGTCGAATATAAAGCACTGGGGGACTCTAATGTTTCCGGCGTGAGCATCTTTTATAAAGGTGAAAAAATTCACCACATCGATAAAGTTCTGATTACAAACTAAGCCTATAAACACCTTCCCGTCATTTTAGTGGCGGGAAGGTGTGATTGTGCGACACACCTTCAGTAGGCGGATTGCGCTCGCAGAAGGTCCGCCAACCCACCCGCTTCTATCGGGCGACTGATCAAATACCCCTGCACTTCATCGCAGCGCTCAGCCTGCAAAAACTCGAGCTGCTCCGACCGCTCCACGCCTTCAGCCACCACCTTCAACGACAACCCGTGGGCCATCGCAATGATCGCCCGGGTGATCGCCGCATCCACGCTCCCCTCCCCCAGGCCGCGAATGAATGCCTGATCGATCTTCACGTAATCCACCGGGATGCGCTTGAGGTAGCTCAGGGACGAATAGCCGGTGCCGAAATCGTCGATGGCCAGCTTCACCCCAAGATCACGCAGCTGCTGGAACGTCGCGATGATGTGCTCAACGCTGTCCAGCAACTGGCTTTCGGTAAGCTCCAGTTCGAGGTAGTGCGGCGCCAGCCCGGTTTCTTCCAATACCTGACGCACCAGACTGACCAGCTTGCCCTGGCGCAATTGATGCACCGACAAATTGACCGATACCCGAATCGGTTCCAGCCCCTGACGCTGCCATTCGCAGGCTTGCCAGCACGCCTGTCGCAACACGAACTCGCCGATCGGGCCGATCAGCCCGGTTTCCTCGGCCAGGCCGATGAAGTCCGACGGCGGCACGCGGCCCATGGTCGGGTGATCCCAGCGCACCAATGCCTCGGCGGCATTCAGCCGGCCTGTGGCGAGGCAAAGCTTGGGTTGGTAAAACACTTTCAGTTGTTTTTCTTCGATGGCTTTACGCAGCTGGTTTTCCAGCTGCAAGCGCTCAAGCGTGCTGGCTTGCAGACTGTCGGTGTAGAACTGGAAATTGTTGCCGCCCAAGTGTTTGGCGTGTTGCATGGCCATGTTCGACTGACTCACCAGCGCGGAGATTTCCCGTGCGTTGTCCGGCAGCATGCTGATGCCCATGGACGCGCTGACCACCAGCTCATGCCCCTCGACGGTCACCGGCAAACGCAGCTTGGCCGACAGGCGAGTCGCCACCCGCGCCAGGCTCGAAAGGTTGCCGTAAGCGTCGAACAGCACGGCGAACTCATCGCCGGACAATCGGGCGATGGTGTCTGCTTCCGGCAGTGCGTTGACCAGCCGCCGGGCCATTTTCTGCAACAGCTGATCGGCGATTTCATGGCCAAGGCTGTCGTTGAGCAACTTGAAGCGATCAAGATTGATGTGCAACAACGCCAGACTGCGCCCGCCCTGGCGCACGCGCTGATGGGCTTCACGCAACCTTTCGCGGAACAACGAACGGTTGGCCAGGCCAGTCAGTTCATCGTAGTGAGTCAGGTAGCGCATGCGCTCTTCGGATTCGCGCCGCGCCGAGAGATCGGCGAAGAAGCCGACGATATGGCTGACATTTCCCCGCGTATCGCGCACGGCGTTCAATTGCAGCCATTGCGGATACAACTCGCCGTTCTTGCGCGTTTCCACCAGCTCGCCCTGCCAACTGCCGTGTTGCTCCAGCGCCTGATGAATCGCCCCGTAGTGGCGACGGGCATCGCGACTGCACGGCAGCTCCACGACGTTGCGCCCGAGCATGTCGTCGATGTCGTAGCCCGTTAAGCGGCTGAACGCCTGGTTTACCGCAATAAGTGCGTAATTCGGATCGAAAATCATGATGCCTTCGCTGGCGGCCTCGAACACCGTCGCCGCCAGTTGCTGCTGGGCTTCCAGCATCTTGCTGGCACTGATGTCGCGGCGGGTGCCGACCATGCGGATCACCCGACCGCCGTCACTGCGCTCCACCGCTCGACCGCGGTCCTCGATCCAGACCCAATGACCATCGCCATGGCGCACGCGGTATTCGATCTGATAGTCCTCGCTGCGGCCCTTCAGGTGCTCGACCAGTGCGCGCCTCAGCGACGGCAAGTCCTCGGGATGCAGGCGCGGCTTGAGGTGACGCAACATGGCCGTCACGAATTCCGGCTCCAGGCCGAACAACTCCTGAATATGGGTGTGATGGACTTCGTCGGTTTGCAGGTTCCAGTCCCACAGCCCCAGTTCACTGGCCTTCAACGCCAGCGCCAGGCGCGCCTCGCTTTTGCTCAGGGCCTGGTTGGCAGCATCCAGCTCCAGGCTGCGCTGGGCGACGCGGCTTTCCAGCCCAATCTGAATTTCTCGCAACTCGTCTTCGGCACGACGGCGCTGATCGATTTCTTTGGCAAGATCATGGTTCAGCTGGTCGCTGCGGCTCTGGGCCTGCTGCAAGTGCTCGATCAATGCCTGATTCTGGAAGCGGCGCAACAACCCGCGATCAATCAGCCGATTGACCTGCCAGGCGACCACGCTCAACGCTCCCAGCAAAATCAGGCCGAACCAGCCCCAGCCCTGCTCCTGCTCGTCACCGCCCCAGAACAGGTAGGCGATGGCCGGTAACAGGCACGGCAAGGTGAAGGACAGGAAGGCTGGCAGGCTGACGGCATAAGCGACGCTGGCCGAGAGGGCTGCCGCGCCGATCAGGCCGAACACCCAGGCTTGCTGGATGAAATTGTCGGCGGGCACCAGGGCAATGCCGGCGCCGGCCAGGGTCAGGCCGGTCATGGCCGAACCGAGCAAAAACATGCGACGCCAGACCGGATGGGCCTGGCGATTGGGAATGGCCGAATCGAAAGCGGCGACCTGAATCACCCGCAGCGCCACCAGCGACAACAGCCACACCAGCCAGACGCTGACCAGGAAGTAGCGCTGCGGACTCCAGAGCAATCCCGCACACACCAGGCCATTGATCAGCATGAACAGCGTCGGCAGCAGCGAGCCTTGATAAAGCAGGCGCGTGCGCTCGACCGCCATTTCCATGGCGTACTGTTTGCGGATAACCCGGGGCTCCACAGTGGGGCCCGACAGGTCGGAGCTGAGGGTCATAGGCAATGTTCTTGTTCTTATAATGATGAGCATGAGCCCGAAACGTGGACGGAGCATACACAAGCCAATGCCCTTACCAAACTGCTCCAGATCATAATTTCTGCAAAAGTCCGGAGCCCTTTTACCCCCTGAAAACGCTGGAAGCGAGCCCCACCAACGCCTGCAGCCAGTGACCGACCGGTCGTCCTTCGCGTATCTTTCATCGGCTAAAGCAAAGCGGGGTTTGCCCGGTGTGGCGCCGCCCCCTAGAATGCCCCGATGCGCGATGATCTCTCCCTTCTGCTGAACTCCCTCAACGATGCCCAACGCCAGGCCGTAGCTGCCTCCGTGGGTCGTCAGTTGGTCCTGGCCGGTGCTGGTTCCGGTAAAACCCGAGTGCTGGTGCACCGTATCGCCTGGTTGATCCAGGTCGAAAACGCCTCGCCCCACTCAATCCTGTCGGTGACCTTCACCAACAAGGCCGCTGCCGAGATGCGTCATCGCATCGAGCAGTTGATGGGTATTAACCCGGCCGGCATGTGGGTCGGCACTTTCCACGGCCTGGCGCACCGCTTGCTGCGGGCGCACTGGCAGGAAGCCGGCCTGAGCCAGACCTTCCAGATTCTCGACAGCGACGACCAGCAACGCCTGGTCAAACGCGTTATTCGCGAATTGGGGCTGGACGAGCAACGCTGGCCAGCCCGTCAGGCGCAGTGGTTCATCAACGGGCAGAAAGACGAAGGTCTGCGTCCGCAACACATTCAAGCCAGCGGCGACCTGTTCCTGGCCACCATGCGCAGCATTTATGAGGCCTACGAGGCCGCGTGCCTGCGCGCTGGCGTGATCGATTTCTCCGAATTGCTGCTGCGCGCCCTCGACTTGTGGCGCGATCACCCGGGTTTGCTGGCGCACTATCAGAAGCGCTTCCGGCACATCCTGGTGGACGAGTTCCAGGACACCAACGCCGTGCAGTACGCCTGGCTGCGACTGTTGGCCAAGGGCGGCGACAGCCTGATGGTGGTGGGCGACGACGATCAGTCGATCTACGGCTGGCGCGGCGCGAAAATCGAGAACATCTATCAGTACTCCGACGATTTCCCGGACGCCGAGACCATTCGTCTGGAGCAGAACTACCGCTCCACCGCCGGCATCCTCAAGGCAGCCAACGCCCTGATCGCCAACAACACCGGGCGCATGGGCAAGGAGCTGTGGACCGACGGCGGCGAAGGCGAAGCGATCAATCTGTACGCGGCGTTCAACGAACACGATGAAGCACGCTACGTGGTGGAAACCATCGAAAGCGCGCTGAAAACCGGCTTGGCTCGCAGCGATATTGCGATTTTGTACCGCTCCAACGCCCAATCCCGCGTTTTGGAAGAAGCCTTGCTGCGCGAGCGTATCCCGTACCGCATCTATGGCGGTCAGCGCTTCTTCGAGCGGGCTGAAATCAAGAACGCCATGGCTTACCTGCGTTTGCTGGAAGGTCGTGGCAACGATGCAGCGCTGGAGCGGGTGATCAACGTTCCGGCGCGCGGCATCGGCGAGAAAACCGTTGAAGCGATTCGCGACCATGCGCGCCACAGTGATGTGTCGATGTGGGAAGCCATGCGCTTGCTGGTTGCCAATAAAGGCCTGACCGGTCGCGCAGCGGGTGCGCTTGGCGCGTTTATCGAGCTGATCGAGAACCTCGCCGCCAAGTGCATGGAAATGCCGCTGCACCTGATGACCCAGACCGTCATCGAGCAGTCCGGTCTGATTGCCTATCACGAAGCGGAAAAAGGCGAAAAAGGCCAGGCTCGGGTAGAAAACCTTGAGGAACTGGTCAGCGCCGCACGCAACTTCGAAAACGCTGAAGAAGACGAAGACCTGACCCCACTGGCGGCGTTCCTCGGTCACGCGTCGCTGGAGGCTGGCGATACTCAGGCCGATGAGCACGAAGACAGCATTCAGCTGATGACGTTGCACAGCGCCAAAGGCCTGGAATTCCCTTACGTGTTCCTGGTGGGCATGGAAGAAGGCCTGTTCCCGCACAAGATGAGCCTGGAAGAGCCGGGTCGTCTTGAGGAAGAACGTCGTTTGGCCTACGTCGGCATTACCCGGGCGATGCAGAACCTGGTGATGACCTATGCTGAAACCCGACGCCTGTATGGCAGCGAAACCTACAACAAGGTCTCGCGTTTCGTACGTGAAGTGCCGAAAGGCCTGATTCAGGAAGTGCGCCTGTCCAACAGTGTCAGCCGCCCGTTTGGCGGCGGCCAGCAGCAGAGTTCCAGCAGCCTGTTTGGCGGCAGCGAGATTCCCGACACCGGGTTCAGCCTCGGTCAGACCGTACGGCATTCGGTGTTTGGCGATGGCGTGATCCTGAACTTCGAAGGTGCCGGCGCGCAGGCCCGGGTGCAGGTGAACTTCAGCGAAGGCAGCAAGTGGCTGATGTTGGGCTACGCCAAACTGGAAGCGATCTAAGGGTTATCGGCTTTTCTGTAGGAGCGAGCCTGCTCGCGATTGAGGGCGCCGCGGTTTATCCGGAAAACCGTGGTGCGGCTATCGCGAGGGGGCTCGCTCCCACAGGGGTTTGTGGTTAATCCACTTCGGCAGGTTGATCTTATAAAGGCGCGAACCATGGGCTCAGGTTTCTTTTCTTCCTGGACATTCTGGGCCCTGAATGTCGGCAGCTTTTGCCGCCATGACCGCGATCTTTGCCAAAATCGGCATCGAAAACGTCAACTCCGACTTCGCCACGTTGCTGCGCACCGTGGTGGTGTTGGTCAGCCTGGCCTTGATTTTGTACGCAACGGGCCAATATCAGTCATTAGGATCGATCTCGGCCAGGAGCTACTTGTTCCTGCTGCTGTCGGGACTGGCCACCGGCGCCTCGTGGATCTGCTACTTCCGCGCATTGAAACTGGGGCCGGCCTCGCTGGTCGCTCCGGTGGACAAACTCAGTGTGGTGCTGGTGGCGGTGCTCGGCGTGATCTTGCTGGGTGAAAAACTCGACCTGCGCCAATGGGGCGGAATCGGCCTGATCACGGCCGGTGTGGTCATGCTTGCGCTACGACGCTAGGCCCCTTCCTACAGAACCTATCCACTCGTCCTACGGACCGAAGTTAACAGGCCTTATTGCCCTGACTGAAGCTGAACACGACCTGTCAGGCAAAAGCCCGAAACACTCTGCCGCTAGCCAGTAACACTTCAGCTGTGCAACATGGCGCGCGTGCCATCCACAAATGGGAATTCCCTTTATGAAACGTTTTCTTAGCATCGCCATGGCGTTGTGCATCGGCCTGACGATGAGCCTCGACGCCAACGCCAAGCGCTTTGGTGGCGGCAAGAGCTCCGGCGCTGCGCCGACTCACCAGACCAGCCAAATGGCTCCTTCTTCTGCTGCAGGTGGCGCTGCTGCCACTGCGGGCGCGGCCGGTGCCGCTGGCGCTGCCGCCAAGGCCGGCGGTGCTTCGCGCTGGCTCGGCCCTCTGGCCGGTATCGCGGCCGGTGGCCTGCTGGCTTCCATGTTCATGGGCGGCGGCTTCGAAGGCATGCAGATCTTCGACATCCTGATCATGGCCGTCATTGCCTTCCTGGTCTTCCGTTTCATCGCCGCTCGTCGTCGCAAGCAACAGGAGCACCTGGCTCCGGCTGGCGCCCCGATGCAGCGTGAAGTGTTCGAGCAGAAACCAAGCGCCATGGGTTCGATCTTCGGTGGTTCGGCCGCTCCGGCTGCCGCTCGTCCGGTCATCAACGCGCCAGCCTGGTTCAATGAAAAGAACTTCATTGAAGCGGCCCGCAACCACTTCCAGTCCCTGCAGCAACACTGGGACGCCAACGAAATGGACAAGATCGCCGAGTTCGTGACCCCGCAGCTGCTTGAGTTCCTCAAGCGCGAACGTGCCGATCTGGGTGAGGGTTTCCAGTCCACCTACATTGATAACCTCAATGTTCAACTGGATGGCGTCGATGATCGCGCCGACAAGACCATCGCCACCCTGACCTTCAGCGGCGTGTCGAAAACCTCGCGTTTCGACCAGGGCGAAGTGTTCAGCGAAAGCTGGAACATGGAACGTCCACAGGGTGAAAACCAGCCTTGGCTGGTTGCCGGTATCCGCCAGAACGGCTGAACCGACCTGCGTTAAATGTGTCGCAACAAAAACCCCGGCCTCGGCCGGGGTTTTCTATTTCACGGTTGCATCTATAGCGAGCTACTGTATAAACCGCCCCAACTAAACCGCGCCATACAAGCAAGAGGATCCCGGACGTGGAAGAAATCATCGAACAACTGCGTGAAGCCAACGAACCGGTACCGGTCCCCTTGGAGCTGCCCGACGAAGATCTGCTGGTCGAAATCGAAGAACAACTGTTCATCGACATCCCATTTGTTTTCAGAGAATTTTTGCTGACCGTCAGCGACGTGGTCTACGGCAGCCTGGAGCCGGTGACCGTCACCGACCCGCAATCCCACACCTACCTGCCGGACGTTGCCGCCAACGCCTGGGACGCCGGTGTCGATCGCAGCCTGATCCCGATCTGCCAGGACGGTGACGACTACTACTGCGTCGAAGAAGACGGCACTGTAGTGCTGTGGCAAGCCGAAGAAGAGCTGATCGCCGAAGAAACCTGGGAATCGGTGTGGCACTGGGCACGAGACGTCTGGCTGGAAAGCTGAGCCGTCTGACGCGCCGCGTGGTCAATGCCCCGAAGATTCCTTGTGATTGTCCAGGGTTTCCAGCAAGGCCACCTGCATCCGCGTGTGCACGCGGATGAACCAGCGCCAGAGCAGCGCCGCCACGGCGGCCGCGACCACGACAATCAACACCAGCAACTTGTTGGTCGGCAGAATACTGGCCGACAAGGCTGCCAACAGCAGGAAGATCACCAACAGCGAAAGGATCGGGATCACCTCGGCGATCACCCGACGCACTCGCTGCGTGTGACGGCCGGCCATCTCCGGTTTCACGCCCATCTCCGCCAACAACATCGACAGCGCCTTGAGCTTGCGATAGGCGGCGATGAGGAACGGCAGCGACAACAGCAATGCCCCTCCCCAGATCAACGCCTTCTGCCAGCTTGGGTCGCTGATCCAGTCCTGCAAATAGGGCGACATCCGCTCGGCAAAAAAAGCGCCCGAGAAGAAAATCGCAATCACCAGCGCCAGATTGACCCCCACCTGCAACAGAATCCTCCGGATCATCGACGCCAGTAGCGCGCCCTCGCCCTGAGGCTGGATGCTGCGCAGCCATTCGCCATACATCCCCAATACGCGGCCCAACCGCTGCGGCATCACGCCAGCCAGTTTGATCGACAGCGGATCAGCCGCGCGGATCAGATACGGCGTCAGCAGCGTAGTGATCACCGACACCGCCACGGCGACCGGGTAGAGGAAGTTGCTGGTGACCTGCAGGGTCATCCCCAGTGCCGCGATGATGAAAGAAAATTCGCCAATCTGCGAAAGCCCCATCCCCACGCGCAGTGAGGTGCGTCCGTCATTGCCGGCGATAAAGGCACCGAGGCCACAGGACAACATCTTGCCGAGCACCACAGCGACGGTGATGACTGCGATTGGCCAGGCGTATTGCAGCAGGATCATCGGGTCGAGCATCAGCCCGATGGCGACGAAAAAGATTGCACTGAACAGGTCGCGAACCGGCTCGATCAGGCGCTCGATCTTCAGCAACTGTCGCGACTCGGCCATGATCGCGCCAATCAGGAACGCGCCGAGCACCATGCTGTATTCCAGCTTGACCACCAACAGGCAGAAGCCGAAACACAGGCCCAGCACGGTGATCAGCAGCATCTCGTTGCTTTCGAATTTGGCCACGTAGGCCAGCAGGCGCGGCACCAGCAGAATCCCGATTACCAGCGCGACGATCATGAACAGCGAGAGCTTGCCGACCGTGGAAAACACTTCGCCGGAACTGACCGTGCCACTGACCGCGATGCTCGACAGCAAGGCAATGATGCCGATGCCGAGAATGTCCTCGACGATCAGTACGCCGAAAATCAGCTGCGCGAAACGCTCGTTTTTCATCTTCAGGTCATTGAGTGCCTTGACGATGATGGTGGTCGAAGAGATGGCCAGGATCGCGCCGAGGAACAGCGAGTCCATGGTGTTCCAGTCGAACCAGCGGCCGATTTCGTAGCCGATCCAGATCATCAGCACGATTTCCAGGAACGCCGCGATAAACGCCGTGGCGCCGACCTTGAACAGTTTGCGCAGGCTGAACTCCAGGCCGAGGCAGAACATCAGGAAAATCACCCCGAGTTCGGCGAGGGTCTTGATGGTTTCTTCGTCGTGGATCAGCCCGAAGGGTGGCGTGTGCGGGCCGATGATGAACCCGGCGACGATGTAGCCGAGGACGACCGGTTGTTTGAGGCGGTGAAACAGTACGGTCACCACGCCTGCGACCAGCATGATCACTGCCAGATCCTGAATAAAACTGATGGCATGCATGGCGTGGGGCTCCTTAAGGTCGACTTTCGGAGGTTAACACCGCGACTTCCGTCAGAAAGGCGGTGCAATATATGGAAACAGATCGATCCGGCGTGACGGCGATCACCCGCCCGGCGTCCCGATAACTGTGGTTTGAAAAAACCGAACAGGCACCCGCAGAGGTGCACTCCTCCGAAACCTGCCTTGAACCGTGAGAACGTTATGGAACCCGGAAACGCCCAGCTGTCGATGACGGTACTGATGACTCCCGACATGGCCAACTTCTCTGGCAATGTCCACGGCGGCACCTTGCTCAAGTACCTGGACGAAGTGGCCTACGCCTGCGCCAGCCGCTATGCCGGCCGCTACGTGGTGACCCTGTCGGTGGATCAGGTGATTTTTCGCGAGCCGATCCATGTCGGCGAACTGGTGACCTTCCTGGCGTCGGTCAACTACACCGGCAACACCTCCATGGAGGTCGGCATCAAGGTGGTGACCGAAAACATCCGCGAGCGCTCGGTGCGCCACACCAACAGCTGCTTCTTCACCATGGTCGCGGTGGATGACGACCGCAAACCCGCCGCCGTACCGCCGCTGCAACCGCAGAACAGCGAAGACAAACGCCGCTACATGCAGGCCCAGCAGCGTCGGCAGATTCGTCAGGAGCTGGAAAAGCGGTATCAGGAGATCAAGGGCGACGCCTGATACGTTTGACCGTTAAATCGCATTCGCGGGCAAGTCGGATCGCCGCACCGCTCGCTCCTACAGGGATCGCATACAAACTGTAGGAGCGAGGCTTGCCCGCGAAGCTTTTAAAGGCTGATCGCGGTGGCTTCAAACCGCACTCGCGGATGCGCAATCCGGTCCTGCGCCCGCACCAGCTCCAACTCATAACTGGCGCACGCCTGGGTCTCCAGCAGCACTTCATGCACCGCCGACGCAGCAAATTCGAACGCCGCCACCAAGCTGTCTCCCAGCAGTACACGCGCCAGAAACAGGCCGGATGTCAGGTCGCCAACGCCCACCGGCTGACGCGGAAACGCCAGCATTGGACGTCGCAGGTGCCAGCTGCCTTCGCTTGTCACCAGCAACATCTCGAACACATCCTCCGGTTTACCGGGATAGGCCAGATGCTTGACCAGCACCGCCTGTGGACCACGCGCCAGCAACGCTTTCGCCATGGCCAGGCAATCGAACAGCGACTGCGGCTTGCGGCCCGAGAAGCTGTCCAGCTCCAGCTGGTTCGGGCACATGAAGTCCGCCATGGCTGCCGCTTCTTCCAGCAGAAAATCGCTGACTTCGGCCGGTACGCTGCAACCCTTTTCTGGATGGCCCATCACCGGGTCGCACAGATACAGTGCCTTGGGATTCATCGACTTGATACGCGCCACGCCCGTCAGGATCGCCCGGCCCTGGGCTGCACTGCCGAGGTAACCGGACAACACCGCATCACAATTGCCCAGCTCGCCAATCGCTGCGATGCCCTCGACCAATTCGGGAATCTGCTGCGGTGCCAGCACGTCGCCCGCCCATTGCCCGTATTGGGTGTGGTTGGAGAACTGCACGGTATTGAGCGGCCAGACATTCACCCCGACCCGCTGCATCGGGAAAACCGCGGCGCTGTTGCCAGCGTGGCCGAACACCACGTGGGACTGAATGGCGAGCAGATGGGGCGTACGTTTCATGCGGTGAGTTTTCCGTAAACCGATTGAAATTCAAGCCGCGCAGTATGCGACTAAACGCAGCCTGTACGACAGACCGGCGACGCAGTTAAGCTGACACTATCTAGTTGGAGCACCCTGTTGATGCTGACCCTCGGAAATATCTTCGTGCTGATGCTGCTCGCCACTGGCGGCGCGTGGCTGTGGCACAACCATGGCTTGCGCGAGCGCGCGCTGGAGCGGGTCAAGCTGCATTGCGTAAAGCTCGGGATCGAGTTGCTGGACGGCAACGTGGCGCTGAAAAAAATCGCCTTCATCAAGGATGCCAACGGGCGGCGACGCTTGGCCCGCGTGTATAACTTCGAGTTCACGGTGACTGGCGAAACCCGCCACAACGGCACCATCACCCAGTTCGGCGCCCACAGCGCGCAGATCGAACTGGCGCCCTACCCGATGCCGTTCGACGACACGCCTCCGGTGGTCGACGTGGCGAAGCCACGCGCTGAAGTGATTGAGCTTAGTCAGTGGCGGCAAGAACACACAAAATGGCGTCCTTAATTCAACCGGCAGTCGGCCAGTGCGCTCTGCAATGAATCAATCTCCTGCGGCTCGCTGAAGATCAGCTCGATCCGTGAATCCCGACGCCATTCGCTGGACTGCCAATCCAGCGTCGAGTTATCCAGGGCATTCGCTGAAACCCAGCCGTCGCTGCTGTGGATAACCAGCTTGGCACGTCGCCACGTAAGGCTTTCAAGCCATCGGCCAACGCGCGCGGAATCGAATGTCTGGCTCGGATGCCAGCGCCAGCCAATGCTCCAGCCACCCTCCTGCTCCTGACTCAAGCAAATCGGCACCTCGGGATCGGTCCAGACGGTCGGCATCTGCGCCATTCCTTTGGGTTGGATGAAGTTATCCACACCCGCCACAGCCTTCGCCTCCAGGCCGGGCAACTCGCTCAATGGCAACCGCGCCTGTTGCGTCCAGTACACGCGCCGCGCCGGCAACTGCGCAACGATTCGCTGCCGATCGCCTGTGTCGAGGTTTTCCGACTTGTTCAGCAGCAACAGCCCGGCGCTGCCCAACGCCTCCTGCTGCGTCACAGGCAGCGGTTTGCCGGCGGCGAGCGCTTGGGCATCCAGCACCAGCACGCTGGGCTGAACGGCCAGCACACCCAACCACGGCGCCTCTTGCAATTGCCTGAGCAACTGCGCCGGATGGCCCAGCCCGGACGGCTCGATAAACAACCGATCCGGCCGCGCCTTGCGCAGCAAACGTCCGAGGCCGATCTGAAACGGCGCACCATTGACGCAACACAAACAGCCCCCGGCCACCTCACCCAGTGCGATACCATCGGCGTCCCGGGTCAGCAACGCAGCGTCGAGGCCGATCTGGCCGAACTCGTTGATCAGCACCGCCCAGCGCTCGTTCGCCGGCCGCTGCGCCAACAGATGCTTGATCAAACTGGTCTTGCCTGCGCCCAAGGGGCCGGCAATGACGTGCGTGGGAATGTTCTGCAACATGGTCGGTGTTTTCTGAGGAGGTAAAGGATGCGGTTGATTGGCTGGACGTTGCTTCTGGCGCTGGTTTGCGGCGAGGCGCTGGCCCAGGCTTGCGTAGTACATAGCACGGCTGAGCGACTCGACGTAAAAGTCTGCCAGCAGAACCGCAACATCCCGGAAAAGCTCTTCGCCGACGGGTTCTGCCAGCCCAACCTTGCAGGCCAGAAAGTCGACGTGCAATACGTCGACCAATGCCCCGGCGGCGCATTCGGTGTGTGCAGCAACGCCCAAGTCGCCAATATGCCTTACCGACAGGATATTCACTATTACGGCGTGGCCACCGACGCGGCGTACCTGAAGCCGTTTTGCGAAGGCCAGAGCCAGGGCAACTGGCTCAAGCCTTGATCCGCTAACCCAACCAGTCGAGGGTCAGGATCAAACGGCGCTCGCCCGGCGCGGGTTGCGGCGAGCGGTGGATCAGGCCAAAGCCTTCGTTGCCGTGCCATTTCTCGCCCTTGAGTAAAGCCACGTAACCGCTGCCGATGTGCTGGATCAGCGAATCATCCGTGGGTTCGGCTTCGGGTTTGCTCAATTGGCGGCGATCCATCGCCCCTTCCTTCAACCATTCGCTGCCGATTCCGGCGTACGTGGTGATCAAGCGCACGGGCACATGATCGACGTGAAAACGCGGGCACATGGCCTTGTCCAGAACCCGTAGACGCACGCCGATACGCTTGGCGCCCAACAGGCAGGCGAATGCGCTGACCAACCAGGAAACGTCGGCGATAAAGCCTTCGTAGCCCTCAAGATCGTTGAAGCCCGAGGCCAGTCCTTGCAGATTGGGCTCGGTGTCGTCAGCGGGCATTTCCAAAACCAGCGACTCGGCCAATGGCTCGTTCAGCGACAGCAACAAACGGCCGAAATCGGCGATGTGCACCGGGAGTCGGCGCTGCCAAATGGCGAGGTTCACGCCGTCGTCCAGAATCCGTGCGAGGGCTTGCGGCGTCTCGCCCTGAACCTGACTAATGACCGGTCGTAACTTCAAGGTCGGCGCCAGCATCACGCGGCTTCCTCTTCATGCCAGGGGCCAAACGGATCTGGCAACAATCGCCAGCCCTCGACGCCGGACGCCATTTCTTCATCACTCAGCAGGCAGTCGTCGAGTTCCGCAGTGAGTAAGTTGAAGTCGATGTTCTGGCCAATGAACACAAGTTCCTGCCGGCAATCGCCAGTGGCGGCGGTCCAGTTTTCCATGATCCCGGCGGTGCTCTCTTCGTCCTGGGGCCATTGGGTTTTCGGCACGAAACGCCACCAGCGTCCGGCAAAACCATGACGCATCAAACCGCCCGCCTGAGACCAACTGCCCGCGTCCATGGGTTTGCTCGCCAGCCAGAAAAAACCTTTCGAGCGCAGCAATTTGCCGTTCACCCACGGACGGTCGATGAAGCTGAAAAAGCGCTGTGGATGAAACGGCCTGCGTGCTCGATACGCCGTGGAAGCGATGCCGTATTCCTCGGTTTCCGGCACGTGCTCGCCGCGAAGCTCCTGCAACCAGCCTGGCGCCTGCGCCGCTTTTTCAAAGTCGAAACGACTGGTGTTGAGGATCTTTTTCAGCGGGATTTCGCCCATGACCATCGGGATGATTTCGGCTTGCGAGTTCAAACGCTCGAGGATCGCGATCAGCTCCTGACGCTCGCGGCTGCTGATCAAATCGATCTTGCTGATCAGGATCACGTCGGCGAATTCGATCTGCTCGATCAATAGGTCGGTGATCGAGCGCTCGTCCTCTTCGCCCAAGGTTTCGCCACGCGAGGCGAGGCTTTCGGCGGCCTGATAATCGAGCAGAAAGTTCATGCCATCGACCACAGTGACCATGGTGTCGAGACGTGCAATGTCGGCCAGGCTTTGCCCTTCTTCGTCGCGGAAAGTGAAGGTTTCCGCCACGGGAAGGGGTTCCGAAATGCCGGTGGATTCGATCAGCAAGTAATCGAAGCGGCCGTCCCTGGCGAGTTGGCTGACTTCTTCGAGCAGGTCTTCGCGCAAGGTGCAGCAGATGCAGCCGTTGCTCATTTCCACGAGTTTTTCTTCGGCGCGGTTCAGGGTGACATCACGCTGAACTTCGCTGCCATCGATGTTGATTTCGCTCATGTCGTTGACGATCACGGCGACTCGCAGGTTGTCGCGGTTACGCAGCACGTAGTTGAGCAGCGTGCTTTTGCCGGCGCCGAGAAAGCCCGACAAAACGGTCACGGGGAGACGATTGGGCATCAGGTAGTCCTCACAGGAGATGCCCGGTCGCAGTGTCGGGCTTAATTCAATGTTATAGTATAACAGTGCAATTAGACCACTCCCCTCTTGCCGGCAGTGACAAAGGGCAGGATGCTGAAGCCCGTTCGCCCCGAGAGAAACCCCATGCGCACTGCCTTGAAATTAACGCTGATGAGCGTTTCGTTGCTGCTCGCCGTAGACGCCTGGGCGCAAATCCCGAGCCTGGCCAGCTGTACCCGCAGCGCTAACCTGCTGGCCTGCGTGGATGCCGACGGCAACGCTTACAGCGTCAACACCGTCGGCAGCACGATCTACTTGCGAGGCTTCGAACGGGCGGGCAAGCGCTATTGGGCGCAAACCAACAGTCGCTACGGGCAACTGACATTCTTCACAGGGATCGCTTCCGACGGCGAAGCCTGGGTGGGCTACAACCGTCGGGTTGGCTGGACCACCATCACCCGGTTTTCCAGTTCCGGTGGCAGCAGTGCCAGGTTCACTTGCAGCCGGATCACCGGCTGCTAGGCCTGCGCTTTTTGCTGTTCCTGCTGCCAGGCGATGTAACTGTTGACCGGCGGATTCTTCTGGAAGTAGCGCTGTAATCCTTCGAACAATCCGTCAGCCACGGCCTGCTGATGCCGCGCCGTGACCAGCCGCTGACTGTCGCGAGCGTTGGAAATGAAGCCGGTTTCCACCAGGATCGAAGGCACGTCCGGCGATTTCAGCACGGCAAATCCTGCCTGCTCCACGCGCTTCTGATGCAACGTGGTGATGCCCGCCAGACTGTCGAGCACGGTGCTGCCCAACTGCAAACTCGCGGCAAGGGTGGCGTTCATCGACATGTCGAGAATCACCCCGGCCAGCATCGGGTCCTTGTCCTTGAGATTGAGCAGGCTGGTGGCGCCCAACAGGTCCGCGCCGTTCTCTCGCTGCGCCATGAAGCGCGCCGTGGCCGACGTCGCTCCGCCCTCAGACAAGCAATACACCGACGCGCCAGAAGCCGTGAGACGCGGCGCCGCATCGGCATGCACCGAGATGAACATATCGGCATTGTGTTTGCGGGCGATCTCCACGCGCTTGCGCAGCGGGACGAAGAAGTCGTCGTTGCGCACCAGTTTCACGTCGAAGCCCTTCTCCCGTTTCAGCCGTTTGGCCAGCAGCTGAGCGATGGACAGCACCACGTCTTTCTCACGCTCACCTTTGGCGCCGACCGCGCCCGGGTCTTTGCCGCCATGGCCGGGGTCGACCACCACGATGATGTCCCGTTTTGGGTGAGCCTTGTCGATGGCTGCCACGGGCGCGGCGGCTATTTGCAAGTGTGCCGCTGTCTTCAGGTCGAGCACCAGCCGATGACCCTGCCCGTCCTGCGGCGGCAACAAAAAGCTGTTGAGCTGCACCGGGCCGCTGAGGTCGAGGACGATCCGCGTATCGCCCTGACCAAAGTGCCCGGAGCGGATCGAGCGAATCACCGTGTTGCCAAGTACCAGCTGACTGAAGTCGCCACTGAGGTCGGCGCCACTGAGGTCAATGATCAGCCGCTCAGGCGCGCTCAGTGAAAAGGTTTTGTACTGCACCGGCCCGCTCAGATCGAACACCAGGCGCAACTTGTCATCCGAGCGCCAGAGCCGCGCGTTGCGAATTTGCGTGGCGCCAACACCGAAGGGCAATGCGAAGGCCGCGCTGGCCAGGATCAAGTTGAGCAAGTGACGTCTGTGCATGGTGAAAGCCGCTCGTGAAAAAGGCGTAGTCGATTTTAATGTAATAACATAACATGTCGAACCGACTTCCACGATGGACCTGCTCATGAATGCGCTGACTCTGCCGGATATCGCCGCGCAGGCCTCACGCCAAGCCCTGCCACTTGAATGGGTGGGCATGTGCGGCATTGCTCTTCCAGTTTTATTCGATGGCCAGCGATTGAGCGCGAAGGCCGATGCGGGCGTGAGCCTCGATGATGGAGAAGCGCGCGGCATTCATATGTCGCGGCTGTACCTGGCGCTGGAAATGCTCGAACAGGAACGCCTGACGCCCGCCCTGTTGCGGCGTGTCCTGCAGCGATTTCTCGATACCCATGAAGGTCTATCCAACAGCGCTTACCTGAACATTCACGCAGATCTACTGCTCAAACGACCAGCGCTGATCAGTCCATTGTCCGGTTGGAAATCCTATCCAGTCAGCATCAATGCGCGTTTGAAAAACGCGATGTTCCACGTGGAACTAAACATCGACATCCCTTATTCCTCAACTTGCCCCTGTTCAGCTGCACTGGCGCGGCAGTTGATTCAGCAGCAATTCGTCGACGACTTTGCCAACCAACCACTGCAACACGCCGATGTTTTGGCTTGGCTCGGCTCCACAAAAGGCATCGTTGCCACGCCTCACAGCCAACGCAGCAATGCGCAGTTGAGGCTGCGCCTCGATGATTATCTTGATGACCTGCCACTGATTGCGCTGATCAACGACGCCGAAGCAGCCCTCGGCACCGCCGTGCAAACCGCGGTAAAGCGTGCCGACGAACAAGCCTTCGCGCTGGCCAATGGTCAAAACCTGATGTTCTGCGAAGACGCCGCTCGCCGTTTGAATCTGGCGTTGAGGCGCTCGCCCGGCATCAATGCCTTCCACTTGAAAGTCGTCCACGCCGAGAGCCTGCACGCCCACGACGCCGTCGCCGAAAGCCGATGGAATTGGGAGGCCGCATGATTCGCTGCGAGGCGTTGCGCTGGGGTGCACCGGGCCAACCGCTCACGCCGCCGGTAGATTTCGAACTGAACCAAGGCAGCCTGACCGCCGTGATCGGCGCCAACGGCTCAGGCAAAAGCAGCCTGCTGAAAGTCATCGCCGGCCTGCAAAAACCACTGACCGGCAAAGTGATCCTGGATGTTCCACGCAAAGGCTCACTCTCGTTCCTTCCCCAGCAACAGCACCTCGACCGGCAATTCCCGATCAGTCTGCAAGAGTTGGTCGCCGCGGGTTTCTGGGGCAGCAAGCAATCCCCCGAAGTCCGAAGCCAACGCCTTAAAGCCGCACTGGAAAACTGGTGCCTGACCGGTCTGGAACAGCGCCCATTGATGGCCCTCTCCGGCGGCGAATTGCAGCGCGCCCTGCTCGCCCGATTGAGCCTCGCCGAAGCGCCCTTGCTGTTGCTCGATGAACCTCATGCTGCCCTCGACGAACTCGGTCAATCACTGTTGTGGAGAAACATCCACGCCTGGCACGCCGAAGGTCGAACCCTGGTGGTCGTGTGTCATGACCTCGCCGCCGTGCGCCTACACATTCCTCAAACGCTGCTGATCAAAAGCAGCGGCTGCGTCCTCGGTTCGAGCACCGAGCTTATCCGCCAACAACCACAGACGCAGGTGGCCTGATGCTCGCCGCTGCCCATCTTTGGCAACCGTTCCACGAGTTCGTGTTCATGCGCCGAGCACTGCTCGGTGGATTGGTGTTGGCCTGCAGCACGGCACCGCTCGGGGTGTTTCTGATTCTGCGACGCATGAGTCTGATCGGTGACGCGGTTGCTCACGGCATCCTGCCCGGCGCCGCGCTCGGCTTCTGGTTTGCCGGGCTGAGCTTGCCGGCATTGACCTTCGGCGGCCTCGGTGCGGGCTTGAGCATGGCCGGGCTCGCGGCATGGATCACTCGCCGCACCGGCCTGCGAGAAGACGCGAGCCTCGCTGCGATCTACCCCATCTCACTCGCCAGCGGCGTGCTGATCCTCGGCATCGCCGGCAAACGCCTGGACCTGCTGCACCTGCTTTTTGGCTCGGCGTTGGCGGTCGACGGTCCGACGTTGACCGGCATGTTGTGGGTCTCAGGGCTCAGCCTTATCGCCATGGCGCTCATCTACAAACCGTTGTTGCTGGACACCCTCGACCCACTGTTTCTGCAAACCGTCAGCCGTCTTGGTCCCCTGGCACACGGCGTATTCCTGACATTGGTGGTGCTGAATCTGGTGATCGGATTTCAAGCCATTGGTGCGTTGATGGTCGTCGGTCTGATGATGTTGCCCGCCGCCGCGTCGCGTTTCTGGAGTCGACGCTTGCCCGTGTTGATGGCCATCGCCGGACTCCTTGGCTGCCTCTCGGTGTGGCTCGGCTTGTTGCTGTCGTTCTACTACTCGCTGCCCAGCGGCCCGGCGATCGTGCTGGTGGCTGGCGGCGGGTACCTGCTGTCCGTGGTGTTCGGACCGGTGCACGGCTTGCTGCGCCGCCCGCCCTTGCTCACATCCCAATGAGGTGTTTCCCGATGCGCGCTTTACTCGTGCTGTTCAGTTTGATGCTGTCGATGTCGTTGTCTGCGGCGGAAAAACTGCAGGTGGTCACCAGCTTCAGCATCCTCGCCGACATGACCCATCAGGTCGGTGGCGAGCACATCCAGATCACCAACATGGTCAGCCCCGACGCCGATGCTCACACCTATGAGCCAACCCCGGATGATGCCAAGGCATTGCTCAAGGCCAGACTCATCATCAAAAACGGCTTGGGTTTCGAGCCGTGGCTGGACCGCCTGGTGACCAGCACCGAGACCAAAGCCCCGGTCATCAGCGCGAGCCACGGCGTCATCCCACGCTCGCTGGATGAAGATGGCGAGACCGTCCCCGACCCTCACGCCTGGCACAACCTGGCGAACACCGAGCTGTACATCAGCAACATCACCAAGGCGCTGATCGCCGCCGACCCGGCGAACAAAGCCGACTATGTACGCAACAGCCAGGCCTACCTGAAACAGATCTACGCGCTGCTCGCCGAAGCCAAAGCCAAGCTCGGTTCGCTGCCACCGGGCAACCGCAAGATCGTCACGTCCCACGACGCATTCGGTTATCTCGGTCAGGCCTATGGCATCGACTTCATGGCGCCGCAAGGTCTGTCCACCGAGCGCGAACCTTCCGCCGCCGAAGTCGCTGCGCTGATCACCCAGATTCGCCAGGCCAAGGTCAAAGCGGTGTTCATGGAGAACATCAAGGACGCCCGCCTGCTCAAGCAGATTGCCGATGAAAGCGGCGCGCACATCGGCGGCACGCTGTACTCCGATGCGCTCGCCGCCACCGGTCCGGCGAGCACCTTTACCGGGTTGTTCGAGTACAACCTCAACACCTTGTACGAGGCTTTGAGCAAGCCATGATCCGCAAGAATCCCTCAGGTGATTTGCCGCTGATTGCGGAGTCCGCCTACGTCGATAAGACCGCGATCATCTGCGGCAAAGTGGTGATCGGCGAGAACGTTTTCGTCGGTCCCTACGCGGTGATTCGCGCGGACGAAGTCGACGCCTCGGGCGAGATGGAGCCGATCACCATCGGCGCCAACTCGAACATCCAGGACGGCGTGGTGATCCACTCCAAGTCCGGTGCGGCGGTGACGATCGGCGAGTTCAGCTCGATCGCCCACCGCTCCATCGTTCATGGACCGTGCTCCGTGGGCGACCGGGTGTTCATCGGGTTCAACAGCGTGCTGTTCAACTGCGCCGTCGGTGATGGCTGCGTGGTGCGGCACAACTCGGTGGTCGACGGTCGCGACTTGCCTGCCGACTTCTACGTGCCCTCTACCACCCGCATCGGGCCCAAGACTGACTTGTCGCAATTCCCGCCGGTGAGCGTCAGCGCCTCGGAGTTTTCCGAAGACGTGGCGCGCACCAACGTCGATCTGGTGCGCGGCTACAAAGCCCTGCAAAACGAGTTCTGACCATGAACAACGTGCTGATTCGCAATGCCCGGCTGGTGAATGAAGGACGTGAGTTCGACGGTGATCTGTTGGTCGGCCATGGTCGCATCGTCAAGATCGCGAGCAGCATCGAAGGGGAAAATGCTGCCGTCGAAATCGATGCTGACGGCCAGTGGTTGATGCCTGGAATGATCGATGATCAGGTGCACTTCCGCGATCCCGGTTCGCCCGACAAGGGCAGTTTCTACACCGAATCGCGAGCAGCGGTGGCCGGCGGCATCACCAGTTTCATGGACATGCCCAACACGAATCCGGCGACCCTGACGCTGGCAGCATTGGCCGACAAGAAGCGCCGCGCAGCGATCAATTCGGTGGCCAACTACGGCTTTCACTTCGGCGTGAGCAACGACAATCTCGACACCGTCGCCGCGCTCAATCCTTGCGAAGTGGCCGGCGTAAAAGTGTTCATGGGCGCGTCCACGGGCAATATGCTGGTAGATGATCCCAAGGTTCTGGAGCGGCTATTCGCTGAAGTGCCGACCATTCTGTTGGCCCACTGCGAACACACGCCCAGCATCGACGCCAATGCGGTGAACCTGCGAGCGCTGTTCGGCGAGCATATTCCCGCCGCAGCCCATCCGCTGATCCGCAATGCTGAGGCCTGCTTCCGTTCGTCCTCGATGGCCGTGGATCTGGCCAAGCGACATGGCACCCGGCTTCATGTATTGCACCTGACCACCGCCCGCGAACTGGCGTTGTTCGAAGACAAGCCACTGACACAAAAACGCATTACCGCCGAAGTCTGTCTGCACCACCTGCTCTTCGACGATCGCGACTACGCAACGCTCGGCAACTTGATCAAATGCAACCCGGCGATCAAGACTCAGGCCGACCGAGACACCTTGCGCCGGGCCCTGATGAGTGATCGACTGGACGTCATCGGCAGCGATCACGCGCCTCACACCTGGGACGAAAAGCAACGTCCCTACTGCCAGGCACCGTCCGGCTTGCCATTGGTGCAACACGCCCTGCCCGCCCTGCTGGAGTTGGTGGCGGATGACGTTCTACCGATCACCACCCTTGTGGCCAAGACCAGTCACCGTGTCGCCGATCTGTTTGCGATTCCCGACCGAGGCTATTTGCGCGAAGGGTATTGGGCCGACCTGGTGTTGATCAAACCCGAACCTGGTGGCGTTGCCGTCTCCCAACAGCCGATCCTGTCTCAATGCGGCTGGACGCCCTTCGCGCAACGGCGCTTTCGCCACAGCGTGAGCACTACGTTGGTATCGGGGCAAATGGCGTGGCACGACAAATGTCTTAATGACAGCTGCCAGGGTTTACCGCTACGGTTTACACGCTAGTGCAGCACTCGAGAGCACCGACATGATCCACATCACTCTGAGCGATGGTTCATTGCGTGAATACGACCAACCGTTGTCGGTGTACGAGTTCGCCGCGAGCATTGGTCCCGGGCTTGCCAAAGCAGCCGTCGCCGGCCGGGTGGACGGCGTATTGGTGGACTGTCAGTTCTTGATCGAGGCCGATGCCCGCGTCAGCATCGTCACGCCTCAAGAACCCGATGGCCTGGAGATACTGCGCCGCTCCTGCGCATTGATGCTGGCGATGGCCGTGAAACAGCTCTATCCAAAAGCGCAATTGCAGACCGGATCGGCGCTGGGTGACGGGTTCTATTATGAGTTTGCCTTTGAACGACCGTTAAACCTGGACGACCTTGCGGGCATCGAAGCGCGCATGAAGACCCTGGCGGCGACCAATCATTCGATCCGCCGGCGCGAGCCGTCACCGCGCTCCAAGTACATGGAAAAACCTGCGACCTACCTGCTCGGGGACTTCGAATGTGTGTCGATGGGCCCGCATGCTCCGGCAACCAGAGTGTTGCAGGCATTCGCACTCGATCACATCAGCGGCCTTGCGCCACAGCGGATCTATGGCACGTGCTGGTCTTGCCAGGAGGAACTGGACGACTGGCGGGCACCGCCGCACGTGATGGTCGTGAGCATGGATGATCGCCAAACGGATTACGCACAGTGGGTGACCGAGGCCTTGCGCCGAAGCGGCGTACGCGCCCGTGCGGACCTGCGCAACGAGAAGGTCCGCCACAAGATTCGCGAACACAGCCAGCAAGTGCCGTATCTGGTGGTGATCGGGGAGAAAGAAAAAGAAGGCGGGTTTGTCAGCGTGCGCAGTCGCACCGGGGAGGATTTTGGCCGGATGGCCATTGAGGCGGTGTGTGATTGGCTGAGATCAACGGGGATTGCGGGTGTCTGAAATGACGCCTTCGCGGGCAAGCCTCGCTCCTACAGGTTTTATACCGTCCCCGTAGGAGCGAGGCTTGCCCGCGAAGCTTTTAAGCTCTTGGTTTAACAGTCCCGCAATCCTGCCCCAACCACACCGCGCGAGTATCAAGGCTACCCTTCTGCTGAATGCCGGTGGCGTTGAACGTGCCATTCACCTTGGTGGTGAACTCACGATCACTGAGGAATGTGGCGACACCCGCACCCTGCGCTTTCGGGCAGCTGAAGCGGAATTTCCACTGGTTACCGGTGCGCTCGGTGATTTCCTGCTTGCAGCCCGATTGCGGATCCGTCAGCGGAATGTTGTCGGTCTTCACTTGCTCCGGCGTCAGGCAAGCCCGGATCCCCTTGCCGCCCATGGTGATGCCCTGCTTCTCCAGCTGCGCGCGCTGTTCAGGCGTCATCTGGCTCTGTATCTGACCGAGGATCAGTTGCAGATCCGGCAGGTTCTGGTCATCGACTTTCATGTTGCTCGAGGTCAATTCCCACAAACCCGGCTGCAGCATCTGCGCCTGAGCGGCCACCGGAAGTGCTAAACCTAAAGCTACGGCCAAACCCAGCAGACGAACGTTCATTGAGTAACTCCTGATCGATAGTGGCCGTTAGACGTCAGCCACGAGCTTCGGTTCATGGGCCAATTAAATAGCGACATTCTGCACGGAACATGGTCTGTTAAGCACTGAATCTTCAGGAGCAAGGCTGCCCCCATGGATTACTTTGGACCGCATATTTTCGGTTACCTGATCGCCCTGCTGCACTCGTTAGGCATGATCGCCGCCATTCATGCCGTGTTGACCGTTCGGACCGCTCAGGGCTCGATCGCCTGGGCCTTGTCGCTGCTGTTCATTCCCTACTTCACGCTCATTCCCTATCTGGTCTTTGGCCGCAGCACCTTCGATGGCTACATCAAGGCACGGCGGCAGGCCAACGAGGAAATGCGCAAGGCCATCTCCGATTTGAACTGGCGCCCGTGGGTCGAAGAAGCACTGACCGCCCGTGCCTCCAACGCCTACGCATCATTGAGGGCGATGCCAAAACTGGGCCGCATGCCCTGCCTTGCGAACAACGAAGTCAGCCTGCTGATCAACGGCCACGCCACTTTCGAGGCGATTTTCGAGGCCATCAGCCAGGCAAAGGAAGCCGTGCTGATCCAGTTTTTCATCATTCACGACGACCGTCTGGGCCAACGCCTGCAAACCTTGTTGCTGAAAAAAGCCGCTGAAGGCGTCGCCGTTTATTTACTGTACGACCGCATCGGCAGCCACTCCCTGCCCCACAGTTATGTGCAGCCGTTGCGCGATGCCGGTGTCGAGGTCAAAGCCTTCGCGACACGTAGTGGCTGGCTCAATCGCTTTCAGGTCAACTTCCGCAACCATCGCAAGATCGTCGTGGTGGACGGCGTGTTGGGCTTCGTTGGCGGACATAACGTGGGCGACGAATACATGGGCGAGAAACCACCCCTCGCCCCTTGGCGCGATACCCACGTGCGGGTGCGCGGGCCGGTGGTGGCGTGCATGCAGGAGTCCTTCGCCGAAGACTGGTTTTGGGCAGCGCGCTCCTTGCCGCCGTTAATACTGCCGGACGCGTATCCGGACAACGGTGTGCTCTGCCAATTGCTTGCCAGTGGGCCGGCAGATTCCTACGAAACCTGTTCGCTATTCTTCGTCGAAGCCATTCACGCGGCGACCGAGCGGGTGTGGATTACCAGCCCCTACTTCATCCCCGATGAAGCGGTGTTTGCCGCCTTGAGGCTGGCGGTTCTGCGCGGCGTGGATGTGCGATTGCTGCTGCCTTCACGACCGGATCACCGCATCGTCTACGCCGCCTCCAGCCTGTATGCCTTCGAAGCCGTGCGCGCCGGTGTGCGGGTATTTCGCTACCAGCCCGGTTTCCTGCATCAGAAAGTGGTGTTGATCGACAGCGAAATCAGCGCCATCGGCAGCGCCAATATGGACAACCGCTCGTTCCGGCTGAATTTTGAAGTGATGTTGCTGACTGTCGACCGAGTGTTTGCCGGCGAGGTGGAACAGATGCTCAACGACGACTTCGACCAGGCGCATGAAGTCGCCAAAGAAGAAAGCCGGGAGACCCACCGCCTGCAACAGGTCGGCATGCGGATCGCCCGGCTTATTTCACCGATACTTTAAGGGTTGTAGATGTCGTCGCGGGTCCAGGGCAGTTCATGGCTGCCATCGGGGTGGGCTTTCACTGCGAGGATCTGGTGCAGGTTGATCCAGCCCCGGGCGAACGCATAAGCACATCCCGCCAGGTACAGCCGCCAGATTCGCAAGGCCTGCTCCGGCACTTGCCGGGCGGCCGCTTCCAGGTTGTCCTCCAGGCGCTCGCTCCAATGGTCCAGGGTGCGCGCGTAGTGCAGGCGCAAACTCTCGACATCGACGATCTCCAGCCCCGCTTCGCTGATCTCGGCAGAGATCATCGACAGGTGCGGCAGCTCGCCGTTGGGGAACACGTACTTCTCGATAAAATCACCCGCGCCGCGTCCCACTGGCCGGCCATCGGTGTGCTTGGCGGTGATGCCGTGGTTCATCACCAGGCCGCCCTCTTTCACCGCGCCGAACAGGGTTTTGCAGTACTCGGCCAGGTTCTCGTGCCCCACATGCTCGAACATGCCGACGCTGACCACTTTATCGAAGCGCCCGTCTTGAGGCAGATCGCGGTAGTCCAGCAGTTGCAGCTCGACCAGATCGTCGAGGCCTTCCTCCTTCACCCGCTCACGGGCCAGGGCCAGTTGCGCTTTGCTCAGTGTGATCCCGAATACCTTCGCGCCAAACTCCCGCGCCGCATAGCGCGCCAAACCGCCCCAGCCACAGCCGACATCCAGCAGATACTCGCCAGGTTGCAGGCGTAGTTTGCGACACAGGTGGCGGAACTTGGCTTGCTGGGCCTGCTCAAGCGTTTCGCTGCCGGTCTCGAAGTACGCGCAGGAATACGCCATGTCACTGTCGAGCCACAGCTGATAAAACGCGTTGGAAAGGTCGTAGTGATAGGAAATCGCCTTGGCGTCGGTTTCCTTGTCGTGGGCAGTGCGAACAGGCTGACTGTCGATGTCGCCCAGCAAGGCCTGACTCCATTCATCAACGACGCGGATCACCTCGCTGATGGAGCCTTCCAGCTCAAGTTTGCCCTCGACGAATGCCGCTCCGAGCGCATCGAGGCTGGGATGAGTCAACTGGGTAACCATTTGTGGGTCCTTGACCACAATCGTGACGCTGGGCGTCGGCCCCAGATTAAATTCATGGCCGTCCCAGAGTCGCAGGCGTAGCGGTAACTGCAGATTCTGTAAGGCCGGTGGAAGTTGCGCGAGCATGGAATATCCCCCTTGTTTCAGACGTCTGATGTGAGGGTAGACCATCCTTGAAAAATAGCAGGCTATCGATTTAATAGCCGTCTTCTATGATTTGCAGCGCTTGAAACAAACGCCGCAAAATCACAGAAGTGATTGCCCTCACACTAGATGACTGCGAATTTCGCGCACAGTTCTGAAATGTTCACATCCCTCAGACGTCTTCCTTCATCTTGAGCAACGGCTCCTGGAAACGCAGCAGCCGCCCGGCGTTGCCCAATACCAGCAACGTGCTCAGGTTATGCAGCAGCGCAGCAATCATCGCCCCTGCCGCACCGAGCCAGCCGAAGGCAGCGAAAGCGACAATTGCCAGTGTCCAGCCCAGACCGATGATCACGTTGACCTGCAAGGTTTGCCGGCATTGGCGACTCAAACGTACGCAAGTGCCGAGCCGACGCAGGTCGCTGCCGATCAGCACGATGTCGGCTGAAGCCAAGGCAATATCCGCACCGCCCGCCCCCATGGCGACGCCCACCACACCGGCCTTGAGTGCCAGCGAATCATTGATGCCATCGCCGACCACCATCGGCCGGAAGCCGCTGCCGATTTCTTTCAGCACACGGTTGAGTTTGTCCTCGGGCAAGGCCTGGGCTTCGACATCGCTGATCCCGACATCCAGGGCCAACGTATTCGCGACGCTTTGGCGATCGCCGGTGAGCAACAATTGCCGGCCCAACCCGAGTTCTCGCAATTCACTCAAGGCGAATCGCGCTTCAGGTTTGACGCTGTCCGCGAGCAACAGCCAGGCCAGGAATTCACCGTTGAGCGCCAAGCCGGCAATCGGGCCATCGTGTTCAGGAACCGCTGAAGTGGCGATTGCCAATTGCGCGAACAACTCCGGCCGCCCGAGTGCTGCTTCGCCCTGTTCGGTCATCGCTACCACGCCCAGGCCCTGACGTTCGTGAATGTCCGTGAGCAGCAGAAAATGTTCCTGGCTAACCAACCCGGCGAGCGCGCGACTGACCGGGTGACTGCTGGCGGAACCCAGGCTGGCAGCCAGTTTCAACACGTGATTGCGATCTTCCAGCGGACTGTCGATCGATTGCAGGCGCAAGGTGCCGAAGGTCAGCGTCCCGGTCTTGTCGACCACCAGCGACGTCAGATCCGCCAGCTCTTCGAGAAACGCCGAGCTGCGGATCAGAATCCCATGTCGTGCGGCAACCGCGACGCCGGCAATCGCCGTGGCCGGTGCCGACAACACCAACGCACATGGACAGGCTGCCACCAACACCGCGAGCATCGCTTGCGCATCGTTGGTGATGAACCAGGTCACTGCGGCCAGCAACAACACCAGCACCATATAGCTACCAGCGTAGCGCTCCAGCAAACGGGTGATTGGCGGCTTGGAACGCTCGGCGCTTTGCATCAGCGCGATGACTTTACCGAGTGTCGATTCGTTGCCGGTACGGGTCACTTCAATGCGCAGCAGGCCATCAAGGTTGATCGCCCCGCCAAACACCGTCATGCCGACGCCCGCCTCCACCGGCACCGACTCGCCCGTGATCGATGCCGTATCGAGACTCGCCTGACCGGAGAGCACACGACCATCGGCCGGCACTCGATCACCGGCGCGGACCTCAACGCGGTCGCCAGCCTTGAGTGTGCCGTTGTCGACTTCGACGATGGTGCCATCCGCCTGAACCTTGCGCGCATGGCTGCGCGTCAGTTTGCCGAGTGCGTGAATCGCCTCCTGGGAACCGATCACGCTGCGCTCTTCCAACACATGACCGAAGATCATGATGATCGGCAACAACGCAGCGGTCAGCAGATCGCCCGTTGCCCAGGCACCCAACATCGCCAACGCAATCAACTGATCGGTGATCCCGTGCAAGCTGGGATAACGCAGGCTGTACCAGGCCGAACGCATCACCGGCACGGCCACCAGCAACGAGGCAAAACCCAGCAGCAATTGACTGACGCCCGTCTGCTCCGGCGACCACCAGCGCCAGATCAAACCGAGCGCCAGCAAGCCGAGCGCGAGCATGGCCAGGGTCAGCTGGCGTGCAGCGCTGCGTTGTTCGGCCGAGGACAACATGCTCGGTGCGGCGGCGGTTTGGGCGGTCATTGTGCAGCTCCCTGAATGATCAGGCGGGAATCGTCTTTCGGATTGACCGTGGTCACCGAGCCGGCCTGACCGAGGATTTTCGGCAAGCGTTCGCGGTAAATGCGCAACAGCATTTGCGGGTCGGTGCCTTGTTGTTGCGCCTTGGCCAGGCTCAATACCGTGGCCGTGTCGGCGGAGGCTTTGGCCAGCCGTTCGCTGGCTTGAGCGTGGGCGACTTGCAGCGCACGGTCGGCTTGCTCGTTGGCGGCCTGGGTGAGTTTCTCGGCTTCAGTGCGGGCATTGGCCACGGCTTTATCGGCTTGCTGACTTGCCGTCAGAACGGCGTTGAAAGCATTGACCGCAGGTCCTGGCAGACTCGACTGCACATCCACGCGCGCCACTTCGATCCCCAGCCCCTGCCCCGTTGCGGTCAATTGCGCGAGTCGTTGATTGATGCCTTGTACCAAATCCCCGCGCAGGCGTTCGCGTCTTTCCGCCGCTTGATTATCCGCGCCGATCAACTCAGGGCGCGCCACCAGAATGGTGTCCAGATCTCGTGCGGCGGTGAGTGCCACGGCGCTGCGAGTCACCAGGCGATCCAGTGCCGGTAGCACGTGTTCACCTTGAACAACGAACGCATACGGTTCGGTGACTTTGTAAAACACCCGCACATCCAATTGCACCACACCCGCGTCACCCGTCAGCAGATAACCGGAACCTGCCAGCGCATCACTGAGCGGCGTGGCGAAAGTGGCTGCTCGGTCGGCCTGCAACGCGGCATCGCTGCGCAGTAGATTATCGACCCGACGCTCGATCACCCGATCTGCCGCCGGCAACAAAACCACCTGCTCGAACGGCCTCGGCCACGCCAACAGCAGACCGGCATTCTGAATGCGATCCAGCGCGCCAAAGTGCAACACCACCGCGCGATTTTGCGGATCGATTTGCCGCACGTTGGAGAATGCCCACGCCAACGCGGCCAAGACTGTCACCGCATACAGGGCGAGAAAAGCCAATCGCCCGGCCTGAATCCAGGGGCTGCTTAACTCATTTGTTCCACGTGGAACCAAACTCATGGCTGCGATCCGGACTTGTTATCGAGTGTCGGCGGACCGTCAACCAACACCCGGAACGGCGCGGCATCGGTGCGCAGAATCAGTTTGGTGCCAGGTGTGACGATGGTGCCCAAGGTGTCGAGGGAGCGCAGCAAGTTATACAGCTGCGGCGAACCCGCGTAAGCGCGGCCGTAAATCTGTGCGGCTTCGACCCGGGATTGAGCTTCGATGTCGGCAGCTTTTACCGTGGCATCGGCCTGGACGATTCGCGCATCACGCTCGGCAGCAGAGCGAATTTGCGCCGCTTCACGTTTGCCGATGGCCGTGCGTTCGGTGGCGATTGTTTCACGCTCGGCGCGCATGCGATCGACGGTGGCGGTCAGGGTCACCGACGGCAAGGTCAATCGTTCGATGCCGACTTGCAGCACACGAACGCCATAAGTGGCGAGTAACTGCTGATCGATTTGCTGACGCAACTGCGCTTCAAAATCAGCGATGTGCACCTGGCTGGCATCGGTGTTCACCAGATTGGCCAGGTCAAAACTGCTGGCCGTGGTTTCCAGCGCCGAGCCGACGAAGGTGCGAATCTGCCGCGCCGCTTCGTCCGGCTGATTCTGCACGGCGCGCATGAAGCGCTGCACATTGTCCGGATCGCCTTGTACCTGCCACGCCACGTAAGCCTGAACGATGATGCGCAAACCGTCGCGCGTGCCCACATCCTGCAAACCACTGGACGTGGTGCGCAAACGCAGATCTACCGGAAGCGCCGCTTCAAAAGGCGCGGGCCAACGCCAGCCCAGCCCCGGCTCCAGCAACACCCGCGACGGATTACCGAAGCGCGTGATCACCGTGGCTTCGCCGGAGCGCACCTGCACAAGGCTTGCAGCCGCGATGGCAAACGCCACCAGCAACGCCGCCCACCCCATGCGCCGCCACGGGAATGGACCCGCTTCCTGCGGATCGCCGTGGTGGTGATGGTGATGCCCGTGATGATGCCCGCCATGACCGTGATCGTGGCCGGCGTGGTCATCATGATCGTGAGTGTGCGACTGGCTCAATTGGCAGCTCCTGGCTGAGCAGTTTTACGCGCCGATGCAGGGTCAACCGGCAGCGTGAAAGTACGGAGGTCGATGGTCGGCGCGTTGCCGCTGCCGCCCAGACGATGATCGAGAACCAGCAACCTGGTGTTGGTCAGGCCTTGGGAGAGCTGGCTGAAATACTGTTCCAGCACGAAAGCCTGGCCCGCGCTGGCGTAGGCCTTTTGCTCGGCGCTGAATTTCAGATCGGCCGCTTGCGCAGCCGCATTGATTTCACGCGCGCTGGCCGTCGCTTGATCCCGTGCGATGCTGGCCTGCAATTGAGCCTGATTGGTGGCCTCTGCGGCTGCGCCGCGCTCACGCGAGATCAAGGCCTGCGCAGCAATTTGCGCCGCTTGCACACCGTGATAAGCGTTGGCCGCGCCGGCCGGTGGGTGAATCGCTTCAACCACAGTCGCGAGAATCTCCACGCCGCTGTCGAGTTTTTCCAGGTCCGCCTGCACCGCGCGTCCAATCTCTTCAGCGAGCCCTACCCTGTCCTCACCGAGCAGACCGTCGAGGGTACGAGACGCGAAGTCGTGCACCAGAATCCGGCTGGCGGTGCTGCGGATCAGTGTCGGCACGTTGGCGCTGTTGTACGTCGCGGCCAACGCCGCTTGATCCGTGAGGCCGATGCGATAGACGAAACGCACGTCCATGTTGACGATCTGGAAGCTCTGTTTGTCGGCGCGACTGCTGGCAATCACCTGAGACTTGTCGTTCACGTGGCTGGCGTCCCACAAGCGATTGGCCGTCGTCGGCGCCGGACCTTCAGCCGGTTCAGCCACAATCGGCGCCGCCGCTTCGCCAACACTGGTGGCCAACTCGTGAACCACGCCGTTCTCGACACTCAACACTCGACCCAGCGGCCACGGCAGACCTGCGTGCAAACCGGGGCCGAAGACCTCCACCGGTTTGCCGAAACGCTCATAGATGCCCCGCCCCTGCAGGGAAATTTCGTGAATGCCGGTGAGCGACCAACCGACCAGTGCCACCACCGCCAGTACCGGAACGAATGCCCGGCGCATGTAAGTGAAGGCCCAGATCTGTCGCAGATCGATGCCGAAGCGGTTATGTAATTCGTGTTGCAGCGCCAGCAACGGTTGGGGTGGCCAGCGCAGCATGTCGGCGACGAAGCTTCGCGCCAGCAACGCAGGTTCGAGTTGTTCACGCTGCGGACTGAACAGTGACAACACCGCGCGTAGCAGCAGTTCGACCGCAACCAGACCCGGCAGCAGGCCAATCAGTACAGCCAGACGTACCGGCCAAACCGACGCTTCGCTGCTCAACAACAGACACAGCGCGCTCAGCACAAGACAGATGATTGCCACGCGCGTCAGCTGCGCCAGCGAACCTGCTTCGGGCCACTGGGCCACGTTTTCCTGGGCAAGTTGCCGTTCCAGCACCAGCAAACCGAAGGCCAGCAGTAACGACAAGGCCGCCGCGACACTCGCGGAAAAACCGAGCGCAGCGGGAGGCAGGGCCAGGTTCCAGACTTGATTGATGCTGAACACTACCAGCAGCGCCCAAGCGCCAAGCCACAGCGTCGAAGCGCCGATCTGCGCCAGCAGCCGCAACCATCGCTGGCTGATCCGCTCCAGTAGCCGTTCATACCAGCCCTCCGGCGGCGATTCAGCGGCGACTTCCACAGGGAGCATCGCCGGGTTCATCGCCCTTTCACGCCACCGTGTCACCCACCACGCCGATTGCAGCCCGGCGACCAGCACCAGCAAACCGGCGCTCTGATTGACCAGCACCGCAGGCCAAAGCGACTGCGGCGCAAACAGCCCGACGAAAAATGCCAGCACCCAGCCTGCCCCTGCGAGCGCGCCGAGGCCGATTGCCAACTGCCGCAATCGCCGCCCTTGAAAGACTGCCTGCTGAAAGCGCGGCAGCCCGGCTACCGTTGCGCCCTCAATCTCGAGATCGACTTGCATACCACTCCAGTGATTTTCGTTGCTCACGTCGCAATTCGTTACGATATAACGAAAACCGTGAAATTTTCGTACTAAATCTCTTTATCTAAAGACGCTCAACCTGTCGCTTGGCTGAAGCCTTGACCGAAAGGCGTGGCTGCGCACATATTACGCTCGTAATTTTATTCAGGAACTACGTTTATCCAGCCCGATTCCCATCCAATTCAGGAGTACATCCATGAGCAACTATGACGTCGTGATACTGGGCGGAGGCCCCGGCGGCTATAACGCGGCGATTCGCGCCGGCCAGTTGGGCCTTAAAGCCGCCTGTGTCGAAGGCCGCGCCACCCTCGGCGGCACTTGCCTGAACGTCGGTTGCATGCCGTCCAAGGCATTGCTGCATGCTTCTGAATTGTATGACGCGGCCATGGGCGCTGAATTTGCCAACCTCGGTATCGAGGTCAAACCCACGCTGAACCTCGCGCAAATGATGAAGCAGAAGGATGACAGTGTTGCCGGACTGACCAAGGGCATCGAGTTTCTGTTCCGCAAAAACAAGGTCGACTGGATCAAGGGGTGGGGCCATATCGACGGGCCGGGCAAAGTCACGGTGACGGACAGCCAGGGCGGCAAGACTGAGCTGAGCGCCAAGGACATCATCATTGCCACCGGCTCCGAGCCCACTCCCCTGCCCGGCGTGGACATCGACAACACGCGCATCCTCGATTCCACAGGTGCGCTTTCTTTGTCCGAAGTGCCCAAGCATCTGGTGGTGATTGGCGCCGGGGTCATTGGCCTGGAATTGGGCTCGGTGTGGCGGCGTTTGGGCGCACAGGTGACCGTGGTCGAGTTTCTCGACCGGATCTGCCCTGGTGTGGACGGCGAAGCGGGCAAAACCCTGCAACGTTCGCTGAGCAAGCAAGGCATCAGCTTCAAGTTGAGTTCGAAAGTCACCCGCGCCACGACTTCGGCGAGCGGTGTTCAACTCAGCGTCGAACCGGCCGCTGGCGGTACTGCCGAACTACTCGAAGCCGATTACGTGCTGGTCGCCATCGGGCGCCGGCCTTACACCGAGGGGCTGGGGTTGGAGAACGTCGGCCTCGCCACGGATAAACGCGGCATGCTCGCCAACAAGGGTCATCGCACTGAAGCGGCAGGCGTGTGGGTCATCGGCGATGTCACGTCGGGACCAATGCTCGCGCACAAGGCCGAAGATGAAGCCATGGCCTGTATCGAGCAGATCGTCGGCAAGGCAGGCGAGGTCAATTACGACCTGATCCCCAACGTCATTTACACCAGGCCGGAGCTGGCCAGCGTCGGCAAGACCGAAGAGCAACTCAAGGCTGAGGGCCGCGCGTACAAGGTCGGTAAATTCCCCTTCACCGCCAACAGCCGGGCAAAGATCAACCACGAGACTGAAGGCTTCGCCAAAGTGCTGGCCGATGAGCGCACTGACGAGATTCTTGGCGTGCACCTGGTAGGCCCGAGCGTCAGTGAAATGATTGGCGAATATTGCGTGGCCATGGAGTTCAGCGCTTCGGCTGAAGACATTGCCCTGACCTGTCATCCACACCCGACCCGCTCCGAGGCGTTGCGCCAGGCGGCGATGAATGTGGAGGGGATGGCGACGCAGATGTAGGTTTCAGGGATTTGCTGCGACTGATCGATCGCCATCGCGAGCAGGCTCGCTCCCACACTGGTTTTGTGTACGCCACAGATCACATGTGGGAGCGGCGGTGCGACGATTCGACTTGCTCGCGAAGGGGGCAACCCGGTCTAGAGCGGCAGGTGTTCCAACGGCAAAGCCCCCGGCGTTTTCACCGTGTGAATCGCAAAGTTGCTGCGGATGTCACTCACCCCCGGCAACTTGAGCAAACGCCCGGTGAGAAAACGGTCGTACGCACGCAAATCCGGCACCACCACCTGCAACAGAAAATCCGATTCCCCTGACACCAGAAACGCCGAAATCACCTCGGGCAATGCCATCACCGCCACACGGAAGGCTTCGGCCTGTTCGTCGTTGTGGCGTTCGACCTTGACCCCGACAAACACCGTCAGCCCCAACCCGACTTCATCGCGGTCCAGGTTGGCCTGATAGCCGCGAATCACCCCGGCCTCCTCCAGCATCCGCACCCGACGCAAACAGGGGGACGCGGACAGACCAATCTCGTCAGCCAGTTGTACGTTGCTCAGACGACCGTCACGTTGCAGGGCCGCGAGAATTTTTCGGTCGTAAGCGTCCAGTTTCATGTTTGGCAGATCCTGATGGTTCATGCGTCAAAGAATGGCAGGTTATGCCAAGTCAAGACTGTTTAGAAGCAAACTACGCAACCACCTGCCCTGTGCTTCAGCCCTAGACTGGCGCTACCGAATCGACAACGAAAGGGGTGCAGCATGGCGGGGCTTTGGCTGTTTTTCATGGCACTGGCAGTGGTTTACCTGCTCCCAGGCCCGGACATGATTCTGCTGCTGCAAACCGGCGCTCGTCAGGGCAAAGGCGCGGCGCTGGCCACGGCGGTGGGATTGGGCATTGCCCGAGGATGTCACGTGGCGTTGGCGGCACTGGGGCTGGCGGCACTGTTCAAAGCCGCGCCCTGGACGTTCGATTTGGTGCGCCTGGCCGGGGCCGCGTACCTGTTGTGGATCGGCATTCAATGTCTGCGGACCACGATGCTCCCGAGCCTGAACGGTGCAGATTCAGCCTGTGGAAAACCTCGTTGGCGCGAAGCCATTCAGCGCGGATTGTTGACCAACCTGCTGAACCCCAAGGCGCTGCTGTTCTGCTCGGTGCTGCTGCCGCAGTTTATCGATCCGCATGCAGGGCCGGTGCTCGCACAATTCGCGACCCTGGGCGTGGTGCTGGTCAGTGTCGGTTTGTTGTTCGACAGCGCGTACGCCTTGGCCGGCGCCGCGCTTGGCCGCTGGCTGCAACGCAGTCCTTCGGCACAGCGCGTACAGCAGTGGTTGTTTGGCAGCCTGTTGATTGGTTTTGCCCTGCGACTGACCTTTGTTCAACAGGCGTGATTACTGACGCACCCTACGCTTGCGACGATTGATCAGTACCAGCGCAATGCCCGTAACTGCCACGACAGCGCCCATTTCCAGCCACTTTTTGTAAGGTCGCAACGTCGCGCGGATCGGACTCAATGCCTGGGTGACATAGCGTTTGTCTGCATTATGGAAATCCGGATAAGGGCACCGCTCGCCGAAGAATAATGCCCAATCCACGTAGGGACCTTCTTTGACATAGCGTTGATAGAAAGCGCTTTTCTCCTCCTGACCCGTGTTCCATCCCGCCGCCGCGCAAAGCACCGCCGCAAAGGCCTGACTGGTATGTGGCAAGTAATCAGCGGCGCGACTGGCCAAGGCATTCGCGACATAACGGTAATGGAAACGCTGATCGGGTTGAGCGGCACTGGCCTGTTGGCGCCTGACCTCCTCTTCAGCCACCAATGGACCGACCTTGAGTTCGTTGCTTTCAAGGCTGTAATTGCCCCCGAACGTCGCGTAATCCGGGGACATCTCGTAGCCCAAGAGCTCCATCCCGCTGAAACGGGCCAGCGTCGCGGCATTGTAGTAAGCGAAGGCACGTTTGCTCGGCCACCATTTCGATTCGGCGTCGTGGCGCAACTCCCCGTACGACTTGGCCTGATGGTGCAACGTCTCGCTGTCGAAGTACGCGGGCGCCTCGTCATAACGGCCCTCACGCAACAAGCGCCGCCCCAGCAGGTTGCGCAACTTCGCCGCCACCGACAACGGCACGTAGTTATCGCGATCCTGTTGAGTCAGTGCTGGCGGCGCCGGCACCTGGGTGTCGACGTAATGCTTGAGTTCATCGACGGTCAGCACACGCTCAGCGACGGTCGCGGCGTCGAACCAGTAAATGTCGTTGCTGCGATAAAGCTGATCGAATGCCTGCAAATAATCCCCACGTTGCAACGCCAGGATCGCGCTTTCCCCCTCGACGCGGCACTTGGGCTGAAGCGTTTCGAAATCCCAGTCCGGTGTCCGTCGCTCGCCCCAGGATTCGTTCTGCGGGAAGGCCTGGGCAGCCTTGGCGTACGCGGCGGCGGCAGCCGTTTTATCACCCTCGCGCATCGCCAGTTTCGCCCGTAGCCACCATGCCAGGCCACCGTCACCGGCGTGTTCAAGAAATGCCTTGGCGCTGGCGTAATCGCCCTGTTGATAATTCACGGCCGCCAGTCGATCAGCATTGTCGAGGCTGCCGCGCGTGCTGTTTTGCAGCAGTTTGATCAGTTTTTGTTCGTTTGGCGGTTGATCACCAAATGACCAACCCAACCGGCTGATCAGTGACGCCGTGACCAGCTGCTGCACCGGTTTGCCTTTAAGCAACGCGGCCAGTTGCTCGTCGGGCATCGCCGCCAGATCGGCCATCAACAGCTTCAATGAGGTGTAACCCACTGCGGAACCGTGGAGGTTTTGCGTGGCGTAGAGTTTTATAGCGTTGTCCCAATCGCCCGCCGTGCGAGCGACACGCGCCTCTTCGCCGAGGCTGGCGACGCCCAGCTCCAATGGGTCGCTGAAGCCGTCGATGCTCAACTGGCGCGCCTGCTCAAAGGCCTTGCGCGACTGCATCAGCAGATCGGGCGCGGCGTCCGCTTCGCTGCTCATGGCAAACAGCGCCCGGCCCAGCGAATAAGCGGCCCACGTGCTGCGTAACGCGCGTTGATCCGCCGGCAATGCGAGCACTTTCTGGAAGTAATCGGCGGCCAATCCATGGTCACCGGCGCTGAACGCCACGGCGCCTGCCAGATAGAGCCTGTGCTCGGTCGGCAAGCCTGCGCCCTGCGCCTCGACCTGGTGAGCATCGCTCAGCGTGCGCAGTTCTTTGACCAACGCCTGCTGCTGCGCCGTCAAACCAGCCTGTTCGGCGTCGTCGCGCTGCACGGCATAGTCAGGCGCGTCCATGCTGTAGACGACTTCGCTGACGTTCTTCAACCCCGTAATCGCTTGCCCGAGACGACTGATCTCGAACCGGAAGTTGCCTTCCGGCAGCTCCGCCAGCGACTGGCCCCGGTTGTCGAGCAGGCGCATGGGGAAATCCGGCCCGCAGGCCACTGCCGAACCCAGTGGAAAACCGAGGCTCAGGCAAAGCAAATGGCGGGGCCAGTTACGGGTGAACATTCGAACCTCCTTGATCAATGTTTGTGCAGCGTGCCCAACCGATGGCGCGCTGCCCACCGGCCGGGATCCGACCGTCGCGCAGGCGGGTGAAGGTAAGCAGATCCGGGCTTTGTTGCAACGCATAACCGGCCAGGGCATCGGCGCCCTCACAACCTCGTGCCGCGAGCGTCAGGCGTTCGGGCCAGGCGCTGTCGAGGTTGCCTTGATTGCTGATGCTGACGTCATAGAGGCCATCCTGCGCCGAGAGTTTCAGCGTCAGGCGACTATCGAGGGCATCGCCACGGGCCACGGCGCGCAAGGTCGTCAGGCTCCAGGCCCGGCGATCATTGACCAATGGCAGGCGAAACCAGATCAGCCCGGCCAGATGAGCCGGCGGATCGTCGCGCAACTGGGTGGCAAGTGTGCTCAGTTGCTGCGGATCGGCCAGCAATTCCCGGCGCTCGCCGACGCGCTCAATGGGCACTTCGCTTTCCACGTCGAGTGCGCCGCCGACCTGCGGCAACAACGCTACGCCATAGGCCGGCAGCGCCAGATAAAAAGGTTTCGACGTGATGCGGCTCCAGGCGCTGGCCCATTTTCTGGCCTGATCCGGATCAAACAATCCCATGCGCGGGTCGCTCACCGCATGCACCTGCAACACGCTGCTATCGACTGTGGATAACAATGCAGGCAGTTCGGAACTGTCGAGCCACGCCGGCAGCGCAGTAATGCTCAACGGCATGGAAGCCGGCAGCACCGCGCGCAAATCCGTGAGGAATTTCCGATAAGCCGGTAGCCGAGCGTTCCCGGCATCGTGGTCGATTTCCACGCCGGAGAGCACCAGCCCTTGCGCCTGCCAATCGCTGAGCACTTGCAGGATCTGCGCAGCGACCTCGTCCTGATCCAGCGACTTGAGCTGGCCATCGAGACGAATCACCGCAATCAGCGGCCGGCCATCCCGTTTGAGCAGCACCGGGTCGATTCGCGCCCGGTTCCAGCCCGCCTTGGGGAATGCTTGCAAGGCCAACACCCGCAAGGCCGAAAAATCCGCACGGCTGTCTTTGAGTGCGGCTTCGTGGGCCGGCGTCCATTGTCGTTGCCATACATAAAGTTGCTGATCGAGCGGCGGTGCGTCCTGTTGTTCGCAACCGCTAAGCAAAGCCAGCATCACCAGCAAGCCTGACAGGCGAGCGAGAAAAACCATAAAACTCCTAAGCCTGAATCTCATCTTGTAGGAGCGAGGCTTGCCCGCGAAGCATTTGGCGGAGTTTAGGACGCCTTCGCGGGCAAGTCGGGTCGCCGCATCGCTCGCTCCTACACGCCGCGTCAGATGCTACAGGTCGAGCACCAAAGGCTGCGAGCCCTGCGCCGGAATCGCACAACAAATCAGGACGTGTCCTTCTTCCGGCACTTCTGCTGGCGGCTGTGGATAATTCACCTGACCGCTGATCAGGCGAGTCTTACAGGTCCCGCAGGAACCGCCGCGGCAACTGAATTCCGGGCGCAACCCGCGGCTTTCCGCCAACTCCAGCAAACTGCCGCCGTCGGGTTGCCAGCGGGCTTCTTTGGCCGAACGCTCGAACACCACCGGCACCGACGTGGTTGCGGCCGGCGGTTGCTCGATGACCACCGCGTCGGGGTCCGGCCGGCGACGCAAGGTCGACGGGCCGAAGGTCTCGGCGTGAATCCTGCTGTCACGGATGTCCAGTTCCCGCAGGCTGTCGTACAGCCCTTGAGTAAAACTGCCCGGCCCGCAGAGTACAAAATCCAGCTGATCGTAGTCCTCCACTTCAAGGATGTTCTTGAGCAACGCGGCGTCTATCCGTCCGGTCAGGTCAAAGTCCTCACCCTCGTGAGCATCGGCCTCCGGCTGACTGAGCAGACGCAGCACCCGCACCGAATCACCGGCGTCATCCAGCAAACGATCCAGCTCGGAGCGAAACGGTTGATCCGCCAGCGTGCGCGAACTCTGAAAAAACCATGTAGGCCGAATGTGCCGCGTGCGCAGGCCTTGATACACCACCTCCCGCACCATCGACAGCAGCGGCGTAATGCCTACGCCGGCGGCCAACAACACCAGCGGCCGACGCTCATGGGTTGCCACGGTGAAGTGCCCCTGAGGCGCGCGGGCTTCCAGCAGGTCACCGACACGAACCTGCTCATGCAGATGCGAAGACACCCGCCCTTCTCGCTTCACGCTGATGCGGAAAAAGTCATCGGACGGCGCGCTCGACAGGCTGTAGGTGCGGATATGCACCTCACCGCCAATGTTGAACCGCAGCGGTAGATGCTGCCCCGCTTGAAACAGCGGCAACCCGGCGCCATCGGCGGGCTCCAGATAGATCGAGCGGATGTTGTGGCTTTCCGCTTCAATGCGCACCACCCGCAGCGGCCGCCAATGATCACCCAGCGCCCGGGCTTGCAGGCGTGCGTTGGCCTGCTCCCAGGTGCCCGTCAGCAAACTGGTGGGCGATACGCCGTCGAAGCGCCAGCGCAGAGCCAGTGCTGCGGGCCGACGCACCACCTGCTCCACCTCGAATGTCCACAGACGCTCGGCGCCTTGAAAGGCTTCGACTTGGGGGCCTTCAAGGATGATTTCGGTACGACCGCTGAGGTGCAGCAGGTCGCCGGAGTTGAAATCGATAAACAGCAAGCCCGCCCGTGGATTGATCAACAGGTTGCCCAGGGTATTGAAGAACAGATTGCCGGCGAAGTCCGGGATGGTCAGACGATTACCTTCTACGTGTACGAAACCGGCCTGACCGCCACGGTGGGAAACGTCCACTGAGCGCCGACCGTCGACATCCACATAACTGGCGACGAAGAAGGTATCGGCGTCGGCAATCATGGCTTTGGCAGCGTCATCCAGAGCGCCCAGGTGCTGCGCGATGCGCGTCGAGGGATCCGCCAGCGGCACCGAACGAAACTGCCGCAATTGAATGTATTGCGGGCAGTTGCCGAAGGACTGTTCGACCGTTACGCCGAAGCCATTCGCCGTCACGGCGCCGACGCGACCATTGAGGCGGTTGCGCCGCCGCGTGTGCAGTTCGATCCCCAACAAGCCGATCGCCGCGCCATCAGTCAATTGCGCCGGGTCATCCGCCCCCGGCAAGCTGTTGAATTGCAGCGCACCCGGCTGGGGCGAATGAGCGAAGCCCGGTTGCCCCTCAAGAATGCTCGCCCAAGGATTGCCGTCGATGTCCACTGCGCCGTACAGCATGAACGGCAGTTGCTCATAGAATTTGCGGTGTTGGTCCGGCATCTCAGTGCGAACCACCCTACGACCCAACTCCTCCATTCGCTGGGCAACACCGACGTGTGCCTGCAACTGTTTTTCGCCCGCGTGCCAAGGTGACTGGTCCATTACGGCTTCTCCCGTGCGCGCCAGGCGCAGTGTGAACGGCCCGACAATGCCGGGCCGCAGGTATCAGGCAGTTTTTTGCAGGCCGGCGACGGTGCGCGGCATGCCGACAAACCCTGGCAAGGCTTCGATGCGCGCCAGCCAGGCTCGTACGTTGGCGTAGTCCTCGAGCGACACGTTGCCTTCCGGTGCGTGGGCGATGTAACTGTAGGCGGCCACGTCGGCAATGGTCGGTTCGCTGCCGGTCAGGTAAACCGTATCCGCCAGTTCCTGATCGATCAGTTTGAGCCAGACGTGGGCGTAAGAGATCGTCTCTTCAGCCCTGTAAGGCGCGCCAAACACCGTGATCAGCCGCGCCCGGCCCGGGCCAAAGGCAATCGGTCCAGCCGCCACTGACAACCAGCGTTGAACCTTGGCGGCGCCGAGCGGGTCGTCTGGCAGCCAGCGACCGTTACCGTATTTTTTCGCCAGGTAAACCAGAATTGCGTTGGAATCGGCCAGCACCACGCCTTGATCGTCGATGGCCGGGACCTGTCCGAACGGGTTGATCGCCAGGTAATCGGGCTGTTTGTGCGCGCCCTTGGCCATATCGACCAGGATCAGCTCGGTCGGCAGTTGCAGCAGGGATAACATCAGCTCCACACGGTGAGCATGGCCGGAACGTGGGAAGTTGTAGAGTTTGATCGCTTGCATGGTCGACTCCGCTGGGTGGTGGCGCCGTTCTGAAACGATCAGCGCCGATGGGAGCCATCTTCCACCCCCAACCAAAACAACAGAATAACCAGCAAACGCAATCAATTATTTCAGCCAGTGCAATAACCCATCAGCCCTGCAAGGCCGGGTGTTCCCGCAGCGCTTTCACCGTGAAGTCGACAAAACTGCGAATCCGGGCCGGCGCATTGCGGCCGCCCTGATACACCACATGGATGGGCAATGGCGGCAGTTCGAAGTCAGCCAATACGATTTCCAGTTCGCCGGAAGCGACTTTACTGGCGACTTGATAAGACAGGACACGGGTGAATCCCAGCCCGAGACACGCTGCCGTAATGGCTGCCTGATTCGCCGTCACCACCAATCGCGATTCAACCCGTACGCTGAGTGGCTCGCCCGCATCCTGAAAAGGCCAGCTTTTAAGCTGACCGATAGCAGACGTTGAAATAACCGGTGCACACGCCAGATCCTGAGGATGCACCGGCCTGCCCTGCGTCTCCAGAAATGGCGGAGCAGCGCAAATCACCCGCCGTACTTCGCCGACGCGGATCGCGTGCTGGTTGCTGTCGGGCAACTCACCGATGCGCACAGCCACATCAATCCCCTCCTCGACCATGCTCACTACCCGATTGACCAGCAAGCCGTTGATGCAGACTTCAGGAAACTGCTTCAGATAACTCACCATTACCGGCGTAACGAACAACTCGCCAAATAACACCGGCGCGGTGATCGTCAGTTGCCCACGGGGTTCGGCATGACTGCCCGCAGCTGAATCCTCCGCTTCCTGCACCTCGGCAAGAATCCTCCTACAGTCTTCGAGATACCGCTGACCCGCCTCACTCAAATGCACGCTGCGTGTGGTGCGCGTCAGCAAGCGTGTGCCAATGCGTTTTTCCAGCGCGGCCACGGCACGGGTAACACTGGCCGCCGACAGGCCCAAACGCCGCGCCGCAGCCGAGAAACCTTGGTCCTGGGCGACGGCGGCGAAGACCTGCATTTCCTGGAATCGGTCCACTGGGTATGTCCTCTACTCAGATATTCGCTACCGTCAGGCTGCGAATCCAATACGGCGTTCAAAACAATCTAGTCTGACATAACCGGGAATTTGCGAGGTCTTGATTATGGCAAAGGATAAGAAGCGCCCGCTTAAGCAGAACGCTGCCGACAGCTCGAAGATGTCTAACAAGGACTACCTGGAAGAACTGCGCCGACTGCACGTCGAAACCGTCAAGTTGCAGGAGTGGGTACGGCAAAAAGGGATCAAGGTGTGCATTGTTTTCGAGGGCCGCGACGGTGCCGGCAAGGGAGGGACAATCAAGGCCCTGACTGAACGGGTGAGCCCGCGCATCTTTCGGGTGGTGGCGTTGAGCGCGCCGACCGAACGTGAGAAAACCCAGATGTATGTCCAGCGGTACCTGCCGCATCTGCCGGCAGCTGGCGAAGTGGTGATCTTCGATCGCAGTTGGTACAACCGTGCGGGCGTTGAGCGCGTGATGGGGTTCTGCACCCAAGAGCAGGTCGACCGTTTCCTGAAGTCGATTCCGTTGGTGGAACGTGCAATCGTCGATTCGGGCGTCATCCTGATCAAATATTGGCTGGAGGTCAGCCAAGAGGAACAGACACGACGTCTTCAGGCACGCATCAAGGATGGACGCAAAATCTGGAAGCTCACCGGCATGGATCTCAAGTCATACAGCCGCTGGTACGACTATTCACGCGCCCGTGACGACATGTTCAAGATGACCGACACCGAACATGCCCCTTGGTTCGTGGCCAACTCCAATGACAAGCGACGGGCTCGCCTGAACATCATCACCGACCTGCTCAGCCGCATTCCCTATAAGGATGTTCCGAGGGAGCCCGTGAAGTTGCCCAAACGCCAGAAGCCAGGCAGCTATCGAGAGCCGGATTATCCACTGCGATTGATAGAGGAAAAATTCTGAGCTGAATGTAAAAGGGGCAAGGTCCTGTGAACAACAGGAACCTTGCCCCTCGATTCAGCTGTGGATAACTTATTCCACGGTGACTGACTTCGCCAGGTTGCGCGGCTGGTCAACGTCTGTGCCTTTCAACACCGCGACGTAGTACGACAGCAACTGCAGCGGGATGGTGTAGAGGATCGGCGACAGGATGTCGTGGATGTGCGGCATGTGCACAACGTGGGTGCCTTCGCCGTTGGTCATGCCGGCCTGTTCGTCTGCGAAGACGATCAGTTGGCCGCCACGGGCGCGCACTTCCTGGAGGTTGGACTTCAACTTCTCCAGCAGTTCGTTGTTGGGCGCCACGGTCACGACCGGCATGTCGTTATCCACAAGCGCCAACGGGCCGTGTTTCAGTTCACCGGCCGGGTACGCTTCGGCGTGGATGTAGGAGATTTCCTTGAGTTTCAAGGCACCTTCCATCGCTACCGGGAATTGCGCGCCACGACCGAGGAACAGGGTGTGATGCTTCTCGGCGAACAACTCGGCGATTTTCTCCACAGTGCTGTCCATGGCCAGGGCTTCGCCCAGACGGGTCGGCAGGCGACGCAGTTCTTCGACCAGAGTGGCTTCGACGCCTTCAGCCAGGGTGCCGCGCACTTGACCCAGGGACAGCGTCAGCAACAGCAGGCCAACCAACTGAGTGGTGAAGGCTTTGGTCGAGGCCACGCCGATTTCGCGGCCGGCCTGGGTCAGCAAAGTAAGGTCGGACTCACGCACCAGCGAGCTGATGCCGACGTTGCAGATCGCCAGGCTGGCGAGGAAGCCCAGCTCCTTGGCGTTGCGCAGCGCGGCCAGGGTGTCGGCGGTTTCGCCGGACTGGGAAATGGTCACGAACAGGGTGTCGGGCTGCACCACGACTTTGCGATAGCGGAATTCACTGGCGACTTCGACCTGGCACGGGATGCCGGCCAGCTCTTCCAGCCAGTAACGGGCGACCATGCCGGCGTGGTAGCTGGTGCCGCAGGCGACGATCTGCACGTTGCGCACTTTGGCGAACAGCTCGGCAGCCTGTGGGCCGAAAGCTTGCACCAACACACCGTCCGGGCTCAGACGACCTTCGAGGGTACGCTGCACCACAGCCGGTTGTTCGTGGATTTCCTTGAGCATGAAGTGGCGGAATTCGCCCTTGTCAGCCACGTCGGCACCGTCACGATACTGCACGGTTTGGCGCTCGACGACCTTGCCGCTAACGTCCCAGATCTGCACGCTATCGCGACGAATTTCGGCGATATCGCCTTCTTCCAGGTACATGAAGCGGTCAGTGACCTGGCGCAGGGCCAACTGGTCGGAAGCGAGGAAGTTTTCACCCAGGCCAAGGCCGATAACCAACGGGCTGCCACTGCGAGCGGCGAGCAGACGATCCGGTTGCCGAGCGCTGATCACGGCCAGGCCGTAAGCACCGTGCAACTCTTTAACGGTGGCCTTGAGGGCCACGGTCAGGTCGTTCAGATCTTTGAGTTTGTGGTTCAGCAGGTGGGCGATGACTTCAGTGTCGGTGTCCGATGTGAACACGTAACCCAATGCCTTGAGTTGTTCGCGCAGGGCTTCGTAGTTCTCGATGATGCCGTTGTGCACCACCGCCAGATCACCGGAAAAATGCGGGTGAGCGTTGCGCTCGCACGGCGCACCGTGAGTGGCCCAGCGAGTGTGGGCGATGCCCAGGCGACCGGCCAGCGGCTCGGCTTCGAGCGCCAGTTCCAGCTCGCTGACTTTACCCGGACGACGCATGCGCTCGAGCTGTTGATCATTGGTATAGACCGCCACACCGGCGCTGTCATAGCCACGGTATTCCAGGCGCTTGAGGCCTTCGAGGAGGATGGCAGTGATGTTACGTTCTGCGACTGCACCGACAATTCCACACATGCTATTTCTCCTGACTGACAGCCGCGCATATCAGCGTGATACCGCGGGCTTGTATCTGATCGCGTGCCTCCAGCGGCAGGCGATCATCGGTAATTAGGGTATGGACGCTGCTCCATGGCAGCTCCAGGTTGGGAATCTTGCGGCCTATCTTGTCGGACTCCACCATCACGATCACTTCGCGGGCAACATCCGCCATGACGCGGCTGAGTCCCAGCAATTCATTGAAGGTGGTGGTACCGCGCACCAGGTCGATGCCGTCGGCACCGATGAACAACTGATCGAAATCGTAGGAGCGCAGCACTTGCTCGGCGACCTGCCCCTGGAAAGACTCGGAATGCGGGTCCCAGGTACCGCCGGTCATCAGCAGCACCGGTTCGTGCTCGAGTTCACTCAAGGCGTTGGCGACATGAAGCGAGTTGGTCATCACCACCAGGCCCGGCTGCTGGCCGAGTTCCGGAATCATCGCTGCCGTGGTGCTGCCGCTGTCGATGATGATCCGGGCATGCTCGCGGATCCGCGCAACGGCAGCACGGGCGATCGCCTGTTTGTACCTGGAAACCGGTTGCCCGATATCGGCGACCAGTTCCTGAGGCATGGTGATCGCACCGCCATACCGGCGCAACAAAAGACCATTGCTTTCGAGCGCCGCCAGGTCCTTGCGAATCGTAACTTCCGAGGTTTCGAAGCGCTTGGCCAGTTCATCAACACTGACTTCGCCCTGCTCATTGAGCAAGGCGAGGATATTGTGACGGCGTTGAGGTGTATTGCGCTTCGACATGACCTGGTAAGTTTCGATTCGAAAGATAACGGAAGCAATCAAAACCTATTGGCGAAACTTCGTCAAGCGCGAGGCGATAAAAAGGTCTGTGGATAAAAGCTTCGCGGGCAAGTCGGATCGCCGCACCGCTCGCTCCTACGGGATCGTAGTCAATCCACATAATGTGTACGACTTTAACTGTAGGAGCGAGGCTTGCCCGCGAAGGCGATGACATGAACTGTGGATAACTCAGGCCTTTTTGATTTTCTCTGGCCGCTTCCAGCCATCGATATTCTTCTGGCGTGCACGGCCGACGGCCAACTGCGCGTTATCCACATTTTGCGTAATAGTCGATCCGGCCGCAGTGGTCGCACCGCTAGAGATATCCACAGGCGCCACCAACGAGTTGTTGGAACCGATGAACACATCCTCACCCAACACGGTTTTCCACTTGTTAGCACCGTCATAGTTGCACGTGATAGTGCCCGCACCGATGTTGGTGCGTGCGCCAATCTCGGCATCGCCCAGATACGCCAAGTGACCGGCCTTGGCGCCTTCGCCCATGTGAGCGTTTTTCAGCTCGACAAAGTTACCCACATGCGCGCGAGCCTCCAGCACGGAGCCGGGACGCAGGCGCGCGAATGGACCGGCATCACTGCCTTCGCCCATGATCGCGCCTTCGATATGGCTGTTGGCCTTGATCACCACGCCTTTGCGCAAAGTGCTGTCCTTGATCACGCAGTTCGGGCCGATCACCACGTCATCTTCGATGACAACCTTGCCTTCGAGAATCACGTTGATGTCGATCAGCACATCGCGACCGACAGTGATGTCACCGCGGACATCGAAACGTGCCGGGTCGCGCAGGGTCACGCCCTGGGCCATCAAACGACGACCCGCGCGCAGTTGATAATGACGCTCGAGCTCGGAAAGCTGCTTGCGATCATTGGCGCCCTGCACTTCCATCGCATCGTGAGGCTGCTCGGTCGCCACCACCAGACCATCGCTGACTGCCATGGCAATCACGTCAGTCAGGTAGTACTCGCCCTGGGCGTTGTTGTTGGAGAGACGGCTCATCCAGCCGCCCAGTTGCGCGAACGGCAGCGCGAGAATACCGGTGTTGCCTTCAGTGATCGCACGCTCGGCTTCGTTGGCGTCTTTCTGCTCGACGATAGCCGTCACCTTGCCGGCAGCATCACGAACGATGCGGCCATAGCCGGTTGGATCATCCAGCTGAACGGTCAGCAAACCCAATTGCTGCGGCGCAACCTGCTTGAGCAGACGTTGAAGGGTCTCGACTTCGATCAACGGCACGTCGCCGTAAAGAATCAGGACGGTGTCGGACTCAATGAACGGCACTGCTTGAGCAACCGCGTGGCCAGTACCCAGCTGTTTGTCCTGCAGGACGAAATTCAGATCATCGGCTGCCAGTCGCTCACGTACGGCGTCGGCACCATGGCCAATCACCACGTGAATGCGCTGTGGATCAAGTTGCCGCGCGCTGTGGATAACATGGCCAAGCATCGAGTTGCCGGCAATCGGATGCAGGACTTTCGGCAGTGCCGAACGCATGCGAGTGCCTTGGCCGGCAGCGAGGATAACAATTTCAAGAGACATGACTGGCTACCAATCCTGGATGGTCAGCGGCTGCGACCTGGTTATGAAAATCGGAAAAGAAAAAAGGGTAGCCGAGGCTACCCTTTTTAATCAATCGCGCAACAAGTGATGGCCTGTTAGTGGCCAAACTTCTTGCGGATCTGCTGGACGGTGCGCAGCTGAGCTGCAGCCTCGGCCAGACGTGCGGCAGCAGAACCGTAATCGAATTCCGCGCCCCGCTCATGCAAGGCCTTCTCGGCAGCCTTAACGGCTTCCTGAGCGGAGGCTTCGTCCAGGTCGGCAGCTCGTTGCACGGTGTCGGCAAGAACCTTGACCATGTTCGGCTGAACCTCGAGGAAACCACCGGAGATGTAATACACCTCCTCTTCCCCGCCCTGCTTGACCAGGCGGATCGGGCCAGGCTTGAGATTAGTGATCAGCGGCGCGTGGCCCAGGGCGATACCAAGATCACCCAGTGCACCGTGCGCAATCACCATCTCGACCAGGCCGGAAAAGATTTCTCCTTCCGCGCTGACGATATCGCAATGGACTGTCATAGCCATCTGATTGCCTCAACCTAAATTAGCGCCCGTTGCCGGGCGCCGGGATTACAGTTTCTTGGCTTTCTCGATCGCTTCTTCGATGCCGCCGACCATGTAGAACGCTTGTTCTGGCAGGTGGTCGTAGTCACCGTTGAGGATGCCTTTGAAGCCAGCAATGGTGTCTTTCAGGGAAACGTATTTACCCGAGGCACCGGTGAAGACTTCAGCCACGAAGAACGGCTGCGACAAGAAGCGCTGGATCTTACGAGCACGGTTTACCAACTGCTTGTCGGCTTCCGACAGCTCGTCCATACCCAGGATCGCAATGATGTCCTTCAGTTCTTTGTAACGCTGCAGAACGTACTGTACACCGCGAGCGGTATCGTAGTGGTCCTGGCCGATTACGTTCGGGTCCAGCTGGCGCGAAGTCGAGTCGAGTGGATCGACCGCTGGGTAGATACCCAGGGAAGCGATGTCACGGGACAGAACGACGGTGGCGTCCAAGTGGGCGAAGGTGGTCGCTGGCGACGGGTCAGTCAAGTCATCCGCAGGTACGTATACCGCTTGGATCGAGGTGATCGAACCGTTTTTGGTCGAAGTGATACGCTCTTGCAGAGTACCCATCTCTTCGGCCAGGGTCGGCTGGTAACCTACTGCGGAAGGCATACGGCCCAGCAGTGCAGATACTTCAGTACCGGCCAGGGTGTAACGATAGATGTTGTCGACGAACAGCAGAACGTCGTTACCTTCGTCACGGAACTTCTCGGCCATGGTCAGGCCGGTCAGTGCTACGCGCAGACGGTTACCCGGCGGCTCGTTCATCTGACCGTAAACCAGTGCCACTTTGTCCAGAACGTTGGAGTCCTTCATCTCGTGGTAGAAGTCGTTACCCTCACGAGTACGCTCACCCACACCGGCGAACACGGAATAACCGCTGTGCTCGATGGCGATGTTACGGATCAGTTCCATCATGTTTACGGTTTTGCCTACACCGGCACCACCGAACAGACCAACTTTACCACCCTTGGCGAACGGGCAAACCAGGTCGATAACCTTGATGCCGGTTTCCAGCAGGTCGTTGCCGCCCGCTTGCTCAGCGAAGGTTGGCGCAGGACGGTGAATGCCCCAGCGCTCTTCGGTGGCGATCGGACCAGCTTCGTCGATCGGGTTGCCCAGTACGTCCATGATCCGGCCCAGAGTCGCTTTACCGACCGGTACGGAGATGGCTGCGCCAGAGTCGGTGACTTCCAGACCGCGCTTCAAGCCCTCGGTGGAACCCATCGCAATGGTACGAACCACGCCGTCGCCCAGCTGCTGCTGAACTTCGAGAGTGGTGCCTGCATCGCTTTTTACACTCAAAGCGTTGTAGATGCTCGGTACGCTGTCGCGTGGGAATTCCACGTCGATAACGGCGCCGATGATTTGAACGATACGTCCGCTACTCATAGCTGGATCCTCTGAATATTTGAACCGTTAAACCGCGGCAGCGCCGCCGACGATTTCCGAGATCTCTTGGGTGATCGCAGCCTGACGCGCCTTGTTGTAGACCAGCTGCAAATCGCTGATCAAATCACCGGCGTTGTCGGTAGCGTTCTTCATCGCGATCATCCGCGCAGCTTGTTCAGCCGCGTTGTTCTCGACCACCGCCTGGTAGACCTGCGACTCCACGTAACGGACCATCAAGCCGTCAAGCAGCTCTTTGGCGTCCGGTTCGTACAGATAATCCCAGTGGTGCTTGAGTCCTTGATCCGGGGTTGCCACCAGTGGAATCAACTGCTCCACGGTAGGCGTTTGCGTCATGGTGTTGATGAACTTGTTGGATACCACGGACAGGCGGTCAATACGGCCGTCCAGGTAGGCATCCAGCATCACCTTGACGCTGCCGATCAGGTCATTGATCGACGGCTCTTCACCCAGGTGGCTGATAGCTGCTACGACGTTACCGCCGAAGTTGCGGAAGAAAGCCGCACCCTTGCTACCAACAACACACAGATCAATCTCGACGCCGTTTTCGCGGTTTACCGCCATGTCCTTGACCAGAGCCTTGAACAGGTTGGTGTTCAAGCCACCACACAGACCACGGTCACTGCTCACCACGACATAACCAACACGCTTTACTTCACGGTCGATCATGAATGGGTGGCGATATTCCGGGTTAGCGTTGGCCAAATGGCCAATAACCTGGCGGATGCGCTCCGCGTAAGGACGGCTAGCAGCCATGCGCATTTGTGCCTTGCGCATTTTACTGACCGCCACTTTTTCCATGGCGCTGGTAATCTTTTGCGTGCTTTTGATGCTCGCAATCTTACTGCGAATCTCTTTTGCGCCTGCCATGTAACACCTATCAGGTTAGCAAGCGGGAGCCTTGCGGCTCCCGCTGCGGCTTACCAGGTTTGGGTGGCCTTGAACTTCTCGATACCGGCTTTCATGCCAGCGTCGATTTCGTCATTGAAGTCACCCTTCACGTTGATCTTCGCCATCAATTCGGCGTGATCGCGGTTGAAGAAAGCAATCAGCGCTTGTTCGAAGCTGCCGATCTTGGCGATTTCAACGTCAGTCAGGAACCCACGCTCAGCGGCATACAGCGACAGCGCCATGTCAGCGATCGACATTGGTGCGTATTGCTTCTGCTTCATCAGCTCGGTAACGCGCTGACCATGCTCAAGTTGCTTACGGGTCGCTTCGTCCAGGTCAGAAGCGAACTGGGCGAATGCCGCCAGTTCACGGTACTGAGCCAGAGCGGTACGGATACCACCGGAGAGCTTCTTGATGATCTTGGTCTGAGCGGCACCACCCACACGGGATACCGAAACACCGGCGTTCACAGCAGGACGGATCCCGGAGTTGAACATGGCCGATTCCAGGAAGATCTGACCGTCGGTGATGGAAATCACGTTGGTCGGAACGAACGCGGAAACGTCGCCAGCCTGGGTTTCGATGATCGGCAGTGCGGTCAGGGAACCGGTTTTGCCGGTCACTGCGCCGTTGGTGAACTTCTCTACGTATTCTTCCGAAACGCGGGATGCGCGCTCCAGCAGACGGGAGTGGAGATAGAACACGTCGCCTGGGTAAGCTTCACGGCCTGGTGGACGGCGCAGCAGCAGGGAAATCTGGCGGTAAGCCACTGCTTGCTTGGACAGATCGTCATAAACGATCAGCGCGTCTTCACCGCGGTCGCGGAAGTATTCACCCATGGTGCAACCGGAGTACGGTGCCAGGAATTGCAGTGCTGCAGATTCCGAAGCGCTCGCTGCCACGACGATGGTGTTAGCCAGTGCGCCGTTTTCTTCCAGCTTGCGAACCACGTTGGCGATGGTCGATTGTTTCTGACCGATCGCTACGTAGACGCAGAAAATGCCGCTGTTTTTCTGGTTGATGATCGCGTCGATCGCCAGAGCGGTTTTACCGATCTGACGGTCACCGATGATCAGCTCACGCTGGCCACGGCCGACAGGGATCATGGCATCGACAGCCTTGTAGCCAGTCTGTACAGGCTGGTCTACCGACTTACGCCAGATCACGCCTGGAGCAACTTTCTCGACCGCGTCGGTCTCGGTGTTGTTCAGCGGACCTTTGCCGTCAACTGGGTTACCCAGTGCGTCGACTACGCGACCCAGCAGTTCCTTACCAACCGGAACTTCGAGGATGCGGCCGGTGCACTTGGCGCTCATGCCTTCAGCCAGAGTCTGGTATGCGCCCAATACAACGGCACCTACAGAGTCTTGCTCCAGGTTGAGGGCCATACCGAAGACGCCGCCCGGAAACTCGATCATCTCGCCGTACATTACGTCGGCCAGACCGTGAATCCGCACGATACCGTCAGATACGCTGACGACAGTGCCTTCGTTACGGGCTTGGGAGGTCACATCGAGCTTGTCGATGCGGCCCTTGATAATTTCACTTATTTCGGAAGGATTGAGTTGCTGCATTGCTCTGCTGCCCCTTCAAACTCAAGATTTCAATGCTTCGGCAAGGCTCGCGAGTTTGCCGCGAACCGAGCCATCGATAACCAGGTCGCCGGCGCGGATGACAATGCCCCCAATAAGGGATTTGTCTTCCTCGACTTGCAGGCGCACTTCCCGGTTGAGTCGTGCACTGAGAACCTTGGCGAGTTTGTCTTGCTGTTCTTGGTTCAATGCAAAAGCACTGGTCACTTCAACGTCTACCGACTTCTCTTGTTCGGCCTTGTACAGGTCGAACAGAGCGGATATCTCCGGCAACAGCGGGAGACGGTCGTTTTCGGCAACGACGTTGATGAAGTTCTGTGCCTTGGCATCAAACTTGTCGCCGCACACGTCAATAAACGTGGCGGCCTTGTCTGCGCTCGTCAGTCGCGGGGCCTTGAGCACGCGCTGCATGGTGTCGTCTTGCGACACTGCTGCAGCCAGGCCGAGCATGGCTGACCAAGAGGCCAGTTGCTGGTGGGCCTGGGCGTGCTCGAAGGCTGCCTTAGCGTAAGGTCGGGCCAACGTGGTCAATTCTGCCATGATCGCCCTCGCTTAAATTTCAGCAGCCAGTTTGTTTACCAGCTCCGCGTGCGCGTTTTGATCGATTGTGGCACCCAGGATCTTCTCGGCGCCGCCAACGGCCAGTGCACCCAGTTGGGCACGCAGCGCGTCTTTGACACTGTTCAGTTCCTGCTCGATCTCGGCCTGAGCCTGAACCTTCACACGGTCAGCGTCGATACGGGCTTTTTCAACAGCCTCTTCAACAATCTGGTTACCGCGTTTCTTGGCTTGCTCAATGATTTCAGCTGCCTGAGCCTTAGCTTCGCGCAGTTGTTGACCCGCTTTATCTTGGGCCAACTCCAGGTCGCGAGCTGCTCGGGCGGCAGCGTCCAGTCCATCCGCGATCTTCTTCTGACGTTCGTGCAAAGCCGCGATGACCGGAGGCCACACGAACTTCATGCAAAACAGTACAAAAATGAAGAACGCAACGGACTGGCCAATCAGGGTTGCATTAATGTTCACGCCAACACCTCGCTCGTTCGTTGCACATCAAACCAATCACTCGAAGGTTCGAGTGATTAGCCAGCGAGTTGACCAACGAATGGGTTCGCGAAGGTGAAGAACAGAGCGATACCAACACCGATCATGGTTACGGCGTCGAGCAGACCGGCAACGATGAACATTTTAACTTGCAGCATTGGAACCATTTCTGGCTGACGCGCTGCGCCTTCCAGGAACTTGCCGCCCAACAGGCCGAAACCAATTGCGGTACCCAGTGCGCCCAGGCCGATCAACAGTGCAACAGCGATAGCGGTTAGACCAACTACAGTTTCCATCTTTCCTCCCGACTTTTACGTCGTATGGTTTAGGTTTTTTAGATTTTAAAGCGGTAAAACAAATCGTTTCATAGCCCTGTTCGGGCCCCCACCCGTTTGACCGGGTGGGACATCAGACTAGTCGAGACTGGCCTTAATGGTTCTCTTCGTGCGCCATCGAAAGGTAAACGATGGTCAGCATCATGAAGATAAACGCCTGCAGGGTGATGATCAGGATGTGGAACACAGCCCACGCCCACTGCAGAACTACGCCCAGGCCGCTAAGCCAGAGCAGACCGCTGCCGAACATCACAGCAATCAGAATGAAGACCAGCTCGCCGGCGTACATGTTGCCGAACAGACGCAGTGCCAGGGAGATTGGCTTGGCTACCAGCGTCACGAACTCCAGCAGGAAGTTCACCGGAATCAGCAGGGCCTGAACGAAGATGTTCTTGCTGCCGAACGGGTGCAGGGTCAGCTCGCCGACGAAGCCGCCGATGCCCTTGACCTTGATGCTGTAGAAAATGATCAACGCGAACACCGACAGGGCCATGCCCAGGGTAGCGTTCGGGTCAGTGGTCGATACGGCACGGAACGGAATGTGCGCATCACCAGTGATCAGGATGGCCAGCTGAGGAATCCAGTCGACCGGGATCAGGTCGACGGCGTTCATCAGGAAGACCCAGACGAAGATGGTCAGTGCCAGCGGTGCAATCACCGGGCTACGGCCATGGAAGCTGTCTTTCACGCTGCCATCGACGAATTCGACCAATACTTCAACGAAGTTCTGCAAAGCACCAGGCTGACCGGAAGTCGCTTTCTTTGCCGCCATGCGGAAAAGAAGAACGAAGATCAGACCCAAAGCGACCGACCAGCCGAGGGTATCGACGTGGAAAGCCCAGAAGCCCATTTCTTTGGCTTCTGCTGCGGTGTGGGCAAAACCCCACCCGCCGGTTGGGTGCTGACCGAAGGTCAGGTTCTGCAAGTGGTGCTGGATATAGCCCGAAGCGGTTGTTTCTGCCATGGTTGCCTCAAACGCCCTAAGGTCTCGAAAGTCTTGTTCTCATCAGCAGGGGCGCGAACCAGCTGACCAGTTGGGTCAACACGAAGACGCCGAATACAGCTAGCGGCGCCAATGGCTTCACACCTGCAAACGTCAATGCAAAAAGCACTGCCGTCAAAATCAGTTTGCCCGCCTCGCCGGCATAAAAAGACCGGACGATGGCTTGAGCTGCTCGGGCGCCGGAAAACCGAAATGCCCTGTGAGCGAAATAAACATTGGGCAGCAAGGCTATCAGGCCTCCGCAGAGTCCTGAGTACCCGGCAACGACTCCGTGCCATTGCCACAGCGCCAAAGCGGCGATCAGCAACACGACAAACTGAGCCATCAACACCGGAAAAACTGCCAGGCGATGGAACGGCAAGCGGTTTGGCGTGCGGGTTTCCATCACTAATACTCCCCAATGGTCGGCTGCCAGAATTCAATAACTTGGCATAATTTGTGCCGACAAAATGCGCGCAGAGTATAGGGGCGGTTCTGCCCCTATTCAACTGTCAGGTAGTGATTTCCGACTGCACGCTACATGAGGAAATGTTTCAGCGAATGTGTGCGAGCACACCCTGAAGCTCATCGAGGGAGTTGTAACCAATGACCAACTGCCCTTTCCCCTTCTTTCCGTGTCGGATCTGCACCGCAGAGCCTAGGCGCTCAGCCAGACGCTGCTCGAGTCGGGCGATATCCGGGTCCGGTTTTACCGGTTCGGCAGGCTCCTGTTTGCCACTCAACCACTGGCGAACCAGTGCCTCAGTCTGGCGCACAGTCAGCCCCCGTGCGACAACATGTCGCGCCCCTTCAACCTGTTGATTCTCCGGCAAACCAAGCAAAGCACGGGCATGACCCATTTCCAGGTCACCGTGCGACAGCATGGTCTTGATAACTTCCGGCAACGCGATCAAGCGTAGCAGGTTGGCCACAGTCACGCGGGATTTGCCCACCGCTTCGGCCACTTGTTGCTGAGTCAGCTGGAATTCCTGCTGCAAACGCTGCAGGGCCACCGCTTCTTCGATCGGATTGAGGTCTTCGCGCTGGATGTTCTCGATCAGCGCCATGGCGATGGCGGTTTCATCCGGCACATCGCGCACCATCGCCGGGATGGTTTCCTGGCCAGCCTGCTGGCTCGCACGCCAGCGACGTTCGCCGGCGATGATTTCGAAGCGGCCGCTGCCGATCGGGCGAACCACAATCGGCTGCATCACGCCCTGGGCCTTGATCGATTGCGCCAGTTCTTCCAGCGCTTGCGGGTCCATGTCCCGACGCGGCTGGTACTTGCCGCGCTGGATCAGGTCCAGGGGCAAATGCTGCAGCTCACGCTGATCGGCTTGTACAGCCTGCTCTTCCAGCGAGCTGACGGTCGGACCGCTCAGCAGTGCATCCAGTCCACGTCCGAGACCTCGTTTCTTGACGGCCATGGGGATTCCTTAAGTTGCCTGAGCAGCGGCAGTGCGTGAATTTTTGCGCTGACGGCGAACCATCTCGCCGGCAAGTGCCAGATAGGCAATGGCGCCCCGCGAAGTCTTGTCGTAAGCCAGCGCCGGCATGCCATAGCTTGGCGCTTCGGCCAGGCGGATGTTACGCGGGATAACCGTGTCGTAGAGCTGCTCGCCGAAGTGTTCTTTCAACTGCGCCGATACGTCGTTCATCAGGCTCAGGCGCGGGTCATACATCGTGCGCAACAGGCCTTCGACTTTCAGGTTCGGGTTCAGCAGTTCTGCTATGCGCTTGATGTTATCCACAAGGTCGCTCAAGCCTTCGAGCGCAAAGTACTCGCACTGCATGGGGATAATTACCCCGTCAGCCGCGACCAAAGCGTTCAGCGTGAGCATCGACAGCGACGGCGGGCAGTCGATCAAAATGTAATCGTAGTTTTCACGGATCGGCGCCAGCGCGCTGCGCAGGCGGCTTTCCTTCATCTGCATTTCCAGCAGAACTACTTCGGCCGCGGTCAGGTCGCGGTTGGCCGGCAACAGCTGGTAACCACCGTGCTCGGAGAAGTGCATGGCCTGGGCCAGATCGCATTCGCCGATCAGCAAGTCGTAGACCGAGTTTTCCAGGCCGTGTTTATCCACACCGCTACCCATGGTGGCGTTGCCCTGTGGATCGAGATCGATCAACAGCACCCGGCGCTTGGTAGCAACCAGGGAAGCTGCGAGGTTGATGCAGGTGGTGGTTTTACCCACACCACCCTTTTGGTTCGCTATCGCGAATACCTTAGCCATTCTTGCTTGTGTTCCCAATCATGCCGTGCGGCGCAGTATCAGCAGATGGCGTTGGCCTTGGCAACCAGGTACGGCCAGGGCGTGTTCGCTATCGAGGTGGAAGTCTGCCGGCAATGCTACCAGCTCATCGGCCGGATGAACGCCCTTCATTGCCAGCCAACGTGTATCGGCGTCGCCAAGGTGGCGCGTCCAGTTGCTGAAGTTCTCCATGCTGCTGAACGCCCGGGAAATGATCCCGTTGAAAGGCTGTGCAGGCTGGAAGGCTTCGACGCGACTGTGGATAACTTGCAGGTTATCCAGTTTGAGTTCGAGTTTGACCTGGGTCAGGAAGCGGGTTTTCTTGCCGTTGCTGTCCAGGCAGGTCACTTGGGACTCTGGAAACAGGATTGCAAGCGGAATGCCCGGCATGCCGCCGCCGCTGCCAACGTCCAGCCAGCGACCGTTTTCGATGAACGACATCACGCTCAAACTATCGAGCAGGTGACGCGAGACCATTTCGTCCGGATCGCGCACGGCGGTCAGGTTGTAGGCCTTGTTCCATTTGATCAACAGGGCCAGATAACCCAACAACTGCGCGTGCTGGGTTTCGGTCAATGTGACACCGAGCTGGCGAGCACCTGTGGATAACTCTTCGGCGTGTTGCGAGGTGACCAACGAACTCAAGCGCTTTGCTCCAACTGACGGCCCGCGCCGCGTTTTTTCAAATGAATCATCAACAGCGAAATGGCTGCCGGTGTGACACCCGGAATGCGTGACGCCTGGCCCAGTGTTTCTGGACGGGTCGCACCGAGCTTGCTCTGGATCTCTTTGGAGAGACCGGAAATGTTCGTGTAGTCGATATCCACAGGCAGTTTCGTGTCTTCGCTCGCCCGCAGACGTGCGATTTCATCTTGCTGACGATCGATATAACCGGCGTATTTGGTCTTGATTTCGACCTGCTCGGCGACTTGTGGATCTTCTGCGCCCCCGCCAGTCACGGCGATCAGACCAGCGTAGTCGATTTCCGGACGGCTCAAGAGGTTGAGCAGGTTGTATTCGTGAGTCAGCGGCGTGCCGAACTTCTCGGATATCGCGTCGCCCTGCTCGGTGCCGGGGCGAACCCAGGTACTTTTCAGGCGCTGCTCTTCCAGCGCGATGCTTTCGCGTTTGGTGCAGAACGCCGCCCAGCGCGCGTCATCCACCAGACCCAACTCGCGACCTTTTTCGGTCAGGCGCAGGTCCGCGTTGTCTTCACGCAAGATCAGACGGTACTCGGCGCGGGATGTGAACATCCGGTACGGCTCTTGAGTTCCAAGGGTAATCAGGTCGTCAACCAACACGCCGATGTACGCCTCGTCGCGACGCGGGCACCAGGCGTCTTTGCCTTGCGCACGCAGTGCAGCGTTGGCCCCGGCCAGCAAACCCTGGGCGCCGGCTTCTTCGTATCCGGTGGTGCCATTGATTTGCCCGGCGAAAAACAGACCGCCGATAACTTTGGTTTCCAGGCTGTACTTCAGGTCACGCGGGTCGAAGTAGTCGTACTCGATGGCGTAGCCCGGACGCACGATGTGCGCGTTTTCCATGCCGCGAATCGATTGCACGATCTGCAATTGCACGTCGAACGGCAGGGATGTGGATATCCCGTTCGGGTACAGCTCGTGAGTGGTCAAACCTTCCGGTTCGATGAAGACCTGGTGGCTTTCCTTGTCGGCAAAGCGGTGGATCTTGTCTTCGATCGACGGGCAGTAACGCGGGCCGATACCTTCGATCAACCCCGCATCGGAATACATCGGCGAACGGTCGAGGTTCGCTGCGATGATTTCGTGGGTCCGGGCGTTGGTGTGGGTAATCCAGCAGCTGACCTGTTTCGGATGCTGCTCTTTGGAACCCATGAACGACATCACCGGGATCGGCGTATCACCGGCTTGCTCGGTCATCACCGAGAAATCCACAGACCGACCGTCGATACGCGGCGGCGTACCGGTTTTCAATCGGCCAACACGCAGTGGCAATTCGCGCAGACGGTGAGCCAGGGCGATCGACGGCGGATCACCGGCACGACCGCCGGAATAATTCTGCATTCCGATGTGGATAAGTCCACCGAGGAAGGTGCCAGTGGTCAACACCACGGAGTCAGCGAAGAAACGCAGGCCCATTTGGGTGACAACACCACGCACTTGTTCCTGTTCAACGATCAGGTCATCAGCGGCTTGTTGAAATATCCACAGGTTGGGCTGGTTTTCCAATGCTTCGCGGACAGCGGCCTTGTACAGAACCCGGTCTGCCTGGGCGCGGGTTGCACGCACGGCCGGGCCTTTGCGGCTGTTCAACACGCGAAACTGAATGCCGCCTTTATCGGTAGCCATGGCCATCGCGCCGCCGAGGGCATCGATTTCTTTTACCAAGTGGCTTTTGCCGATCCCGCCGATGGCCGGGTTGCAACTCATGGCACCGAGGGTTTCCACGTTATGCGTCAGCAACAGGGTTTTTGCCCCCATACGTGCTGAGGCCAGTGCTGCCTCGGTACCGGCATGACCGCCGCCGATGACGATCACTTCAAAACGGGAAGGGAAATCCACCACGCACCTCGTGCCTGCTTAAGTAGGTAATTCAGGAATAGTTTGAGCTCAGGTTTTTGGACCTGGTCGACAAGTATAGGGACTTCGCCCTTCCTAAAGAAGCCTTTGCACAAAATTTAACCAGCTGTGGAGAAGTCGGGGTTATAGAAATTAAAAAGAAAGAAATTTATTAAATCTTTGTTTTTATGTTTATTTCTACTGAGCACCATTTCTGTGGATAGATTCGTACAGCCCTTTGTTTTCAATATGTACAGAGAATCAAAACCCTGTGGTCATGTGCCAATGAGGCCCTTGGATAACCGGTGTAAGCCTGTGGATGAAAGGGGTGGTTATCCACAGAGGCGGTTATCTTCAGTTTTGAGGCCCTGTTATCAACTGCCCTTAGCGGCAGTTATTCACAGGGCTTAATCCACAGAAAAGCAGCGATTGATCAAATCCCGGGCGCAGAAAATCCGCCCAGGCAGAAAGAATCTGCTCGGCACTGGAGGCAATTCAGGAAAAGGGGGAGAACAGACAGGCGCGAATGGCCTGTCTGTGGACAACGATAGGGCTATTTGCCGATACAGAAACTGGAAAAGATCCGTCCCAGCAGGTCATCGGAGCTGAATGCACCGGTGATCTCGCCCAAGGCATGTTGAGCCTGGCGCAAATCTTCGGCCAGTAGCTCACCGGCACCCGCCAGCGTCAGCTGCGCACGGCCGTGCTCGAGGGACGCACTGGCATGACGCAACGCCTCAAGGTGACGCCTGCGAGCACTGAAGCTGCTTTCCGACGTCTGCTCATAGCCCATGCAGGCCTTGAGATGATCACGCAGCAGTTCCAGGCCTTCGCCAGCCGACTTGGCACTCAGGCTGATGGTCACATGGCCATCCTCACTGACTTCCAGGGCAATTGCTTCGCCAGTGAGGTCGGCCTTGTTACGGATCAACGTGACTTTCGCCGGATCCGGGCGGGTTTCCAGGAACTCTGGCCACAACGCGAACGGATCAAGCGCTTCCGGTGCGGTGGCATCGACCACCAACAGCACTCGATCAGCTTCGCTAATGGCTTTCAACGCCCGTTCAACACCGATTTTTTCCACATGGTCATCGGTATCTCGCAGACCAGCGGTATCTACCACGTGAAGCGGCATGCCATCGATGTGGATATGTTCGCGCAAAATGTCACGGGTGGTGCCGGCAATCTCGGTCACGATCGCTGCTTCACGACCCGCCAGTGCGTTGAGCAAACTGGATTTACCGGCATTTGGCCGACCGGCGATCACCACCGTCATGCCGTCACGCAGCAACGCACCCTGCCCGGCTTCGCGCAGCACGGTGGATAACTCTTCCCTGACTTTGTCGAGCATGCTCAGTACATGGCCATCGGCAAGGAAGTCGATTTCTTCTTCCGGGAAGTCGATGGCCGCTTCTACGTAAATCCGCAGGCCGATCAGTTGCTCGGTGAGGTTATGCACACGATCGGAAAATGCCCCCTGCAAGGAGCGCAATGCATTGCGGGCGGCCTGTGCAGAACTGGCCTCGATCAGGTCGGCGATTGCTTCGGCCTGTGCCAGATCGAGTTTGTCATTGAGGAACGCACGCTCGCTGAATTCACCTGGTCGTGCCAGACGGCACCCCAGTTCAAGGCATCGCTTGAGCAGCATGTCGAGAACAATCGGGCCGCCATGGCCCTGGAGTTCCAGCACATCTTCGCCGGTGAACGAGTTCGGGCCCGGGAAATACAAGGCAATGCCCTGGTCCAGGACCTCTTCGTTTTGATCGAAAAACGGGCCGTAGTGGGCGAATCGCGGCTTGAGTTCACGACCGCTGAAGGCCTTGGCCGCAACGCTCGCCAGCGGCCCGGAAATACGGACGATGCCTACGCCGCCACGACCTTGAGCGGTGGCGACGGCGGCGATGGTTTCACGAGGAGCGCTCATAAACCGGTATCCAGACAAAAGTGACAGATAGCAAAACGCCCCACTAGGGGGCGTTTTGAGTGGTTATCCACAGTGTAAATCAGGCCGCTGCTTTAGTAGCCGCTTCGATTTTACGAGTGATGTACCACTGTTGGGCGATGGACAGGCAGTTGTTCACTACCCAGTACAGCACCAGACCAGCCGGGAACCACAGGAAGAAGAAGGTGAAGATGATTGGCATCAGCTTCATCACCTTGGCCTGCATCGGATCCGGAGGAGTCGGGTTCAACTGCTGCTGGATGAACATGGTTGCACCCATGATGATCGGCAGAATGAAGAACGGATCCTTGATCGACAGGTCAGTAATCCACAGCATGAACGGCGCTTGGCGCATTTCAACGCTTTCCAGCAGAACCCAGTACAGCGAGAGGAAAACCGGCATCTGCACGAGGATTGGCAAGCAACCACCCAGCGGATTGATCTTCTCTTTCTTGTACAGCTCCATCATGGCTTGCGACATTTTCTGCCGGTCATCGCCATGTTGCTCTTTCAGTGCGGCCAGTTTCGGTGCCACTGCGCGCATGCGGGCCATGGATTTGTAGCTGGCTGCCGACAGCGGGAAGAAAATCCCTTTGATCAGCATGGTCAGGAAGATGATCGACCAGCCCCAGTTACCGACCAGCGCGTGGATGTGTTGCAGCAGCCAGAAGATTGGCTGGGCAATGAACCACAGAATGCCGTAGTCGACGGTCAGTTCCAGACCTGGGGACAACTCTTTCAGCACAGCCTGGCTTTTCGGACCGGCGTACAGAACAGCGCTGGTTTCGGCTTTCGCACCTGGCGCAACAGTCATTGCCGGGGCGGTGTAGCCGATGATGTAGTTGCCTTTGCTGTCTTTACGGGTCTGGACGACGTTGTTTTCGCCCTTCGCCGGAATCCATGCGGTCACGAAGTAGTGTTGCAACCAGGCAACCCAACCACCGTTCACGGTTTCTTTCAGCTGAGCCTTGTCCATGTCCTTCATCGACACTTTCTTGTACGGCTCGTTACTTGTCCACAGGGCGGCGCCCAGGTAAGTCGCGGTGCCGGTGGCAGTGCTGGAAGAAGGATCGGAGCTGGCGTCACGCTTCAGTTGGGCGAACATCGCACCCGACCAAGGCTTGGCGCTTTCGTTGTCGATCACGTAGGAAACGGTTACGTCGTACAGGCCACGTTTCAGTGTGAAACGCTTGATGTAGTTGACGCCGTCCTTGCTGAACTTCAGGTCTACAACCAATTGGTCCTGACCGTCGGCCAGTTGGTAGATCTTCTTCTCGGAGGAGTAAACCGGACGACCGGCAGGACTTGCGTCCGGACCATCGGTACCGATCAAACCGCTTTGAGCCAGATAAGTCCGCTCGTTGCCGTTATCGAACAACTGGAATGGAATTTCCGGATGGTCCTGGCGACGTGGATACAGCGGCAGAGTCAACTGTGCAACATCGCCACCTTGTGGATCGATAGCCAGGTTGAGCACATCCGTTTTGATCTGGATGAGGTCTTTGCTTGCAGCTACTGGTGTTTCAGCAGGTGCAGTGGCACTGGTATCGCTTGCGGCGCGCGGAATGTCGTCACTGACAGAAGCATTATTGCCAGTCGCCGTATCCGGTAGGCCCGGTGCGGTAGTACTGGAAGCAACATTCTGAGTCGGCAGGGCAGCCTGGCCATAGTCCTGGTTCCATTTAAGAACCATAACGTAGGACACGATTGCCAGGGCGACGATCAGGATCGTGCGTTTGATATCCATGATTACTCGGCCATCGAAGAAGAACGGGAGGTAGGGATAGGTGGAACCGGGTCATAACCACCGGGATTCCACGGATGACAGCGACCTAAACGACGAAAGGTCAGCCAGCCACCGCGCAGAAGGCCATGATTTTCTATGGCTTCTAACGCGTAGCAGGAACAACTGGGGTAGAAACGACAGTGACTGGCCATCAGAGGACTAATGGCATAGCGATAAAACTGGATCGGAACGAGTGCCAGTTTACGCATCTGGACTGTCTACCCCTACAGTTTCGGTTTTGACTGCTGGTACCGGCGTGCTGCGTGCCAGACGCTTCCAGAGTTTGCCGAAATGCTGAATCAATTCGGGGTTTTCTACGTCACCCAAACCTTTGCGCGCGACGATAACGATATCCCAGCCGACCAGTGAATCCTGGTTCAGACGGAACGATTCGCGCATCAGACGTTTGAGGCGATTGCGCTCGACGGAGAGCTTTACGCTCTTTTTCCCGATAACCAGCCCTAGACGGGGGTGATCTAGATCGTTGTTGCGCGCAAGGAGCAGGAGATTTTTCCCCGGAACCTTGCCGGTAGGGGAGTCAAAGACTGCCTTGAAATGCCGGGGAGTAAGCAGACGCTTTTCCCGACTGAAGTCCTGACTCACCTCCAGTGCCGGCTTATCAAACTGCCAGACGCGCACGACCTTTGGCGCGACGACGCGACAGAACGGCACGACCGTTCTTGGTAGCCATGCGAGCACGGAAACCGTGGGTACGAGCGCGTTTGATAGTGCTTGGTTGGAAAGTACGTTTCATTGTCGTGTTACCTGGTTCGTCCACAACGGGCCGGAATGGCCCCCGTTTTAAGAGACCGGGGATTCTAGAGAAAGCAAGCCTCTAGGTCAATTTCCAACCAACGTTTCCTTATAAATAGATCTCCAGACGTTTTGCTCGTCTTCACCTCCAGCCAAATATAAAAATAAAGAAGGAAAGTATTTAAAGCTTTTCTGTAAAGCTTATAAAAGCTAGGACACCGATCATCTGTGGATAACTACCTTCAGACCTTCTATCCCGTGATGTACAGAGAATGACAACTACGGTGGAAAACGGTGGTCAGCCTGTGCTGCGCTGTCGGATAAGCTGTGTGTGAAAGGGGCTGTTATCCACAGGCAGGTTATCCACCGAGTTTCGCCCCCACTTGTGCAACGACCTCAAGGGCGGTTATCCACAGAGCTTATGCACAGACCACTGGTCGTCTTTTTTACCTATAAAACGTTGATTCTTCTTGGTCAGTGAGCCACCTACGTGTGGATAAGTCGGCGTCTGGTCGCTACAATGGCCGCTTGTTTTTGCCTCACCGGCTTTCAACTTAGGGGATATCCGTGTCAGTGGAACTTTGGCAGCAGTGCGTGGAGCTTTTGCGCGATGAGCTGCCTGCCCAACAATTCAACACTTGGATCCGTCCACTACAGGTCGAAGCCGAAGGCGACGAGTTGCGTGTCTACGCACCGAATCGTTTTGTTCTCGACTGGGTCAACGAAAAGTACCTGGGCCGCGTCCTTGAACTGCTGGATGAGCATGGCAACGGCATGGCGCCGGCGCTTTCCTTATTAATAGGCAGCAAACGCAGTTCGGCTCCACGGGCTGCCCCGAATGCGCCACTGGCTGCCGCCGCGTCTCAGGCACAGGCGGCTCAAGCGTCTGTCAGTGCTCCGGCACCTGCCCCGACGGCCACACCGACCAAGCGTTCGACACAGAAAGTTGCCGAAGTCAGTGAAGAGCCATCGCGCGACAGCTTCGATCCGATGGCTGGCGCCAGTTCTCAACAGGCCCCGGTGCGTTCCGAGCAGCGCACCGTGCAGGTCGAAGGTGCGCTCAAGCACACCAGTTACCTGAACCGCACTTTCACCTTCGAGAACTTCGTCGAAGGTAAGTCCAACCAACTGGCCCGGGCTGCGGCCTGGCAGGTGGCGGACAACCCCAAGCACGGTTACAACCCGCTCTTCCTTTATGGCGGTGTTGGCTTGGGTAAAACTCACTTGATGCACGCTGTGGGTAACCATCTATTAAAGAAGAACCCGAATGCCAAGGTCGTGTACCTGCATTCGGAGCGTTTCGTGGCCGATATGGTCAAGGCTCTGCAACTGAACGCGATCAACGAGTTCAAGCGCTTCTACCGTTCGGTGGACGCATTGCTGATCGATGACATTCAGTTCTTCGCCCGCAAGGAACGTTCGCAGGAAGAGTTTTTCCACACCTTCAACGCCCTGCTCGAAGGTGGCCAGCAGGTCATTCTCACCAGTGACCGCTACCCTAAAGAAATCGAAGGCCTTGAAGAGCGCCTCAAATCCCGCTTCGGCTGGGGCTTGACGGTAGCCGTCGAGCCGCCGGAGCTGGAAACCCGTGTCGCGATCCTGATGAAAAAGGCCGACCAGGCCAAAGTCGATCTGCCCCACGACGCGGCGTTCTTCATCGCCCAACGTATTCGCTCCAACGTCCGTGAGCTGGAAGGTGCGCTTAAACGCGTGATCGCCCACTCGCACTTCATGGGCCGCGATATCACCATTGAGCTGATTCGCGAATCCCTGAAAGATCTGTTGGCGCTGCAAGACAAACTGGTCTCTGTGGATAACATTCAGCGCACTGTCGCCGAGTACTACAAGATCAAGATTTCCGACCTGCTGTCCAAGCGTCGTTCACGCTCGGTCGCTCGTCCGCGTCAGGTTGCCATGGCGTTGTCCAAAGAGTTGACTAACCACAGCCTGCCGGAAATCGGCGATGTGTTTGGCGGCCGCGACCACACAACTGTTTTGCACGCCTGCCGCAAGATCAACGAACTTAAGGAATCCGACGCGGACATCCGCGAGGACTACAAGAACCTGCTGCGTACTCTGACAACTTGATGAACACCAGCGCAGCTTATTAAGGCAAGGGACTAGACCATGCATTTCACCATTCAACGCGAAGCCCTGTTGAAACCCCTGCAACTGGTCGCAGGCGTCGTCGAGCGCCGACAGACCTTGCCGGTGCTCTCCAACGTGCTGCTGGTTGTCGAAGGCCAGCAACTGTCGCTGACCGGTACCGACCTGGAAGTCGAGCTGGTCGGTCGTGTACAACTCGAAGAGCCGGCTGACCCGGGTTCCATCACTGTGCCTGCGCGCAAGCTGATGGACATCTGCAAAAGCCTGCCGAACGACGCGCTGATCGACATCAAGGTCGACGAGCAGAAGCTGGTGGTGAAGGCTGGCCGTAGCCGCTTCACCCTGTCGACCCTGCCGGCGAACGATTTCCCGACTGTTGAAGAAGGCCCGGGTTCGCTGACTTGCAGCCTTGAGCAAAGCAAACTGCGTCGTCTGATTGAACGCACCAGCTTCGCCATGGCCCAGCAGGACGTGCGTTATTACCTGAACGGCATGCTGCTGGAAGTCTCGGCCGGGATCATCCGCGCCGTGGCCACCGACGGTCACCGTCTGGCCATGTGCTCGATGCAGGCCGACATCGGTCAGCCGGATCGCCACCAGGTCATCGTGCCGCGCAAGGGTATCCTTGAGCTGGCGCGCCTGCTGACCGAGCCGGACGGCAATGTCAGCATCGTCCTGGGTCAGCATCACATCCGCGCCACCACTGGCGAGTTCACCTTCACCTCTAAACTGGTCGACGGTAAATTCCCGGACTACGAGCGTGTTCTGCCGAAGGGCGGCGACAAACTGGTGCTCGGCGATCGTCAGGCGTTGCGTGAAGCTTTCAGCCGTACCGCGATTCTGTCCAACGAGAAGTACCGCGGTATCCGTCTGCAACTGGCCAGCGGTCAGTTGAAGATCCAGGCCAACAACCCGGAGCAGGAAGAAGCGGAAGAAGAAGTGGGCGTTGAGTACAACGGCGGCAATCTGGAAATCGGCTTCAACGTGAGCTACTTGCTCGACGTGCTGGGCGTGATGACCACTGAGCAGGTTCGCCTGATCCTGTCCGACTCCAACAGCAGTGCGCTGGTGCAAGAGTCCGACAACGATGACTCGGCCTACGTTGTCATGCCGATGCGTCTGTAATTATGCTCAGCAGAAGCTAGATGTCATTAAGTCGCGTCTCGGTCACCGCGGTGCGCAATCTGCACCCGGTGACCTTCTCCCCCTCCCCCCGAATCAACATTCTTTACGGCGCCAACGGCAGCGGCAAAACCAGTGTTCTGGAAGCCATTCACCTGCTGGGGCTTGCCCGTTCGTTTCGTAGTACCCGCCTTTTGCCGGTTATTCAGTACGAGCAATTGGCCTGTACCGTATTCGGTCAGGTTGAGTTGGCTGAGGGCGGGCATAGCGCACTGGGGATATCACGGGACCGCCAAGGCGAGTTCCAGATCCGTATTGACGGGCAGAACGCGCGCAGTGCGGCACAGCTGGCGGAGATCCTGCCGCTGCAACTGATCAACCCTGATAGCTTCCGCCTGCTTGAAGGCGCACCGAAGATTCGCCGGCAGTTTCTCGACTGGGGCGTGTTCCACGTGGAACCGCGGTTCATGTCCACCTGGCAGCGCTTGCAGAAGGCCCTGCGCCAGAGAAACTCTTGGCTGCGGCATGGTACACTTGACGCCGTTTCGCAAGCGGTTTGGGACAGGGAACTGTGCCAGGCCAGCGCTGAAATTGATGAATACCGCCGTGCCTATATCAAAGCCTTGAAACCAGTCTTTGAACAGACCTTGAGCGAACTGGTTGAGCTTGAAGGTTTGACGCTCAGCTATTACCGAGGCTGGGACAAAGACCGCGAATTGAGTGCAGTGCTCGCTGGGTCCGTTCAGCGAGACCAGCAGATGGGGCATACCCAGGCCGGACCACAACGCGCTGATTTGCGCCTCAGATTGGGTGCACATAACGCCGCGGACATCTTGTCCCGCGGTCAGCAGAAGTTGGTGGTCTGTGCATTGCGGATTGCCCAAGGGCACCTGGTCAGCCAGGCCCGACGCGGCCAGTGTATTTATCTGGTGGATGACTTGCCGTCCGAACTGGACGAGCAGCACCGCCGCGCGCTTTGCCGCTTGTTGGAAGACTTACGCTGCCAGGTGTTTATCACCTGTGTAGATCACGAATTATTGAGGGAAGGCTGGCAGACGGAAACGCCAGTCGCTCTGTTCCACGTGGAACAGGGCCGTATCACCCAGACCCACGACCATCGGGAGTGAAGGCATTGAGCGAAGAAAATACGTACGACTCAACGAGCATTAAAGTGCTGAAAGGCCTGGATGCCGTACGCAAACGTCCCGGTATGTACATTGGTGACACCGACGATGGCAGCGGTCTGCACCACATGGTGTTCGAGGTGGTCGATAACTCGATCGACGAAGCTTTGGCCGGCCATTGCGACGACATCAGCATCATCATCCACCCGGACGAATCCATCACCGTTCGCGACAACGGTCGTGGCATCCCGGTAGACGTACACAAAGAAGAAGGCGTTTCGGCAGCCGAGGTCATCATGACCGTGCTGCACGCCGGCGGTAAGTTCGACGACAACTCCTACAAAGTATCCGGCGGTCTGCACGGTGTAGGTGTTTCGGTAGTGAACGCACTGTCCAAGGAACTGGTCCTGACCGTTCGCCGCAGCGGCAAGATCTGGGAACAGACTTACGTCCATGGCGTCCCGCAAGAGCCGATGAAAATCGTTGGTGAGAGCGAAACCACGGGCACCCAGATTCACTTCAAGCCATCGGCTGAAACCTTCAAGAACATCCACTTCAGCTGGGACATCCTGGCCAAGCGGATTCGTGAACTGTCCTTCCTCAACTCCGGTGTCGGCATCGTCCTCAAGGATGAACGCAGCGGCAAGGAAGAGCTGTTCAAGTACGAAGGCGGCCTGCGTGCGTTCGTTGAATACCTGAACACCAACAAGACTGCGGTCAACCAGGTGTTCCACTTCAACATCCAGCGTGAAGACGGCATCGGCGTGGAAATCGCCCTGCAGTGGAACGACAGCTTCAACGAGAACCTGTTGTGCTTCACCAACAACATCCCGCAGCGTGATGGCGGTACTCACCTGGTGGGTTTCCGTTCCGCACTGACGCGTAACCTGAACACCTACATCGAAGCTGAAGGCCTGGCCAAGAAGCACAAGGTTGCCACCACCGGTGATGACGCCCGTGAAGGCTTGACCGCGATCATCTCGGTGAAGGTTCCGGATCCGAAGTTCAGCTCCCAGACCAAAGACAAGCTGGTTTCTTCCGAAGTGAAGACCGCGGTCGAACAGGAAATGGGCAAGTACTTCTCCGACTTCCTGCTGGAAAACCCGAACGAAGCCAAACTGGTCGTCGGCAAGATGATCGACGCGGCACGTGCGCGTGAAGCAGCACGTAAGGCCCGTGAGATGACCCGCCGCAAAGGCGCGCTGGACATCGCCGGCCTGCCGGGCAAACTGGCTGACTGCCAGGAAAAAGACCCTGCCCTTTCCGAACTGTACCTCGTGGAAGGTGACTCTGCTGGCGGCTCCGCCAAGCAGGGGCGTAACCGTAAAACCCAGGCCATCCTGCCGTTGAAGGGCAAGATCCTCAACGTCGAGAAGGCGCGCTTCGACAAGATGATCTCTTCGCAAGAAGTGGGCACCTTGATCACCGCACTGGGCTGCGGTATTGGTCGCGACGAATACAACATCGACAAGCTGCGCTACCACAACATCATCATCATGACCGATGCTGACGTCGACGGTTCGCACATCCGTACGCTGCTGCTGACGTTCTTCTTCCGTCAGCTGCCGGAGCTGATCGAGCGTGGCTACATCTACATCGCTCAGCCACCGCTGTACAAGGTCAAGAAAGGCAAGCAAGAGCAATACATCAAAGACGACGACGCCATGGAAGAGTACATGACGCAGTCGGCCCTGGAAGATGCGAGCCTGCACCTGAACGAGGAAGCCCCGGGTATCTCCGGCGAAGCCCTCGAGCGCCTGGTGAACGACTTCCGTCTGGTGATGAAGACCCTCAAGCGTCTGTCGCGCCTGTACCCTCAGGAACTGACCGAGCACTTCATCTACCTGCCAGCGGTGAGCATGGAGCAACTGTCCGATCACGCAGCGATGCAGGATTGGCTGGCCAAGTATGAAGTCCGTCTGCGCACCGTCGAGAAGTCCGGCCTGGTCTACAAGGCCAGCCTGCGTGAAGACCGTGAGCGTAACGTCTGGCTGCCAGAGGTCGAGCTGATCTCTCACGGCCTGTCGAACTACGTCACGTTCAACCGCGACTTCTTCGGCAGCAACGATTACAGGACTGTCGTATCCCTGGGCGCTCAGCTGAGCACCCTGCTGGACGACGGCGCGTACATCCAGCGTGGCGAACGCAGGAAGCCGGTCACCGAGTTCAAGGAAGCCCTTGAATGGCTGATGGCTGAAAGCACCAAGCGTCACACCATCCAGCGATACAAAGGTCTGGGTGAGATGAATCCGGATCAGCTGTGGGAAACCACCATGGACCCAAGCCAGCGCCGGATGCTCAAAGTGACCATCGAAGACGCCATTGGCGCGGACCAGATCTTCAACACCCTGATGGGTGATGCGGTCGAACCTCGTCGTGACTTCATCGAAAGCAATGCCTTGGCGGTTTCCAACCTGGACTTCTGATCCAGCGGTTCTGCCAAAAATAAAAAAAGGCCAGCGCAATGCGCTGGCCTTTTTGTTTTTGAATGGCTCTGATTACAGTCACATCGTGGTGTTGTTCAGCGATTGAAGTACAGTAATCGAAGGCATAAAAAAACCGGCTATATCAGCCGGTTTTTTTACGTCCGAAAAAAACTTATGCACCTTTTTCCATATTTTATGAGCTTAGGAAATATGTATATAAATCATAAGCCTACAAACTAAATACGCTACTTTTCAGCGAAACGGTACACAGGTTATCCACAGAATCTCAGACAGCCATCTGATCATTGGCAGCCGGCGCTTGCGGAGCGGGTGGGAGCGAGCCCATTTCCCGTTGCATCTGCTCGTTCCAGGCCTGAACCCGGTCATTGAGGTTAGCAATCGCACGGGGCCCGCTGCCTTCGGCGTACATCGGCTCGCCGATGATCACAGTGATGACGCCCTGCTTCTTGGCCCAACCGGTTTTCGGCCAGAACTTGCCGGCATTGTGCGCAATCGGCAGCACCGGAAGTTCGGCGTTGACGGCTAACGCCGTACCACCTCGTGAGAATTTTCCGATGGTGCCGTAAGGGACCCGCGTTCCTTCAGGGAATATCAGTACCCAGACGCCATCCTTCAGCAGTTCATCGCCCTGCTTCGCTACATGTTTGAGCGCGGCCTTCGGATTATCGCGATCGATGGCGATCGGCCGCAGCATGGCCATGGCCCAACCGAAGAACGGTACAAACAGCAATGAACGCTTCAGTACCTGGCTCAACGGCTCGAAATAGGCCGAGAGGAAGAACGTCTCCCAGGTGCTCTGGTGGTTCGACTGAATCACGCAGGGCTGGTCTGGCACGTTCTCGGCACCTTTCACTTCGTAGCTGATGCCCAGAAAGACTTTGCTCAGCCACAAGGCGCAACGGCACCAGTACACGTTGATAAAACGATAGCGCGCCTTGAACGGCAGAAAAGGCGCGATAAAAAAGCTCAGGCTGCACCAAAGCAAGGAGCTGGTGCCCAGCAGCAGGTAAAAGAGGAAGGTTCTGATGGCCTGCAATATCGACATGGCGACGTTTACCGTGCGGGCTCTGCCCGTCTATATAAAGCGCACTCCCGATCAATCCTTGGTCAGGAATCTCGAAAACGCTCTAATTGTGGATAAGTTCTGCGGCAATCGCCGCGAGATCGTCAAAAATCAAAGTGCCTACCGGTAGGGTTTTGCCCAAAGTCTTTTCGCCTTTCCCGGTCTTTACCAAAACTGGCTGAGAATCGACGGCTTTGGCGGCTTCCAGGTCACCAAGACTGTCGCCGACGAACCATAGATTAGTCAGCGATACGTTGTAATGCGTGGCGATGGTTTTCAGCATCCCGGGTTTTGGCTTGCGGCAATCGCAGCCTTCGTCCGGCCCGTGCGGGCAATAGACGATCAGCCCGACTTCACCGCCCTGCTCCGCGACCAACGAGCGCAAGCGCTCGTGCATGGCGTCCAGGGTGGCGACGTCGTAATAGCCGCGAGCGATGCCGGACTGGTTGGTAGCGACTGCTACCGTCCAGCCGGCCTTGCTCAACTGCGCGATGGCTTCGATCGAACCGGGGAGCGGTTTCCACTCCTCCACCGACTTGATGTAAGCGTCGGAGTCGTAATTGATCACCCCGTCCCGATCGAGAATCAGCAGTTTCAAACAGTCTTACCCCAGCAACGAAATATCGGCGACGCCAAGGAACAAGCCACGCAGACGCGCCAGCAGCGCATAGCGGTTGGCACGGACCTTGGCATCTTCAGCGTTGACCATGACGGCTTCGAAGAAAGCATCCACAGGCTCGCGCAAGGCTGCCAGACGTGCCAGCGACTCGCTGTACTGACGCGCAGCAGCCATCGGTTGAACCGCCTGGTCCGCCTGCTGAATCGCCGAGTACAGGGAGAATTCGTTGGCGTTGTCGAAGTACTTGGCTTCAACGACTGTAGGAACAGAACCTTCGACCTTGCTCAGCAAGTTCGAAACGCGCTTGTTCACAGCAGCGAGGGCCGCCGCTTCAGGCAATTTGCGGAACGCTTCAACCGCTTGTACGCGCTGATCGAAGTCCAGTGCCGAACCTGGCTTCAGGGCACGAACCGACAGGTAAGTCGCCACGTCCACGCCTTCATCTTCGTAACGGGCACGCAGACGGTCGAACACGAATTCCAGTACCGAGTCGGCCAGGCCAGCAGCCTTGACCTTGGCGCCGAACGCATTCACGGCAAAGGCCACGGCGTCGTTCAGGTCGAGGTCGAGCTTCTTGTCGATCAGGATGCGCAATACGCCCAGTGCAGCACGGCGCAGGGCATACGGGTCTTTGCTACCGGTTGGCAGCATGCCGATCCCGAAGATACCGACCAGCGTGTCGAGTTTGTCGGCGATGGCCACAGCCGCACCGGTCAGGGTGGTCGGCAGTTCAGCACCGGCACCGCGCGGCATGTATTGCTCGTTCAGCGCCAGCGCGACTTCTTCCGGCTCGCCATCGTTCAGGGCGTAGTAGTAACCGGCGACGCCTTGCATCTCCGGGAACTCACCGACCATCTCGGTTGCCAGGTCGCACTTGGACAGCAGGCCGGCACGGGAAGCCCATGCCGCGTTGCCGCCAATGCGTTGCGCGATGAAAGCTGCAAGCTTGGAAACGCGCTCGGCCTTGTCGTAGACGCTGCCGAGTTTTTCCTGGAACACCACGTTTTGCAGGCGCAGGTTGAAGTCTTCGAGTTTCTGCTTCTTGTCTTGCTTGAAGAAGAACTCGGCGTCGGTCAGGCGTGGGCGAACCACTTTCTCGTTGCCGGCGATGATTTGCTGCGGGTCTTTGCTTTCGATGTTGGCCACGGTAATGAAACGTGGCAGCAACTTGCCGTCGGCATCCAGCAGGCAGAAATACTTCTGGTTGTCCTGCATGGTGGTAATCAGCGCTTCTTGCGGCACGTCGAGGAAACGCTCTTCGAACGAGCACACCAGCGGCACCGGCCATTCAACCAGCGCGGTCACTTCGTCGAGCAGGGCTGGCGGAACGATCGCCGTGCCTTCCTGCATCGTCGCCAGTTCTTCGGTGCGCTTGCTGATAATTGCGCGACGCTCGTTGGCATCGGCCAGAACGTAAGCGGCACGCAAGTCGGTCAGGTAGTTGGCCGGCGAGGTGATGCGCACGCTTTGCGGGTGATGGAAGCGGTGACCACGGGAGTCGCGGCCGGCCTTCTGGGCGAGGATCGTGCAATCGATGATCTGGTCACCGAGCAGCATGACCAGCCATTGGGTCGGACGAACGAATTCTTCCTTGCGCGCACCCCAGCGCATGCGCTTCGGGATCGGCAGGTCATTCAGGGAGTCTTCGACGATGGTCGGCAGCAGGCTCGCGGTCGGCTTGCCGGCGATGCTCTGGCTGTAACGCAGTTTAGGGCCGCTCTGATCGATTTCGCTCAGCTCTACACCGCACTTCTTGGCGAAACCCAGTGCCGCTTGAGTCGGGTTGCCTTCGGCATCGAACGCCGCCTGACGTGGCGGGCCGTCGAGGTTGATGCTGCGATCCGGTTGCTGGGTAGCCAGCGCGGTGATCAGCACAGCCAGACGACGCGGCGCGGCGTAGACGGTTTTGGTCTCGTAGTTCAGACCAGCGGCTTGCAGGCCTTTGTCGATACCGGCCAGGAACGCTTCGGCCAAGGTGTTCAGGGCCTTGGGTGGCAGTTCTTCGGTGCCCAGTTCAACCAGGAAATCTTGAGCACTCATTGTGCAGCCTCCAGCTTGGCCAGTACTTCGTCACGCAGGTCCGGGGTCGCCATCGGGAAGCCCAGCTTGGCGCGAGCCAGCAGATAGGCTTGCGCAACGGAACGCGCCAGGGTGCGCACACGCAGGATGTATTGCTGACGCGCAGTCACCGAGATCGCCCGGCGCGCATCCAGCAGGTTGAAGGTGTGGGACGCCTTCAACACCATTTCGTAGCTCGGCAACGGCAGCGGCTGGTCGAGTTCGATCAGGCGCTTGGCTTCGCTTTCGTAGAAGTCGAACAGTTCGAACAGCTTCTCGACGTTGGCGTGTTCGAAGTTGTAGGTCGACTGCTCCACTTCGTTCTGGTGGAACACGTCGCCGTAGGTCACTTTGCCGAACGGACCGTCAGCCCAGACCAGGTCGTAGACCGAGTCCACGCCTTGCAGGTACATGGCCAGACGCTCGAGGCCGTAAGTGATCTCACCGGTCACCGGGTAGCACTCGATGCCGCCCGCCTGCTGGAAGTAAGTGAACTGCGTCACTTCCATGCCGTTGAGCCAGACTTCCCAGCCCAGACCCCAGGCGCCCAGGGTCGGCGATTCCCAGTTGTCTTCGACGAAGCGAATGTCGTGGACCAGCGGGTCCAGGCCGACATGCTTGAGGGAGCCCAGGTACAGTTCCTGGAAGTTGTCCGGGTTCGGCTTCAGGACTACCTGGAACTGATAGTAGTGCTGCAGGCGGTTCGGGTTTTCGCCGTAGCGGCCGTCAGTCGGGCGACGACTGGGCTGCACATAAGCGGCGTTCCAGGTTTCCGGGCCGATGGCGCGCAGAAACGTGGCAGTGTGGAAAGTCCCGGCGCCTACTTCCATATCGTAGGGCTGAAGTACCACGCAACCTTGCTCGGCCCAGTATTGCTGGAGGGCGAGGATCAAGTCTTGGAAGGTACGCACGGCTGGCGTAGGCTGGCTCACGAAATTCACCTGTTTCTTGGGCTGCGATTTAAAGAGCGGGAGTATACCCGATTCATTGCTGCGCACGCCCCCTGGAGCCTTATGCCACGCTGCTTTTGGTGTTCCGAAGATCCGCTGTACATGGCTTATCACGACCAGGAGTGGGGCACGCCGCTACGCGATGCGCAGGGATTGTTCGAGTTGCTTTTGCTCGAAGGGTTCCAAGCCGGCCTTTCCTGGATCACCGTGTTGCGTAAACGCGAGCGATATCGCGAGGTGCTGTTCGGCTTCGATGTACAGCGCGTGGCGCAAATGAGCGACGCCGAAATCGATGAATTGATGCTCGATCCCGGGATCATCCGCAATCGCCTCAAACTCAACGCCGCCCGGCGCAATGCCCAGGCCTGGCTGGCGCTTGAAGACCCGGTCGAGTTTCTCTGGTCTTTCGTTGGCGGTACGCCTGTGATCAATCATTTCAAGGATCGCACCGAAGTCCCGGCGGTCACGCCAGTCGCCGTGGAAATGAGCAAAGGCCTGAAAAAAGCCGGCTTCACCTTCGTCGGCCCGACCATTTGCTATGCGTTGATGCAGGCCTCGGGGATGGTCATGGACCACACCCAGGATTGCGATCGCTACGCGACCTTGTCGATCGGCGGTTAGAATAGCCGCCTCGCGCACAGCACAAGATCAGGAGTGACCTGTGGATAAGTTGAAAGGCGCCTTGCTGGTAGGCGCTCTGCGGCTGTTTGCCCTGCTTCCCTGGCGAGCAGTGCAGGTGGTTGGCTCGGCCATTGGCTGGGTAATGTGGAAAACCCCTAACCGTTCCCGTGATGTGGTGCGGATCAATCTGGCCAAGTGTTTTCCGGAGATGGACCCTGCCGAGCGCGAGCGCCTGGTCGGCCAGAGCCTGAAAGACATCGGAAAATCACTGACCGAAAGTGCCTGCGCGTGGATCTGGCCGGCACAGCGTTCCATCGATCTGGTGCGCGAAGTCGAAGGGCTCGACGTCTTGAAAGACGCCCTCGCCTCCGGCAAAGGTGTGGTCGGCATCACCAGCCACCTCGGCAACTGGGAAGTGTTGAACCACTTCTATTGCAGCCAGTGCAAACCGATCATTTTCTATCGCCCGCCAAAGCTCAAGGCTGTGGATGAATTGCTGCGCAAGCAGCGAGTGCAACTGGGTAACAGGGTCGCCGCCTCTACCAAGGAAGGCATCCTCAGCGTCATCAAGGAAGTGCGCAAAGGTGGTGCAGTGGGCATTCCCGCTGACCCGGAACCGGCCGAATCCGCCGGGATCTTCGTGCCGTTCTTCGCTACTCAGGCACTGACCAGCAAGTTTGTACCGAACATGTTGGCAGGCGGCAAAGCGGTCGGCGTGTTCCTGCACGCCCTGCGGCTGCCGGACGGTTCGGGCTACAAAGTGATTCTCGAAGCGGCGCCAGAGGCCATGTACAGCACTGATACCGAGACGTCCTGCGCGGCGATGAGCAAGGTGGTCGAACGTTATGTGCGGGCGTATCCGAGCCAGTACATGTGGAGCATGAAACGCTTCAAGAAGCGGCCTCCGGGTGAAGAGCGCTGGTATTGAGTTGATTGGCATGATCTGTGGATAACTTGTAGGAGCGAGGCTTGCCCGCGAAGAGGCCATTACATTCAACATTGATGTTGGATGTGATATCGCCTTCGCGAGCAAGCTTCGCTCCTACAAGTTCGGGTTATCCACAACTGTTCATAAAAAGGGCGCAGAAGATGTCCGAACACCGCAAATCGTTTCGCATCAAGATCAGTCACGAAAGCTTCGGCGAATGCCTCGGCCAGACCCGAAATCTCTCGACCACGGGCGTCTACGTCAAGCATCCGGGCTTGTCGGCGTTGCCCAAGGGGGCGGTGGTCTATGGTCAGGTACAGGATTTACCCACAGGCGCGCCGCGGGTTCGCATGGAAGTGGTGCTTGTAGACGCTGACGGCATCGGCCTGCGCTACCTCTGATCAGTGCGCCTGGCGCTCAAGTTTCTTCAGGAACACCGTCATCTCCTTCTCCGCCTGCTTGTCGCCGTGAGCACGAGCCGCTTCCAGACCCTGCTCCCACGCCTGACGCGCGGCCGGATAGTCCGCCAGCGCCAGATATGCCTTGCCCAACAGCTTCCAGGCCGCTGAATACTTCGGGTCGAATTCGACGCAACGCTGGAAATGCTCGGCGGCCTTGGCGTTTTCCCCAAGATCCAGATAACCCTTGCCGAGGCCGAAGCGCAGCAATGAGTTATCCACACCCTTGGCGAGCATTTTTTCCAGGGATTCGATCATGGTGCACCTCGGTTTATGGGTGAGCTTCGGAATCGCCTTCGCGGGCAAGCCTCGCTCCTACAGGTAACATGCATATCCCTGTAGGAGCGAGGCTTGCCCGCGAAGAGGCCTTCGGATCAGAAGAAGCTGAGCCCCACATGGAACAACTTCTCCACATCCCGAATATGCTTCTTATCCACAAGGAACAGAATCACATGGTCACCCGCCGCGATCACCGTGTCATCGTGGGCAATGATCACTTCTTCATCACGAATGATCGCGCCAATCGTGGTGCCCGGGGGCAGACCGATGTTCTCGATGGCCTTACCAATCACCTTGCTCGACTTCGCATCACCATGGGCAATCGCCTCGATGGCCTCCGCCGCACCACGGCGCAATGAATGCACGCTGACAATGTCGCCGCGCCGCACGTGGGCCAGCAAGGTGCCGATGGTCGCCAGTTGCGGGCTGATGGCGATGTCGATGTCGCCACCCTGGATCAAGTCGACGTAAGCCGGGTTGTTGATGATCGTCATCACCTTCTTCGCGCCCAGGCGCTTGGCCAGCAGCGACGACATGATGTTGGCTTCGTCGTCGTTGGTCAGCGCCAGGAAGATGTCGGCGTCGGCGATGTTCTCTTCCATCAGCAAGTCGCGGTCGGAGGCACTGCCTTGCAGGACCACGGTGCTGTCGAGGGTGTCCGAGAGATGGCGGCAGCGGGCCGGGTTCATCTCGATGATCTTCACCTGATAACGGCTTTCGATGGCCTCGGCCAGACGCTCGCCGATCTGCCCGCCCCCGGCGATGACGATGCGCTTGTAGCTCTCATCGAGGCGGCGCATTTCGCTCATCACTGCGCGAATATTCGCCTTGGCGGCGATGAAAAATACTTCGTCGTCCGCCTCGATCACCGTATCGCCCTGAGGCAAAATCGGCCGGTCACGGCGGAAAATCGCCGCTACGCGGGTTTCGACATTCGGCATGTGTTCACGTAACTGACGCAGTTGCTGACCCACCAGCGGTCCGCCGTAATACGCCTTCACCGCGACCAGCTGCGCTTTGCCTTCGGCGAAATCGATCACCTGCAACGCACCCGGATGCTGGATCAGGCGCTTGATGTAGTTGGTGACCACTTGTTCCGGGCTGATCAGCACATCCACCGGAATCGCTTCGTTATCGAACAGCTCGGAGCGCGTGAGGTACGCCGCTTCGCGTACCCGGGCGATTTTCGTCGGGGTGTGGAACAGGGTGTGGGCGACCTGGCAGGCGACCATGTTGGTTTCGTCACTGTTGGTCACCGCCACCAGCATGTCGGCATCGTCCGCGCCGGCCTGGCGCAGCACCGTCGGCAGCGAGCCGCGGCCTTGCACGGTGCGGATGTCCAGCCGGTCGCCGAGGTCGCGCAGGCGTTCGCCATCGGTGTCGACCACGGTGATGTCGTTGGCCTCGCTGGCCAAGTGTTCCGCCAGCGAACCGCCGACCTGCCCTGCGCCGAGGATGATGATTTTCATCCAGTCACTCCCTTAAAACCGGTTAACCGCGCGCGGCGGCGATCTTGATCAGCTTGGCGTAATAGAACCCGTCGTGGCCGCCTTCCTGTGCCAGCAGCTGGCGACCGTGGGGCTGCTTGATGCCGGCCGTGGTGGCGAGGTCCAGCTCACGGGCGCCCGGCGTGCGGGCGAGGAAGGCTTCGATGACTTCGGTGTTCTCGGTCGGCAACGTGGAACAGGTGGCGTAAAGCAGAATCCCGCCGACCTCCAGAGTTATCCACATGGCATCGAGCAATTCGCCTTGCAGCACTGCCAGCGCGGCGATGTCATCCGGTTGGCGAGTCAGCTTGATGTCCGGGTGACGACGGATCACGCCGGTGGCCGAGCATGGCGCATCGAGCAGGATGCGTTGGAACGGTTTGCCATCCCACCAAGTGGCCGTGTCGCGGCCGTCGGCGGCGATCAGTTCGGCGCTCAGGCCCAGACGTGCGAGGTTTTCTCGCACACGCACCAGACGCTTGGCTTCCAGATCCACGGCGACGACGCCCGCCAGTGCGGGTTCGGCTTCGAGGATGTGACAGGTCTTGCCGCCCGGAGCGCAGCAGGCGTCGAGCACCCGTTGACCCGGCGCAAGGTCGAGCAGGTCGGCGGCCAGTTGCGCCGCTTCGTCCTGCACGCTGATCCAGCCTTCGGCGAAGCCCGGCAGGCTGCGTACGTCGGCGGCGGCGTCGAGAATGATGCCGTCCCGGCTGTAAACGCACGCCGTGGCGGTGATGCCCGCTTCGGTAAGCAGACCCAAGTAGGCATCGCGGCTGTGATGGCGACGGTTGACCCGCAGAATCATCGGCGGATGCGCGTTGTTTGCCGCGCAAATGGCTTCCCACTGCTCAGGCCAAAACGCTTTCAGGGATTTTTGCAGCCAGCGTGGGTGGGCGGTGCGCACCACCGGGTCGTGTTCCAGCTCGGCCAGCAGCGCTTCGCTTTCACGTTGGGCGCGGCGCAACACGGCGTTGAGCAAGGCTTTGGCCCACGGCTTCTTCAGCTTGTCGGCGCAACCGACGGTTTCGCCGATGGCGGCGTGAGCCGGGACGCGGGTGTAAAGCAGTTGATAGAGGCCGACCAGCAGCAACGCCTCGACATCGGCGTCGGCAGCCTTGAACGGCTTCTGCAGCAACTTGGCCGCGAGCGCCGACAAACGCGGCTGCCAGCGCGCGGTGCCGAACGCCAGGTCCTGGGTGAAGCCGCGATCGCGGTCTTCGACCTTGTCCATTTGTGTCGGCAGCGAACTGTTGAGTGAGGCTTTTCCGTTTAGAACAGCAGCAAGTGCCTTGGCGGCGGCCAGACGTGGATTCATTGAGCGTCCGCCGTTTGACCGAGCACGGTGCCGACGGCGAATTTCTCACGACGGCTGTTGAACAAATCGCTGAAGTTCAGCGCCTTGCCGCCGGGCAATTGCAGACGGGTCAGACACAGAGCCTGCTCACCGCAAGCGACGATCAGACCGTCTTTGCTGGCGCTGAGGATTTCACCTGGTGCGCCCTTGCCTTCGGCGAGGCTCGCGGCCAGCACTTTCAGCGCTTCGCCATTCAACGTGCTGTGGGTGATCGGCCACGGGTTGAAGGCGCGGACCAGACGTTCCAGCTCAATGGCCGGGCGGGTCCAGTCGATGCGCGCTTCGTCCTTGTTCAATTTGTGTGCGTAGGTGGCGAGGCTGTCGTCCTGCACTTCGCCTTCCAGCGTGCCGGCGGCGAGGCCGGCGATGGCTTGAATCACTGCCGGTGGGCCGAGTTCCGCCAGGCGGTCGTGGAGGCTGCCGCCAGTGTCTTCAGCGCTGATCGGCGTAGTGACCTTGAGCAGCATCGGCCCGGTGTCGAGGCCCAGTTCCATGCGCATCACGGTCACGCCGCTTTCGCTGTCGCCGGCTTCGACGGCGCGCTGGATCGGCGCCGCACCGCGCCAGCGTGGCAGCAACGACGCGTGGCTGTTGATGCAACCCAGGCGCGGAATATCCAGTACCACTTGCGGCAGGATCAGGCCGTAGGCGACCACTACCAGCAAATCCGGCTTCAGCGCGGCCAGTTCGGCTTGAGCGTCTTCGTTGCGCAGGGTTGGCGGTTGCAGCACCGGGATATTGTTTTCCAGTGCCAACTGCTTGACCGGGCTCGGCATCAGCTTTTGCCCGCGACCTGCCGGACGGTCCGGTTGGGTGTAGACCGCGACGATCTCGTAAGGGCTGTCGAGCAGGGCCTTGAGGTGTTCGGCGGCGAATTCCGGGGTGCCGGCAAAGACGATGCGCAGTGGCTCAGTCATGGGAAGCTCTCATTTACAAAGCAGTCGCAAAAGAAAAAGGCTTGCCGCAGCAAGCCTTTGAAAGGAGGGCATCAAGCGTTCTGGCGATGGAGCTTTTCCAGTTTTTTCTTGATTCGGTCACGTTTGAGATTCGACAGGTAGTCGACGAACAATTTGCCGTTCAGGTGGTCGCATTCATGCTGGATGCACACGGCGAGCAGGCCTTCGGCGATCAGTTCGTAAGGCTGGCCGTCGCGGTCCAGGGCCTTGACCTTGACCTTCTGCGGGCGATCGACGTTTTCGTAGAAACCCGGCACCGAGAGGCAGCCTTCCTGGTATTGCTCCATCTCGTCGGTCAGGGGCTCGAACTCGGGGTTGATGAACACCCGCGGTTCGGTGCGGTCTTCGGAGAGGTCCATCACGACGATACGTTTGTGCACGTTGACCTGGGTCGCGGCGAGGCCGATGCCTGGCGCTTCATACATTGTTTCAAACATATCATCGACCAACTGACGCACTTCGTCGTCCACTACGGCCACAGGTTTGGCGATAGTGCGCAGGCGCGAGTCGGGGAATTCGAGGATGTCTAAAATGGCCATAAGCTTGATTGCTGCACGTGTGAGGTAAAGTCGGGTCGATGGCCTGGCAGGTCCGAAGATGCAGGCTACCGTTGTGAAGCGTAGCTCCTTTTCTTTTAGGTAAAGAGTCGGGAGCGAGCCACGAGGGCTCTGGCGTTTCACGCGAACGCACATAATAAAGGGATTCACCGCATGAGGAAATCACTACTCGCCTTGCTCCTTCTGGCCTCGGCCGGTTTGGCGCATGGGCAAGTGCAACTCAAGGAAGGTTTTCCACAGCAATACACAGTGGCGGCGGGTGACACACTCTGGGACATCTCCGGGAAATTCCTCCGTGAGCCGTGGAAGTGGCCCGAGCTCTGGCAGGCCAATCCGCAGATCCAGAACCCCAATCTGATCTACCCCGGCGATTTGCTGTCGCTGGTCTACGTTGACGGGCAGCCGCGCCTGACCCTCAATCGCGGGGCTTCCCGGGGCACCATCAAGCTCTCGCCACGGGTGCACAGTTCGCCGGTGGCCGACGCCATCCCGAGCATTCCGTTGCAGTCGATCAACAGTTTTCTGCTGAGCAACCGCATCGTCGACAAGGTCGAGGACTTCGACAAGGCGCCTTACATCGTCGCCGGCGATGCCGAACGGGTGCTCAGCGGCACCGGCGACCGGATTTTCGCCCGCGGCCATTTCGATCCGAACCAGCCGGCCTACGGCATCTTCCGCCAAGGCAAGGTTTATACCGACCCCGAGAGCAAGGAGTTCCTGGGGATCAATGCCGACGACATCGGCGGCGGTGAAATTGTCGCTACCGAAGGTGATGTCGCGACGCTTGCACTGCAACGCACCACTCAGGAAGTGCGCCTCGGCGATCGCTTGTTCAGCGGCGAGGAACGATCGATCAACTCGACCTTCATGCTCAGTGCGCCAAAAAAACCGATCAACGGCCTGATCATCGACGTACCGCGCGGGGTTACCCAGATCGGCGCGATGGATGTCGTGACGCTGAACCGGGGCCAACGCGACGGTCTCGCCGAAGGCAACGTGTTGGTGGTGATGAAAACCGGCGAAACCGTGCGTGACCGGGTCTCCGGCCAGCCTCTGAAAATTCCCGATGAACGCGCCGGTTTGCTGATGGTGTTCCGCACCTACGACAAACTCAGTTACGGATTGGTGCTCACCGCATCGCGCTCCTTGGCGGTGATGGACAAGGTGCGAAATCCGTAAGCAGGCTCCACAAGTTACCAACAGAGTTATCCACAGCTTATTCCCGTTTGAACGGGGCTCATAACGATCAAGGATGATCCATGTCGCTGCCTGCTGTTACACCGGTTTCCCCTGCGGAACTGGAAGCCCGTTTACGTCTGCATCGTTTGCCGGAGCTCGGTCCTGCGCGTTTCAGGAAGCTGCTCGAAGCCTTCGGCTCGGCGTCCAAAGCCATCAGCGCGCCGGCCAGTGCCTGGCGTTCGCTGGGCTTGCCGTTTGCTTGCGCCGAGGCTCGCCGGGCCGATGATGTCCGGGACGGCGCCAGCCACGCATTGGCCTGGCTAGACCGTCCCGGCCAGCATTTACTGATGTGGGACCAGCCTGACTACCCGGCATTGCTGGCGGAAATCAGCGACGCGCCGCCACTGCTATTCGTCGCGGGCGATCCGGGCATACTGGAAAAACCGCAATTGGCGATGGTCGGCAGTCGTCGCGCTTCCCGTCCGGGGATGGACACGGCCGCCGCGTTTTCGCGCAGTCTGGCTGGCGCCGGTTTTGTCATCACCAGCGGTCTGGCGCTGGGGATCGATGCCGCCGCACATCAAGCCGCTCTGGACGTGGGCGGGCAAACGGTCGGCGTACTTGGCACGGGACTTGAAAAGTTTTATCCACAGCGCAACCGCAGGCTTGCCGATGCCATGATTGCGTCGGGCAGCGCGGTGCTTTCAGAGTTCCCACTGGACGCCGGGCCTACGGCCAGCAACTTCCCGCGACGCAATCGAATCATCAGTGGTTTGTCCCTCGGCGTGCTGGTGGTCGAGGCCAGTGTCGCCAGCGGTTCCTTGATCACCGCGAGGCTGGCGGCGGAACAAGGTCGTGAGGTGTATGCGATTCCGGGATCGATCCATCATCCCGGCGCCAAGGGGTGTCATCAGCTGATTCGCGACGGTGCGATGCTGGTGGAAACCATCGAACATATCCTCGAAGCGTTGCGCGGCTGGCAGCAGTTGCCGTTAGCCATGCAGGCTCCGTCGGTGGCACATCCGCTGTTGATGCTGCTGCACGCGGCGCCGCACACCAGTGAAGCGTTGTCCGTCTCCAGCGGCTGGGCGCTGCCCAAAGTGCTGGCGGCGCTGACGGAACTGGAAATGGACGGCCGGGCGGTCTGCGAAAGCGGGCGCTGGTTTGCGCGGGTGAGCTAGGTTTTATAAGGAACATCGGTAAACTGCGCAGAGCCTTATTCCGGAGAGTTTTTCATGGTCAACAGTTGGCGTGTGCAACAAGCCGCGCAAGCCATTCGCGCAGGGGCGGTGATTGCCTATCCAACCGAGGCGGTCTGGGGCCTGGGTTGCGACCCGTGGGATGAAGAAGCGGTCGAACGTCTGCTGATGCTCAAGGGCCGGTCGGTGGACAAGGGCCTGATTCTGATCGCCGACAACATCCGCCAGTTCGACTTCCTGTTCGAAGACTTCCCAGAGCTGTGGATGGACCGCATGGCCAGCACCTGGCCGGGGCCGAATACCTGGCTGGTGCCGCATCGGAATCAGTTGCCGCAGTGGATTACCGGCGTGCACGAAACGGTGGCGTTGCGGGTCAGCGATCACCCGTTGGTGCGGGATTTGTGCGCATTGGTCGGGCCGTTGGTGTCGACCTCGGCCAACCCGCAGGGCCGGCCGGCGGCGCGGACGCGGATTCGCGTGGAGCAGTATTTCAGCGGGCAGCTTGATTTGATTCTTGGCGGCAACCTCGGTGGGCGCAAGAATCCGAGCGTGATTCGCGATCTGGCGACCGGGAACGTCATTCGCCCGGGTTGAGACCGCGTCATCGTTCTTCGCGGGCAAGCCTCGCTCCTACAGGGATCGCATACAAACTGTAGGAGCGAGCGGGCGGCGATCCGACTTGCCCGCGAAGAGGCCCTCAAGGCAAAAGAACAGTCGAACCTGTCGTCCGCCGCGCCGACAACTCGGTCTGCGCCTTCGCCGCGTCAGCCAGTGAATACTTCTGGCTGATCTCCACCTTCAGCTTCCCGCTGATGATCATCTCAAACAACTCATCCGCCATCCGCTGCAGGTTTTCAGCGTTGTTGGCATAAGTCGCCAGTGTCGGCCGGGTCACGTACAGCGATCCCTTCGCCGACAGAATCCCCAGGTTGACCCCATCCACCGCGCCCGAAGCGTTGCCAAAACTCACCACCAGGCCCCGAGGCGCTGTGCTATCCAGCGAAGTCAGCCAGGTGTCTTTGCCGACACCGTCGTACACCACCGGGACTTTTTTGCCGTCGGTCAATTCCAGTACGCGTTGAGCGACGTTTTCGTGGCTGTAGTCGATGGTCGCCCACGCACCGTTGGCCATTGCCAACGCGGCTTTCTCCGGCGAGCTGACCGTGCCGATCAACTTCACGCCCAGCGCCTTGGCCCATTGGCAGGCCAGCGAACCGACACCCCCGGCAGCGGCGTGAAACAGAATGGTTTCGCCACCCTTGAGTTCATAGGTCTGACGCAACAGGTACTGCACGGTGAGGCCCTTGAGCATCACCCCGGCGGCCTGTTCGAAGCTGATCGCGTCCGGCAGGTGCACCAGATTGGCTTCCGGCAATACGTGAACCTCGCTGTAGGCGCCCAATGGGCCGCTGCCGTACGCCACGCGATCACCGACCTTGAAGCGGGTGACTTCGCTGCCCACCGCCTCGACCACGCCCGCACCTTCCGAACCCACGCCCGACGGCAAGGCCGGCGGCGCATAGAGGCCGCTGCGGAAATAGGTGTCGATGAAGTTCAGGCCGATGGCCTTGTTGGTCACGCGCACTTGCTGCGGGCCGGGCTCGGCCGGTTGGTAATCCACATACTCGAGCACTTCGGGGCCGCCATGGGCGCGGAACTGGATACGCTTTGCCATCAGAACTCTCCTTAGGTCTTCAGCTACTAGAGGTGTAGTGCCAAGCGCCCTATCGAACTCCCAAGCTTGATCCCCGTCAACTGTGGCGAGTCCATCTGCAATGTTATGCTACGCGCCCATTTGCGCCGGCCCCCGCTCCCATGGAGCGCCGCGTAGTTTTGCCCGATTCAAGGTGAAGACATGACGACCCGCACCGAGGCCGTAAAAGCCTACCTGCTCGACCTGCAAGACCGCATTTGCGCTGCCCTGGAAGCCGAAGACGGCGGCACGCAATTCGTCGAAGACGCCTGGACCCGGCCTGCCGGCGGTGGCGGTCGCACCCGCGTGATCGAGAACGGCGCGGTCATCGAAAAGGGCGGCGTCAACTTTTCCCACGTGTTTGGCAGCGGTCTCCCACCGTCCGCCAGCGCCCATCGACCTGAACTGGCCGGCCGTGGCTTTGAAGCCCTGGGCGTGTCGCTGGTGATTCACCCGCACAATCCGCATGTGCCGACTTCCCACGCCAACGTGCGCTTTTTCATCGCCGAAAAAGAAGGCGAAGAACCGGTCTGGTGGTTCGGCGGTGGCTTCGACCTGACCCCTTATTACGGCAACATCGATGACTGCGTGCACTGGCACCGCGTCGCCGAGCAGGCCTGCGCGCCGTTCGGTCCGGACGTCTATTCGCGCTACAAAGCCTGGTGCGACAGCTATTTCCACATCAAGCATCGCCACGAACCGCGCGGCATCGGCGGCCTGTTCTTCGATGATTTGAACGAGTGGGATTTCGACACCAGCTTCGCTTTCATGCGTGCCATCGGTGACGCTTACATCGACGCCTACCTGCCGATCGTGCAGCGCCGCAAAAATGATGCGTTCACTGCAAAACAGCGCGAGTTTCAGGAATTTCGCCGTGGCCGATACGTCGAGTTCAACCTGGTTTACGACCGTGGCACGCTGTTCGGCCTGCAATCGGGTGGGCGTACCGAGTCGATCCTCATGTCGTTGCCGCCGCAAGTTCGCTGGAGTTATGACTGGAAAGCCGAGCCCGGCAGCGAAGAAGCACGCCTGACCGAGTACTTCCTGCAAGACCGCGACTGGCTGGCCCAGGCCTGAGGATTTCTGATGGATCGTTACGTCGTTTTCGGTAACCCGATCGGCCACAGCAAGTCGCCGTTGATCCATCGTCTTTTCGCCGAGCAGACCGCTCAGCAACTGGACTACAGCACTTCGCTGGCACCGCTCGACGATTTTTCCGACTTTGCCCGGGAGTTTTTCCTGGAAGGTTGCGGGGCGAACGTGACGGTGCCGTTCAAGGAAGAGGCGTTCCGTCTGGCCGACAGTTTGACGGCGCGAGCGCAGCGGGCTGGCGCGGTGAACACCCTGAGCAAGCTCGCCGATGGCACGCTGCTGGGCGACAACACCGATGGTGCCGGGCTGGTGCGGGACCTGACGGTCAACGCCGGTTTCAGCCTCAAGGGCAAACGCATCCTGCTGCTCGGCGCCGGCGGCGCAGTGCGCGGTGCGCTGGAGCCACTGCTGGCCGAGCAACCCGCCTCGGTGATCATCGCCAACCGCACGGTGGAAAAAGCCGAGCTGCTGGCTGAGTTGTTTGCGGATCTGGGGCCGGTGTCGGCCAGTGGTTTCGACTGGTTGCGGGAATCGGTGGACCTGATCATCAACGCGACATCGGCCAGTTTGTCGGGCGATGTACCGCCGATTGCGGGCAGTCTGATCGAGCCGGGCAAGACCGTTTGCTACGACATGATGTACGGCAAGGAACCGACCTCGTTCTGCCGTTGGGCTACGGCGCATGGCGCTGCCGTGTCGATGGATGGTTTGGGGATGCTCGCCGAACAAGCGGCAGAAGCCTTCTTGCTGTGGCGCGGCGTACGCCCGGACACCGCGCCGGTGCTGGCCGAACTGCGCCGCCAATTGGCCTTGTAGGAGCCGGCTTGCTGGCGATGGGCGCGCCGCGGTGTATCAGGCAAACCGCGTTATCGTTGAATCGCCAGCAAGCCGGCTCCTACAGTCGGTTGGTATGCCGTGATCGCGGTCATTGTCCGGAGATGGGTGTGTTTCAATCTTCGAAATGAATCGGGCATTTCTCCGCGCCTTCGAGCTTTCGCAACTCCTCCACCACCGGCGGTCTCGCCCCGCGCAAGGTCAGGCTACGGTCCTGCTTGCGTAGTCGCCGCGCTTCCTGGTGCAGCATTTCCACCCCCGAATAGTCGATGAAGTTGATCTGCTGCGCCTCGATCACCACCCGCGCCCCGTGCATGCGTTGCAGGCGCACTTGCAGGTAATGGCTGGCGCCGAAAAAGATCGAACCGCCGACCCGCAGAATGTCTTCATCGCCATCGCGCCAATGCTGCACCCGTGGTTGCGAGGTGCGCTTGAGGTAGAAAAACAACGACGCGAGCACGCCGGCATAGATCGCTGTCTGCAATTCCAGCAACAGCGTGGCGACACAGGTCAGCGCCATCACCATGAACTCGGCGCGGCTGACCCGCAGCAACGCACGAATGCCGCGATGATCGACCAACCCCCAGGCGATCAGCAGGATGCTGCCAGCCATGGCCGGGATCGGAATATGCGCAATCAGGTTGGCGCCGAAGATCGCAAACAGCGCCACCCACAACGCGGAAAACACCCCCGCCATTGGCGAACAGGCACCCGCTTCGTAGCTGAGGCCGGAACGGGTGAAGGAACCGGCAGACAGCGAACCGGAAAAAAACGCACCGACCATGTTCGATAAACCCTGCGCGCGGACCTCCTGATTGGCATCGAGCAATTGCTGCGAGCGTGCCGACAAGGAACGGGCAATCGACAGGCTCGTCACCAGCCCGAGCATCCCCACCGCTACTGCGCTGGGCAGCAATCGCAAAATCATGTCCAGATCCAGTGGCAACGGGCTGAAGGGCGGCAGCCGCCCGACAAACGCGCTCACCAGGTTCACGTGGCCGAACATCGATGGCCACAGCCAAACCAGCAGCCCGGCGAGGATCAGGGTGATCAGCAGCGTCGGCCAGCGAGGCAGCAACCCTTTCAGGATTATGCCGACGACGACTGTTGCCAGCCCCAGCACGAGCGAGGGTTTATCCACCGCATCGAGGTGCTGCAGCAGCATCAAAAAGCTGTCCAGTGCGGTGGCCTGGCTGGGCAAGTCCAGCCCCAGCAGGTTGGGCATTTGACCGATGGCAATCACCACGGCGGCGCCGAGGGTGAAGCCCAATACCACCGAGTGCGAGACAAAATTCACCAGCGCGCCGAACCGCAGCAAACCCAGTAGCCACTGGAAAATGCCGGCGAGCAGCGTCAGAAGCAGGATCAGCGTGATGTAGTCCTTGGACGCAGGGACGGCCAGAGGACTGACACTGGCGAACAGGACGATGGAGATCGCTGCCGTAGGCCCACAGATCAAATGCCACGATGAACCCCAGAGGCAGGCGATCAGCACCGGGATGATGGCGGCGTATAAGCCGTATTCCGGTGGGAGACCGGCGATCAGCGCGTAGGCAATGGATTGCGGCAACGCGAGAATGGCGCCGCTGAGACCGACGATCAGGTCACGGCCGACGCTGGCGCGGGTCTGCCGGGGCAACCACGTGAGGAAGGGGAAGAGTGAATGGCGGCTGGGGAAGGCCATGGGTCCTCTCGGTTGAAAATTTTGCGCAAGGGTATCAGGAGACGACGATCCTTCCCTTTGTAGGAGCGAGCGATGCGGCGATCCGACTTGCCCGCGAAGAACGTAACGCGGTTCTTTAGAAAAACCGCGTTATCGTTCTTCGCGGGCAAGTCGGATCGCCGCATCGCTCGCTCCTACAGAGGATAGGATCACTTACAACTTGGCTTTTACCGCCGGCAACGCATCCTTGCCGTCCGCGGTCTTCACGCCTTCCAGCCATTTATCCAGCACCGCCGGATTGGCCTTGATCCACGCCTTGGCCGCATCCGCATTGCTGACCTTCTTGTTCACCACATCCGCCATGATGCTGTTTTCCATCTCCTGGGTGAAACTCAGGTTGGTCAGCAACTTGCCCACATTCGGGCAGGCCTCGGCGTAACCCTTGCGGGTCAGGGTATGGACGCTGCCGGTGTCGCCGAAGTATTTCTCGCCGCCCTTCAGATAATGCATTTTCAGCTGCACGTTCATCGGGTGCGGCGTCCAGCCGAGGAAGGTCACGAATTTCTGTTTCTTCACCGCACGAGACACTTCGGCCAGCATCGCCTGTTCGCTGGACTCGACCAGTTTCCACTGGCCCATGTCGAAGTCGTTCTTCTTGATGATTTCTTGCAGCGAGATGTTCGCCGGCGCGCCGGAGCCGATGCCGTAGATCTTCTTGTCGAACTTGTCGGCGAACTTGTTCAGGTCGGCGAAGCTATGCACACCCGCGTCCCACACGTAATCCGGCACCGCCAGGGTGAACTCGGTGCCATCGAGGTTCTTCGCCAGTTGTGTGACGTCGCCGGTGGCGACGAACTTGTCATAGAAACCCTGCTGCGCCGGCATCCAGTTGCCGAGAAACACGTCGACCTGGCCATCCTTCAACCCGCCAAAGGTAATCGGCACCGCGAGGGTGTCGACTTTGGGCTTGTAGCCCATGCCGTCCAGCAGAAACCCGGTGATGGCGTTGGTTGCGGCGATGTCGCTCCAGCCAGGGTCGGCCATTTTCACCGTCTCGCAGCTCTGATCGGCATACGCCGACGCACTGCCCAGAGCCAGCAGTCCGACCGTCAGTACTGTGGATAACTTTTGCATGGACTTCCCCTTAACATTATTGGTTTTGGCAGGGTTGTGGATAACGTGCTTTACGCTCCAGATCGTCGAGGTCGATGTGGTTGCGCATGTACTGCTGACTGGCGTCCACCAGTGGCTGGTGATCCCAGCTCTTCAGCTTGCCGATGGTCAGCGCTTCGGCGACGAAACGCCGACGACGCTGGCTCGCGAGCACCTGTTGGTGTATCGCCGGGATGTTCCATTTGGCCCGTGCTTCGGCAAGAAATTCCTCGAACAGGAGCCGATGTTGCGGCGACTGGCTGAGTTCTTCCTGCTCACGCGGGTCGTTGTGTACGTCGAAGAGCAGGCACGGATCGTCTTCGCTGTAGATGAATTTATAGGCACCGCGGCGAATCATCATCAGCGGACTGATGGTGCCTTCGGCCATGTATTCGCCGAAGACCTCGTCGTGACCGCCCTGCCCTTGCAGGTGCGGAACCAGCGACCGGCCATCCAGCGGCAAGCCCGGTTCCAGAGCGCCACCGGCCAACTCGACAAACGTCGGCAGCAGGTCGGCGGTGGAAACCGCTGCGCTGACCCGTCCGGCGCCAAACTGGCCGGGTGAACTGATCAACATGGGCACGCGCGCGGCCATTTCGTACCAGTGCATTTTGTACCAGAGGCCACGCTCGCCGAGCATGTCGCCGTGGTCGCCGGAGAACACGATGATCGTGTCGTTGATCAGCCCGGTATCTTCGAGCGTTTGCAGAAGTTTGCCGACGTTACTGTCGATATAGCTGCAAGCACCGAAATAAGCCCGGCGTGCATCGCGGATCTTATCCACAGGCAGCGGCTTGTCCCACAGGTCGTAGACCTTGAGCAAACGCTGGGCGTGCGGATCGAGCTCGGTTTGTGCCGGGGTTTCGGGCAATGGGATGTCGGCGTCGTCGTACAGATCCCAGAAAGCCTTGGGAATGGTGTACGGGTCGTGTGGGTGAGTCATCGACACGGTCAGGCAGAACGGCTGGTCGCCATCCTCACGAATGTGGTCGAACAGATATTGCTGGGCCTTGAACACCACCTCTTCATCGAAATCCAGTTGGTTGGTGCGCACGCAAGGCCCGGCCTGCAGCACCGACGACATGTTGTGATACCAGGTCGGACGCACGTCCGGTTCGTCCCAGTTCACTGCCCAACCGTAGTCGGCCGGGTAAATGTCGCTGGTCAGGCGTTCTTCGTAACCGTGCAGTTGGTCCGGGCCGCAAAAGTGCATTTTCCCGGACAACGCGGTGCGATAACCGAGGCGCCGCAGGTAGTGGGCGTAGGTGGGCACGTCGGCAGGGAAATCGGCCGCGTTATCGTAGGCGCCGATCTTGCTCGGTAACTGACCGCTGACCAAGGTAAAACGCGACGGCGCGCAGAGTGGGCTGTTGCAATAAGCGGCGTCGAACACCACGCCTTCGGCGGCGAGGCGGCTGAGATTGGGCAATTTGATCGGCGAAGGGCCGTAGAACGGCAACATTGGCGCGGCCATCTGATCGGCCATGATGAAAAGAATATTCTTGCGCTTCATGTGATCGCGGCATTCCATAGTGAATATTTATGCGAGAGTGCTGCAATCGAGCATGGAGTCCATGTGATTTGTGGTAAAGCCCATGCCAGGCAATGACTAGGATAAGCACAGCTTATGTATGACGCCCTCGGTGATTTGTCTCTGGATCTGCTCCGCGCCTTCGAAGCGGCTGCCCGCCATCACAGCTTCACCGCCGCTGCGGTAGAGCTCGGCACCACGCAACCGGCCATCAGCCAGCAGATCAAACGGCTGGAGGATCAACTCGCCACACGGCTGTTCGATCGCATTTATCGCGGGATCGAATTGACCGAGGCCGGGGCGATTCTTTTCGAGCAGGTTCAGCTCGGTTTGCAGAATATCGACGCAGGATTAAGTGCGATCAGTGCACAGCAACAGCATGAAGTGTTGCAGGTCGCCACCGATTTTGCCTTTGCCGCTTACTGGCTGATGCCCCGGTTGCACCGCTTTCACGCGGCCAATCCTCACGTGGACGTTAGCCTGGTCACCAGCGAGCGCAGCCTCAACATGCTGCGCACCGATATCGATGTCGCCGTGCTGTTTGGTGACGGGCGTTTTAAACAGGGCGAAAGCCATTGGCTGTTCAGCGAAGAAGTGTTCCCGGTGTGCAGTCCGCTGCTATTGAAGGACCGTCCCCTGCCCTTGCCGCCCCAAGGGCTGCTGGAATTTCCGCTGCTGCACCTGCGTGGCGAAAACAGCAGCAACTGGTTCGACTGGAGTGGCGTGTTCCGCGAATTGGGGATTACTTCGGCGCCAGCGCCCGGGCAGTTGCGATTCGACAATTACACGTTGTTGATTCAAGCGGCGATTGGCGGCCAGGGCGTGGCGATTGGCTGGCGGCACCTTGTGGATAACTTGCTGGCGCAAGGTTTGTTGTGTCGGCCAATTGCTGAAACGGTGATGTCCCGGCAGGGCTATTACGTGGTCCTGCCCCAACGCAAACGGCGTGGGGTGTTGATTCAACAGTTTGTGGATTGGTTGATGGCCGAGCAGGCCAGCAGTGCGCAATCGCTGAATGGCCTGCCTTTGCCTTCGATTGCGGTGTGAAAGCAAAAAGGTCGTCCGGGCGCGGCCCGAGCTTTCACTACTCTGAAGTCGCCACGAAATTCACGTGTTCGCCCACGTGAAGATTGAAGTGCATTTCATCGGCGATCCCTATCGCGACACGTTTCAAGCGATCCAGCGGTTCGGCCAGCCCCGGTTCCAGGCTGCTGCTGGCGTGGCTGAAATGCTCGATCGTCAGCCCAGGGACGCCACGCGGCGCATTCACCAGCGTCCAGTGCAACTTACTGCTTTGCAGGGATTCGCGGATTTCTTCGGCGGCGTGGCGTTGCAGTTGATCCTCGATCTCCGGATCGTCCAACACCTCGAAATCCCCCACCAGAAACAGTCGGGCAATGCCGGCAGCCTGCATGCCGGCTATCAGCGCATCGACGGCGAGCACCTGTTCGACCGGGCCCGGAACAATGGTTTTTTCAACGTGTTCGCTGTTGAACGGCAAGCCTGGTGCGTCTAATAGACAGATGACGGCCGAACAGCCCGCGACGCTTTGTTTGACGCGCTCGGCCTCAAACAGGTCGCCCGTCTTGGTGCGCAAACCCGGACGTGGCGCGAGTGCCGTCAAGTCATCGAGGATGGCGATCACTTCGTGTTGCCGCCGCAGCATCTCAGCCATCAGCGCACTGCCCAGGCTACTCATGGCACCATAAAGCACCACTTTTACCACCGGGGTTTCGGCATTTTTCATGGCTGGGCTCCGTTTCCTGGGTGTATAGCATTTGACCTGTGGGAGACGGTGAGGGTTCGACAGGGATTCAGAGGGTTTCAGATGCAACAGATCAAGGGTTACCACGCCCACGTGTATTTCGACGCCAGCACCATCGACCAGGCGCGAGCCTTGTGTGAGCGGGCGGCGCAGCTGTTCCCGCTGAAAATGGGTCGGGTGCACGAACGTCCGGTCGGCCCGCACCCGGACTGGAGTTGCCAACTGGCATTCGGGCCGGAACTCATCGGCGACGTGTTGCCGTGGCTGGCGCTCAACCGCAAGGGTTTGGTGGTGTTCCTGCACCCGGACACCGGCGACGATCTGCTCGACCACACCGAACATGCCATCTGGATGGGGGCGATCCGGCCGCTGGATCTGTCTATTTTTTGATCAGAGTGTTTCTTCGGCTTCGCCCGGCAGGTGTTCGTCCAGATGCAGCCAGGGCAGACGGCTGTCGGTCCAGATGTGCCGCTCGGCCGGAGCCTGCTCGGGATGATCGAGCGTGGCGATGGTCAGGTCGATGCTCTCGGGACTGAGGTGTGTCACCAGCGCGAGTTGCGCCCCACAGTTCGGGCAGAAATATCGTACGCAACTGGATGACGAGGCGTACTGCGCCGGTGTGCCTTTCAGCCATTCAAAGGTCGATGCGGGCACGGTGATCCAGGTGGTCACGATCCCGCCGCTGACTCGTCGGCAGATTGAGCAGTGGCAGTGGGCGATGTCTCTCAAAGGTCCGCTGAATTGATAGCGCAGTTGTCCGCAGTGGCAGCCGCCGGTGTGAAGTTCGTTCATCACATTTCCTCCTGTTGCGTATGTTCCGACGCCATCGCGAGCAGGCTCGCTCCCACAGGGGAACGCATTTCCATGTGGGAGCGAGCCTGCTCGCGATCGTGTCGACGCGGTTTAAAGCCTAGCCCCCGTCCGACGACCGGTCGCACATCCGGTCAATGCTTTCATCGGCGAAAGCTGGGTGAAAGCTTCCCCGATTAGGATCGCCCCCACTACCGGCAACAGACCGGTCGGCCAATGCCAGTGTTTTATCGCTCGCACAGCCCATTTAACAACAACAATGGTGACCCTGATGTCCTTTGATACCCGCCGCTTCGCCGCAACTCCGCCCGTACGCCTCGTGCTTCCCGTTCTGCGCTGACCCACCCGGTTCGCCCATTCCCTAGCCGCGCTACGCCTGGAGTATTCCCATGCTGACTTTCCTTGGCTTCGCCATGGTCATCACGTTCATGTTCCTGATCATGACCAAGCGCCTGTCCGCGCTGATCGCCCTGATCATCATTCCAATCGTCTTCGCTCTGTTCGGCGGTTTTGCGCCGAAGATCGGCCCGATGATGCTCGAAGGCATCACCAAGCTTGCGCCGACCGGCGTGATGCTGATGTTCGCCATCCTCTACTTCGCCCTGATGATCGACTCCGGCCTGTTCGACCCGGCCGTGCGCAAGATCCTCAAACTGGTCAAGGGCGACCCGTTGAAAGTTTCGGTCGGCACCGCCGTACTGGCGCTCGTCGTCTCCCTCGATGGTGACGGCGCGACCACTTACATGATCTGCGTGGCCGCCATGCTGCCGCTCTACAGCCGCATCGGCATGAGCCCGCGGATTATGGCTGGCCTGATCATCCTCGCCGGTGGCGTGATGAACATGACCCCATGGGGCGGTCCGACTGCCCGTGCGGCCAGTGCGTTGCATGTGGACCCGTCGGACATCTTCGTACCGATGATTCCGGCAATGGCTTTCGGTGTCCTGGTCATCCTGGCCATCGCTTACTTCTACGGCAAACGTGAACGTGCGCGTCTGGGTGAGCTTCACCTGGTGGGCGACGAAATCGACCACAGCGAAATCAGCGTTTCGCAGTTCCCGGACGCCCGTCGTCCAAAGCTGATCTGGTTCAACGGTGCCCTGACATTCGCACTGATGTGCACCCTGATCGCAGGCCTGCTGCCGTTGCCGGTGCTGTTCATGGTGGCGTTCAGTATTGCCATGATCGTTAACTACCCTTGCCTGCAACAGCAGAAGGATCGTGTTGCGGCCCACGCCGGCAGCGTGCTGGCAGTGGTCGGTTTGATCTTCGCGGCAGGCATCTTCACCGGTATCCTGTCGGGCACCGGCATGGTCGATGCGATGTCGAAGAGCCTGTTGGCGGTCATCCCGGATTTCCTCGGCCCGTACCTGGCCGTGATCACCGCGCTGGTGAGCATGCCGTTCACGTTCTTCATGTCGAACGACGCATTTTATTACGGCGTGTTACCAGTACTTGCCGAAGCGGCCAGTCATTACGGTATAACCGCGGTTGAAATGGCACGTGCCTCGATCGTCGGTCAGCCCGTCCACTTGCTGAGCCCGCTGGTACCATCGACCTATTTGTTGGTGGCCCTGGCCGGTATCGACTTCGGTGACCATCAGCGCTTTACCCTGAAATGGGCAGTGCTGGTGTGCATGTGCATACTGGTTGCAGCATTGCTGATGGGGATTTTTCCGCTGTTCAGCACTCTATAAGCCCAAGACTCACCACTGGGGGTCCAGGCTTCGTTGTTTGAAGCCTGGACCCTTTGTGGTTTAACACTCGCTCAAAGGAATACACATGGAATGGCTGACCAACCCTGAAATCTGGGTTGCCTTCTTTACCCTGACCGCCCTGGAAATCGTCCTGGGTATCGATAACATCATCATGATTTCGATCCTGGTCAGCCGCATGCCCAAGCACATGCAGGCGCGCACCCGAATCTTCGGCCTGGCGCTGGCCATGGTTACGCGGATTCTGTTGCTGCTGTCGATCACCTGGGTCATGCGCCTCACCGCAGACTTGTTCGAAGTGTTCGGCCAGGGCATTTCCGGGCGAGACCTGATCCTGTTCTTCGGTGGTCTGTTCCTGCTGTGGAAGAGCTCGCAAGAGATGTACCACGCGCTGGAAGGTGAAGACGAAACCAATGAAGAGCCGGGCGGCAAGGGCGGCAACTTCCTCTACACCATCATCCAGATCGCGATCATCGACATCGTGTTCTCGCTGGACTCGGTGATCACCGCCGTCGGCATGGTCTCCCACGTACCGGTCATGGTCGCTGCAATCGTTGTGGCTGTGCTGGTGATGATGCTGGCTTCCGGCACCATCAGCTCGTTCATCGACAAGCACCCGTCGCTGAAGATGCTGGCGCTGGCGTTCCTGTTGATCGTCGGTACCGTGCTGATTGCCGAATCCTTCGACGTGCACGTACCAAAAGGCTACGTCTACTTCGCCATGGCGTTCTCGCTGGCGGTGGAAGCGATCAACATCAAGATGCGCACCGCGATTGCGAAGAAGAAGAAACAGCAGGATCCGGTGAAACTGCGCAAGGATATTCCTGGGCAGTAACGCAAAACCTTTGTAGGAGCGAGCCTGCTCGCGATGGTCGTTAACGATAACGCGGGCTGTCTGAATGAACGCGGTGTCCTTGATACCATCGCCGGCAAGCCGGTCTCGCTCCTACATGAATCGGGGGCCTTCGGGCCCCTTTTTCACGTCTGCATCAAGCTGTTTTCATGACAGTTTTGTTTCAATCACCTCTTTAGCTATGCGATGCTGGCGCGCAGACCGTTAGCCAACTACAGCTTAAGTACACAACGTAGAAAGTCGCGCGGCACCGTCAACTTGCTCCTTTGGGGCGCTACCACCACAGGGGGCCCTTATGCTCACCCTGCTCAATTTGTTATCTGCCGTGGCCTTGCTGATCTGGGGCACGCACATCGTCCGAACCGGCATCCTGCGGGTCTACGGTTCCAACCTGCGCCATGTGATCGGCCAGAACATGTCCAAGCGCTGGCTGGCGTTCATCGCCGGCATAGTCGTGACCGCCATGGTCCAGAGCAGCAACGCCACCGCCATGCTCGTCACCTCCTTTGTCGGCCAGGGCCTGATGGCGCTGATGCCTGCGCTGGCGACCATGCTCGGCGCCGATGTCGGTACCGCGCTGATGGCACGGGTGCTGACGTTCGATTTGTCATGGCTGTCGCCGCTGCTGATTTTCCTCGGGGTGATTTTCTTCCTGTCGCGCAAACAGACGCGGCTCGGCCAGATGGGCCGGGTGGCCATCGGTCTGGGCCTGATCATTCTGGCCCTGCAACTGATCGTCGAAGCGGCGGCGCCGATCACCCAGGCGCAAGGGGTCAAGGTCATCTTCGCCTCGCTGACCGGCGACATCCTGCTCGACGCCTTGGTCGGCGCCCTGTTCGCGATGGTTTCCTACTCCAGCCTGGCCGCCGTCCTGCTGACCGCGACCTTGGCAGGCGCCAGCGTGATCAGCTTGCCGGTGGCCATCGGCCTGGTGATCGGCGCCAACATCGGCAGCGGCATTCTGGCGTTCATGAGCACCAGCATGCAGAACGCCGCGGGCCGTCAGGTGGCGCTCGGGAGCCTGCTGTACAAGCTGATTGGCCTGTTGCTGATCATTCCGGTGCTCGACCCGTTGGTGCACTGGATCGACAGCCTCGACTTCAGCCCCCAGGAAATGGTCATCGGCTTCCACCTGCTCTACAACACGGCTCGCTGCCTGATCTTGCTGCCGACGGTCGGCCTGATGGCGAGGCTTTGTGCCTGGCTTTTGCCGGAACGCCCGGAAATCAACGGCACGGCCAAACCACGGCACCTTGATCCGACGGCGCTGGTGACCCCCAGCCTGGCGCTGGCCAACGCCGTCCGGGAAACCCTGCGCATCGGCGATCTGATCGACAGCATGCTCGAAGCCATGCTCGACGTGCTGCGCGGCAAGCAAACTGCCGTCACCCAGGAAATGCGTCGCCTGACCGATGATGTGGATGCGCTCTACAACTCGATCAAGCTCTATCTGGCGCAAATGCCCCGTGAAGACCTCAGTGAGCAGGACAGTCGGCGTTGGGCGGAAATCATTGAACTGGCGATCAACCTCAAACTCGCCAGCGACCTGATCGAGCGCATGTTGCGCAAGGTGCAGCAACAGAAAACCTCGCAGCGCCGGTCTTTTTCCGAGGTCGGCCTGGACGAATTGGCGGGGCTGCACAGCCAGTTGATTTCCAATTTGCGCCTGGGGTTGTCGGTGTTCCTCAGTGCCGACAAGGAAAGTGCCCGGCAGTTGCTGCGGGAGAAGCGTCGCTTTCGTGCACAGGAACGCCGCCTGGCCCATGCTCACGTCAGCCGGTTGCAACGTAAGATTGTGCAGAGTATCGAGACCAGCTCGCTGCACCTGGAGCTGATCGCCGACATGAAGCGTCTGAATTCTCTGTTTTGCAGCAGTGCTTACGTGGTGCTGGAAACGTCTGACACCGGTGCGCTCGCTGTAGATGATTTGGCTGACATCACACATTCGCCTTGAACGTCTGGCAGTGTGGTCAGTCAGTTATATGTATTCAGCTTGATGGCCATTCGCGAGCAAGCCCGCTCCCACATTTGAAATGCATTCCTCTGTGGGAGCGGCGGTGCGACGGTTCGACTTGCTCGCGAAGAGGCCCTGACTGACGACACGGATCTCCAAATCAGCCGTATGGAAACTCGCTATGCGTTGTTTGTTGTTCGCCTGCCTGTTGCTCGGATCATTCCCTTCGTTTGCCCTGGACCGCTTCCAGGTCGAGGGTTATACGCTGCCCAACGGCCTGCAATTGCTGCTCAAGCCCGGCACCGAGCGCGGGCATGTGGCGATTCGCCTGGTGGTCGGCGTCGGCATCGATGATTTCAACTGCGCCGACAAGGAACTGCCGCACCTGCTCGAACACTTGCTGTTCAGTGGCATCGACGCCACCGGTGAAGGTGGTCTGGAAGAGCGCATGCAGGCGCTGGGTGGCGAGTGGAACGCCTACACCAGCAACGCCGACACCACGTTCGTCATCGAGGCCCCGGCGAAAAACCAGCGCAAGGTCCTCGACTTGCTGTTGGCGCTGTTGACCCAGACCCGAATCGACGACAACGCGATCAACGCTGCCAAGAAAGTGGTCGAGCGCGAAGACGGCGGCCATTACTCGCACCTGCAACGGTGGCTGGATCGTCAGGACCTGGGCCACACCGCGAGCAATCAACTGGCCGTGGAACTGGGCCTTAAATGCCCGGAGCGGGCCGAGGTCGATTACCTGACCCGCGAACAACTGGAGAAGGTACGCAAGGCCTGGTACGCGCCCAATAACATGACCCTGATCGTGGTCGGCGACCTCGACCGCTTGCTGCCGGGTTATCTGGAACGGGCCTGGGGCGAGCTTGATGCGGTTGACCCTACCGATCACCCGCCGCTGCCACAGATCAACGCCAGCGCAGCCCATGAACGCACGCTGAGCCACGGTATCGTCGGCGCGGGTGCCAAGTTGCACTGGCTGGTGCCGGAGCCCGTGCTGGCGGATCAGCACGACGAAACCTTCGACCTGCTCAAGGATTATCTGGACTGGGCGCTCTATCGTCAGATGCGCCTCGCCCATGGTCTGTCCTACGGCCCCTCCGCCGAGCGCGAAGTGTTTGGCGGCGTGGGTTTCATGAGCCTCAACGCCGACCTTGAGCGCGACGATGTGACAGCGGCGGAACAGGTGCTGGATGAGTTGAAGGCCGGGCTGCTCAAGGACGGCCTGGACGCCGCCACCTTCAACCGTCTCAAGCAGGCCGCCATCGCGCGCCAGGCCTGGGCCGTGCAAGGCAACAGCGCGTTGGCCGATTACTACTGGAGCGCGTTGAGCGACTACGAAGACGGCCGCTTCGCCGACCCGGCCAAGGAGCTCCAGGGGGTTACGCTGGAAAAAGCCAACAAGGCCATGCGCGAATTGCTCCTGCAACCGGGTTATCTGCGGATCGAGAAGCCGTTGATGAGTTATGACCAGGTGCTGTGGGCAATTGCCGGGGTGTTCGCTTTGATGTTGCTGTGCCTGTTGGCCTGGCGCATCCATCGTAAGCAATAACCAACCCCTGTAGGAGCCGGCTTGCTGGCGATGGTCGTCAACGATAACGCGTATTTTCTGAATAAACGCGGTGCCTTTGAGTCCATCGCCAGCAAGCCGGCTCCTACAGTTTTGCGTAGGCCAGCGAACGCTACTTCACCCTCGCCACACCGCCCCCCGGGCGGTACCCTGTCGGGGTTTTTTCCTACGACTACTGTGAACCGCCGAATGCCTACCCTGACCTTGTTCGTACAGCGCATCCTCGAACTGATGAAGCGCTATCCCGGGGTCATTGCGCTCGGCGGTTTCATTTCCGGGGTCGGCAGCTTCATGCTGGTGGATCGTCAGCAAGGCCTGGCGACGTGGATCACCATCATCATGGTGTTGAGCTGGATCTGGCTGATGCTGGAAAACAGCCTCACCAAGCTCTTCACCCGAATCTTCAAACGGGAAATTCCCCAGCCGTTGCTGCGTTATGCGACGCAGATGATTCACCAGGAAAGCCTGTTTTTCGTCCTGCCGTTCTTTTTCATCACCACCACCTGGAACAGCGGCCAGTTGTTCTTCACCGGGCTGCTGGGCATCGCCGCGCTGATTTCCATCACTGATCCGCTCTACTACAAGTGGCTGGCGCCCCGGCGCTGGGCGTTCCTGGCGTTGCATACGCTGACGCTGTTTGCCGCGCTGCTGACCGCCCTGCCCGTCATCCTGCACCTGACCACCTCCCAGAGTTTCAAACTGGCGCTGGGCACCGCCGTCGTGCTGTCGTTCCCGAGCCTGGCGTCGATCTTCCCTATTCGCACTGTGCGCAACGCGCTGGCAATCTTGAGCATCACCGTCGGCATCGGCGGCGTGGGTTGGGTGCTGCGCTCGTGGGTGCCGCCGGCGACGTTGTGGATGACCGATGTGGCGATCAGTACGCAAATGCAGGACCGCACGCCGGGCAAGAGTCTGGAAGAAGTCAGCGCCGAGCAGATCCGTGGCGATGGCCTGTACGCCTACACCGCGATCAATGCCCCGCGCGGTCTCGACGAGCGCATTTACCATGTGTGGCAGTTCAACGGCAAAGAGGTCGACCGCATCGCCCTGGACATCCACGGCGGGCGCAAGGAAGGCTATCGCGCCTGGACCCACAAGCAGAACTTCCCCGGTAACCCGGCGGGCAAGTGGCAGGTTCGGGTGCTGACCGAAGACGGCCAATTGATCGGGGTGTTGCGCTTCACGATCACGGACAGCACACCGACCAAAGAAAAGTAATGCGGTTCGTGCTATTACGTAGCTCTGCGTAACAGCCGAACAAGCACGGAGCTTATGACCAGCAGCACAATGGCCGGCAATGCCCAACTGGACGCCGCTCACTCCCCCGCTCAGTTGCGGGTGACGGGTGACTGGACGCTTGCCCATTACGCCGAACTCAAGGACCTGAGCGAAAAGCTTCGCGGCCAATACGACGACAAAACCCACATCGACCTCAATGGCCTCGGCGCGCTCGATACCGCCGGCGCATCGCTGCTGGTGGAATTGCTCGGTTCGGACCGTCTCGGCAAATCCGCTGAACATCCTGATTGCACCTTGTCTGTCGCCGATCGTGCGTTGTTGCAGACCGTTTATTGCTCGATGACCGACTTCTGCGTACCGATCAAGGAAGCGGAAATCAGCGTCGGCATTCAGTTGCTGACCCGTATCGGCCGCGCAGTGGATGCCGTCTGGCAGGACACCCTGCAACTGCTGGGCTTCGTCGGTCTGATTCTGGAAACCATCGCCCGTGGGCTGTTCCGCCCGAAGCGCTGGCGCATCACGCCTATGGTCGCGCACATCGAACAGACCGGCCTCGACGCTGCCCCCATCGTTGCCCTGCTGACCTTCCTGGTGGGTGCGGTGGTGGCGTTTCTCGGCGCAACGGTGCTGGCGAGTTTCGGTGCGAGCATCTTCACCGTGGACCTGGTGGCGTTCTCCTTCCTCCGTGAATTCGGCGTGTTGCTGACCGCGATCCTGATGGCCGGGCGCACCGCCAGTGCGTTTACCGCGCAGATCGGCTCGATGAAAGCCAACGAAGAAATCGACGCCATCCGCACCTTGGGTCTCGACCCGATGGAGTTGCTGGTGGTGCCACGCGTGCTGGCGTTGCTGGTGGCGCTGCCGATGTTGACCTTTGTGGCGATGCTGTCGGGGATTGTCGGCGGTGGCGTGGTCTGCGCCGTGGCGCTGGATATCTCGCCGGCGATGTTTTTATCGCTGCTGCAAACCGACATTGGTGTGCAGCACTTTCTGGTCGGCATCGTCAAAGCGCCGATCTTCGCCTTCCTGATCGCCGCCATCGGTTGCCTTGAAGGCTTCAAGGTCAGCGGCAGCGCCGAGTCCGTCGGGGCGCACACCACGTCGAGCGTGGTGCAGTCGATTTTCGTGGTGATCGTGCTCGACGCTGTGGCCGCGCTGTTTTTCATGGAGATGGGCTGGTGAGTCGTCTACCCCGAGCGCCCTCCGAGGCGGTGATTGAGGTCCGTGGGCTGTGCAATCGCTTCGGTCGTCAGAGCGTGCACGAGAACCTCGACCTGGATTTGTACAAGGGCGAAATCCTTGCGGTGGTCGGCGGTTCCGGCAGTGGCAAGTCGGTGCTGTTGCGCAGCATTGTCGGCCTGCGCCAGCCCAGCGAAGGCGTGGTGAAAGTGTTTGGTAAAAACCTGCCGACCCTGTCCGAACACGAGCGCTCGATGGTCGAACGGCGCTTCGGTGTGCTGTTTCAGAAAGGCGCGCTGTTCTCTTCGCTGACCGTGACCGAGAACGTCGCCCTGCCCCTGATCGAACACGCGGGCCTGAGCCGCAACGATGCCGAACACCTGGCGGCGGTGAAACTGGCGTTGGCCGGGTTGCCGCTGTCGGCGGCGGACAAGTACCCCGCTTCGCTGTCCGGCGGCATGATCAAGCGCGCGGCACTGGCCCGGGCGCTGGCGCTGGACCCGGACATCCTGTTCCTCGACGAGCCCACCGCCGGCCTCGATCCGATTGGCGCGGCAGCCTTCGATCAATTGATCCTGACCCTGCGCGACGCGTTGGGGTTGAGCGTGTTTCTGGTGACCCACGACCTCGACACGCTCTACACCATCACCGACCGCGTGGCGGTGCTGGCGCAGAAGAAAGTGCTGGTGGCGGACGCCATCGACAAGGTGTCGGAAACCGACGACGCGTGGATTCACGAATACTTCCATGGCCCTCGCGGCCGCGCGGCGCTGTCAGCCGCTCAACAGCTTAACGAGGTCTGACATGGAAACCCGAGCCCATCACATATTGATCGGCCTGTTCACTGTGATTGTGGTGGCAAGTGCCCTGCTCTTCGGCCTGTGGCTGGCCAAGTCCAGCGTCGACACCGAGTTCAAGGATTACGAGATCGTCTTCAACGAGGCGGTCAGCGGCCTGTCCAAGGGCAGCGCCGTGCAGTACAGCGGGATCAAGGTCGGCGATGTGGTGAGCTTGCGCCTGGACCCGAAAGACCCGCGTCGCGTGCTGGCGCGGATTCGCCTCGGCGGCGATACGCCGATCAAGGAAGACACCCAGGCCAAACTGGCGCTGACCGGGATCACCGGCACCTCGATCATCCAGCTCAGTGGCGGTACACCGCAGAGCCCGACGCTCAAGGGCCACGACGGCAACTTGCCGACGATTGTGGCCTCGCCCTCGCCCATCGCCCGTTTGCTCAATGACAGCAACGACTTGATGGCCGGCGTGAACGTGTTGATGCACAACGCCAATCAGATGTTCTCGTCGGAGAACGTCGAGCGCATCAGCAAGACCCTCGAACACCTGGAACAAACCACCGGCACCATCGCCGATCAGCGCGGTGACATCCGTCAGGCGATGCAGCAACTCTCTGCCATCGGTAAACAAGCGACGGCGACGCTGGAACAGACCGCCGCCCTGATGCGCAACGCCAACGGCCTGCTCAACGATCAGGGCAAGCAGATGTTCGGCAGCGCCGAGCAAGCCATGAAGTCGCTGGAACAAAGCAGCGCAACCATCAACAAATTGCTCACCAACAACCAGGATTCGCTCAACAGCGGCATGCAAGGCCTCAATGGCCTGGCCCCGGCTGTACGTGAGTTGCGCGACACCCTGACCTCGTTGCGCGCCATCTCCCAGCGCCTGGAAGCCAACCCGAGCGGTTACTTGCTGGGCAATGACAAGAACAAGGAGTTCACGCCATGAAGCTGACTCACATCGCCCTCCTCGGCGTTTTTACGCTGACCGGCGCCTGCTCGATCCTGCCCAAGTCCGAACCGTCCGACGTCTATCGGTTGCCCTCGGTCCAGGGCAGCGTTTCGGGCAGTTATGGCACGGCGCAACGCTGGTCACTGCGCCTCACCAAACCGCAGGCCAGCGAGGCGTTGAACAGTCCGCAAATCGCCGTGATACCGCAAGGCGACCTGATCAGCAGCTACAAGGCTTCACGCTGGAGCGATCCGGCGCCGGTGCTGCTGCGCAATCGTCTGCTCGATGGTTTCCAGCGCGATGGCCGGGTGCCGTTGTTGAGCACCGATGACAGCAATTTCCAGGCGGATCTGGAGTTGGGCGGGAGTTTGCAAGCGTTCCAGACTGAATACCAAGGCACCGCGGCGAGTGTCGTTGTGCGTCTGGATGCGTTGCTGGTGCGTGGTTATGACCAGCGCATTCTCGCCAGCCGCCGCTTCGAAGTGCGCCAGCCGCTGAGCGATGTGAAGGTGCCGGCGGTGGTGGCCGGGTTTGGCCTGGCGAGCGATCAGCTGACGGCGCAGGTGGTGGATTGGGCGGTTGAACAAGGACAGAAAGTCGCGCCGCCACCGCGACCGTGAACCGACGCAATCCCCCCTGTAGGAGCGAGCCTGCTCGCGATGGACGTCAACGATGACGCGGGCATTCTGGAAGAGCGCGGTGCTCCTGCCACCATCGCGAGCAGGCTCACTCCCACAAGGGGTTTGTGGTTAGCCGAAGAACCAGTAGCAGACGCCAATGGCGCCGAGCACCCCGGCCAGCTCCGCCAGCAACGCACACCCCACTGCATGCCGTGCCCGCTGAATCCCCACCGCGCCGAAGTACACGGCCAGCACATAGAACGTCGTCTCGGTACTGCCCTGAATCGTCGCCGCTACCAAGGCAGGGAAGCTGTCTACCCCGGACGTCTTCATGGTTTCGATCAGCATCGCCCGCGCGGCGCTGCCGGAGAACGGTTTGACCATCGCCGTCGGCAGCGCGTCGACGAAACGCGTGTCCCAACCGGCCCATTCCACCAGGTGCCGAATACCGTCGAGGCCGAAATCCAGCGCCCCGGACGCCCGTAATACACCGACGGCACAGAGCATCGCCACCAGATACGGCAGCAGATTCTTCGCCACGTCGAAGCCTTCTTTCGCACCTTCGACGAAGGCCTCGTAGACCTTCACTTTGCGCAGCGCGCCGATCACCAGGAACAGCATGATTATCCCGAAGAGCGTCAGATTGCCGAGGATCGACGACAAACTGGCTAGCGCGGTGGCCGAGAGCGTTGCCAGCAACGCCATGAAACTACCAAGGATCAGGGCGCCGGGAATCATATAGGCCAGCACCACCGGGTCCCAGACGCGCAGGCGTTGCATGAACGCGACAGCCAGGAAGCCGACGATGGTCGAGCAACTGGTGGCCAGCAGGATCGGCAGGAACACCAGCGTCGGATCCGGCGCGCCTTGCTGAGCGCGGTACATGAAGATCGTCACCGGCAACAGGGTCAGGGAGGAGGCGTTGAGCACCAGGAACAGGATCTGCGCGTTGCTGGCAATGGTGTCGCTGGGGTTGAGCTCTTGCAGCGCCTTCATGGCTTTAAGGCCGATCGGCGTAGCGGCGTTGTCCAGGCCCAGGCCGTTGGCGGCGAAGTTCAGGGTGATCAGGCCGATGGCGGGGTGACCGGCCGGCACTTCTGGCATCAGACGCAGAAACAACGGGCCCAGCGCTCTGGCCAGCCACTCGACGATCCCGGCCTTTTCGGCGATCCGCAGAAAACCCAGCCAGAGGGTGAGGGTGCCGAACAGCAGGACCATGACCTCGACCGACAACTTGGCCATGGCGAAAATGCTTTCCACCATCGCCGCGAAGATCCCGGCATTCCCGCCGATCAGCCACTGCGCCAGCGCCGACACGGCCGCCACAATGAAGAAGCCAAGCCAAAGGCCATTGAGCATCAGTAAATCCCCCGAAGAATGCGGCGAATGATAGCGGGGTAGCCAGAAACGACAAACCCCGGATTTCTCCGGGGTTCGTTTGTGCAATTGCGTCGTACACATAATGTACGTGCAACTGCGTCCTGTAGGAGCATGGCTTGCCAGCGAAGAACGATAACGCGGTTTAACTGAAATACCGCGGCGCCCTATTCGCGGGCAAGCCTCGCTCCTACAGGGATCTGCGTCAGTTGTTGGACACTTCGCCGACCGGCAGCTTTTCCTTGCTGCGCCAGTGCGGCAGGGAGTTCCAGTAGCGCTGGCCCTTGGCGTCGTCGTACATGCCTTCCCAACGGGCGATGACCAACACGGCCAGGGCGTTGCCGATCACGTTCAGCGCGGTACGCGCCATGTCCATGATGCGGTCGACACCGGCGATGAACGCCAGGCCTTCCAGCGGGATACCCACGCTGCCCAAGGTTGCCAGCAGCACCACGAAGGACACGCCCGGAACGCCGGCGATGCCTTTGGAGGTGACCATCAGGGTCAGTACCAGCAGCAATTGCTGGCTGATCGACAGGTCGATGCCGTAGAGCTGGGCAATGAAGATTGCCGCGATGCTTTGATACAAGGTCGAACCGTCAAGGTTGAACGAGTAACCGGTCGGCACCACGAAGCTGCAGATGGCCTTCGGCGCGCCGTAGGCTTCCATCTTCTCGATCACGCGCGGCAGCACGGTTTCGGAGGAGGCGGTGGAGTAGGCCAGCACCAGCTCATCCTTGAAGATGCGCATCAGCTTGATCACCGAGAAACCGAACAGGCGAGCGATCAGGCCCAGCACCACGAAGGCGAAGAAGGCGATGGCGACGTAAACCAGGATTACCAGTTTGGCCAGCGGCAGCAGGGACGCGAAGCCGAAGTTGGCCACGGTCACCGCGATCAGTGCGAATACGCCGATCGGGGCGTAGTTCATGATCATGTGGGTGACCTTGAACATGCTTTCCGACACGCCCTGGAACATCGTCACCAGCGGGTCGCGCAACTCGGGCTTGAGGCTCGACAAACCGAGACCGAACAGCACCGAGAAGAAGATGATCGGCAGCATTTCGCCGCGGGCCATGGCCGCGAAGATGTTGGATGGGATCAGGTTGAGGATGGTTTCGATGAACGCGTGTTCATGCTGTACCTCGGCGGCGGTCGCCTGGTACTTGGAAATATCCACGGTACCCAGGGTGCTCATGTCGATGCCGGCACCCGGGTGGAACAGGTTGGCGAGCAGCAGGCCAACGACGATGGCGATGGTGGTGACGACTTCGAAGTAGATGATCGTCTTGAGGCCGATGCTGCCGAGTTTCTTCGCGTCACCGACGCCCGCAATACCGACGATCAACGACGAGATCACGATCGGGATCACGATCATCTTGATCAGACGGATAAAGATATCGCCTGCTGGTTGCAGAACGTTGCTGATCCACCAAGCCTTTTCGGCACTGAAATGGTTGAGCAGCGCACCGATTGCAATCCCCAATACCAGACCGATTAGGATCTGCCAGGCGAGGCTAAGCTTTGCCTTCTTCATATCTTTACCCTTACTTGCGTTTGACTCAGGCAGATGCGGGAACTGGAACGCTTTTGGCGAAAAAGTCTTGTGCATCTGCCCCCGTATAAGGTGCCCCGGAGCGAGTATTTATGGCTCTCTGGCAGGCGAAAAAAGGCGCAACTATTCCGATGCAAGGATGCGACGTCTAATGCCGTAAACGCCTACCCTATGCCGAATCGGCATGAGGTTTTTTCACTGAAAGCGACGTCGCAAACGGTTCGAATATGACATTTCGGCAGGCATATGTGCCGTGAACCGGCCATCTCCGGGCAGGCTGGGTGTTTTTTGATCAGTAGTGCGGGAGGGGGATTTCAGAAAAATCCGACAATCAGAGGTGAGAAATCGCTGCAAAATAAGGCGGTTTTTTCTCGATGTACGGTCACGAAAGAAACACCGGGAAAAGTATTTTCCGGTGAATAGTCGTGCGAATGAGAGGTTGGAACAGCGAAACCGGATGGATCGCTCTATTTCAAAGCGTTGCGCGCAAGCTCTTCGCAAGCCCGTCGAGCCATTGAGGGAAGACGAGCTTGCGTCGCAGCTTTTTCCTGACCCGGCCCTTTCGCAGGTACTCCCTGTACCCGTAGGTCACTCCGCCCCTGAAACAGGCAGAACGTCCCGACCCCTTGGTCATGCGTCTACCTTCCTCAGGTAGCGCATTGGAGAGAAGCAATGTTGCTTCTTTCGTGTGACAAATTCGGTACCAGCCCGGATCTTTCTTCAGTTGTTTTCTTCGCCGTGCCTGGCCGCCATCGCGATGGCACTGCCGCCCGGGAGCAGGGCGGCTGCCAACGTTTTGGGTGAAACGCTCATCTTCAACCTCGACCGCGACGGCCAAAGAAGAACGAAGCAATGAACATCACCAGGAACACGACAAAGAGAATCTTGGCGATACCCGTGGCGGTGCCCGCGATACCACCGAAGCCCAGTACTGCAGCGATGATGGCAATGATCAAGAATGTGATTGCCCAGCTCAACATGGTGATTCTCCTTACGCTTCTATTTAGAGAGGCTACTTGTGGTGCGTTTCCCGGCGCCGCGAGCGCGCCAAGTTCGTGTGTCTAGAATACCCAACGCTCCTGACGTGTCAGCTCGTCCGCAGGCTGAGCCTGGTCGACATCCATCATTCGCGTCGGGGCGCTGTCAGCGAAGCTGCTGCTGACGGCGCTGAAGTGGGTTTGGGTCGGATGCTGAATCGACACGCGTGGCGCTTCTTGCTGCTGGCTCTGCTCCCAACGCTGAAACTGCTGGCCGCCGATCAAGGTGATCAAAAGCGCCAGAACAGCAAACAGGCCTTGCTGGATATGCAGTGGCGAGATACGCAATTGGGCGGCACGTTGGCGATTCATCCTGAAGCTCCTCCCACTCTGTAGTGATCTTGTTATGGGCCTCGTTTCTGAATGCCCTGGTTAATCAGGTTGTTGCAGCCTGCATGCCAGCTTTTAACGACGATAAATACCAATAAAATCATATAGTTATGAATTTCATGAAAATCATGCCGGACGCATCCTGCACGATGGCTCTTCCACAGTCGTGCGTAATGCACGATGGATTTGTAGGAACTTTCATTTTTTTTGAATTGCGGGGAGGGCGCGGATGTCACAAGGAAAGATGGGGAATCAACTGAAAACCGGCTATCTGATAAAAAAACAACAAAATCAGGTGATTAGCCGTAGGGTGAGGGGCGAGCTACCCTGCTGTAGCCGGAATCGACCAGAATCAACCATGCAACTTGCCCGATTATTCCGGGACTAAACCAAGATCATTCTTTAAGGAGCGTAGGAAAATGGAATCAGCCACTGAGCATCAAGGCCGCATTCTGCTGGTGGACGACGAATCCGCCATCCTGCGAACGTTCCGATACTGCCTCGAAGATGAAGGCTACAGCGTCGCCACCGCCACCAGCGCGGCGCAGGCCGATGCGCTGCTGCAACGCCAGGTGTTCGACCTGTGCTTCCTCGATTTGCGCCTCGGCGAGGACAATGGCCTCGACGTGTTGGCGCAGATGCGCATTCAGGCGCCGTGGATGCGCGTGGTGATTGTCACCGCACACTCGGCTGTGGACACCGCGGTGGATGCCATTCAGGCCGGCGCAGCGGATTATCTGGTCAAGCCGTGCAGCCCCGATCAATTGCGCCTTGCCACCGCCAAGCAACTGGAAGTGCGGCAACTGTCGGCCCGTCTGGAGGCGCTGGAAGGTGAAGTGCGCAAACCCAAGGACGGTCTGGATTCCCACAGCCCGGCGATGAAAGTGGTGCTTGAAACCGCCCGCCAGGTGGCCAGCACGGATGCCAACATCCTGATCCTCGGCGAGTCCGGTACCGGCAAGGGTGAACTGTCCCAGGCCATTCACGGCTGGAGCAAGCGTGCGAAAAAATCCTGCGTCACCATCAACTGCCCATCGCTGACCGCCGAACTGATGGAAAGCGAGTTGTTTGGTCACAGCCGTGGCGCGTTCACCGGCGCCAGTGAGAGCACGCTCGGGCGAGTGAACCAGGCTGACGGCGGAACGCTGTTTCTCGACGAGATCGGCGATTTTCCCCTGACGTTGCAGCCTAAATTACTGCGTTTCATCCAGGACAAAGAATATGAACGCGTCGGCGATCCGGTCACCCGCCGTGCCGATGTGCGCATCCTCGCGGCCACCAACCTCAATCTTGAAGACATGGTCCGCGACGGTCGTTTCCGTGAAGATTTGCTCTATCGCCTGAACGTCATCACCTTGCACCTGCCACCGCTGCGCGAACGGCGGGAAGATATTCTGAACCTGGCTGAGCGTTTTCTGGCCCGGTTCGTCAAGGAATACGCACGTCCCGCGCGGGTTTTCAGTGAAGAAGCCCGTGAAGCGCTGCTCAGCTATCGCTGGCCCGGGAACATCCGCGAGCTGCGCAACGTGGTCGAGCGGGCGAGCATTATTTGTCCACAGGAGCGGGTTGAAATCAGCCACTTGGGCATGGCCGAAACCCCGGTCAACAATGCGCCACGCATCGGCGCTGCGCTGAGCCTGGATGAACTGGAGAAGGCCCACATCGGTGCGGTCCTCGCCACCGCCGACACCCTGGATCAGGCCGCCAAGACGCTCGGCATCGACGCTTCGACGCTCTACCGCAAACGCAAGCAGTACAACTTGTGAGCCCTGCGCGATGAAACTGGCGATGAAGTTGCGTACTCGGCTTTTTCTGAGTATTTCCGCCTTGATCACCGTGGCGCTGCTGGGGCTTTTGCTCGGTCTGGTCAGCGTGATGCAGATGGCGGGAACCCAGGAAGCGCTGATTCGCAACAATTTCGTCACCCTGGATCTGGGCCTGAAGATGCGCCAGACCCTGGGCGATCAACTGATCCTCATGCTGGGCGAAAAATCGGATCCAGCGGCGTTTGAAACATCCAGGCTGCATTATCTTCAGTTGGTGGATGAAGGCATCACCCATGAGCAGAATCAAGAGAGCGGCCAACACGGTTTCAGGCAGGCCAAGGACGATTACCTGCGGTTTCTTCAGGCGCTGGACCAGGCACACGATCCGTCCCATGTACTGAGTGGCAACGAAGACCTCGCCGAAAAACTCAACGTATTGCGCAACGGGCTGATTACCGAGCAAAAGCGAGCGCTGGATACCATCAATGAAACGCAACGTCAGGCGCGGGAACGAGCGCTGCTGATTGCCGGCCTGCTCGGTCTGGTCGGGCTGGCGGTGCTGATCATCGGTTTCGTCACCGCTCATGCGATCGCACGTCGTTTCGGCGAACCGATCGAGGCCTTGGCCCAGGCCGCCGACAACATCGGCCAAGGCAATTTCGAGGTAACCCTGCCGATTTCCTCGGCAGTGGAAATGAATCTGCTGACCAAGCGTTTCGGGATCATGGCCGAGGCTCTGCGTCAGCATCAGGCCACTAATATCGACGAATTGCTCGCCGGCCAGCAGCGTTTGCAGGCGGTGCTCGATAGCATTGATGACGGGCTGCTGATGATCGACCGCGACGGCCATCTGGAACACCTCAACCCGGTGGCGCAGCGCCAGTTGGGTTGGGACACCGATCGTCTTGGTCAGGGGCTGGGTGCCGCGCTCGAACGCCCCGAGCTGGATCAACAGCTGCAACTGGTGCTGCGTGGCGGCACGTTGGAGCGGGCGCCGGAGGACCTGAGTATCCAGGTCGATGGCGAGTCGCGGTTGCTCACGTACAGCCTGACACCGGTCAGTCATACTCAGGCCCAGATTCTGGGCGCGGTCATGGTGTTGCATGACGTCACCGAGCAGCGTGCTTTCGAGCGAGTGCGCAGCGAGTTCGTGTTGCGTGCGTCTCATGAGCTGCGAACGCCGGTCACCGGGATGCACATGGCATTCGGCCTGTTTCGGGAGCGCACGCACTTTGCGCAGGACTCGCGAGAAGCGGACCTGCTGGACACCGTCAATGAAGAGATGCAGCGTTTGATGCAACTGATCAACGACTTGCTGAACTTCTCCCGCTACCAGAACGGTCTGCAGAAACTCTCGCTGGCGCCGTGTTCCATCGAGGAGCTGCTTGAGCGGGCCCGGTCGCGGTTCGCTGATACAGCGCAAGAGAAGGGCATCAACCTGCTGGTAGAGGTGCAAGGTCCGTTACCGTGGTTGCAGGCCGATCAACCGCAACTGGACCGTGTGCTCGACAACCTGATCGACAACGCCTTGCGCCATACCGGCCCTGACGGCCAGATACGCTTGCAGGCACGACGTCATGGGGAGCGGGTGATCATCAGCGTCGAGGACAATGGCGAGGGCATCGCCTACGGCCAGCAGGGGCGGATCTTCGAGCCTTTTGTGCAGGTCGGGCGCAAGAAGGGTGGCGCGGGGCTCGGCCTGGCGTTGTGCAAGGAAATCGTGCAGTTGCACGGTGGGCGGATGGGGGTTTATTCGCGGCCGGGGCAGGGCACGCAGTTCTACATGGCGTTGGCGGTTTAACGCGCGTTTACGCTTCGTCATCCAGGCGTCGGCCGGCCAGTCGCCGACCCCGGGTAATCAGCTCGATGAACTGTACGGCGCTCAATGCATGGGCGAACAACCAGCCCTGACCGAACTTCACCCCTTCGCTGCTCAAAAATGCGGCTTGGGCTTCATGTTCGATCCCTTCGGCAATCACCTTCAAGTGAAGCGACTGGGCCATGTGAATGATATGCGGCGCCACGCCACTGCTGGCGGCGTCATGCCCCAGCGCATCGATGAACGCCTTGTCGATTTTCAGGCAGTCCACCGGCAGGGTTTGCAGATAGGCGAGGCTGCAATAGCCGGTGCCAAAGTCATCGATCAATACCTGATGCCCGACATCGCGCAAGGCCTGCAAATTTTCCCGGGCCACCACCACGTCAATCAATCCCCGCTCGGTCACCTCAAAGGCAATCTGCTTGGCCGCGACCCGGTGCAAGGTCAGCAGGCGCGCCATCACCTGACCGATTCGCGGCACCATGACATCGCACGCTGCGAGGTTGACCGAGATGTACAGTTGCGGATTGGCCCGCAACAACTGCCCCAACTGCTCCAGCAGGCGTTGCAGGACGAAGTCGGTCATCTGCCGGATCTGCCCGGTGTTCTCCGCCATCGGAATGAACAGGTCGGGGCTGGTCAGGGTGCCATCCGGCCGGCGCCAGCGCAGCAAGGCTTCGGCTCCGACGCAGTTGCGGCTGTCGAGGTCGAAGATCGGTTGATACAACACCTGCAACTCGCCACGTCGTATCGCACCGGTCAATTCGGCGTCCAGCGATTGCCGCTGACGCACCAGCAGAAACACCATGAAACCCACCAGTATTCCCAATGCCAGGCTGGCCGGCACCAGCCACCACCAGGCGGTGGGCACATTCACGGCGGTGCGCGGGGTGATCAGCACCAATTGGTATTCGGGGCTTTTGGTCGGCATGAGGTAAATCAAGCGAGTCGGGGTGACTTGCAAGGCTTCGCTGCTTTTCGGTGGCCAAGGCACGGTCGGTGGCCAGGCTTGCGGGGAGCCCAGCACCGGAATCGCGCGGGTGCCGTTGTCGAGTATCACCAAAAGACTGCTGCCCGGCGACAGGTCGACCATGTCGGTCAAATGTCCGCGAGAGGTTGCGACCCGGAAGTTGCCCCGTCCGAGCATGAGTGCGGCGCGGTTTTCATCAGGTTCGGTGGTGGTGTTCAGCCAATAACTGTAAGTGGGGTCTTGAATGTCCGGTGCTCGTGTCAGCGACAGTCCTTCCTGGCTCGGTCGGTTGGAGCAGATCTTCGAGGCATCCATATACGCGGCCTCGTAAACGAAGCGGTAATTGAAGGTGACCTGCTGCAAAGTGGCGATCATGTCTTTGTCGCAGGTTCGCAGCGGTTGGGCCTCCAGATCATCAAGGCCTTCGCGCAGTTGCCCGAACAACTGCTCCAGGCGCGAAAGGAATCGCTCACCTTGCGCGTTCATTTCCAGACTTTCGTTCTGCTCGATCTGATGAATGGCCACGAACAGGCTGAGCGCCAATAGCAACACGCTGCTCAGGGCGGCCGCCAGCATCGCCAAAAACCACGGGCGATAGAACCAGCTACGAAGCGTCTCTCGAGCAGCAGGCATATGGGAATATCCGAAGAATTACCAATGAGTTATAGCTGCTGATTGAGAAAAAGCCCGCACCGTCGGGCGGGCGTCATTATTTTGTCTGATTCAACACCTGGAGAAGTGCAGCTGTCTGCGCATCCGGCATGCCGTCGAAGCGCGACGGCCGGAAATGCATTTGAAAGGCGCCGATCACGTGACGCGTTGCCACATCCAGCTCGCCGGTTTGCGGCGTGGCGTAACCGAGGCGGGCCAACTGTGCCTGAAACCAGCTGACGCTCGGCAGTTTCGAGTCGAACTGCACTTGTTGCCGCGCCACGGCCTGCTCGTCTGGCCAAACACCAAGGCCTTCGGCGGCCAGGCGCTTCCAGGGGAAAAGCGGCCCCGGGTCCAGCTTGCGGAATGGCGCGATGTCGCTATGGCCGATAATGCTGTGGGGGCTGATGGCGTGACGTTTGCTGATGTCTTTTAGCAAGACGATCAAGGACTGGACCTGAGCTTCGCTGTAGGGATACCAGTAACGCCCTCCGGTCGGGAGTTCCTTGAATCCTGGGTTGACGATTTCAATGCCGATGGAGCTGGAATTCAACCAGGTCCGACCCTGCCACTCACTCTCTCCGGCGTGCCATGCCCGTTGGTTCTCGTCCATCAACTTATAGATAGTGGCGTTTGTGTCGTCGCCGATCAGGTAATGGCTGCTGACTTCGCCGTGGGTCAGCAGTTGCAACGAACGCTCCAGCGATGCCGAGGTGTAATGCACCACCACGAATTGAACGCGGCTGTCGTGATTGGCCGAAGGATGGCTGGTGTCGAACCGAGGTCCGCTGGCACAGCCGGCCAACAGGATCAGCGACACGAAGAGGGTGAGAAATTTCATGGTAGAGGCAGTACGCGCAAGACAGTAATGCAACAGTGTAACGTACTGCCTTGCGCGAGAATGGTCGGCGCGAGCTTTTAAACAAAATGGAACAATTGGCTGTCAGCCCAGTTCCACTCGGTTACGCCCGGCATGTTTGGCGCGATACAGCGCCTGATCGGCTCTTTTAAGCACCAGATCGCTGTGTTCGCCGGGTTTGAACGCTGTCAGTCCCATGGAAATGGTGATGGTCACCGGCTCGCTTTTGAAATGGAACGGGCAGGCTTCGACCGCCGCTCGCAAGCTTTCCAACAGTTTTGCGCCGACGGCCGGCACGGTACCGGGCATTAACAGGACAAATTCTTCTCCGCCAAAACGTGCAATGAAATCTGTCCCGCGCAGGCGCTTGCGCAACACCGTGGCGATGATTTTCAGCACTTTGTCGCCCGCCAGATGACCATAGTTATCGTTGATGCGTTTGAAATGGTCGAGGTCGAGCATGGCCAGCAGAAGGGTGTTGCCGTGCTGCTGCCACTGATGGATTTCGTGGTCGAGCCGCTCGCTCCAGGCCGCCCGGTTCGGCAGCCCGGTCAGCGGGTCGATCAAGGCTTTCTGGCGCTGCTCTTCAAGATGTTCGCGATAACCCTGGGCTTCCTGCTCCATGTGCGCCACCCGTTCGGCCAGGCCTTTCAGGCGGGCGGCCACTTCCTGTTCGCGTTCGTCGCGCTGCTTCTGGTGTTGGTCCATGGTGCCCAACAGGCCTTCGAGGTGGTTCTCCAGCACATGCTTGAGGTCGTCCAGGTCAGCGGCTTCCTGCATGCTGCTCTGCAAGCCGTCGACTTGTTCGCGGATCTGCGTGTCCATTTGCCGTGCCGCAGATTGGTTGTCGGCATGGCCATCGCTGGCGGCTTGCAAGTTGCTCTGGAACGACTCGAGGCGTTCGTTGAGTTGCTGCAAATAAACTTCGAACTCGTGCTGTCCGCTGTTGTTGATCGCCAGCATCAACGTTGCGAGATCGTCGAGGATCGGCAGCAGTTCGTACCAGTTCAAGCCGTTTTGCAGGCGATCACGCATCGCTTCGGCTTGTGGGCGGTGACGTTCGGGTAGCGACAGGTCGTCGAGCAGGCCCAGTAGCGTGTCTTCGATGTGCTTGGCCACTGAGCTGTAGGACGGCTCGGGCGAGTCCGGAAGGGCGTAGAGAATATCGTGTTCAGGTTGTTCCGGATCGATGGCGGCCAGCGCCTGGGTCACGGGCGAGGGCAGGGGCAAGCTGTCGAGAAGCACCACCGGGGTGAGTTCGTCGGGATTGCCAGGCGGTTGAGCCTCGACAACCGGTGTCATCGCGGCGGGTGCGGGTTGTTCCGGTTGTTGAGCCTGCGGCTGGGCCGGTGTTTCCACTTCGGGCGCTGGCTGAGGCTCAACAACTGGCGGGACAAACGTCACGACGGCAGGCGGCGGGGCGTCTGTCGGCGTTTCGATCACTGGCGGCTCGGGTGCGGCCGCGTGCGTGTCAGGCGCGGTTACTGGTGGCTCAGCGGCGACTGGTGCGGATTCGACGGCGACTCGCGGCGTCTCGGCAGGCAAAGCAGCAATGGCTTCTACAGGCGCTGGAGCGGATGCCTGGACCTGCGAAGCCGCAGCTTCCGGAGTGGCTTCATCCGCTTCACGACTGCCGAACAGTCGTTGCAGCAAGCCCGGACGACCGGGTTCTGTCGGGGTCTCCAGCTGATTCAAGGCTTTGCCTTGCAGGCCACTCAGTTCGCTGAGCAGCAACGGGATCTCGCGCGCCTGGCTGACGCGTCCGTCCAGGGTTTTGGCAAAGTTCTTGAGTGGCCGGCTCACTTCCCGGGGCAACGGCAACGTTTGCAGTTGCGTTACCAGCGAGGTCAGCGCGGCACTGGTCTGATTGACTCGGGTTTCGCGACGCTGTTCGGAGTCGAGTACGGCTTTTTCCAGTCGCGGAAGCAGCGCCGCCAGGCCCGCATCCATGTCATTGGTGCGGATGACCTCGCGCATTTCCTTCATGCACTGGTCAACAGCGCGGTCAGTGCCCTCGGCCGCCAGCGTACTGCGCACCAACCCGCGCCGCAGCAAGTCGAGCCGGGCGTCCCAGCGACGCTCGAGTTTTTCCTGTTGTTCGATGCTTTTGAGGTATTTCTCTTTCCAGCGCTGTGCTTCGTCGCTCATTCAGGGGTTCCGCGAGGGGCAGGACTCAACGCGGGGAATGCATCGGCCGTGAGCGAACCCGGCAGACGAATTTCTACCGCGACCGGCAGGTGATCGGAAATGGGTTGAGCCAGCACTTCGACCTTTTCCAGCGTCAGGGTCGGGCTCAGCAGAATGTGGTCCAGGCAGCGCTGCGGGCGCCAGCTGGGGAAGGTCGCTTCCAGTTGCGGTGCCAGCAGGCCGAGGTCGCGCAACGGGGAGTTTTGCAGCAGATCACTGGCATGAGTGTTCATGTCACCCATCAGCACCTGGTGTTTATAGCCGCCAATCAACTCGCGGATGTAAGCCAGTTGCATGCTGCGGGTGCGTGCGCCCAGCGCCAGATGCATCATGACCACCACCAGCGATTCCGGACCTTCGCCGAAGCGCACCAGGATAGCCCCGCGACCCTTGGGCCCCGGCAGCGGGTGATCTTCAATCGCCCACGGGCGCAGGCGGCTGAGCACGCCATTGCTGTGCTGGCCGAGACGACCGAGGTTGCGATTGAGTTGTTGATACCAGTAGGGGAAGGCGCCGAGTTGCGCCAGGTGTTCCACTTGATTGACGTAGCCGGATCGCAGGCTGCCGCCATCGGCTTCCTGCAGTGCAACCAGATCGAAGTCGCCCAGCAGATTGCCGATCTTTTGCAGATTGTCGGCACGCCCGGTGTGCGGCAACAGGTGTTGCCAGCCCCGGGTCAGGTAGTGCCGATACCGCTCGGTACTGATACCGACCTGGATATTGAAGCTGAGCAAGCGCAGACGACTGTCTGCGGGCAGGCCCGTCGATTCCAGGTGATGCTCGTTGACCTGCGGATCATGCAGGCCAACGACGCGTTCAGTACCCCAGCGGCGCATGGCAGGCCTCGCGCTTAGTGGGCAACAGCCTTGATAGTCGCTCGCTCTTTGTCGACCAGTTTGTCGGCCAGTTGCAGCGCTTGCTCGGCACCGCCGGCAGAGCCCACGTCAAAGCGATACTTGCCGTTGACGATCATGGTTGGGACACCGGAGATTTCATATTTCTTGGCCAGTTCTTTGGCCTTGACGATCTGGCCTTTAATGGCGAAGGAGTCGAAGGTCGCCAGGAACTTGTCCTTGTCTACGCCTTGAGTCGCCAGGAAGTCGGCCATGTCGTCTTTATCGGTCAGCTTTTTGTGTTCTTTCTGAATCGCGTTGAACACTGCAGCGTGAACCTTGCTCTCGACGCCCATGGCTTCCAGGGTCAGGAACATCTGGCCGTGTGCATCCCACGGGCCGCCGAACATTGCAGGAATACGCACGAAATTCACGTCGGACGGCAGCTTCTCGACCCAGGGATTGATCACTGGCTCGAACGCGTAGCAATGCGGGCAGCCGTACCAGAACAGCTCCACCACTTCGATCTTGCCAGGCACTGCAACCGGAACCGGGTTGCTCAGTTCGACATAAGGGGCGGCGGGGGCTTCGGCGGCTTGGGCAGTCATGCCGAACAGGCTGGCAGCGACGAGTGCGGCGCTGATGATCAGATTACGCATGCTTTACTCCTGGACAATTTGGGTCGCCTCGCGCGACCTGTTTTCAGACAGGTCATGGCGGGCTTGAGTTCTGTAGTGTAACGGCAGCAGGCACAAAAAAGGGCGGCCTGAGCCACCCTTTTTATACTTGCTGCGACGGATTAATAGAGCGTTAACGTTGCAGGAGATGTACATCCCGCGCGGCGCCCGCTTCGCCGTCTTAGTGCAGGCCTTGAATGTAGCTGGACACCGCTGCGATGTCTTCGTCGCTCAGCTTTTTGGCAATGGTCTGCATGGTTTTGGTGTCGCCGTCGTTGTTGCGACCGCCTTCTTCCTTGCGGAAATCGGTCAGTTGCTTGGCGACGTATTGAGCGTGCTGGCCACCCAGGTGCGGGAAACCGGCGGCGGCATTGCCCGCGCCATTTGGCGAGTGGCAACCGGTGCAGGATGGAAGGCCCTTGGCCAGGTCGCCACCACGGAACAGTGCTTCACCGCGAGCCACGACTTTCGGGTCGGCGGCGCCAACGCTGCCTTTCTGACTGGCGAAGTAGGCGGAAATATCAGCCAGGTCCTGATCGCTCAGGTTGGTCAGCAGGCCGGTCATTTCCAGAACGGTGCGCTTGCCCGACTTGATGTCGTGCAATTGCTTGGTCAGGTAGCGTTCACCTTGCCCCGCCAGTTTTGGAAAGTTTGGCGCCATGCTGTTGCCATCCGGGCCGTGGCAGGCGCCACATACGGCGGCTTTGGCCTGACCGGCTTTTGCATCACCCGGTTGTACTGCCTCACCTGCAGCATGGGCCATGCCGGAGATGCCCACGGTCAACAGCAGACTCACGATCAATTTGTTCATCAGCTAATCCAACTACGGCTAAGGGTTAAAGAGTTATGGACCGGGATCACTCGCTCATCCACTGGATGATGACTTGGTAATCCTCGGCACTGCAGTCCATGCACAAACCACGCGGCGGCATCGCCTTGAAACCCTGGGTCACGTGTTGCACCAGCGTCTCCATACCTTTCGCCAACCTCGGCGTCCAAGCTTCCTGATCGCCCTTTTTGGGCGCCATGGGTAGTTGGCCGGAATGACAGGCACCACAAACACGGTTGTACACAGCTTCCGGATCCTGTGTAGCCTGAGCGCTGTAAAGCGGTATCAAGACACCGGCAGCTAGCAGCCATTTCGTCATAAAACGACCTTTTCAGGGTTGAGAGCGTTCTGCGTTCTAATGCGCAATCAAGGTCAATCGCTCTCGTGAACTTCATCCTACGCTGGGACAAAGCGCACACAAAATCTGCGGCATTATATACTGGCGTCACTGAAACGGAAACGACACCGCTTGCCGCGTCCATTCCCGGCGCCGCCCACATCGGAAATCCCATGCAACTCAAGAACCCCATCCTCGGCCTGTGCCAACAGTCCACCTTCATGCTCAGCGCTGCCAAAGTCGATCAATGTCCCGACGACGAAGGCTTCGAAGTGGCCTTCGCCGGGCGTTCCAACGCCGGTAAATCCAGCGCTTTGAACACCCTGACGCATGCCAGCCTGGCGCGGACCTCGAAAACTCCGGGTCGCACGCAACTCTTGAACTTCTTCAAGCTAGACGATGATCGGCGTCTGGTCGACCTGCCGGGGTACGGTTACGCGAAAGTACCTATCCCGTTGAAGCTGCACTGGCAGCGTCACCTGGAAGCTTATCTGGGTGGTCGCGAGAGTTTGAAAGGTCTGATTCTGATGATGGACATCCGTCATCCAATGACGGACTTCGACCTGTTGATGCTTGATTGGGCCGTGGCCAGCGGCATGCCGATGCACATTTTGCTGACCAAAGCGGACAAATTGACCTACGGCGCAGCGAAGAACGTCCTGCTCAAGGTGCAGTCGGATATCCGCAAAGGCTGGGGCGATGCGATCACCATTCAGCTGTTCTCGGCGCCAAAACGCCTCGGTCTGGAAGAGGCCTACACAGTACTGGCAGGCTGGATGGAGCTGGCGGACAAGGGCGCTGAACCCGTCGAGCAATAAATCGCAGGCAAAAAAAACCCCGGACTTCTTATGGGGAGGGGGAAGTTCCGGGGTTCAAGTTCCGGACCGCTAGGGCGGGGTCCAGATTATCTGCCAACACTTAACACAACATAGGAGCATCGAAGGGCTTCACCAGCCATTCAGTAACTCTGAGTGGCGCTTCACAGGTTTAGTTCCGGTGTTTCCAAAACCATTTGAAATAAGTCGGATCGCTATCAGAAATAAGCCCCTTCATCGCGACACTATGCCGCAGTGAAATACCCTGTAGGAGCGAGCCTGCTCGCGATGGTCGTTAACGATAACGCGTTCATCCTGAATCAACGCGTTGCTTGTCAGCACATCGCGAGCAGGCTCGCTCCTACAGTGGATCAGTGAGCCTCATCCCAGTTATTTCCCACACCCACCTCGACCAGAAGCGGTACATCCAGCTTCGCAGCGTCGCTCATGTGCACGCGAATTTCCTCGCGAACCTGATCGACCAGGTCTTCACGCACCTCAAGCACCAATTCATCGTGCACCTGCAGGATGACTTTGGCGTCGAGGCCTGACGACGTCAGCCAGTTATCCACAGCCACCATGGCTTTCTTGATGATGTCTGCCGCAGTGCCTTGCATCGGTGCGTTGATCGCGGTGCGTTCGGCGCCTTTGCGCAGGGCCGGGTTTTTCGCGTTGATTTCCGGCAGGTACAGACGACGACCGAAGATGGTCTCGACAAAACCTTGCTCGGCCGCCTGGGCGCGGGTGCGCTCCATGTATTCCAGGACGCCTGGGTAGCGGGCGAAATAGCGGTCGATGTACGCCTGGGACTGTTTGCGGTCCACGCCGATCTGCTTGGCCAGGCCAAACGCGCTCATGCCGTAGATCAAACCGAAGTTGATGGCTTTGGCGCTACGACGCTGATCAGTGGTGACCTCTGTCAGCTCGACGCCGAAAACCTCGGCGGCCGTGGCTTTGTGCACGTCCAGGTCATTGCGGAAGGCGTGCAGCAAACCTTCGTCCTTGGCCAGGTGAGCCATGATGCGCAGTTCGATTTGCGAGTAGTCGGCGGCCAGCAGCTTGTAGCCTTTGGGCGCCACGAACGCCTGACGGATCCGCCGACCTTCGGCGGTGCGGATCGGAATGTTCTGCAGGTTCGGATCGCTGGACGACAAGCGCCCGGTCGCCGCGACAGCCTGATGATAAGACGTGTGAATCCGCCCGGTGCGCGGGTTGATTTGCTCCGGCAGGCGGTCGGTGTAGGTGCTTTTCAGTTTGCTCATCGAGCGGTACTGCATCAGCACTTTGGGCAGCGGGTAATCCTGCTCGGCCAGTTCCGCCAGCACCGCTTCGGCAGTGGACGCCTGACCCTTGGCGGTTTTGCTGAGGATCGGCAAGCCGAGTTTTTCGTACAGGATCACGCCCAATTGCTTCGGCGAACCGAGGTTGAATTCCTCACCGGCAATGGCAAACGCCTCACGCTCCAGCGCGACCATCTTCTCGCCCAGCTCCACGCTCTGGATGCCCAGCAGGTTGGCGTCGACCAGCGCGCCCTGACGCTCGATCCGTGCGAGCACCGGCACCAGCGGCATTTCGATGTCGCTCAGGACTTTGCTCAGGCTCGGAATCGCGTTGAGCTTTTCCTGCAGGGTTTGATGCAGGCGCAGCGTTACGTCGGCGTCTTCGGCGGCGTACGGTCCCGCCAGTTCCAGGGAGATCTGGTCAAAGGTCAGCTGCTTGGCGCCTTTGCCGGCGATGTCCTGGAAGCTGGTGGTGGTGTGATTCAGGTACTTGAGCGCCAGGCTGTCCATGTCGTGGCGGGTCGCGGTCGAGTCCAGGACGTAGGATTCGAGCATGGTGTCGAAGGCGATGCCTTGCACGGTGATGCCGCAGCTCTGATCGCCACCGATGGCGCAGTTGGCCAGGATGTTCATGTCGAACTTGGCGTGCTGGCCGACCTTGAGTTTGTTCGGGTCTTCCAGAATCGGTTTCAGTGCGCGCAGCACGGTGTCGCGATCCAGCTGATCCGGTACGCCCATGTAGGAATGGGTCAGTGGAATGTAGGCCGCTTCGTTGGCCTGTACGGCGAACGACAGGCCGACCAGTTGCGCCTGCTGCGCATCGATGCCGGTGGTTTCGGTATCGAAGGCGATCAGCTTGGCGTCGTTGAGCTTCTTCAGCCACAGGTCAAAATCGGCCTGAGTGAGGATCGTGGTGTATTTGAGCTCGCTCTCGACGGCGGCTTCCTCAGCCACCGGTGCGGTGACTTCCTGGCCGGAGCGCTTGGCGTCGCGCTGGTTTTCTTCAAACCAGCTTTTGAACTCGAGCAGGGTGTAGAGCTCGGCGAGCTTGTCGTGATCCGGCTTGCCCATTTGCAGGTCATCAAGGCCGATGTCCAGCGGCACGTCGATCTTGATCGTCGCCAACTGATAGGAGAGGAAGGCCATCTCCTTGTGCTCTTCGAGCTTGGCCGGCAGGGTTTTCGCACCGCGAATCGGCAGGGTCGGGACGATGTCGAGCTGTGCATACAGTTCGGTCAGGCCGCCGTTTACGCCTACGAGCAGGCCGGAAGCCGTCTTCGGACCAATGCCTGGAACGCCCGGAATGTTGTCGGAAGAATCGCCCATCAGTGCCAGATAATCGATGATCTGCTCGGGAGCGACGCCGAATTTCTCCTTCACGCCCTCCACGTCCATGCTGCTACCGGTCATGGTGTTGACCAAGGTAATGTGGCCGTCGACCAGTTGCGCCATGTCCTTGTCGCCGGTGGAGATGATCACCGGGCGGTCGGCCGCCGCGCTGCTGCGGGCCAGGGTGCCGATCACGTCATCGGCCTCGACGCCTTCGACGCACAGCAGCGGGAAGCCCAGCGCGATCACGCTTTGGTGCAGCGGCTCGATCTGTACGCGCATGTCGTCGGGCATGCTCGGGCGATTGGCCTTGTATTCGGCGTACATGTCATCGCGAAACGTCCCACCCTTGGCGTCGAACACCACGGCGAACGGACTGTCCGGGTACTGCTTGCGCAGACTCTTGAGCATGTTCAGCACGCCTTTGACCGCTCCGGTCGGCAGACCTTTGGAAGTGGTCAGCGGCGGCAGGGCGTGAAAGGCGCGGTACAGGTAAGAAGAACCGTCCACCAGGACGAGGGGGGCTTGGCTCATGAGCAGGATCAACCTTTTCGGCGGGTCCGGCGCTAGAATAGCGGGACCGTTGACGACAAAGGGACAAGGTTATCATGCGCACACTAAATCGCCTGTTGCTGGCTGGCTTGTTTGCAATTGCACCATTGGCCGTGATGGCGGCGGATGACGCACCTTCGCCAGACCCGGATGTCACGATCCGCACGGAAGGGGATAAAACCATTCAGGAATATCGGCAAAATGGTTTTCTGTATGCCATCAAGGTCACGCCGAAAGGTGGCAAACCTTATTTCCTGGTGCGCGCGGATGGCTCGGAAGGTAACTTCATTCGCTCGGACTACCCGGATATGCTGATCCCGGCGTGGGAAATATTTAAGTGGTAAGTCGTCCTTAATTTTAATCGGTGCCGCCATTTGCGGCGCCCGTACTGGCAGTTAAAACATGTCTGTGTTCACCCCGCTGGCTCGGCCTGAGCTGGAAACCTTTCTCGCCCCTTACGGGCTCGGCCGCCTGCTTGATTTTCAGGGGATTGCTGCCGGTAGCGAAAACACCAACTTCTTTATCAGCCTGGAGCAGGGCGAATTTGTCCTGACCCTGGTCGAGCGCGGTCCGGTTCAGGAGATGCCGTTCTTCATCGAGCTGCTGGACGTGCTGCATGAAGCCGACCTGCCGGTGCCTTACGCCTTGCGCACCACCGATGGCGTCGCCCTGCGCGAGCTGGCCGGCAAGCCTGCGCTGCTGCAACCGCGTCTGGCGGGCAAGCACATCAAGGAAGCCAACGCGCAACATTGCGCTCAGGTGGGCGAGTTGCTCGGCCATCTGCACCTGGCGACCCAGGCCAACATGATCAAGCGCAAAACCGATCGCGGCCTGGACTGGATGCTGGAAGAGGGCACGCAACTGTTGTCGCACCTGAATGCCGAGCAGAGTGATCTGCTGCAACGGGCGCTGGATGAAATCACACAGCAAAAAGAGAAAATTCTGGCGTTGCCACGGGCCAACATCCACGCGGATCTGTTCCGCGATAACGCGATGTTCGAAGGCACGCACCTGACCGGGTTGATCGACTTCTACAACGCGTGCTCGGGGCCGATGCTCTACGACGTAGCGATTGCCTTGAATGACTGGTGTTCGGATGACGACGGGCTGATTGACGGACCGCGGGCGCGGGCGTTGCTGGGGGCGTATGCAGCGTTGCGGCCATTCACTGCTGCCGAGGCGGAGTTGTGGCCGACCATGCTGCGCGTGGCGTGTGTGCGGTTCTGGCTGTCGCGATTGATTGCCGCGGAGTCTTTCGCCGGGCAGGACGTGTTGATTCACGACCCGATGGAGTTTCAGCAGCGGTTGGCGCAGCGGCAGAAGGTCAACACGCCGTTGCCTTTCGCCCTCTAAAAGCTTCGCGGGCAAGCCTCGCTCCTACAAGTTGGCGTCGATCTCACAATATTGTGAACGACACAAATCCTGTAGGAGCAAGGCTTGCCCGCGAATGGGGCGCCGCAATTCTGGAATTACAACGACTCCAGACACCCCGCCAAATCATTCCCCAACTTCTCCAGCACCTGCTCATACCCCTGAGCAGTCGCCGGCGTGTACCCACCCAAAGCATCCAGCTCCGCCAGTTTCACCGGCAAACCCGCCACCAGTGTTTCCGCCAGTCGCGGCCGCAACGGCGGCTCGCTGAACACACAGGTCTTGCCCACTTCCTGCAACCGCGTGCGCATTGCCGACACGTGCTGGGCGCCCGGCTGGACTTCGGCGGCGACGCTGAATACCCCAGCGTGCTTCAGGCCGTAAGCCTCTTCGAAGTAGTCGAATGCTTCATGGAACACAAAGTACGGTTTGCCCGCGATGCCCGCCAGTCGTGCCTTCAAGCGCAGGTCCAGCGCGTCGAGACGTTCATCGAACGCCTTCAGATTGCTCTGATAGCGCGCTGCGTTGGCCGGATCGGCAGCGCTCAAATCAGCGGCCATTTTCGTCGCGATCACGCGAGCGTTGATCGGCGATAACCACAGATGCGCATCCAGGCTGCCCGGACGGTGATCGTGATCATGCTCGTCGGCTTCTTCGGCGTGGGAGTGACTGTCTTCGGCGAAACGACGCAATTTCAGCCCAGGCAGATCCTGCACGGCAACGCTCGGCAGCGTACGACCGTTCAGCACACGAGGCAGGAAACCTTCCATGTCCGGTCCGATCCAGTAAACCAGGTCCACCGATTGCACCTTCCGTACGTCGGACGGGCGCAACGCATAGTTATGCGGCGAGGCTCCCGGCGGCAGCAGCACTTCCGGAATCGCCACACCGTCCTGCACCGCAGCGGCAATCAGCTGCAGCGGCTTGATGCTGGTGAGGACTTTGACTTCGGCCTGAGCAGAACCGATCAACAGAAAACTGGCGACAAATGCGACAAAGATAGAAAAAAGTCGGGACACGATGACCACTCAAAGAGGCGAGAACGGGTAACATAATAACGTCTCTCACAAAACTCGTCGCCGCTCATGCCTAAAACACCGATTGCCAGCCGTCCCCACGACCACTCTCATTGCGTGCATAGCGCACTGTCTGAGGCCGATGCCCTGTGCGCTCGGCAAGGTTTGCGCCTGACCGCCCTGCGCCGGCGGGTGCTGGAACTGGTGTGGCAAAGCCATAAACCGCTGGGTGCCTACGACATTCTTGCGGTACTCAGCGAGCAGGACGGCCGCCGCGCTGCGCCGCCGACCGTGTACCGCGCGCTGGATTTCCTGCTGGAAAACGGCCTTGTGCACCGCATCTCCTCGCTGAACGCCTTCGTCGGCTGCAATCACCCGGAACACGCGCACCAGGGCCAGTTCCTGATCTGCCGCGAATGCCATGCCGCCATCGAGCTTGAACAAAAATCCATCAGTGACGCGATTATCACCAGCGCCAAGGATGTCGGGTTCGTTGTCGAAGGTCAGACGGTCGAAGTGGTCGGCCTCTGCTCGGGTTGCCAGGGGGCTTGATGAGCAACGCGTTGATCCGCCTTGAGCAAGTTGCCGTCACATTTGCCGGGCAAAGCGTGCTGGATAACATTGAGCTGAGCGTCGAGCCGGGGCAGATCGTCACCCTGATCGGCCCCAATGGCGCCGGCAAGACCACCCTTGTGCGGGCGGTGCTCGGTCTGTTGAAGCCGGACAGCGGCAGCGTGTGGCGCAAGCCGAAACTGCGCGTTGGCTACATGCCGCAAAAACTTCATGTCGATCCGACGCTGCCGCTGTCGGTGCTGCGCTTTCTGCGTCTGGTGCCCGGCGTGGACCGTGCTCGCGCCTTGGCGGCCCTCAAGGAGGTCGGCGCCGAACAGGTGATCGACAGCCCGGTGCAAAGTGTTTCCGGCGGTGAAATGCAGCGCGTGCTGCTGGCTCGGGCGCTATTGCGCGAGCCGGAACTGCTGGTCCTTGATGAGCCGGTGCAAGGCGTCGACGTGGCCGGTCAGGCCGAGCTGTACAGCCTGATCACCCGTCTGCGTGATCGTCACGGCTGCGGCGTGTTGATGGTTTCCCACGATTTGCATCTGGTCATGAGCACCACCGATCAAGTGGTGTGCCTCAACCGTCACGTCTGCTGTTCCGGCCATCCCGAGCAAGTCAGCGGTGATCCCGCTTTCGTCGAGCTGTTCGGAAAGAACGCACAAAGCCTGGCGATTTATCACCACCATCACGACCACGCCCATGATCTGCATGGTTCGGTCGTCAGCGCGGCCCCGTCGGCCCAACCTCACGTTCACGGAGATAGCTGCAAGCATGGCTGATTTTCTGCTCTACGCCCTGCTTGCAGGTCTGGCTCTGGCGCTGGTGGCGGGCCCGTTGGGTTCGTTCGTGGTCTGGCGGCGCATGGCCTATTTCGGCGACACCCTGTCCCACGCCGCCTTGCTCGGCGTGGCGCTGGGCTTCCTGCTGGATGTCAGCCCGACGGTGGCGGTCACTGTCGGCTGTTTGCTGTTGGCCGTGTTGCTGGTGACCTTGCAACAGCGTCAGCCGCTGGCGTCCGACACGCTTTTGGGAATTCTCGCACCGAGCACGCTCTCTTTGGGCCTTGTCGTACTAAGCTTCATGCACGAAGTGCGGATCGACCTGATGGCCTATCTGTTCGGCGACTTGCTGGCGATCAGCCCGACCGATCTGGCCTGGATTCTCGGTGGCAGCGCCGCTGTCATGGCCTTGCTGGTGACATTGTGGCGGCCATTGCTGGCGATCACAGTGCATGAAGAGCTGGCGAGGGTGGAAGGTCTGCCCGTGCCGGCGCTGCGCCTGACCTTGATGTTGCTGATCGCCGTGGTGATCGCGGTGGCGATGAAAATCGTCGGTGTGTTGCTGATTACGTCGCTGTTGATCATCCCTGCGGCTGCGGCACAACGTCACGCCAAGTCGCCGGAACAGATGGCGCTGGGCGCGAGCCTGCTGGGCATGCTCGCCGTGTGTGGCGGGTTGGCGTTGTCCTGGTTCAAGGACACCCCGGCGGGCCCATCGATTGTTGTGACGGCCGCCGCACTGTTTCTGCTGAGTTTTGTCCTGCCCCGTCGAGGGGTGTAGACTTGCTCGTTTTTTGCGCAAATAGAGAGTCGCAGGAATGAAGCCGTTCGCCTCCCGTTATCTGCTCCTTGTCGCATTTTCGCTGCTACTGGGTGCATGCCAAAGCACGCCACCGGCGGCCACCGAGGCCACTGATGCGCGGGCCACGGCCATCGCACAGCTCGAGCAAAACCTCGCCAGCAGCGAACTGGCCACTGCCGAAGATCAATTGGCTGCCTTGCAGGCTGAGTCGCCAAACGACCCGTCCCTTGTGCAATACCAGCGGCAACTTGCCGAAGCCTATCTGCAACGCAGCCAGATCGTGCTGCAAAAAGGCGATGTGAATGCTGCGGCGACCGCACTGAGCCGTGCGCGGGCGTTGATGCCCAAGGCGCCGGCGTTAACCGGTGGGGTCAACAACGCCATCGTCAACGCACGCAAGGCAGAGCTCGACAAAGCTGAAGCGGCGCTGTTGGCTGCCGAGGCAAAACCTCAGGCAAAAGTGATTGATCCGACCGCTGAAAGCACCACCGTCGCGTTGAACCTCACCGATATGAGCAAACTTCGCCGGCAACTGGATGCGATCGCGGCTGATGTGGTGAATTACCAATGTGACGTGAGCATTCAGGCGCCACGCACGCAGGACTACCCGTGGCTGGCGACGTTATTGACCAAGCGGGTAAAGAAGCTGGATTCGGGGTTTGACCTGAATCTGGAGAAGCAGATCCTGCGCAATGTTCCGGCGCAGATGGTCTTGAGCCCGCGCAAACCCTAAAAAGCATCGCGAGCAGGCTCGCTCCCACAGGTTAGTTGCTGTTCCTGTGGGAGCGAGCCCGCTCGCGAAGGCGTCTGCCGCGCGTTCGTTATTGCCAAATGAAAGGTTGAATGCGGAATAAATGCTAATAACCTCTATACGGACAGGCTAAAATGCGCGCCCGGCTAACCGCTGATCCTTATTCAACGCGCCCCACAAGGTTCGCTACGTGATCGAGTTTCAAAACGTCCACAAAACCTACCGCGTCGCCGGTAAGGATATTCCCGCCCTGCACCCGACCAGTCTGTCGATTGAGAACGGTCAGGTTTTCGGCCTGATCGGTCATTCCGGTGCGGGAAAAAGTACCCTGCTGCGTCTGATCAATCGCCTGGAGAACTCCAGTGGCGGCAAGATCATCGTCGACGGCGAAGAAGTCACCGCGCTCGACGCCAGCGGCTTGCGGCGCTTCCGTCAGCAGGTCGGGATGATTTTCCAGCACTTCAACTTGCTGGCTTCCAAGACCGTGGCCGACAACGTCGCACTGCCGCTGACCCTCGCCGGTGAACTGTCGCGTGGCGAGATCGACCAGCGTGTCGCCGAGTTGCTGGCGCGGGTAGGTTTGTCCGACCACGCCAAAAAGTACCCGGCGCAGTTGTCGGGCGGCCAGAAGCAGCGTGTCGGCATTGCCCGCGCACTGGCGACCAAGCCGAAAATCCTGCTGTGCGATGAAGCCACCAGTGCACTGGACCCGCAGACCACGGCGTCGGTCCTGCAATTGCTGGCCGAGATCAACCGCGAACTGAAACTGACCATTGTCCTGATCACCCACGAGATGGATGTGATCCGTCGCGTGTGCGACCAGGTGGCCGTGATGGACGCTGGCGTGATCGTCGAGCAAGGTTCGGTCGCTGAGGTGTTCCTGCACCCGAAACACCCGACTACTAAACGCTTCGTGCAAGAAGACGAGCAGATCGACGAAAGCGAACAGCGCGACGACTTTGCTCACGTGCCGGGCCGTATCGTGCGTCTGACCTTCCAGGGCGAAGCGACCTACGCGCCGTTGCTGGGAACCGTCGCTCGGGAAACGGGCGTGGACTACAGCATTCTGGCCGGCCGTATCGATCGCATCAAAGACATCCCCTATGGGCAACTGACCCTGGCGGTCACCGGCGGCGACATGGAGGCGGCGTTTGCCCGCTTCACCGCGGCTGACGTTCATATGGAGGTGCTTCGTTAATGGAAGCTCTGACAACGTTTTTCGCCAACATCGATTGGTTCGAAATCTGGCTGGCCACCGGCGACACCCTGCTGATGCTCGGCGGTTCGCTGCTGTTCACCGTTTTGCTGGGCCTGCCGCTGGGCGTGCTGTTGTTTCTCTGCAGCCCGCGTCAGTTGCTGGAAGCCAAAGGCGTATACGCGATGTTGTCGCTGGTGGTGAACATCCTGCGTTCATTGCCCTTCATCATTTTGCTAATTGTGATGATCCCGTTCACCGTGTTGATCACCGGCACTTCGCTGGGTGTCGCCGGTGCGATTCCGCCGCTGGTGGTCGGTGCCACGCCGTTCTTCGCGCGTCTGGTGGAAACCGCCTTGCGTGAAGTGGATCGCGGCATCATCGAAGCGACCCAGGCCATGGGCGCGACGACACGTCAGATCATCACCAACGCCTTGCTGCCGGAAGCCCGCCCGGGCATCTTCGCGGCGATTACGGTGACAGCTATTACACTGGTGTCCTACACGGCGATGGCCGGTGTGGTTGGCGCCGGTGGTCTGGGTGACCTGGCGATCCGTTTCGGATACCAGCGTTTCCAGACTGACGTGATGGTCGTCACGGTGGTGTTGCTGCTGGTGTTGGTTCAAGTGCTGCAAACGGTTGGCGACAAGTTGGTCGTACACTTCTCGCGCAAATAATTTATGAGCAGGCCATTCGCTGGCGGGCGCCGCAAACAGGCGCCGCAAGCGGATATTCACAAGGAGTTAGCTGAATGAAAAAACTACTCGTCGCGTTCGCTGCCGTTGCAGCCTTTTCTGCCCACGCCGACACCCTGACCGTTGCGGCCACCCCGGTCCCGCACGCAGAAATCCTCGAATTCGTGAAACCGGCCCTGGCCAAAGAAGGCGTGGACCTGAAGGTCAAAGTCTTCACCGATTACATTCAGCCGAACGTGCAAGTGGCGGAAAAGCGTCTGGACGCCAACTTCTTCCAGCACCAGCCGTACCTCGATGAGTTCAACAAGGCCAAGGGCACTAATCTGGTTTCCGTAGCCGGTGTGCACCTGGAACCGCTGGGTGCTTATTCCAGCAAGTACAAGGCACTGACCGAACTGCCGGGCGGCGCCACCGTGGTGATCCCGAACGACGCCACCAACGGCGGCCGCGCTTTGCTGCTGCTGGCCAAGGCTGGCCTGATCAAGTTGAAGGATTCGAACAACATCCTGTCGACCGTCAAGGACATCACCGAGAACGCCAAGGACCTGAAATTCCGCGAACTGGAAGCCGCAACCATCCCGCGCGTGCTGACCCAGGTCGACCTGGCGCTGATCAACACTAACTATGCGCTGGAAGCCAAGCTCGATCCGGCCAAGGATGCTCTGGTCATCGAAGGCAGCGACTCGCCGTACGTGAACATCCTCGTTGCCCGCCCGGACGACAAGGACAGCGAAGACATGAAGAAACTGGTTGCCGCGCTGCACAGCCCGGAAGTGAAAGCCTTCATTCTCGAGAAGTACAAAGGCGCTGTGGTGCCGGCGTTCTGATCTGACGCTGTAACGAAAAATGGGGCGCATTCAATGCGCCCCATTTTTTTTGCCCGAAACACACGCCCCCTGTAGGAGCCAGGCTTGCCGGCGAAGGCGTCCGAGAGATCGCCTTCGCCGGCAAGCCTGGCTCCTACAAGGACGTGGGGTTTATTTACGGTTGAGCATTACGGGCAATTGCGCCACCAGCTTCGCGTTGTTCAACGGCGCCCGGATAAACCCGCGCTGTGTCCCGTCCGGCCCGATCACCGCCAGGTTGCCGCTGTGATCAACCGTGTAGTTCGGTTTGCTGGTGTCCGCCGGAATGAACGGAATGCTCACCGCGTTGGCCAGTTTCTGAATGTCTTCCACCGACGTCGCCGTCAGGCCCTGGAACTGCGGATCAAAGTAGCCCAGGTATTGCTTGAGCTGCTTTGGCGTGTCGCGGTTCGGGTCGACGCTGACCAGCACGATCTGCAATTTATCCACAGCCTCCGGCGGCAGTTCGCTCTTGATCTGGCGCAGTTGGGCGAGGGTGGTGGGGCAGATGTCCGGGCAGAAGGTGTAGCCGAAGAACAGCAGGCTCCACTTGTCTTTCAGCGCGTTGACCGCCACCGGTTTGCCGTCCTGATCGGTCATCGTCACGTCCGGCAGATTACGGCTTTGTGGCAACAGGATGATCCCGGCGTCGATCAACGCGGTCGGGTCGCCCTGGCCTTTGCCGGACAGCACTTTATTGATGGTCAGGCCCAGAACCAGTGCGATCAGGGCAACAAGGATGAAGACGGTTTTCTGGGTTCGAGTCATAGGTTCAACAGTAGGTAGTGGTCTACGAGCAGCGCGATAAACAACAGGAACAAGTAGTAAATAGAGTACTTGAACGTGTTGATCGCCGCGTGCGGTCGAGTGCCACGGTACAGCACCACGGCCCATTGCAGAAACCTTGCGCCCAGTCCCAACGCACAAATCAGGTAAAGCATGCCGCTCATGTGGATCACATACGGCATCAGGCTCACGGCCAGCAGCGCGAAGGTATAGAGCAGGATGTGAATCTTGGTGTAGTGCTCGCCGTGGGTTACCGGCAGCATCGGAATGTCGGCCTTGGCGTATTCCTCTTTGCGGTGAATCGCCAGCGCCCAGAAGTGCGGCGGGGTCCAGGCGAAGATGATCAGCACCAGCAACAACGGTTCGGCGCTGATGTGGCCGGTGGCGGCGGTCCAGCCGAGCAGCGGCGGGGCGGCACCGGCGAGGCCGCCGATGACAATGTTCTGCGGCGTCGCGCGTTTGAGGAAACCGGTGTAGACCACCGCGTAACCGAGCAAGGAGGCGAGGGTCAGCCAAGCGGTCAGCGGGTTGGTGAAGGCCAGCAGCAACGCCTGGCCCAGCACCGCCAGCACCAATGCGAACGTCAGCGCCGCCGTCGGTGAGACCCGGCCTTCGGCCAAGGGGCGTTTGTGGGTTCGGGCCATCACCGCGTCGATGCGTCGGTCCACCACATGATTCACCGCCGCCGCACCGCCGGCACACAAGGCGATCCCCAGATTACCGAACACCAGCACGGTCCATGGCACCCCGGCGCGGGTCGCGAGGAACATGCCGACCAGCGAGGTGATGAGCATCAGCACCACCACTTTCGGCTTGGTCAGCTCCAGGTAGTCACGCCAGATCGCCTGGTTGTGACGTGCGCCGATCAGAGTCGCCATGGCATCTCTCCTTTTATTGTTATGGGCCCGGCTGAATGTTTACGCGGGCTGAACCGCCAGCGTGTCGGTTGTTTGACCCGAACCAGACTGGTTCGCGCGTGATAATTGACCAGCACCATCGTCAGCAGCAGCGCTGCACCACCGGCGTTATGCGCGACGGCCACCGGCAGCGGCAGGTGGAACAGCACGTTGCTGATACCGAGGGTGATTTGTGCGGCGAGGGCAATCAGCACCAGCCCGGCCAGGCGCGTCATGCCGACGACTTTCAGTTGCCATGCAAGGCCGAGCAGCACCACTGTCACCAACAGCGCGCCGATACGGTGAGTCAGGTGAATCGCCGTGCGAGCATCGCTGTCGAGCTGCCCGCCCAGGTAATTGGGGCCGATGTGTTGGGTCAGGTGAAAGCCGTTGGCGAAGTCCGCCGGTGGCAGCCATTGCCCGTGGCAGGTCGGGAAGTCGATGCAGGCCACCGCCGCGTAGTTGGAGCTGACCCATCCGCCGAGGGCGATTTGCAGAATGACCAGCAACAACCCGGCCGTCGCCCAGTACTGCAAGCGCCGGGGCACGGTCAGCGCAGGCAGCACGCCGGACAGGCGCAGGGTCAGCAGAAACAACAGGCTCAACGTCGCGAACCCGCCGAGCAAATGCCCCGTCACCACTTGCGGCCAAAGCTTGAGCGTCACCGTCCACATGCCGAACGCTGCTTGGGCAATCACCACCGCCAACAGAAACAACGGCAGCTTCACCGGTTGCCCCGGATGACGACGATGCACCCACGCGCGACCGGCCAGCACCGAGATCAACAGCCCCAGCGTGCCGGCGAAGTAACGGTGGACCATCTCGTTCCAGCCCTTGTGCGCTTCGACAGGCGCATCGGGAAAGTGCAGTTCGGCATGCGCCAGCTGGGCTTCGCTTTTCGGCACGCTGATAAAGCCGTAGCAGCCCGGCCAGTCCGGGCAGCCGAGACCGGCGTGGGTCAGGCGCGTGTAGGCGCCGAGCAGCACCACAATCAGTGCCAGCAAGGTGGCAAACAGCGCGAGGCGAAATCCAGGTTTGGCCATGACGATGCCCTTATCCGATGTTCGACAGTTTCAGCAGATGGCGCAGGTCGTTGAGCAAGTCCTTGCCCTTCACCGTCGGGTCGTAGCGCAGCACCAGATTGCCGTGGGGGTCGATGATCCACAGGTGCGGCGTGTCATTGCTCTGAGCGCCTTTGGTGTAGGTCGGCAGGTCCAGGGAATACCGCTGCAACTGCGGGTACTCGCGTTGAAGTTTAGTCTCGTAATCGCTGTTCAGCGGCTGCGCGGTGGCGATGGCATGACTGGCGCGGGACGCGTCGCGACCGAGGCCGATCTGGATTTGCCGGGCTAGGTACACCAGTTGCTGGCAGTCCACCGCACACGCCTTCGGTGCCGTGACCAGTAGTTGCCAGCGCTCTTCCTGCGCCTGCACGCCAAGGTCGGCGCGGGTCTGGCCGTTGCCGATCAGTTCGCCGTGATAGCTGCGGCCTTCCGGCACCCAGAAATTCAGTTTGTACATGCCGGTGGCGAGGATCATCGGGCCGATCACCACGAGCAGGATCAGTAACAGCTGCAAGCGACCCTTGCGCCGGTTCGCCGGCGTTTTCGCTTCAGACATGCTGGGTGGATTCATGGCCGCTCCCATGGTGTTTCTCCTTTGCGTTGTGCCAGCCGAGGTAGATAAAAAGGCCGAGCAGGGCGATCGACATGGCGAACCACTGCACGGCATAAGCGATGTGTTTTTCCGGCCCTGTGGCGACGATCGGCCAGTCGGCCCGGTAGGTCGCAAGGCTGTTTTCTGCGCGTAATTCGTAGGCAAACCCTTCACGGCCCAACGCGGACCAGAGCTTGGTCGGCTCGACCGCTGTGATCAGCTGCGGCCAGGTTGTGCTGTCCGGGTCAGCGTGTAATTGAAACGTCGCGCCGGGGGAAACGTAGACCCAGGCATCGAGACTCAATGCCTGGGCGGGTGTGGTGAATTGCGGCGGCGTGCGCCGGTCCGGCCATGGCAGCCAGCCGCGATTGACCAGCAGCCAGAGCCCGGTCGCCTGATCCTGAAACGGTTGCAGCAGCTCGACGCCAACCTTGCCGTCGCGTTGACGGTTATCCAGCAGCAGACTGTGCGCGGCGTCGAACTGGCCGTGCAGGCGAACCCGGCGAAAGGCCGGATCCTCGGTGTGTGGCAGTTCGGTGCTGGCCATCGGTTCGGCGGCACGGCGTTCGGCGTAGGTGTGCAGCAGCGCGCTTTTCTCTGCGCCACGGCCCAGTTGCCAGAAGCCGAGCGACACCAGCAGCGGCAGCAGGAGGGCGACCACCAGCGTCGGCACGATGCCCGGCCGAAAGCGCTTCATGGCGTCGCCAGAAAGTCATTGGTCGCGATAGCTATACTCAAGTGCATCGCCTGTCCCCCGGAGTCCCACCATGCTCAAAGCAGCCATCGTCCTGATGCTGATTGCCACGGTTGTCAGCCTGTTCAGCGGCCTGTTTTTTCTGGTCAAGGACGACAGCAGCTCGAACCGCCTCGTCATTGCCTTGAGTGTCCGTGTTGCCCTGGCCGCTGTTACCGTCGGCTTGATCGCCTGGGGTTTTTTCAGCGGCCAGTTAGTCTCTACTGCGCCTTGGTAACTTGTAGGAGCCAGCTTGCTGGCTCCTACAACACGTAGACGAAAATGAACAACCCGATCCACACGACATCCACGAAGTGCCAATACCAGCTCGCTGCCTCGAATCCGAATTGGTGCTCGTTATCGAAGTGTCCGCGCAGGATTCGCATCAGCATCACAAACAAAATGATGGTGCCAATGGTTACGTGGGCGCCGTGGAATCCGGTGAGCATGAAGAACGTCGCGCCATAGATGCCCGAACCCAGAGTCAGGCCCAGTTCGTGATAGGCGTGGATGTACTCTTCGGCCTGGAAGCCGAGGAATGCGCAGCCCAGCAACACGGTGATCGCCAGCCAGATTTTCAACGCGCCGCGATGGCCTTTTCTCAAGGCGTGGTGGGCGATGGTTATCGTGACGCTGGAACTCACCAGCAACACGGTATTGAGCAACGGCAGGCCCCAGGGGCTGATGACTTCCTTCGGGGGCACAAAGAGTTTGGAGTCCGGGTTGTTCAGCAGCGGCCAGGTCCACTGGAAGGCAGGCCACAGCATGTGGGCGAGGCCTTTGGTGCCTTCGCCACCAAGTGCCGGTCCGGACACGTGGCGCACGTAAAACAGCGCACCGAAAAAGGCGATGAAGAACATCACCTCCGAGAAAATGAACCAGCTCATGCCCCAGCGGAACGAGCGATCCATCTGCGCGCTGTACAAACCGCTGCGACTTTCCTTGATCACCGTGCCGAACCAGCCGAACAGCATGTACGCCAGCAGCAGGCCGCCGACGAAAAAGATCAACGGGCCGTGGGATTCCGGCCGCGCCGCTTTCAGATCGTTGAACCAGGTGGCCAGGCCATACACGGTGATGAACATCCCGACCGTGGCGATGATCGGCCATTTGCTTTGGGCCGGTACGTAATAGTGCTCATGAGTTGCCATTTATTGTTCTCCTTATCGGGCACGCTCAGCCGCCAGTATTTACAGCCACCGGTGGATGTCGGGCGGTGATATCGAACAGCGTGTAGGACAGCGTCAGGTGCTTCACTTCCTTGGGCATGTCGCGGTCAACGATGAAACGTACCGGCATCTCGATCCGTTGACCGGGCTGCAGCACTTGCTGGGTAAAGCAGAAACATTCGGTTTTGTGGAAATACGCCGCCGCGTTGCTCGGCGCGATGCTCGGCACCGCTTGCGCGCTCATCGGCCGGTCGGTCGGGTTGTGGGCGATGAAGATCATCTCGTTGACCGCCCCTGGGTTGGCCGTCAACTCATCGCTCTTGGGGTAGAAATCCCAGGACATGTCAGCAGAGTTGGTCGACAGAAACTGCACGCGGACTTGCCGCGAGGTATCGACGGTTTGTTCGCCTTCGTATTGCCCGGCGGTCTTGCCGTTGATGCCGAACGCCTTGCACATCACGTCGTAGATCGGCACCAGGGCAAAGCCGAAAATAAACATCGCCACCACCACCAGCAACAGGCGGGTGACCAGTTTTTTCATCGAAACAGAATCAGCCATGATTCAAACCCTCAACACCGAACCCTGTAGGAGCCGGCTTGCTGGCGATGCAAACACCGCGGTGCGTCAGGCGCACCGCGTAATCGTTCATCGCCAGCAAGCCGGCTCCTACAGGACCGAGGTGTTTCATTTCACTTCCGGCGGCGTGGTGAACGTGTGGTACGGCGCCGGTGACGGGATGCTCCATTCCAGGCCTTCCGCGCCATCCCACGGTTTGGCCGGTGCTGGTGGGCCGCCACGGATGGTCTTGATCACGATGAACAGGAAGAAGATCTGCGTGGCGCCGAACATGAATGCGCCGATCGACGACACCATGTTGAAGTCGGCGAATTGCAGGTTGTAGTCCGGAATCCGCCGCGGCATACCCGCCAGCCCCACGAAGTGCATCGGGAAGAACGCCATGTTCATGCCGATGAACGAGAGCCAGAAGTGCAGCTTGCCGAGGGTTTCGTCGTACATGTGGCCGGTCCATTTCGGCATCCAGTAGTAGGCTGACGCGAAGATCCCGAAGATCGCCCCCGGCACCAGCACGTAGTGGAAATGCGCGACCACGAAGTAGGTGTCCTGGTACTGGAAGTCCGCCGGGGCGATGGCCAGCATCAACCCGGAGAAGCCGCCGATGGAGAACAGGATCACGAACGCCACGGCAAACAGCATCGGTGTCTCGAAGGTCAGCGAGCCTTGCCACATGGTGCTGGCCCAGTTGAACACCTTCACCCCGGTGGGCACGGCAATCAGCAGCGTGGCGTACATGAAGAACAGCTCGCCCACCAGCGGAATGCCCACCACGAACATGTGGTGCGCCCAGACGATAAAGGACAGGAACGCAATAGATGCCGTGGCATAGACCATCGAGGTGTAGCCAAACAGCGGCTTGCGCGAGAACGCCGGGATGATCGAACTGACGGCACCGAAGGCCGGCAGGATCATGATGTACACCTCCGGGTGACCGAAGAACCAGAACACATGCTGGAACAACACCGGATCACCGCCACCGGCAGCACTGAAGAAGCTGGTGCCGAAGTGGATGTCCATCAGCATCATCGTCACGCAACCGGCCAGTACCGGCATCACCGCGATCAGCAGGAACGCGGTGATCAGCCAGGTCCAGACGAACAGCGGCATTTTCATCAACGTCATGCCGGGGGCGCGCAAGTTGAGGATGGTGGCGATCACGTTGATCGCGCCCATGATCGAACTGATCCCCATCAAGTGGATGGCGAAGATGAAGAACGTCACGCTTTCCGGCGCATAGGTCGTGGATAGCGGCGCGTAGAACGTCCAGCCGAAGTTCGGCCCGCCACCGGGGGTGAACAGGGTCGACACCAACAGCAGGAACGCCGCCGGCAGCAGCCAGAAGCTGAAGTTGTTCATCCGCGGCAGCGCCATGTCTGGCGCGCCGATCATCAGCGGGACCATCCAGTTGGCGAGGCCGACGAAGGCCGGCATCACCGCACCGAAGACCATCACCAGACCGTGCATGGTGGTCATCTGGTTAAAGAATTCCGGCTGGACGATCTGCAATCCCGGCTGGAACAGTTCGGCGCGAATCACCATCGCGAACGAACCGCCCAAGAGGAACATGGAGAACGCGAACCACAGGTACAGCGTGCCGATATCCTTATGGTTGGTGGTCAGCACCCAGCGCATCAGGCCTTTGGCTGGGCCGTGGGCGTGCTCGGTGTGGGTATGAACAGGTTCATCGATTACAGCAGTCATGTCCTGTCTCCTGCAAACAGATGGGCTGGGCGGGCCGGGGCGCGTAGCCCCGACCGGTTGCTGGTGTACGCAATAGACCGGGTCATTTGCTTTCCGCCTGTTTCAGCTCCAGCACTTCTTTAGGCGTGACCATGTCGCCCTTGTTATTGCCCCAGGCGTTACGTTCGTAGGTCACGACCGCTGCGATATCGACTTCCGACAGCTGCTTGCCGAACGCCGCCATGGCGGTGCCAGGCTTGCCGTGGAAGACAATGCCCAAGTGATCCTTGATCGGTCCGGTGGCGATTTTCGAGCCCTTGAGCGCCGGGAACATCGGCGGCAGGCCCTGGCCTTCGGCCTGGTGACAGGCCACGCAAGTGGTGTGATAGACCTTGTCGCCGCGCTCCTTGAGCTCGTCGAGGGTCCATTCCTTGCTGGTCAGTTCTTTGAGTTGCGCAGCTTCGGCCTTGCGCTCGCCCAGCCATTTTTCGTAATCGGCCTTTTCCTTGACCTCGACCACGATCGGCATGAAGCCGTGGTCCTTGCCGCACAACTCGGCGCATTGGCCACGATAGAGGCCGGGCTTGTCGACGCGGGTCCAGGCTTCGTTGACGAACCCCGGGATCGCATCGCGCTTGACCGCGAAGGCCGGCACCCACCAGGAGTGGATGACGTCGGCAGAGGTCACCAGGAAGCGCACCTTGGCGCCGATCGGCAGCACCAGCGGCTTGTCGACCTCGAGCAAGTAGTGCTCGCCCTTGGCTTCCTTGTTGTGAATCTGGTCGGCGGGAGTGGCCAGGTTGCTGAAGAACTCGACGTCCTGGCCCAGGTATTTGTAGTGCCACTTCCACTGATAGCCGGTGACCTGGATATCGATATCCGGCTCACTGGCGTCGTACATCTTGATCAGGGTCGCCGTCGCCGGTACCGCCATGGCCACCAAAATGATGAAGGGCACGATGGTCCAGAGGATTTCGACGGTAGTGCTTTCATGAAACTTTGCGGCCACCTGCCCGGTCGAGCGGCGGTGGAGGATCATCGACCAGAACATGGCGCCGAAGACGATGATGCCGATCACTACACAGATCCAGAAAATGGTCATGTGCAGGTCAAATACTGCGTGACTGATTTCAGTCGCTCCCGGCGCCATATTCACAGTCCAGGCCGCTTGTGCCTGACTGAAAATCGACCACAACAGGAGGCCCATCCAGACGTGTGGATGTCGCATCATTGCGGGTTCCCCTTATCGTTCTTGTTATCCCGCCGGCTTTCACCTGCGGCAAGGGAGCGGCATTTTCAGACTACGAACTTGAATCGCCGGGTCTTGCTGCGTGTGCAGTCGGACGTCATCAGCTAACTCCATTCCAACCCGAGTATAGACAGCGACTGCTACCTCGCAATGTGAGGGCGTAAATCATCTGAAACAGCTGGGACTTGCGTTCTAGGTCACGAATGGAGAAGGATGCAGAGGAGTGGTGGCACATCGATATAACTTTGACGTCTCAAGGATGAAATATTTATGACAAATGCGTCTTAGCAGATTTTGGATGCCAGCTAAGTTATGTCTTCCCTATTTCATTGCCTTTGTTTCCTGGAGTTTTCATGAACACCGCCGCATTGCGCGAGCAGATCCAAAAAGCCCAACAACATGAAGCCGAGACCGGCCTGCTGACACGTCAGCTGGAAAGCAAACTGCCTCATCTACACCCATCGATCCAACTGCCGGAGGCGGATGCCAATGGCGTGCTGACGCGTTTTGTAGCCGCCTATATCGATGAAGTTCCTGATCTGCTGGATGCAGCCAATGAAGTCGCCAGGGAAGCGGGTATCGAGTCACAGATCAAACCGGTGCTGAAAATTGCCGAGCAATACTTCCTTCAGCCGCCAGAAATCATGGCAGGGCACGTCGGACTGGACAGCCTGCTGGACGAGGCCTATCTGGCGCATCGGTTTGTCGAAGAGGTCAACGACCTGTACATCAAGCATTTTGGCCAGCCACTGATCCCCTTGGACATGACTGTCGCCAACCTGATCGCTCACCAACTGATCGGTGAGGAATTTGCCAACCAACTGGATGAAGTGGTGCACCACGCGGTGGATAACATGCTCGACGATGAAAGCTTTGCGCTGGAGTCGGTCGAAGCCTACCGCGCGAAGCTCAGCAGCCCGGATACCGGCGCTGCGTGGAAACGCTGGCCATGCATGTCGCGCCGGCTGGGTGTAGGTCTTGAGCTGGACCAACCCGCCGCCTAATCCCAATGCTCCCTGTAGGAGCGAGGCTTGCCCGCGAAGGCGTCTTTGAATACGCCAAAAGCTTCGCGGGCAAGCCTCGCTCCTACAGGGGTGTTTTAGGCGGTGGAGCCTACTCCGGCGGTGGTTCGCAACCGCCCTTCCAATCTGCGCTTCAACCCCCGCGCCTCAATCAATAGCGTTGAACCCTTGGCCGCATTGGCCCGCCCCCATTCCTCAAGCAATTCCAGGCACGAATGATCGATGTAGCTCAGGTTATTGAGCGGCACATGCACCGTCGCGCCGGCGGGGATGGTCCCCAGCACCTGAGTCAGTGCCGGCACCTTGAGAAAGGTCGCCGCCCCGATCAGTCGCAATTCCATCTCGCCGTCCTTGGGCAGATCGATCAGGCTGATTTTCAACCGTGAGGCCTTCCACGCCAGTTTCGCCAGCGTCAGTCCGAAGCCGATCAGCACGCCCGTCAACAGATCGGTAAAGATGATCGCCAGCGCTGTCGCCGCGTAAGTGAACATCGGCATCCGGCCGTATCGGCCCAGGCTGCGAAAGGCTTTCAGGTCCACCAATTTGAAACCTGTGTAAACCAACACACCCGCCAGGCTCGCCACGGGAATGCTTTGCAGCACGCTCGACAGCAGCAACACGAACGCCAGCAACCACAGGCCATGGAATATCGTCGACATTCGGGTGGTGGCGCCGGCCTGCACGTTGGCCGAACTGCGAACGATCACGCCGGTCATCGGCAGTGCACCGAGCAGGCCGCAGAGCATGTTGCCGACACCCTGAGCCGACAATTCCCGGTCAAAGTCCGAGCGTTGGCCGCTGTGCATGCGGTCTACCGCTGCGGCCGAGAGCAGGGTTTCGGCACTGGCGATGAAGGCCACGGCGAAAGCGGCGATCAGCAGGGTCGGGTCGGCCAGGTTGAGCAAGTCTTCCGGTTTCAGCCAGTCGATGGCTTCCGCCAGATTGGCCGGGACTTCCACGCGTTTGACCTGCAAGGCGAGCATCAGGCTGGCAACAGTCGCCAGACCTACGCCCAGTAGCGCTCCCGGAATGAAACGCAGGGAATGTGGGCGGAGTTTTTCCCACAACCACATCACCGCTATGGTTGCGAGCCCGAGCAAACCGGCTTGCCATCCAAAAGAAGGCAAGGCTTGAGCCACGGCAGCGGGGAAGGCGGCCAGGTTATCCAGCCCGGAAGGTTTCGGCACCGAGTCGAGCATCACATGCACCTGTGACAACACGATCAACACGCCAATCCCGGCCAGCATGCCGTAGACCACCGCCGGCGCCGTCACTCGAAACCAGCAGCCCAGCTTCAAGCGCCCGGCCACCAGTTGCAGGAAACCCGCCAGTAGCAGGATCGGCCCAAGCATGGCGATGCCGTGCTGGCGCACCAGTTCGAATACCAGAACGGCCAACCCGGCCGCCGGACCACTGACTTGCAGTGGCGAACCGGCAAGCCAGCCCACCACCAGACCGCCGACGATCCCGGTGATCAGACCTTTGGCGGGTGGCAGGCCCGAGGCGATGGCGATGCCCATGCACAAAGGCAGGGCGACCAGAAACACGACCACTGAAGCGAGCAGCTCCCGTGGCAGAACAGCTTTGAGTTGCGCTGCACGCATGGTGATTCTCCCGAAGTTTTCTTCAGGCATGGCAAGGCCGGACCGCTGAAACAGCGGCCGGGGTCAAACCACACAGATTTTTAGGAAGATTTAGAAGCGCGCTTTGGGCGTCGCCACGGGTATCGGATGGCTGCCATCGAGCGGCAGGAAACGACCCTGATCGGCGTCATAAGCTTTGATGGCGCTGGTCTCGATGTCGTAGACCCAGCCATGGATGAACAGATGACCGTTCGCCATGCGCGAGGCTACCGAGGGGTGGGTACGCAAGTGTTGCAATTGGGCGATGACATTCTCTTCGGTGAGGATGTGCATGGTCTCGTTTTCGTCGGTGCAGTTGCAGTTGTCGTGCACCATGGTTTTCGCGACTTCAGCATGCCGCAGCCAGGCTTTGACCGTGGGCATCTTTTCCAGGCTGTCGGGATTGAGCACCGCACGCATCGCGCCACAATCGGAGTGGCCGCAGATGATGATGTGTTGCACGCCCAGCGCCAGCACCGCGTACTCGATGGCTGTGGATACGCCACCGTTCATCTGGCCGTAAGGCGGTACGACGTTGCCCACGTTACGGGTCACGAACAGATCACCCGGCGAGCTGTGGGTGATCAGTTCAGGCACGATGCGTGAGTCGGCGCAGGTAATGAACATCGCCCTTGGCTGTTGAGCCGTGGCGAGTTTTTTGAAGAGCTCTTCCTGCTGCGGAAAGATCTCATGATGAAAATGCAAAAAGCCGTCAACAATATGCTTCAACGCTGCATCGGCGGTTTCTGCCTCGGTTTGGGCTGAAGCCGACGCAGCCAACGGCTGTTTATCCTTGTCACTCATGAATTCATCCTCATTGGCGGAGTCAGGGAATTTTCCCGTTTTGTCCGGTGTGAAGCCAGTGGCTGTATAAAAAACATCCAGGCCGGAAATCTCGACCCGTCAGTCACTCGATGAACAAGGTAGCGGCCGAATCTTAACTGAAACTGAATGAACCGCTCTAGAACGTGTGTTCCAGATCACAAAAAACGTGACCAGCCTAAATGCGCCGCACGTTTTCCATTACTCACCATAGGCCAATTGTCCTTAAATCAGCGACATCTGGCGACCCGGCGGACAGAAGGCTTCGCAATCCAGATTGAAACCTTCCCGCTGATTGAGCCCCAAGCGTTTGATGGTTTTGGCAAAGCGTTGCGCCAGCAGATCGGCAAATGGACCTTCGCCCCGCATCCGGCTGCCAAACCGACTGTCGTAGAGCTCGCCACCGCGGCTCTGGCGGATCAGGCTCAACACATGGGCCGCCCGCTGAGGATAATGGGCCGCCAGCCATTCTTCGAACAACGGCGCCACTTCCAGTGGCAGGCGCAGCATCATGTAGGCCGCACTTTGTGCGCCGGCCGCTTGTGCCTCGGTCAACAGGCTTTCGAGCTCGCTGTCGTTGATCATCGGAATCATCGGCGAACACAGCACCCCCACCGGAATCCCGGCTTCACGCATCACCCGGATCGCCCGGAGACGGGCCTTGGGCGCTGCGGCACGCGGCTCAAGGATGCGTTTGAGTTCATCGTCCAGCGTGGTGAGGCTGATCATCACCGCCACCAGCCTTTGCTCGGCAAGTTCGGCCAGCAGGTCCAGGTCGCGAAGAATCAGTGAGCCCTTGGTGATGATGGTCACCGGGTGACGGTAACGCAGCAGCACCTCCAGGGTTTTGCGGGTGATTTTGTGTTCGCGTTCGATCGGTTGATAAGGATCCGTGTTGGAGCCCAGGTTGATCGGCGCACATTGATAGCCGCGTTTGGACAGCTGTTCTTCCAGCACGTCGGCGGCGTTGGTCTTGGCGATCAATCGGGTTTCGAAATCCAGCCCCGGCGACATGTCCCAATAGGCGTGGCTGGGCCGTGCGTAGCAATAAATGCAGCCATGCTCGCAACCGCGATACGGATTGATCGAGCGATCGAAGGGCAAGTCTGGCGAGTTGTTGCGGGTGATGATGGTTTTAGCGGTCTCGATGCGCACCTCGGTGCCCTGGGTCATCGGCGCCTCCTGATACCAGCCATCGTCCTCCGCCACCGAGCGGTTTGGCGCGAAGCGGTTGTGCGGGTTGGTGGCGGTGCCGCGACCGCGGGGTGGCAAGGGAGTGCTCATCGGACAATACTCGTAGCTGTATGTGCATACAGTATCGAAGGTTGAGCGAACCGGCCAGTGCCGTTTGGCGCCCTGGCAAAGCAGGATGACCATTTATTGTGTAATTGATTGACAAGTACAACTTGGCGCAACGCCGGGAAACAAATATCGAATAGCCCCGATGCTAACTTGATAAGTAGTATTCGCTTCGCACGAAGTTCCGTGTATTTACTTATTAAATGGAATTAATAAATGTCGTTATTTAATCAACGCGGTATCTTTTTACAATTGCTGGCGCCGAGTATTGCCAACCCGCGGGAAGCGCAGGTATCGATGCAACTGGCTCGCAAGGAGCTGGGGTGGGACGCCGTGAATGAGCTGTCGACCGAGGCCCTGGTGGATTCAGCCTACGTGACGGCGGTCTCCAGTGATGGTGGCCGGTCCTTCACTATCAAAGTAGTCAATAGCGATGTGGACGGTGACGGCGATATCGACAGTGATGACAAGGAGAAACTGTTGGCCTTGGCGAAAGCGTATTCCAGTATCGTCAATCCTTAAGCCTGTTATTTAACTAAGTCTGTGTGAGATTCATACAGGCTTAGTTGCAATGGGGCATGAAACTACCGTCGTCCATGGTTGATCAATCGTATATAAATGGATGATTCACGATTCTTTGACAGACGGCTCACAGGTCTTTGACTGATCAGGGCTCAATCTGGCGTCGTCATCCCGCCTTTTTGCATACGGTCGCCGAGCATGTCCCTACGTCTTATCCCTGCGATGTGCCTGTCGCTGGTCGCATTCCTCAATCTGACGCTCGCCCACGCTGACGATGCGGTCGCACCCCGTCCTGCGGAGTGGGCTCAATCGGTCGAGGTGCAGTACAACCTCTTCCAGATGTCTCCAACGCTCTACCGCAGTGCATTGCCTGACCGCGGAGCCGTCCCGTTGCTGGAAAAACTCAAGGTCGCCACCGTGATCAACTTCCTGCCCGAGTCGGATTCAAGCTGGCTGGCCACGCCCGGTATAGACCAGGTGCAGTTGCCCTATCGCACCAACCACGTGGATGACGCGGATGTGCTCAAGGCCCTTCGCACCATTCAGGCCGCCGAAGCCAAGGGCCCGGTGTTGATGCACTGCAAGCATGGTTCGGACCGGACCGGCCTGATGGCCGCCATGTACCGGGTGGTGGTGCAAGGCTGGAGCAAGGAAGACGCCCTGAACGAGATGACTCAAGGTGGCTTTGGCGACAGCACCCACTTCAAGGACGGTATTCGTTACATGATGCAGGCGGATACCGAGAAGCTGAGCACGGCGCTGGCCAATGGGGAATGCAGTACAAGCCCGTTCGCGGCCTGCTCGATGAAGAGCTGGTTCAAGTCGGCCCACGTCGAGTAACAGCACCTCCCACAGCATTGCGCTGCGGGAGGCCATTGCTGCACTCAGTGTTCGTCAGGCTTTTTCTTCAGCTTCGGGTTCGGGAAAAACTGCACGGCCTGAACCTTGGCGTCCGGCGCCTTCAGCGCTGACGTGTTGACCCGTGTGCCCAATTCCTTGGGCACGGACAGGCCTTGTTCATTCAACGTGTCGGAATAACCGCAGCCCACGCACTCGCGATGCGGGACATCGTCTTCGCTCCACATCATCAATTTGTCCGGCTCGCTGCAGGCCGGGCAGACTGCCCCGGCGATAAAGCGTTTTTTCGTCTTCACAGGCCCCTCGCTCATGCTGCTGCGTCCTCACTCAGGCCGCTGTGGCGCAAGAGTGCGTCAATCGACGGGGCACGGCCACGGAAGTCGACGAACAGCACCATCGGCTCCTGCGAACCACCGCGCGCGAGGATCGCTTCGCGGAAGGCGCGACCGGTTTCGGCGTTGAGCACGCCGTCCTCTTCGAACTTCGAGAAGGCGTCTGCCGAGAGTACTTCAGCCCATTTGTAGCTGTAGTAACCCGCCGCATAACCGCCAGCGAAGATGTGCGCAAAGCTGTTCGGGAAGCGGTTGTAAGCCGGCGGGCGCATGACCGAGACCTCGTCGCGTATGCCTTCGAGCACTTGCAGCACGCTACGGCCATCGCCGTGGGTGGCGTGCAGTTCGAAGTCAAACAGCGAGAACTCGAGCTGACGCACCATCATCAGGCCGGACTGGAAGTTCTTCGCGGCGAGCATTTTGCCCAGCAGGTCCTGCGGCAGCGGTTCGCCGGTTTCGTAATGACCGGAAATCAGCGCCAGGCCTTCCGGCTCCCAGCACCAGTTTTCCATGAACTGGCTTGGCAACTCGACCGCGTCCCACGCCACGCCGTTGATGCCGGATACGCCGGCGTGTTCGACGCGGGTCAGCAGGTGATGCAGGCCGTGACCGAATTCGTGGAACAGGGTGGTCACTTCGTCGTGGGTCAGCAGCGCCGGTTTGCCGCTGTCGGCCGGGGTGAAGTTACACACCAGGTTGGCCACCGGGCTTTGCAACACGCCCTCGGCCGTGCGACGACGGTCGCGGGCGCCGTCCATCCATGCACCGCCGCGCTTGTTGGCGCGGGCGTAGAGGTCAAAGAAGAAGCGGCCGACGTGCTGGCCGTTTTCCTTGATCTCGAACAGGCGAACGTCCGGGTGCCAGGTGTCGAAGCCTTTCTGTTCGGCGATCTCGATGCCGTACAGACGTTGAACGATGGCGAACAGGCCGCCCAGCACTTTGTCGATCGGGAAGTAAGCGCGCAGGGCTTCCTGGGCAACGCTGTAACGTTGTTCGCGGAGTTTTTCACCGTAGAAACCGCTGTCCCAGCTTTGCAGGTCCGGGCAGCCTTGTTCGGCGGCGTAAGCCTTGAGCTGGTCCAGATCCTGAGCGGCGAACGGCTTGCTGCGCTTGGCCAGATCGCGCAGGAAGCTGAGCACCTGATCGCTGGATTCGGCCATCTTGGTGGCCAGGCTCAGCTCCGAGAAACTGGCGAAACCCAGCAGTTTTGCCAGCTCCTGACGCAGGTCGAGGATTTCTTCCATCACCGGCCCGTTATCGTTCTGGCCGGCATTCGGGCCTTGGTCCGACGCACGGGTGCAGTAGGCGGCGTAGACTTCTTCGCGCAGGGCACGGTCCTGGGCGTAGGTCATCACCGCGTAGTAGCTCGGGAATTCCAGGGTGATCAGGAAGCCTTCCAGATCTTTGGCCTGCGCAGCCGCAGCCATTTGTGCCTTGGCCGAATCGGTCAGGCCGGCGAGGGCGGCTTCGTCGGTAACGTGCTTGGTCCAGGCTTGAGTCGCGTCGAGCAGTTGGTTGGAGAAGCGGCTGCCCAGTTCGGAGAGCTTGCTTTGTACTTCGGCGTAACGTTTCTGCTCGGCTTCTGGCAGGTCGATACCCGACAGGCGGAAGTCACGCAGGGAGTGTTCCAGGATAGTTTTCTGCGCGACGTCGAAACCGGCGGCTTCCGGGCTGTTGGCCAAGGCTTCGAAGGCCTCGAACAGTTCGCGGTTCTGGCCCAGCTCGGTGGAGTAGGCGCTGAGCGCTGGCAGGCAGGACTCGTAGGCTTCGCGCAATTCGGGGCTGTTGCACACGGCGTTCAGGTGACTGACCGGGCTCCAGGCAGCGCCGAGGCGATCGTTGAGTTCGTCCATCGCCAGCACCAGGCCGGCCCAGGTTGGTTGTTTGCCCTGGGTTTTGAGGATCTCGATAATCGCGGCGCGGTTGTCAGCCAGGATCTGTTCAATGGCCGGTTGCACGTGTTCGGCCCGGATCGCCGAGAACGGCGGCAGGTCGTAGGACTGCAAAAGAGGGTTGTTCACGCTCACGTTTGGCACCTTGGCTGGAAGAAACATGCGGCCATCTTAATTACAATCGACGCTCACCGCAGCTATCGGCAACAGAGAGAAACCCTATCGTGACCCTTCGCAAGTATCAGAACCACACGCCGCTGCTGGGCAAAGGCGCTTTTGTCGACAGTTCGGCGGTGGTGATCGGCGACGTCGAAATCGGCGATGACAGCTCCGTTTGGCCGCTGACGGTGATCCGCGGCGACATGCACCGCATCCGCATCGGTGCGCGCACCAGCGTGCAGGACGGCTGTGTGTTGCACATCACCCACGCCGGGCCGTTCAACCCCGATGGCTTTCCGTTGCTGATCGGCGACGACGTGACCATCGCGCACAAAGTCATGCTCCATGGGTGCAGCGTGGGTAGCCGGGTGTTGATCGGCATGGGCAGCATCGTCATGGACGGTGCGGTGGTTGCGGATGATGTGATCATCGGCGCCGGTAGCCTGGTGCCACCGGGCAAACGCCTGGACAGTGGTTTTCTGTATGTGGGGAGTCCGGTGAAACAGGTCCGCCCGCTGACGGACAAGGAAAAAGCCTTTTTCACCTACAGCGCGGCGAATTACGTGAAGCTCAAGGACCTGCATCTGGCCGAAGGCTACGATCAGCTCTGACCCCGCGCCCTTATTCAGGATTCAACATGCATTACCAAACCGTTTTGTTCGACCTCGATGGCACCCTGACCGACCCGCGCGAGGGCATCACCCGTTCGATCCAGTTCGCCCTGAGCAAACTCGGCATCGAAGAACCCGACCTGACCAAGCTTGAACACTTCATCGGCCCGCCGTTGTTGCAGGCGTTCATGCAGTTCTACGACTTCGACGAGCCCAAGGCGTGGGAGGCGGTGAATTTCTATCGCGAGCGCTTCAAGGTCACCGGTCTGTATGAAAACCGCGTGTTCGATGGCGTCACGCCGCTGCTCGAAACCCTCGGCGGGCAAGGGCGTCAGCTGTACATCGCGACCTCCAAGCCGTGGATCTTCGCCCGGGAAATCGCCCGGCACTTCGACTTCGCCAAACACTTCAAGGTGATTTACGGCAGCGAGCTGGATGGCACGCGGACCAACAAAGTCGAGTTGATCGCCCACCTGATGGCGGAAGAAGGCCTGGACCCGGCCAACACCTTGATGATCGGCGACCGCAAACACGACCTGATCGGCGCGCGCAGCAATGGGCTGGATGCGGCAGCGGTGGGTTACGGGTTTGGCAGCCGTGAGGAACTCAGCGCGGAAGCGCCGACCTATCATTTTGAAACGCTGGATGAGATGCATCAGGCGTTTTTGCAGCGCTAGCGAAATTGCATTCGCGGGCAAGCCTCGCTCCTACGGGACATACATCGATCCGTAGGAGCGAGGCTTGCCCGCGAAGGCGCCACCCGATACACATCCTGATCAACTGTTCCCACTCAAAATCCTGCTTGTCGTTCTAGCCTGAAGAGGCAGGCCACGATCAAGGAGGATCATCATTGCCGGAGTTAAAACACGCTCACCGATTGCGCACAGGACGATATTCGGAGTCCGGGCAGATTTACCTACTGACAGCGGTGCTTTTGAATCGAGAACCGTTGTTCCGCGACTTCTACAATGGGCGTTTGGTGGTTGATGCTTTTCGAACGGCGGAGCGAGAAGAGTTTGCGACGTCGCTAGCTTGGGTCGTCATGCCTGATCATTTCCATTGGTTGATCGAGCTACAAAATACTCAGCTACCCAAGTTGATGGCTCGGACCAAATCACGCATTGCAGTGACGCTTAATCGTTCAGTTGGCCGCCAAGGTCCGGTTTGGCAGCACGGCTATCATGATCGCGCCATTCGAAAGGAAGAGGACTTGCAGGCGGTTGCTCGCTACATCGTCGCTAACCCGTTGCGTGCGGGTTTGGTTGAGAAGGTAGGGAATTATCCACTGTGGGATGCAATCTGGTTGTGACCTTAAGGGCGCCTTCGCGGGCAAGCCTCGCTCCTACGGATGTTCATCAGTCCTGTAGGAGCGAGGCTTGCCCGCGAAGAGGCCTATTCAGTCACCGGAAATTTTCGATTCCGCCAACGCCTTCAATGCCGCCTTGCGCTCAGTAACCTCCAAAGCACCAAGCTTCTCCACCGCCGCATAAAACTTCACCCAATCCCCACCCGCTTGCCGGAACAACGCCGCAAACGCCGGCACCCACTGGTCGTACAAACCAAACGGCAACAACCGCGCATTGTTCATCGGCGCGTTGATCCACGCGTCATAGCGTTTATCTCCAGCCCATTGGCTGTCGCGTATCTGCCGGTATTCGGCTCGTAGGCGCTCGAACTCAGCGGCTTTGCGTTGGCGCATCTGTTCGGCGGGTAGCGGCTGGACATACAGCTGTTCAAGTCGCGAGCGCGTATCCAGAACCAGCTGAATGAACTGATCCCGTCGCTGCGCCTGGGCGCCGTTGTCCGGCGCCAACCCGCGATGGGCACGCCACTGCCGAGTGCCTTCCTGTTCAACGAACGTGGCGAAAGACTCGTTGAACTCCGTGTCGTCCTTCACATAAAAGCGCTGATGGGCCAGTTCATGGAAGATCAGCGTTGCCAACCGTTCATCGCCCCAACCCATCATCGAACTGATAATCGGATCGTTGAACCAGCCGAGCGTCGAATAGGCCTCGACGCCGCCGATCGACACGTCCATACCTTGCAGTCGCAGCAACGCCGCCTCACCACGGGCCGCGCTCTGGTTGTAATAGCCGCGGTAAGCGACGCAACCGGCGACGGGAAAGCAGTGGTTTTGCGGCGTCAGGGAAAATTCCGGCGTGGCGAACACGTTCCAGACTACGAACGGTCGGCCAATGTCGGCGTACAAACGGTAGCTCTGGTTATCCGGCAGATGCAGCTGCTGGCTGGCAAACGCCCGGGCCTTTTGCGACTGGGCCAGATGCGCACGCAGCTTTTGATCGCGGGTGGGGTCGGCAATCACGTCAGAAACCGGCTCCCGAGCCCGCAGCAATTGCAGCTGGCCGCTGGCCAATTGGCCGTAATAGCTGACGCTGGCGCAACCGTTGAGCAACAAAAACAACACACCCGGAAACAAAACACGCAAAACGCGATCAAGTAACCCAAGGCTTGGAAGCGGCCTGATCAAAATAAAATCATCCCTGGAGAGTCTTCCCGCAAGACTATCCCGCCTGACTGGAGCTCCGCTATGCGCAAGATGATGCTGACGGGAGGCCTGTTGTTGCTGACAGGCTGTGCAGGATTCGGATTACCCCACCATGATCCGTCTCAAGCGTGGATCGATCTCGATACACCGCAGGAAGACACCGCACTGCAAGCGCTGGAAGTCGATGACAAGGCCTCCACCGACAAGCGCTACTTCGAGGTCCAGCCCGGCAGTCATGAATTGACGGTGCGATATCTGTTCCCGGTCGATCCGAGCAACATCGGGCCGGACGCCGAGCCGCTATGGCGCGATTGCCAACTGAATGTGAAATTCAACAATTTCAACGCGGGTGAGAAATATCAGCTGCAAGCAGGGAATATCGGTTTTCGGCCGTGGGCCAAGCTCTATGACCAACAACGAAAAGTGATAGGCCAAGGCACTCCGGCAGGCTGTCAACGGACCTGATCGGCGTTATGCTGAATGTCCAATCCTCGGGACATTCATCATGCGCAGGTTATTGCTATTGCTCGCGGCAAGCGCCTTTGCCGGTTGCCAGAGCCCGTTACCGGCGGTCGATCCTCAGATGGCCTGGGTCGAGTTTTCTACGCCATTCCCGAACGATAAGTTGCTGATGGCGGAACGACTGGACAAGCAGCGACTGCGCGACGGGCGTTTCTTCCAGGTGACGCCCGGCAGTCATGAGCTGGTCGTTCGATTCGACTTTGAAGTGCCCGGTGGCGGGGGCTTTGGTGTGATGAGCGGTCCCACGGAACGGTTGTGCTACCTGACCATCAACTACGATCATTTCGAAGCAGGCCAGCGTTATGTGCTGGAAGGCCGTTCGATAGCGTTCACTCCCGGCGCTCGTTTGTACAACGCCAAGCGGGAAATCGTCGCTGAAGACCGAGCGTCCTATTGCCTCATGTGAGGCGGATCAACTGTCGTTCTTCTGGTAAATGATGGCTTTGGTGTCGTTGTCGCAAGTGCCGACGACCATCGCGGCGTCATGCTGGGCGGCCTCTTCCTTCGACACGATTTCCAGCGTGTAGGAGGGCACGGCATTCGCCTGAATCTTCAGTTCGATCTCGTTCTTGAGTTCTTCGCAATCCTTGGGCGCAGCGAGTGCCGAAGTGGCCAGTGCACTGCAGATAATCGCCAGGGCAAAACGTTTCATGATTGAAGCTCCTTTGAGGCAGCACGCAGGTTGATGCGTTTTTACTGCTGTCATTTATTCGACCACAGGGACGCCAGCCGGGTTTTGTTTCAGCGCAAAAAAAATCGCAGCCTGTCGAAGGCTGCGATTTTTTTTGCCCGATAAGACGGGTCTAGAGCAGCGTCGCATCCAGGCTGATTTTCGCATTCAGCACTTTGGACACCGGGCAGCCTTCTTTGGCTTTATTGCTCAGTTCCTCGAACTGCGCCTGGGTCGCCCCAGGGATTTTCGCCTTCAGGATCAACTTCACCGCAGTGATCGCAAACCCTCCGTCGACCTGGTCCAGCGTGACCTCGGCATTCGTATCGATGCTGTCAGCCTTGAGACCGGCGTCGCCGAGAATCATCGAAAAAGCCATGGAGAAACAACCGGCGTGGGCCGCGCCGATCAGCTCTTCCGGATTAGTGCCTTTACCGCCTTCGAAACGTGCCTTGAAGCCGTAGGGCGCTTCTCTGAGAACACCGGTTTCGGTGGAAATCGAGCCGATGCCGGTTTTCAGGTCACCTTCCCAATGCGCCGATGCTTTCTTGGTAATAGCCATGTCTGCCTCCTCAAGATCCGGCGCGAAGCGTCGCGCCTTCGTGGTTTTCGGTTGCCAGGGTTCTGAGGATAGACGGCGGTGCAAAGTTCACCTGAATTCATTAGTCCTACCGTTTTCGTAGGTTTTTTTGTCTCGGCTATTGAAACTCGGGTATATGCCCTCATTGCATGAAGCACGCTTATGGATTCGGCAGGTTTTCGTTTGCAAGAAAAAACCTGCGACCTCAACTGGAGAAGCAGGTTTATGAAACGACTGTCCGATATCAAGTTCTCGACCCTTGATCTGGTGCCCGTGCGCGAGAACGGCAGCGCGGCCCAGTCGCTGCGCAATTCCCTGGACCTGGCGCAGCACGTCGAAAAATTTGGCTACAACCGCTTCTGGGTGGCCGAGCACCACAACATGGACGGCATCGCCAGCTCCGCGACCTCGGTGTTGCTGGGCTATCTGGCCGGCGGCACGTCGACCATTCGGGTCGGTTCAGGTGGCGTGATGCTGCCCAACCACGCGCCATTGGTGATTGCCGAGCAGTTCGGCACCCTCGAAAGCCTGTATCCGGGCCGGATCGACCTGGGCCTGGGCCGCGCCCCCGGTTCCGATCAGATGACTGCACGCGCCTTGCGTCGTGAGCGTTCCGGCAGTGCCGATGATTTCCCTGAAGATGTGGCGGAGCTGGTGCGCTACCTCGGTCCACGCACGCCAGACCAGCGAATCATCGCCATGCCGGGCACCGGCACCAACGTCCCGGTCTGGTTGTTGGGGTCGAGCCTGTTCAGTGCACAACTGGCAGGTGAGCGCGGTTTGCCCTACGCGTTCGCTTCCCATTTCGCACCGCGCTTCATGCATGAGGCGATTCGCGTCTATCGCAATCACTTCAAGCCTTCAGCGGTATTGGACAAGCCCTACGTGATGCTTGGCGTTCCGCTGGTAGCGGCTGACACCGACGAGCAGGCCGAGTATCTGGCGACATCGGTTTACCAGCGCATCCTCGCGTTGATGCGTGGTCAAAGCCTGGTCCAGCGTCCGCCGGTGAAAACCATGGATGGCCTGTGGCTGCCCCATGAGAAAGACGCGGTGCATGATTTCCTGGGACTGGCGATGGTGGGCAGCCCGCAGAAAATCCGCGCCAAGCTGGACGTATTGATCGAGCAGACCCAGGCAGACGAGCTGATTTTTACCTGCGACCTGTATGAACATGCCGATCGCGTGCATTCCTACGAGCTGCTGGCGCAAGTCATGAAGGGCTGACGCTTAAACAGCGCGCATAAAAAAGCCGACGCCATTGCGTCGGCTTTTTCGTTTAACGATGGAATCGGCCTAGCGTTTGTAGACGATTTCCTTGGTGCCTTTCTCACAGGTGCCGACGACTTTTCCGCCAGCAGCGGTGCCCTTATCAACGATTTCCAGTGAGTAGCCAGAAACGCCTTTGGCATCCAGCTTCGCTGCGATTTCGGCTTTCAGCTCTTCGCATGGCTTGCCGTCAGCAAACGCCGCGCCCGCAAGGCTCAACAAACCTACCGCCAACATAAACTTCTTCATCGGTCGCATTCCCTGGTCGGATCAAAGGGAGCATCCAGCCATCAGCCGGATGCACTCATGTAGCGCTTTGCCATTCCCTATGGCACTCGGCCAGCGCGCAAGTTCAGAAGACTAGCTCAATCTTAGCTGCTGGCAATCCGGAACCCGACCTTGAGCGTCACCTGGAAGTGCGCTGCCTTGCCGTCCTTGATGTGCCCGCGGGTTTCGGTCACTTCGAACCATTCCATGTACTTGAGACTTTTACTGGCTTCGGCCAGCGCGTTGTTGATGGCGTCTTCAATGCTGCTGGTGGATGAGCCGACAAGTTCGACTTTCTTGTAAGTGTGATGGTCAGTCATGGGCGTTCTCCTCAGGGTGTGAAATACAGCCTAGCAGTGATTTTTCGTATTACTTCTGCCGGCCTTCAAGAGGCAGAAGTTCAGATTTACTGCACTTTCTTGAACCTCTGAAGTCCCAACCAACACACGCCACTCATCATCAATGCAGGAGAGCCACCATGGCCAATACCTCTTTACGTAAAGCCTCATTGCAAAGCATGGAAGCCGAGATCGAGAGTCTGTTGAAGTCTTTGGAGAACCTGAAGGACGACGCCTCGGACGAGTCGCGTAAAACCCTCAAGGCGTTGAAAGCCAACGCCGAGAGCGCCCTCAAGCATTCGCGTCATTTGCTCAGCGATGCGTACGAAGAAGTCAAAGTCAAAACCCGCGAAACCGGGATCGCCACTCGCGACTACGCCCAGGAACACCCTTGGACTACAGCCGGTGTCGCGGTGGGGGCGTTGGGTCTGCTCGCGGCCTATCTGCTGTGTAAACGCGGCGATTAATCCGTCTGGCGCAGCTCGTTTTTCAGCCACTGCGCCAGTTGCCGAGCGCGTCCGTCCGCGGCGCGCTTGGGTAGCCACAACGCCAGTTGCGCCGGGGTTTCGCTGAAACCCCACGGCGCAACCAGGCGACCTGCCTTCAAGTCCTCGGCGACTAAAGGTTCAGGGGCAATCGCGACACCAAGACCGGCCACTGCTGCCTCCAACAAATAATACAAATGCTCGAAGCCCTGCCCGTACTTCAACGCTTTGGCGTCGAGGCCACTTTGCTGCGCCCAGCTTGGCCAGGCCTGCGGACGGGAAGTGGTGTGCAGCAACGGCTGCTTCAGCAGCGCGCTTGCTGGCGCCTGTTGAAGCAGTTCGTAATCGGCGAAGCGTGGGCTCATGACCGGGCCGATGCGTTCGCTGGCCAATTCGTAAACCTGCATGTCCGCAGGCCATGGCGGCTCGGCGAACACCAGCAAGGCGTCCAGCCCAGGACGACGGGGATCGAGATCGCCTTCTCCGGCGGACAAGTGCAGGCGCAGGTCCGGTAGATCAGCATTCAACCGACCCAGACGCGGAATAAACCAGCGCGCCAGCAGACTGCCCGAACAGCCGAGCACGAACGGCGCGTCGGCGGTGCTTTGGGTCAGCTCGGCGCAGACGGTGCGCAAGCGCTCAAAGGCTTCAGCGCTGGCATCGCGCAATCGTACGCCGGCATCTGTGAGTTTAAGGCCGCGACCATCCTTGATGAACAGACTCACCCCGAGATGCTCTTCGAGCACTTTCAATTGCCGGCTGACTGCACCATGGGTAACGTGCAGCTGTTCGGCGGCCTGGCTGACGCTGCTCAGGCGGGCAGTGGCTTCGAAGGCGCGAAGCGCGTTCAGGGGGGAAGGTCGTGGCTCATGGGATCTGTGAGTTTTCCTGACAGGTTGCGGCGATCTTATCGGTTTTCAGCCTGAGGCGTCAGGGGTAGAGTTAAGCCCACTCTCTTTTCAAAAGCTTCATCTCACCCATTCAACCGGAGCGACCCATGACCCAGACTAATCTGCGCAACGGCCCCGACGCCAACGGCCTGTTTGGCTCGTTCGGCGGCCGCTACGTCGCCGAAACCCTGATGCCGTTGATCCTCGATCTGGCCCGCGAGTACGAAGCGGCCAAGGAAGATCCGGCATTCAAAGAAGAATTGGCCTACTTCCAGCGCGACTATGTCGGACGTCCAAGCCCACTCTATTTCGCTGAACGCCTGACCGAGTTCTGCGGCGGCGCGAAGATTTATCTCAAGCGTGAAGAGCTGAACCACACCGGCGCGCACAAGATCAACAACTGCATCGGCCAGATCCTGCTGGCGCGGCGCATGGGCAAGAAACGCATCATCGCCGAGACCGGCGCCGGCATGCACGGCGTTGCGACGGCCACCGTGGCCGCGCGTTTTGGCCTCGACTGCGTGATCTACATGGGCACCACCGACATCGAGCGTCAGCAAGCCAACGTGTTCCGCATGAAACTGCTGGGCGCCGAGGTGATCCCGGTCGTGGCTGGCACCGGCACCCTGAAAGACGCGATGAACGAAGCGCTGCGTGACTGGGTGACCAACGTCGACAGCACTTTCTACCTGATCGGCACCGTGGCCGGTCCGCACCCTTACCCTGCGATGGTTCGCGACTTCCAGGCCGTCATCGGCAAGGAAACCCGTGACCAACTGCAAGCCCAGGAAGGTCGTCTGCCAGACAGCCTGGTGGCGTGCATCGGCGGTGGCTCCAACGCCATGGGCCTGTTCCACCCGTTCCTTGACGACAAGAGCGTCGAAATCATTGGTGTCGAAGCGGCCGGTTACGGCATCGAGACCGGCAAGCACGCGGCCAGCCTGAATGGCGGCGTACCGGGCGTATTGCATGGCAACCGGACCTTCCTGCTGCAGGATGACGACGGCCAGATCATCGACGCCCACTCGATCTCCGCCGGCCTCGACTATCCAGGCATCGGCCCGGAACACGCCTGGTTGCATGACATCGGTCGCGTTCAATACACCTCGGTAACCGATGACGAAGCCCTCGACGCGTTCCACAAATGCTGCCGCCTGGAAGGGATTATTCCTGCACTGGAAAGCGCCCATGCCCTGGCCGAAGTGTTCAAACGCGCACCGACCCTGCCGAAAGATCACCTGATGGTGGTCAACCTGTCCGGTCGCGGGGACAAAGACATGCAGACCGTGATGCACCACATGGAAAACTCTCAACAAGTGCAGTCCCAGCAGGAGAAACACTGATGAGCCGCCTGCAAACGCGTTTTGCCGAACTCAAGGAACAAAACCGCGCCGCCCTGGTGACCTTCGTCACCGCCGGCGACCCGAGCTATGACACTTCCCTGGCGATCCTCAAAGGTTTGCCTGGTGCCGGTGCCGACGTGATCGAGTTGGGCATGCCTTTCACCGACCCAATGGCTGACGGCCCGGCGATCCAGCTGGCCAACATCCGCGCCTTGGGCGCCAAACAGAACCTGGCGAAAACCCTGCAAATGGTTCGCGAGTTCCGCGAAGGCAACAGCGATACGCCGCTGGTGCTGATGGGTTACTTCAACCCGATCCACATGTACGGCGTACCGCGCTTCATCGCCGATGCCAAAGAGGCCGGCGTGGATGGCCTGATCGTGGTCGACCTGCCGCCCGAGCACAACGGCGAACTGTGCGACCCGGCCCAGGCTGCCGGTCTGGACTTCATCCGTCTGACTACCCCGACGACCGATGATGTGCGTTTGCCGACGGTCTTGAACGGCAGCTCCGGTTTCGTTTACTACGTGTCTGTGGCCGGTGTGACCGGTGCCGGCGCGGCGACGCTGGAGCACGTTGAAGAAGCGGTGGCCCGTCTGCGCCGCCACACCGATCTGCCGATCAGCATCGGTTTCGGTATTCGTACTCCGGAGCAAGCGGCGTCAATCGCGCGTCTGGCCGACGGTGTGGTGGTGGGTTCGGCGTTGATCGATCACATCGCCAACGCCTCGACGCCGGATCAAGCGGTTGATGGCGTACTGAGTCTTTGCGCGGCATTGGCCGATGGCGTGCGTCAGGCCCGCGTCAGCTGAAGGTAAAGTTCCTGATACAGAGGAATTAGAGCCTCGCGGTACAGACTAAACAGCAAGACCGAGGGCTTCAGGACTACGTTCTGAAGCCCTTTTTGCTGTGTGTGCCGTGAGGAAAGACCCGATGAAAATGCCGAAACGTCTGATTGCCAGCCTGGGTGTGCTGATGCTCAGTGCCACCCCGTTGCTGCACGCCAGCGCCGATCAGCGCGACGATCACGACCGCGGCGGTCAGCAACAGGGCCATTACGATAACCGTGGCGATGACCATCGCGGCCCGCAGGACAACCATCGCGGCGGCCCTCCGCCACGGGACTTTGGTCCGGTACGCCAGACGATTCATGACAATCATGGCTACTTCGTACGGGGTGCGCCGCCACCTCCAGGCATTCATCTGGAGCGTGGTCGGCCATTGCCGCACGGTTATTACGGCGAACGCCTGGACAACCGCGCGCTGAGTCGGCTGCCGTATTACCAGGGTTACGAATGGCGCCGCGCGGGGGGCGACATTGTGCTGATCGCCGTGGGTACCGGGATCGTCTATGAAATTCTGGAAGGGGTGCTCTGACGTGATGAAACTGTAGGAGCGAGCCTGCTCGCGATGGTCGTTAACGATAACGCGTGTTTCCCGACGGAACCCGGCGCTTTCAAGTCCATCGCGAGCAGGCTCGCTCCTACAGTGGGCAGCAATTACTACGGCAACTCCAACCCGCCCGCCGCTTTGTGCAATTTACGCAAATGCTCGCCAACCTGCTTCAGGTTGGCTTCGTTGGCAGCCATCTCCGCCGCACGACTCGGGTCGAGTAGCGCTCTCACTTCCTTGTCCAGGTCGCCGGTCAGCGCCTGGAGCTGCTTTTGCCTCAGGCTGCTTTCCGATTCCAGGCGTTGCCACTCGCTGGGTTGCGGCAAGCCATAACCGCCGGTACCGAGCAGCTCCGCCGGACGACTGAGGAAGCCGCTGTTGGCGAGAATCTGCTTCAACGTCGCATTGGCCTTGTCCATACCGCCGCTCTTCAATTCCCGGGCACCGAGATAGCGTTGCTTCACTTCGTCCTGGGCCAGCACCAGTTGTTGTCGGAAAGCGGCCTGTTCCAGTAGCAGCAAAGCCGCGCTGGTGCGCAGGTCAGCCTGATCAATCCATTTACGACGCTCTTCAGCCTTTAAGGCCAGCCAGTCTTCGACCTTGTCCTGTTTGATCGGCAGGTGCTTTTTCAGCACCTCGAACATCGCTTGATAGCGATCGCGGAAAGAGTCGAAGCGATAGCCCAGACGCAGCGCTTCGCGAGGATCGTCCAGCACGCTGGTATCCGCCAGGCCGCGACCCTTGAGCACTTCCAGCAAGCCGTTGGGCATGATGTTGTCCAGCCCGACCAGCTTTGCGTTGTTGGTGCCGCTGCGCAGCAACTTCAGGCCTTCTACCGCGCAGTTGTTGGACAGGAAGAAGTAATTGCCGTCGTAGCTCCAGTGCATCTCGGCGGCGTGTTCCACCACGTCTTCGATCTCGGTGCGCGACAGGTTCAGCGGCACCGAGGCGAGGCTGCGCAATTCGGTCTTGGTGTACTCGTCGATGACCTGGGCCAGCGGCAGGACGAACAGGCGCGACGGGTATTTGCCGACCAATCCATCCCAGCTCGACAGCTGTACGTCGCCGACAAATGCGCGGTAGGACAACACCAGGTGTTGATCCAGATCCAGCCGGCAATCCGGCCCTCGTGGCCGGCCGGGAGCACAGATCACCAGGCGCAACATGCTGTGGCCCCAGCGGCTGACCCAGTTCTGGTTGGCTTCGGCCAACAGATAATCCACGGCATACACCCGCTCCGGATCGACCTGGCCCAAAGGCTGTTTGGCGAAGTCGTTACCGGCATTGAGGAAGGCGAACGATTTGCCGCAGGTGTCTTTGGCGGCGGGAGCCCAGCCGAAATGTTCTTTGTAGTAGCGGTAGAGCGCAGGGCGGCGACAGACGTAGCTCGGGTCGAGGAGGAAGTACTCCATGTTCACCGCGACGAACTCTTTGGGACTGCTGGTCTCGTAGATGTCCGGGCTGCGGGCGATCTGGCGGTTGTACTGTTCGCGCTCGCCGCGACGGCCCACGTATTGCGGCCAGCCAGCGAGGTCGAGCAGGCGCGGGTCATCGCTGAGGGTGAAGCGTCGATCGGACTGGCCACGGCATTCATCCGGAATACCGATCAGGCCGGAACTGTTGGTGCGCCGGGTGCAGCGCTGGATCAGCGTGCGTTCGGCGGCTGGCCAAAAACGCGAGCGGTCATAGATGTGGGTGAGTTCGTGCAGCACCGTGGCCAGCATTTCCCTGCGCACGGTGCCGTGGGGGCGATAAGTCTTCTTGGTTGCGGCGCTGCCGTCGGTGAGGCTGGCGAGCAGGTTGCGGTTCAGGTCGAGCTCGGACACCAGCGACGCCTGGCCGTAGGCATTGCTCGGCATGTCATCGGTCCAGCCAACGTCGATGCGTCGGTCGAGCTGCTCGATGAACCGCGGCGGCAACGCCTGCATGGCTTCATCAAGCAGCGCCTGGCTGGCCTGCTGTTGCGCGGGACTCAGGCCTTCGGTCTTGAGCTGTAATTGCAGTCCGGCCTGAGCCGTGTTGCCGAGCAGCAACATGGCCCCCATCAGAAGCCAGGCATTTAGCGACCTCACAGTGCGAGGATGGCTTCGGCGATGACCTGATCACTGGCGTCCCGAGCTTCCGGCACGCGGGTGCGCAATAGGTTGAGCGCTGCTTCCAGGTGCGCGCCTCGGATATCACCATCACTGGCGACGAAACTGGCGGCATCGTCATGGGCTTCTCGAACGATTTTCGCGTCACGGATGGACGTCGTGGTATCGGAAGTGAAATCAAGGGTCCGGCGAGTGGCGTTGATGAGGATGTTGCTGGTGGCAACCAGGGTGTGCGCCTGGGTTACATCGGCCAACAGCAGCAGGCCAAGGGTGGCGACAATCAGCGGGCTACGCATGGAACGACTCCGGAGGAACGAGGATAACTATTGGACGAGAATAGCGTGTGCCAGTTCAAGGTCGCTTGCATGAAGTTTTGGCTGGGTCTGGCGCAGGTAAATCAGGGCCGACTCCAGTTGTGCGCCTCGCAGTTGGCCGTCACTGGCGATAAATGAAGCGGCGTCATCCCTGGCGGCGAGCAGAAGCTTACGGTCGAAGGGGGCGGAGGTCACCATGCTTGTGGCGTAGCCCGTAGCTACGACGCCTTGCGTCGTCAGGTCGAAGGCATGGGCCAGGCTTGCCCAACTGGCCGCCATGAGTACCGGAGTGATCAACAGACAGGTAAGAAAACGCATGAGACTCGACAGTTGAAAGCGAGTCCCAAGGCTAGCGCAACGCCCGGTTTAGAGCCAGCGCCGAAACATCGGGACACGTTGGGTGTGTCCCGGATATGGATGGCGCCTGGTTAGATCGTCAGGATGGCCTGAGCCAGTTGTGCGTCAGTCGCGTTCAGTTGAGGGGCCTGGTGGCGAATGTGGTCGAGTGCACTTTCCAGTTTCACGCCACGAATGGCGCCTTCGCTGGCGACGAAGCTGGCGGCGTCGTCACGGGCCGCGCGTACGATCTTGTCATCGCGAAAGGACGAGGTGACATCGGAAGTGGCATCGGACGTAGCCTTGAGTGCACCGACGACGGCATCGGTGGTCACGATGAAGCTGGTGGCGTGGGAATTGGCAGCCACGGCAAGCAGGGCTGCAGCGCTGAGCAGACGAAGACGGGACATGGTGTAACTCCTTTTGGTAAACCGATTGTGAGGTGGCGCGGTGTCTGTTGAGTCAGACGCCTGTCGCGCAGGCATCGCCACGTTCTGGCTTGATATTAGGCCTGTAGGTGTCGATTCGCACAGTCCCGTCTGTTCAGGCGGACATCAGCGCCAGAACGGCTTATCCAATTCTTTGACACGATCTGAATGACTGATGCCCAGGTCAGACAGCTGCCTGCCGTCGAGTTGCGCCAGTAATCGCCGGGTTCTGGCCCTTTCGAGGCTGTTGGCGAGGCCTCTGAACACTCTTCCAAGCCAGGTAAACCGAGGCTTGGATTGCGAAGTGGTCGCGGGGAGATCCAGTGGATGATCCATGGTGCAGTCCTTTTGCGGGTAGGTCGGGATTTCATGATGATCCCGCCCGGTTCGCCAAGACAGACACACACACTTTAAATTGTACTGGTTCAGTTTTGAATAAAATAAAACTGTACCTGTTGTTGAGTGTGCTTATTGTTTTGAGGATTTCATCACCCCAAAACGACAAAACCCGTCGTGGTTTCCCACGACGGGTCTTGTTTGTTCAAATCGGGTGCTGGCGGTTGACCTTAAAGATCAGAGCCAGCGACGCTAACTTAGCGCCAGAACGGCTTGCTCAGCTCTTCGTAGCGTTGTGCTTCGCTAATCCCGGCGTCAGCCAGCAGACGCGAATCCAGGCGAGCCAGTTGGTGGCGGCTGGAGATGCGGCGCTGCCACAGCATCAGGTTGGCGATAACGCGCAGAGGCATGGAAGCCTGGGTTTTTGCAGCGGTGTCTTCGAAGAACAGATCGGAACTGAGTGTACGTTCCATGGTTTTCATCCTTCCGCTTGTGGCGGGATTAGGTAGTGGTTTAACTGATGCCAATGATCCTCTTGTTTGGCCAGTCTCTCTAGATACAGTTCACCTGTATTGTGAGGGACCAGTTAACTGTTAAAGGGTGGTGTACTGGTCTAAATTGAGGCAACTGTACCTATCAGCACTAATATGGTGCATTTTTGGTGATTCAGGTCGAAAAGGTAGGCCATTACGGTAGGAAAAGACCAGTACAGCAGTACAGTTTTAAACACATTTCTGCCTGGCAATAGTCCGCTGTCGAAACTGTGTTTGCGACAGCGGCTATCTGTATCAATTACACCGTCAGCATTCGACCGGTTTCTTCCAGGTTGATGTGCCAGCTCAGGGCGTCACGCAGGATATGCGGCGTGTGCCCGCCGATGGCGCAAGCGGCGGTGAAGTAGTCATCCAGCGCCTGGCGATAGTCCGGGTGTACGCAGTTATCGATGATGACGCGAGCCCGCTCCCGCGGTGCCAGCCCGCGCAAGTCCGCCAGACCGACCTCTGTCACGAGGATGTCGACGTCATGCTCCGTGTGATCGACGTGGCTGACCATCGGCACCACGCTGGAGATCGCGCCGCCCTTGGCAATCGACTTGGTCACAAAGATCGCCAGGTGCGCGTTGCGCGCGAAGTCGCCCGAGCCACCGATGCCGTTCATCATTCGTGTGCCGCAGACGTGGGTAGAGTTGACGTTGCCGTACAGGTCGAACTCCAGCGCAGTGTTGATGCCGATGATCCCAAGGCGGCGCACCACTTCCGGGTGGTTGGAGATTTCCTGCGGACGCAGGACCAGTTTGTCCTTGTAACGCTCCAGGTTGCCGAACACATCAGCGTTGCGGCGGCTCGACAAGGTGATCGAACTACCAGACGCAAAACTCAGCTTGCCGGCGTCGATCAGGTCGAAGGTCGAGTCCTGCAACACCTCGGAATACATGGTCAGGTCTTCGAACGGAGAATCGATCAGTCCGCACATCACCGAGTTGGCAATGGTGCCGATGCCGGCCTGCAATGGGCCGAGCTTGTTGGTCATGCGCCCAGCCGCCACTTCCTGCTTGAAGAAGTCGATCAGGTGGTCGGCAATGGCCTGGGTATCAACGTCTGGTGGCAGCACCGTCGACGGCGAGTCGGACTGATTGGTGATGACGATCGCGACGATCTTTTCAGGCGGGATCGGAATGGCGGTGCTGCCAATGCGATCGTCGACCTTCACCAGCGGAATCGGCGTGCGGGTCGGGCGATACGTCGGGATATAGATGTCGTGCAAACCCTCGAGGTTCGGGTTATGCGCCAGGTTGATCTCGACGATCACCTGTTTGGCGAAAATCGCGAAGCTGGCCGAGTTGCCCACCGAAGTGGTCGGCACGATGTGGCCTTGCTCAGTGATTGCCACGGCCTCGATGACGGCGATGTCCGGCAGTTTCAGCTGCTGGTTGCGCAGCGACTCCACGGTTTCTGAAAGATGCTGGTCAATAAACATCACTTCGCCGGCGTTGATCGCCTTGCGCAATGTGCTGTCGACCTGGAACGGCATACGTCGCGACAGGACGCCGGCTTCGGTGAGCTGTTTATCAAGGTCGTTGCCCAGGCTGGCGCCGGTCATCAGCGTGATTTTCAGCGGGGTGACTTTGGCGCGTTCGGCCAATGCATGAGGCACGGCTTTGGCTTCGCCGGCGCGCGTGAAACCACTCATGCCGACGGTCATGCCGTCCTCAATCAGAGCGGCAGCGTCAGCGGCGCTCATCACCTTATCCAACAACGAAGGCAAGCGAATACGATCACGGTACATGGATTGTTATCTCGGGCAACGGAAGCAAGGTGTGCAGTCTAGTGATTTCAAAAAAATCCTCCCGCTACCATGGTCGAATGCAGACCCCTGATTTAGAGCCTTTGGTCGGGTTTCACGGGGAATAAAAAAACCCCAGCCTACTAAAGGCTGAGGTTTTGGGTATTGCGCTGGAGCAGTTTTTACTCGACGGCTTTGACCATGTCTTCGATGACTTTCTTGGCGTCGCCGAAGACCATCATGGTTTTGTCGAGGTAGAACAGTTCGTTGTCCAGGCCGGCATAACCGCTGGCCATCGAACGTTTGTTGACGATGATCGTCTTGGCCTTGAACGCTTCGAGAATCGGCATCCCGGCAATCGGCGATTTCGGATCGTTCTTCGCCGCCGGGTTGACCACGTCGTTGGCGCCGAGCACCAGCACCACGTCGGCCTGACCGAACTCGGAGTTGATGTCTTCCATCTCGAACACCTGGTCGTAAGGCACTTCAGCCTCGGCCAGCAGTACGTTCATGTGACCAGGCATACGACCCGCCACCGGGTGGATCGCGTATTTCACGGTCACGCCACGATGGCTCAGCTTTTCGGTCAGCTCTTTCAGTGCGTGCTGCGCCCGTGCTACCGCCAGGCCGTAGCCTGGAACGATGATCACGGTATCGGCGTTGGTCAGCAGGAAGGTCGCGTCGTCGGCCGAACCGGATTTCACCGGGCGGGCTTCCTTGGCGCCAGCCGGGCCGGCATCGGCCGTATTGCCGAAACCACCGAGCAGTACATTAAAGAAGGAACGGTTCATCGCCTTGCACATGATGTACGAGAGGATCGCACCGGAGGAACCCACCAGCGAGCCCGCGATGATCAGCATCGAGTTGTTCAGCGAGAAGCCGATACCCGCTGCTGCCCAACCGGAGTAACTGTTAAGCATCGACACCACAACCGGCATGTCTGCGCCGCCAATCGGGATGATGATCAGGACGCCCATCACGAAGGCCAGCACCAGCATCAGCGCGAATGCACTGAGATTGCCGGTCAGCATGAAGGTGACGCCCAGCGCGAGTGTCGCCAGACCCAGCAGCAGGTTCAGCTTGTGCTGGCCGCCGAACTGTACCGGTGCACCCTGGAACAGGCGGAACTTGTACTTGCCCGAGAGCTTGCCGAACGCGATCACCGAACCGGAGAAGGTGATTGCACCGATGGCTGCACCCAGGAACAGCTCCAGACGGTTGCCCGCAGGAATCGAATCACCCAATTGCTTGACGATGCCCAGCGATTGCGGCTCAACAACAGCGGCGATCGCGATGAACACCGCGGCCATACCGATCATGCTGTGCATGAAGGCGACCAGTTCCGGCATCTTGGTCATTTCAACGCGTTTGGCCATGATCGAGCCGGCGGTGCCGCCGACCAACAGGCCGACGATGACGTAACCGATACCGGCGGTGGCCAGCTCAGCGCCCAGCTTATAGATGAGGCCCACGGTGGTGAGGATCGCCAAGGCCATGCCAAGCATGCCGTACAGATTGCCGCGACGCGACGTGGTCGGGTGCGACAGGCCTTTCAGGGCCTGGATGAAGCAGATGGACGCGATCAAGTAGAGCGTCGTTACGAGGTTCATGCTCATTACTTAGGCGCCTCTTCTTTTACGGCTTTCGGGGCTTTTTTCTTGAACATCTCAAGCATCCTGCGGGTCACCAGGAAGCCACCGAATACGTTCACTGCCGCCAGGGCCACGGCCAGCGTGCCCATGGTTTTGCCCAGTGGCGTAACGGTCAGCGCCGCGGCGAGCATGGCGCCGACGATCACGATCGCCGAAATGGCGTTGGTGACCGCCATCAACGGCGTGTGCAGCGCAGGTGTAACGTTCCAGACCACGTGATAACCGACATAAATCGCCAGCACGAAGATGATCAGGTTGTAGATACCGGGGGAGATAAGCTCTTCCATCGTCTGAATCCCTGCTTAGGCGTTTTTGCGGATGACTTGGCCGTCGCGGCACATCAGGCACGCGGCGACGATGTCGTCTTCTAGGTTCACTTCGAACTGGCCTTCTTTGTTGAAGACCAGCTTCAGGAAGTCCAGCAGGTTGCGTGCGTACAGGGCCGATGCGTCTGCCGCGACTGCGCCGGCCAGATTGGTAGGACCGCAAATGGTCACGCCATTCTCGACCACAACCTGATCGGCCACGGTCAGCGGGCAGTTGCCGCCCTGGGCTGCGGCGAGGTCGATGACCACCGAGCCTGGCTTCATCTGTGCCACGGTTTCCGCGCTCAACAGCGTCGGTGCCTTGCGGCCCGGAATCAGTGCCGTGGTGATGACAATGTCAGCCTGCTTGGCGCGCTCGTGCACGGCCAGGGCCTGACGCTGCATCCAGCTCGCCGGCATTGGACGTGCGTAACCGCCGACACCGACGGCGCATTCGCGCTCTTCATCGGTCTCATAAGGCACGTCGACGAACTTGGCGCCGAGGGATTCGATCTGCTCTTTAACCGCAGGTCGCACATCAGATGCTTCGATCACCGCACCCAGACGTTTCGCCGTAGCGATCGCCTGCAAACCGGCTACCCCGGCGCCAAGAATCAGCACGCGCGCCGCTTTCACGGTGCCCGCAGCGGTCATCAGCATCGGCATGAAGCGAGGGTAATGGTGAGCGGCCAGCAACACGGCTTTATAGCCGGCGATGTTGGCTTGCGAAGACAGCACATCCAGGCTCTGGGCGCGGGAGGTGCGTGGCGCGGCTTCCAGCGCAAACGCGGTGATTCCGCACTCGGCCAGCTTGGCGATGGTTTCATTGCTGAACGGGTTGAGCATGCCCACCACAACGGTGCCGCTCTTGATCAGAGCGAGTTCGCTGTCGCTGGGTGCGACCACCTTGAGAATCAGCTCGGCACCAAACGCATCGTTGGCGCTGCCAATGGTTGCGCCTGCCGCTTCATAAGCACTGTCGACAACGCTGGCGTTAATGCCGGCGCCGCTTTGCACAGTGACCTTATGACCCTGGCCGATCAGCTTCTTGATGGTTTCCGGGGTTGCAGCAACCCGTGTTTCACCCGTCTGGGTTTCGAGAGGAACACCAATGTGCACGTCAAATCTCCTGCGTGATCTTATTGAGTAAACCCAGGCACTTCGGATGGTGCGGCTGGGGCGGCCGATCAGCACGATCCCGCCAAATCAGGGCGGGGCGCGGCATTTTGCAGGCGAACTTTGTGCCCTTCAAGGGATTATGACGGGTGACGGAAAATTAACTACAAGTCACCCCGTGACCGAATGTCGCAACCAACCGCTTCAATCCCTTGCAGGCCGTGCCTTGTAAGGTTTTTCGCCAAAATTCAAGAAATTACACATCGGTACGGTGAATGCAGCGTTATTGCCATCCAATAGCGGCTCAAGGCCACGTTTTCAGGCGCTTGTGGGACGTTTGTACAGCTTCTAGGTACAGTCTGCGAATATGCGACAAATACTTATATCTGTAGGGCTTTCAGTTTATTGACTACGGGGTCAGCTAATGAGGCTAAGCCTTTATCCTTCTAGGCTGTAGCTTTGTGCCTGATTTACCAGCCAGTCGCGAAATGCCTTCAAAGACGCAGATTCGACCTTTCGATCAGGAATCATCAGGTAATACGCCTTGATGCTGGACAGCGCCTGAGCGTTGGCGATCACCAGGCGCTTCTCCGCCAGTTCGCGCTGAATCAGGAACGGCGGGATCAAGGCGATCCCCATGTCATGCATCGCCGCTTGGGCAAGCATGGAGAATAGCTCGTAGCGCGGCCCTGTCATGTCGCGCGGGATATTAAGGTTTTGCGAGTTGAACCATTGGCGCCAGGCATAGGGGCGGGTGGTCTGTTGCAGCAAGGGCAGTTCGGCGATTTCAGCGGGTGTGAGGCTTGTCCTTTTGCCCAGTAGGTTGGGGCTGCACACAGGCATGGGATTTTCGCCCATCAGCCTGTGGGATTCAGTGCCTGACCAGTCCGCATCGCCAAAGTAAATGGCGGCATCGAAGTCTGTGTCGGCAAACAGGAACGGGCGTGTGCGGTTAGTGAGGTTGACCGTCACTTCCGGATGTTTTTGCTGGAAGTCCTTGAGTCTTGGCAGCAGCCACTGGGTGCCGAAGGTTGGCACGACCGCCAGTTCAATCACGTTGGTACCCTGCTGGCCCATCACTGACAGGGTGTCGCGCTCTACGGCGTCCAGCTGTGTTGCTACCCGACGGCTGTAGGAAAGCCCGGCTTCAGTCAGCTTCACTCCGCGTCGCGAGCGTCGGAACAATTCCACACTCAAGAACTCCTCAAGGCTGGCGATCTGTCGGCAGATCGCTCCCTGAGTGAGGGAAAGTTCCTGGGCTGCCTTGGTAAAGCTCTCGTGGCGTGCCGCTGCTTCAAAGCTGACCAGGGCGGTCGTGCTGGGGATCTTCCTGCGCATGTACGTCAACCTCACTAATACATCGTACAAAAAACTGCTTCGCGATGTTTCGGAGTGAGAAATTAGCACAACAGTATGCAAAATCCTCGTTTGTCGTAACGCCGAACCCGGCCTAGGATCAGTCCACATTATTTGACCCGATTCGAGAGGACACACTCATGGGCGGTAAAGCTAGCTTCAACTGGATCGATCCCCTGCTGCTGGATCAACAGCTCACCGAAGAAGAGCGCATGATTCGCGACACTGCCGAGCAATTCGCTCAGCAGAAGCTCGCGCCGCGTGTTCTTGAAGCTTTCCGTCATGAAAAGACCGACCCGGCGATCTTCCGTGAAATGGGCGAAGTCGGCCTGCTGGGTGCAACCATCCCTGAGCAATATGGCGGCAGCGGTCTGAACTATGTCAGCTACGGTCTGATTGCTCGTGAAGTTGAGCGCGTCGATTCGGGTTATCGCTCGATGATGAGCGTGCAGTCCTCTTTGGTGATGGTGCCGATCAATGAATTCGGTACTGAGGCCCAGAAGCAGAAGTATCTGCCGAAACTGGCCTCGGGTGAGTGGATTGGCTGTTTCGGTCTGACCGAGCCTAACCACGGTTCCGACCCGGGCGCGATGATTACCCGTGCACGCAAAGTGGAAGGCGGCTACAGCCTGACCGGCAGCAAGATGTGGATCACCAACAGCCCGATCGCCGATGTATTCGTGGTCTGGGGCAAGGATGACGAGGGCGATATCCGTGGCTTCGTTCTGGAGAAAGGCTGGAAAGGCCTGAGCGCGCCGGCCATTCACGGCAAAGTGGGGCTGCGTGCATCCATCACTGGTGAGATCGTCATGGACAACGTGTTTGTCCCTGAAGAGAACATCTTCCCTGACGTCCGTGGTTTGAAAGGCCCGTTTACTTGCCTGAACTCGGCACGTTATGGCATTTCCTGGGGCGCGCTGGGCGCGGCCGAGTTCTGCTGGCACACCGCTCGTCAATACACCCTGGATCGTCAGCAGTTCGGTCGTCCATTGGCTGCTACTCAATTGATCCAGAAGAAACTGGCTGACATGCAGACCGAAATCACCTTGGCTCTGCAAGGCTGCCTGCGTCTGGGTCGCATGAAAGATGAAGGCACCGCTGCGGTCGAAATCACGTCGATGATGAAGCGCAACTCTTGCGGCAAGTCCCTGGATATTGCTCGTATGGCGCGTGACATGTTGGGTGGTAACGGTATCTCCGATGAATTCGGCGTGGCGCGTCACTTGGTCAACCTGGAAGTGGTGAATACCTATGAAGGTACGCATGACGTCCACGCGCTGATCCTTGGTCGTGCGCAGACCGGCCTCCAGGCGTTCTATTAATAGGAGAACGGCCATGGGCGCGCTTTCGCATCTACGGGTACTGGATTTGTCGCGGGTGCTGGCCGGGCCGTGGTCCGGTCAGATACTGGCGGACCTTGGCGCCGAGGTGATCAAGGTCGAGCGTCCGGGCAATGGCGATGACACGCGCGCCTGGGGGCCTCCTTTTCTGAAGGACGCCTATGGCGAGAACACCAGCGAGGCCGCCTACTACTTGTCGGCCAATCGCAACAAGCAATCGGTGACCATCGACTTCACTCGCCCGGAGGGGCAGAAGTTGGTGCGTGAGCTGGCGGCGAAGTCAGACATCTTGATCGAGAACTTCAAGGTCGGTGGTCTGGCGGCTTATGGATTGGATTATGAGTCGCTCAAAGAGGCCAATCCGAATCTGATCTACTGCTCGATCACCGGATTTGGTCAGACGGGTCCTTACGCCAAGCGCGCGGGTTATGACTTCATGATCCAGGGCTTGGGCGGCCTGATGAGTCTGACGGGGCGACCAGAAGGTGATGATGGTGCCGGGCCGGTGAAAGTCGGCGTGGCGCTGACGGACATTTTGACCGGGCTTTACTCGACCGTGGCGATTCTCGCAGCGCTTGCGCATCGGGATCATGACGGTGGCGGCCAACATATCGATATGGCGTTGCTGGATGTCCAGGTGGCATGTCTGGCTAACCAGGCGATGAACTACCTGACGACAGGCAATGCGCCGAAGCGGCTGGGTAATGCACATCCGAACATCGTGCCGTATCAGGACTTTCCTACAGCAGATGGCGATTTCATTCTCACTGTGGGTAATGACGGGCAGTTCCGCAAATTTGCGGAAGTGGCCGGGCAGCCGCAGTGGGCGGATGATCCGCGATTTGCCACCAACAAGCTGCGGGTGGCGAACCGTGCGGTGCTGATTCCGTTGATTCGCCAGGCTACGGTGTTCAAGACCACTGCTGAGTGGGTGTCGCAGTTGGAGCGGGCAGGCGTACCGTGTGGTCCGATCAATGATCTGGCTCAGGTGTTTGCCGACCCTCAGGTAAAGGCGCGCGGTTTGGCGATTGAGCTGCCTCACGCCTTGGCAGGGATGGTGCCGCAGGTGGCGAGCCCGATTCGTTTGTCCGAGACACCGGTGGAGTACCGCAATGCGCCTCCTTTATTGGGCGAGCATACGATGGCGGTGCTGCAGCGGGTGTTGGGCCTGGACGCTTGTGCGGTGACTGCATTAAAGGACGCTGGAGTGCTTTGAGGAGTCCTTCTATATAGAGGGCGTGGTTTTGCTCTTCTATATAGAGGGAAGCGCGCTGTTTTCAGGCTTTCTGCAAGTTATTGATAGAAAGGCTAAATTAGGGGTTGACGGCAGATTCTGGAAGTCTATAATTCGCCCCACTTCCGGCGCAGTCGAAACGGAAAACTCCTTGGTAAACAAAGAGTTACGCAGTTTTCGGCAGCGAGTTGCTTCAGTTCATCGAGGCCCAGAAGGAGTTGAAAGAGCGGTGTTGTGTGGCTCATTTGACGGTTCGATCTTCTCGGTCGAAAGCGGAGAAAAAGAGGTGTTGACAGCAGCGAGTAACGCTGTAGAATTCGCCTCCCGCTAACGAGAGATCGGAAGCGCAAGTGGTTGAAGTTGCAAAGGAAACTTTGAAAACTTCTGAAAATAACCGCTTGACAGATGCAGAGGACGCTGTAGAATGCGCGCCTCGGTTGAGACGAAAGATCTTAACCAACCGCTCTTTAACAACTGAATCAAGCAATTCGTGTGGGTGCTTGTGGAGTCAGACTGATAGTCAACAAGATTATCAGCATCACAAGTTACTCCGCGAGAAATCAAAGATGTAACCAACGATTGCTGAGCCAAGTTTAGGGTTTCTTAAAAACCCAAAGATGTTTGAACTGAAGAGTTTGATCATGGCTCAGATTGAACGCTGGCGGCAGGCCTAACACATGCAAGTCGAGCGGTAGAGAGAAGCTTGCTTCTCTTGAGAGCGGCGGACGGGTGAGTAATGCCTAGGAATCTGCCTGGTAGTGGGGGATAACGCTCGGAAACGGACGCTAATACCGCATACGTCCTACGGGAGAAAGCAGGGGACCTTCGGGCCTTGCGCTATCAGATGAGCCTAGGTCGGATTAGCTAGTTGGTGAGGTAATGGCTCACCAAGGCGACGATCCGTAACTGGTCTGAGAGGATGATCAGTCACACTGGAACTGAGACACGGTCCAGACTCCTACGGGAGGCAGCAGTGGGGAATATTGGACAATGGGCGAAAGCCTGATCCAGCCATGCCGCGTGTGTGAAGAAGGTCTTCGGATTGTAAAGCACTTTAAGTTGGGAGGAAGGGCAGTAAATTAATACTTTGCTGTTTTGACGTTACCGACAGAATAAGCACCGGCTAACTCTGTGCCAGCAGCCGCGGTAATACAGAGGGTGCAAGCGTTAATCGGAATTACTGGGCGTAAAGCGCGCGTAGGTGGTTTGTTAAGTTGGATGTGAAATCCCCGGGCTCAACCTGGGAACTGCATTCAAAACTGACAAGCTAGAGTATGGTAGAGGGTGGTGGAATTTCCTGTGTAGCGGTGAAATGCGTAGATATAGGAAGGAACACCAGTGGCGAAGGCGACCACCTGGACTGATACTGACACTGAGGTGCGAAAGCGTGGGGAGCAAACAGGATTAGATACCCTGGTAGTCCACGCCGTAAACGATGTCAACTAGCCGTTGGGAGCCTTGAGCTCTTAGTGGCGCAGCTAACGCATTAAGTTGACCGCCTGGGGAGTACGGCCGCAAGGTTAAAACTCAAATGAATTGACGGGGGCCCGCACAAGCGGTGGAGCATGTGGTTTAATTCGAAGCAACGCGAAGAACCTTACCAGGCCTTGACATCCAATGAACTTTCCAGAGATGGATTGGTGCCTTCGGGAACATTGAGACAGGTGCTGCATGGCTGTCGTCAGCTCGTGTCGTGAGATGTTGGGTTAAGTCCCGTAACGAGCGCAACCCTTGTCCTTAGTTACCAGCACGTAATGGTGGGCACTCTAAGGAGACTGCCGGTGACAAACCGGAGGAAGGTGGGGATGACGTCAAGTCATCATGGCCCTTACGGCCTGGGCTACACACGTGCTACAATGGTCGGTACAGAGGGTTGCCAAGCCGCGAGGTGGAGCTAATCCCATAAAACCGATCGTAGTCCGGATCGCAGTCTGCAACTCGACTGCGTGAAGTCGGAATCGCTAGTAATCGCGAATCAGAATGTCGCGGTGAATACGTTCCCGGGCCTTGTACACACCGCCCGTCACACCATGGGAGTGGGTTGCACCAGAAGTAGCTAGTCTAACCTTCGGGGGGACGGTTACCACGGTGTGATTCATGACTGGGGTGAAGTCGTAACAAGGTAGCCGTAGGGGAACCTGCGGCTGGATCACCTCCTTAATCGACGACATCAGCTGCTCCATAAGTTCCCACACGAATTGCTTGATTCATTGAAGAAGACGATAAGAAGCAGCCCGAAATTGGGTCTGTAGCTCAGTTGGTTAGAGCGCACCCCTGATAAGGGTGAGGTCGGCAGTTCGAATCTGCCCAGACCCACCAATTTTTGTGTGGGATCCTGTAGCAATACGGGGCCATAGCTCAGCTGGGAGAGCGCCTGCCTTGCACGCAGGAGGTCAACGGTTCGATCCCGTTTGGCTCCACCACTACTGCTTCTGATTGTATAAAGCTTAGAAATGAGCATTCCATCGTGATGGTGGTGAATGTTGATTTCTAGTCTTTGGCTAGATCGTTCTTTAAAAATTTGGGTATGTGATAGAAAGATAGACTGGATAACACTTTCACTGGTGTTTATTCAGGCTAAGGTAAAATTTGTGAGTTTAATCGCGAATTTTCGGCGAATGTCGTCTTCACAGTATAACCAGATTGCTTGGGGTTATATGGTCAAGTGAAGAAGCGCATACGGTGGATGCCTTGGCAGTCAGAGGCGATGAAAGACGTGGTAGCCTGCGAAAAGCTTCGGGGAGTCGGCAAACAGACTTTGATCCGGAGATGTCTGAATGGGGGAACCCACCTAACATAAGTTAGGTATCTTAAGCTGAATACATAGGCTTAAGAAGCGAACCAGGGGAACTGAAACATCTAAGTACCCTGAGGAAAAGAAATCAACCGAGATTCCCTTAGTAGTGGCGAGCGAACGGGGACTAGCCCTTAAGTGGCTTTGAGATTAGCGGAACGCTCTGGAAAGTGCGGCCATAGTGGGTGATAGCCCTGTACGCGAAAATCTCTTAGTCATGAAATCGAGTAGGACGGAGCACGAGAAACTTTGTCTGAATATGGGGGGACCATCCTCCAAGGCTAAATACTACTGACTGACCGATAGTGAACTAGTACCGTGAGGGAAAGGCGAAAAGAACCCCGGAGAGGGGAGTGAAATAGATCCTGAAACCGTATGCGTACAAGCAGTGGGAGCCCACTTTGTTGGGTGACTGCGTACCTTTTGTATAATGGGTCAGCGACTTATTTTCAGTGGCGAGCTTAACCGAATAGGGGAGGCGTAGCGAAAGCGAGTCTTAATAGGGCGTCTAGTCGCTGGGAATAGACCCGAAACCGGGCGATCTATCCATGGGCAGGTTGAAGGTTGGGTAACACTAACTGGAGGACCGAACCGACTACCGTTGAAAAGTTAGCGGATGACCTGTGGATCGGAGTGAAAGGCTAATCAAGCTCGGAGATAGCTGGTTCTCCTCGAAAGCTATTTAGGTAGCGCCTCATGTATCACTGTAGGGGGTAGAGCACTGTTTCGGCTAGGGGGTCATCCCGACTTACCAAACCGATGCAAACTCCGAATACCTACAAGTGCCGAGCATGGGAGACACACGGCGGGTGCTAACGTCCGTCGTGAAAAGGGAAACAACCCAGACCGTCAGCTAAGGTCCCAAAGTTATGGTTAAGTGGGAAACGATGTGGGAAGGCTTAGACAGCTAGGAGGTTGGCTTAGAAGCAGCCACCCTTTAAAGAAAGCGTAATAGCTCACTAGTCGAGTCGGCCTGCGCGGAAGATGTAACGGGGCTCAAACCATACACCGAAGCTACGGGTATCATCTTCGGATGATGCGGTAGAGGAGCGTTCTGTAAGCCTGTGAAGGTGAGTTGAGAAGCTTGCTGGAGGTATCAGAAGTGCGAATGCTGACATGAGTAACGACAATGGGTGTGAAAAACACCCACGCCGAAAGACCAAGGTTTCCTGCGCAACGTTAATCGACGCAGGGTTAGTCGGTCCCTAAGGCGAGGCTGAAAAGCGTAGTCGATGGAAAACAGGTTAATATTCCTGTACTTCTGGTTATTGCGATGGAGGGACGGAGAAGGCTAGGCCAGCTTGGCGTTGGTTGTCCAAGTTTAAGGTGGTAGGCTGGAATCTTAGGTAAATCCGGGATTCTAAGGCCGAGAGCTGATGACGAGTGTTCTTTTAGAACACGAAGTGGTTGATGCCATGCTTCCAAGAAAAGCTTCTAAGCTTCAGGTAACCAGGAACCGTACCCCAAACCGACACAGGTGGTTGGGTAGAGAATACCAAGGCGCTTGAGAGAACTCGGGTGAAGGAACTAGGCAAAATGGCACCGTAACTTCGGGAGAAGGTGCGCCGGTGAGGGTGAAGGACTTGCTCCGTAAGCTCATGCCGGTCGAAGATACCAGGCCGCTGCGACTGTTTATTAAAAACACAGCACTCTGCAAACACGAAAGTGGACGTATAGGGTGTGACGCCTGCCCGGTGCCGGAAGGTTAATTGATGGGGTTAGCTAACGCGAAGCTCTTGATCGAAGCCCCGGTAAACGGCGGCCGTAACTATAACGGTCCTAAGGTAGCGAAATTCCTTGTCGGGTAAGTTCCGACCTGCACGAATGGCGTAACGATGGCGGCGCTGTCTCCACCCGAGACTCAGTGAAATTGAAATCGCTGTGAAGATGCAGTGTATCCGCGGCTAGACGGAAAGACCCCGTGAACCTTTACTATAGCTTTGCACTGGACTTTGAATTTGCTTGTGTAGGATAGGTGGGAGGCTTTGAAGCGTGGACGCCAGTTCGCGTGGAGCCATCCTTGAAATACCACCCTGGCAACTTTGAGGTTCTAACTCAGGTCCGTTATCCGGATCGAGGACAGTGTATGGTGGGTAGTTTGACTGGGGCGGTCTCCTCCTAAAGAGTAACGGAGGAGTACGAAGGTGCGCTCAGACCGGTCGGAAATCGGTCGTAGAGTATAAAGGCAAAAGCGCGCTTGACTGCGAGACAGACACGTCGAGCAGGTACGAAAGTAGGTCTTAGTGATCCGGTGGTTCTGTATGGAAGGGCCATCGCTCAACGGATAAAAGGTACTCCGGGGATAACAGGCTGATACCGCCCAAGAGTTCATATCGACGGCGGTGTTTGGCACCTCGATGTCGGCTCATCACATCCTGGGGCTGAAGCCGGTCCCAAGGGTATGGCTGTTCGCCATTTAAAGTGGTACGCGAGCTGGGTTTAGAACGTCGTGAGACAGTTCGGTCCCTATCTGCCGTGGACGTTTGAGATTTGAGAGGGGCTGCTCCTAGTACGAGAGGACCGGAGTGGACGAACCTCTGGTGTTCCGGTTGTCACGCCAGTGGCATTGCCGGGTAGCTATGTTCGGAATAGATAACCGCTGAAAGCATCTAAGCGGGAAACTAGCCTCAAGATGAGATCTCACTGGGACCTTGAGTCCCCTGAAGGGCCGTCGAAGACTACGACGTTGATAGGTTGGGTGTGTAAGCGCTGTGAGGCGTTGAGCTAACCAATACTAATTGCCCGTGAGGCTTGACCATATAACACCCAAGCAATTTGACTACTCGAAAGAGCATCAGATTGCGGTGTGTGAAGACGCAATGAACCGAAAGTTCGAGAAACAAACACACAAACTATCGCATACCCAATTCGCTGGAACGTCGTAAGACGCGTCAGCTCAAGAATTTCTTGACGACCATAGAGCATTGGAACCACCTGATCCCATCCCGAACTCAGCAGTGAAACGATGCATCGCCGATGGTAGTGTGGGGTTTCCCCATGTGAGAGTAGGTCATCGTCAAGATTAAATTCCGAAACCCCAATTGCGAAAGCAGTTGGGGTTTTGTTTTAGTAGAAGTCACCAATTTTGCTGGCACGTTACGGCGTAACGGGCTGGACACAGAATTTCTTGACGACCATAGAGCATTGGAACCACCTGATCCCATCCCGAACTCAGCAGTGAAACGATGCATCGCCGATGGTAGTGTGGGGTTTCCCCATGTGAGAGTAGGTCATCGTCAAGATTAAATTCCGAAACCCCAATTGCGAAAGCAGTTGGGGTTTTGTTTTAGTAGAAGTCACCAATTTTGCTGGCACGTTACGGCGTAACGGGCTGGACACAGAATTTCTTGACGACCATAGAGCATTGGAACCACCTGATCCCATCCCGAACTCAGCAGTGAAACGATGCATCGCCGATGGTAGTGTGGGGTTTCCCCATGTGAGAGTAGGTCATCGTCAAGATTGAATTCCGAAACCCCTGTCTGCTAACGCAGACAGGGGTTTTGTCGTTTCGGGCTCGCTAATATCTCGATTGCCTGCCTAGGAAAAACAAAAAAGCCAGCCCCTGAAAATCAAGGGCTGGCTTTTTTGTATGCCGAGTATTTGGAACTGGTAGCTCACTGTGGCGGTTTTCGATCAGTTGCCCACCTGGCGCACAAATTGATCGAGCACATCGCTCAAACGTCCGGCGGCAACGTTGTAGCGGTGGCTGCTGACTGCCGCTCCAACGTCACCCACCATCGGGTGCGGTAGCGCAGTTGCACGGGCAAGGTCTGCGGAAGGATGGCCAGCAGCTTGTCGGTGTCCTCCAACCGGAAGACACCGGACAGCCGCAAGTCGGCGATATCTGTTGCGCACGTCAGATAACCATGGCGGTAGCGCCCGACCTCCTGCAGGAAATCGCCAAGACGCATGTTGCGGGTGACGATCAGACCGTCGACCCAGGTGCCGACATCCATGGCCTGCGGTGGTGCCAAACGTGCCCGCTGATGATCAATCACATAGTTCTGACCGGCCTGCACCTGAATCGGCATGCCATCAGCAGGCAGTGGTGAATGGATCGCGACCATGCCGCTGGTCACGCTGAGCCGCGTGCAGTCCGCGTCCTGGCGAAGGATGAAACGTGCGGCGACGCCCTCATACACACCGTGGTGACTGTGCACGCGTAGCGGTCGATCCAGTGAAGATCCTTCATCGGCCCCGCCGCACGTCACGATGATTTCGCCACGGGTCAGTTTGATCAGACGCTGGTGCGCGGTGTAGTCCAGATCCACTGAGCTGGCGGTGTTCAGTTCCAGTCGCGTGCCATCCGGCAGCTGGAAACCACGGCGCTCGCCCGTAGCGGTGGCGAAATCCGCGGTCCACTGTTGCCAGCCCGTCAGATCCCTGCCCAGCCATGCTGCCGATCCCATCAACAACGCACCCGACAACAGTTTCAAGGCCTGGCGCCTGCCCAGTCCTTGAGCACTGTTTTCCAGCGTGTTGAAGGCGACGTGGGCACCGGGTACCGCATGCAAATTGTTGCTGAGTTCGGCGTGCAGGGACTGCACCCGTTGCCAGGCCAGTTCGTGTTCCAGATGTTCTGCCCGCCAGACATCGCATTGCTGGCGCAGCCTGGAATTGCTCGCGTTGTTTCGCAAGCGCAGCAGCCAGTGGATGGCTTGTTTGACCACCTGTTGATGAGGTTCGCCACGCCGACCCAGTGCAGGATTATCCACAGGCATCATGTTGGGTACCGCAGCAGGTAGCAGTGATAGAGCGAATCAGCGACATAGCGCTCCACCGAACGTTGAGAGTGAGCCCTTCGGCTGCATTAGCCCGAACGTCACAAATGATAATTAGTCGCATTGTTGTCAAGGGACGGGGAATTTGCAACTGCCGCTCGAACAACCGTCATCACACCAATGCTACTCAAGCGCTCTAGCATGCCGTTCGGCGGGTATCTGACGGAAATACCGGTCATTTCGTACATGCCCCTAAGATTTATCCCGCCTGTGCCGACAGACTGGTGAGACATGCGTGCACCAAAGTAGAGCGGCCTTAGAGCCGCTTGAGCTGTACATGGAATGTTGCAACCCGGAACGCATCCCCACTTTCTGCATAGAAGCCCTATGAAATGAATCTCAAGTTCAGCCATAAAATCCTGTTGGCCGCCTCCGGCGTCGTGGTGCTGGCTTTTGCGTTGTTCACTTTGTACAACGACTATCTGCAGCGAAATACCATTCGGCAAAACCTCGAATCCTCCGTTCAACAAGCCGGCGACCTGACCGCCAGCAGCGTGCAGAACTGGATGAGCGGCCGCGTGCTGGTGCTGGAAAACCTCGCGCAAAACGTCGCTCATCAAGGCGCCAATGCCGATCTGCCGGGGCTGGTTGATCAGCCGGCCTTCACCTCCAACTTCCAGTTCACGTACGTCGGCCAGACTAATGGCGTGTTCACTCAGCGCCCTGACGCGAAGATGCCGGATGGCTACGATCCGCGTCAGCGTCCCTGGTACAAGCAAGCGGTTGTCGCTGACAAAACCATGCTGACCCCGCCTTACATGGCGGCCGTCGGTGGGTTGGTCGTGACCATCGCCATGCCGGTGAAAAAGAATGGCGAGTTGCTTGGCGTGGTCGGCGGTGACCTGAGCCTGGAAACCCTGGTGAAGATCATCAACTCGGTGGACTTCGGCGGCATTGGCCATGCGTTTCTGGTCAGTGCCGACGGCCAGGTGATCGTCAGCCCGGACAAAGACCAGGTCATGAAGAACCTGAAGGACATCTACCCCAACGCCGGCCTGCGCATCGAGAAGGGCAATCAGCAAGTCACCCTGAACAACCAGGAACGCATCCTCTCGTTCACCCCGGTCAACGGTTTGCCGAATGCTGCGTGGTACATCGGTCTGTCGATCGATAAGGACAAGGCCTACGCACCATTGAGCCAATTCCGCACCTCAGCGTTGATCGCGATGTTTATCGCTGTCACCGTCATTGCGGTGCTGCTGACCCTGCTGATCAACGTGCTGATGCGCCCGTTGACCACCATGGGTCGTGCGATGCAGGACATCGCCCAGGGCGAAGGCGACCTGACCCGTCGTCTGTCCGTGGAAAGCAAAGATGAATTCGGCGAACTGGGCGGCTCCTTCAACCAGTTCGTGGAGCGAATTCACGCGTCGATTTCCGAAGTGTCCTCGGCAACCCGGCAGGTCCATGACCTGTCGCAACGGGTGATGGCCTCGTCCAACGCGTCGATCGTCGGTTCCGACGAACAAAGTGCGCGCACCAACAGCGTGGCGGCGGCGATTAACCAGTTGGGCGCCGCCACCCAGGAAATCGCCCGCAACGCCGCCGACGCTTCGCAGCATGCAAGCGGCGCGAGCGAGCAGGCCGATGACGGTCGTCAGGTGGTGGAAAAAACCATTCTGGCCATGACCGAGCTGTCGCAGAAAATCAGCCTGTCGTGCACGCAGATCGAAACCCTGAACGCGAGCACCGACAACATCGGGCACATTCTCGATGTGATCAAAGGCATCTCCCAGCAGACCAACTTGTTGGCGCTCAACGCCGCCATTGAAGCGGCACGCGCCGGTGAAGCCGGTCGTGGTTTTGCGGTGGTGGCGGACGAGGTACGCAACCTGGCGCATCGCACGCAGGAATCGGCCGAGGAGATTCACAAGATGATCACGTCGCTGCAGGTCGGCTCGCGTGAAGCGGTGACCACCATGAACGCCAGTCAGGTCTCCAGCGAAGAGAGCGTTGAAGTGGCGAACCAGGCGGGTCTGCGTCTGGTCAGCGTGACGAAGCGCATTGGCGAAATCGACGGGATGAACCAGTCGGTGGCGGCAGCGACCGAGGAGCAGACGGCGGTGGTGGAAACCCTCAACGTCGACGTTAACCAGATCAATCTGCTGAATCAGCAGAGCGTGGCCAACCTCAATGAAACGCTGAAGGATTGCGATGCATTGTCGTTGCAGGCGAATCGGTTGAAGCAGTTGGTTGATAGCTTCAAGATCTGATTCAGGTCAGATCATCGCGTTATCGTTCTTCGCGAGCAAGCTTCGCTCCTACAGGTTACTCGATACCTTGTAGGAGCGAGGCTTGCCCGCGAAGAGGACTGGCGCCTCACCGAAAAAAGTGTGTCCTACGCAAACAACTTCAACACATTATTCATCGCATCATCGGCAAACCCCTGCACAAAATCCTTGAACCCCGGCAGTGCCTCGGCGCCACCCTGAGCCGGCTCGGCGATGATGGTCCATGTTGCTCGGGACTTGCCTTCACCCAGCACCTCAACCGTCATCGCCGCCCACAAATTGGCCACGCCCAAGGTGTTGTAGATCGTGGTCCAGGTCATGCTCCGCGCCTGGTCATCCCGCGAATTGAGTTGCTCGACCACCAGGTTGCCGTCCTTGAAGAATTTCTTGCGCAGTGATGACACGCCTTCGCCGGTCGTCTCGATGTGCGACAACGCCGGGATGAATTGATCGAAGCCGGCAAAGTTGCCGACCACCGCCCAGACTTTTTCGGCCTGCGCCGGCACGTCCACCGAAGACACGACGAGGCAGCCTTGCGGGTTTTTGATCAGGGTATCGGGTTGCAGGTTTTTCATGGTTTTGCTCCGCTTGAGTGATTCAGATGAAGTTGATTTCTTTGAGGTAGTCGCAACCGCGACGCAGCAGCGCCGGGGATTTTTCCGGGTAGTGCGCGCCCATCTGCCGCACGCCGGCCTGAGCGTTGTCATGGCCGATCATCGAGATGTCGCCGATGTCTTCTTCGAAGCCGTTGAGGTAAAAACCGAGCACGCCGAACAGCGCGTTGTCGCTGTCGACCCGGCCCAATTGCTGCTGCCAGTCGGAGACGCTGACCATGGAGAATTCCCGACCCGCCTCACGGAAGGACGCGACGTAATCGTCCCAACTCAGCGGCTCGGGGTTGTGCAGGTTGAACACCGCTTTTTCCGCTGAATATCGGCTGGCGTGGAAGGCGATGAAACGGGCGAGAAAGTCCACCGGCATCAGGTCGAAATTCAACGCGAATTCCGGCACCTGGCCGAGCTGGATCGAGCCTTTGAGCATCAGCATCAAGCGGTTTTTGTGCGGCTGGCAGACGCCGCTCAGGCTGTTGAAACTGATGTTGCCGGGGCGGTACAGATTGACCCGAACCCCGCGCTCCCGAGCCCTTTCCAGGATCCGTTCACCGACCCACTTGGACAGGTTGTAGCCATTCTTGATGTAGATCGGCGGGGTCTGCGCGGCGGGCAGTTCGAGCACCCGGCCATCAGCGGAAATCGTGCTCGAAGCCGACAGCGTCGAGACGAAATTGAAGATTTTTTTACTGCGTCCTTCGCACAGGCGCAGGCACTCGAAGATAGGCTCGACGTTGTCCCGCGCCAGCGACTCGTAATCCAGCACGTGATTGACGTTGGCGGCGTTGTGCACCAGCGCGCCGTACTCGCGATCCAGGCGCTCATAAACATCCACCGCAAGCCCCAGCGAGGGCTGTGTGATGTCCGCCGCGTAAACCCGCACCCGGCTCAAATCCAGATGCTCCAGACGGTTTTCCCGCAATGCGTGGGCGAAACGTTCCGCCGCCGATTGCCCGCTGCCATCGCGCACCAGACATGCCACTTCGCTGGCGCCCCACGCCAACAACGCTTCGACAATATGCACACCGACAAAACTGTTGGCGCCGGTGACGATCACCTTGTGTACATCACCCATGCGACTGACGGGCAGCGGCTCGATATCCAGTTCGCGGAAGGCATCCGCCATGGCCTGTTCGCTCAGCACTTCCTCTGTGCCGGAGCCGCGCACCAGTGTCGCCAGTTTCGCGATGGTCGGCAGTTCGATGAAGCGGTTGATCGAGATGCTGCGACCGAACTCTTCACGCAGGCGCAACAGCATGCGCGACAGCAGGATCGAGTGGCCGCCCAAATTGAAGAAACTTTCGTCGGTGGAAATGTCGCTGGCCGGCAACTCCAACAGCTCGGCCCAGATCTCCAGCAGCAGCGCTTCATCAGCACCGGCCGGCAAGCGTCGCTCGGTGTTTTCGGCGATGCTGACGGGCAGCTCCAGCAGGGCCTTACGATCGACCTTGCCGTTGCTGGCAAACGGCATGCTCGCCAGCTCGGTCCAGGCGGTGGGCTGCATGTAGTCCGGCAGAAACTGGGTGGCGTGCGCCTTCAGCGCTTCACGCGCCGCGCCGGGCAGCGCCTCCTGAGGCTGGGCGAGGAACGCCAGAATCCGCCGTTGGCTGTCGATGACCACGGCCACCTGGCGGTACAGCTGACTGTCGCGCAGGCAACGTTCGATCTCCTCCGGCTCGACTCGAAAGCCGCGAATCTTTACCTGATTGTCCCGGCGTCCGCACAGCTCGATACCGGCGTCGGTCCACTTCGCCATGTCGCCGGTGCGGTAGGCCCGCAGGTGCTCACCGCTCGGCAGGCTCACGTTCAAATAGCGCTCGGCGGTCTGTTGCGGATTGTCCAGATAGCCCAGGCAGACACCGGGCCCGACGATGTACAACTCGCCGACGGTCTGTTCGCCCACCGGCTGAAAATCCTCGTCGAGAATCAGCACCTGACTGTTGGCAATAGGCGCGCCGAGGGTGCGATTGCTGTCGCCGGCGCGCAGTTGCCGCGCGGTGATCAGCACCGTCGCTTCGGTCGGGCCATAGAGGTTGTAGAGGTTGCCCTGGCGGGTGAGCTGCTCGATGACATAGGGCTCGCACACATCACCACCGGTCATCACATGATCCAGCACCTGCAACTGCTCCAGCGGCAGAATGCTCAACAAGGCTGGTGGCAGAAACGCGTGGCTCAAGCGTTGGTGGCGGATCAGTTCCACCAGTTGCAGCGGATCACGGCGTTGATCGTCGCTGGGCACGATCAGCTCGGCGCCCTGCAACAGGGTCGGGAAAATATCGATCAGCGACGAGTCGAAACTCAACGACGAAAACTGCAGCGCCCGGCTCTGCTCCGTCAGTTGCACATAGTCGGCGTACCACGCGGTGAAGTGCGCGAGGTTGGCCTGGCTGAGCAACACGCCTTTGGGATGGCCAGTGGTGCCGGAGGTGTAGAGCGCCATGCACGGCGCGTCGAGGTCCGGGCGCTGGCGCATCAATGGTTGGTCGAGATCCACGCTGTCGATTTCGATTGCGCTGATGTCCAGGCTGAGCATCTCGGATGCAAGAGGATGCTGCCCGTCGTGCAGCAGCAACACGGCACCGGCATTCGACAGAATGTAGTGCTGACGTTGCAGCGGATGGCTCGGCTCCAGCGGCAGATACACCGCGCCGCTGCCGAGAATCGCCAGAATCCCCGCATACAACGCACTGCATTTCGGCAGGCAAATGCCGATCACCCTCGGCCCGTCGAGTTGTTCGAGCATTGGCTGCAAACGCTGCTGGATGGCGCGGCTGTGAGCGTGCAGTTGGCGATAGCTGAGGGACGTGCCGGCAAGGTTCAGCGCCGGTCTTTCGGCGGACTGCATGAAGCGCTGCTCAAGCCGCTCGATCATCGGCACTTGCGCGAGTTGCAGCAACCGAGGATCAGCGGTGGAATTGAGCCGATGGACGAAGGCCAGGTGTTCCAGAAACCGCAGGCTTTCCAGCCGCTCGAAATGCACCGGGGTCGCTGGCTCGGCCAGTAGAAAATAGTCGGCGTCCCGCGAAAAACGACTGACCAGTAGCGCTACATGATCCACCAGCTCCGCCACCGCCCGCACACGCAATGCCTGGCCGTTGCCCGAAGGTTCGTCGGCAATCGGCACGCGCGTGAGCAGCGTCGAACCGTGCAGGCATAGCAAGTCCAACGTCACAAGACCTGAAGTTTGCGGTTCGCCGATGCCCAGTTGCAGCGTCAGTCGCGATGTCGCGCCGAAGTCCTCTAACGGCAGGCTTGTGTCGTCGATCAGCAAATCGAACGGTCCCGCCGCAGGCTGACCAACTGCCTCAAGCCGCATCAGTGAATGACCGTGTTGTTCGAGCTCCAGCGCCAGGTCGGTCAGGGCCTGGCTCTGCCCGATGAGCAGAATGTCGAGACGTCTCATGATGTGCTCCTCGTTAAACCAGGTAGTCGCTCAGGGCTTCTTGAACGCACGGCGAATCGAGCAGCGAACTGCTGCGGAAAAACCGCACGATGTTGGCGACCAACGGGTGATGGCGGTTGATCGGGAAGGCCAGTCCCGACACCTCGCGCTTGAGTGCGGCGCGCGCGGCTTCGCTGATCTGCAAGGAATCGATCAGGCGGAAGTCGAACGACTTCTGAATGTCGTTGGTCAGGTAATGGCCGATGAACACCGGCAAAATCTGCGCGATGCATTGGCGGTCTTCTTCGCTTGCGGTGTGCCAGTAGATGCGCACCAACCGCGCCCAGAAGCCGGAGTGACGACCCTCGTCGAGCAGATGGTCAGCCATCAATCCCTTGATCGATTGCTTGACCGTGTCGTCCTTGGCAAACGCCGCCACGTCGCCGGTGACGGTGTTCTCGGCGATGGCCACGCAGATCAATTCCACGGCACTGCGCAGGTGTTCCGGTGCGAGTGCCACGGCGGCCGGAATCGCCCGGCTCAGTTCGATTTCATCCGGCAGGCCGATGGGCGTGATGCCCGTCATGGCGACGGTTTGCTGCATGAAATCCATTGCGACCAGCGCGTGATAATCCTCGTCCACCACCACGGTCATGGCGTCGTACCGGCAGGCAAACGGGAAGGTCACGGCAAAGCGGTTCTTGGCGATGCTGCGCGCGGTTTTGTCGACGATCTCGGTTTCGAAAATCACCACGTCGTTGATGAATTTGTAGAGCGTCTGCACCAGGGCGAAATCCCGTTGCTCCGGGCATTCGCGCAGAAAGGTTTCACTCAATACCAGCGGTTGGCGACTGAGCGGGTAGATCAGCTTTTCGTCGTTCTCCAGCACGCGGCGCGGTCGGGTGCGGATGGTCGCGCGGCTTTCCCAGGCGTCGGCGAAGGATTGGTAGTCGGCGGCGTTCATGCGTTCACCTCCGCCAACGGCTCGCTCATGCTCAGGCGCAGGCCGTCCCACAGGGCAATGCGGCTTTCCACGGCGGCGAGGGCGCTGGCGTAGACGTCTTCTTCGCGTTGCGGATCGCCATTGACCAATCTCGCGAGGAGTTTTTCCGCTGCTGGGCCGTGGTCCTCGGAATCGACTTCGATGTGCCGTTCCAGGTAGTAACGAAAGGTCGGCGCCTGCTCGATGCCGATGCCCCAATCGTCGAGAATCCGCTGGAACATCTGCGGAATCACGCTCTCGCGACCGTGCAAAAATGCCGCTGCAACACTGTGGCCGGGTGCATGCAGCGCGGTGTGCAAGGTGTGGCGCACGAACTGCGCAGCGGCCGGGTCAACGTCCACGCTCTGCAATGCCACGTCATAACTCACGCCTTCTTGCTGCAGCGCCACGAAGCGTTCGATGACGGCCGTGCTGGCCCCCACTTCGCGCATCGCATCAAGGTACAACTCGAAATGGCTGTAATGGCCGTGGGCCGGACGATCATCGGACTCTTCGCCAAGCACGATCTCGTTGATCAGGCGCGCCGCCTGCGGATCGCTCGGCGGCAGCCAGGGCAACTGAACGCAGGTCAGCTCCTGTTGCAGGCGCTTGGTCAGCGACATGAAATCCCATACCGCAAACACATGGGACTCCATGAAGCGTTGAAGTACCGAAAGCGAATGTATTTCAGAGAAAATCGGGTGCGCGCTAAGTTCTGCTTTCTTCTGATTAAGACGGTCTTTAGTCGATTTCATGGCGAGCCTATAAGTGGTCCGGAGTGAGGTGTGATCAATAAGTAATGAGTGCTTTAAAAAGTCTGATGGCGAGCGGATGCCTCAAATGAATTGATCGGTATTAGTTGCATATAAGTCTTATGGCTAAAGGGTTGCAGCCAGTAGCCAGTAGTGGCGGAGAAAAACTAATACACGAATAAAGTGCTGGGCAAGTTATTTTTATACTATTTTAAAGTTTAACTTTTTCGAGCGTGACAAGTTCCAATAAGACTTTTTGAATAAGTTTTATTTGGGCGTAGTTGCTCCTTTCGGCTTATATAAGTCGAAATCGAAATAAAGAGTGAATGCCTCACTCGAAGCAACTTTCTAAGGGTGATCGTTAGTGTGATTTGAGGGGTGGAAGTTGGCCGGGACGCCGATGCTTCCTTTCCCGTGGCAAGACTCCTTCCTTAGGTTCTTGATGCGGGGACTGCGCCGCTCATGCGGTGCGTCGCCCGTTTGTTATTCGTTGGCAGCCCAAGAGTGAGCGTAAATCAAGGCAGCCGCTATCACCGACGCGTCATAGGGTCAGTGCAAGGGGCGGGTTTGGCAGAAAGGATGTGCAGGCGCGGCAAGCGCGGGCGAGCAGGTCGACCTGCTCGCGCCGTTGCCGGGGTGATTTATTTCGAGGTTTTTCTGCTTTGCGCTTCGGGGCTTTCGAGATAGCGGGTGATGACCTCGACACCTCGGTTGAGGTGATGTTCGAGCAGCTTCACCGAACGCTCGATGTCGCGGTCTTCCACCGCCCGCAGCAGCGCACGGTGATCTTCCTGGGACAGTTTGCCCAGGCCCATGGCTTCCAGGTTGAAGCGCAGGAAGCGTTCCTCTTCGTTCAGTCCGTCTTCGACCAGCCTCAAGAGCCGACGGTTAGGCGCCTTGCAATACATCGACATGTGGAACAGGCGGTTCAGCCGGCCGATTTCGGTGTAATCGTGTTCCGTTTCCAGTTCGTCGATGTAGCGGGCCGCCTGCTCGAAGTCTTCGTTGGTGAGCAAAGGGATCGACAGGCGCAGGGCTTCGGACTCCAGAAGGATGCGCAATGCGTAAGTCTCGACGGCGTCGCCCTGAACCAGTGGCGCGACCACCGCACCTTTGTGGGCGACCACGTTAAGCAGTGCATGGGCTTCGAGCTGGCGCAAGGCTTCACGGACCGGCATGCGGCTGACACCAAACAGGTCGGCCAGGTCTTGTTGGCGAAGGGCCGTGCCGCAAGGAATGCGACCATCGAGAATGGCGGCACGCAGGGTCTCTTCGATGACCGAGCGGGCCAAATGCGCGGGAATCGGCCCGTTGACCTTGATACTGCTGAGAGGGTTGGGCTTCTGTGTCACTACAACGCACCCTGAATGACTGAGATAATTTGGATCCAAGAGGACACTAGTGACTGCCTGACAGGTTGTCAAACGCACACAGGGTCACACTTCAAGTTTAGTCGGCCCGCAGTGATCTCACCGTGCCATTGTTATTTAACAGGCTAACCTTCAACATCAATCGATTCCACCTGCCCACCCTGGATGCCTCGCATTGGCGGCACGTTTCGCGATCCCTCGGACCTTGCGCTGGTTGTGCTGCGCGTTGCTGCTGGCCGGTGTCATTTCGGGCGGCCTGCACGCCGACTGGGATTTTTCCCTGATCAGCCGTCGGGCGCAGGCGTTGTACGGGCCATTGGGCGAGGGTCAGCAGCGCATCGATGCCTGGCAGCAATTGTTGGCAACGCAGAAGCAACTCAGTGAGCTGGACCAGCTCAATGTGGTCAACCAATTCTTCAACAAACAGATGCGCTATGAAGAGGACATCGACCTGTGGCACGAGGTCGATTATTGGGAAACCCCGATCGAAGCCCTGTGGAAAGGCGCCGGTGATTGCGAAGACTTCGCCATCGCCAAGTATTTCAGCCTGCGCCGCCTCGGCGTTTCCAGTGACAAGTTGCGCATTACTTACGTAAAGGCCCTGAGCCTCAATCGCGCGCACATGGTGCTGACCTACTACGCCAGCCCCGACGCCATGCCGCTGGTGCTCGACAGCCTGATCGATGCGATCAAGCCCGCCAGCCAACGTACCGATCTGTTGCCCGTCTACGCTTTCAATGCCGAAGGCTTGTGGTTGCCGGGTGCCAAGGGCAACAAGAAAGTGGGCGATACCAAGCGGTTGTCCCGTTGGCAGGATGTGTTGAAGAAAATGCAGGCGGAAGGATTCCCGGTCGAAACGATTAACTAGGAGCACGCGCTCAGATGTCTTTGTTCAAACAGCTATTGATCGCTATTTGTCTGTTCCTGGTGGTCGCCTTCACCGGCAGCTTCATGGTCAGCCTCGAGAGCTCGCGCACCCAGTACGTCAACCAGTTGCGCTCCCACGCTCAGGACGCCGCGACGGCGTTGGCGCTGTCGTTGACGCCGAACATCGATGACCCGGCGATGGTCGAGCTGCTGGTCAGCTCGATCTTCGACAGCGGTTACTACGCGAGCATCCGCGTGGTCGATCTGTCGAACGACAAGACGCTGGTCGAACGCAACGGCATCCCGGCGGTCACCAATGTGCCGGACTGGTTCATCAAGCTGATCGGCCTGGAACCGGCGGGCGGCGATGCGATTGTCAGCCGTGGCTGGGAGCAGGCTGCGCGGGTCGAAGTGGTCAGCCATCCGATGTTCGCGCTGGCCAAGCTTTGGCAGAGCGCACTGGGCAGTCTCGGCTGGTTGCTGCTTTGCGGCGCGGTGAGTGCGGCGCTGGGGGCGTTGCTGTTGCGTCGGCAATTGAAACCGCTGGACTACATGGTCCAGCAATCCCACGCCATTGCCCGCCGCGAATTCCTCAGCCTGCCGGACCTGCCGCGCACACCTGAATTGCGCCGGGTGGTGCAGGCCATGAACCAGATGGTCGAGAAGCTCAAGGCGTTGTTCCAGGAGCAGGCCGAACGCAGTGAAAAACTGCGCGCCGAGTCCTATCAGGACAACCTGACCGGGTTGGCCAACCGGCGCTATTTCGAGATGCAATTGAACGCGCGGGTGAGCAATCCGGAGCAGGCGAGTTCGGGTTATTTGCTGCTGCTACGGGTCAAGGACCTCGCCGGGCTGAATCAGCGTCTGGGCGGTCAACACACCGATGATTTGTTGATCGCGGTCGGCGAGCAACTGTCCCGCGAGTGCGCCAAATACCCCGAAACACTGAACCTTGTCACGCGGATCCGTGGTGGTGAATTTGCCGTGCTGGCGCCGGGATTGCTGCGCGCAGAAGCGCTGCAACTGGCGCAAAACCTCGACAGCGCCTTGGTCACCCTGCATGCGACCGGCGCCACCGACGTGGCCGCCGTGGCTTTCATCGGGCTGGCGCCGTTTGTGTATGGCGATGCCCCGCAAGCGGTGCTCGGGCTGGCGGATCAGGCACTGGCGCAGGCCGAAGGCCAGGGCGATTCCCGATGGGTGTGCCTGGACCGCGCAACGTCGACCCCTGTCGGCGATGATCATCATGCCTGGCACAGCTTGCTCGATCTGGCGCTGAGTCAGCAGCGCTTCGAGCTGTATTTCCAGCCGGTGGTGGCCAGTCAGGACACGACGCGGGTGCTGCATTACAAAGTGCTTTCACGCCTGATCGACGAGCAGGGCCAGGCGATCCCCGCCGGCCGGTTCTTGCCGTGGCTTGAGCGTTTCGGCTGGGCCGCGCGCCTGGACCGCCTGATGCTGGAGCGGGTGCTCGAGCAGATGGCCGACCATGAAGCGTCGTTGGCGCTGAACCTGTCCTCGGCGACGCTGGCCAATCCGCAGGCGCTGAGTCAACTCTTCGATATTTTGCGTGCGCATTCCAGTTTGGGGTCGCGGCTGACGCTGGAAATCGGTGAGGAACAACTGCCAGAGCAGGCTGAGCTGGAAGAGCTGACACGGCGCCTACGTGAACTCGGCTTTTCGTTGAGCCTGCAACACTTTGGCGGGCGCTTCAGCATGATCGGCAACCTGGCACGGCTCGGGTTGGCGTATTTGAAGATCGACGGCGTTTACATCCGCGCGATTGATCAGGAGAGCGACAAGCGTTTGTTCATCGAGGCGATTCAGCGGGCGGCGCACAGCATCGACTTGCCGTTGATTGCCGAGCGGGTCGAGACGGATGGGGAGCTGGCGGTGATTCGCGAGATGGGGATTTACGGTGTGCAGGGGCAGTTGATTGGTGAGCCCAAGCCCTGGCAGTGATCAGATCTGAAGATCACCATCGCGAACAACCCGGTAAACATTGTAGGAGCCGGCTTGCCGGCGATGGCGTCAGCACAGAAAACGACAAAGGTTGGATCAGATCAACCCCGAATCATCCTCATCCACCAGATTACTCAACCCACCCAACGCTTCCCGGGCCTGTGACCGGTCCATCAGTTTGGCCTGTGCGGCGGCCGGCAGGTCGGTGACGCGGATCACGCCCTTATCGGTCAGCACCTGAATCAGGTCGTCGAGTACCCGGATCATGTCCAGGTCACTTTGCCTCAATTGCTTGAGTTGTTTGATTTGCTGAAGTTGTTTGTGGCTGGTCGCCATGACTTCGCTGGCAAACCAGGCTTGAAGATCGGGATGGTCGGCCGGGAGTATTTCGGTAGACCCGGCATAGGCCTCGGTTTCCACGCGCATCAGTTGGCCGTCTGCATTGCGTTGCACGTAGAACATAGAGCATCCCTCATGAATGACCCGCATAGGTCTGTCAGCAGCATAGCCAACGGAGCGGTGGCTGGATGTCAAACCGTGGCAAAACATGCTTATGAACTAAGTAACTAATTGATTTAAAAGATATATACGAAACAACTAAACGTCTGTTCGTTAATTGCCAGGGTAAATGGTCCGCTTATTGCTCCGTTGTTACTTGTGTTCGTGATGTTGTCAGCGACTGAATGAGCCTGCCATTCGGCGCCAAAATGAGCGGCCGTTCAGGCTTGAGTGGATAATCGCGCGCCGTCCGGTCGAGCCGTTTTTTCGGTGAATGCATGCATAGATCTGCAGCCAAAAAAACAGCGCTAAGTCAAAAAAATGGCGATTAAAAAATAATTTTGATCGCGATTAAGTATTACGCTAGTGTAGTTCAAAATATTGACGATATCATTTTAGTGGCTCACCTCGACGGACCGTCACGAGCTTCGTGTTCTATCTCAGTAAGCGCCTCGGGCAGTCTATGAATCGTACAGACGATATATCGAACCTGTTCAACAGGTTCGGGGCAAGTGCGGACAGCTATCTCGAATTCGATAGCCATTTTGACTACAAAGAAAAGCCGTTGGCGCTGGTGCCGACTACGCCTGCGTCCGTGGTGATTGAAGCCCCTCAGGCCGCTATTGAGGTGGTTGAAGCCGCACCGGTCGAACGTGCGATACATGTTGAGGCTGAACTGCCGCCCGTCAAAATCCCCCAGGTTGCTGCGCCGCTTCGCCATTTACTGGCCGAGGTCGCGCTGGCGCGTCAGGCAGAAGCGCAGGCACGCAACGAAGAGGCGCTGCGCCAGGTGCTGCCTCATGGCCGTCCGAGCAAAACCAAGGCGTATGTCATCGCGTTGATATCGGGCAAGGGCGGTGTTGGCAAAAGCACCCTGGCTTCGGCGCTGGCTACCCTGTTGCGGGTTGAGCACGGTCAGACGCTGGCCATCGACCTCGATCCGCAAAACGCCTTGCAGCATCACCTGGGTGCCGAGCCGGATGTGGCGGGCATGGCCAACGCCAGCCTGCAGGGTGAAAACTGGAATTCACTGCTGTTGGCCGGGCCGGCAGGCTCATTGTTGCTGCCTTATGGTGCGGTCACTGAAGATGAACGCCGGACGCTGGAACGCTATCTGGAAAACGATCGATTCTGGCTGGCCCGTCAGTTGGCGAACATGGCGCTCGGCGAAAATGACGTGGTGATCCTCGACACACCACCGGGTCGCACGGCTTACCTGGACCAGGCCTTGATGGTGGCTGATCAGGTGCTGGTGGTGGTGACCGCCGACGCCGCGTGCTTCCAGACACTGGACCCGATGCAGCGCTTGCTCGACGAACGCAAGGCCCGGGGGCAGGCTCCGCTGTGCAATTACGTGATCAATCAGTTCGACGCCTCCCGAGCGTTTTGCCGGGATATGCAAGAGGTGCTCAAGCGCCGTCTCGGTAATGATCTGCTGGGGGTCGTGGCGCTGGATCACAGCATCGGTGAGGCGTTGGCGTACGGTCAAAACCCGTTGCTGGAACCGGGCTTTTCCCCGGCCTGCCGAGACATGCGAGTCCTGAGTGACACGCTCAAGGCGCAACTGAAATCGATGGATATCGCGGAGTCGTACGCTTCGTGATTACAGCCTCAGCTCCCGATACCGAAGCCCTGACGCGATCGCAGCGTTGGGCGCAGGCGCTGTCCGAACGCGTAGACAGTTTGCCCAAGGCATTGCGTCGAGCGTTGATCCTCGGCGTCACGCTGATGTGCGCGCTGATGGCTGTTTTTATCATCACAGTGCCGTTCGATCTGTATTCGCAGTGCCTCTTTGCGGCGGGTTGCTTCGCCACCGCGTTGGTACTGCGCAAGATTCCGGGGCGCCTGACGGTGATGGTGCTGATCGGTTTGTCACTGACGGCATCCCTGCGCTACCTGTACTGGCGGCTGACGTCCACCCTCGGTTTCGAAGGCTGGCTGGACATGCTGTTTGGCTACGGCCTGGTCATGGCCGAGCTGTACGCGATGATCGTGCTGGTGTTCGGTTACATCCAGACCGCCTGGCCGCTGCGCCGCAAACCGATATTGATGAGCGGCCCGCCCAGTGAATGGCCGACGGTCGATGTGTTCATCCCGTCGTACAACGAAACACTGGATATCGTCAAAGTCACGATCTTCGCCGCTCAGGCCATCGACTGGCCTCGCGACAAATTGCGCGTGCATGTTCTCGATGACGGGCGCCGCGAGGACTTTCGCGAGTTCTGCGGGCAGATCGGCGTCAACTACATCGTTCGCGACAACAACCGCCACGCCAAGGCAGGCAACCTCAATGAAGCGTTGAAGGTCACCAGTGGCGAGTTCGTGGCGATTTTCGACGCCGACCACGTGCCCACGCGCTCTTTCCTGCAGGTGAGTATCGGCTGGTTCCTCAAGGACCCGAAGCTGGCGATGCTGCAAACGCCGCACTTCTTTTTCTCCCCTGACCCGTTCGAAAAAAACCTCGACACCTTCCGTTCCGTGCCGAACGAAGGTGAGCTTTTCTACGGCCTCGTGCAGGACGGCAACGACCTGTGGAACGCGACGTTCTTCTGCGGTTCCTGTGCCGTCATCCGCCGTGAACCGTTGCTGGAAGTTGGTGGCGTGGCCGTCGAGACCGTGACCGAAGACGCCCACACGGCGCTCAAACTCAACCGTGCCGGCTACAACACCGCGTACCTGGCCATTCCTCAGGCGGCGGGCCTGGCGACGGAAAGCCTGTCGCGCCACATCAGCCAGCGGATTCGCTGGGCACGGGGCATGGCGCAGATTTTTCGCACCGATAACCCGCTGTTCGGCAAAGGCCTCAGCCTGGGCCAGCGTCTGTGCTACGTGAACGCGATGCTGCACTTTTTCTATGGTTTGCCGCGTCTGGCGTTCCTTACCGCGCCGCTGGCCTTTCTGATTTTCGACGCGCGGATCTACCACGCTTCGGCCTTGATGATTACCGCTTATGTGCTGCCGCACATCCTTCACGCCAGCCTGACCAACTCCAGTATTCAGGGGCGGTTCCGCCATTCGTTCTGGAACGAGGTCTACGAGACGGTACTGGCCTGGTACATCATGGGCCCGGTGCTGATGGCGCTGGTCAATCCCAAGTTCGGCGGCTTCAACGTGACCGACAAGGGCGGGATCATCGACAAGAAGTACTTCGAATGGAAGCTGGCGCGCCCCTACATCATCCTGCTGAGTTTGAACGTCGTCGGCATGATCATCGGTGTGGTGAAGCTGATGGAGGGCGCGGACGATGCGGCGACCACGATCCTGATCAACCTGGCCTGGACCGTTTACAACATCATCATCACCAGCGCCTCGGTGGCGGTGGCCAGTGAAACCCGGCAGATGCGTTCCGAGCCGCGGGTTGCGGCGGCGTTGCCGATGCGCCTGACCCGTGCCGACGGCAGTGTCATCGAAGGCACCACTCTCGATTTCTCGCAAAAAGGCCTGGGCTTCCGTTTGCCTGACGGGGTGACGGTTCCCCAGGGCGAGCGGGTGCAGATCTCGCTGTTTCGCAATCAACACCTGAGCGTGTTCCCGGCGGTGATTGTGTTCAGTCGCGGCACCGTTTTGGGCGCGCAGTTCGATCAGTTGACGCTGCGCCAGCAAAGCGAACTGGTGCGCCTGACCTTCTCGCGCGCCGACACCTGGGCGTCGACCTGGGGCAGCGGTCAGGTCGACACGCCGTTGGTGGCGTTGCGTGACGTCAGTGCCATTGGCCTGCGCGGTATCTACGAACTCTTCAAGGCCACGGTCCTGGAAGCGCGGGCATGGCTGCGCAACCGTCGTCCACCCCCACCCCTCTTAGAAAACGTTCTGGACAAGTGATGAACTCGAAGTCTTTCGCTGTCGGTAACCTGCGCGGTGTTCGCCGCGCTCTGGCTCGTGCGACCTGCACCATGCTGGCGTTGGGGAGTGGTGTCGCGGCGTTCGCCGAAACGGCGCCGGCGACCAGTGCCACGGCAGGTGCCGGCAACTACAGTCTGACGCTCAAGCAGCTGGGCCGGAACTATCCGATGACCCTGCGCGGCGTCGAGTCCGCCGACAGCGTCAACTTCGACGTGCGCGCCGATGCGATCGTGACCGGCGCGCACCTGACGTTGCAATACACCTATTCCCCTGCGCTGCTGGCCGACCTTTCGCAGATCAACGTGATGGTCAACGATGAGGTGGCCGCCAGCCTGCCGTTGCCCAAGGAAAACGCCGGGGCGATGCAAAAACAGGTGGTGGAGATTCCCGCTCACCTGATCACCGAGTTCAACCGTTTGAGCCTGCAGTTCGTCGGCCACTATTCGATGAGTTGCGAAGACCCGCAGCACTCCAGCCTGTGGGCCAGGATCAGCAACAACAGTCAGCTCGACATTCAAGTGTCGCCACTGACCTTGCCGGACGATCTGGCGATCCTGCCGTTGCCGTTTTTCGACCGTCGGGATGCGCGTCAGCTGAGCTTGCCGTTTGTGTTTGCCGCTGCGCCAGACAACAGCACCCTGGAAGCCGCCGGCGCACTGTCGTCGTGGTTCGGCGCCCAGGCCAGCTATCGCGGCGCGGTGTTTTCCTCGCGCTTCAACCAACTGCCGGCCAGCGGCAATGCCGTGGTGCTGCTCAGTGGTCCTGATGCGCTGCAACTCGGTGGTTTGACGCTGCCGGCGGCGACAGGGCCGACCCTGACGCTGATGAGCAATCCCAACGATGCGAACGGCAAATTGCTGGTGATCACCGGTCGCGACGGGGCGGAACTCAAGCGCGCCGCGACGGCGTTGGTGCTGGGCAGTCAGGCGTTGTCGGGCAGCCGCGTGGTGATCGACCATCTCGACAACGTGCAGCCACGCAAGCCGTACGATGCACCGAACTGGTTGCCCACCGATCGTCCGGTCAAGCTGGGTGAGTTGATTGCGGCCAAGCAATTGAATGTCGCCGGCTACAACCCCGGCGAGATCACCGTGCCGCTGAATTTCCCGCCAGACCTGTTCACCTGGCGCGACGAAGGCGCACCGCTGGACCTCAAATACCGCTACACCCCGCAAGAGAAATCCTCCAACTCGTCGTTCATTGTCAGCTTCAACGACGGGCTGATTCAGTCTCGCAACCTGCCGTCCCAGGACAAACTCGACAGCGGTGTGCTCAGCGCGCTGAAGACCAACGACAGCCTGGCCCGCGAAGTTCGTGTGCGCCTGCCGTTGAACTCGGTCGCCCTGCAATCGCGCCTGCAACTGCGCTACATGTTCGATTACATCAAACAGGGCGAGTGCGGCGACATCATCATCGACAACATGCGCGGCAGCGTGGACCCGGAATCGACCCTGGACCTGCGCGGCTACGACCACTTCATGGCCATGCCCAACCTCGGCGTGTTCAAGGATGCAGGCTTCCCGTTCACCCGCCTGGCCGACCTGTCGCAAACCGCCGTGGTGCTGCCGGACAGCGCCGGGGCTACTGACCTGGATGCCTACCTCACGGTGCTCGGACGGTTTGGTCAGTCCACCGGTTACCCGGCCACCGGTGTACAGGTGACGCAAGCGGCGCAGGTCGCGACGGCTGCCGACAAGGATCTGCTGGTGTTGGCGTCCGGTGCCAACCAGCCGTTGCTGACCCAGTGGGCCGACCGTCTGCCGGCGGCCGGGAATGACGGTAAGCAACGTTTCGAACTGTCCGACTTGCCCATGCGCGTACGGGATTGGTTCAGCCCCGACCCGGATGCCAACCAGCGCAAGGCACGGCTGGCCATGGCGTTTTCCGGCGGGCAGCGCAGCACGTACCTGACCGGTTTCGAGTCGCCGCTGAAGAGCGGTCGCAGCGTCGTGGTGATTGCCAGCGACCGGCCGGAAGGCCTCACCGAAGCGACCAAAGCCTTGGTCGGTGGCGAGGAATACACCCAGTCGATCCAGGGCAGCCTGGTGGTGGTTCGCGGCAAATCCATCGAAGCGCTGGTGGCGGACGAGCAGTACTACGTCGGCGAACTCGGGCCGTTCAAGTACGTGCAATGGATGTTGTCGCGGCATGTGGGCTGGATGTTTGCGCTGACCGGGCTGGCCATCGTGCTGCTCAGTGGTCTGGCGTACGTGTCGCTGCGTGCCCGCGCCAAACGACGTCTTGAGGTGTGATGAGCGTGCCCGCCTTCGCCCGTAAACGCCCGTGCCGTGCCGCCGTGATCGCGCTGTCGACGCTGCTGCTGGCATGGCTGCTGCCCGCCACCGCTCAGGCGCAACGTTGCGAGGCATCGACCTGGCCGTTGTGGCAGACGTTCGTCGAGCACTTTGTGCAACCCGACGGGCGTGTGCTGGACGCCAGCACGCCGCAACGTCACAGCTCGTCTGAAGGTCAGTCGTACGCCATGTTCTTCGCCCTGGTGGCGAATGACCGGGTCACCTTTGACAAGCTGTGGCGCTGGAGTCAGGACAACCTCGCCCAGGGCGATATCAAGAACAATCTGCCGGGTTGGTTCTGGGGCCTGGACGAGCAGGGCCAATGGCGCCTGCTGGACAGCAATTCGGCGTCAGACGCCGATCTCTGGTTCGCCTACGCGTTGCTCGAAGCCGGGAGGCTTTGGCAGAGCGACGCCTACACCCAGGCGGCGCGCCAGATCCTGCACAACGTTGTCACCCAGGAGGTCGAGGACCTGCCGGGGCTGGGCAAAATGCTGATGCCGGGAAAATTCGGATTTATCAAACCCGACCTCAACAAGCCTGAGCTGTGGCAGCTCAACCCCAGTTACCTGCCGATTCCGGTGCTGCGCCGATTCGCCGACATCGATCGCAACGGACCGTGGGCGGAAATCGCCACGAACACCGCGACCCTGATCAAGGCCGTCAGCTACAAAGGCTTCGTTGCCGATTGGGTCAGTTATCGCCGCACCGGGCCGGGCAAGGGCGAGTTCATCGTCGACCCGGTCAAGGGTGAATTGGGCAGTTACGATGCGATCCGCACGTACCTGTGGGCGGGCGTAATGCCGGTCAAGGACCCGCTGCGCAAACCGCTGCTCGGCAGCCTGGGCGGCATGCTCGCCGCCACGCTCGCCGACGGTGTGCCGCCGGAGAAAGTCCAGGTGCTCAGTGGTCAGCGCAGCGGTGCCGGCCCGTTCGGTTTTTCCGCCGCGCTGCTGCCGTATTTCAAAGCGCTGGGCAATGCGTCGCTGCAACAGCAACAGGCCTTGCGCGTGCAGCAACTGATGGCCCAGACCCTGACCGCCGAAGCGGTCCAGGCAAAGCAGCCACCCTATTACTTTTTTGTACTGAGCCTGTTTTCGCTGGGCTACATGGACAACCGCTACCACTTCCTCGATCACGGGAAGTTGCAACCGATGTGGGAGAAGCAATGCCAGCGCGCCGTCACGCCATAGCCTTCGGGGTTTTCGCCGCCCTGATCCACAGCAGCAGCTTTGCCGAGCTCAATGGCGCCGGCAAGGCGCTGCTGCAACAGGGGCAATACTGGCAGGCACAAGGTGACCAGGTCCGGGCCACCGAAGCCTGGAAAAAACTGTTGCTGATCGATCCGCAGCAAGCCGATGCGATTTACGGTCTGGGCTTGCTGGAGCTCAAGGCCAACCGTCCTGCGGGTGCCAATCGCTACCTGGATCAGCTCAAGCAATCCCATCCCGGTGAATCGCAAACGTTGTTGCTGGAACAGGCCATCGCCTTGCAGAGCGGCAACAATCTCGATCAGTTGGAGCAGGCGCGCCTGCTGGCAACGGCGGGCGAGCTGGACAAGGCCATGCCGATTTATCGGCAGATCTTCGCGGGCAAGGCACCTCAAGGGGAGCTGGGCCTGGAGTTCTACAACTACCTCGGTTACTCGACCGGCGGCTGGACTGAGTCGCGCCAGGGCCTGGAGCGTTTGCTGCAACAAAGCCCGGACAACGCCAAGGTCAAACTGGTTTTGGCCAAGCTGCTGCTGCGCAACGAGGCTACTCGTACCGACGGTATTCGTCGCTTGGGTCAGCTGTCGACCCTGCCCGAACTGGGCGGTGAGGCTACCGAGAGTTGGCGCGAGGGTCTGGTGTGGCTGGGTTCGCCACGAGCGGCGGAGATCCCGTTGTTTGAGGAGTACCTCAAGGCCAATCCGGATGACGCCGAGATTCGCACGCAAATGAACAGCCGTGGCACGGCTGCCGTGGCTGCCCAGCAGAATCCGAACCTGGCACGCGGTTTCAAGGCGCTTCAGGACAACCAGTTGAATGTCGCCGAGCAAGCCTTTCTGGCACGAATCAAAGAACAAGCGCAGGACGCCGACGCGTTGGGCGGCCTGGGGATCGTTCGTCAGCGTCAGGGCCGCTTGAGCGATGCCAATGAACTGCTCAAGCGTGCCGCAGGCCGTGGCGGCAACCCGCGCTGGCAAGCGGCGCTGGAGAGCAATCGTTACTGGGATCTGCTGGGCCAGGCTGACAAGGCCAAATCCGACCATGACCTGGTGCGGGCGCGCAGCCTGTTGCAACAGGCCATCGCCAGTAAGCCGCGACAAGTCGAAGGCTATGTCGCTTTGGGTGGTGTGCAAGCGGAGCAGAACCAGTTGGACAATGCCGAGGCGAGCTATCGTCAGGCACTGACCCTGGACAATGAAAACCCAGCGGCCCTGCTGGGGCTGATCACCGTGCTGGCGCAAAACGGTCAGGCCAGCCAAGGGTTGCGAATGATCGAAGGGCTGAACCCGGCCCAGCAAAAACGCCTTGGCGATTTGCGGCCATTGCGTGCCGCCGTCGCGGTCGGCCAGGCGAAAAATGCCGAGCGTAGCGGCGACCTCAACGGCGCGATTGCCGCGCAACAGGAAGCCGTGCGCAACGACCCGCAGAATGTCTGGACGCGCTATGACCTGGCGCGTCTGTACGTGCAAGCGAAGGCCCCGGACAAAGCCCGGCAGACCATGGCGGAGCTTCTTAAGGCCGATCCGCAGCGCGTCGATGCGCTGTACGTCAGCGCGCTGCTACTGAGCCAGTTGGGTGAGTGGTCGAACGCGCAAAGCACGCTGGAGCGCATCCCGGTGAGCCAGCGCAGCACGGCGATGCAACAACTGGCCAACGAGGTTCAAGTGCAATCCCTGGCCAGCCAGGCCTCGACCCTGGCCAAACAAGGTGACCGCAGCCAAGCCATCACGTTGCTGCGTCGTGCCGAACTGGCGGCCAACGGCAAACCCGAATCATTGGGCATGCTGGCCTCGGCGTACGTCGATGCCGGTGATACCGAACACGCGTTGTCGATGCTGCGCAACGCCATGGCACAAAGCAGCACACCGTCGGCGTCGCTGCGCCTGGCGTACGCCGGCGTGCTGCTGAAGACCGGTGACGACGTGCAGGTCAATCAGATCCTGCACGAGCTGCAGAGCCAGCCATTGGCGGCGGCGGATCAGCGCAGCTACGACCAACTGTTGTACCTCTACACCGTGCGTCAGGCCGATCTGTTGCGGGAAAAGGGCGACCTCGTGGCTGCCTACGACACGCTCGCGCCGGCCCTGGCTCAGCGCCCGAACGACCCCTTGGCGGTTGGAGCGCTGGCACGCATGTACCTGGCCAACAACAACGCCAAAAAAGCCATCGAGCTGTATCAACCGTTGCTCGACCAGGCACCGAATGATCCGCAGTTGCAGATCGGCATGGCCCAGGCCTTGAATCAGTCCGGCGATTATCGCGGCGCCGAGAAAGCCATGGACAAGGCGCTGGAACTGGCGCCGAACGATGCGCCGATTCTCGCCACCGCCGCCAGTCTGTATCGCGCCCAAGGCAAGAACGCCAAGGCCGCACAGCTGTATGCGCGCGCCCTGGCACTGCAAGCGCCGAGCAAGGAAGACGCCAATCCGTTTGCCGGGACCGTGGCTGCCAACCCGTTCGTGGGCAAGGCCGGCCAACGCAGTCAATCGCGGCTGGCCGAGGCTACGCTGTCGCAAATTCCGGCGCCCGCACAGGTGCAAGTTGCGCAGGCGGCGGATGAGGCCGAGCCTGCCCTATCCAATGCCCTGGCGAGCAATGGCAGCGCTGGCGCTTACGCTGTGCAACCCGCGCGGGCCCCGGCCAAGCCGACGGACCCGCAGGCTGAAGCCCGCCAAGCGATGCAAAGTGCGCTGGACCAGATTGATCAGGAGCGCAGCCCGCGTGTCACTCAAGGCGTGACCATCCGCAGCAATGACAGCGAGTCGGGCCTGAGCAAAATCACCGACGTCGAAACGCCGCTGGAAATCAGTGTGCCGCTGGGCGATGACCGTCTGGCGCTGCGCGTTACGCCGGTGTCGCTGAACGCCGGTGGCATCAGTGATCCCGCCAAGTCGCGCTTCGGTGGTTTCAATGAGCAGCAGATGGCCGCGTTGCAAGCCCAGTTGGCGAACAACACGGACCCGGTCCAGACCGATTTTCTGCGTAATCAGATCAGCGGCCCGATCGGGCGCCAAAAGGACACGGGTGTCGGCCTGGCCGTGGCTTACGAGAACCCGTCGCTGGGGCTGAAAACCGATCTGGGCGCAAGCCCTATGGGCTTCCTCTACAGCACCGTGGTCGGTGGTATCAGCATTGATCGCTCGTTCACCGAAGGCAGCGATTTCCGCTACGGCCTGAGCCTGTCGCGGCGCCCGGTGACCGACAGCCTGGTGTCTTTCGCCGGTGCGCGAGACGCCCGCAGTGGTCTGGAATGGGGCGGCGTCACCGCCAATGGCGGGCGTTTGCAGCTCAGCTATGACAATGGCGATTACGGCGTCTATGGCTACGGTGGCCTGCACAAACTGGTGGGCAACCACGTCGAATCCAACAGCCGTGCCGAGGCCGGCACCGGTGTCTACTGGTACTTGCTCAATGACGATAGCCGTCAGCTGACCGCCGGCCTGAGCCTCACCGGCATCAGCTACGACAAGAACCAGGGCAACTTCACCTACGGCAACGGCGGTTACTTCAGCCCGCAAAACTTCTTTTCCATCGGCGTGCCGATTGGCTGGTCGCAACGCACCGATCGCTTGAGTTACTCGATCAAGGGCTCGGTCGGCGTACAGCACATCGAGCAGGATGCGACGCCGTACTTCCCGAACGACAACGACATGCAAAGCGTGCTGAGTCAGGTTTCGCAGCAGTACGCCACGGCCGGGATCATTGTGCCGACCCAGTACTCGGGACAGAACAAGACAGGCGTCGGTTACAACCTGAATGCGGCCGCCGAGTACCGTTTTGGCGACAACGTCTTCCTGGGCGGCAGCTTCGGCCTGGACAACGCCCAGGACTACAAGCAATTCACCGGTGGTTTGTACCTGCGGTACATGTTTGAAGACTTCACCGGTCGCATGGCGATGCCGGTCAGCCCTTACCGTTCCCCTTATTCGAATTAAGCAGCAGGAGTTTGCACCGTGGCAGTATCGATTCTGGCAGGCATGACCATTTTGATGATCGGCGACAGCCACCTGGCAACGCCTGACTATCTGATTTCCTCCCTGCACGACAGCCTGGTTGCCCAGGGTGCGACCGTGCATACCTTGGGTATTTGCGGCGCCAACGCCGGTGACTGGCTCAAAGCCACGCCGGGCACCTGCGGTGGCGCCGAGCGCCGTGGCACGGAAAAAACCGTGGTGCTGGGCGGCAAAGCCGCGACCTTGCCGATCAGCCAATTGCTGGCCACCGACAAACCGGACCTGGTGCTGATTGTCATGGGCGATACCATGGCCAGCTACACCAAACCGGCGTTCCCGAAAGCCTGGTTGTGGCAGCAGACCACTGCGCTGACCAAGGAAATCGCGGCCAACGGCACCCGTTGCGCGTGGGTCGGCCCGAACTGGGGCACCGAAGGCGGCAAGTACGGCAAGACGTTTGCCCGGGTCGAGATGACCTCCAAGTTCCTCGCCGCCAACGTGGCGCCGTGCAGCTATATCGACTCGCTGCAGTTTTCCAAGCCGGGCCAATGGGCCACGGTGGACGGTCAGCATTTGACCGCGCCGGGCTACAAAACCTGGAGTGCTGACATCAGCAAGGCTCTGCTGGAAGCCCCAGCCGTCAAGGAAGCCAAGAAATGATCAAGCTGTTCGCGGCGCTCGCGGCCGTCCCGGTGTTGTCGATCAGTACGCTGGCCCACGCTGAAGTGGCGTTGTACCCCACCGGCCCGGCCGAAGATTCGGCGTTCATCCGCTTCGTCAACACCGGCACCGCGTCGCTGGACGTGATCGCTCAGGCCGGCCAACCGCCGCTGCGTCTTGAAGTGGCCGCACCGGTATCGTTGTTTTTCCCGGTGCAGGCCAGCAGTCCGATCAAGGGCAGCCTGGTCAGCGGTGCGCAAAAACTGGCCATGGATTTGAAAGTCGAGCCCGGTGAATTCGCGACCGTGCTGGTGTTGCCGGACGGTGCAGGCATCAAGCAAGTGGCGGTGCGCGAGCAGCCGGACGACTTCAACGGCCTGAAAGCGTCGCTGGCGTTCTTCAACGTCGACGCTTCGTGCGCCGATGCTAGTCTGCGTCCTGCCGGGCGTACCGCCGACCTGTTCAAAGCGGTGCCGGTCGACAGCTTGCAACGTCGCTCGATCAACCCGGTGAGCCTGTCGGTGCAACTGGTGTGCGCCAACGCCAACGTCGGCGGGCCGCTGGATCTGGGGGAACTCAAAGCGGGTGAGCGCTACAGCGTGCTGCTGGTGCCGTCGGCCGCAGGACCGCGTCTGTTGAACGCCACGGACTCGTTGTCCCACTGATCGGATCTCTGCGCCGCCATGGTCTTCGCCTCATTAGAGTTCCTGACATTGTTTTTGCCAGCGTTTCTGCTGGTCTACGCATTGGGCCGACCGGCCTGGCGCAATGTCATCCTGTTGCTCGGCAGTTGGCTGTTCTACGGCTGGCTGAGCCCGTTGTTCCTGACGCTGCATATCGTGCTGACGATTGTGGCGTGGGTGGGCGGCCTGCTGGTGGCCCGCGCACCGGACGGCTCCCGCGGGCGAGTGCGGCTGTTGATCGCGTTGATCGTGTTCAACACGGCGGTGTTGTGCTGGTACAAATACGCCAACATCCTCGCCGGGACCTGGAGTGAGCTGATCACGTATTACGGGGCGATGCCGCTGGAATGGCAGCGGGTGGCGCTACCGGCGGGCCTGTCGTTCATCGTGCTGCAGGCGATTTCCTATCTGGTGGATGTGCATCGGCATACCGTGCCGGTGGAGCGCAGTTTCATCAATTACGCCACGTACATTTCCATGTTCGGCCACTCGATTGCCGGCCCGATCATTCGTTATGACTGGGTGCGCCGGGAGCTGACGCAACGGTATTTCAGTTGGCAGAATTTCTCCCTCGGTGCACGTCGATTCATGATCGGCATGTGCATGAAGGTGCTGGTGGCCGATACGCTGTCGCCGCTGGTGGATGTCGCGTTCCACCTGGAAAACCCTTCCTTTGTCGACGCCTGGATTGGCTGCCTGGCCTACTCGCTGCAACTGTTTTTCGACTTCGCCGGCTACAGTGCCATGGCCATCGGCCTGGGCCTGATGCTGGGCTTTCACTTTCCGGAAAACTTCAACCGGCCGTACCTGGCCAGCAGCATCCAGGACTTCTGGCGGCGCTGGCATCTGTCGCTGTCGAGTTGGCTGCGCGACTACCTGTACATCGCCCTTGGCGGCAACCGCAACGGTGCGTGGAAGACTTATCGCAACCTGTTCCTGACCATGGCCATCGCCGGTCTGTGGCACGGCGGCGACAGCTGGAATTACCTGTTGTGGGGTTCGGCGCACGGGGTCGCATTGTGCGTTGATCGCCTCTGGTCCCGTTCCCGTTTGCCAGGCATTCCGCCGTTGCTCTCGCACAGCCTGACGCTGTTGTTCGTGTTCCTCGCCTGGACGCTGTTCCGCGCGCCGGATTTCCATTCGGCGCTGACAATGTATGCCGGGCAGTTTGGCCTGCATGGCTTTGCGTTGGGTGATGCGCTGGCGGTGACCCTGCGCCCGGTGCATGGGCTGGCAGCGCTGCTCGGCGTGGTGTGCATCCTCGCGCCGCTCCTGCAAAGCCGTGTCGAGCAGCGGTTCGCCCGTCACGCCTTGTTCGTTCCGGTCACGGCTCTGTGGCCGGTGGCGGGGTTCCTGCTTTCGTTTGCGTTGATCGCGAGCCGTGAAGCCGTACCCTTTCTGTACTTTCAGTTCTGATGACCGCGCCCATGACTTCTTCGTCTCCCGCACCGGCTCAACCCTGCGAACGTACCGCCCGCATCAGCAAGCTGTCGGGCGTCGTGTTCGTGGCTTTTCTGGCGCTGGGTTTCGCCTCTTGCGCCTGGCTGCTGGCGAGCGGCAAAGTCGAGTTCGTGCCGCCAAAACTCACGCGTCAGGCCGCGCTGGAAGGCGACATCACCCACAAGATTGCCAAGCAGTTGTCGCAGGCGTCAGTGCCTGAGCAGGCGGCGAATCTGGAGCGCGGCGCAAGCTGGCTGGCGCTGCACGACACCGGCCCACGGGTGCGCTCGGGGTGTGCCGGCTGGTTGTTCCTGACCGATGAGATGCGCATCAACCGTCACGTCGGCGCCAATGCCGATACCAAGGCCGGCGTGGTGCGTGAACTTCAGCAACGCCTGGCCAAACGCGGCGTCACGTTGCTGGTGGCGGTGGTGCCGGACAAGAGCCGCATCGCCCAGGCGCAATTGTGCGACCTGCGTCGCCCGGCGATGTTGCAGGACCGCGCTGCGGCGTGGGTCGAGGGGCTGAACAAGGCCGGTGTCGCTGCTGTGGACCTGGCGCCGAGCCTGCAACCGTTGGGCGCTGACGCGTACCTGCGCACGGACACCCACTGGAGCGAAACAGGCGCTGCCGCCGCGGCCAAAGCCGTGGCCACGCAAGTGCAGCGCATGGGCATCAGCGCCACGCCGCACAAAGATTTCGAGGCGCAGGTGCAAGAACCGGCACGCCGTCCGGGCGACCTGGTCAGGCTTGCCGGTCTGGAATGGCTGCCGGTGGCACTGCAACCGGCCCCGGAAACCGTGGCGGCCACCCGGATCAGCGAGAAAGCGGCCGCAGCGCAAAGCGGCGGCGATAACCTCGATGACCTGTTTGGCGATGACAACCTGCCGAACGTGGCGCTGATCGGAACCTCGTTCTCGCGCAACTCCAACTTCGTGGGATTCCTGCAGCAGGCGCTGGGTGCATCGATCGGCAATTTCGCCAAGGACGGGGGCGAGTTTTCCGGTGGCGCCAACGGCTACTTCAACAACCCGGCGTTCAAACAGACGCCGCCCAAGCTGATCATCTGGGAAATCCCCGAGCGGGATTTGCAGACGCCCTACAGTGAAGTGATCGATTGGGCGAAGTGAGGTGGGGCTGATGGCCTCTTCGCGAGCAAGCCCGCTCCCACAGTTAACCGAGTAGTCCTGACGGACACGGTCAAGGTGGGAGCGGGCTTGCTCGCGAAGGCTGCCTGACAGACAACACAATTCAAAAGCCATATCGTTATTCGCTAACGGCATTTAAATTTCAATTCTTATATCTATAAAGTCAATCTCCTGCGTACCTGCCGACCAATCGGCGCGCCGCACGAAACGAACCAACACGGGACCTCCGTGAGTTTCTGATCGACGCGCGCGCCCTTGAGCGTGCCGTGCGTGGGAGTGATTTATGTCTGTCGTCTCTGCAACTCAAAGCATCGCACCGCAAACCTTCGAGATTCGCCCGTTCAGCGGTGCCGTCGGAGCCGAAATCATCGGCCTGGACCTGTCCCGCCCGATCAATGATCAGGACTTCGCCCGCATCCATCGCGCGCACCTGGATCATCACGTCGTGGTGTTCCGCGACCAACGCATTACTCCCGAACAGCACATCGACTTCAGCCGCCGTTTTGGCGTGTTGCAGATCCACGTGCTCAAGCAGTTCCTGCTGACCGGGCACCCGGAAATCCTCATCGTTTCCAACATCATCGAAAACGGCCAATCCATCGGCCTCGGTGACGCCGGCAAGTTCTGGCACTCCGACCTGTCCTATAAAGAATTGCCGAGCCTGGGCTCGATGCTGCACGCCCAGGAATTGCCGTCCGAGGGCGGCGACACCTTGTTCGCCGACATGCACAAAGCCTGGGACAACCTGCCCGAGGCGCTGCGCAAAGCGGTCGAAGGTCGCTCGGCGGCGCACTCGTACACGGCGCGCTACAGCGAGACCAAATTCGAAGGCAACTGGCGTCCGACCCTGACGCCGGAGCAACTGGCCCAGGTTGCCGAAGTCGTCCACCCCATCGTGCGCACGCACCCGGAAAACGGTCGCAAGGCGTTGTTCGTCAGCGAGGGTTTCACCACTCGCATCGTTGGTTTGCCGGACGACGAGAGCAAGCAACTGCTCGACGAGCTCTACGCCCACAGCGTGCTGCCGCACAACATTTACCGCCATCGGTGGCAGCCCCATGACCTGGTGTTCTGGGACAACCGTTCGCTGATCCACCTCGCCGCCGGATGCCCCAGCCATCTGCGCCGCAAGTTGTATCGCACCACCATTCAGGGCGACGCGCCTTTCTGATTTGTCGGAGATTGAATCATGTCCAAACGTCTTCCCTTTGCACCGCTGGCTGCGGCCATCGGCCTGGGTTTCAGCCTGATCGCCGGCAGCCTGGTGGCGCCGACTGTGGCTCACGCCGAAGGTGAAATCCGCATCGCCGAACAGTTCGGCATCGTTTACCTGTTGCTCAACGTGGTGCGCGATCAGAACCTGATCGAAAAGTACGGCAAGCAGGAAGGCATCGACATCAAGGTCGACTGGACTCAACTGTCCGGTGGCGCGGCGGTCAACGATGCGTTGCTTTCCGGTTCGATTGATATCGCCGGTGCCGGCGTCGGTCCGCTGCTGACCATCTGGGACCGCACCCACGGCAAGCAGAACGTCAAAGCCGTGGCTTCTCTCGGCAACTTCCCGTACTACCTGGTGAGCAACAATCCGAAGGTCAAAACCATCGCCGACTTCACCGAGAAGGACCGCATCGCGGTGCCGGCCGTGGGCGTGTCGGTGCAGTCGCGCTTCCTGCAATACGCCGCCGCCAAGCAATGGGGCGACAAGGAATTCAATCGCCTCGACAAGTACACCATCGCCGTTCCGCACCCGGACGCCACGGCCGCGCTGATTGCCGGCGGCACCGAGTTGACCGGGCATTTCTCCAACCCGCCATTCCAGGATCAGGCGCTGGCCAACCCCAACGTCCATGTGGTGTTGAACACCTATGACCTGCTCGGCCCGAACTCGCCGACGGTGCTGTTCGCCACCGAGAAATTCCGCAACGAGAACCCGAAAACCTACAAGGCCTTCGTCGAGGCGCTGACCGAAGCGGCGCAATTTGCCCAGAACGATAAAGGCGCTGCCGCCGATACCTACATACGCGTGACCAAGGCGAAAATCGATCGCGCCGCGCTGCTGAAAATCATCGATAACCCGCAGTTCGAATTCAGCGTCACGCCGAAAAATACGTACCCACTGGCCGAGTTCCTCTACCGCGTCGGCGCGATCAAAAACAAACCGGATTCATGGAAGGATTACTTCTTCCAGGACACCAAACCGCTGCAAGGGAGCTGACCGACATGAACGCCCCTTTGCAAGGCCACACGGTCAGCAAACCGAACGTCGCAGCCCAGGCGCTGCTGTCGGTCGACAACGTCAGCCTCGAATACCGCACGCCGCAGCGTGTGGTTCGAGCGACCCACCAAGTCAGTTTTGAAATCGACCCGGCGGACCGCTTTGTTCTGCTCGGTCCTTCCGGTTGCGGCAAATCCACATTGCTCAAGGCGGTTGCCGGGTTCATCCAGCCCGTTGAAGGCGAAATTCGCCTGCAAGGGCAAACCGTCCATGCACCGGGGCCCGACCGGATCGTGGTGTTCCAGGAATTCGATCAGCTGCCGCCATGGAAAACCGTCAAACAGAACGTGATGTTTCCGCTGCTGGCGTCGAAAACCCTCAAGCGCCAAGAGGCCGAGGAACGGGCGCTGCACTATCTGGACAAGGTCGGGCTGGCGGCATTTGCCGATGCCTATCCGCACACTTTGTCTGGCGGCATGAAGGCACGCGTTGCCATCGCGCGGGCATTGGCGATGCAGCCGAAAATCCTCCTGATGGACGAACCCTTCGCCGCCCTCGACGCCCTTACACGCCGCAAGATGCAGGAAGAATTGTTGCTGCTGTGGGAAGAGGTGCGGTTCACGTTGCTGTTCGTCACGCACTCCATCGAAGAAGCGCTGGTGGTGGGTAATCGCATCCTGCTGCTGTCGCCGCATCCCGGTCGGGTACGGGCGGAAGTCCACAGCCATCAATATGATTTGCACAGTCTCGGCGGCGTGGCGTTTCAGGAGTCGGCGCGGCGGATTCATCGGTTGTTGTTCGATGAAGGCCAGTCACCGGAAACCGAGCGCGAGCTGGATTTTTCCGACATTCGCATCGCTTACTGAGCCATTGAGAGGAGTGCCCGATGAGCCAGTTATCATCTGCGCGTGAAGAGTTCGAAACCGTTTTGCAGCCGCTGACCAGCGTCCCGCTGGAGCGTGAGTTGCCCCTGGGTCAACGCCTGTGGCAGCAGGGCTGGATTCGCAAAAGCCTGATCCTGATTTTGCTCGCGGTGCTGTGGGAAGTGGTTGCCCGCATTCAGAACAACGACTTGCTGCTGCCGAGTTTTCTGCAAACCGCCGTTGCGCTGTATGACGGCCTGCTCAGCGGCGAATTGCTAGGCAAGGTGTGGATTTCGCTGGTGGTGTTGCTGAAGGGGTATTTGATCGGCATCGTCCTGGCGTTTGCCCTGACCACCTTGGCGGTGTCGACACAGTTCGGTCGCGATCTGCTGAGTACGCTGACCTCGATGTTCAACCCGCTACCGGCCATTGCGCTGCTGCCGTTGGCGCTGCTGTGGTTTGGGTTGGGGCAGAACAGCCTGATTTTCGTGCTGGTGCATTCGGTGCTCTGGGCGTTGGCGTTGAACACCTACGCGGGGTTCCTGGGTGTCTCGGAAACCTTGCGCATGGCCGGGCGAAATTACGGTTTGAAGGGCATGCGTTTCGTGTTGTTCATCCTGATTCCGGCGGCGCTGCCGTCGATTCTCGCCGGGCTGAAAATCGGCTGGGCCTTCGCCTGGCGCACGCTGATCGCCGCTGAGTTGGTGTTTGGTGCCACCAGCGGCAAGGGCGGTTTGGGCTGGTACATCTTTCAGAATCGGAATGAGCTGTACACGGATAAGGTGTTTGCCGGGTTGGCGGTGGTGATTTTGATCGGGTTGCTGGTGGAGAACCTGGTGTTTGATTCGCTGGAGCGGGTGACGGTGAAGCGTTGGGGGATGCAGCGCTAGATTTTTGTTGCCTGATCGGGCCCCATCGCGAGCAGGCTCGCTCCCACAGGGGATCTCCAGTGGGAGTAGATTTTGTGTACTACGGAAACCCCATGTAGGAGCGAGACCGGCTTGCCGGCGATGGGGCCAGACCTGCCAAAACAAAAAATGGAAGATGTTTGCTAGCATTGCGTCCAGGTCAATCCAGCCAGGCCAAGAGTGCTCAGCATGCAACTCCCGGACATGAATCTTCTGGTCGCCCTCGACGCCTTGCTCGACGAAGGCAGTGTGGTGGGCGCCGCGCGCCGCATGAACCTCAGCCCGGCGGCCATGAGCCGCACGCTCACACGAATCCGCGAAGCCATCGGCGATCCGATTCTGGTGCGCGCCGGTCGCGGCCTGGTGCCGACGCCCAAGGCATTGGCGTTGCGCGAGCAGGTGCGGGAGGTGGTGGAACAGGCCGCGTTGCTGTTCCGTTCCGCCGATGACGTGGAGCTGGGCAGTTTGCGCCGACGCTTCAGCATTCGCGCCAACGATTTCTTTGTCGGTGTTTACGGCGGCAAGCTGTTCGACACCATGGAGCGCCAGGCACCGCACTGCGAGCTGCGCTTCGTTCCGGAGGGCGATGGGGATGACGAAGCGTTGCGTGAAGGGCGCATCGATCTGAGCGTCAGCAACAATCGGCCGCTCATGCCGGAAGTGAAGGTCCAGAACCTGTTCTCCACCCATTTTGTCGGCCTGGTGCGCGAAGACCATCCGCTGTTCGACGAAGAAATCACCGCCGAGCGTTTTGCCGGGTTTTCTCACATCAGTATGTCCCGGCGCGGGATTGCTCGCGGCCCGATCGATACCGCGCTCAATGCTTTGGGCCTGGAGCGGCGAGTGGCGGTGATCGCGCCGAGTTTCCATGCGGCGATGTTTGCCTTGCCTGATTCCGATCTGATTCTGCCGGTGCCCAAGGAAGCGCTGCTGAGCGTGCGGCGGCTGGGCTTGAAATTGCGCTCGTTCACCCTGCCGATCCCGTTGCCGACCCTCATGCTGACCCAGGCCTGGCACCCGCGTTTTGACAAAGACCCGGCGCATCGCTGGATGCGTGAAACCCTCAAGGCGTGTTGCGATGCGACATGGCTGGCCGCGCAACCCACATCAGACTGAGCAGGGGTTTGTATTGCTGCATAGAACGCACTTATAACCTGCCGATAAGTTGATTTTCGTCAGGTCCCGCGCTTCTTAAAATGCTCCGACATTCACATCCCGGAGCTTGCAGTAATGACTTCCCTCACGGCCCCGGCACCTCTCGCCGTGGCCAGCCCAACGGTCGCCGTGACGCCACCGGTCTTCGGTCCGCGAATCATCATCGGCCTGGTGGGTGTTTTGCTGGCGGTGCTGGTGTCGGGCCTCAACGAGATGGTGACCAAGGTCGCCCTCGCCGACATTCGCGGTGCATTGGCCATCGGCTATGACGAAGGTACCTGGCTGGTCGCCAGTTACACCGCGACCTCGGTGGCCGCGATGGCGTTCGCGCCGTGGTGCTCGGTGACGTTCTCGTTGCGGCGCTTCACGCTCTGCGCGATCTGCGTGTTCACGTTGTTGGGCGTGCTGTGTCCGTTCGCCCCGAACTACGAAAGCCTGCTGCTCATGCGCACCTTGCAAGGTCTGGCGGGCGGTGCCTTGCCGCCGATGTTGATGACCGTCGCCCTGCGTTTTTTACCGGCCAACGTGAAGCTCTACGGTCTTGCCGGGTATGCCCTCACGGCCACCTTCGGTCCGGGGCTCGGCACGCCGCTGGCCGGGTTGTGGACCGAGCATGTCGGCTGGCAATGGACGTTCTGGCAAATCATCGCGCCGTGCCTGCTCGCCATGGCGGCGGTGGCCTACGGCTTGCCCCAGGACCCGCTGCGTCTTGAGCGTTTCAAGCAGTTCAACTGGCGCGGATTGCTGCTGGGTTTTCCGGCGATCTGCATGCTGGTGATCGGCATCCTGCAGGGCAATCGGCTGGACTGGTTCGAATCGACCCTGATCTGCGGACTGCTCGGCGGCGGGCTGGTGTTGCTGGTGCTGTTCCTGATCAACGAATGGTCGCAGCCGACGCCTTTTTTCAAGATGCAGATGCTCGGCATCCGCAACCTGTCGTTCGCCTTGCTGACCCTGGCCGGTGTGCTGGTGATTTTGCTGGCGGTGATCATCATTCCGTCCAGTTACCTCGCGCAGGTCCAGGGTTATCGCCCGGTGCAGACCGCACCGGTCATGTTGCTGGCGGCGCTGCCACAGTTGCTTGCGCTGCCGTTGGTGGCGGCGCTGTGCAACCTGCGCCGGGTGGATTGCCGCTGGGTGTTGGGGATCGGCCTGAGCATGCTGGCGCTGTCGTGCGTCGGTGGCTCGCAACTGACATCGGCGTGGATTCGCGACGATTTCTACGTGCTGCAACTGCTGCAAATCTTCGGTCAGCCGATGGCGGTGTTGCCGCTGTTGATGCTCTCGACCGGCAGCATCAGCCCGATGGAAGGGCCGTTCGCTTCCGCCTGGTTCAACACCGTCAAAGGCCTGTCGGCGGTGATCGCGACTGGCGTAATCGACGCGCTGACCACATCGCGGCTGCATTTTCATTCGACCATGCTGGTGGACCGTCTCGGCAACTCGCCGTTGGCCGACAGCGACAGCGCGGGCCTTGCCCACCGGCTGCATGAGCAAGCCGTGGTGCTGACCGCCTCGGACCTTTATCTGTGCATGAGCGGCGTCGCCTTGGCGCTGATCCTGTTGATTTTCTGGCTGCCGACGCGGATCTATCCGCCGCGTGCGCCGACATGAATGCTTCATTGAAACAGAAGGTTTTTATGACGACTCAATCCAAGCAAAAAATCGCCGTCGCAATTGCCTCCGTGGTGGCGGTCGGCGTGCTGGTGTATCTGCTGGCGCCGGGAGTTTTTGGCAAGCGCACGCAACAGAACACCAATGACGCCTTTGTCTCTGCCGACTTCACGTTGGTCGTGCCCCGCGTCGCCGGGTTCATCAAGGAAGTGCTGGTGGAAGACAACCAGCAGGTCAAGGCCGGGCAGTTGCTGGCGCTGATCGATGACCGCGACCTGCGCGCTGCCGCTCAAGCCGCCGACGCCGAAACGCTGGTGGCGCGGGCGCAACTGCAAAACGCTCGGGCGACCCTTGAGCGCCAGACATCAGTGATTGCGCAGGCGCAAGCCACGGTGGTGTCGGCGAAGGCTGAAATGGCGTTCGCCGAGCATGAATTGAACCGCTACAACCACCTTGCCGGCGTTGGCGCGGGTACGGTTCAGAATGCTCAGCAAGCACGTACGCGTATTGATCAAGCCCGCGCCCGGTTAGCCAATGCCACGGCGGTGCTGTCGGCGGAGCGCAAGCAAGTGGAGATCCTCACCGCCCAGCGTGACGCCGCCGACGGTGGATTGAAACGGGCGCTAGCGGCCCTGGAAATGGCCAGCTACGAGCTGTCCTATACGCGCATCGTCGCGCCGCAGGATGGCATGGTGGGCGAGCGTGCGGTGCGTGTCGGTGCGTATGTCACGCCGGGCAGCAAGCTGCTGGCCGTGGTGCCGCTGGCGCAAGCGTATGTGGTCGCCAATTTCCAGGAAACCCAACTGACTGAGGTGCAGCCGGGGCAGGGTGTGCAGGTGCACGTCGACAGCCTTGGCGGCGAAGCGTTGCGCGGTCGTGTCGAGAGCATTGCGCCGGCCACCGGGGTGACTTTCGCGTCGATCAAACCGGACAACGCGACCGGCAATTTCACCAAGGTTGTGCAGCGGATACCGGTGAAAATCGTCCTCGATCCGGGGCAGCCTTTGGCTGAGCGATTGCGGGTGGGGATGTCGGTGGAGGCTAGTATTGATACGGCTGAAACTGGCAAGCATGAGGTTGCTCAACGATGAAGATGTTTGTTAACCGGGCTGGCCTCATCGCGAGCAGGCTCGCTCCCACAATGGATCTGCGCAACGTTCACATTCTCAGCACAAAAGAAGACCCCTTGTGGGAGCGAGCCTGCTCGCGAAGAGGCCGTCAGCCTCAACTAGCCTTTTGTGCCTTGTTGGTCATGAGCCTCACCGCTTGCACAGTCGGCCCTGACTTTCAGAAACCTCTATCACCACAAATTGCCGAATGGTCGAAACCGTCGAAAGCCGCCGCCAGTGAAGTGATAACCGCTCATATGGACGAACGCTGGTGGGAAGTTTTCCAGGACCCGAAACTCTCGACCCTGACCCAACGCGCTCTGACCGACAACCTCGACCTGAAACTCGCCAGCAGCCGTTTGCAGCAAAGCCGCGCTGCGCGGCAGGTGATCACCGCCGAACGCTATCCCAACACCGCCGCCACCGGCAGCTACGGGCGCAAACGCAACAGCGGTGAAGGCCTGAGCGATCCGTCGGGGCACCACGGTGACTCGGCGTTCAACCTGTGGGACGCAGGTTTCTCGGCCTCCTGGGAACTGGATTTCTGGGGGCGTGTGCGACGCGAAACCGAAGCGGCTGATGCCACCCTCGAAGTCGCGGAGAACGACCAGCGCGGTGTGCTGCTGTCGGTGCTCGCCGAAACCGCCCAGGACTACATTCAACTGCGCGGCGTGCAAAGCACACGAGCCGTCACCGAGCAGAACCTCGACGTCGCCCGCCACAGCCTGAAGCTGTCGCAACTGCGCCTGGCCGACGGTGTCGCCACCGACCTGGATGTCGCCGAAGCCGCCGCGCAAGTCGCGGCCATCGAATCGCGCTTGCCGGCACTGGAGCAGCGCCAGTCGCAACTGATCAACGCGCTGAGTCTGTTGATGGGCGAGCCGCCGCAAGCGCTGCACGCCGAGTTATCCACAGACGCGCCGGTGCCACAAACCCCGCGTCAGGTCGCCATCGGCCTGCCGTCGCAACTGGCCGAGCGCCGCCCGGACATCCGCCAGGCCGAAGCCCGCTTGCATGCCGCCACCGCAAACATTGGCGTGGCCAAGGGCGATTTTTATCCGCGCATCACCCTGTCGGGCAACCTCGGTTCGCAGGCCATGCAACTGAGTGACTTCGGCTCATGGGGTTCGCGTACTTTCGGCATCGGCCCGCAATTCAGCTTGCCGCTGTTCGACGGCGGTCGCCTGCGCGGTGTGCTGAATTTGCGTGAAGCGCAACAACAGGAAGCCGCCATCGCGTACCAGCAAACCGTGCTGCGCACCTGGCACGAAATCGACGATCAACTGACCACCTACAACGCCAGCCAACTGCGTCGCGACAGCCTCGCCGAAGCCGTACGCCAAAACCAGATCGCCCTGCGCACCGCGCAACAGCAGTACATGGAAGGCGTGGTGGATTTCGTCAACGTCCTCACTGTGCAAGGTGAATTACTGGCGACTCAGCAGCAATGGGTCGAAAGTTCGACCGGGGTGTCGCTGGCGATGGTCGGGTTGTACAAGGCGTTGGGTGGGGGATGGGAGTCGGTGTATCCGGTGATAGAGGGCGCTACCAATAATCCGGTTTGATCGCGGGTGCTTTGTGCGTGGGAACTCGGGGTGGGAACTGGTGTGAGTGCAACTCTTCTGACGAGACGACTCGGCGCATCCAGTGGGAATGTTCTATCAGCGAGCCGGGTGGAGAGCGTTTGAATCCGGTCCGGCATGGAAGAACGACGCCCACGGTCATTTGCGGGAAGTCCTCTCGGATAGCGCGCAGCGCGGGAGTCATGTCGGTATCTCCGGATACCAGAACGAATTGCTGTATGCGTTCAGCAATGTGAATGTTGGCCTGCCTGGCGGCCGTGCGATACATGCTAATTGCGATATGGACGTCGGTTTCTTTCTCTTCGAGTTTCCATATCGCGACTTTATCCAGGCGCGAGGCAGCGACTTTTTTGTCGATAAAACGCGGCGCTGCGGCCCTCTCAAGTTGGTGGCGGCCATAGTGAACAGTCACATTGCTGGCTCTCAGGGCGCGAATGTAGGTGTCTTGAGCCTCTTTTGAAATCCTGCCACGGGTAGCCAGCTCAGGTTTGACGGAAGACGTGAAGTAATCGATTGAGGCGAGGACGCTTTGAGGATTCTCGATATTGGCAATATGCGTCAGTAACCGCGGCAGGTTTAGCCATTTGTAAGGCGTGCCGGCCAGCAATCCGTAGAACACGTTGTAGCCGTCAACAAAGAACGCAGTGCGCACAAATCCAATCCTCAGAAACGAAAAAACCGGCCGAAGCCGGTTTTTTCACCCCAACGGCCAGAGAACTGAATCTCTGCGTACGGGGTTGAGTAGTGGGCTGATCCTAAATGGGGTCCGCGATATGCGTCAACCATTGTCTGACCGAACTCTACTTCGCTGGATGTTTCTCCACCGCCGGCAACTCAGTTTTGTGTATTTGCCTGGCAAATGGTCAAGGTGCTTCGGGCTTCAACTATTAACAATTGTTGCGACTTTAAGGTTCCGGTGACAGCGAGTGTGTAGGGATGTGAATGTCTATGACTACTTTCATTTTTGGCCGAGTGGAAGTTCCCCATTTCGTGTGGGATTTAATTCCATGTACTCATCGCATGGGTGATCAGCCCACTCCACGGGAAATAGTTATCAATTTGAAACCAGACATTTCCTACCAATAAACTCCACCCACTTGACGCTCACCCACGCTGCCATAGACTCCGCTCATCCGTCAGGGAGTTACGGTTATGCGACGAGTTCGTGTGTGGGTTATCGGATTGACCATTTTAACGTGTACTGCTCAGGCGCAAACGCCCGTGCCAGACGATCCGCTGTTGGACAGCAGCACCGTCGGCAGCAGCGGTTCGGCAGCCAGCACCGAAGCCCGTGGTGTGTTGCGGGCCAGGGATCAGGCGATGCTTGCCAGTGAGTTGTCCGGGCGGATTGTCGAGTTGCCGTTCAGTGAGGGCGAGTCGTTCAAGAAGGGCGATACGCTGGCGCGTTTCGATTGTTCGGCCTATCAGGCGCAGCTCAATGCGGCGCAGGCTGCGAGCCGTGGGGCCGGTGAGGAGTTGGCTCACAACAAACAACTGGCGGCGTTGAATTCGGTCGGGCGTTTCGAAGTGGCGCGGGCCGAGGCCCGGCTCAGCGAGACGCAGGCGCAATCTCAGGTGTATCAGGTTCAGGTCAAACGCTGCAGCGTGGTTGCGCCGTTTGATGGCCAGGTGGTGGAGCGCAAGGTTCAGCGTTTTGAAAGCGTTGCTGCCGGCGCGCCGTTGCTCGATGTGGTCGACAACCGCACCCTGGAAATCCATTTGCTGGTGCCGTCGCGCTGGATGGGCAAACTCAAGCCCGGCCAGACGTTCAGTTTTGTCCCCGATGAAACCGGCCAGCCACTGGATGCCACGGTCAAACGACTGGGGGCGCGAATTGACGAGGGCAGCCAGACCTTGCTGTTGGTCGCGACGTTGCCCAATGCCTCTGGTTTGTTGGCCGGCATGAGCGGCACGGCGCGTTTCGCGGAGCTCAAGTGAACGCTCCGGTCAGCGGCGGCGCGGAACAGGTCTTCGCCCGCTTTCTCGATCTTGAGCGCCAGACCCGCGCCGCACGCACTCCGTCGCAACTGGCCTACAGCCTGGTCAATGACGCTCAGGGCTTGTTCGGTTTTCGTCATGCCGCGTTGTTGATTGCCGGCAAGGTGCACGCGGTGACGGGCGTGAGCACCGTCGACCCGAACGCGCCGTTCGTGGCGTTCGTCGAGCAGGCTGTGGCGCAGTTGTTCAAGCGTGATGTGCTGAAGCAGGCGCGGGTGATTGCGCCCGATCTGCTCAGCGAATCGATTCAGGCGGACTGGCAAAGTCTGTCCGCCGCCCAGGTGTTCTGGCTGCCGCTGATCGATCACCAAAGCGAAGTGTTCGGCGGTCTGTGGCTGGCCCGGGATTTACCGTGGAACCCGGCCGAACAAGTGCTGCTGTCGCAACTCGGCGACACTTACAGTCACGCCTGGCTGGCGCTGCAACCGCACAAGCCCTGGCGATTGCGCTGGACCCGAAAACGTCAGGTCGCGTTGATTGCGCTGCTGGTGCTCGGGATGTTGATCCCGGTGCGCCAATCGGTGCTGGCGCCGGCCGAAGTGGTGCCATTGGGCGGGCGCGTCGTGGCTGCGCCGCTGGACGGCGTGATCGCCGAATTCCTGGTCAAACCCAACCAGACGGTGAAAACCGGCGATCCGTTGCTGCGCTTCGAAGGCACCACCCTCAAGGCTCAGGCTGATGTGGCCGAACGCGCGTTGGGCGTTGCCGAAGCTGAATTGAAAGCCAATTCCCAGCGCTCGTTTGCCGATGCCGAGTCCAGTTCGAAGATTGACTTGCTGGCGGCGCGCGTCGAACAAAAACGCGCCGAACGGGACTACGCCCGTGAATTGCTCAAACGCAGCGAAGTGCGGGCCGAGCGCGACGGTATCGCGGTGTTCGCCGACGCCGAACGCTGGACCGGCAAACCGGTGCAGACCGGCGAACGGCTGATGGAAATCGCCGACCCGAGCCAGGCCGAACTGCGTATCGAGCTGGCGGTGAGCGATGCGATCTCCCTGGAGCCGGGTGCGCAAGTCGCGCTGTTCCTCGACAGTGATCCGTTGCAACGGCATTCGGCCCGGCTCGAGCGCGCCGCATACGAAGCACAACCCACCGCCGGCGGGCAGTTGGCCTATCGGCTCGATGCCAGTTTCGATCAGGCGCCGCCGCGCATCGGCTTGCGAGGGACGGCGAAAATCTTCGGCGATCGCGCGCCTCTGGCGCTGTACCTGTTACGTAAACCACTGGCCGGTTTGCGCCAGAGTGTGGGCCTGTAGATGAGCCTGCCGAGCCTGCGCGCGGATTTGCAATTGACGCCCGCTTCACCGGCGCTGGATGGCTCGCCGCGCTGGACGTTGGCCGACCCGGTGCGCGGTCGCTATTTCAAGCTCGGGGTGGCGGCGATGCGCTTGCTGCGACATTGGTCCCTGGGCGATCCCGAAAAAATACTGCACGCCGCCAATCGCGAGCCGGGTTTGCCGTTGGCCGGCAGCGATCTGGAGCAACTGCTGAGCTTTCTGCGCAGCCACGATCTGATCAGCGCCCTCGACCCGCAGCAGCGTGAAAGTTACAACTTGAAAGCCGCCGCCCAGCATCAGTCGTGGTGGCAGGTCTTGTTGCATCAGTACCTGTTTTTCCGGATTCCTCTTTGGCGGCCGGATGCTTTTCTCAATCGCGCCTGGCCCTGGCTGTCGCGATTCGGTCCGCAAACGCTGCGCTTCGGATTGCCGGCAACACTGATCCTGGGGGTCTTTCTGGTGTCCCGGGATTGGCAGCGATTCATCGCGACTTTCCCCCATTTGTTCAGCCTGGGTGGCGCGCTGGCCTTCGGCGTGGCGTTGTTCTTTGCCAAGCTGTGCCACGAATTCGGCCACGCGTTCATGGCCAAGCGCGCGGGCTGTCGGGTGCAAAGCATGGGTGTGGCGTTCATGGTGCTGCTGCCGATGTTCTACACCGATGTCAGCGATGCCTGGCGGGTCAATGATCGACGTGCCCGATTGCTGATCGGGGCCGGTGGCGTGTTGGCCGAACTGCTGCTGGCGAGCATCGCGCTGCTCGCCTGGTCGCTGTTGCCCGACGGACCGGCGCGCACGGCGGCGTTCATGCTCGCCAGTGCCACCTGGATTACTACGCTGGTGATCAACCTCAATCCGTTCATGCGGTTCGACGGCTACTTTCTGCTCAGTGATTTCTGGGACGTGGAGAACCTGCAAGGGCGAGCCTTTGCCCTGTGCCGCTGGCATCTGCGTGAGACCTTGTTCGGCTACGGCGCCCCGGCTCCGGAACCCTGGTCGCCGACGATGCGGCGGCGTTTGCTGGTCTGGGGTTATGGAACGTGGTTGTGGCGCGCGGTGCTGTTTTTCGGGATTGCGCTGGCGGTGTACCACTTGTTCTTCAAGCTCTTGGGGATTTTCCTGATGCTGGTGGAGCTGGTGTGGTTCATCTTTCTGCCTATCGTGCGCGAGTGGCGCGAGTGGTGGAGCCAGCGTGAGCACGCCCATGTGTCGCGGGTGTTGTTGAGTGCGTTGGGGCTGGCCGCGCTTGTACTGTTTCTGGCGCTGCCCTGGCGCAGTGCCGTGGAACTGCCGTCGATGCTCGAGGCCGGGCGCGTCAGTACCTTGCATGCGCCGGTGGCGGCGCGGGTCAAGCAGGTAAACGTCAGTGACGGTCAGGTGGTGGCTCAGGGCGATGTGCTGATCGAATTGGTGTCGCCGGATCTGGATTCGCGCCAGGCCATCGTCCGTCGCGAAATCCAGATCCAGCAATTGCAGATGCGCCGCCAGGCAAGTCGCAGCGAAACCGCCGCCGATGCGGGCATTGTCGAGCAGCGCCTGGCGGAGGCCGTGGCCGAGTACCGTGGGTTGGCTGCGCAACGGGAGCGGCTGCTGATTCGGGCGCCGCAGGCGGGCAAGGTGCGAGATCTGTTGCCGCAGTTGTCCGCCGGTCGCTGGTTGTCGCCCAAAGATCCGTTGGCGCGGGTAGTGGAGGACGGCGCACGGCTGCGTGGTTATCTGGCCGAGGCTGAGTTGTGGCGTGTTGCACCGGGCGCCAGTGGACGGTTTATCGCCGATGATCCGATGCACCCGGCGATCGCCGTGCAATTGACCGAAATCGACACCAACGGTGCGACCTATGTCGATCAGGAGGCATTGACCTCCGATCACCACGGGCCGATTGCCGTGCGCCGGGATGCCTCGCAGCGGGCCGAGCCGGTACAGGGACAATACGGCGCGCGGCTGAACACCCTCGAGGCCACCCCGACGCCGCTTCAACCTTTGCGTGGCGTGGTGGTGTTGCAGGGGAGCGGCGAGTCTTTGCTGGGCGTTGCCTGGCGGCGGATGGCCGCGTTGGGTGTCAGGGAAAGCGGTTTCTAAGGAGAGCAGCGATGGCGAACACGGATGCTGTGGTGGCCGACGGTTTGGTGGTGCGGCCGTCGCGCGTTAACGATGGTCCTTTTCTGCACAGGCTTTATCAATCGGCACGACCGGATCTGCAATGGATCGACGGCGAGCGAGAGGTGGTTGAGCAGGTCGTCGCCCAGCAATTCCAGGTACAGGAACAAGGGCTGGGAGAGCACTTCCCCAACGCGATGCACTACGTGATCGAAAAGCTCGACACGGCCATCGGTGCGTTGACCACCGATTTTGGCCCCAATGAAATCCGCGTGCTTTACCTGGCGTTCATCCCGCAGGCTCGTGGCCAGGGTTACGGTCGGGCGGTGCTGCAAGGGGTGCAGAAAGCTGCGCAGCAGATTCGCTGCCCGGTGGCCACGGTGGTCTGGGCCAACAATGCCCACGCGCGCCAGCATTACCTGGCGCTGGGGTTTCAGGTTGAAGAGCGTAATCCGGCGGCGGAGCGGTTGGTGTGGTATCCCAATGGCTGAATACAACCATGACCCTGTGGGAGCGAGCCTGCTCGCGATAGCGGCGGATCATTCAGCAGTGATGTTGAGTGTGAAGGCCCCTTCGCCGGCAAGCCGGTCTCGCTCCTACATTTTGATCCCTGTGAATCAGTTGAATGCGATGTAGAAATATCCCACGCCCGGATCACGCCCCATGGCGGGCACCCGCGAGACAAAAATATCCTCCACGTAGCCAAGTTCCGGTAACTCCAGCGCACACAACCCATCTACGAACTCTGTGGGTTGCAGGCTGTTGAACTCGACCCGGAACGGCATGCGTTCGCTTTTCGGCATCCGCGCCCGGGGTGATTCTTCAAGGCTGTCGATATGGATCGGCAGCTCACTGCCATCCGGCAACCGCAGCGTCCCCGTCTTTCCCAGAAGCGCCTGAAAGTGTTGGTGTTGAACCTGTTGCAGCATGGCGTCACTCCCAAAATGAAAGTGACCGGGGGCGTTGAATCCCCCGGCCGGATTTCAACCGCGCGAAGGGAACAGCCCTTCCAGGGCAATGCTGAAGTTCAGCACCAGGAACGGGTTCATCGTTTCCATGGGCAGGCCGTTGCCGGCGGACGAGATTTCCCCGGTGACTGTCGTGGCCACACCCTTGAGCGGCACGGCTGCCGCACCTTGCTGATCGGAGTAGATGCTCGCCGAGCCCGGTCCGCCGCCGGAAGCGCCGATGTACGAGTTGGTCGCGGTGGGGGTGGTGACCGGGTTGCTCGCCGGGCTGGCCAGTTGCAGGGTGGTGGTGGCCGTCAGCCCGGACAGGGCGTGGGTGTGATTGGGCAGGTTGGTGATGGTCGCGGTGACGTTCTCGGTCCCGGAGAACTCGCCGATGACGCGTGGGGTCAGGTTCAGCCCGTTACCCATGCACACCGGCATTCGGCCTTGCAGGTTGGGCAGCATGAAGTTGGAGACGCCATTGCCTCCGAAGTTGACGCCCAGCAGCGCGAACAGTGCGTTGTATTGCTGGATTGCGAGCGTCTGGCCATTACACAAGGCCCAACCGCTGGGCGCGTAGTTAAAGGCGAAAGGCTGGATAGTGCCGATGAATACTTCCATAGTTCCTCATCCCTCAGGTTAGTTGTCTGGCGCGCCACAAGCGTGGCCCGGACATCCGGAACCATCGTTGCGATCAGCCGACTCCATTCATTTCCCTGGCTGAGTCACGCCAAACCAGAGCGTAGTTGATGCGCCTCACGGCCGAATGTCGCTGGTCGCAAAACCGGCATCGACGACGAACCGGCGCCGTCCTAAAGTGATCAACAGGCAGGGTGGTCGAGGGCTGTTTCAGGGGGGTAATGGAGGCGCGCAGAGAAACACCGTTTGGCGGCACCCATGAGCCGCACGCCGCACCCGGCATCTGGGCGATTGTTCAGCGCTGGTTGCGCTGGGCGCAGGAGCACTGGCTGTTGCCGATCCTGGCGTTGGCGGCGCTGGTGCGTTTCTACGACCTGACGGCGGCCGCCATTTGGGGCGATGAAGGTTCCAGCCTGCTACTGAGTCAGTATTCAGTGGCCGACATCTGGGTCCATGCGGCCCATGACGTGCACCCTCCGCTGTATTTCCTGCTGCTGCATGGCTGGGTCGGGTTGTTCGGCGACGGCATTTTTTCGATCCGCTGCCTCAGCGCCTTGCCCGGCATCGTCACGGTGTGGCTCGGCGTCTGGCTGATGGATTTGCTCGCCACTCGCCGTGCAGCGCTGCTGGCTGGTTTCCTCTTGGCACTGTTGCCCACGGCGGTGCGCTACAGCCAGGAAGTGCGCATGTATTCGCTGTTGGGGTTGTGGCTGATCGGCGCGACGATTGCCTTGGCCTACTGGATCAGGCGCCCGCATCGCAGACGGTATCTGGTGGCGTATGCGCTGTTGATGACTGCTGCGTTCTACACCCACTACTTCACGGCCCTGTGCGTGCTCTGCCACTGGCTGTATCTGGGGCTGATCCGCGTCCAGCCGGGGCATCGATTGCGCCATGTCCAACGCCCCGGCTGGTGGCTGGCGAATGTCGCGATCGTGTTGTTGTACCTGCCGTGGGCGCCGAGCCTGATCGATCTGCTCCAGCATCTGGATCAACTCAAGGCCAACGGCGATGTGGGCTGGGAAACGCCTGTCACGTTCGGCTCGTTGCCTTCGATGTTCTGGTCGTTCCTGATCCAGGACGATGGCGAGAACCTGCCGACGCTGATGTTCATCGCGATGCCGCTGGCCTTGCTGGCCATTGTGGGGGTGGCGCTGACGCGGGACCGCAGTGTCTTTCGTGGCAGCGCGCTGCTGGTGATCTACACGGCGTTGCCGTTGCTGCTGGTGTTCGGGGTTTCGTTTATCACGCCGGTGTTTATCGAGCGCTACCTGACGGCGTATGCCCTGGGGCTGCCGATGATTGTCGCGCTGGCGGTTGATCGTCTGTATTCAGGCTTTCGGGTACTGGCCGTGACGGTGCTGGTGCTGTTTGTCGGTGTTGAACTGGTGGGTTTGAAGAACAACGCCACGGTGGACACCAATGATCAAATCAACGTCATGGTCGACTATGTGAACCAGCACTTCGTGACCGGTGACCGGATCGTCACCAGCGACATGCTCTGGTACCTCAGTTACGTCTATTACAACCGCACCGAGGCCAAGCCCCTGCTGTTCACTCCGCCGCTGGCCAATGGCGCTTCGAGCCGGCCGAACGCCTATGGCTTTGGCACATTGGTGACTCAGGACACGTACCTCGACAGTCTCGACCGCTTGCCCAAGGGCAGTGGCCGAGTCTGGCTGATTGGCACCGTCGATGTTCCGGACGAATTCGCGCCGTTACCCTCAGGCTGGCAGCGCTCGGGCGAAACACAGGCGGGAGGCGCCACTGCGCGATTGTTCGTACTGCATTGAGCCGGTGGAATGCTTAAACGATTCACCTCGCAAGCAGTAATAAAAAACGCGTTTTAGTCTGCGCCGTAACTTCGATTTGATATCAAAACACCACTACTTCTAAGGCCATTCATGGTCTACGCTCCGTCATACATAAAGGACTTATGACTAGGGTGAAGGGATTGCAGCAGTTCCATTTTATTTCCGGCTTGCCGCGCTCGGGCTCGACCCTGCTTTCTGCAATCCTTTTGCAGAACCCGCGTTTCCATGCCGGCATGACCAGCCCCGTCGGCTCACTCTTTTCCGGTGTCCTCGAACAATGCAGCGCCGGCAGCGAGTTCGGCGCGGTAATCGATACCGACCTGCGCCGCCGTTTGCTTCGCGGCCTGTTTGACTCCTTCTACGCCGACAAGGCCGACAAACCGGTGGTGTTCGACACCAACCGCTTGTGGAGTTCGCGCCTGCCGGCCATCAGCGATCTGTTCCCGCAAGCCAAGGTCATTGCCTGTGTGCGCAACGTTGCCTGGGTCATGGACAGCATCGAGCGTCTTTATCGCGCCAACCCTTTTGAAAACACCAAGCTGTTTGGCGATGCGGTCGAACGCAACACGGTCTACAGCCGCTGCGAAACCCTCGCCCAACGCAATCGCCTGGTCGGTTTTGCCTGGGCGGCGCTCAAGGAAGCCTATTACGGTGAACACGCCGACTCGCTGCTGATCGTCGATTACGACCTGCTGACTCAAGCGCCTGACCGGGTGATGCGGCTGGTCTACGACTTCATTGGCGAGCCCTGGTTCGAGCACGATTTCGACCACCTGGCCTACGACGCGCCGGAGTTCGATCAAGCCCTCGGCGTGTCCGGCCTGCACAAGGTCAAACCCAAAGTCGAGTTGCAATCGCGGCGCACGATTCTGCCGCCGGATTTGTTCAAGCAGTACGCAGAATTGTCCTTCTGGCTCGATGGCTCTGCCAGCGCCGCCAATGTCATTCGTATGAAAGCCGATGCCGCGATCAGTTGATCGCGGCGTTTTCGTTTACGCAGAAAAAACGTTCGAGTCCGGGTGAGTAACATGTGGTGGAGCAACGGCAAGTCACGGATTACCAAAGGCGCACGAGCGCTGGCCTCTCCAATGATCATGTCCCTGGAACCGCGAATGCTGTTCGACGGCGCGGTTGCGGCCACGGTGGCCGATAGCGCCCAGGCTGACAGCCACACCACGGCCGACGCGGCCAAGCCGCCCGTTGCGGAGAAACCGGTCGCCAGCCAGGACACCCACGGCCAGGCCGATGCCACGCCCGCCGTGGCGCCCGTTGCCGTGCCGGGACAGAGCGTGGTGTTCGTCGATTCCCGGGTCAAGGATGCCGACAGCCTGCTCAAAGGTGTGGCGCCCGGTACTCAGGTGGTTCAACTCGATGCCACCAAGGACGGCTTGCAGCAGATTGCCGATTACCTGGACACCCATCAGGGCATCAGCTCGGTACAGATCATCGCCCACGGCAATGCGGGCGATCTGTGGCTGGGGAACAGTTACCTGTCTGCCGACAACGTCGCGGCCCGCAGCGCGGTGTTGGCGGAAATCGGCAAAGACATGAACGTCGGCGGCGACATCCTGATCTACGGCTGCTACACCGCCGAGGGTGAGCGAGGTTTGAACTTCGTCGATTCCCTGGCGCAACTGACCGGCCGTGATGTGGCAGCGTCCATCAACCGTACCGGCGTGGGTGGCGACTGGGATCTGGAGATCGCCACCGGCAATATCGAAAGCGCCAACGTGCTGTCGAAAATGGCCATGAGCGACTATCAGTGGGGCCTGGCGAGCTGGACGGCCACCAACAACGCCAACACCGGCGTCGGCTCGTTGCGTGCCGCCATCGCTTCGGCGCAGAACGGCGATACCGTCACTTTCAGCACCGGCATGACGGTGCAGTTGACCTCCGAACTGCTGATCAACAAGAACATCATCGTTGATGGCGACTTGAACAACGACGGTGTGGCGGATGTGACTCTCGACGGTCAGTACAGGACCCGGGTGATTGAAATTGCGGCGGGCAAAACCGTGACGCTCGATGGTCTGGTGATCACCCGTGGGCTGGTGTCGGGCACGGGCGGCAACGGTGGCTACGGCGCCACGGGCGCGATGGCCGGGGGGATTTTCAACGCAGGGGTCCTGACGCTGAACAACGTGACCGTGACCTCAAACGCCGCTTCTGGCGGCGGTGGCGGCGGCGGTGTCACGGGGGCGTTTTACGGCGGTGGTGGTGGCGGCGGTGGCGGTTTGGGCGGCCAGGGTGGCGGGCACGGCGGTTCGGCCGGGCCGGGCACCGGCACGTTGGGCGGCCAGGCAGGCAGCGCTGGCGTTGGTGGTTACGGCGGCGGTTACGACGCGACCCACATGGGCGGTCGCGGCGGCACCAGCACTGGCGGGGCTGGCGGCGTGGGCGTTTCCTACTACAGCAACGGCGGTAACGGTGCCACGGCCACCAATGGCACGATTTCCATTGGCGGCGGTGGCGGCGGCGCCGGTTGGGACAAGGTCGGTGGCGCCGGCGGCAACGCGGCGGGCGGGATCTACAACGCAAGCTCCGGCGTTATCACCATCATCGGCACGTCGAACATTACCAACAACATCGGCGCCGGTGGCGGCGGCGGCGGTGGCGGTGGTCAAGGCAGCAACGCCTCCAACGGCGGCATCGGCGGCCGGGGCGTCGGTGCGATCTGGAACAAGGGCACGTTGCTGATCACCGCCGCCAACTTCGCGGCCCTGTCCGGTAATGCCGCGGGCAGCGGTGCCGGTGGTTCTGCGCAGGGCGGGGGGACAATTGGCACCTCGCCGACCGCCGTGGCGGCAATCTACAACGACGGCGGGATACTCAATACCGCCTATGCACCGCCGCCGACCGCAACCATTGTGGTCGCCGATAGCACGTTGAGCATCGGCGAAACGAGCCTGGTGACCATCACCTTCTCCGAAGCGGTGACCGGTTTCACCAACGCGGACCTGACCATCGCCAACGGCACCTTGAGCGCAGTGAGCAGCAGCGACGGCGGTATCACCTGGACGGCAACGTTCACGCCAACCGCCAGTATTTCCGACACGACCAACGTCATCACCCTCGACAATACCGGGGTGATCAACGGCCTGGGCACTGCTGGCGTCGGCACCACCAATTCCAATAACTACGTCGTCGATACCGCTCGCCCGACCGCCACCGTCGTATTTACCGACACGGCGCTCAAAGCCGGCGAAACCTCGCTGGTGACCATCACCTTCAACGAGGCCGTGACTGGTTTAACCAACGCGGACCTGACGATTGCCAACGGCACCTTGACGGCGGTGAGCAGCAGCGATGGCGGCATCACCTGGACGGCCACGTTCACACCGACGGCCAGCATTACTGACTCGACCAACCTGATCACCCTGGACAACACCGGTGTCAGCGACCTGGCGGGCAACGCCGGCAGCGGCACCACCGACTCGAGCAACTACGCCATTGATACCGTGCGGCCGACCGTGACCATCGTCGTGGCCGACACCGCGCTGAGCATCGGCGAAACCTCGCTGGTGACGTTCACCTTCAGCGAAGCGGTCAGTGGTTTCACCAACGCCGACCTGACCATCGCCAACGGCACATTGACGGCGGTGAGCAGCAGCGATGGCGGCATCACCTGGACCGCGACCTTCACACCGACCGCCAGCATCAATGACACGACCAACCTGATCGTCCTGAACAACACCGGCATCAGCGACCTGTCGGGCAACGCCGGCAGCGGCACCACCGATTCCAACAATTACGCCATTGATACCGTGCGTCCTACCGCGACCATCGTGGTGGCCGACAATGCACTGAAAATCGGCGAAACCTCGCTGGTGACCATCACCTTCGCCGAGGCGGTGAGCGGTTTCAGCAACGCCGACCTGACCATCGCCAACGGTACGCTGACGGCAGTGAGCAGCAGCGACGGCGGCATCACCTGGACGGCGACCTTCACCCCGACCAGCGCCATCACCGACAGCACCAACCTGATCACCCTGGACAACACGGGTGTCAGCGACCTGTCGGGCAACGCGGGCAGCGGCACCACCGACTCCAACAACTACGCCATCGATACCGTGCGGCCAACGGCAACCATCGTCGTGGCGGACACTTCGCTGAGGATCGGTGAAACCTCGCTGGTGACCATCACCTTCAGTGAAGCGGTCAGTGGTTTGACCAACGCGGACCTGACGATTGCCAACGGCACCTTGAGCGCCGTCAGCAGCAGCGATGGCGGCATCACCTGGACTGCGACCTTCACGCCGAGCGCCAGCATCAACGACACGACCAACCTGATCACCCTGGACAACACCGGCATCAGCGACCTGGCGGGCAACGCCGGCAGCGGCACGACCGATTCCAATAATTACGCCATCGACACCGTGCGTCCGACCGCCACGATTGTGCTGGCCGATACTTCACTGACCGCCGGCGAAACGTCGCTGGTGACCATCACCTTCAGCGAAGCGGTCAGCGGTTTCACCAATGCGGACCTGAGCATCGCCAACGGCACCTTGAGCGCGGTGAGCAGCAGCGACGGCGGCATCACCTGGACCGCGACCTTCACGCCAACGGCAGGTGTGAACGATGCGACCAACGTCATTACCCTGAACAATACCGGTGTGGCCGACCTCTCCGGCAACACAGGCAGCGGGACTACCAACTCCGGTAACTACACGATTGATACCGTGGCACCGACAGCCACCATTGTCGTCGCCGACACCGCGCTGAGAATCGGCGAAACCTCGCTGGTGACCATCACGTTCTCCGAGGCCGTGACCGGTTTCAGCAACGCCGACCTGACGATTGCCAACGGCACCTTGAGCGCGGTGAGCAGCAGCGACGGCGGCATTACCTGGACCGCCACCTTCACGCCAACCGTCAGCATCACCGATGCGACCAACCTGATCATCCTGGATAATAGCGGCGTGCAGGGGGGCAGCAGCGGCAACGTGGGCATCGGCACCAGCAATTCGAACAACTACGCCATCGACACCGTGCGTCCGACAGCAACCGTCGTCGTGGCGGATACTGCGTTGAGGATCGGTGAAACCTCACTGGTGACCATCACCTTCAGCGAGGCGGTCACTGGTTTCACCAACGCCGACCTGACGATTGCCAACGGCACCTTGAGCGCGGTCAGCAGCAGCGATGGCGGCATCACCTGGACCGCGACCTTCACGCCGAGCGCCAGCATCAACGACACGACCAACCTGATCACCCTGGACAACACCGGCATCAGCGACCTGTCGGGCAACGCCGGCAGCGGCACCACCGATTCCAATAATTACGCCATCGACACCGTCCGGCCTACCGCGACCATCGTCGTGGCCGACCCGACCCTGACCGCCGGCGAAACCTCGCTGGTGACCATCACCTTCAGCGAAGCGGTCAGCGGTTTCACCAATGCGGACCTGAGCATCGCCAACGGCACCTTGAGCGCGGTGAGCAGCAGCGACGGCGGCATCACCTGGACCGCGACCTTCACGCCAACAGTGGGTGTGAACGATGCGACCAACGTCATCACCCTGAACAATACCGGTGTGGCCGATCTTTCCGGCAACGCGGGCAGCGGCACCACCAACTCTGGTAACTACACGATCGACACCGTGATTCCGACGGCCACCATTGTCATTGCCGACAACGCGCTGAAAATCGGCGAAACGTCCCTGGTGACCATCACGTTCTCCGAGGCCGTGACCGGTTTCAGCAACGCCGACCTGACCATCGCCAACGGCACCTTGACGGCGGTGAGCAGCAGCGATGGCGGCATCACCTGGACGGCGACCTTCACCCCGACCAGCGCCATCACCGACAGCACCAACCTGATCACGCTGGACAACAGCGGTGTACAAAACGGCTCGGGCAACACCGGCATCGGCAGCACCGACTCCAACAACTACGCCATCGACACCGTGCGCCCGACGGCGACGATCATTGTGACGGACCCCACGCTGGCGGTGGGTCAAACCTCGCTGGTGACGATCACCTTCAGCGAGGCAGTCACTGGCTTCACCAACGCCGACCTGACGATTGCCAACGGCACCTTGAGCGCGGTCAGCAGCAGCGACGGCGGCATCACCTGGACGGCCACTTTCACGCCGAGCGCGAGCATCAACGATGCGACCAACCTCATCACGCTGAACAACACGGGGATCGCGGACCTGGCCGGTAACTCGGGCTCAGGCACCACCGATTCCAACAACTACACCATCGACACAGCCCGGCCCACCGCGACCATCGTGGTCGCCGACAGCACCCTCAGCGCGGGCGAAACCACGCTGGTGACTATCACGTTCAGCGAAGCCGTGAACGGTTTCGACAACAGTGACCTGAGCATCCCCAACGGTACGTTGAGCGCGGTGAGCAGCAGCGATGGCGGCATCACCTGGACCGCCACGTTCACACCGACGGTTGGCATCAAGGACACCAGCAACCTCATCACCCTGAACAACACCGGGGTGACCGACATCGCCGGTAACACGGGCAGCGGAACCACCAACTCGGCGAACTTCACGATCGACACTGTGCTGCCGACAGCCACTATTGTGGTCTCCGACACGGCGCTGAAGGCGGGTGAAACCGCTACGGTGACCATCACCTTCAGCGAAGCGGTGAGCGGTTTCTCCAACGCCGACCTGACGATTGCGAATGGCACGCTCAGCAACGTGTCTTCGGGCGATGGCGGCGTCACCTGGACGGCAACGTTCACCCCGACGTCGAGCATCACCGACACGAGTAACCTGATCACCCTCGACAACACCGGCGTGGCCAACGCCTCGGGCAACAGCGGCGTGGGCACCACCGACTCCAACAATTTCGCCATCGACACCGCGCTGCCGACCGCCACCATCGTGGTTGCCGACAACCGCCTGGGCATCGGCGAAACCACCACGGTGACCATCACCTTCAGTGAAGCGGTGAGTGGATTCGATCTGTCGGACATCAGCGTGGCCAACGCTGTGCTGTCGAACCTGACCAGCAGCGACGGCGGTATCACCTGGACCGCGACCCTGACGCCGACCTCCGGCATCAACGATGCGACCAACCTGATCGTGCTCGACACCGGCACCTTGCAGGACCTCGCGGGGAATGCCGGCGCGAGCATCGCTATTTCCAACAACTACGCCCTGGACGTAACCCGGCCAACGGTGAGCATCGTGGTCGCCAACCCGAGCATGGCTGCCGGCCAGAGCACGGTGGTGACGTTTACCTTCAGCGAGGCCGTGAGTGATTTCGACCTGTCGGACCTGAGCGTGACCAACGGCGACTTGTCCAACCTGAGCAGCAGCGACGGCGGCAAGACCTGGACCGCGACCTTCACGCCAACTGCCAATGTCAGTGACCCGAGCAACTTCATCGCCCTCGACACAAGCAATGTCACCGACCTGGCGGGTAACGCGGGGGCCACGGTGTCGGTCTCCAACAACTATGCGATAGACGTCGTGGCGCCGGCTACGGTGCAGGTGACCCCGGATCCGGAGTTCCTCAGCAGCGACCCGGTGACCGTGACCGATCAACCGAACGTGCCACTGCAACCGATCATCTTCGCCCCGCCCTCCGGTGATCTCGGCTCGCCGCTGACGTTTGCCCCGTTGTTCGAGGACCGGGTGATCGGCAACGGCATCCGGCCGTTGGGCGACATCTTCATGAACAACGGCGCGCTGGCGCAGAGTTTCATCGCGCAGGTGTTCAGCAGCAGCGACAGCGGCGGCGAAGGTGCAGGCCACGGCTTCCTTGGTTTCGGTGGTGGTGATGGCGGGGTTTTCAGCACCAGCACGTTGTCGAGTCTGTTTAATCAGGAGTCCGGTAACGAGCGAGACTCGCTGAATTCCTTTGGCAACCATTCGATCAAGGCCGGCGATGTTTCACAGGGGCTGCGCGGCGTGTTTGGCGCGCCGAGCCTCGTCCAGCAATTGCAACAGCTCAAAGACACCGAGCAACGGCAGGTCAACGACCTGGCCGCTGCTTTGAAACAGGCCGGCATCAGCGAAATGCAGGCCTGAAATACTTAAAGCAGTGCGTCACCCAGGGGCAGTCAAGGATGAAGAGAAGTCAGCAGTTGTTTGTCGCCAGTCTGCTCGCGTTGGCGATCAGTGGATGTGCCGTCAAAAGTGAACCGATCGAACGCAGCGTCAGCGAACAGCGCGCCCGAAGCGATCTGCAAAGCATGTACAAGGGTCAGGAACCGCTCAGCGGTCCGCTGACCCTGCATCAGGCCATGGCCCGCGCGGTGAAGTACAACCTCGAAGGCCGGCTCAAGATCATGGAAGAGGCCTTGGCCAAGCGCCAACTCGACCTCGCCAGTTTCGACATGCTGCCGCGCATGGCGCTGGACGCTGGTTATGTCGGCCGCAACAACGTCAGCGCCTCCAGCAGCCAGAGCGTGCGGACCGGCACCCAGTCGTTGGAGCCATCGACTTCACAGGACCGCGATCGTGAAGTGGCAGACCTGACCATGGTCTGGAACGTGCTCGATTTCGGCGTCAGCTACATCAGTGCCAAGCAACAGGGCGACCAGCGGCTCATCGTTCAGGAACGCCGGCGCAAAGTGATCAACACCATCGTTCAGGACGTGCGCTCGGCCTATTGGCGAGCCATGGCCGCCGAGCGCTTGCTCAAGCAGATCGACAGCCTCATGTCCCGGGTCGAGACCGCGCGCGGCAACAGCCAGAGCATGAGCCAGCAGCGCATCGGCGATCCGATCCAGGCGTTGGGATATCAACGCTCGCTGATCGAAGCCACGCGCCAACTCGAAGAACAGCGCCGCGCCCTGTCGCTGGCGAAAACCGAACTGGCGACCCTGATCAATCTGCCGCTGGGCACCGAACTGACCCTGGCGACCCAGGACGACTACGTCATCCCGGAACTCAAGGTCGACCTCGCCAGCCTGGAGCAGGAAGCCCTGACCAGCCGCCCGGAACTGCGTGAGCAGGATTACCAGAGCCGCATCAGCGCCGCCGAAACCCGCAAAGCCATGCTGCGTCTGCTACCGGGGCTGGAGTTCTCCGCTGGCGGGCATTACGACAGCAACTCCTTCCTGGTGGAGCAGGGTTGGGCCGACTACGGCGTGAAGGTGACCTGGAACCTGTTCAACGTGATTTCGGCTCCGGCGGCGATCAACGTCGCCAAGGCCGGTGAAGAAGTGGCCACGGCGCGCCGCCAGGCCATGTCGATTGCGGTGCTGGCGCAGCTCTATGTGGCCAACGCCAACTACCGCGAGGCGCTGCGGCAATTCAAGACCAATCAGCAACTGTCGGACATTGACGGGCAGATTGTCGGCCAACTGCGCAATCGCTATCAGGCGGCGGGGCTGGGCGAACTGGACTTGATTCAGGGCGAGTTGAACACCTTGCAAGCCGATCTGCGCCGCGACCTGTCGTACGCCGATCTGCGCAACGCGTACGGGCAGATTTTTGCCAGCGCGGGGCTCGATCCGCTGCCGGACCAGGTGCAGTCCACCGAAGTCCAGTCCATCGCCACCGCGTTGGCCAATCGCGAATCGGCGTGGGCGGCGGGCGACATCACGGTGCCGGTGACGCATGTCCAGACTCAATAACCTGCAGGCGCCGACGGCGAGCATCAGCCGGGCACAACGTGAAGCCCGCAACGGCCATCGCGGCACGGTGATTTTGCTGACCGGTTTGCCGGCAGCGGGCAAGTCGACCCTGGCCCAGGCGCTGCACGCCGAATTGTTCGAACGCGGCGTGCAGAGCGTCGTGCTCGACGGCGATGGGCTGCGGGTCGGGCTCAATCGTGATCTGGGTTTTGCTGACAGCGATCGCCAGGAAAATATTCGCCGTGCCAGCGAAGTGGCGGCGTTGCTGGTGGAGAACGGGCACATCGTGATTCTGGCGATGATCGCGCCGTTGCTGGAGTTGCGTGAGTTGTTTGCCACGCGTCTGGGCGAGGATTACCGCGAAGTCTGGTGCAGCGCATCACTGGCGGTGTGCGAGCGGCGTGACCCCAAAGGTCATTACGCCCGCGCACGTCGCGGTGATTTGGCCGGGTTTACCGGGGTTTCCGCGCCTTATGAACCGCCCCCGTCCGCTGCGCTGGTACTCGACACCGGGGCGCAGTCGGTCGAGGCTTGTCTCGACCGTTTACTGACCTGGCTCGGCGAGTGCGCCGTGTTGCCCAAAGGCTGATTGCTCAAGGTTTCGACAAATCCGCCATGCCCTTGAGCAGCTCGATGGGCAGTGGAAAAACGATGGTCGAACTCTTGTCCCCGGCTATCGAACTCAGGGTCTGCATGTAACGCAGCTGCATGGCGCCCGGCTGACGGCCGAGCATTTCGGCGGCCTGCATGAGTTTTTCCGAGGCTTGCAATTCGCCTTCGGCGTGGATGACCTTGGCCCGACGTTCCCGCTCGGCTTCGGCCTGCTTGGCGATGGCGCGGACCATCGATTCGTTGAGGTCTACGTGCTTGATTTCGACGTTGGCGACCTTGATGCCCCAAGCGTCGGTCTGCGCATCGAGCACTTGCTGGATGTCGATGTTCAGCCGTTCGCGCTCGGCCAGCAGTTCATCGAGTTCGTGTTTACCGAGCACCGCGCGCAAGGTGGTCTGGGCCAGTTGACTGGTGGCCATCAGGAAATCTTCGACCTGGATGATTGCCTTCTGCGGGTCGAGCACGCGGAAGTACAACACCGCATTGACCTTGACCGAAACGTTGTCGCGGGTGATCACGTCTTGAGGTGGCACGTCGAGCACCACGGTACGCAAGTCGACGCGGACCATTTGCTGGACCACCGGAATCAGCAGGATCAGGCCGGGGCCTTTGACTTGCCAGAAACGACCGAGCTGGAACACCACCCCGCGCTCGTATTCGCGCAGGATGCGAAAAGTCGATCCCGCCAGTGCAATCACCAACAGCAGCAGCGCGGCAAAACCCAGTTGCAGGCCCATGGTTATTCTCCATCCGGCGCCGCGTCAGCCGCGGCCACTTTCAGCACTAATCCCTTGCGTGCCACCACCCGGACCTGTTGCCCGGGTTGCAGTGGCGTGGCGCTGAGTACTTGCCACTTTTCGCCTTGCAGGTGCACCCAGCCGTTGCAGGCATTGCCGGGCTGCAACGACGTCACCGGGGCCACGCTGCCCACCAGTCCTGCATCGCCACTGACGGTTTGGCGCGGTCGGGTTTTCAGGGCGTGGATCACCAGGAATATCAACAGCAACGCGCTGATCAGCCCCAGGCCGATCATCAACGGCACAGGCACTTCGGTGTTGCTCAGGATCACCGCGCCGATGACGAACATCACAATCCCGCCCAACCCGATCACGCCGTAGTTGGGCAAGGCGGCTTCGGCGATCAGGAACGCGATGCCGAATGTGATCAGCCAGATTCCGATGGGGTTGGGAATCAGCACGATTGTGTCCGTCGCGAACGCCGACCCGCTCAGGGCCAGCAGTAATGCGACTGCACAGCAACGAATGTTCACTTGACCCTCCTTATAGGAGCGAGCCTGTTCCGGGCGGCGTTCCGACGATGAACCTGAGAGCGCCTCGCCATCCGTTCAGTCCGCGTTCCCGCTGACGCCCATCGCTAAATACAGTCTAGTCGAGCTGTGGATTGTACGAATTTTGTACAGTTGTCGACGGTGTTCCGGTGGGCAGATTTCCCACGCGAAGACGCCAGCGGGCCTAGACTTTTCAATGGTGAGAACAGGTTTATTCATTGTCCGTGAACGTTGTTGCGGACACCGAGGTGCATCATGCGTATGGCAAGAACCATGCAGCGCAGCCTGGAAAAGGCGCACTGCGAATTTGACATCGTTACCCACCCACACTCGGCCAGCAGCCTTGAAACGGCGCGGGTCGCGGGCATTCCTGCCGAACGGGTGGCCAAGTCGGTGATCCTCGACGACCACCACGGTCATTTCCTGATGGCCGTGCTGCCGGCGAGTCGTCACCTGGACCTGAGCAAAGTGCACAGCAGCGGCGAGTGGCAGATCACCCGGGAAAGCACCCTGGCGCATCTGTTCGAAGACTGCGAACGCGGCGCGGTGCCGGCGTTGGGTGAGTCCTATGGCCTGGACATGGTCATCGACCCCTTGCTGACCCGGCAGAACGACATCTATCTGGAGGCCGGCAACCACAACAACCTGCTGCACATGAGCGTGCCGGAGTTCCTGAAAATGGTGCCGCATGCCGAGGTGCGGGAGTTGAGTAGTTGAGTTTTGCGGCGACAGTGACATCGCTTTCGCGGGCAAGTCGGATCGCCGCACCGCTCGCTCCTACAGGGAATTGCAGTTCATTGTAGGAGCGAGCGGTGCGGCGATCCGACTTGCCCGCGATTGACTGCGCAGCAGTCACCCATCATCAGTCAATACCCAGGAGCCCGACATGGAATCCCCAACCCACAGCCTCCCTTCCCTGTTCAAACAACTCGGCCTGCCCGATGACGCCGAAAGCATCGATAAATTCATCGCCACCCACTCACCGCTCAAGCCCGAACTGCATTTGGCCGACGCCTTTTTCTGGAGCCCGAGCCAGGCGCAGTTTTTGCGCGACGACATTCTGGATGACGCGGATTGGGCGGAGGTGGTGGATCAACTGGATGTGCTGCTGAGGAAAGGGCGCGGGGTGTAACAAATCAACTTTCTGATGGCCACTGTCGGGATGTGTGGACGAGCGCGAGTATCCAGGCTGCATCCGATTCGAGTTGGTAAACCAAACGATAGCTTTGATGGGGGATCAACTCTCGAGTACCTGAAATGATTCCGACAGGGCCGCTTTCAGGAAACCGGGAAATGCGAGATATCGCATCATTGAAGCGGTTGTCCATATCGAGAGCTGCAATTGGGTTGACCGCATGCAGGTAATCCCAAATTTCTGCACGATCCTGTGCTGCTGCGGGCGTCCAGATTATTTTCATCCTTTGCTGGTTACCTGCGCACGCCTGGCAGCGAATTGTGTTTCAACTTCTTCATTGGTCAGGCCATCGCCAGCCCGCATGGAAATACGTGCGTTGTCGACTTTGCGTTGCAAGAACGCTTCGTACTCACGTGACTCTCGTTGTGTTTGAACGAACTGACGCATCATTTCCCTGACGATTTGCGAAGCAGGTCGATGAGAAGCTTCTGCTTCGGCCATGAACTGTTCACGCAGCTCAGGCTCAAGTTTCATCGTAAAAACGGCTTGTTTTGACATAGTGCTATCCTCGATGAGAGTACTGACGAAGTATATACATCTTCAGTACGCACACTTCTTTCGGTGATGCCTCTCACGACGGATGGCCACTAAATTGTTTCAAAACTTGACCAACTTTCCCCTCAAATGACATATTGATAGTTAGCAAACTAACAGTGTGTCTTTCCGCTCGTGCCAAAAAACCTCGACGCTCTCCAGATGAACATCAGCAGCTCCATGGTGGTGGCCGCCCGGCATTGGCGCAAGATCTGCCAGACCACGCTAGTCAACTATGGAATCTCCGAAGCCTGCGCCGTTCCGTTGTTGATGATCGGGCGGTTGGGCGAGGGTGTGCGGCAGGTGACGGTGGCGCAGGCGGCCGGGATGGAGAGCCCTTCGCTGGTGCGGCTGCTCGATCAGTTGTGTCATGCCGGCTACGTTCGTCGCACCGAAGATGCCCATGACCGCCGCGCCAAATGCCTGAGCCTGACCGACACCGGTCGGGAGTTGGTGCAGGCCGTCGAAATCGAGTTGGTGCGCTTGCGTAATGAAGTGCTGGAAGGCATCGCCCCGAGTGATCTGGAGGCAGCTTTGCGGGTATTGAAAGCGTTTGAAGCGGCCAACGCTCCGTCGGTGGTGAACCCTTGAGCGGATTTTTTACCGGCGTTCCCCCGGCGCGGGACTGGTTCTACGGCGTGCGCACTTTCGCGGCGTCGATGATTGCGCTGTACATCGCCATGCTCATGCAAATGCCGCGTCCGTATTGGGCGATGGCCACGGTTTACATCGTTTCCAGTCCGTTTGTCGGCCCCACCAGTTCCAAGGCGTTGTACCGCGCGGTCGGTACGTTTCTGGGTGCGGCGGCGGCAGTCTTTTTCGTGCCGATGTTTGTTCAGAGCCCCTATGTGTTGGTAATCGTTATCGCGCTGTGGACCGGGATTCTGCTGTTCCTGTCGTTGCACTTGCGCACCGCCAACAGCTACGCGTTGATGCTTGCCGGTTACACCCTGCCGCTGATCGCCTTGCCGGTGGTGGATAACCCGTTGGCGGTGTGGGATGTCGCTGAAGCGCGGACTGAAGAGATCTTCCTCGGCATCGCCGTCGCGGCGGTGGTCGGCGCGATGTTCTGGCCGCGGCGGCTGGCGCCGGTGTTCAACGATTCGGTGAACAAATGGTTTGCCGATGCCTCGACCTACAGCCTGCGATTCCTCAGCCGCAACGTGCAGCCGGACGAAGTCAGCGCGCTGCGCTCGTCGATGGTCGCGACCTTCAACACTCTGGAGTTGATGATCGGCCAGTTGCCCCACGAAGGCGCGCGCCCGCAAACCGTGCGCAATACCAAGGAACTGCGCGGCCGAATGATTCATCTGCTGCCGGTGATCGACGCGCTCGATGACGCGCTTTACGCCCTTGAGCGGCGCACGCCGGAGCTTGTGGATAAGTTCGCGCCGTTGTTGGCTGCTACCACCGAATGGCTCAACCACAAGGATGCCGACCTCGGTCGCTGGCAAGCGCTGAAAGATCAACTCGAAGCGCTGCAACCCACTGCCGAAGCGCTGGATGATCGCAAGCAACTGCTGTTCTCCAACGCGCTGTACCGTCTCGGCGAATGGGTCGATTTGTGGCAGGACTGCCGCAGCCTGCAATACGCCATACAGTGCGAAAGCCAGGACAGTTGGCGCGCGGTGTACCGGCATTGGCGCCTCGGTCGCCTGTCGCCGTTTCTCGACCGTGGGCTGATGTTTTATTCGGCGGCGTCCACGGTCACCGCGATCATTGTCGCCTCGGTGTTGTGGATTCTGCTCGGCTGGACCGACGGCGGCAGCGCGGTGATTCTGGCGGCGGTGGCGTGCAGCTTCTTCGCGTCGATGGACGACCCGGCGCCGCAGATTTACCGGTTCTTTTTCTGGACGGCGATGTCGGTGCTGTTCGCCAGTCTTTACCTGTTCCTGGTGCTGCCTAACCTGCATGACTTCCCGATGCTGGTGCTGGCGTTCGCCGTGCCATTCATTTGCATCGGCACCCTGACGGTCAAGCCGCAGTTTTACCTGGGCATGCTGCTGACGCTGGTCAACACCTCGTCTTTCATCAGCATTCAGGGCGCTTACGACGCGGATTTCCTGAGCTTCGCCAATTCCAACCTGGCCGGCCCGGTCGGTTTGCTGTTTGCGTTTGTCTGGACCCTGATCGCCCGGCCGTTCGGCGCAGAACTGGCGGCCAAGCGCCTGACCCGTTTCAGCTGGCACGACATCGTCAGCCTCACCGAGCCGGCCTCCCTGGCCGAGCATCGCCGCTTGGGTGTGCAGGTGCTTGACCGTTTGATGCAGCATTTGCCGCGGCTGGCCATGACCGGCCAGGACACCGGCATCGCATTGCGCGAAGTGCGCGTGGCGCTCAACTTGCTCGACTTGCTGGCCTACACGCCGCGAGTGTTCGGCGTACCGCAAACATTGCTGCACCAAGTGGTGGCTGAGGTCGGCGAGTATTTCAAAGCCTGCCTCAAGGCTGGCGAACGTTTGCCGGCGCCCAGTGCGTTGTTGATGACCATGGACCGCGCGCGCCGTGCCCTGAACCGCGAATGCGATGACGGCGCCCGCCTGCACCTGCTACACGCCTTGAGCGGCTTGCGTCTGGCCTTGCTGCCCGGTGTGGAATTCCTCGGCACCGGTGACCTCGAAGAACCGCTTCCCCATGGCATCGATGGAGCGCCTTTATGATCGGTGATCTGGATATCAGCGGGGTGTTCCTGCCCACGCTGCTGGTGCTGATGGGCATTACCTATGTGATTTACCTGCTGGTGCACGGGTTGCTGACGCGCCTGCACTTTTACCGTCTGGTCTGGCACCGGGCATTGTTCAACGTGGCTCTCTACGCTTTGCTGCTCGGCGCCGTGGACTCACTCAGTCGATACCTGATGACATGAAAAAACCTTTTCTGACCCTCGGTCGTGTGGTCCTGACCCTGCTGATCGTGACCTTCGCCGTTGTCGTGGTCTGGCGCATGGTGATGTATTACATGTTCGCCCCGTGGACCCGTGACGGACACATTCGCGCCGACATCGTGCAGATCGCCCCGGACGTGTCCGGGCTGATTCAGCAAGTGGACGTGCGCGACAACCAATTGGTGAAACGCGGCCAGGTGCTGTTCAGCATCGATCAGGACCGTTTCAAACTCGCCCTGCGCCAAGCCAAAGCAGCGGTCGCCGACCGTCAGGAAACCCTGGCGCAAGCGCAACGCGAAGCCAAGCGTAACCGTGGCCTCGGCAATCTGGTGCCGGGCGAGCAACTGGAAGAGAGCCAATCACGAGTCGCCCGCGCCGAAGTGGCGCTGATGGAAGCGCAAGTGGCAGTGGATAGCGCCCAGCTCAACCTCGACCGCTCGACCATCCGCAGCCCGGTGGATGGCTACGTCAACGACCGTGCGCCGCGTGCGCAGGAATTCGTCACCGCCGGGCGTCCGGTGTTGTCGGTGGTGGACAGCAATTCCTTTCACATCGACGGCTATTTCGAAGAAACCAAACTGGACGGCATTCACGTTGGCCAGAGCGTCGACATTCGCGTGATCGGCGACCGCGCTCGCCTGCGCGGCCATGTGGAAAGCATCGTCGCGGGCATCGAAGACCGTGACCGCAGCAGCGGCAGCAACCTGCTGCCTAACGTCAACCCGGCGTTCAGCTGGGTGCGGCTGGCGCAGCGGATTCCGGTGCGGATCGCCTTCGATGACGTGCCGGCGGATTTCCGCATGATTGCCGGGCGCACCGCGACGGTGTCGATCATCGGCGACCAGCAGCAGGAGCCGGCCAAATGAGCAGGGCTTCGGGTTTGGTGATTGCCGGATTGAGTTTGCTGCTGTCGGCGTGCCAGACGGTCGGGCCGGATTATCAACTGCCGGAAGAGGCGGCCGTTCACCGCGAAGATTTTCAGGGCGAACTGGCCGTGGACGGCAAACCGGTGGTTTCGGCGCCGGTGCCGGCCGATTGGTGGCGGCTGTATCAGGATCCACGGCTCAATCAACTGGTCCAGCAAGCGTTGGCGTCCAACACCGATCTGCGTGTGGCGGCAGCCAGCCTGCTGCGAGCTCGCGCGCAGGTCGAGGAAGCCGAGGCCGCCGGTGGCTGGAGCGGTGGCATAAAAATGGGCGCCGAGCGTTTGCAGGAGTCCGGCGAAGCGTTCCTGTTGCCTGAGAAAGTGCCGGTGGCCAACATCGGTGATATCGGCATCAGCGCTTCATACCAGTTTGATCTGTTCGGCACGCTCAAGCGCGGCATCGAAGCCGCCAAGGCCAATGCCGATGCGACCCAGGCCGCCGCCGATACCGCACGTATCACGTTGGTGGCCGATGTGGTGCGCGCCTACACCCAGGTGTGTGCGGCTAATGAAGAACGGGAAATTGCCCAGCACTCCCTCGACCTGCAATCGCAGAGCACCACATTGATCCAGCGCCTGCGCGACGCCGGTCGAGGTGATGAAACCCAGGTCACCCGTTCGCAAACCCAATTCAAGTCCCTGCGCGCCGAGATGCCGCGCTACGAGGCTGCGCGTCAGGCCGGGCTGTTCCGCCTGTCGATGCTGCTGGCCAAACCGGTCGATCAATTGCCGGCCGGCACCGCCAGTTGCGCGCAGCTGCCGAAAATCGCGCAATTGGTGCCGGTGGGCGATGGCGCCTCACTGCTCAAACGTCGCCCCGATATCCGCCAGGCTGAGCGTCGGCTGGCCGCTGCGACGGCCGGTATCGGTGTCGCCACCGGTGAGCTGTACCCGGACATCCGCATCGGCGCGACCATCGGCACCGTCGGCATTCTGGAAAACCTCGGCGAACCCTCCACCAATCGCTGGGGCTTCGGCCCATCGCTGCGCTGGAGCGTGCCGACCAACGGAGCCCGGGCGCGAATCCGCGAAGCTGAAGCCGTGACCCAGGCGACGCTGGCGCACTTTGATGGTGTCGTTCTCAACGCCATACGTGAAACCCAGACCAGCCTGGCGCAGTACTCGGCGTTGCTGCAGCGTCGAGAAGCCCTGGCGGACGCCGAACAATCGGCGAAGCTGGCTGCCGACCAGACGCACCGTTTCTTCCAGGCCGGCCGCGAGTCGTTCCTGGCCGACCTGCAGGCGACCCGCACCTACACCGACGTCACGGCACAACTGGCCGCCGCCAACACTCAGGTTGCGTTGAGCCAGATCGATCTGTTCCTGGCGCTGGGTGGCGGCTGGGAAAGCGGACGAACGCAAGGCTCGAATACCGGCAAACCCTGAGGCCGTTGCTATGCTTTGACTTGATGAGGTCGCGCGTCGAACTCATCAATCAAGGCTCGCGTTGGTCATGGGGATTCCAACAATGAAAAACCCTTATGCTCCCGGCTTCTGGTGCGCTATTGCGGCGTTGGTATTGCTGTCGGCCACCTATTTCTACGGCATCATGCTGGCCCACCAGATCGACAAGGCGCTGGTGTTTCTCGATAGCGCTGCGGCGCTGATCGCGGTGATGGCGATCGTGGTGGTGGCCTGGGCTTCGTTCCAGGGTCAGCGCATCAAAAAAAGACAACTCGAACAAGGCAAGACCCTGGTGCTGATCTGGGACACCAAGGTCGCTTTGCGCCGGGTCGAAACGGTGTTCGATCGTTACTTCTGGGGCAGTTACTGGCAACCGGGGCGCACGTTCCAGGAAGTCATGGGCGAACTCACCGGCACACCGCTGGAAAAAAGCCTCGAAACCTTGAAGAAGCAATGCCTGGCCCTCGACAAACAAGTGTCCGAGGACGACTGGCACTGGCTGAATAATGCCCGTGAACTCTCCGATGTCGCCGCCGCCATGGCCCGCGAACGCTATCAGCTGGATTTCTGCGACCCGCGCGCGGACGTGACGGGCGGGGCGGTGATCAATCGGGATTTTGAAGTGCTGGTTTATACGTGGACTGCGCGGCTGAAAAGCTTTGATCATCAGCTGGATGAGATGGAAGTGCAGTATTCCTGAATCAGTTTCGTCAGTTCTGACGCCTTCGCGGGCAAGCCTCGCTCCTACAGGTTTTGCGTCGTTCACACATATCGTGTTCGACGCAAACCTTGTAGGAGCGAGGCTTGCCCGCGAAGGCGTTTTCATTTCCACCGAAACCCTCAAACCCTCCGCGCGGTCCATAGACACTCTTTAACCTTTAAACATTGGGCCGCCCGGTACGCCTGATGCTAATCTCCTTCGCACTTTTCGCGCAGTCGTGACCGCAACCCGAAATGGGTTCAGGGAAGACGACCACACCTCAAACAACGGACATTGAACGGGTCATTCATGAATAAATCAGCAGGCGTGCTTCTTGGAATCGTCGTGGCCATCGGTGCAATCAGCGCCGGCGGTGCCTGGTTCACCGGCACCAAACTCGAAGGGGTGCTGAACACCTCGATCGCCGACGCCAACAAAGAGCTGCAAGCCGCGCTGGTCGGTTCCAACGGCACCGCGTCGCTGGAACTGGTATCGCTTGAGCGCCACGTATTCAGCAGCACCGCGCACTACCGCCTCAAGGGCGAGGGCGAGATGTTCGGCGAGGCTCCGGTCGAACTGCTTTTCGCCGACCGCATCGAACACGGTCCGCTGCCGCTCTCGCGCCTGATGTCGCTGAAATTGCTGCCGGTCATGGCCACCAGTCACTACGAACTGGAAAAGACCCCGGTCACCGAGAAGTGGTTCGCCGCTGCCAAGGACAAATCGCCGCTCACCGGCGTGGTCAACATCGGCTATGACAACGCCACCAACGGCACCCTCGAACTGCTGCCGCTGGATGTTGCGCTGGACGACAAGTCCCACCTGAAATTTTCCGGCCTGAACCTCGAGGTCGCCGCCAACGCCCAGGCGCAGAAAGTCAAAGCCAACGGCTACATGGACAACTTCACACTGACCACCGTGGCTGAAGACCAGACACCGGTGAAAGTCGAATTGAGCGGCCTGACCCTGGCCAGCAATCTCGTCAAAAGTACCTACGGCTTTTACACCGGCGAGAACACCGTCGAGCTGACCGACAGCAAGACCACCTTTGGCGCTCAGCAGTCGGTGTTGGGCATCAAGAAATTTGAAATGAAGAACCAGACCGAAGAGTCGGGCACCAGCGCTTCCGGGCGTGCCGATTACAAGATCGGTGAAGTGTCCCTGAACGGCAAGACGGTCGGCTCCGCACAGATGGCCATGAGCCTGAAGAACCTCGACATTCCATCCACGATGTCGTTGATGCAGATCTACCAGACCAAACTGCAACCGTACGAGAAGGCCGCCGCCGAAGCGGTTGCAGCTGGCGAACCTGCCCCCGAACTGGTCTTGACCCCGGAAGAAGAGGCCCAGGTGAAAACCGGTCTGGAGAAACTGCTGGCAGCCGGCCCGCAAGTGGCTCTGGAAAACCTGTCGTTCACCACCACCAACGGTGAAAGTCGCGCCAACCTGGTACTCGACCTGACCAAGCCACAATCTTTGGACCTGACGCCGGATCAACTGATCAAACAGTTGATTGCCCTGCTGGACGTCAATATCCAGGTGTCCAAACCGATGCTGGTTGATTTGCTCAGCGTCCAGAGCCAGATCGACGGCCAGGCCGACGTCAAGGTCGTTGCCGATCAAGCCACGGCCACCGCCGACATGTTCGGCGCCATGGCGGTCGGTACGCAGTTCGCCACGCTGGACGGCACTAACATCGTCAGCAAACTGCACTACGCCAACAACCAGGTGGAGTTCAACGGCCAGAAAATGACCCTCGAAGAGTTTATCGGCTTTGTGATGAGCAAACTCGGTGGGGCAGGCGTTGTTCAGTAACGCCTAGACGTCCCGAATCAGCCGCCATGCCTCGTCAACCGGCAGCGGCTGCTTCATCTGCTCGGCCAGCATTGCCATCGCCCGCTCTTCATCGCAGGCGATGGCGGCGGTTACCACACCATTCTTGCCGAACAGGCCGATAAAGGGTGGATGGTACGGATCACCCTTGAACTCGACTTCGTCCCAGGCTTCGGCGTGACCGAGGTAGTCGTAGTTCTTGCCGAAGTGCCAGGTCCAGAAGTACGGCACATCCAGGTAATGCTCATCACCGCCCAGCATGTTCGTCGCGGCGATCCGCGCCTGTTGTTGCGCCAGGCGCCAATGCTCGATTCGTTGCGGTTGGCCATTGAGCGGGAAGGTCGCGATATCACCAGCCGCCCAAAGCCCTTCGGTCACGCGCATCCCGCCGTCGACCTTCAGTGACTGATCCTTTTCCGTTGGCAAATCCTTGAACGGCCCGGTGGCCGGGCTGACGCCAATGCCGACCAATACCAAATCTGCCGGAAAGCGCTGACCGTTATCCAGGCGCACCGCTTCGACCTTGTTCGTGCCTTCGATCTGCGCGGCTTCACCCTCCGTATGAAACACCACGCCGTGGGCCACATGGTGGGCAAGAATCGCTTTGCCGACCGTTTCGCCGAACTGTTTGGCGAAGGGCACCGGGTGGCGGGCCAGGACGGTGACGTCCAGACCGTATTCGCGTAGCGCCGCAGCGGACTCCATCGCGATAAAGCTGTCACCGATGATCACTGCCCGCTGGCCGGGTTTGGCGGCGTTCAGAATCCGTTGTGCCTGGTCTTTCGAGCGCAGCAAGAACACCTGCGGCAGGTCGGCGCCGGGAATGTCGAGAGCGTTCGGTGTGCCGCCCGTGGCAATCAGCGCGGCGTCATAGGTCAATGTCTGGCCGTCCTTGAGCTGCACCGTCCGGTTTTGTGCATCCAGGCTCGCCACTTCACCGTTTATGCGATCGATGCGTTGCTCGCGATAGAAGTTTTCATCGCGCAGTGGCGGGACTTCTTCCGGCGGCATTTCCCCGGCGATCACGAATTTGCTCAACACCGTACGGTCGTAACCGGCGCCAGGCTCGCGGTCGATCAGCAGCACACGGCCGCCGAAACCCTTTTCGCGCAGCGCCGCCGCCCCCGCCGTGCCAGCGGCGCCGGCACCGATGATCACAAACGTACGTTCGTCATCGGCCGGCGGGGTGTGAGCATCGTCCAGCGGCTGATCGTCGACCCAGACTTCGTCGTCGCGCACCTCCAGGGGATAGCGCTTGAGGCTGTCCAGCGACGGCGGTTCACACAGCGCGCCGTCCTCGATCCGGTAAGCGGCCTTGTGCCACGGGCAAATCAGACGCCCATGACACAGCGCACCTTCGGCCAGAGGCGCCCCGGCATGCGGGCATTCGCCCTGATAGGCGCGCAATTGGGCGCCGGCCCGCAGCAAGACGATCTTGGTGTCGCCAATCCGGACTTCCAGGCCTCGGTTTTCGGACACATCGGCAAAACGGGCGACGCGGTGCAGTGCCATGATCGTTCTCCAGGCAAGCGTTTCACTTAAGAGTTTGGCGCTTATCCCGAGGTTCAGCCAATTCCTGCTGCCACCGCGCGAACGGTCCGGCTATAGTTTGCACGCCGACCACGGCCCCACCCGCACAAGGTGCTCCGGTATGACCCGATTGACCTCTCTGAACCCTTGGCTGGCGGCTGTTGCCGTCGCCCTTTGCGTGCAGTTTCCGGCGCAGGCCGCAGAACGCTTCACCGTCAGCATTCCCGGTGTCACCGACAACCGCCTGTTCACTTCGGCGGCGGCCAGCGATGCGGCCGGTTGTGGCGGCAAGAACCAGTCCCCGGCCCTGAGCTGGACCGCAGGCCCTGCGGGCACCCAGAGTTACGCCATCGTCATGCACGACCCGGACGGTCAGAAAGGGTTGGGTTCCGACCACTGGATTCATTACGGCATCAAATCCGCGACCCGCCAGATTCCGGCCGGTGTTGGCGCCAAGTCTGCGTTTGAAGGCGTGGGCGGCAGCAACAGCAAAGGCACCATCGGTTACATCGGTCCTTGCCCGCCGGTCGGCGACAGCTCCCACCACTACATCATCCAGCTCTACGCCCTGGACCTTGCTCCGGACGCCTTACCGGCCGGTCTGACCCGCGCGCAGTTGCTGGAAAAAATCAAAGGTCATGTGCTGAAAAACAGCAGCGTGGTGCGGCGTTATCACCGCTGATGTTTTTTTTCAGCGGGTTTAACCCGAACTGGTGAGGCTGCCCGTCTCAGAGGATGAATGGATCAATTTCCTCCTGAGGTCAGCCCCCATGTCCCTCCCTCTGCATTTCCTCCGCCCGGCCGCCCAGGGTTTCAGCGTCGGGTTGCTGCTGGCCGTTGCCGGTTGTGGTGTTTCGTCCAAGCCTGAATCCCCTTCAGTTGCGTCTCCTGCACAACATGAGCTGGTGCGCAGTGAGGCGATCATGGCCGATGCGACCTTGGCCAAACGCAGCGTGAGTCCGGCACCGATGGCGAGTTTCGCGCCTGAATCTGCGCCGCCGGGTTATCAGGATGAGCAGCGCGAGCAGTATCAGGCGCTGGCGGATAACCCGATTCACAGCGTCGCCGAGGCGCCGGTCTCGACCTTCAGCGCCGACGTCGACACCGGCGCTTATGCCAATGTCCGCCGCCTGCTCAATCAAGGCCGACTGCCACCAGAAGGTGCGGTGCGCCTGGAGGAGATGGTCAATTACTTCCCCTACGACTACGCGTTGCCCACCGATGGCTCGCCGTTTGGTGTGACCACGGAACTGGCGCCGTCACCGTGGAACCCGCACACCCGCTTGTTGCGCATTGGCATCAAGGCATCGGACCGTGCGGTGGCTGAACTGGCCCCGGCGAATCTGGTGTTTCTGGTGGATGTGTCCGGTTCGATGGACCGTCGCGAGGGGCTGCCGCTGGTCAAAAGCACGCTGAAATTGCTGGTCGATCAATTGCGCGTGCAGGATCGGGTGTCGCTGGTGGTCTACGCCGGCGATTCGCGTGTGGTGCTGGAGCCAACTTCCGGACGGGAAAAAGCGAAAATTCGCACAGCCATCGATCAATTGACGGCGGGCGGCTCCACCGCCGGGGCGTCGGGCATCGAGCTGGCCTATCAAATGGCGCAGCAAGCGTTCATCCCCAAAGGCATCAACCGCATCCTGCTGGCCACCGACGGCGACTTCAACGTCGGCATCAGCGACTTCGACAGCCTCAAGCAAATGGCTGTGGATAAACGCAAGACCGGCGTTTCCCTGACCACCCTGGGTTTTGGTGTGGATAACTACAATGAACACCTGATGGAACAACTGGCCGATGCCGGCGATGGCAACTATGCGTACATCGACAACCTGCGCGAGGCGCGCAAAGTGCTGGTGGATCAGCTCGGTTCGACCCTCGCGGTGGTGGCGAAGAACGTGAAACTGCAAGTGGAGTTCAACCCGGCGCAGGTCAGCGAGTATCGGTTGCTGGGCTATGAGAATCGCGCGTTGAAGCGTGAGGATTTCAGCAACGACAAGGTCGATGCCGGTGAAATCGGTGCAGGGCATACGGTCACGGCGTTGTACGAAATTGTTCCGAAGGGTGAGATGGGCTGGTTGGAACCATTGCGGTATGGCAGCGCTGAGTCAGCCACTTCGGCAAAGTCTGGAGAATTGGCGATGCTGCGTGTGCGTTATCAGCTGCCGGAAGGTGGGAACAGTCGCTTGATTGAGCGGCCGATTGCCGCTGGTTCGGAAGGCAAGGCCAGTGACGACCTTAGATTTGCGGCGGCCGTGGCGGCGTTTTCCCAACAGCTCAAGGACGGGCGTTATACCGGCGATTTCAGCTTGAAGGACACGCAGGCGTTGGCTCGCGGTGCGCGGGGTGATGATCCATTCGGTCTGCGTTCTGAGTTCGTGCAATTGGTGGAACTGGCGCAGAGCCTGCGAACCACCACCGCATCCAACAGCGAACCGGTTAAAGGAGGCTACAACTGACATGTCTGCTCTTGAACCGAGCGACGAATCACTGCTGGCCCGTTACCGCAAAGGCGACGGGCCGGCGTTCGAGATTCTGTACGCCCGTCACCGGCAAGGTCTTTATCGTTTCCTGCTAGGCCTCAGCGGCAAATCCGAACTCGCCGAAGAGGTCTACCAGGAAACCTGGCTGAGCCTGATCCGCAGCACCAGTCAGCCACAAGGTCGGGCGAATTTTCGTACCTGGCTTTACCAGATCGCCCGCAATCGCCTGATCGATCACTGGCGCAAACACGGAATCCACAACCCCTTGCACGACAGCTATGACGAGCAAACCCACGCCCTGGCCGATGACGCCGCCGATCCCGAACAACTGCTGAGCCTGAGCCGCGATAACCAGCGCCTCGAATCCGCCCTGCAAACCTTGCCCACCGACCAGCGCGAAGTGTTCCTGCTGCGCGCCCACGGCGATCTCGACCTGCCGCAGATCGCCACCCTCACCGAAACACCGCTGGAAACCGTCAAGAGCCGCTTGCGCTACGCCCAGCAAAAACTGCGTCGGCTGCTGGCCGAGGAGGTACTGACATGACTGACGCCCGCAAAACACCAGACGATGAAATGCTTCAGCATTTCCGCGAGCATTCGACCGCCGAACCGCCGAGCCATCTTGATGCGTTCATCCTGGCCGCCGCACAGCGTGAAGTCCCCGCGCCGAAACCGAGTCTGTGGCAGCGCTGGGTTCAGGCTTGCCAGAAACCCCGTTGGCAGGTCGCATTTGCCAGCCTTGTCGGTGTCGCGCTGATGCTGGCGCTGGTGCAACGCACACCGGAGCAAGTACCGAGTTACGACTTCGCCCCCAAAGCATCTGCCCCGGTTGCCAAAAAAGAGGCAGCGCAAGCACCGTCGTCAGTTGCGCGCTCGTTGGCTGCCCCAGCCGCGCCGATGGCCGATTTTGCCGCCCCCGCGCAGAGCGAATCGATCAGTGTCGAAATGGCCGAGGAAGCAAAAGTCAGCAAACGCGCCGCCGCGCCGGTGAAAACCCTGGATGAGCAGTTGCTTGAAGTGGTTCGCCTGCAGAACGCCGGTCAGGCACGTGAGGCGGATGAATTGTTGGCGACATTACACAAACGCTTTCCCAAGGAAAATCTCGCGGCCCGGCTTAAGGAATTGAAGAAAAACTGAGGAATCAGAAGCTCTGCGATTTGGCATCCACCCCCGAAAGCGCGCACTATCGGCCTATAGCCGATGCGTTGGAGGATGCCGTGGCAAAAAAAATCGACCGCATCGCCCAAATGCTCAACTGCCCGGTCAAGGGCGAGGAACTGCGGCGAGCAGTGACCGAGAGTCGTAAGGAGTTTCTTCTGGCGAAACAGGCAGAAGAGGTTCTGGAGGAGGACGTCCTTGATGAAGAAGAGTTTGAGGACGACGAAGACGATGATTACGACGAGTTCGACTGGACGACTGAATGAAAAAACCGTTTCGGCGGTTTTTTATGGCCCACAAAAAAGCCCCAGACCCTACGGCCTGAGGCTTTCTCGTTTCTATATATGGTGCCCAGGCGTCGTTTGAACTGAACTCTGCGGGCCCCATTCTATAAGCATTTGGTAGGTGGTGATTCGGTTAGGCATACACGTGGGCATACACGGTCCATGCTGCTGGTAGGGTATTGGCTTGAAAACTTACCCCATGCAATGCGCTAGCACTGGTAGCGATCTTTAATGACTCTGTCGAAATACGACCCTTTGGAGCCTGCCGCCATCAAACCCTGATGTACGTCTGATGGCACGCGGCAGAAGTCGTATGTGCGCCCTTGTTTGAACGTGATTTTCATCCGGCCTGTGGTGGCGTCGTAGCCCACAGCCGTGATTGCCGACGAGATCACACGAACCATATCCATAGCGCTTTCCCTAACACTGACTGGCAACCGACCTGGTAGCTTGGCTTTTGATACTAGCCGATGACCGGCAGCTCGGCGCCGTGCTGTTGGCGAAAGCGTAAAGTCCTGTCACCGAACCCGGAAAACTGCCGGGGACCCTGAGGCTTTTCTCACGGTACGGGGTCGGAAACCCGCGGGATCTGGTTAGCAGCAGGCGCACCAGCTTACTGAAATTTCAGCGTTGAAATTGAAAAGGATCTTGAAGAAAAAAGGGCATCGTTACTGTATCGGTAAAGGTAGCCTGAGACCGGCTGTTTTCTAGGGCAAATGCACAGGTGAACAGCAGTTCACCGGGTTCACCTGTTCACTAAGCTGGGAGTTCTCGCGCTAACAAGATCCGGCGGGTTTCCGACCCCGTACCCACCGTAGACCCCCAGGGTCCCAGGCGATGTCGGTGCCCCGGTCGATGCATCTCATCTGTTCGTTGTTGGCAGACGGCACCTCCCTAGGGTCCTGGAGTTCTGCGACCCAGCGTTCGAATTCTGCATTAGTCGATACCAAGCCAGTATTGCTTTCGCTGGCGGTGCTATCACCTATGGGGTGTGGGGCCTCGAAAAAACGTGTTACAGGTGTTGCGGGTGTGACAGTTGATACTAACTAATTGAATTTATTGTATTTTGTTGGTGTTACACACCGTTCATCTTTCACGTGCATTGGGTGTTACAAGCCAAATAGGTGTTACAGCAGCGTTTACAAATTTGGGTAAATCGTAGGCCGCAACCGGGCCAGCAACGGACATACGCCAACGCCTACTTTCGGTCAAAAGGGCCTCTCAATTCGGTGAACAGCTCAGTGAGAGTTGTATTGCAGGGCCAGTGCGAACGGGCTCGTCACGTGATCATTTTCTGAGGCCGCTGTACTGACGCGACTATGGCAAAATTGCCCGACCAAAAAAGGAACTACAGATGACTCAAGACGCAAAGGAAGCCCTACACCTCATCAATTTGATTCTGGCGATTTCACCTATTGCCTGTATCTTGCTAATTTTTGCCTGCGCCAGCGGGATTTCAACGGATAAACACGCCACCTTCTATAACTTTGCCTATCACCTAGATCCGCGCCGAGGGCTCGCCTCTCAATGGCCGTTGCGCTTTTGGCTGATCACGATCCTCGTGTATTTCCTGGCTGCGGGTTATTTGTGTTGGGTGCCGTACACGTTGTCGTTTACACCGGAAGGATTCGATACATTCATCGATATCAGCAAGTTTCCTCTCGCATTGCTTTCGTTGACGATTCCCGTCGGCGTTTTCATCAGCAGGTTGCACAGTACCCAGCAGACGGCGGCGCAGATAGAGGCGACCGACATGAAGAACCGACTGGATGCCTTTCATGCACAGCGTAAAGGAATAGTTGAGTACATTGCATCGCTTGGGACGATCGAACTGGCGCATCAAGTGTCGCTGAAGATCCAGATAAACCAAGCATTCCATTCTGTGGTTTTTTGTAACTCAACCCACGAAACAGGTGCGCTGGAAGCAGATGAGCGGGTGATGAGGCAGGTTATGTGGCAGGTAGAGTCGATACTGGATGACTTGGCGCGGCTCATACCAACCTTCGAGCCTTTGAAAGACCGTACCTCCAGGAAGCCCAGGTCAAATGCAAGCGGAACCTATCTTGACCTGGTGAAATCGGTAAACGACCTATGCGCAAAACTGAGCGTTACCGACTATGTAATAGATCCGCAGAACAAACGAACGACGTTCAAGGCAATACTTCCGGGAGGGAAACGAGAGCAGCATGTCCGATTGGCAGGTAACTACCATGAGCTGATCGCTATTCTGAACTACTGCATCACGATCAGTTACTATGCAATGGTTTCTGAAAATCGTAGCTGGAGAGGTCTGGAGTGTCGACTACAGATGGAGCGGCTCAAGCAGGAACTGTACAAGCTGGGGCTTGAGACGTTGCATTACGACGATTCTATCAAGTTGTATTCGACCGAGACGATCATTTATCCCAAGCCGATACCCGAAGCGGTCAGCGAACCTTCGTAATTTGGCTCTGCCCTCAAGGCCGTGATACGGGTGTAAGAAGCCTCGTCACAGGAAAAGCCCGCTCTTGTGCAAGCTCCGCCAATGGCCGCTACCGGCCAAAAGCGGCCTCTTGTGTGTGTCTGCAATGTTAGGGAGGACTCATTCTGTCTGCCGGTAGCAAGGCCGTGGAGTTCAACGCCGCTTCATATAGCGCGGTGCCAAATCTGCTTGATACGGCAAGCAGGATCAAAAAATGGCACTGCTTTTCGCTATTTAGCGGCGTTGTGTCAACATAGATCTTTGTGCCGCTGGCCTTTTGAACCTGCCAAGTGCCCGGCTCTATTTGCGATATGGATTCACCCATGAAACTGTTCAAGGACGTCTCGATGCGTATTGCCCCTTCCCTGTTTACGTTTGCCCTCGTCGCCAGCCTGCTCAATGGCTGTGCCTCGCCCTCGACACCACATAATAGTTATCTGAGCACCGGGCAAAGCGTGGTGTCCGACCGAGCGGATATGGACTTCAAAGATGGCAACGTCTATTTCAAAGCACTGGACAACAAGTCTTCAGCCGATCAGTTCAGCGAAAGTCTGAACGCCTGTGTTCAATTTCAGGTCGCCGGTTACCAGCAGAATGGTCAAGGTGTGCAAGTCCTACGCTCACTGGGCTACTCCGAAGCGAAAATCATCAATGACGGCAATCGTCTATGCATGGAAAGCAAAGGCTGGGCGCTCTACAAAGTTATTAACAGCCAAGTACAACGCGTTAACCAAAGGGAGGCGAGTTATGCCTCCATGTCCGAACCAGAGCTTAAAAGCGCCCGCGACCTTATCACCAGCCAACGTGCGTGGTACCTCAAATATGCGCCCCATGTTCTTGCTGTCGGTGATTTGGTGCAGTAATCAAGCCAAACGGTATGTCTTACTGACAATTTGAGCGCGAATCTGGAAGAATCGCCTTTGGTTTCCTGGACGCGCCACTCTGGGTCGACGTTGGTCATAGTGACAATTGACTCATAGAGAAAAAGTTCAGGTCGGATTCACCATTAATCGTCGATTAATCATCAGTGTACAGCTGATTTTAAGGCACTCATGGTCGCGGATAAATCGGCGACTGGTGCTCTGCGTGATTCGCTCTCGCGCTATTCGAAAGATCAATCGCAATCGGCTTTCTAGATACTATGACCGGCCGCTTAGGGTCGACTGTAGCCCTTCACGACAGGCAGAAATCGGCCAAAGGCAGACCTTCAGATGAGCCTAGGATCAGGAGTGATTAATATGATTGCTCCGATTTAAAAAGGCCTTGCGGGGCCTTTTTAATTAAGCAGTAGCGACTGTCTCGCGCCGTCGGTTCGCAGCAGCTATAACCAGACACGAATCAGTTTGCGGGCCTTTGTAAAATGGCTAATCATTGGCGCCAGTTTCTATCAGTCCACTTTTTCATCAATTTTTAGCCGAATGATCAGAGGTGACAGCGTGGCTGACGACACTGCAGAAAAACCAGAAGGACTTTCGCTCCCCTTACCACCCTACGCAGGTATGGTCGAGAATATTGGCGAGCCCTACCGCTTCATGAACGTCGAAGGCTTTTCGGGAGTAGCTTTAGAATCAGTTCAGGAAGGCGAGCCAGTTAAAATCTACACTGCACTCGCTCTGACCTCAGATGAGCCGATATTCCACAAGATTGGGGATAACCTTCAGAGAACAATCAACCACATGGCCAACCAGGCAGGTACGGCCGTCAACCTTCAGAAAGCGAGCGTAACGCTGCTAGTGATGCACCCAGATAACACCGCAGAGCTTTGGTTGGATACCGCAGCCGTATCAATGTTGATAATGGTCAAGCGCGACCTCAAAGCTGGCACTGTTGTTTTTGAGCATGACATAGCGGACATCATTGGCATGAGCTTTCCACGTGTGGACATTGGTTCGAAAGACAAGGTGCTTTGTATCTTCAGGGAGGGTTGGAGGTTCGGAATGGCATTTGACTTTAATCATGGGGAAAATTTAGACGTCAAAGCATTCGAACGGATACTGGGCACCCTTGTACGGGATCTGCGTTACCGGCACTTGTACGATGCTCTCGGAAACGCAGTGCTTTTCGCTCGACTGATATCTATAGGGTGGTTCCCATTCGTGGAGATCATTCAAGAAGTCAAAGACCTCTTGGAGCACTTGGAAGCAGACTTTGATATTGCGGAACTGGAGCAAAAAATTCTAAACAGCTTCGACGAACCTCGAATGCAGACGCTGCTCAATCGATGGGCTGCAAAACCGCACCTTGCAACCAGGATGGCTTTGCTTCAGGCCGCCGTTGGTGCATTTAACAGAAAAGAGCCAGTTGCCGTCATCAAGATATTGCTGACCGAGATTGAAGGTGCTCTTAACGATGCTCACCGTGCAGCGAACGGAGGTAAGGGTGCGAAACTCAAAGGGTTGCTGAAGTTTGCAATGGATTCAGCCGAAGGGAAAACCGGCGGCACACAAACACTGATGTTTTCTAAAGCCTTCGCTGACTATCTTGCCCAGCAAACTTTCGCCAACTTTGACCCGGAGTCCAACACCGGGACGGCAAGCTCAAGACATGCCGTAGGACACGGTGCGGCACCTCAAGATACCTATACAATGACCCGAGCCCTTCAGGTAATACTTACTCTCGATCAGCTTGCTTTCTATACCTGATGTAGGGGGGCACATTCTGCTGGATTGGGAGCATTCTACATGTTCGCTCTGGGCCACACGGACGCTCAAACCAAGGGTGGGTCAAAGTCTATTGTTGCCTATTATAGTTATATGCAATTTTACTAAAGATAATTATGTTATTTTTGAGGGCGCAGGATGGTTTCTATCGATAAGTATCACGGGATGAGATGGGTTTCGTCATCTTCGGAGGTTCTAGAGTTTGATGGCGTTATTTCTCCTGAGTTATATTTAAAGTTTGCCAAGCGTGACTTCAGAGAAGACGATGGTTTACGTAGCTTGGCAAATGCTGTGTCTAACGCTAAAAGATCTTTGCATCTACAATCCGAACTATTGTCGGATGCTCTCGGAATTAAGTTAATCATGCCGCGGGGGCAGATTTCCTTTCCTAAAAGAATTGGTTTTCTTAGAGATTGCGGTGTGGTAGGTGGGGCGATACTAAATAAGCTTAATAGCATTAGAAATACCGTTGAGCATGATTACATAGTGCCTGATGCGGTTGTTGTACAGGACTTCATTGATGTAGTTGAGCTATTTGTCGCTGCGTCGGAAAGACTAGTAAGAAGCTTTCCGTCTATGGCAGATGTTCAATATGAATGCTGTTTGGATGATGCGCCAGTGGTGGGCACAGTTATATTTCCTCCCGGCGAAGGAAAAATATACTTGTACTCTCACCAAACCAACAAAGTGATAAGGGAAGAACTTCGAACCATGGATGTTGATGAATGGCAAAAAAAACACTCGATCAAAATTTCGCCGCAGAACCATGAATATTATGGTTGGGTTAAGTGGCTGATTGGAGCGCACATCTGATTGAATATCATCGGCTTTACTCGCGTGCCATTTTCTGCCAGAAACTTGATTTTTCCCTTGCTTCTGAAGCATGTTGCGGTGTAAAAGATCCTGATCTTTATCATGATATTAATTTAACCTTTACTGTCCTGATAAAGGAAGGCCTAGGATCAGTTTTGTGTAAGAAGGAGTGAAGGTTGAAGCATATCGAAGCAATCGAACGCTCGCTCCGAGAAAGTGTTCCTTCCAATCTCATTGCGAGAAAAATTTTTCTAAGCTACCCGACTGCAGTGTTTCTAAATGGTGAGGATTTAGAGTTCGAAATTCTTAACAAGGTTAAAATATTTTTCGACATACCGTTCTCGTCCATAAAAATTGTCGGCTCGTCTAAGACCCAGAAAAGTTTACATAAAGAGAATACCTTTACACCACAAGTCTCTGATCTCGATGTGGCGATCATCGACCCCTCACTATTTCTTAAATACGTTGAGATATCTTACAAAGCAACCAATGGATATTCTGACCTGACCAAGTTCAGAAGAATAGGTGGGAGGGCCGTATATAATGATTTCTTTAAATATATAACGAAAGGAATTTTTCGGCCTGACCTAATGCCTCGATGTAATGAAGCAACCAGTTGGAAGCAATTTTTTGCTCGCATTAGCGTGGATCACAATAATATTTTCAAGTCTATAAATGCAGGAATCTATGCTTCTGAGTACATCTTCGAAGCGAAACACTCCCAGCTAATTGAAAATTATAAGATATCAAAAGGAATTTAAAATGATCGAATACAGAATACGGTCGATTTCCTTGCTGACGCTAGTTAATGAAGTGAAAGCAAAGCGATTAATACCTGATGCGTATTTCCAACGCAATCTCGTGTGGCGAGAAGTGCATAAAAAAGACTTCATAAAAACAATTTTACTCGGGTTACCTTTCCCGCAGATTTTTATTTCCAAAGGGAAGGTCGATGTTGATAACATGCAAGCTATAGCATGTATTGTTGACGGTCAACAACGTACCAATGCAATAATAGAATACATCGACGGTGTCTTCGATGTAGAAGGAGTATGTTATCAAGATCTCGCAAATGAAGAGAAGTCTGAATTTTTAAAGTATGATATTGCTGTTATTGAGCTTGATCTCGAAAATGACAATCCGAAGATTATCGAGATATTTCAACGAATAAATAGAACGTCAAACTCACTGACCACCATTGAGAAGGCAGCGACCCAGTATGCCTCTTCAGAGTACATGTGCGTGGCGAAACTGATGACTGATGAACTTTATTTCCCAGAATCAGCAGAGTCAGAACTGCATATTGATCCGAACGTGCCGGACGAATTCATAGAGTGGGCAAAAACACAGAAAGTTTTAAAAATTCAGAAACTAATGTTAGATAAGGGAATTTTTACTCCTAGGGAGCTTTCTAGAAAAGTTCACTTGATGCATGTCCTTAATATAATGTCTACGGTGCTTATTGGATATTTCAATCGGAATGAAAAAACCAATGACATGCTCGATGATTACTCGTTAGAATTTGATGAAAAAGATTCGATTGTAAAGTCGATGAATAAAGCTGCGGAGGTAATCCTGAGCATCAAGTGGGGTGGGAAATCTTACTGGCTTAATAAGGCAAATATTTTTACACTAATGGTCAGCCTCTGCAATGCAATCGACACCGGAATGAAAATATCCTCTACAAAACTACTAGGCAATTTAAGATCTTTTGAGGAAGAGCTTCCCGAAGATTACAAGCTTGCTGCGACGGAAGCGGTTAACAGTACTAGAGCCAGAATTCTAAGAGCAAATTATCTTGATGTAGTAATATCCGACTCAATAGTTTGACCCGAAAAGAATTCATTTCTTGAATTTGCGAGCGTAGAGAGATGGTAGTTTTATTACCAGCTCTCTTCTGAAATGCTAGCTATTCGAAGCTCATCTGACTGGCTGCTTTTGGCCGGAAGCGGCCCGCCGAATTTGAATACAACGGAAGCCTTCGCAAGCTTCCGCTTATCTTCATCACCGTTTTTTCAGCTTATGCTCGATCAGTCCCATTTCTGCCTTGATCGCTGTGATGGTGAGCTTCTGTATCGCTGTGCTTTTTCCGAATCTAGTATCCACGATCTTGAGTAGGGCGGTCAGGTGGGCTTTTCTCGCTTGAAGCATTTCGAATGTGGATGAGCTGTTTTGTGTCGTTGCGTTCATGGCTTCGATCCTTGGGGTTAATTAAACAGCCCGCGAAAGCAGGCTGTTTCAGGGAGTCGGCAGTTACATCGAGAGCAGATCGCGTGTGCGATGCTGGCGGCCACGGTCTGCCAATTCGCCCCACCTCCAACTGCCGAAGTTTTCACCCTGCTCTGGGATGTCGAGCTTCATTAAGGACACCGGGTCGCGGCCTATCAGCCGAGCAGCGGCGTACAGCTTGCCTCCTACATCCAGCAGCGTTTGGGCGGCTTCATTCCATGCTTCCTCCAGTGCGTTGTGGGCCAGCCGCAAGGCTGTTTCTTCAATTTTTTGGTGTTCTACCTGAGCCTCGCTGATGTGTCGGTCTACGATGGCCAGCTCTTGCTCCAAGGCGGTGATGATCAGGAGCTGGCGGCGATGTTGTTCACTCGCGGTAGTGAGGTTTTTCGCGGCTTTCTGAGCGTCGGTGCTAGCTGCTTTTTCGCCGTCGACGTCGCCCCACGCCACGGCCTGTGCGTAAGCAGTAGCCGCCTCAGTCTCGGCCTGCCGTGCGCTGGTAATCTCTTCCTGTGCTTGCTGGCGAATTTCCTCCAGGCGAGTGCTCAGGCTTTGCCGTTTATCGTTAAGCTCCAGCTCATCCGCCATCCAGTTAGCCATGTCGGTAATGTAGCCTTCCATCAAGCTTTCTCGGTTGGCCAGCTTCTCCAGGCGGTCCAGCGTTTGGTCGAGTCGGAAGATCTGATGATCGATCGAGTCGATCTTGATTTGGCGACTGCTGATTTCATGCCTGACGTCGCTCTCTCGGCCGTTGTTAATGACCTCCTCGCTGTGAAGCGCTGACTCAAAAGGTGGTATTTCCTTTTTGAGCGCCTCCATTTCGATGACTTTAGTGGCGCGTGCGTCTTTCAGTTGTTCAATTCGGTTCATGGGTTTTGTCCTGTGTCATTGGGTTGGGTTCGGAGTGGCTGGCGAGGCCCGCTTGAGCCGGCTTTACCTCAGTCAGTAGGCTCAGCGTCAGGCGGCCTGAGTCTCGCTTTCATCCGTTCCCGGCACGGTCTTCACCACGTAGCAACGCTGAGTGCCCAGGCCGGGCAAGCGGACGGCGCAGGAGGCTTTGCCATCCGGCCCCGGCTCAAGGACACCACGGCGTATCAGCTCCTTGTTCACGGCATTGATGTTCATGCCCTTGAACACTTCCGAGCGCCAAGACTCAGGCAACACGTAATAGGTGTTGGTGGTGTGCAACGCATCACCCAGGCCGTGTTCCAGCGTCTTGCGAAAACCCAACCGGTCAATGGTGCGTGGACCGTGCTCATCGATCTTCGCGGCGGCCGACTCCCAGCGGGTGAAACGGCTTTCACCGAAGCGCTCGATGACCTGACGCAACCGCGCCAAGATCGCGTCCCCTTCCAAGTTGCCAGCACCGCCGCGCTCATTCATCCAAGCACTCAGACAGACCCGAGCTGCAGTGGTGGCGGCGCCATCGGGCCAACCGGTAATCCCCATCGCGGTGGCCAGTTCGCCGGCTGCTGCGGCCAGACCGAAACGAGCCGCAGCACGATGCGCCTGACCGCTGGCCGAGGCAGGCAGCGCCTTGGCGATGAACCCCTCCAAGGTGTGACGCAGGATCGCCGACCAAGCATGTCGCTTGCCGGGCTCACAGAGGGCCGACAGGAAGGCGGTGAGCGGTGTGCCGTAGTACTTGGCCACCCGTGCCTTGAGTGCATCGGAGAGGGCGGCGGCGTCATCAAAGCCGTTCAGCACATCGAACATGCCCAGGCCTTTGCTGGCATCCGCTGGCACGGCGAGCATCCGCACTTCCATGCCGGCTTTCAGCTCCTTGTTGGCTTCAGCCATGTGCTGCGCCAACGTCTTCTCGCCGGTCGAGAGAAACAGCAAGCGCCACTCCTGCACCTGTCGGCCCGCTTGTCCTCGATCATTGGCACGAGCCTTCCCGGTGCCGTTGCCGAGCATGTACACCGTTTCACCAATGATGCGCGGGTCGCACATGCCGATTTCATCCAGCACCAGGAGCCCGTCTGAATGCGCGGCGGCGATGGACTCCAGTGCGTTATCCGTCGAGCGCCAGGAACGCACCAGACGCGGTCCGCCGTAGATCGAGGCAGCCACTTGCAGGTGGGTGGTTTTGCCGCCCGAGCTGTCACCGTAGAGGTGAAAGCCGCCCGACTCATGGCCGAGCATGTGCAGCAGCGGACCGGCAAACGCCACGCTGGCCACAAATGCCAAGCGGTGATTGCCGATGCACAAGGCGCCGATCTGCTCTTGCCACTGCTCCAGAGTGCCGGCTTCGCTGATGGGTGGAAGCTGCGCACCGGCCTCATAGAAATGCAGGTGTTCGGTGTGCGAACCGACCTGTTGTTCGGGCAGCAGGAAGGCGCTGTCGTGCCAACCTAAACGGGTAACCAGTCGTGCCCGCTGGGCGCTGTCAAAACCGCCGAGATAACTTTGCAGGTCGTTGCGCGCATTGCGCCCGGAACGACTGCCGGCCAGTCGCAGGCCCATGTCCACCAATGGGCCGAGCACGTCCTTGCCGAAGTCGCCGGTCATGGTCCGCGCCGGGATGTTCCAGCGCTTTTTTGCCCCGTCGGGATCGTCGAACTCAACCAGCAAACCCCAGTTATGACCCTGCGCATCTCGGGTACGAGCCAGGATCTCCAGTGGCGAACACACGGGGCGCGCTTCGCCATCGTCACCGGAATAAAACACGCCTTCCGGCGTGAGGCGAAAGCCACCGGGCAGCAGATCGTTTTTGGGTTTCGCTGGCCGTTTAGTTGTTGGCTTGGCCTTGGCTTCGGGTGGTTCGGCCGATGCTTTCACAGGCTCAACACCGAACAATTCGCCGCTGTGTTCCAGCTCGGCGAAGTGCGCCGCCGTCCAGCCTTTGGCTTGGGCATCGGCCGCGTCGTCGCCGTCTTCCCATTGGCCACCCTTGGCGAACGTCGGTTGGTCATTCTTGAACGTGGGCTTGCGTTTGAAGACATCCAGAGCGATCACGCGCACCGACGCGGCGCCGATCTGATGCAGTTGTTCGGCGACGGTATCCATGCAGCTTTTGCCACTGGCGTCGTTGTCGGGCCACAACACCACGGACCGACCTTTGAGTGGTGTCAGGTCAGCTTTGTGCCAGGAGTTCGAGCCGTTCGGCCAGCACGTGGCCACGTAGCCGGGCAGCAGCTTCGCCGCGGCATCGGCGGCCTTTTCGCCTTCGCACAGAATGACCGGAGCCTCCTCGCGTTGCGCCAGTTCATCCAGGCGCAGCAGAGGGCGCGGCTCCGGCAGACCCTGCCAGCGCCATTGCTGCGTTTGACCGTCGGCCCGTTGGCACCAGGTCAACGGGGCAAACACCTTGCGCGGTTTGCCGTCTTCATCCGGGCCCAAGTCGAAGCGATAGAGGGCCATGACTGGCTGGCCTTGAGCGTCGCGATAAATCCAAACCTTGGACGGCGTACCGTGTTGCCGGTGTTTGGCCGGGCACTTGCTCATGGCCTCGGCCGGGATCGGCTGAATGGCCAGCCATTCCGGTGTTTTGCTTTTGCTAGGGCTTGGTTTCGATTCAGCCGCCCCAGCGGTAACGCGCAGCAGATCCGCCAGCTTGTTGCAGGCTTCGACGTCGGTGCCGCCGTCGAGATAGCGCACCAGGTCGATCAGGTCGCCACCTTTGTCGCCGGTGGCAAAATCCGCCCAGGTGCCTTTGGCCAAACTGACCTTGAGGGAGCCGGCACGTTTGTCGGTGCGAGTCGGATTAGGAGCGGTGTATTCCTTGCCACTGTCGACGCGTTTACCGTTGGGCAGCCAGTGAGCAAGCACGCGATCAATGTTCTGCAGCGCAACGGCTTTGACTTGGGCGAACGTGGGGCGACGGGCATTGGAGGTAGAGGCCTTCATACGCCACCGCCTTGGGCCAATTGCAACCCGCTGGTAACGTCATCAATGATGGCTTTGGCCATCTCGCTCAAATAGTGCGAAGCCCAGACCATCGCGTCGTTGTCATTCTCCATGCCGCTCAGGAAGGTCAGCTTGTTTACACAGTCCATGAGTAGAGAGGCTTGTTCGAGCGCTTCTTCGCAGGAAATGCCGGCATTGATACGGAACAGTGGTTGGTTTTGAGCGTTGCACCTGGCAAAGGTGGCGCCGCCCACCGTATTGATCAACATAGAAGGGCTCATTGGGCGCCTCCACTGATGGGTGGCCGAGTGGAGTTGTCGGCGTGCACGGCGAGGGTGCGGATCAGTCCCAACGTCCCTCGAACATCCCACAGCGCCGCCGCGATGACATGGTTGGCCAGACGTGGGCCGTCGCACTCGAATTGATCCTCAAGAAGCAAGAGCACGGAGTTGGCTCGATCCACGGCACAGGTGATGGCGTCAATCGGCACACCGGCTTCGGCGCCTTTGTGGACGCAAAGCAGATCCTCGGGTAGGGAGAAGCTCAGGGCTTGGTTCATTGGGCACCGCCTGCGGCTTCGAGCGCGCGGGCTTTGGCCATATGGGCGTTGTATCGGGTGAGACGTGTAGCGAGGCTGGAGTTGGCGTGTAAAGCGGCGAGAGCCATTGCACGATGGGCGGTGGCGCGAATTTTGGACGGATTGAGGGCGTACATCTGGCGAAACTCCTATTGTTGAGGAGCTGCCACGAATCGCCGCTAAACGAAATAAGGTGGCAGCTGTGCGCGGGTTAGCGGACCGGGACAATAGGAACCCGGCAGACCCGAAGGTCTCCCACGCACAGCCACCATAAAACAGACTGGCAGGCACAAAAAAAGCGCCTGCAATCGTAATGGGGGCGCCTGTGCGCCTATTGTTGATCGGGCCGCTAAACCCGGTCGCTGAATTTGCAGCGACGGCCAAAGAGTAACGTCCTGTTTTGCAAAGTGCAACCGTGCGGAGATCTTGCGCATTTCTTTGATGCGGCATAAATTGTGCGGGCATGTAGATTTACCTCAACGCCTCCGGATCGCTCCCGGGGGCGTTTTCGTTAGTGCTGGGTAGTGACGGGGCGGGCGAGGGTGAGCCATTGCAAGTGGTTGCCTTGGCCGGCGCGTTGCCGCATCTGCTGTAGCGCTTCGGAATTGCGCAGCAGGTTGGGAATCAACTGGCGAGCGTCGTGAATCACCACGTCTGCTGGGGGCTGAATCGCTAACAACGTCCACTCCAGGTCATGCCACAGCACGATTAGCACCTGAGCGCCGGCCGAGATCGCTTGATCGCGGAGGGTCAGCAAGCGCTGGCGACCTTTGATCTCTGCGGTAGAAGGCAGAGACGCTTCAAGTACACCGACAAGATCCAATGCTTGGTGGGGAAGAAAGGTCGGAGTCATGCCGCCTCCTGCATGTTGGTGAACAGGGGGGGCGGTGTTTCGCCTTTGAGCCAAGCCAGGATTTTGCTGTCCTCGACGCACCGTCGGCGGTGTTCTACCGCGAGCAGTTCGCGCTGCTGTGCCAGACATTCGTCCACATAGCTGGTCAGATCCGAGGTCAACTTCATTTCACGGTGAAGTCGTTCGCTTGCAGTTTTTCCTCGGCAAGATCCTGCTCAGTGATGCGTTGCCACACCGCCGGATCGTTCGCGTAGCCGGCCGACTGATCGACCAGCCAGTAAGTGACCCAGTCGGTCAAATCCAGCGATTTCAGCGCGGCGCGACGACCTTGTTTCATCGCGAAATGACCCGAACCGTGGATGCTGGAAAACTCCCTGCGTACCGCGTTTTTGCGGATCAGTTCAGGTAATTCCCATGGATTGAGTTTGAGCGGAAGGACCAAGCTATCAGGGTTGAAAAAGAAGGCTTCTTGTTCCTCCCCGTTCCAGCTCACACCGGCGATGGTGCGGTGCCGCCAGTTGATGGCATCCGGTCGATAGAGACGGAATCCGATGCTGTAGGAATCAAGAAAAGGCCCTTTGAATGGACTGTAGTTGCGCTTCATGCGGCCACCTGATCACGTGCCTCAATGCGGCTGCGTGCCCATGCTTGGACTTCGGACAGAACCCACGCTACAGGCGCGCCGCGTGCCGTGCTATTGGTGAGTTTTACGGCTTGTGGAAAACCGCTCTCAGGCTGGTTCATCAGTTTGTAAACGGTAGCGCGACCAATACCAGTGATTGCCATGACCTGTTTCACGCGAATCAGCGTGGAGGCGGCATCAAATAGCTCAAGTAACGTGTAAGGACTTGCAGGAGCCTTATGAGAAAGCTCTGCCATCGTGGTATTGCTGTTTACTTCTTGGAGAGGGGAGTTCATAGCTGTGCCTATACGGAAAGAGACAGGCACAGACTAGAGAGGGGAAAAAAAGCAAACACGGTTTGCTTTTGATTGAAATTTATCGAGGTAGGTATCCACCCAAGATCAGGTATTTTTTGACGGTAGGCTCAGACGCTATGCCCTCCTGTTCTACCAATGCTTTTTTCAGCTCCCGCTCTGAAATAGTAGGATTGGCCAAAATGTGACGATCAGCTGCCTTGCAAACGCGCTCGCGGAGATCCGCTGCATTCTGCTGCTTTACTGACTCCGGCTTCCTGTTGGCCTTGCCCGCAGCCGCGCCTCTTTGCGATGCCTTGGCGGAAAACGCTTTACTCAGCGCCTCGCTTAGAAAATTGGCCACATTGAAGTTACCCTTCGATACGTCGATGTCCTCAACTTGTCTGTAGAGGCTCGCTAGCATGATCGCCTTGTCGGCATCGCCCATGAATGTGCGGAAGGATTCACGAGCGTCAATTTCTCCGCCTGGATCCTTTAGTCGCTCCTTTTCGGCCAGTGCGCAATATTTCTTAGGATCTGTTACTTGCATTTGGGCTATGAGGTCTGCGTCCAGGTCGAAGACGTAGAGTTCCGTTTCAAAGAGCCAGTTGGCGAGAACTTGAACAGCTTGAATGCTTTGCACCAGGGTGTAAGTCGCCACGAGTTGCGAGTCCGCAGCGTTGCGATCAACGCTATCAAACCGTCGTATGACACTCGGCAATGAGGCTGCATCGGCGTAGCTGGCATGTTCCTCGATCTCGTCGCGGAGTCGAAACATCGTGGCGACCACCGATCCTGCTCGATCAGGATAACGGCCATCCTCAAGCCAGAATGAGGTGGCGTAATTGGCCAGCTCCAGCGCCTCGTTGAAATACTTTCGAAACGGCGAATACAACGCTAACTCACGCACGGCCTGTTCGATGTCGTCTAGTTCCCACAACAAATTACTGACATCGAAGCCAGCAATTTCCAGGCGGCCAATCGGCATATTCTCATCGTCCATTCACCGCCCCTTGGCCCCGCTTGGCGTCATGGATGCAGCGTTTCACGACACGGTCCTCCTCGACCAACAGTGAGGTGGCTGGGCCAGTGTTGTTACACGATTCGACCGCGTAACACGTCGTGTAGCGTTGAGCATTTCTTCGTGTAACGTGAGCTAAGCCCTTTATATTCAATAAGTTACAGATTGGCGTAACACCTGTAACACGCGTAACACCGTTTTTTGGGGGGAGTGGATAAGGAGTTTCATATCACCTTTCCAAATTGGCCTTGCACGACATTGCCAACTACTAGCTCATCAAGATGATCTGCGTACCACTGCATCATGACTTTGCGCTGAGGTAGGTACACCGCCTTGTTGTACACCCCTGCAATTCCCTCTTTGACATGAGAAAGCTGGGCCTCAATGTGGTTTTCGTCGAATCCCTGTTCATTAAGGATCGTGCTAGCAATGTGACGGAAGCCATGGCCAGTTTGCCGGCCCGCATATCCCAGCCTGCGCAGCGCCATCAGAAAGACAGTATTGCTTCGGGGAATGGTTCGATCTTTTCTTCCAGGGAAGAGAAGAGGGTATGCGCCTGTCAGCGTGCGCAGCTCCGTTATCGATTCAATGGCCTGCCGAGATAGAGGCACTACATGCTCGCGCCGACGCTTCATTCTTTCGGCTGGGATCGTCCAGAGCTTTTTGTTGAGATCGATTTCTGACCAGCGTGCTTCTCGAATCTCGCTCGGGCGTGCCGCTAACAGAGCAAGCAAACGAAGCCCAAGACGGACATCTTTTGCGTGAGGGTAAGAGTTGATAGCTCGAAGCAATGCGGGCAGCTCTTCTATTGATACGTGTGCATAATTTTCAGCACTACGTGTCTGAAGAAATTTATTAAGGCCTTCAAGGGGGTTGTGGATCGCTCGGCCTGTCACTCGTGCCAAGTCGTAGATCTCTTTGCAGAAGGCCCGAACTCTGCCCATTTGCTCAATGATCCCTTTCTGCTCCATGCCGCGCAGAAACTCCATCCATTCAAGGGGCAGTATTTCTGTGTAAATGCGTTTGCCGAAAACGGGGAATACGTGAAGCTCCAGGGCTCCAAGGACTCGACGGGACGTGCCGGCTTCCCAGCTTGAGCGCCTTGCCTCAAACCATTCGCGCCCTAACGCTTCGAAAGTGTTGTTGGCAGCCACCCGGTCAGCAATCTTGCGAGCCTGCTTACTGACTAAAGGATTTTTACCAGTCGATGCGTCATCCCGCAGTTGTGCCGCCTTCTGCCTGGCTAGCGAGCCACTGATTTCGGGGTAACCGCCTAGGCCCAGCCAGGACCATTTCCCGTCTGGTTTTTTGTAGCGCAACTCCCACGACTTCTGCCCATTTGCCTTGACCCGAAAATACAAGCCGTTGCCGTCTTGCTCGCGGTACGTCGCACTCTCTGCCTCCAAGCCTGCAAGAGTAGTGTCGGCCAGTGGGCGGCGTTTGATTTCAGTACGCTTCACTGCGTGTATGCCTCCAGTTCAATGAATCTCAAAGCATACACGTGGGCATACACGGCGTGAAGTTATAGGGGTAGACAGGGATGGATAGCCAGAAACAAGAAAGCCCGCACGGGGCGGGCTTCTTGGGGTGTTTCGTAGACTGTCTGAGACAGGTCTAGACTGCTATATGGTGCACCAGGCGGGATTCGAACCCACGACCCCTGCCTTCGGAGGGCAGTACTCTATCCAGCTGAGCTACTGGTGCAAGCGGGCGCCATGATACTCATATGCACTGCGGGCGTCCATGCTGCTGAATCGACTGCGCTTTTTCAAAGCGTAACCTGCGTTTGCTACGTTGATCAGAAAAATTGAGCAAATGCGGCGTTTTCGTTCTTTTTTTCGAACAGCCTATTGTCCTTTACCCCCTTTGATCCTAGGATTCGTTTGAGATTTCAAACGCTCTTGTCTGGGTGCTGAACCGCACGAGTACATTCCGTGCGCTATTTATGTGCTTCAGCCCGGTGAATGATTTCCCTGACGGCAGCCTTTGAGGCGCCTTTCTACAATCATAATTTGCTCCGCGCGTGCCGCGGTGCTGTTAAGGAAAGCCGACATGCAGCTTAAAGACACCCAGTTGTTCCGCCAGCAAGCCTTCATCGATGGCGCTTGGGTTGATGCGGACAATGGTCAGACGATCAAGGTCAACAACCCGGCAACGGGCGAAATTCTGGGCACCGTGCCGAAAATGGGCGCTGCTGAAACCCGCCGTGCGATCGAAGCTGCTGACAAAGCGCTGCCGGCCTGGCGTGCACTGACCGCCAAGGACCGCGCCAACAAGCTGCGTCGCTGGTTCGAGCTGATCATCGAGAACCAGGACGACCTGGCTCGCCTGATGACCCTGGAGCAGGGCAAGCCATTGGCCGAAGCCAAGGGCGAAATCGTTTACGCCGCTTCCTTTATCGAGTGGTTCGCCGAAGAAGCCAAGCGTGTCTACGGTGACGTGATTCCGGGCCACCAGCCAGACAAGCGCCTGATCGTGATCAAGCAGCCTATCGGCGTGACCGCTGCAATCACCCCGTGGAACTTCCCGGCTGCGATGATCACCCGTAAAGCTGGCCCGGCCCTGGCCGCCGGTTGCACCATGGTGCTCAAGCCTGCTTCGCAAACTCCGTTTTCCGCTTTCGCTCTGGCTGAACTGGCTCAGCGTGCCGGCATTCCTGCAGGCGTGTTCAGTGTTGTTTCCGGCAGCGCCGGCGACATCGGCAGCGAGCTGACCAGCAACCCGATCGTTCGCAAACTGTCCTTCACTGGCTCGACCGAAATCGGTCGTCAGTTGATGGCTGAATGCGCCAAGGACATCAAGAAAGTGTCCCTGGAACTGGGCGGCAACGCGCCGTTCATCGTGTTCGACGACGCGGACCTGGATAAGGCCGTCGAAGGCGCGATCATCTCCAAGTACCGCAACAACGGCCAGACCTGCGTCTGCGCCAACCGCCTGTACATTCAGGATTCGGTCTACGATGCGTTCGCTGAAAAACTGAAAGTGGCTGTGGCCAAACTCAAGATCGGCAACGGTCTGGAAGTGGGCACCACCACTGGCCCGCTGATCGACGAAAAAGCCGTGGCCAAGGTGCAAGAGCACATCGCTGACGCCATTTCCAAAGGCGCAACTGTTCTGGCTGGCGGCAAGTCGATGGAAGGCAACTTCTTCGAGCCGACCATCCTGACCAACGTGCCGAACAACGCAGCCGTGGCCAAGGAAGAAACCTTCGGTCCATTGGCGCCGCTGTTCCGCTTCAAAGACGAAGCCGACGTGATCGCGATGTCCAACGACACCGAATTCGGTCTGGCCTCGTACTTCTATGCTCGCGACCTGGGTCGTGTGTTCCGTGTGGCGGAAGCCCTGGAATACGGCATGGTTGGCGTCAATACCGGGTTGATCTCCAACGAAGTCGCGCCGTTCGGCGGCATCAAGGCGTCGGGCCTGGGCCGTGAAGGCTCCAAGTACGGCATCGAAGATTACCTGGAAATCAAATACCTCTGCCTGGGCATCTAAGCTCGAGGGCATAAGCCCGGCAAGGCATTGCTTCAAACGCAAAGGGCACGAGAGCGCTGACCCTTTGCGTGCTTCAACCGGAATTTTCTCTGTGGCCGGGAACGCTGTGGCAGTCGATCATCGCATGCTGCCTCAGTTGCCTCCCCGCTGCATTTTCCTTGAACCACGCCGCCCGATGAGCGGTGAATGAGGACTTTATGAGCAAGACTAACGCTTCCCTGATGAAACGCCGCGAAGCCGCTGTACCACGCGGTGTTGGCCAGATTCACCCGATCTTCGCCGAGTCCGCGAAGAACGCCACCGTGACCGACGTTGAAGGTCGCGAGTTCATCGACTTCGCCGGCGGTATCGCCGTGCTGAACACCGGCCACGTGCACCCGAAAATCATCGCCGCCGTGACCGAGCAGCTGAACAAGCTGACCCACACCTGCTTCCAGGTACTGGCCTACGAGCCGTACGTAGAAGTGTGCGAAAAAATCAACGCCAAGGTGCCAGGTGATTTCGCCAAGAAAACCCTGCTGGTGACCACTGGTTCCGAAGCCGTTGAAAACTCCATCAAGATCGCCCGTGCCGCCACTGGCCGTGCCGGCGTGATCGCGTTCACCGGCGCTTACCACGGTCGCACCATGATGACCCTGGGCCTGACCGGTAAAGTCGTGCCTTACTCGGCCGGCATGGGCCTGATGCCAGGCGGCATCTTCCGCGCGCTGTACCCGAACGAACTGCACGGTGTGAGCATCGACGATTCGATCGCCAGCATCGAACGCATCTTCAAGAACGACGCCGAGCCGCGTGACATCGCTGCCATCATCATCGAGCCGGTTCAGGGCGAAGGCGGTTTCTACGTCGCGCCTAAAGAGTTCATGAAGCGCCTGCGCGCCCTGTGCGACCAGCACGGCATCCTGCTGATCGCTGACGAAGTGCAGACTGGCGCTGGCCGTACCGGCACCTTCTTCGCCATGGAACAGATGGGCGTTGCCGCCGACCTGACCACCTTCGCCAAATCCATCGCAGGCGGCTTCCCGCTGGCCGGTGTGTGCGGCAAGGCCGAATACATGGACGCCATCGCTCCAGGCGGCCTGGGCGGCACCTACGCCGGTAGCCCGATCGCTTGCGCCGCGGCCCTGGCCGTGATGGAAGTGTTCGAAGAAGAGCACCTGCTGGACCGCTGCAAGGCAGTCGGCGAGCGTCTGGTCACTGGCCTCAAGGCCATCCAGGCCAAGTACCCGGTGATCGGCGAAGTCCGTGCCCTGGGCGCGATGATCGCGGTAGAGCTGTTCGTCGATGGCGACAGCCACAAGCCGAACGCTCCAGCGGTCGCTGCCGTCGTGGCCAAGGCTCGTGAAAAAGGCCTGATCCTGCTGTCCTGCGGCACCTACGGCAACGTTCTGCGCGTCCTGGTACCGCTGACCTCGCCGGACGAGCAACTGGACAAAGGCCTGGCGATCATCGAAGAGTGCTTCGCCGAGCTCTGATCACCGAGTGTGACCTGATCGACAAAAAACCCGCTTCGGCGGGTTTTTTCGTGACTGCAGAACCTGCCGCACTTTTTCAAATGGCCCGCATTGACTAAGGTGCAAGCAGTGCAAATGGAGTATGCAGATGACCGCTGTAGTTTTGCCCGCCGTACCGCGTGTGCTGATTGCCGAAGCTGACCCCTGGTCCCGCGACTTGCTCAAGCAGGTGCTGTTGAAAGTGCGCTGTGACGCGCGGCTGGATCTATGTGCCGACGGTCAACAGGCGTTGGAGCTGCTGGCGGAAAATCCGTATGACCTGGTGATCGTCGACTGGGAATTGCCCGGTGTCGATGGTTTGAATGTCTTGCGCAACGTCCGCCAGCGCAAACGCAATCCGCCGTTGCCTTTTATTCTGATGAGCACCCGCAACGACAGCGCCAGCGTGCGCGAAGCCTTGCCCCTGGCGCCCTCGGCGTACCTGACCAAACCCCTGAACATGGAAAGCCTGACCCACCGTCTGCAGGATCTGCTGCTGAACGCCGGGGAACAGGTCTCGTGTGAGGTGCCGACGTTGGCGCCGGGCATGAGCTTGTCGGCGTACCTGGAATGTCGTCGTGAGTTTACCGACGGTGCGCCGCTGATGACCGACGTGGAACTGGCGGTCAAGCGCAGCCTTAATCCCAATGGCCTTGACCTGAAGTTGCTCGAAGATGAAATCCGCGTTGATCCACAGATCACTGCCGTCCTGATCGCCGCCGCCAACAGTGCAGCCCAGCATCACGGCGCGGCGGTACAAACCCTGTCCCAGGCGCTGCATCGGCTGGGCACCGGACAGAGCATGAATCTGATTTTGGGGCTGGCGCTCAAGCGCAGTGCGCGGCTCAGCGATCCGCTGTTGGGCGATTATGCCGAGCGCTACTGGAACCTCTCGCTGCACACCGCTGAATACGCCCGGACATTGGCACGCTTGCTGGATCTGGACCAGGAGCGCTGTTACTGCGCAGGCATGCTGCATCGCTTGGGTGACCTTGCGTTGCTGCGGTGTTTGCAGGAATGGAAGCAGTCCGGTGGAGAGCTGGATGAATGGGAGGAAGTCGGTGATGCACTGGCCGAGTTCGGTGCAGCCTATGGTTCGGCGCTGCGTACGCGCTGGCGCCTGCCTCTGGAGCTGCGAGAGCTGATTGCGGCGGTCTACCAGCTCGGTGGCGGGGTTTACTCGCGCGAAGCGCTGGTGATGAACATGGCGGCGCAGTTGGCGCGATTGAATGAGCATGAAGGCATCGAGGAACTGGCCAAGAGCCGGACGGCGCGGTTGCTCAAGATTGGCTTGCCGGAATTGATGCGTTTGCGCAAAAAATAAACCTGTCTCCAAACCCTGTAGGAGCCGGCTTGCTGGCGATCCGGACAACGCGGTGTGGCTGATTAACCGCGGTGATGCCATCGCCAGCAAGCCGGCTCCTACAGGGATCTGTGTTGGGGTTTCAGCCGGAGATGATCCGGTTCTTGCCTTGGCGCTTCGCTTCGTACATCGCCGCGTCCGCGCGGGCGAACAGGCTATCCAGGTTTAAATCTTCGGCCGTCAGGCTGGTCAATCCCTGGCTGACGGTGATGCCGAACGTCTGGTCGTCATGGCTGAAGCTCAACCGCTGAATCTCCCGTTGCAGGCGCTCGGCCACTTGCATGGCCATGTCCGGTGCGCAACCGGGGAACACCGCCGCAAACTCCTCACCACCAATGCGTCCGAACACGTCACCGCGCCGTAAAGCCGCTTGCCCGCACTCGGCGATCCGTTGCAGCACGTTGTCGCCTTCCGGATGGCCGTAGGTGTCGTTGATCAATTTGAAGTCATCGATGTCCAGCAACAGAAACGCCAACGGCGTGCCTTTTTTTCTTGCCTGTTCGAATTCAAGGTGGGCGCAGTCGAAGAAGTGGCGGCGGTTGCTGCTCTGGGTCAGGACATCGGTGGTAGCCAGGCGATGCAACTCGCTTTCCATCTGCTTCTTGTCGGTGATGTCTTCGGCAATGCCGACGATGATCAGCGGTTGACCCGGTTCGGCTTGCCGGTTGATGAAGCACTTGTCGCTGAGCCAGCGCACCTGGCCGTCGGCGGTAATGATGCGGTACTCACGATCTTCAACGGCGCCTTTGACCAGCACCTCGGCGAGGCTGCGCTCGGCGTACTCCAGATCGTCGGGGTAAATGCTATCGCGCCACTGATTGGCGTCGGCCAGCAACAGGCCGGCGGGCCGACCGAAAATCCGTTCGTAGGCAGGGCTCACGTAGAGCACCTGGCGGGTTTCCCAATTGAACGCCCAAAGCACCGCGTTAACGCTCACCAGCAGCGAGCTGAACAGCTGTTCGCGTTCGCTCAGGCGCGCGACTTCGCCTTGGGCATGCATCAGCACCATCAGGGTTTGCGCGGCTTCCGGCCACTGGGGTAGGGATGAGTCTTGCAGGTTCTTATTGACCATCGACACAAATCTCAAGGACGTGCCGCGTGTTCGACAGCGGCCACAACAAAGCCCGCCGTAGTGGCGAAGTGTCTTTGAGATAGGGGATTTGGAGCTAAGTTCCGAAGGGTGCGCCCTCGGACGGGGCGCACCGATCAACGGTGTCAGGCAGTAGCGGCAGGGCGCAGGGAATAGGTCTTCAATTGGTCGGCGAAGTCGCGCAGGGACTGAATTCCGCTGGCTTCGGCTTCGTGTACCCAATCCTTGATGGCCGCCAGCATGTCGTGACCATTTGAGCTGGTCTTGACCCAGATCTGCTGCAAGGCCAGTCGTTTCTCGTAAATTACCTTCAGCGCCTGACTGTGCTCGAGCATGGTCTGGATGCGCAGGTGGTGTTTGTCATCGAGCAGGCTGGTTTCCCGCGAGAGCAGGCGTTTGGCCCTGTGGAATTGGTGACGGACCGAGTGATCGACCTTTTCCAGCTCTTGTTTGACCAGCGGCGCGATCACCAATTTGCGGTACTGGGCCATGATCTGGAAGCGGTTGTTGAGGATGGCCATGGCGGTGTCCATGTCCAGGTTGCCTTTGCCTTCGACCCGGTGGGCAATCGGCGCAACTCGTTGAACCTTGGCCAGGCGCAGGAAACTGAAGACCTGGATCCAGGCCCAGCCGAGGTCGAATTCCCACTTCTTCACCGACAGTTTTGCCGAATTAGGATAGGTGTGATGGTTGTTATGCAGTTCTTCACCGCCGATCAGGATGCCCCAGGGCACCAGATTGGTCGCCGCATCGCGGCATTCGAAGTTGCGGTAGCCGACGGCGTGGCCCAGGCCATTGACCACACCGGCGGCCCAGACCGGGATCCACATCATCTGGATAGCCCAGATGGTGATGCCGATGGTGCCGAACAGCAGCAGGTCGATGACGGCCATGATCGCCACGCCCAACAGCGGGTAACGGCTGTAGAGGTTGCGTTCGATCCAGTCTTCGGGGCAATTCTTGCCGTAGATGCGCAGGGTCTCGGGGTTTTCCGCTTCGGCTCGGTACAGCTCGGCACCTTTGCGCAGAACGGTGGACAAGCCCTTGATGACCGGGCTGTGCGGGTCATCGACGGTTTCGCATTTGGCGTGATGCTTGCGGTGGATGGCGGTCCACTCGCGGGTGTTCTGCGCCGTGGTCAGCCACAGCCAGAAGCGGAAGAAATGTTTCAGGCCGGCATTGAGCTCAAGCGAGCGATGGGCTGAATAACGATGCAGATAGACCGTCACGCCGATAATCGTGACGTGGGTCATCAGCAGGGTGACTGCCACCAGTGACCAGGGCGACAAGCCGAGAAAACCTTCGTACCACATAGGCTATAGCGCCCTCGATAAAGAAAAAAACAGCCGTTGCATTATCACTAAGCCCACAGATAAAACCAGTCGCCCTTTCAGATAAGAGTGGCTTGATGTTTCATTAACCTATAATTCCAACCCTTTTGTAGGGACATGGACGGCCGAATGTCTGCCACCTATCGCGATGCCATGCGTGCATCGCTGCTTTACCTGCTGCTTTCCGTCGTCTGGCTGGAGCTCAGTGGTTATTTATTGAACAGTTTCTTCGATAGCTCCGATGAGTTACTGCGATGGCAACTGATCAACGGTTACGTTTGGGTGGTGCTCAGCGCCGGGCTGATCTTCCTCGCCCGGGCTCGGTTGTTCCGTTGCCTGGGGATCGGCGCCAAATTGCGTGAGCGCAATGAAGACCGGGAGCGTTTGCGTCAGGCCGCCGCCGTGTTCGATTGCACCCGCGAAGGCGTGCTGGTCACCGACCGTAATGGGGTGATCGTCCATGTGAACCGCGCCTTCATGGAAATTACCGGCTACCAGTGCGAAGAAGTGCTGGGCCAGCAACCCAGCCTGTTCAAGTCCGGCCACCACCCGGCGAGTTTCTACCAGACGATGTTCGCCACGCTCAACCGTTGTGGCGAGTGGAGCGGCGAGATCTGGAACCGTCGCAAAAACGGCGGGATCTACCCGCAATGGCAGACGATCCGCCTGATTCACGACGACCAGGGCCAGCTCAGCCACTACGTCGCGGTGTTTTCCGACATCAGCGCGATCAAGGATTCCGAGCACGAACTCAAGTACCTGGCGCATCACGATCCACTGACCGATCTGCCCAACCGCCTGCTGTTCACCGACCGTGCCGAGCAGGCATTGGCGTCGGCGCAAATCCAAAAGCGCGGCTGTGCGTTGCTGATGATCGATCTGGATCATTTCAAGATGATCAATGACAGCCTTGGGCACACGGTCGGTGACCAATTGCTCAAGGCCGTGGCCGAACGCTTGAAGGCCATGTTCGGCCCGGGCATCACGCTGGCGCGGCTGGGCGGCGATGAGTTCGCCGTACTGGCTGAAAGTTGCCCGCAGCTGGTGCATGCCGCAGCACTGGCCCAGCGGATCGTCGACGGTCTCAAGGAGCCGTTTCACATTGACGGTCATCGGCTGTTTATCAACGCCAGCATCGGCATCAGCCTGTTCCCCGGCGATGCCTTGAGCGCTGAACAGCTGCTGCGCAACGCCGACTCGGCCTTGTTCAAGGCCAAAAGCGCTGGTCGCGACGGTTACGCGCTCTACACCGAAGAATTGACCGCCCATGCGCAACAGCGGGTCGAGACGGCATCCGAATTGCGCCGCGCGCTGGAGCAGCAGGAATTGCGCGTGTATTACCAGCCGGTTCACGACCTCAAGACCCGTCGCCTGGTCGGTGTCGAGGCGCTGGTGCGCTGGGAGCACCCGCAGCGGGGGTTGGTGTCGCCAGCGGAGTTCATCCCCATCGCCGAGCGCACCGGATTGATCGCCGAGATCGATGCCTGGGTCATGCAGCAGGCTTGCCGGCAGATGTGCCACTGGCAGCAGGCCGGGGTGGCGTTGTCGTTTGTCGCGGTGAATGTTTCATCGCGCTTGTTCGCGCGCCGTGAGCTGTATCAGCAGGTGGCGCAGGTGCTGCGCGACACCGGGCTGGATCCCGCGTATCTGGAGCTGGAAGTCACCGAGAGTGCGGTGATGGATGACCCGGAAGTGGCCCTGGAGCAGATGCATCGTTTGCGCGAGCTCGGCGTACGGCTGGCCATCGATGATTTCGGCACGGGGTATTCGTCACTGTTGCGACTCAAGCGTTTGCCGGTGCAGAAACTCAAGATCGACCAGGGCTTCGTCGCCGGATTGCCCTGGGATGACGACGACGCGGCCATCGTGCGCGTGATCATCGCCCTGGCGCAAAGCATGGGCATGCAGGTGCATGCCGAAGGGATCGAGCAGGTCGAGCAGGCGGGTTTCCTGCTGGAGCAGGGTTGCGATCTTGGTCAGGGCTACTGGTTCGGCCGACCGGTGCCGGCGGGGCAACTGGACTGGATGCACGCCCCCGAGATCCACTGACCACACAAAAATTACCGCCACACGCAGACCTCTGTAGGAGCATGGCTTGCCAGCGAAGGCGGTCTCGATATTTAGGTGAGTTTCAAGGGCCTCTTCGCTGGCAAGCCATGCTCCTACAAGGATCGTGTAGGGGCTGATTTTTGGATCCTTGATCCGTCGCGCAGACGTAAACCCTCGTCCCGGCAAATAATTTCTTTTGGTTATATAAACATTCTTAAATAGTCTTTTTAAGAATATCCGCACCTATCTACTATTGGCCTCACGCCGCAAGCAGTGCCGCCCACTGCCAGGCAACCTCTCAGTTGAAGGAGCAGCACCATGAGCGCATCCCTACGTAGCGTTGACGGTCAAGACGAAGCCACCATCTTGCGTGAGATCCAGAGCGCCCTGCGCGATCTGCGATTTGGCGCCGTGGAAATCACCGTACACAACGCTCAAGTGGTCCAGATCGAGCGTAAAGAGAAATTCCGTTTGCAGAACCCGAGCACCAAGTCGAGCTAAGCAACCGGCAACCGATTCCAGCACTTCATAAAAAAAGCCAACACACCAAGAATTCCAGGAGCTTTCACCATGTCGTCGATTCGTCATTTCGCTTTGGCCGCACTGGCCAGTGCCCTTTTTGCTGGTTCTGCGGTTGCCAAGGATTATGAGCTGCTCAACGTGTCGTACGACCCGACTCGTGAGCTGTATCAGGATTACAACGCCGAGTTCGTCAAGTACTGGCAGAAAGACCATGCTGGCGACACCGTGAAAATCCAGCAGTCCCACGGTGGCTCGGGCAAGCAGGGTCGTGCGGTGATCGACGGTCTGCGTGCCGACGTAGTGACCCTGGCCCTGGCCGGTGACATCGACGAAATCGCCAAACTCGGCAAGACCCTGCCGGCGGACTGGCAGAAGCGTCTGCCGGAAGCGAGCACGCCGTACACTTCGACCATCGTGTTCCTGGTGCGTAAAGGCAACCCTAAAGGCATCAAGGACTGGGGCGACCTGATCAAGAACGACGTGTCGGTCATCACTCCAAACCCGAAAACCTCCGGCGGCGCACGCTGGAATTTCCTCGCGGCCTGGGCCTATGGCCTGAAAGCCAACGGTGGCAACGAAGCCAAGGCCAAGGAATACGTACAAACCCTGTTCAAGCACGTACCTGTGCTGGACACCGGTGCTCGCGGTTCGACCATCACTTTCGTCAACAACGGTCAGGGCGACGTGTTGCTGGCCTGGGAAAACGAAGCCTTCCTGGCGCTGAAAGAAGACGGCGGCGCCGACAAGTTCGAGATCGTCGTGCCTTCGCTGTCGATCCTGGCCGAGCCTCCAGTGGCGGTCGTCGACAAAAACGCCGAGAAAAAAGGCAACGAGCAGATCGCCGAAGCGTACCTCAAGCACCTGTACAGCCCGGCCGGTCAGGAAATTGCCGCGAAAAACTTCTATCGTCCACGTGACAAGGACGTCTCCGCCAAATACGCCCAGCAGTTCCCGAAACTGGAACTGGTGACCATCGACAAAGACTTCGGCGGCTGGAAAACCGCGCAACCGAAATTCTTTAATGACGGTGGCGTGTTCGACCAGATTTACTCGGCGCAGTAACCTGACTCAAGCCACACAACGAGCCTGATGCTTAGGCGCGTACCAAGTGGGAGCGGGCTTGCTCGCGAAGGCGGTGTGTCAGGCGACGTAACTGTTGACTGATATGCCCTCTTCGCGAGCAAGCCCGCTCCCACAGGTGCGTTTAGCAGATTGCTTTCAACCAAGGACTTTTATGTCGCGTCGTATCTCCCCCGTCATACCCGGCTTCGGGCTGACGCTGGGCTACACCTTGGTGTACCTCAGCCTGATTGTGCTCATACCACTGGCGGCGATGTTCGTGCATGCCGCTCAACTCACCTGGGATCAGTTCTGGGCGACCATCTCGGCGCCCCGCGTGCTGGCGGCGTTGAAGCTGAGTTTCGGCACCGCGCTGTACGCCGCGATCATCAACGGCATCATCGGCACGCTGCTGGCCTGGGTGTTGGTGCGCTATACCTTCCCGGGTCGCAAGGTCATCGATGCGATGATCGATTTGCCCTTCGCATTGCCCACGGCCGTGGCCGGTATCGCGCTGACTGCGCTGTACGCGCCGAATGGTTGGGTGGGTCAGTTTGCTGCGGACCTGGGTTTCAAGATCGCGTATACCCCCCTCGGCATCACGCTGGCGCTGACTTTTGTAACGCTTCCATTCGTAGTACGTACGGTACAGCCAGTATTGGCCGATATCCCGCGTGAAGTGGAAGAAGCAGCTGCGTGCCTGGGTGCCAAACCACTGCAGGTTTTCCGCCATATCCTGGTGCCCGCACTGCTGCCTGCCTGGTTGACCGGTTTCGCGTTGGCCTTTGCCCGCGGGGTCGGCGAGTACGGTTCGGTGATTTTCATCGCCGGCAACATGCCGATGAAAACCGAGATCCTGCCGCTGCTGATCATGGTCAAACTCGACCAGTACGATTACACCGGCGCCACCTCCATTGGTGTACTGATGCTGGTGGTTTCCTTCGTCCTGTTGCTGCTGATCAACTTGCTGCAACGCCGTATTGAAACCCCATAAGGAGGCGCAGAAATGTCCCAATCATCTATTGCTGCTGCTTCCTCGAACGCTGCCCGCCGTGGCAGTGCCACGTCACGGCGAATCCTGATCGGCCTCGGCTGGCTGGTGTTTGCCCTTTTCCTGTTGCTGCCGCTCGTGATCGTGGTGTCCCAGGGTTTGAAGAATGGTCTGGGTTCGTTCTTCACCGCGATCCTTGAACCCGACGCGCTGTCGGCGCTGAAACTCACGGTCATCGCCGTGTTGATTTCGGTCCCGCTGAACCTCGTGTTCGGCGTCAGCGCCGCGTGGTGCGTGAGCAAATACTCGTTCCGCGGTAAAAGCATTCTGGTGACCCTGATCGACCTGCCGTTCTCGGTATCGCCGGTGATCGCCGGTCTGGTCTACGTGCTGATGTTCGGCGCGCAGGGGCTGTTCGGCCCGTGGTTGCAGGATCACGATATCCAGATCGTCTTCGCCTTGCCGGGCATCGTGCTGGCGACGATTTTCGTCACCGTGCCGTTCGTGGCGCGTGAACTGATCCCGCTGATGCAGGAACAAGGCACGCAGGAAGAAGAAGCCGCGCGCCTGCTGGGCGCCAATGGCTGGCAGATGTTCTGGCACGTCACCGTGCCCAATATCAAATGGGGCCTGATCTACGGCGTGGTGCTGTGTACCGCGCGGGCGATGGGTGAGTTCGGGGCGGTGTCGGTGGTTTCCGGGCACATTCGCGGGGTGACCAACACCTTGCCGCTGCACGTCGAGATCCTCTACAACGAATACAACCACGTGGCCGCGTTCGCTGTGGCGAGCCTGTTGCTGATCCTGGCGCTCTTCATCCTGCTGCTCAAGCAGTGGAGCGAAAACCGTATTAACCGCCTGCGCGCCAGCGCCGCGGAGGAATAATTCATGTCGATCGAAGTGCGTAACGTCAGCAAGAATTTCAATGCGTTCAAGGCCCTCAATGACATCAGCCTGGACATTCAAAGCGGCGAACTCGTGGCGCTGCTTGGCCCGTCGGGTTGCGGCAAGACCACGCTGCTGCGGATCATCGCCGGTCTGGAAACCCCGGATCAGGGCAACATCGTGTTCCACGGTGAAGACGTTTCCGGCCACGACGTGCGTGATCGCAACGTCGGCTTCGTGTTCCAGCATTACGCGTTGTTCCGCCACATGACGGTGTTCGACAACGTCGCGTTCGGCTTGCGCATGAAACCGAAAAACCAGCGCCCGACTGAAAGCCAGATCGCGGCGAAGGTCCACGAATTGCTGAACATGGTGCAACTGGACTGGTTGTCGGATCGCTACCCGGAACAACTCTCCGGCGGCCAGCGTCAACGTATCGCGCTGGCTCGTGCCTTGGCGGTGGAGCCGAAAGTGCTGCTGCTCGACGAACCGTTCGGTGCTCTCGACGCCAAGGTCCGCAAGGAGCTGCGTCGCTGGCTGGCACGGCTGCACGAAGACATCAACCTGACTTCCGTGTTCGTGACCCACGACCAGGAAGAGGCGATGGAAGTGGCCGACCGTATCGTGGTGATGAACAAAGGGGTGATCGAGCAGATCGGCTCACCGGGCGACGTCTACGAAAACCCGGCCAGCGATTTTGTTTATCACTTCCTCGGCGATTCCAACCGTCTGCATCTGGGCGAAGACAAACACGTGCTGTTCCGTCCGCATGAAGTGTCGCTGTCGCGGCATGAACTGGAGGATCACCACGCGGCCGAAGTGCGCGATATCCGTCCATTGGGCGCGACAACCCGGGTGACGTTGAAGGTCGAAGGGCAGAGTGATTTGATCGAAGCGGAAGTGGTGAAGGATCACGACAGCCTGATCGGTCTGGCGAAGGGCGAAACCTTGTTCTTCAAGCCAAAGGTCTGGCAGAAAGTCGCCAACATCTAAAGCAAAAACTTCGCGGGCAAGCCTCGCTCCTACAGTGGTTGGGGTTGTACACAAATTATGTGATCGACCCAGAACCCTGTAGGAGCGAGGCTTGCCCGCGAAGGCGTCTTACGCAGCAGCGCGCTTCGGATTGACCCGAACACCCCCAACCCGCGCCTCGATCTGCTCTTTCAAATCCCGTCGCATCCCCAGCAAAAACGCCAGTTCAACCACCACAAACAACGGTCCGACAATCAACCCCGTCACATCATCGACAAACGCCGGTTTGCGTCCTTCGTAATGATGCCCGACAAACTGAATCGCCCAGCCGATCACAAACATCCCGACGCCGCTCGCCAGCCACACCAGCGTGCTTTGCTGTGCCAGCACATGACCCGCCCAAACGCACAGTCCGAGCAGCACCGTCATCAGCACGCCTAAACGCAGTTCCAGGCGCAGGTAGAACCATGCCGATGCCAGCGAGACCAGCACCGCCGGTGAAAGCCAGCCTGCGGCCCATTGCGGCCGCGACAGCAACACCGCGACAGCGACCACAATCAGCGGAATGCCGATAAAGTGGCTGGCAATATTGCGCGGATCACGGTGGTAGGCGGCGTATTGACTGAGATGGTCAACGAGGCTTTTCATTGTTATTCCTCCTGTAGGGTGATTGATCATGCCCCGGGTTCACCGCTCGCTCTGTCAGCCAGGCGACAATCTCCAGGAGTTTTCATGGACATGCAGGTTTGGCGTTCGCGCCTGGAAACGGGGCAGTGGTTCAGTCATCTACCTGTTCCTCTACAGAATAGTCTGTTGGCCAGCGCCAAGGTGCGGCGCCTGGCGTCGGGGCAGCGGCTGTTCAAACGCGGCGATCCGCCGTGCGGCTTGTACGCGGTGCTCGAAGGTTCCGTTCGAATCGGCGCTGTCAGCGAGCAGGGCAAGGAAGCGTTGTTGAGCCTCGTGGAGTCACCGCACTGGTTTGGCGAAATCTGCCTGTTCGACGGCCAGCCGCGTACCCACGATGCGTTCGGCGTCGGTCAGTGCATCCTGTTGCACATCCCGCAAGCCGCGCTGCTGGCCTTGCTTGATGAGCAGCCGGTGTACTGGCGGCAACTGGCGTTGCTGATGAGCCAGAAACTGCGCCTGACTTTCATCAACCTCGAACAGCTGAGCCTGATGCCGGCGCCTGCACGGTTGGCGCATCGCTTGCTGATGATCGCTGACGGTTACGGCGAAATCGCCCCGCCGCGGCGTGTGCTGCAACTGCCGCAGGAACAGCTGGCCTCAATGCTGTCGCTGTCACGCCAGACCACCAATCAGCTGCTCAAGGAATTGCAGGGGCAGGGGATTTTGAATTTGAAGTACGGTGAGATTGAGATTCTGGATGCTGAGCGGTTGCGGGCGTTGGCGATCTTTTAAAGCTGGCCGGCGATTGGGGGGATATCCGTTAGTTTTGTTATGGCGGCTGGTGGTTTCGCCCTTACGGCGAGTCACTTTGGAAAAGCCTGTACGGACCGGACACATGGTTGACGGGTGTGCGGGGACATGGTGGACACTTTTCGGCGAGCCAACTTCGCCGGGAATCCATCATGCCCTGGGACACGAGAGATACCATGAGCCTGAAAGAAGAGTTTGTTGCCTTAGCACGGCAACCCGGCAGCAATAAACGAGAACTGTGTCGACGGTTCGGCATCAGTCCGCAAACGGCCTACAAGTGGCTCAACCGCTACGAGACACACGGTCAGTCGGGACTGCAAGAGAAGTCCCGCAGACCTGCAACCAGCCCCAAGCTGACCCCTGCTGCTTTGGAGGCCGAAGTCTTAGCCCTCAGGCAAGAACATCCCGCATGGGGCGGACGCACAATCAGCATCATCTTGAAAAAGCAGATCGCTCCCAGCACCGTCACCAATGTCCTGCGCAGGCACGGGCTGATTCAGCCTGCTCAGAATGAGCAAGAGGCCAAGCTGAGATTTGAACACGATGCGCCTAACGATCTGTGGCAGATGGATTTCAAGGGGCACTTCTCAACGCAAGAAGGCCGATGCCCCCCCTGACTTTGTTGGACGACCACTCACGATTCAATTTGGCTATTCAGGCCTGCGATAACGAGCGCGGAGCCACGGTGAAGGAAAAGATGATTGAGGTATTCCAGCGCTTCGGATTACCAGCACGCATCAATGTTGATAACGGCCCGCCATGGGGCTCACCGCGCAACCCAGGTGAAATCACAGAGCTGAGTATCTGGCTGATTCGTTTAGGAATCCGGATCAGCTTCAGCCGCCCTTACCATCCCCAAACCAATGGGAAGATCGAGCGCTTCCACCGTTCACTCAAAGCCGAAGTGCTTGAGGGGCGTCAATTTTCCACGGTCAAGGAGGCTCAATCCGCGTTTGATCGATGGCGGGAGGTTTATAACCTGCAACGGCCTCATCAAGCGTTGAACTATCAAGTGCCGATGGACCGGTATCGCTCTAGCCCCTGGGCTTATCCGCAGCAACTATCGGAGTTTGAATACGGGCCGGACGATGTGTTGGCCAAGGTTTATCACAGCCGATTTCGCTTTCAGAAACGCTATTTCAGCATCGCCAAGGGCTTGGTTGGGCAGCACATCGCAATACGGCCCAACCCTGAAAGAAATGGACTCTTTGACGTCTACTTCTGCCATCACTTCCTAAGAACGTTCGACGTGAGCAAACCTGACTATGGGTCATAATGTGTCAACCATGTCCCCGCACATGTGTCCACCATGTGTCCGGTCCGTACAAAAAGCCCCAAAGTAACCAAAGCGCTCTTGCCCCTTTCGTTCGGTGCCTCGCTAATGCTCGGCATGCCCTCGCTCCGGTCCTGCTCCGTGGGCCCGCCGCGATCGGCCATCCTTGGCCGTGCGCGGCTAACCCGGCATCCATGCCGGGTTGCCCACTGCGCAGAACCTGCGCTCGGCCTCTCGAGGGGGCGACCACCGCCACAGCCGCCGAGGCGGCCTGAAAGCCGACCTGGCTCTTCGGTCGTGTGCACACTCCTGCACTGTGGTGGCCGCACTAATTTTGGTTTTTTGCACATTCCCCTGTAGGAGCCGGCTTGCTGGCGATGGCGTCCTTTCAGGCGATAGATGTGTCGACTGACCCACCGCTATCGCCAGCAAGCCGGCTCCTACAATGGATTGGGTTCACACGATTCAAAATTGTAGGAGCTGGCTTGCCGGCGATGGGCGTCAACGATAACGCGTGCTGCCTGAATGAACGCGTTGTCCGGTCGTTTTTCGCGGGCAAGCCTCGCTCCTACAGGGAATCGCGTTTTCTTTTGCTTCTCATCACTCATTAGGCCGAGCGTTAGCTCGCCTTCCGCTTTTGATCTGAGCGCCCCCTCGAGAGGCCGAGTGGAGGTTCTGCGCAGTGGGCAACCCGGCATGGATGCCGGGTTAGCCGCCCCCGGCCATGGATGGCCGATGGCGGCGGGCCCACGGAGCAGGACCGGAGCGAGGGTATGCCGAGCCTAGGCGAGGCACCGAACGAAAGGGGCAAGAGCGCTTTGGTTACTTTCGCGCTTTTCGAAAGTGACTCGCCGTAAGGGCGAAACCAATAGCCGCCATCACCGCAGAAACGGATATGTACCCCAAACCACAAACCCAACCCGCCGGTCACAGTAAAGGTGGGCTTTGTCCGCGAAGGCGCCTAGCCTGTGACGACGACAATCGAGGTGTGCCATGCGTGTGCTGTTAGTGGAAGACGAGCCGGAGACCGCCAAACTCCTGGCCAACGGCCTGAGCGAAGCGAGTTACTCGGTGGATGTGGCGCTCAACGGCATGGACGGCCGTCGCTTCATCGAGACCGGTGAATACGAGCTGATCATTCTTGACGTCATGCTACCGGGGTTGAACGGCTGGCAATTGCAGCAACAGATCCGCAAGCTCGGCGAGACACCAGTGCTGTTTCTCACCACCAAGGATGGCATTGAAGATCGCCTGCGCGGGTTGGAGCTGCATGAGGACGATTATCTGCTCAAACCGTTTGCCGTGAGCGAGTTGGTGGCGCGGGTGCGCAAGTTGGTGCGGCGTAATCGTTGATGGGGATGTGGTGAATTGACGGACGCCTTCGCGGGCAAGCCTCGCTCCTACCCGGCCCAAGCCCTAACTTGTAGGAGCGAGGCTTGCCCGCGAAGAGGCCGAAACAGGCAGCACAAATTCACATCACCGCAACCCATCCCGAAACTGCCCCGGCGTCATCCCCGTCCAGCGCTTGAACGCGCGGCTGAAACTGCTCGTATCCGCAAACCCCAACAAATAACTGATCTCGCTCAACGAACATTGCGGGTCGCGCAGGTGCAGCAGCGCAAGGTTTTCGCGGCTTTCATTGAGCAGCGTGTCGAACCTGCAACCCTCGTCTGCCAAATGCCGTTGCAGGCTGCGCAAGCTCAAGTGCAAGGCCTTGGCGATGTGTTCTGCGCTGGGCTCGCCCTCGGGCAGTTGCTCTTCAATGGCGTCGCGGACCTTGCGCTCCCAGGTCAGCGGTTTGAGCTGCGCCAGCGTGCGTTTGAGTACGGTTTCGTTGTGTTCGGCCAGTTCCGGGTTGGCGTCGTCCAAGTGACTGTCGAAGTCCACCAGCGCAAACTCCAGCCGGTCTTCGTCGGCCGAAAAGTGCACTGGTGAGCGGAAGACTTTGTGCCATTGATGCGCGTCGGCCGGTTCCGGGCGACGCAGGTACACCGCGAGCGGCGCGTAGTCGCGGCCCAGTCGGTTGCGGCAGGTGCGCACGTAAATTGCGGTGAAAGCGTCGATGGCTTCGAACGCTGGCGCCGGGTTGCCTGGCGGGATTTTCAGGCGGAAGCGATAGCGATCCTCGGTGCGGCTCAGTTCAAGATCCAGGGCATCGCTGACCACCTGGTGATAACGCACGATGCGCTCGAACACTTCGCGCAAACTGCCGCTGGCCACCAGCGCATAGCCGAGTGCGTGAAAGGTGGTCGGGCTGACGAAGCGCGACACCCGCAAGCCGATCGCCGGATCGCCGCTGACTTGCACCGCGATTTCCCACAGCCGCGTAGTGCCCGACAACGGGTAACGGGCGTTCGGGTCGTCCATCAATTGCGGATCGAGCCCCGCCTGGTGGCACAGCGCGGTGCTGTCGAGGCCCAGCGCATCGAGTTGCTTGCGCAGGGCGCGGGTCCAGCTGGCGAGGGAGGTCGGTTCAGTCATGCTGATTGGCGCTTCCAGTCAACAGGTTGGCGTCCAGGGCTACCGCCTTGTGAAGGTTCACACGGCAGGATGCGAACATCAATAACCAGAGGATGGAAGCATGGACGGTACTTCTGCAAGTCCCCAGCGACTGAATGCAGCTCAGCGATCTGCGCATATTCGCGAAGTGGTGTTGGCCAAAGGCGTCGAACTGCGTAAACGCTACCCGATTCTCAACCATCAGGACGCCTTGGGCGCGGGCATTCTGGCCTTTGCTTTGGCGGGAATGATTGGTTCGGCAGCGCTGTACATCAGCGGATACATGGCCTGGTGGGCATGTCTGCTGCTCAACGCGTTCTTTGCGTCGCTGACCCACGAGCTGGAGCACGACCTGATTCATAGCATGTACTTCCGTAAACAACGCGCGCCGCACAACCTGATGATGGGCCTGGTGTGGCTGGCGCGGCCGAGCACGATCAACCCGTGGATTCGTCGGCATCTGCACCTCAATCACCACAAAGTGTCCGGCACTGAAGCCGACATGGAGGAGCGGGCGATCACCAACGGTGAGCCTTGGGGTTTGGCGCGGCTGTTGATGGTCGGCGACAACGTGATGTCGGCGTTCATCCGCATGCTGCGGGCCAAGACCTGGACCCACAAGTTCAGCATCATCAAGCGTGCGTTGAAGGTCTATGCGCCGCTCGCGCTGGTGCATTGGGGCGCGTGGTACGTGTTTCTCGGCTTCCACGCCGCTAACGGCGTCGCCCATCTGCTGGGAGCACCGATTGAATGGTCGGCGACCACGCTCTCGGTGATGCAGGTGATCGATATCGCGGCAGTGGTGATCATCGGCCCGAACGTGTTGCGCACTTTTTGCCTGCACTTTGTCAGCTCGAACATGCATTACTACGGCGATGTGGAGCCGGGGAACGTGATCCAGCAAACCCAGGTACTGAACCCGTGGTGGATGTGGCCGTTGCAGGCGTTTTGCTTCAACTTCGGCAGCAGCCACGGGATCCATCACTTTGTGGTGAAGGAACCGTTTTACATCCGCCAGTTGACCGTGCCGGTGGCGCACAAGGTGATGCGTGAGATGGGCGTGCGGTTTAACGATTTCGGGACGTTCGGGCGGGCGAACCGGTTTGTTCGTAAAGAGGAAATTGAGGCGCAGGCTGTAGAGGGGGTTCGTGTCTGAGGGCCTCTTCGCTGGCAAGCCAGCTCCTACAGGGGGCTTGCTTGCCGGCGAAAGCGGTCGTTCTGTTCAAACCGCGACGCTGACATCCTGCTTATCCACCGCCACCAACGTCTCGATCATCGCCCGCGCAGCCGGTGACAACCGGAACCCCGTGCGGCTGACAATCCCGCACCGCACGCTCATGCTCTCGATGTGCGGCGGCAGGTTTCGCCAGTGCAGCAGCACCAGCGAACCGTCGGCGATGTCCTCGACAAACGCTTCCTCTGTTCCCACTCCGATGGCGTTCGATTGCAGCACGATCCTGGCCAGCGCCGGAAAATGCTCGGTCTCGATAGTGGGTGAAAAATCGATCCGGCCACTTAGGTTCGCCAGCAGTTTGCGAATACCCGGCGGGATCTGCGTGGTCGCCAGCGGGTAATCGAACATGTCGTTGGTCGACAGGCTTTCCTTGGCCAGCAACGGATGCCCCGGACGGCAGAAAAACACACCGCGTTTGGGTGTCAACGCTCGGGTCTGAAAGTTCGGATCCGCTTCGAAATGGCGGATGTCGGCGATGAAAAATTCGATCTCTTCACGGCTCAGGGCGCGGCTGAGTTTTTCCCAGTTATCCACCTGAAAACAGGTGCGTATTTTCGGGTGGGCGCTGATGAATTGCGCCACCGCATCCGGCACCAGTTTTACCGCCGGTGCCGGTCCGCAGCCGAACCGCAGTTCACCGGCGTCGAGCTTGGTCATTTGCGTGACTTCGGCGTTGAGCAGTGCCGCGCCCTGTACCAGCGTCAGCGCATGTTGCAGCACCACCTGACCTTCCGGCGTGGGGCGCAAGTCCTTGTTGCCACGGTCCACCAGTGCGCAGCCGAATTCCTGTTCAAGCCCTTGAATGCTACGACTGAATGCCGGCTGAGTGATGCCCATGGCGTCGGCTGCCCGTACGAAACTTCGGTGTTCGGTGAGGGCAATGAAGTAACGCAGCTGACGAAGATCCATAGGTTTTTCCCGGCATCCTGAAACGACCTCGATGGCATGTGCGACGAGCGTGGTTGAGGTTTTTTAAAGGTAATCGCTTATTCCGTCAACGAAGAAATCAAATAACTATTAGATGATAAAGGAATATAAATAGAGCGTTGTCCCTGCCGCCCGATTGTCGGTGCCAAGGCCTCGTGGCCGTGAAAATGGTCCCGAAATCATGCCTTTGGTGAATATTTTCGATGCCTTAAAAGCATGTGATTTCCGCCTGTTGCCCGCAGCCCTTGCCGGGCAAGGCCTGGAGCCGATGGATGGTCTTTTATATTCGTTTTTGGTCTATGCATAACTTTAAAGATTACTTTCTGAGATAAGCGTCTGCCTCAATGATTCACCCATCGATACGTCGTCGGGGGATGTCTGGCACGACGTTTCGGTTATCCGCAAAGAGACCGCAGGGAGTTAAGCAATGGGCAATGTCCAGACCGCCGCCAGCGCACACGAGGTGCTGTGGCGCCAGGCGCCGGGTGGCGAGTTGGTCGACCTCGGCCGGGTGCACCGAGTGCCCTTGGGGCAGCTGCGTTTGCAGCGTGCGCCCAAGGGCATTCTGAGTCGCCGGGAAACGATTCTGCTCGGTGTGCTGGCGTTGCTGGTGCATGGCGCAGTCATCTATTGGGTCAATCAGCAGCCGACCAAGGCATTGCCGATCGTGCCGCCGGAAATTCCGCCGATGACGATTGAATTCTCGCGTCCGGCGCCGCCCGTGGTCGAGCCGCCGCCACCGCAGCCGGTGCAACCCGTGGTCGAGCCACCGCCGCCGGTGGAAGACGAGCTGGCCGTGAAGCCGCCGCCACCGAAACCGATTCCCAAACCAAAGCCGGTCGCCAAGCCTGTGCCGAAACCGGTGCAAAAAGTCGCCCCGCAACCGCCCGCGCCGCCACAACCGGCAGCCCCTGTCGCGGCCCCGGCGGCACCTGCACCACCGGCGCCCGCACCGGTGACACCCGCCTCGGCCAATGCCGCGTACCTGAAAAACCCGGCGCCGGAATACCCGTCGCAAGCCGTGCGTCGCGGTTGGGAAGGCACGGTGTTATTGCGGGTGCATGTGTTGGCCAACGGCAAGCCTGGCGAGATTCAGATCCAGAAAGGCAGTGGTCGCGATTCCCTCGATGAGGCGGCGATCAATGCCGTGAAACGTTGGAGTTTCGTGCCGGCCAAGCAGGGTGAAGTCGCCCAGGACGGCTGGGTCAGCGTGCCCATCGATTTCAAGCTTCATTAAACCGCAACCAAATTCGCGCGAAACGTTTACACGAGGAACTCATCATGACGTTACTGGCATCTCCACTTGAATCCATCGAAAGCGCGGTGATCTGGCTGCTGGTGGTTTTTTCCGTTGCAACTTGGGGCCTGGCGTTGCTCAAAGGCGTGCAGTTCGGCCGTCTCAAGGTGCAGGACCGGAAGTTTCACAAGCAGTTCTGGGCGGCGTCGAGCCTTGATTCGGCGGCGGAGCTGGCCGAGACCCAGCCCGGCGCGGCGGCCCGAGTGGCCCAGGCCGGCTATGCGGCAATACAGGTAGGGGAGGCGCCACAAGCGGCGGATTTGAGCCAGGCGATCAACCATCAGGATCGTCTTGAGCGCGCCTTGCGTCAGCAGATCGTGCGTGAGCGCCGCTCGCTGGAAACAGGTTTGGCGGTGGTCGCAAGTATTGGCAGTACGTCGCCGTTCATTGGTTTGTTCGGTACGGTGTGGGGAATCATGGAGGCGTTGAAAGGAATCAGCGCAGCGGGCTCCGCCAGCCTGGAAACCGTGGCCGGGCCGATTGGCGCGGCATTAGTGGCAACGGGTGTGGGGATCGCCGTCGCGGTGCCGGCGGTGCTGGTTTACAACTACTTTTTGCGTCGTCTGAAACTGACGGCGGCGGACCTGGATGACTTCGCCCATGACTTCTACAGCCTGGCGCAGAAGAGTTCGTTCCGCGTGCTGATTCATCCGACGGCGCATAAAACCGCCGCATCGGGCAGCGCGCAGAAAGTGAAGGAGGCGTCCTGAGATGGCTTTCTCCACGCAAGACAGCGATGAGGTGCTGAGCGAGATCAACGTGACACCGCTGGTGGATGTGATGCTGGTGCTGCTGGTGGTGTTTATCGTCACCGCGCCGCTGCTGACCAACGCGATCCCGATCAACCTGCCCAAGACCGAGGCCGTGGCGCCGGTGGAGCAGAAGGACCCGCTGGTCGTGAGCATCGACGGTGCCGGAAAACTGTTTATCAACAAGGACGAAATTCAGCCGGACTTGCTGGAGTTCAACCTCAAGTCGGCGAAGGCCAAGGATCCCGAAGTACGTGTGCAATTGCAGGCGGACGACGGGGTGAATTACGGCGAAGTGGCGCGAGCCATGGCGTCGATTGAGCGGGCAGGGATTACCAAGTTGTCGGTGATTACCGCACGCTGACCAATTTTCGATTTTCCGGGGCCGTCTCCTTGGCAGGGTGCGGTCCCTTTTTTATGCCTCAAGAAAACCCACGGTCCTGTAGGAGCCGGCTTGCTGGCGATCGCGTCCTTCCAGCCAATGGAAATGTTGACTGACCGACCGCTATCGCCAGCAAGCCGGCTCCTACAGGTTGTGTGTGTTTCTTATATTCTTTATGGGTCTTAATAAATAGCTTCTTATTCCTTAACGAATATAACTCTGCTCCCTATACTCGATCAGGAACAGACACGCAGCAGGAGAGTTCCCCCATGCGCAACGAATCAATTCGCTATCTGATTGTGCCGGGCTGGCAAGGATCGCCAGAAGATCATTGGCAAAGCCACTGGCAGAACAGCTTGCCGAACAGCGCGCGGGTGGAGCAGGCCGATTGGCTGACGCCCCGTCGTGAAGACTGGGTGGCGGCATTGGCCGAGGCGATTGCCGCTGACAGCACGCCGGTGATTTTGATTGCCCATAGCCTGGGTTGCATCACGGTCGCGCATTGGGCGGCCACTGCCCCGCTGAATTTTTTGCGCCAGGTGCGCGGCGCCTTGCTGGTTGCACCGGCAGACGTCGAGCGTCCGGCCTGCGCGCCAGCCTTGCGCAACTTCGCACCGATTCCGACGAGCCTTTTGCCGTTCCCGAGCCAGGTGGTCAGCTCCGACAACGACGCCGCTGTCAGCGCACCGCGTGCGTTGGAACTGGCACGTAACTGGGGCGCCGAGGCAGGAATACTGTCGGGTGCCGGACACATCAACGTGAAGTCCGGTCATCAGCGCTGGGAGCAGGGTTTTGCTTATCTGTATCGCCTGCAAAACCGCATGGAACATCACGCCCTGCGCCGCGCTTGAACCTTTTCTTTTTTTAACATCGCCCCCCGTCTCCCGGCGGTTTTGGGCGGGAGTCTGCCATGAGTTTTGAAGCCTTCGGTCAGCCGCTGCTGACCTTTCCCGATGCAGAAAAAAGTCCGCTGAGCATCCGCGCCAAGGCGCTGGTGTTCGTCGATCCGCGCTCGCGTCAATTGCGCGCCGAGCTGGAGCAACTGGCCCCGCGTTCGATCTCCGTGTTGATCCGTGGCGAAACCGGTAGTGGTAAAGAACTGCTGGCGCGGCACATCCATCGCGCCAGTGATCGTGGTGGGTTGTTCGTGTCGGTCAATTGCGGCGCTATCAGCCCGACCTACGCCGACGCCGAATTGTTCGGTTATGCCGCAGGCAGTTACACCGCTTCGGCGAGCAGTCGTGCTGGCTGGTTCGGTTCGGCCAATGGCGGCACGCTGTACCTGGACGAGATCGGCGACTTGCCGCTGCCGATCCAGATCAAGTTGCTCGCCGCACTGGAAAACCACGAAGTCACCCGCGTCGGCGCGCATCAACCGAGCCCGGTGGATGTGCGTCTCGTGGCCGCGACCAGCATTGATCTGGCGCAAGCCGTGGCCGCCGGGAAATTCCATGAGCGGCTTTATCACTACCTCAGCGAAGGTCAGCTGGAACTGCCTGCGTTGCGTGAGCGGGTGGGCGATATCCTGTCGTTGTCCGAGTACTTCCTGGGCATCTACAGCCAGCGCCTGGACCTGCCGGTGCCGCTGATCAGCGAAGCTGCGCAGCAGTTGCTGGAACAGCACAGCTGGCCGGGCAACACCCGGGAGCTGGAAAACGTCATCCACTTTGCATTGCTGGTCAGCACTGGCGACGAGATCCTGCCCGAACATTTGAACCTGCCCGAAGCACCAGCGCCGCTGACGCAGATCGAGCAGCAGCTCCGGCACATCCTCACCAAAGGCACTGCCACCGAACAAGCCGCCCTCAAACAACTCCTCAAAAACACCGCACCCTTGTAGGAGCCGGCTTGCTGGCGATCCAGACAACGCGGTGTATCAGGCCGGACGCCTTCGCGGGCAAGCCTCGTTCCTACAGATCGCGAACACACCGAGCTCTTGTAGGAGTGAAGCTTGCTCGCGAACCAGACGACACGGATTTTCTGGAAGGACGCCTTCGCGGGCAAGCCTCGCTCCTACAGGTGAGTGCGGCGAAATGCAGCCAACACGTGAGTTAGAGCTGTATGAACAAAATGGAATATGAAAGTGAATAAAAGATATTGTTCGGGAATAAAAAATCCCGGTATTGTCCGCTTCACGCCAGCGATAGCACTTCACTGGCACTCGTACTAAACAAGCCGTCGTCGATGACGACCGTGATTTTCGATAAGGACACTGCATGAAAAAGGTTCTGTTGTTCACCGCATTGGCGGCTGCCCTGACCGCGGGCCTGGCCCAGGCTGGCGAGAAACTGGTAATTGCGGCGACCCCGGTCCCACACGCCGAGATTCTGGAACTGATCAAGCCAACCCTCGCCAAAGAAGGCGTGGACCTGGAAATCAAAGTCTTCACCGACTACGTTCAGCCAAACGTACAAGTTGACCAGAAGCGTCTGGACGCCAACTACTTCCAGACCCTGCCGTACCTGAAAAACTTCAACGAAGGCAAAGGCACCAACCTGGTGACCGTGATCGGCGTTCACGTTGAACCGTTCGGTGGCTACTCGAAGAAGTACAAAAAACTGGCTGACCTGCCAAACGGCGCGACCATCGCTCTGCCGAACGAAGGCAGCAACAGCGGTCGTGCTCTGCTGCTGTTGCAGAAGGCTGGCCTGATCGAGTTGAAAGACCCGAAAAACGCTTTGGCTACTCCGAAAGACATCGCCAAGAACCCGCACAACTTCAAGTTCAAGGAACTGGAATCGGCCATGTTGCCGCGCGTTCTGGACCAGGTTGACCTGGACCTGATCAACACCAACTACGCGCTGGAAGCGGGTCTGAACCCGGCTAAAGATGCGCTGGTGATCGAAGGTGCTGATTCGCCTTACGTGAACTTCCTGGTGGCTCGTCCAGACAACAAGGACAGCGTAGCCATCCAGAAACTGGCCAAGGCGTTGACCAGTCCGGAAGTGAAAGCCTTCATCGCCAAGAAATACAGCGGCGCCGTACTGCCGGCGTTCTGATTGGACGCAGCATCAAACCCCTTCAAGGTTTCGAACGCCGACGGCTAGCAATAGCGTCGGCGTTTTTTATTGCGCGTGCACATTCCAAATGTAGGAACGAGCCTCTTGTAGGAGCCGGCTTGCTGGCGATTCAGACAACGCGGTGTATCAGGACGGACGCCTTCGCGGGCAAGCCTCGCTCCTACAGATCACGGACACACCGCACTCTTGTAGGAGCGAAGCTTGCTCGCGAACCAGACGACACGGATTTTCTGGAAGGACGCCTTCGCGAGCAGGCTCGCTCCTACAGGGGGTAGGCGTGCTCCGGAGGCTTAGGCCGCCCTGGCCTTCAACGCCCTGCGCAACGCCACCAGCAGCTTCACGATGTCTTGCGGATCAAGCCGTTGCGGTACTTTTACGTCAGCCATGTTCTCTTCCTTGTGATGGTTCGGCCGGGAGTCTGGCCAAAAGCTGTGCGTCCTTGGAGGGCTATTTCGAAAAAAAGATCCTTCCTACAGCGAAAAGGAAAATAGTCGTCTTCCCCCTTCTCGGCAAATTCACCGGATAGTTTTTTGCGTGATATCAATATGCTTTAACGGTATTTAAATTCCGATTCTTATACCTTTAAAGTCGGTGCCTGCCGGGAGGTTATCCACCGCCCATGGACTGCGCCACCGTCGCTTACCGAGCGACGTCCAGGATGTTCAATGAACTTCGATTACGCTTTTATCCTCAGCACCCTGCCGGCGTTTCTCAAGGCCGTGGGCGTGACGCTGCAGGTCGGCTTCATCGCCATTGGCACCTCGCTGCTGGTGGCCTTGATCAACGCAACGATCCTGGTGTTCCGCACGCCTTACCTGCAACGCCTGGTCGGGTTGTACGTAGAACTGGCGCGCAACACGCCGCTGCTCATTCAACTGTTCTTCGTGTATTTCGCCTTGCCGGCGCTGGGCATCAAGGTGTCAGGCTTCACGGCGGCGATTATCACCATGACGTTCCTGGGCGGCGCTTACCTCACGGAAGTCCTGCGCGCCGGGGTGGACGCGGTGCCCCAGGCGCAGCTCGAGTCCGGTCGCTCCATCGGCTTGTCCCACGGGCAACTGCTGCGCTACGTGATCCTGCCGCAGGCCGGCATCCTCAGCCTGCCGTCGCTGTTCGCCAATTTCATTTTCCTGCTCAAAGAGACCACCGTGGTCTCGGCCGTGGCGGTCCCGGAAATTCTCTACACCACCAAAAGTTACATCGCGCTCTACTACAAAACCTACGAAATGCTCGCCGTGCTGACGCTGATTTGCGTGCTGCTGTTTTTGCCGCTGTCGCTGCTGCTCAGCCGTCTGGAAAGGAGGCTCCAGCATGGCCAGTTCGGGTCTTGAATTGTTGTGGGTGTCGTTGCCGCAATTGGGCAAGGGCGCTGCGCAAACCCTGTCGATCTCTTTCCTGAGCATCGCCATCAGCACCGTCGGCGGTGTGCTTTACGGCGTTTTGCGTACGCTGAATTCGAAATGGCTGAACGCGATTTTGCGCGTGTATCTGGAGCTGTTCCGGGCGATCCCGGTGCTGGTCTGGTTGTATCTGCTGTTCTTCGGTCTGCCGATTTTCTTCGGCCTGAGCATTCCGAGCTTCTGGTGCGCGGTGCTGGTGCTGTCGCTGTGGGGCGCCAGCGAAGTCGGCGAAGTGGTGCGCGGCGCCTTGCATTCGTTGCCACGCGGCCAGCGTGAAGCGGGCCTGTCGATCGGCTTGAACGGCCCGCAACTCTACGGCTACGTGCTGCTGCCCCAGGCGCTGAAACGCATGACCCCGCCGACCATCAATGTCTACACGCGGATCATCAAGACCAGCTCCCTGGCGGTGCTGATTGGCGTGGTAGACGTGATCAAGGTCGGCCAGCAGATCATCGAACGCACCTACGAATCGGTGCTGATCTACGGCGCGCTGTTCCTGTTTTTCTTTTTCATCTGCTACCCGCTCTCGGCCGCCTCGCGCGTGCTGGAGCGGCGCTGGACGCAAGCATGAGCGCATTGATCGAGTTCAAGGGTTTCAACAAGTTTTTCGGCGAGCAACAAGTGCTCGACGGCATCGACCTGCAGGTGAAATCCGGCGAAGTGATCGTCATCCTCGGCCCCAGCGGCTGCGGTAAAAGTACCCTGTTGCGTTGCCTCAACGGGCTCGAAGTCGCGCACAGCGGCAGCCTGACATTTGCCGGCCGCGAGCTGCTGGACAAAGGCACCGACTGGCGCGAAGTGCGCCAGCAGATCGGCATGGTGTTCCAGAGCTATCACCTGTTCCCGCACATGAGCGTGCTCGACAACCTGCTGCTGGGTCCGGTCAAGGTGCAAAACCGCGAGCGTCGCGAAGCCCGGGATCAGGCCGAAGCCTTGCTGGCGCGCGTGGGCCTCTCGGACAAACGCGACGCCTTTCCTCGCCAGCTCTCCGGCGGCCAGCAGCAACGCATCGCCATCGTCCGTTCGTTGTGCATGAACCCCAAAGTCATGTTGTTCGATGAAGTCACCGCCGCCCTCGACCCGGAAATGGTCAAGGAAGTGCTGGAAGTCATTCAGGGCCTGGCCCGCGAAGGCATGACGCTGTTGATCGTCACCCACGAAATGGCGTTCGCCCGCGCCGTGGCTGACCGCATCGTGTTCATGGATGCCGGGCGAATCCTTGAGCAAAACCCTCCCGAGATTTTCTTTACGAACCCGCAAACCGCACGAGCGCAGCAGTTCCTGGAGAAGTTCTCCTACGTCGCCGCACTACCAAAAACGACTCAAACAAAGGAACTGGAACTGCCATGAAAACTGCCAAGTCTTCTCTACTGCTATTGCCACTGCTCGGCCTCGCGTTGCTGGCCGGCTGCAACAAAACCGAAGAACCCGCGAAGCCGAAAGTCGCCAGCGAAAGCACCGCGCCAGCCAGCTACCTGGACAAAATCAAGGCGCGGGACAAGTTGATCGTCGGCGTTTTCACCGACAAACCGCCGTTTGGTTTCGTCAATGAAGCGGGGCGTTACGTTGGGTTCGATACTGACATCGGCCGCCAATTTGCCAAGGATCTGCTCGGCGATGAAAACAAGGTCGAATTCGTCGCGGTGGAACCGGCGAGCCGGATTCCGTTCCTGCAAAGTGACAAGGTCGACCTGATCCTGGCCAACATGACCGTGACCCCGGAGCGCAAGGAAGCGGTGGAATTCACCAATCCAAACCTGAAAGTCGCAGTACAGGCATTGGTGCCACAGGCCAGCGAAGTGAAGAACCTCGATGATCTGGCGACCCGCACCACCATCGTCACCACCGGCACCACGGCAGATATCTGGCTGACCAAGAATCACCCGGACTGGAAACTGCTGAAGTTCGAGAAAAACTCCGAGTCCCTGCAAGCCCTGGCCAACGGTCGTGGCGATGCCTATGCGCAGGACAATCTGGTGCTGTTCAGCTGGGCCAAGCAGAACCCTGGCTACCGCGTGCTGGATCAGAAACTCGGTGCAGAAGCGCCGATTGCACCGGCGGTGAAGAAGGGCAACATCGAGTTGCGTGACTGGGTGAACGCCGAGTTGGCGAAGCTGGGTGAAGAGAAGTATCTGCTCAAGCTGTACGACCAGTATGTGCGCAAGGAATTGAGCGATGACACCAAGCCTGAGAGCGTGATTGTCGAGGGTGGGAAGTGGCAGGGGTGATTCTGTAGTTTTTGCAGCGACCTTTCGACCGCTATCGCCAGCAAGCCGGCTCCTACAAGTGGATCACCGCGATCCTGTAGGAGCCGGCTTGCTGGCGATTGGTTTCAGCGGCGCCGCTCAATCCGGCCAATACCACGCCGGCTCATCCAGCATCCGCTGCCCGACAATCCCGGTCTGGCCCAGATTTTTCTCCAGCACGATGCAGTTGCACTCGGGATCTTCCTGTAGCGCCGAAATCAACCGCCGGGCATGGGACACCACCCACACCTGACACTGCTCCGACGCGCGGATAATCAAGCGCGCCAACGCCGGCAACAGGTCCGGGTGCAGGCTGGTTTCCGGCTCGTTCAGCACCATCAGCGTCGGTGGGCGCGGCGTCAGCAGCGCCGCCACCAACAGCAAGTAGCGCAACGTCCCGTCGGACAACTCCGCCGCCGACAACGGCCGCAATAACCCTTCCTGATAAAACTCAATGGCGAAGCGGCCGCCCGCCAGCGGCTCGATATGCAGACGCGCACCGGGAAACGCATCGCTGATGGCGTTGCGCAAAGCTTCGGGGTCGCCAATCTCGATAATGGTCTGCAACGCTGCCGCCAGGTCTCTGCCGTCGTGGTGCAGCACCGGGGTGCGGGTGCCCAGCTGTGGCTGACGCACCGGCGCGTCGGCGTCGCTGCGAAAGTGATCGTAGAAGCGCCAGCGGCGGATGAACTCACGCATCTCCAGCACCTCCGGCGAGGTCCGCAAGCTGCCAACCTGATCGAACAGGCTGTCGAACGTCGGCGTGTGCTGAGCCAGCACGTCCCAGCTGCGGTTGGCTCGGGTGCGGATCATCGGGCCGTCGCGATCCACCAGCAGGCTCGCCGGACGATAATGCGCCCCGGCCCACAGGCATTCACGCTTGATTTGCGGATCGAGGCTGAACCGTGACGCAATGGGGGTGCTGTGCCCGGGCAACATGAAATGACCGTTGGAATCGGGCAGCCCCAGGCTGATCGAGTAACCGAAGTCGTCCCCGGCAAACCCCAGGCGCAAGCGTTTGACGCCGTGGCGAACGGTCGCCTCGATCGGCACTTCGCCGTTGCGCATGCGCCGGGTGATGGTTTCAGGTCCCGCCCAGAAGGTCGAATCCAGGCCGCCTTCGCGGGCCAACGCATTGACCACGCCGCCCTGAGCGGTTTCCGCCAGCAGGCGCAACGCCCGGTAAAGGTTGGATTTGCCACTGCCGTTCGGCCCGGTGATCAGGTTCAGACGACCCAGTGGAATCACCAGTTTATTGATCGAGCGGTAATTGGCCACCGCGAGGGTTTTGAGCATGGGAAGCTTCCTTACTGCTATGAGTGCAGCAAACCTGTGCACCTGTTGAACCCTGTTCTAAGCTCACAGTCGTATCGCCATTGGCACGTTCGTACGACGCAAAGGAGTCTGCATGGCTGGTCCCGGATTGAAAAGAGTGGTTGGCCTGAGTCTTCTTGTCCTGCTGGGGGCCTGCGGGGAAAAACCCCAGGTCGAAAAGGATCGTCCGCGGGTGTTCGTGCAAGTCGTCAACGCCGCGAATTACGCCGCGTCCGTGACCCTCACCGGTGATGTTCAGGCGCGCGTCCAGACAGAGCTGTCGTTCCGTGTCGGTGGCAAGATCATCCAGCGCTCGGTCGATGTCGGTGACCGGGTGTCGGCCAAGCAAGTGCTCGCCAGGCTCGACCCAAAAGACCTGCAAACCAATGTCGACTCGGCCCAGGCACAGGTCGTCGCCGAGCAGGCTCGGGTCAAACAGGCCGCCGCCGCCTTCGTCCGCCAGCAAAAACTCCTGCCCAAGGGCTACACCAGTCAAAGCGAGTTCGACTCTGCCCAGGCCGCATTGCGCAGCAGCCAGAGCGCGCTGACGGCTGCCCAGGCCCAACTGGCCAACGCCCGCGAGCAACTGAGTTACACCGCGCTGATCGCCGACGCGCCGGGAGTGATCACTGCCCGGCAGGCCGAAGTCGGCCAGGTGGTGCAGGCCACGATGCCGATTTTCAGCCTGGCGCGCGACGGTGAGCGCGACGCGGTGTTCAACGTCTACGAGTCGCTGCTGACAGAGGACCCTGAGGGCAAAACGATTGTGGTGAGCTTGCTCGATAACCCGGCCATCAAGACCACGGGCACGGTTCGGGAAGTCACCCCGGCCGTTTCCGCGCAGACCGGTACGGTGCAGGTCAAGGTCACCCTTAACGGTCTGCCGGAAGGCATGCAGCTTGGCTCGGTGATCAGCGGCACGGCGAAGACGCCGAGCAAATCCGCAATCGAGCTGCCATGGTCGGCGCTGACCAAAAACCTCAGCGAACCGGCCGTGTGGCTGGTGGATGACGAGGGCAAGGCGCAATTGCATACGGTGACGGTGGGTCGTTACCTGACCGGCAAAGTCATCATCAGCGATGGCCTTCAGGGCGGCGAAAAAGTCGTCATTGCCGGCGGTCAGTTGCTGCACCCCGGCGTCAAAGTGGAAATCGCCGAAAACACCTACAAGGATTTAGCTGCGGGAGCCCAGCCATGAAGCGCGTGTTGCTGGTGTTCGCCGGAGTGCTGCTTGTGGCCTGCTCAAAAGAAGAACCGCCGCCAGAGCCGGTGCGTCCGGTGCTGTCGATCAAGGTCCAGGCGCTGGGCGAGGAGAGTCTCGGCCGCTTCGCCGGCAGCATTCAGGCCCGATACGAAACCAATGTCGGCTTCCGCGTACCGGGGCGCATCGCCAGTCGCAACGTCGATGTCGGCGCCGAGGTCGAGAAGGGCGCCTTGCTCGCGACCCTCGATCCCACCGATCAGCAAAACCAGCTGCGCTCGGCTCTGGGCGATCTGGCGAAGGTCCAGGCACAACTGATCAACGCCCAGGCCAACGCCCGGCGTCAGCAGGAGCTGTTCGATCGCGGGGTCGGTGCGCAGGCGCAACTGGACATCGCCCAGACCGATCTGAAAACCACTCAGGCCTCCCTCGATCAAGCGAAGGCGGCGGTCGATCAGGCCAAGGACCAACTCGATTATGTCGAGTTGCGCACCGACCACAAAGCCATCGTCACCGCGTGGAACGCCGAAGCCGGGCAAGTGGTGACCGCCGGCCAGCAAGTGGTGACCCTGGCGCAGCCGGACATCAAGGAAGCGGTGATCGACCTGCCCGACACGCTGGTCGATCAGTTGCCAGCGGACGTGGTGTTTCAGGTCGCCGTGCAACTGGAACCGAACATCACCACCACCGCCATCGTCCGCGAAATCGAACCCCAGGCCCAGAGCGCCACCCGCACCCGTCGCGCCCGCCTGACCCTGACTGACACACCACCGGGGTTTCGCCTGGGCACGGCAATCAGCGTCACCCTCAGCTCTGCGATCAAACCGCGCATCGAACTGCCTCTGACCGCGCTGCAAGAGGTCGATGGCAAATCGCGGATCTGGGTCATCGACCCACAGACCCAAACCGTTTCCCCGCGTGACATCAGCCTGATCAGCCGCACCGATTCCACCATGGTCCTGGCCAGCGGCGTGAAGTCCGGCGAGCGTGTCGTGAGTGCCGGTGTGAACAGCCTGAAGCCTGGGCAGAAAGTGAAAATCGATGAGGACAGCCCACAATGAAAGGGAGTTTCAACTTATCCGAATGGGCCCTCAAGCATCAGTCGTTTGTCTGGTATTTGATGTTCATCGCGCTGCTGATGGGCGTGTTCTCGTACATGAACCTCGGCCGCGAGGAAGACCCCTCGTTCACCATCAAGACCATGGTCATCCAGTCCAGCTGGCCGGGTGCGACCCAGGAAGAAACCCTCAAGCAGGTCACCGACCGCATCGAGAAAAAGCTCGAAGAACTCGACTCCCTCGACTATGTGAAAAGCTATACACGACCCGGTGAGTCCACGGTCTTCGTGAACCTGCGCGACACCACCAGCGCCAAGGACATCCCGGAAATCTGGTACCAGGTGCGCAAGAAGATCAACGACATTCGCGGCCAGTTCCCCAAGGGCCTGCAAGGGCCTGGGTTCAACGACGAATTCGGTGATGTGTTCGGTTCGGTGTACGCCTTTACCGCTGACGGCTTGTCGATGCGCCAGTTGCGCGATTACGTCGAGCAGGTCCGCGCCGAGATTCGTGAAGTGCCGGGGCTGGGCAAGGTCGAGATGGTCGGCGAGCAGGATGAAGTGCTCTACCTGAACTTCTCCACCCGCAAACTGGCGGCGCTGGGCATTGATCAGCGTCAGGTCGTGGATAGCCTGCAATCGCAAAACGCGGTGACGCCGGCCGGGGTCATTGAAGCCGGTCCCGAGCGGATTTCCATTCGCACCACCGGGCAGTTCGCGTCCGAGAAAGACCTGGAAAACGTCAACCTGCGGCTCAACGATCGCTTCTATCGCCTGGCCGACATTGCCGACATCAGTCGGGGTTATGTCGACCCGGCGACCCCGGAGTTTCGCTACAACGGCCATCCGGCCATCGGCCTGGCCATTGCCATGAAGAAGGGCGGCAACATTCAGGATTTCGGCAAGGCGCTGCACCAGCGCATGATCGACCTGACCGCCGATTTGCCGGTGGGCGTCGGTGTGTACAACGTTTCCGACCAGGCCGCCGTGGTGGAAAAAGCCGTTGGCGGCTTCACCAGCGCGCTGTTCGAAGCGGTGGTGATCGTGCTGGTGGTCAGCTTCGTCAGCCTCGGCGTGCGCGCCGGGTTAGTGGTGGCGTGCTCGATTCCGCTGGTACTGGCGATGGTCTTCGTCTTCATGGAATACAGCGGCATCACCATGCAGCGGATTTCCCTCGGTGCGCTGATCATCGCCCTCGGCCTGCTGGTGGACGACGCGATGATCACGGTCGAGATGATGGTCACCCGGCTGGAGATGGGTGAAACCAAGGAGCAGGCGGCCACGTTCGCCTACACCTCGACCGCGTTCCCGATGCTCACCGGTACGCTGGTGACGGTGGCCGGTTTTGTACCGATCGGCCTGAACGCCAGTTCGGCGGGCGAGTACACCTTCACGCTGTTTGCGGTGATTGCCGTGGCGATGCTGGTGTCGTGGGTTGTCGCGGTGTTGTTCGCGCCGGTGATCGGCGTGCACATCCTCAGCGCCAACGTGAAACCTCATGACGCGGAACCCGGACGCATCGGCCGTGCCTTCAATTACGGCATGCTCTGGTCCATGCGCAATCGCTGGTGGGCCATCGGCATCACCATTGCCTTGTTCGTGGCGTCGGTGTTTTCCATGCAGTTCGTGCAGAACCAGTTCTTCCCGTCCTCGGACCGGCCGGAAATTCTCGTCGACCTGAACCTGCCGCAAAACGCTTCGATTGCCGAAACCCGCAAAGCCGTCGACAAGCTCGAAGCGACGCTCAAGGACGACCCGGACATCGTGCGCTGGAGCACTTACATCGGCGAAGGCGCGATCCGTTTCTACCTGCCGCTCGACCAGCAATTGCAAAACCCGTACTACGCGCAATTGGTCATCGTCAGCAAAGGCCTGGAATCGCGAGAAGCCCTGAGTCAGCGTTTGCGCGAACGCTTGCGCAAGGATTTCGTCGGCATTGGCAGTTACGTCCAGGCGCTGGAAATGGGCCCGCCTGTCGGGCGGCCGATCCAGTACCGGGTCAGCGGCAAGGACATCGACCAGGTGCGTAAACATGCCATCGCCCTGGCCACCGAGCTGGACAAGAACTCGCACATCGGCGAGATCATTTACGACTGGAACGAGCCGGGCAAAGTCCTGCGCATCGACATCGCCCAGGACAAGGTGCGGCAACTGGGGTTGTCGTCGGAAGACGTGGCCAATCTGATGAACAGCATCGTCGTCGGTGCGCCGGTGACGCAGGTTGATGACGATATCTACCTGATCAACGTCGTGGGCCGCGCGGTGGACGCGGAGCGCGGTACGCCGGAAACGTTGCAGAACCTGCAGATCGTCACGCCCAGCGGCACCTCGATCCCGCTGCTGGCTTTCGCCACCGTGCGCTATGAACTTGAGCAGCCGCTGGTGTGGCGTCGCGACCGCAAGCCGACCATCACCATCAAGGCTGCGGTGCGCGACGAGATTCAGCCGACCGATCTGGTCAAGCAACTGAAGCCGGAGATCGAAAAATTCGCCGCCGCTTTGCCGGTGGGCTACAAGGTCGCCACGGGCGGTACGGTTGAGGAAAGCGGCAAGGCACAAGGGCCGATTGCCAAGGTGGTGCCGTTGATGCTGTTCCTGATGGCGACCTTCCTGATGATTCAATTGCACAGCGTGCAGAAGCTTTTCCTGGTGGCGAGCGTCGCGCCGCTCGGCCTGATCGGCGTGGTGCTGGCGTTGATTCCCACCGGCACGCCGATGGGCTTCGTGGCGATCCTGGGGATTCTGGCGTTGATCGGGATCATCATCCGCAACTCGGTGATTCTGGTGACGCAGATCGACGCCCTGGAGAAAGAGGGGTTGTCACCGTGGGATGCGGTGGCGCAAGCCACGGAACACCGTCGCCGGCCGATTCTGCTGACGGCTGCGGCGGCGAGCCTGGGGATGATCCCGATTGCCCGGGAAGTGTTCTGGGGGCCGATGGCCTACGCGATGATCGGCGGCATCATCATCGCGACGTTGCTGACGCTGCTGTTTTTGCCGGCGCTGTATGTGGCCTGGTACAAGATTCGCGAGCCGAAAAAAGAGGCCCGGTAAAGCAGAGCGCTTCGCGCTCTATTCGCGAGCAGGCTCGCTCCCACAGTGGAACGAGTCGCTCAGGCAAACCCGGTTCCCTGTGGGAGCGAGCCTGCTCGCGATGGCTTTAGCTCAGCCACCGCAGGTCTGGGAGCCTTATACCCTACGCCAGACACTCGCCAACCAAGGCTGCTGCTCCCGCGGCAACCCCGCTGGCCGGTAGTAATGCTCCAACTCCACAAACCCCGCCGCGGTCAGCAAACCCTGCCACGCCTGAAGATCGTGATAAGCCCCATACCGCGGCCCATTCCACCCCTCCTGATTCTCACCACGCGGATTGGAACTGAACAACACCCCACCCGGCCTCAACGCCCCGCGCAATTCCTTCAACACCCGTGGCAATTCCTGACGCGGAATATGAAACAGCACCGCATTGGCAAAAATCCCGTCAAAGCGTTCAGCCGGCAAATCAAGCTTCAGAAAATCCTGCTGCCACACCTCGCAACCACTGTCTTCACGCGCCATTTTCGCAAACTTTTCCGAACCGTCGAGGCCGACCGCGGTGTGGCCCATGCGCGTGAACGTCTGCAAATCCCGACCCGGCCCACAGCCAAAGTCGAGGATGTCGAACGGCGCCTCACCCTGAATATGCCGCAGCAGTGCGTCGATGTTCTGGCTGACATCGTGATCACGCGTCCCTTCGCGAAAACCTTCGGCCACCGAGTTGTAATGACCGAGGGTGGTGGAGGTGATTTTCTCAAGGTCGTCCGGGGTTTGTTTCATGGCGGGCTGCGCAGGCAATTGGGATTCGCCGAATATACGCCATCAGGTCCGGGGCTGCTTCGCAGCCATTCGCGGGCAAGCCTCGCTCCTACAGGTTTCACACCGTCCAGAAGATCACGCGAACCCTGTAGGAGCGAGGCTTGCCCGCGAAGGCGATTTAACGGTCAACCGATTATTCAGGCCGGTTTCCGGTGTGCTTCATCCCCAGACATTCAATGGACCGATCAACCATCGCCTTGGCAATTTCCAGCAAATGCCAAATAGAGAACACCATGGCCCTGTCGGCCCCTTTCAGTTGATCGCCACACCGATAAGCGGTGACCGAGGCGCAGCGCAGAAGGTCGGCGACATAGAGTTGCGTGTCCTCGAAGTTCACGTCCTGGCTGACGTTGTAGAAGCGCAGTTCGTCCGGTGCGCCGGTATGTTCGCGGGTGAGGTAAAAATCGATTGCGTGGTAAAGCGCTGAACGTCCTTTGAGCGGATCGTCGTTGTCTTTGCTTGAGGATTCGGGAGGTGGATCGGGGACTGGTTTTTTCATTGGTAAAACTCCTGGTACTCATTGGAGCCAACCGATATCGCGACTAAACGAACAGGGGTGGCGGCTGCACGCAGGTTAGTCGACCGGATACCAGGAACTCCGGCGCACCCGAGGGTGCCCTGCGCACAGCCACCATAACGTTCAGGCATTAACAAACACCCGACACGAGGTAGCGCTGTGCGCCTGGTAGGTCCGAGCGACTAAACCCGATCACTGATGAGCAGTGACGGACCGAGACTAGCCAGCGGATTTGCCAGGCGCAAGCGTGCGGAATCATCTAGGAAACGTCCTGCAAATGAAAGGGATTGGCCTTGTAGGAGTGCTGATTTCTCTGTGGGAAAACTTCCCGACTTGTAGTTAATTTCCTACCGCTAACCTTGATTCAGCGTTTGTTCAACCCCCGTCCCCTCCAACACTCTCGGTGCGGCTACCTGTTACTTCTTACAGTATCGGCCCGGCCCAAAAAGGCTCAGTCTTATCTCCACTCGAGCGAAGGACCGTCGATACCGTGAACGCTCACCCACACACGCCGACCCTGTCGGTCATGGACCCGCGAGCCTTGGCGATTCGCGAGGTGGGCTATTGCCGGCATCCGGACGAGAACGTCATTGCTTCGCGCATCACCCGGCAGGTTTTCGATGCTGCGGGGCGTTTGGTCGAGTCGTGGGATCCCCGTTTATGGGCGTCTGCGTCTAAGCCGAATCTGGCGACGATCCATGGGTTGAGCGGCCATCCCTTGCTGACGGACAGCGTCGATGCCGGTTGGCAACTGAGCCTGTTGAATCAGGCCGGTTCGCTGCGTTCGTTCTGGGACGCCAGAGGCAGTCAGCGTCACATCGACTTTGACGATCAGCAACGTCCGATAGCCGTCACTGAACAGCCCGCCGAAGCACTACCGCGCGTGGTCGAGCGATTGACTTACGGCGGCTCTGCTCCGGCATTCGCAGTGCATAACCAATGCGCAAAGCTGATCCGCCACGATAATCCAGCCAGTACCCGCTTCGTCCCCGACTTCGGTTTGGCCGGCTCGCAATTGAGTGAAAACCAATGCTTCCTGATCGACCTTGAACCACCGGACTGGCCAAGCGAGTTCGAGGCTCGGGACGCGTTGCTGGAAGATCAGTCGTTTGTCACGCGGCACGTCTTTTCTCCCACGGGCGAGATTCAGCGCCAGACCGATGCCATGGGTAATGACCGGACCTTTGCCTACGATGTGGCGGGCAGGTTGAGTGAAACCTGGCTGCTGATGGCTGGAGAGGGCAGACCACCACAACAACTGGTCAGCGACATCCGCTACAACGCCCACGACCAGATCGAAAGCGAAATCGCTGGCAACGGTGTGAAAACGCAAGCCGAGTACGACGCCGAGAACGGTCGGCTGATTCGGTTGGTGGCGACAGTCGGAAGTCAGAAGCTGTTGCAGGATTTGCATTATGTCTACGATGCGGCGGGCAACATCATCAAGCTGGAAGACAAGGCCCAAGCCGTTACCTGGTTCAACAACCAGCGCATCGAACCGATCAATCGTTATCGCTATGACAGCCTGTCCCAACTGGTCGAAGCCAGCGGCTGGGAAGTTGCCAACCCCAGCCACGGACCCGCATTGCCGGATTTACTGCCCACACCGCTGGACCCCAATCAGCGGCGCAATTACACCCAGCGCTTCGAGTACGACGCGGCGGGCAATCTGATCACCCGCCAGCACAGTGGCGCGCCGGGTTTCTCGATGTTCACCTCCGCCCGCAGCAACCGCAGCCTGGCGCAGCGGGACGATGGTTCATTGCCCGGTGAGTCGGAAATCGAGTCAGGCTTCGATGCCTGCGGCAATCAACTGGAGTTGCAGCGCGGCCAAACCATGACCTGGGACATCCGCAACCAGTTAAGCCGGGTGACCTTGGTCAAGCGCGGCGATGAACCCGACGATTACGAAGGCTACGTCTACGACCGCCCTGGCCATCGGCTGCGCAAAGTGCATTTCAACCGGACCAGTGGCCGTACAGGGCGTTCTGAAGTCCGTTACCTGCCCAACCTGGAAATCCACCGCCAGGCCGATGGCGAAGAGCGCCATGTCATCAGTATCGAAGCGGGACGTTGCAGTGTTCGGTCCTTGCACTGGCCCGAAGGAACCCATGCCGATCAACTGCGTTACAGCCTCTGCGACCACCTTGGTTCCAGCACATTGGAGCTGGATCACGAAGCAGGCGTGCTGACTCAGGAACACTATTACGCCTTCGGCGGCACCGCATGCTGGGCTGGTAAAAATGCGTTGGTGGCGAAGTACAAAACGTTTCGCTATTCCGGCAAAGAGCGGGATGTGACAGGGCTCTATTACTACGGATTCCGGTATTACGCGCCGTGGTTGCAGCGTTGGATGTGCCCAGACCCGGCAGGAGACAAGGATGGGCTGAATCGCTATGCGATGGTGAGGAACAACCCGATTAATTTCTACGACTGGCAAGGCACGATATCGATTCCAGTCGATATTTTTATCGCCGATATCGTCAACTCAAGCAGTAAAACCATTTATAGCGGATGGTTCGAGGAGCTGATGTGGGATCAAGAGAAAAACACGTTCATGAGTACTGGTCCGGTATATACCCGAGGAATGGAGGTGATCCAGGGGGCGGATTCCGAGTGGTACCCATCATCTTTCGGACATGCCATTGCTGCATTTCGTGATCAGGACGGCAAGCTGCGTCTATTTGCCAACATGCATTATCAGCACATGGGCATCCAGCCTGGCATGGGCCTTCCAGAGTTCGCGGGGCTGTTGAAAGTTGATAAACAAGACCCTTCAAAACTCGTCATCAACAATCATTCCGGCCACTACAAACCCGAATCCTCAATTGACGTTGAGGCGATGATTCGCGAGATTGCTCCGCAGCAACAGTCAGTGAGCTATGCCCCGATTCCCGAGAGCTCGTCGTTTGATTCAACACTTCGAATCAATTCTATTGACTCGCCCGAAACGTATGAGCGCCTGGTGAACATGTACAAGCGAGATTTCAATGGCTTGATCACCTACCTGAAAGAACAAGGTGTCTGGGAAGCCGCCAAAGCGAATTTTGGCGAAAGTGAAGGCCTGAACATCATTTTCAAGATGGAGGCTAAAGGGATGACCGCCCAGCAGATCTACAATGAAGAATCTATGTTGGGACTTGCCAAACCATTGGCTGAGCCCGTGCAACCGTCCATTGGCACCAGCCGAGTCACACGTCCACTCGTTCAGAATAAGACCAAAAAAACTTCATTTTTCCGATCTCTTGGCCACCGATTGGGTCAGCTATATGCGAAGTGACAGCTAGTTCTTTATTGCTTGAACGGGAGGGGGCAGGTGTTTGCGAAATGCTCCCCTCGTTGAGGTCATTCATTTGCTTCAGCGTTTGTTCAACCCCCGAGCCAACCGATCCCCACCCAACTGAATCACCGCCACCAACACCACCAGCAACACAATCACCGTCAACATGATCTGGCTATCAAACCGCTGATACCCATACCGATAAGCAATGTCCCCCAACCCACCCGCACCAATCGCCCCGGCCATGGCCGACGAGTTGATCATGGTCACCAAGGTGATCGTGAAACCACCGACAATCCCCGGCAACGCTTCAGGCAACAGCACATGCCAAACGATGTGCCAACGCCGGCACCCCATCGCCTGCGCTGCTTCGATCAAACCGTAATCCACCTCACGCAAACTGACTTCGGCGATACGCGCAAAGAACGGCGTGGCCGCAATCGTCAGCGGCACCACGGCCGCCCAGACTCCGTAAGTGGTGCCGACGATGAGCCGGGTAAACGGAATCAACGCCACCATCAAAATCAAAAAAGGAATCGAGCGAAACAGGTTCACGAACGCACCCAAGGCGCGGTTCAGCGCCGGTGCTTCGTAGATCCCGCCCTTGGAGCTGGTGACCAGGATCACCGCCAGCGGAATCCCCGCCAGCAGCGCGATCAACGACGACACGCCAACCATCAAAAACGTGTCGATGAAACCTTGCAGCAACCGATCAAACCACATAACCCAGCACCTCCACCTGTTGTGCCCAGTTGCCGGCGCGTTGACGCAGTTCCTCTGCGCCGAGCGGTGAGCCGGTCACCGCCAGCAGCAATTGCCCCAGCGCATGGCCCTGAATCCGTTCCACGCCACCTTGCAGCAAACGCACGCGACCGCCGAGGGCTGCAAACAACGCGGCCAGATCCGGTTCGTCGGTGGCGCTGCCGGTGAATTGCAAACGCAGGACCACGGCGGCGTCGGACGACTGTGGCTGCGCCTGGAGACGACTTTGCAGCTCCTGCGGCAATGCGTGTTGCAACGGCGCCAGTAAGGTCTTGCTGACCTCATGCTGCGGGTTGCCGAAGACTTCCCACACGGGGCCTTGCTCGACGATGCGGCCATGCTCCAACACCACGACGCGGTCGCAGATGTCGCGGATCACCGCCATCTCGTGAGTAATCAGCACGATGGTCAGGCCCAGGCGCTGATTGATCTCGCGCAGCAGGCCGAGAATCGATTGCGTGGTCTCCGGGTCCAGCGCCGAAGTGGCTTCGTCGCACAACAGAATCTCCGGGTCGTGCACCAGCGCGCGGGCGATGCCGACGCGCTGTTTCTGTCCGCCGGAAAGCTGCGCCGGGTAGGCCTTGTGCTTCTCTTGCAGGCCGACCAGTTCCAACAGTTCACGAACTTTCTGCTCGCGTTTTTCCTTGGGCACGCCGGCGACTTTCAGCGGCAATTCGACGTTCTGCCAAACCGTCTTGGCCGACATAAGGTTGAAGTGCTGGAAGATCATGCCGATGCGCCGACGCAGCGCCACCAGGCGGTCTTCATCGAACTCGCCGATGTCCACTTGATCGATCAGCACACGCCCCGTGCTCGGTTGTTCGAGGCGGTTGATGGTGCGGATCAGCGACGACTTGCCGGCGCCGCTGCGGCCGATGATGCCGAACACTTCACCGCGCTGGATTGCCAGGTCGATGCCGTGCAGCGCCGCCACCGGACCTTGCTGGCCGTTGTAGGTTTTGCCCAGGCCGATGAAGCGCACGTGAGCACGGTTCAGGTCGGGGTGCAGTTCGGTCTGTTCGGCTTTTTGAGGCTCTGGAATATCCAGTCGCCGTTGGATCGCGGCCGTCATTCTCAGCTTTCCCAACCGGCTTGATAGAGTTTGCCGTGGGCCTTATCCAACGCTGCGCGAACGGCTGGCGAATGCTGGTAGATGTCGACGAATTTGATCAGGCGCGGGTCGGCTTTGTTTTTTGGCTGGATCACGAACTGGATCACGTATTCCTTGTGATCGAGGCCGTCGAACAGCAACGCGGAACCGGCATCGAAGGTCTTCGCCAGGCGGATGTAGGCCGGGTAGCCCTGCACCAGATCGGCGTCGTCATAGGCGCGCACCAGTTGCACCGCTTCGACTTGCAGGATTTTGATTTTCTTCGGGTTGGCGATGATGTCTTCTTCGGTGGCCTTGTAGCCGACACCCGGCTTGAGCGTGATCAGGCCGGCCTTGGCCAGCAGTTGCAGGCCGCGACCGCTGTTGATCGGGTCGTTGGCGATGGCGACGCTGGCGCCTTCCGGCAGTTCGTCGAAGCTTTTGTATTTCTTCGAGTAGAGGCCGACGTTGTTGATGATGCCTGGTGCGAACGGCACCAGGTCAAAACCGGCGGCGGCCTTGGCGTTTTCCAGGAACGGCACGTGCTGGAAGTAGTTCACGTCGATGTCGCCGGCGGCGAGGCTGACGTTGGGCGCGATCCAGTCAGTGAACTCGACGAGTTCGACTTTCAGGCCTTGTTTATTGGCTTCTTCGACGGCGGCTTCCAGCGGGATGGCGAAGGCGGCGGTGGTGCCGACTTTCAGCGGCGCGTCGGCGGCGAAGGTGATTGAGCTGAAGAGGCCGAGGGCCAGGGCCAGTGCTTTGACTGGGTGAGAGAAGTAGTTCTTGGTCATGATGTTTTTTCCAGTCAGTGCATAAATTTGGGGTGTTTGGACGGGCCTCTTCGCGGGCAAGCCTCGCTCCTACAGGGGATTGCAGTGCCCCTGTAGGAGCGAAGCTTGCTCGCGAAGCTTTTAACGGCGGAACGCGGAACCGGTGTGTTGCTCAGGTAAATGCGCCTCTGCGTGAAACAGCTTCTCCCGCAGGCTGCCGTCGTCATAAGCGGTCTTGTACGACCCACGCCGCTGCAACTCGGGAATCACCAGTTCGATGAAATCCACATAGCTTTCCGGCGTGACAATTCGTGTCAGGTTGAAGCCATCCAGCCCGGTTTCGGCGATCCAGGATTCCAGCTCATCGGCCACTTGCTCAGGTGAACCGACCACCGTGATGTAGCGGCCACCGAGCGCGTGTTGCTCAAGCAATTTGCGCCGGGTCCAGTCGTTGTTTTGCAGGTTTTTGGTTGCCGATTGAATCGCGTTGCTCTTCACGTACTGGATCGGTTCGTCGATGGCGTACTCGGAAAAATCGATCCCGGTCGATGCCGAGAAATGCGCCACGCCGGCCTCGGCACTGGCGTAGCTCAGGTATTCGGCGTGCTTGGCCCAGGCCAGCTCTTCGGTGGCGCCGACGATCACGTTCAGCCCCATGAACACCTTGATGTCCTCAGGATTGCGCCCGGCTTCAACGGCGCTGGCGCGCACCTTGTCCACCTGAACCTTGGTCGACGGTTTGTTCTGGCCGCTGATGAACACACACTCGGCGTGGCGCCCGGCGAACAGCAAACCGCGATCCGAACTGCCAGCCTGGAACAGCACCGGTGTGCGTTGCGGCGAAGGTTCGCAGAGGTGATAACCCTCGACTTGATAGAACTCGCCCTTGTGTTCGACCTTGTGCACTTTGTCGGGCTGCGCGTAGATCCGTTGCTGCGGATCGTTGAGCACCGCACCGTTTTCCCAGCTGCCTTCCCAGAGTTTGTAGAGCACTTCGAGGTATTCGTCGGCCTGGTCGTAACGACGGTCGTGCTCGACTTGTTCGCTCAGGCCCATGGCCTTGGCGGCGCTGTCGAGGTAGCCGGTGACGATGTTCCAGCCGACCCGGCCGCGACTCAGATGATCGAGGGTCGACATGCGTCGGGCGAACAGATACGGCGGTTCGTACGTCAGGTTGGCGGTCAGGCCGAAACCGAGGTTTTTCGTCACCGCCGCCATCGCCGAGACCAGCAGCAGCGGGTCGTTGACCGGCAACTGGATCGATTCTTTCAGCGGTACGTCCACCGAGTTCTGGTAGACGTCGTACACGCCGACGATGTCGGCGATGAACAAGCCGTCGAACAAACCGCGCTCCAGCAACTGCGCCAGTTCGGTCCAGTACTCGATGGTCTTGTATTGAGTCGAGGTGTCCCGTGGGTGCGTCCACAAGCCATGGTTGATGTGCCCGATGCAGTTCATGTTGAACGCGTTGAGCAGGATCTTCTTTTTCTCACCGGCCATCAGATGGTCCCTCGCAACGGAGGGTTTTCATCGTTGAGGTAGTAGTTGCCCACGGCGTGATACTTCCAGCGCACCGGGTCGTGCAGCGTGTGTACCCGAGCGTTGCGCCAGTGGCGATCCAGTCCGTGTTCGATCAGGGTCGCCTGGCTGCCGGCCAGTTCAAACAGCGTGCTACCGGCGGCAAGGGAGATTTCGGTGCTGATGGCGCGGGCTTCGGCGACGGCAATCGACGCGGCGGCAACCGTCTCGGCGTTGGTCTGGGCCTGAGCCTTGTCGAGGAATTCGCCGGAGCGTTCCAGCAGGGCTTCGGCGGCGTGCAGACGAATGCTCAGGTGGCCGAAGCTCTTGATGGTCAGCGGGTCGTCGATGGCTTTTTCATGCGTGGCGTCGATCCATGGCCGGGTTTTGGTCCGCACGAAATGCAGCGCGTCTTCATAGGCAGCGCGGGCGATGCCGGTGTCGATGGCGGCGTGAAGAATCTGCGCCAACGGGCCTACCGGGGTCGGGCGTTCGAAGGCGCTTTGAAACGGGATCACGTCTTCGGCGGCCACAAAGACGTCTTCGAACACCACCGAACCGCTGCCGGTGGTGCGCTGGCCGAAACCACTCCAGTCGTCGATGACTGTCAGGCCTTTGCTGTCGCGTGGTACGAATGCGAGTTGCTGCACGCCGTTTTCATCCACCACCGAGGTCGGGATGCGCTGCGCGTAGATCGCGCCTGTTGCGTAGAACTTACGGCCGTTGATGCGATAGCCGTCCCCGTCGCGGGTCAGACTGGTGACGCGGTCGTGGGCGGTTTTGGTGCCGAGTTCGGCGAGTGCATTGCCAAAACGTTGGCCGGCCAGCACTTCTGCATAGAGACGTTTTTTCTGCTCGGCGCTGCCGTTCACGCGCAGCACTTCGAGGGCGTAAAAATGGTTCTGCGGAATTTGCCCGAGGGAGCCGTCAGCCTGGGCGATCAAGGTGATCACCTTGGCCAGCGTGACGTTGGAAACCCCGGCGCCGCCGTACTCTTTTGGCACGCTGATGCCCCACAGACCCGAGCGGGAAAACACTTCCAGTTCCGGGTGCGGCAAACGGCGTTCACGGTCGCGCAGGGCGCTGTCGCGTTTGAAATCTTCGGCCAGGTCACTGGCGACGATCAGGGCTTGCTCATCGCTGGTTATGACCGCGACGTGGTGAGAAATTGTCATGTGTTTCTCCAGGTGTCTGGTCGTTAAATCCAGGAGTGGCGAGCGGGGAGCGTGCCGTTGAGGTGATAGGCGCCGACGGCGTGATACTTCCAGCGCACCGGATCGTGCAGCGTGTGCACGCGGGCGTTGCGCCAGTGGCGGTCGAGGTTGAATTCGGCGAGGGTGGCGCGGCTCCCGGCCAGTTCGAAGAGCTTTTCGCTGGCCTGCAGCGAGATCTCGGTGGTCAGCACCTTGGCTTCGGCCACGGCAATCGAGGCTCGGGCGGCGGACTCGGCGGTGAGCGGCGCGGCGTTGACCTGATCGAGTACCTGCCCGGCTTTGCGCAGCAGCGCTTCAGCGGCGTGCAGTTCGATTTTCAGTTTGCCGATGTCGGCGATCACATAAAGATCATCGCTGGCGCGTTCGACCTTGGCGTCGATCCATGGGCGAGCGCGGGTTTTCACGAATTCGATGGCGTCGTCGATGGCGCCGCGAGCGATGCCGGCGTCGATGGCCGCTTGAATCAGCTGCGAGACGGCGCCCTGGATGTTCGGCTTGTCGTTGATCTTCCAGTTGTCCACCACCTGCTCGGCGTCGACCCGCACGTTGTTGAGCAAAATGGTGCCGCTGGCGGTAGTGCGCTGGCCGAAACCGGACCAGTCATCAACGATCCGCAAGCCCGGTGTGCCGCGACGGACGAAGGCCAACACTTGCTTGCCGTCGTCATTCAGCGCCTTGACTGCCACCCAGTGGGCGAAGAGGGCGCCGGTGGAGTAGAACTTCTGCCCGCTGATGACAAATCCGTCGCCGTCGGCGGTGATCCGTGCCTTGAGTTCCAGGGTGTTTTTAGTGCCGCGCTCCGGCCCGGCATTGCCGATGCGCCAACCTTCGAGCACGCTCTTGAACAGCTGTTTTTTCTGCGCTTCGGTAGCGCTGCCGAGCACCAGGTTGAGAATGCCGAACTGGTTCTGCGGGATCTGTCCCAGTGCCGGGTCGGCTGCGGAAATGATCGCAAAAACATCGGCCAGGGTGACGAACGAAACCTGCGGGCCGCCGTATTCGCGAGGGATGGCAATGCTGCCCAGGCCGCTGCGGGTGAACTGTTCGATTTCCGACCACGGCAGCTTGCGCTGACGGTCGCGTTTAGCCGCTTGTTGGCGGGCGACCTGCGCCAGCTCATGGGCGGCCTTGATCGCTTGTGCGTCGTTGCGCAAAACCTGCGCGGGCAACAACAACGGGGCGATGTCCAGATCACTCTGGACGATTGCATCTGCCAGACTGGACATCAGTGCCGCTCCTTGGCTGCTGCACGCAATGCCCTGGCGATCTGCACTGGGGTGATTGTGTTCCGGACCATACCTACCTCACATCTCATGGAACGCCGCGATGGATGCGGCGAAGTAAAAACAAGAATGTCCGGTGGTCCGGTTTATATACCCTAAGCGTGTATAAAAATTAAATAAACTAACTTTTAGGAATATGGATAGAAGTGTGTCGTGAGCAACTGTACGCAGGGCAACACTTTGTTCTTGTAGCAACAGAAACAGTCAGCGATCGGCTTTTGTAGGAGCGAAGCTTGCTCGCGAAGGCGTCAGTTCTGACATGACGCGTTATCGTTTTTCGCGAGCAAGCTTCGCTCCTACAGGGGATGCCATGGATCTCAATTTTTTCGGGATTCTGCGGCCATGAGCACTTCCCTCTGCGGGATTTTGAGATACGGATTGGCACACCCAATCTTCAACGTACGCGCCGGCGCCCAGCGAGAGTTGTTACCCACGCGGTCTAGGATGCAGTAGGTCACTTCCAGCCGCAGGTCTTCGCCGGCTTCGAGAATGATCGCCGGCGGCACCCAGACCTGAATCGGCTGGCCCACATCGCCGGCCTTGAGCCGTGGCAGGTCCATGCGCACATCGCCCCAGCGCAGGGTGATTTCATCGTCGATGGCCATGTTCAGGTACGGCTCGATGGTCAAGGGAACGCCGCGCTTGATCTGGTTCGGGTTGACGCCCTGACGGCGGATGGTTTCGGGAATGCTCACCGGCGCCAGGCTCTGGATTTCATCGCCGTACAGGGCGGAGGGCTGGCCTCCCGGGCAGTCGAGTTTGACCTGTACGCGGGTCGTCGGTGACAGCGCTGGCCCATGGCCGACCTGCATCAGTCGGTAGTGAATGCGAGAGGAGCCGTTGGCGATGAAGCTTTGCGGCACGCGCAGGCTGACGGATTTGCCGACGTCCAGGGTGTTCAGCACCCTGGAGGCCACGTAGCAGTTGTCCCAGAACAGTTCGATCAAGTCGCCTTCGTCCATGCCGGGATAAGGCGCGACGGCGATCAGCAGGTGAGAAGCCGAGGTGATGTTGATGCCGCTCCGGTGGGATTGCTCCACGGTCGGTGCCGCAAGTTCGGGTTTTTTCGAAATATGTTTCATGGGTTTCTCCTTGAAGTCTTGCAGCGAAGTCCGTTTCTGAAAGAACTGATTGGCCGAGCCACAAACGGCTCATTACTTGCGTATGAACAATGATTGAACGTGATGAGTTCGTTTGCCGGAGACTAGATAAGAGTGCGCTGGAATAAGTGTCAATAGAGTTGGTTAGTTAAGTAACGAATCTTTCGTTATTCAGAAAGCTCCTACGCTTTCAGGTCCGGAAGCCCCATCGACTTGTCGAACAAACCCACCGAATCAGCGGTTTTTGGAGGTGGGGGGCGCCGGTTGTTCGTGTGGCAATGCGCAAGTGTTTTGTGGATTTTAGGCGAGGATAATCTGTCGCAGGACATATATATGTACCGCACACGATTATTGAAAGAGGGTTAAATTGTAAGAGTGGTTTTAGTGGCAGTTGCAGGGGGGTATGAAGTTTCGATGTAACTTCCATCCGTGGAAGTTTATGTCGCTGTTATGGCTGCTCAGTGTTGAGCGTTGTTCAGGAACTTGCTGAGAAACTGTTTTGTCCGTTCTTCTTTCGGATGGGCAAACAATTCTTTGGCTTCGCCTTGCTCGACAATCACACCCTTGTCGAAAAACACCACTCGGTTGGCCACGTCGCGGGCAAAGCCCATTTCGTGGGTCACGATGACCATGGTGCGCTTCTCCTCGGCGAGGCTGCGGATGGTCGCCAGCACTTCCCCCACCAGCTCCGGATCGAGTGCCGAGGTGGGTTCGTCGAACAGAATCACTTCCGGTTCCATCGCCAGCGCACGGGCAATCGCCACACGCTGTTGTTGTCCACCGGAAAGGCGTCGCGGGTACGCGTCTTCCTTGCCTGCCAGGCCAACCCTGGCCAGCAGCTTTTTACCCAGGGCAACGGCTTCGGCGTGCGCGATCTTCTTGACGATGATCGGGCCTTCGATGACGTTTTCCAGGGCGGTGCGATGCGGGAACAGGTTGAAGTTCTGGAACACGAAGCCGACGTGCTGACGCAAGCGCCGCACCAGGCTCTGCTGCTGGTTCAACGGGCGGCTGCCATCGATCTCGATGTCACCGACCTTGATCCGGCCGCTGGAGGGTTCTTCGAGAAAATTCAGGCAACGCAGGAACGTGGTTTTCCCCGAGCCGCTCGGCCCGATGATTGCCACCACCTCGCCTTCCTTCACTTCCAGATCAATGCCGTTAAGCACTACTTGACCCTTGAACTGCTTTGTCAGTTTTTCCACGACAATCATGGGGTCAGGACTCCTGGTCGTGCCGATTGACCCGCTCTTCCAACTTGTTCTGCAGGTGCGAGAGCACCGTGGCCAGAACCCAGTAGATCAGCGCGGCGGCAAGATACATGGTGAAAATTTCGAAAGTCCGGGCGGTAATCAGCTGCGCCTGACGGAACAGTTCCGGCACCTGAATGGTGGCGGCCAGCGCCGTGTCCTTGACCAGCGAGATGAAGCTGTTGCCCAGCGGCGGCAATGCCGTGCGCATCGCTTGCGGCAGGATGGCCCGGCGCAATGTCTGCGCGCGGGTCATGCCGATACTCGCGGCGGCTTCCCACTGGCCACGCTCGATGGAGCTGATCGCGGCACGCAGGATTTCGCAGGCGTAAGCGGCCATGTTCAGCGAGAAGCCGATCAGGGCCGCCGGCAGCGGATCAAGTTCGATGCCCAATTGCGGCAAGCCGTAATAGATCACGAACAGTTGCACCAGCAACGGCGTGCCGCGAAAGAACGACACGTAGATGCGGGCCAGCCAGCTCACCAGTTTGAAGCGCGACAGGCGCATCAACGCCAGGCCGAAGCCCATCACCAGGCCGAAGAACATCCCGCCCAGGCTGAGGATTACCGTGTAGTACGCGCCCTTCAGCAGGAAGGGCGCGGAGTCCAGCGCAAGTTGGAAAGCTTCTCCCATTATTTGGTGACGTCAGCGCTGAAGTATTTTTCCGAAAGCTTTTTCAGCGTACCGTCGGCACGCAGCTTGTCGATGGCCTTGTTCACTGCTGCCAGCAACTCAGGCTCGCCTTTGCGCAGGGCAATGCCGGCTTCCTGACGGGAGAACGCTTCGCCGGCGGCGGAAGTGTCCTTGGCCTTCTTGGCGTATTCCAGTGCAGCGAGGCGGTCGATCAGGATGGCGTCGGTGCGGCCGTTACGCAGGTCTGCGAACTTGCTCGGATCATCTTCGTAGGTGCGCACATCAGCGGTCGGCACGTTGGCTTTAACCCACTGCTCGTAGTTGGTGCCCAGGCCTACGCCGACTTTCTTGCCAGCCAGGTCGGCGGCAGACTTGATGTTCAGCTCGGCAGCCTTTTTGGTCAGCACCAGCGCCTGAATCCCGGAAATGGTGTACGGCTCGGAGAAGTCATACTTCTTCTTGCGCTCTTCGGAGATGGTCACCTGGTTGACCACTGCGTCCAGACGCTTGGATTCCAGCGCCGCGAGGATGCCGTCCCATTTGGTCGGTTGCAGTTTGACCTTCACGCCCAGCTCTTTGGCCAGGGCTTCGGAGAACTCGACTTCGAAGCCGGTCAGTTTGCCGTCGGCGTCAACGAAGCTGAACGGTGGGTAAGTGCCTTCCAGGCCGACGTTGATCACGCCAGCGTCCTTGATTTTTTGCAGTTGCTCACCGGCAACCGCTTGCCCCAGCAGACCGGCGCTCAGCGCCAGGCCCAGCGAACCCACCAGCAGATTTCGACGTAGTGCGGAAAAATTCATGACAAGCCCCTGTGATTTCTTATGAAGACGCTTTTAGGAATGTTGGCAAAATCGGGATTTGGACGACTGCGATATCCTGCCCTAAAGCAGCGTATGCGTCTCGCTGCAAATTCGCCTGCGGCGTGACTATATGATGGTGCTTATAGATAGGAAAATAATAAATATTGCGTTTGTTATTCCTTAAAGGAATATGTGTCGGTTAGACCGCTATCGCCAGCAAGCCGGCTCCTACAGGGGTTGTGTCGGACTATAAATTTCTTAACGACACAAAACCTGTAGGAGCCGGCTTGCTGGCGATAGAGCGCAAAGCGCTCTTAAAAAGCCGAATCGTAGGCAAACAACGCCGGTGCCCCACCGGTGTGCAGGAAAATGATCGGTCCTTCATCAAAACGCTGACGCCCAATCCCGTCCAGCAACCCCGCCATCGCCTTGCCGGTATACACCGGGTCCAGCAACAGGCCTTCCTGGCTCGCAACCAGTTTTACCGCCGACAACGTCCCGGCATTCGGCTCGCCATAGCGCGGGCCGAAATATTCGTCCCACAACTCAACCTTGAAACTCGCTGGCAGGCTGACGCCCAACAGCGCTGCGGTGCGTTCGGCGAGGCCTTGAACCTTCGGCCGCTGATCTTCTTCGCTGCGTGAAACCGTCACGCCAATCACTGGCAAATCCGGCAGTGCTTCGCTCAACGCGAGCGCCAGGCCGCTGTGGGTCCCGGCGCTGCCCGAGGCCAGCACGACGGCGGCGAAGGTCAGGCCGGTGTCCTTGATCTGTTCGGCCAATTCCAGCCCGGCGCGCACATAACCCAGGGCGCCCAGCGCATTGGAGCCTCCAATCGGCACCAGATACGGTTTTTTGCCGTTGCTGCGCAGGCGTGCGGCCAATGCTTCCAGTTGCTCGTCAGCGTTGTCGAGGTTGTCCACCAGCTCGACCTTGGCATCGAACAGGTCAAGCAGCAGCCGATTGCCGTTGCCGACATAGTTGGCGTCTTCGGTGCCCAAAGGATTTTCCAGCAACGCTACGCATCCCAGGCCCAGTTTGGCGGCGAGGGCGGCGGTCTGGCGCACGTGGTTGGATTGCAGCGCGCCGGCAGTGATCAGCGTGTCCGCGCCCTGGGCCAGCGCATCGGCTCCCAGGTATTCGAGTTTGCGCAGCTTGTTGCCGCCCATCGCCAGCGGCGTCAGGTCATCGCGTTTGACGTACACGTCGCGGCCCAGCCAGGCTGACAGGCGTTCGAGTTTTTCCAGAGGGGTCGGGTGGCCGAGCAGATCGAGGCGGTCAAAACGGGCGAGCTGTTGTTTGATCATGGGTCCGTACTGGCGGTGAGAGATGTCAGGACTATAGGCACGCCCAAATGCATGGGCAACCGGCAAGATTACTTATAGCCAAAAGTGCTGAGCACAGCACAATCAGTTCTTAATTCGGTTTCCAGACCTTGCCGTAAAGTAATCGCCGTCAGTGCGGCCAGACAGTCCGGCCGCCCGTGTGGAGTTTTTACCGTGAGCGAGCGTTCCAGCCATTGGCAATTGCAGACCATCGTCAGCCAACTGCGCACGGCGCGTGACGAGTGGCGTGCACAAAACGGCCGCGCCAGCGGCGAGCAGGGTGGCCGCGAGTTGCCTTCCCGAGCGGCCATGGCGGAGATTCTTGAAGCGTTGTGCGGGGCGTTGTTCCCGATGCGTCTGGGGCCGGTGGACCTGCGTGAAGAGAGTGAAGATTTCTACGTCGGTCACACGCTTGATGTCGCGTTGAATGCATTGCTGGGGCAGGCACGGCTCGAACTGCGTTACGCCGCCCGCCACAGTGCCTCGGCCGACACTGAAGTCGAAGCCAAAACAATCCAGATCATCCAGGACTTCGCACTCGCCCTGCCGGGCCTGCGCAGCCTGTTGGACACCGATGTGCTGGCGGCCTATCACGGTGACCCGGCGGCCCGCAGCGTCGATGAAGTGCTGCTGTGCTATCCGGGGATTCTGGCGGTGATTCACCATCGCCTCGCGCACCATTTGTACCGTGCCGGGCTGCCGCTGCTGGCGCGGATCAGTGCAGAAATCGCGCACTCGGCGACGGGTATCGACATTCACCCGGGCGCGCAGATCGGCCGCAGTTTCTTCATCGATCACGGGACCGGCGTGGTGATCGGCGAGACCGCGATTATCGGCGAGCGTGTGCGGATTTATCAGGCCGTGACCCTGGGTGCCAAACGCTTCCCGGCGGATGAAGATGGTCAGCTGCAAAAGGGCCATCCGCGGCATCCGATTGTTGAAGACGATGTGGTGATTTATGCCGGCGCGACCATCCTGGGGCGGATCACCATCGGCAAGGGCTCGACCATTGGCGGCAACGTTTGGCTGACCCGCAGTGTGCCGGCAGGGGCCAACCTGACGCAGGCGAATTTGCAGCATGATGATGGGACGCAGAAGTAAGGCCCGAAGGCTTTAGCGGCCTTTCTGACGCCTTCGCGGGCAAGCCACGCTCCTACAGGTTTTGTGTCGAACAATAGATCTATGAACGACACAAAACCTGTAGGAGCGAGGCTTGCCCGCGAATGGTTTCAAGCCGATCCGAGACAATGGCATCCACCCAATTCCCCACTGAACAAATCCCCCAAACCCCACGTCATACCCATCCTTGAGCTAGCGTACGAACACGACCGCCGAGCCCTGCGATTAGTCCTTAGCCCCCTATCCATGTTTAACTTGAACGCTCATTCAAGTTAAACCGTCGGTTTGCTGCCCGCTCACAACAGGAGGCTTGCCCTTGCCGAGTCCGTTATTGATTGCCCGGTTTCACCCCCTCGAGGTGCACCTTTCATGAGTGCATCGTCCACCCCCGCCAGCGGCCAGATCCGCATGAATCCGCCGGTGTTTTACTTCGCGGCGACCTTTATTTTTCTGTTCGGCATCGTCGTTATCGCCATGCCTGAACAAGCCGGCGCCTGGTTGCTGCAAGCGCAAAACTGGGCGGCCAATACGGTCGGCTGGTATTACATGCTCGCGATGACGCTGTATCTGGTCTTCGTGGTGGTCACCGCCTTGTCCGGCTACGGCAAGATCAAGCTCGGTGCCGACCACGACGAGCCCGAATTCAGTTACCTGTCGTGGGCCGGCATGCTGTTCGCCGCCGGGATCAGCATCACGCTGTTCTTCTTTTGCGTGTCCGAACCATTGACCCATCTGTTGCAACCGCCGCAAGGCGAGGCCGGGACAGCGGACGCGGCGCGCCAGGCGATGCAGATTCTGTTTCTGCATTGGGGCCTGCACGGCTGGGGCGTGTTTGCCTTCGTCGGCATGGCGCTGGCCTACTTCGCATACCGCCATAACCTGCCGTTGGCCTTGCGTTCGGCGCTGTACCCACTGATCGGCAAACGCATCAACGGCCCGATCGGTTATGCGGTGGATGGCTTCGGCATCATCGCCACGGTGTTCGGCCTCGGTGCCGACATGGGCTTCGGCGTGTTGCACCTCAACTCGGGCCTGGATTACCTGTTCGGCATCGCTCACACCCAGTGGATTCAGGTCGGCCTGATCACGCTGATGATGGGCGCGGCGATCATCGTCGCGGTGGCTGGCGTCGATAAAGGCGTGCGGGTGATGTCCGACATCAACATGCTGCTGGCCTGTGCGCTGCTGCTGTTCGTGTTGTTCGCCGGCCCTACGCAGCACCTGCTCAATACCCTGATCCAGAACCTCGGCGACTACCTCGGCGCCTTGCCGATGAAAAGTTTCGACCTCTACGCCTACGACAAACCCAGCGACTGGCTGGGCGGCTGGACGGTGTTCTACTGGGCGTGGTGGATCGCGTGGTCGCCGTTCGTGGGTCTGTTCATCGCACGGATTTCCCGTGGCCGCACCATTCGCGAATTCGTCTTCGGCGTGCTGTTGATCCCGCTCGGTTTCACCCTGGCGTGGATGTCGATTTTCGGCAATAGCGCCATCGACCAGGTGCTCAATCACGGCATGAGCGCGCTCGGCATGTCGGCCATCGACAACCCGTCGATGACGCTGTACCTGCTGCTGGAAACCTACCCGTGGAGCAAAACCGTGATTGCGGTCACGGTGTTCATCAGCTTCGTGTTCTTCGTCACCTCGGCCGATTCCGGCACCGTGGTGCTGTCGACACTCTCGGCCAAGGGCGGCAACCCGGATGAAGACGGGCCGAAATGGCTGCGGGTGTTCTGGGGCGCGATGACCGCGCTGGTCACCAGTGCGCTGCTGTTTTCGGGCAGCATCGATGCGCTGAAGTCAGCGGTGGTGCTGACTTCGTTGCCGTTTTCGATGATCTTGCTGCTGATGATGTGGGGGCTGCACAAGGCGTTTTACCTGGAGTCGCAGAAGCAGATCGCGCAGCTGCATTCCCTGGCGCCGGTGTCCGGATCGCGGCGCGGCGGTTGGCGTCAGCGTTTGAGTCAGGCGGTGCATTTCCCGTCGCGGGATGAGGTCTATCGCTTCCTCGACACGACGGTGCGCCCGGCGATTGAAGAGGTGTCGGCGGTGTTCGTCGAGAAGGGTTTGAACGTGATCACTCAACCCGATCCGGCAAACGACAGCGTCAGCCTGGAAATCGGTCACGGCGAGCAGCATCCGTTCATCTATCAGGTGCAGATGCGTGGCTACTTCACGCCGTCATTCGCCCGTGGCGGCATGGGGCCCAAGCAACTCAACAATCGCCGTTATTATCGGGCCGAAGTGCACCTGAGCGAGGGCAGTCAGGACTACGATCTGGTGGGCTACACCAAGGATCAGGTCATCAACGACATCCTCGATCAGTACGAGCGGCACCTGCAGTTTTTGCATCTGGTGCGTTGAACTCAGGCCTCGCTGCTCATCACCATGAACAACACCAGCGCCGCCACCGGGATGCTGAACACGATGCTGCCGACCACCAGCTCCGTGGTCACGGACTGGCCGGCGGTGACCACGCCGATGGCGCCGTTGATCATCGTCAGGGCCAGCCACAACACGATGAAGCTGTAGGTCAGCGTCTGGCGGCTGAAGCCGATGTTCTCGCCGATGAACAGCATCAGCGCCAGTAGGACCAGGCCGAAGGTGATGATGATCGTGGTGTGCATGATGCGTTCCTCCCTTCAGGTGTAGTGCGTCTTTAAGACCGCCTTCGCGGGCAAGCCTCGCTCCTACAGTTTTGTGTCGCTCCTGTAGGAGCGAGCGGTGCGACGATTCGACTTGCCCGCGAAGGCGTCAATCCTGCCTACATAGCAGCTTAAACCAACCCGCCATTCACCCGCAGAATCTGTCCATTGACCCACGCCGAATCAGGGCCGACGAGAAAGGACACAACGCGCGAGATGTCTTCCGGCTGCCCCAAGCGTTCCAGCGGCGGCATCTTGGCAAAGTTCTGGATTTGCTCTTCGCTCTTGCCGTGAAGGAACAAATCGGTCGCCACCGGGCCAGGCGCAACGGCGTTGACGGTGATGTTGCGACCGCGCATTTCCTTGGCGAACACCTGAGTCAGGGACTCCACCGCGGCTTTGCTGGCGATGTACACGGCGTAACCCGGCAGGTTCATGCCGACGGTGCTGCTGGAGAAATTGACGATCCGGCCACCGCTGTTCAAACGGGTCGCCGCTTCACGCAACGTATTGAAAGTGCCGCGGGCGTGAATGTTGAAGTTCTGGTCGAACAGTTCGTCCGTGTGCTGCGCCAGCGGCATCACTTTGAGGATGCCGGCGTTGTTGATCAGCACATCGACTTTGCCCAGTTGTGTTTCGGTTTCGTCGAACATCCGGCGTACATCGTCGGCATTGGCCACGTCAGCCTTGATCGCTATGGCTTGATGGCCGGCCTGACGCAGTTCAACGACCAGCTTTGAGGCTTCAGTGGCGCTGCTGGCGTAGTTGATGGCGACGGCGAAACCTTCGCTGGCCAGTTGTTTGGCGATCACGGCGCCGATGCCGCGGGAGGCGCCGGTCACGATGGCAACTTTCGAAGTTTGAGTAGTCATGGCGGTGAATCCTTTGAGGGTGTCTGTTTGGGGTGAAGCCAGACTCACATGTTTACTCAGGCTGATAAATGCACGAGAGTTGCCTTGACTGTTCAATAAACGCCAACAATCAAAGGTCTCGAACGCCATGGATCAAGTCAAAGCGATGAAGGTGTTCGTGCGGATCTACGAGCGCAGCAGCTTCACCCTGGCCGCCGAAGACCTGAACCTGCCACGGGCAACCCTGACCCACACGCTGAACCAGTTCGAAGCCTGGCTCGGTACGCGTTTACTGGAGCGCAGCACGCGTAAGGTGCGTCCTACGCTGGACGGCGAGGCGTACTACTTGCGCTGTGTGCAATTGCTGGCGGAACTGGAAGAAGCTGAACTGGCTTTTCGCAGCGTCGCGCCGAAGGGGCGATTGCGGGTGGATTTGCATGGCACGCTGGCCAAGAGTTTTGTCATCCCCGCCTTGCCGCAATTCATGGAGCGCTATCCGGATATCGAACTGTCCATCAGCGAGGCCGACCGCTTTGTCGACCTGATCGCTGAAGGCGTCGACTGTGTGCTGCGGGCCGGCACGCTGGGTGATTCGGCATTGATCGGCAAACGCGTTGCCAACCTGCGCCAGATCACCTGCGCCAGCCCCGCCTACCTGCGCAAATACGGCGAACCGAAAACCCTCGAAGACCTGAAACACCATCGCGCTGTGAACTACGTCTCGCGCACCACGGCGAAGTTGTTCCCGTTCGAATTCATGGTCGATGGCGAATTGCAGGAAGTCGCCATCGAGGGCGCGATCTCGGTGTTCGGCGCAGAAATCTACGCCGCCTCGGCCATCGCCGGCCTGGGCTTGATCCAGTGCCCGCATTACCGAATGGAAACGCAGATCGCCCAGGGCCTGGTGCAGGAAGTCCTGATCGACACGCCGCCGCCACCGATGCCGGTTTCAGTGTTGTATCCGCACAACCGACACATGTCGCCACGGGTTCGGGTGTTTGTGGATTGGTTGGGGGAGGTGTTTGCGGGGGCGCGTTAGCCCCTCGAATCGAAAATATGTGAAACGTTTCAGCATTTCCTCAAGTCCGAGGTCTATCGACGTTTGTCTGGGCGTATGCTGGGCAACTTGCGAAGCAGTCGATACCAACTTCAAGACAGACAAGAGAGGATTCGATGACCTACACCGCTGCCGAAAACCGCTACGACTCCATCCCTTACCGCCGCGTCGGTCGCAGCGGTCTGGTGTTGCCGGCGTTGTCCCTGGGGCTGTGGCATAACTTCGGCGACAGCACGCCGATCGACACCCAGCGTTCGTTGCTGCGCACGGCGTTCGATCTGGGGATCAACCACTTCGACCTCGCCAATAACTATGGTCCGCCGTATGGTAGCGCCGAGACCAACTTCGGGCGTTTGCTGCGTGAAGATTTCAAGCAGTATCGCGACGAGCTGATCATCTCGAGCAAGGCGGGTTGGGACATGTGGCCCGGTCCTTATGGGCAGGGCGGTGGCTCGCGCAAATACGTGCTGGCCAGCCTTGATCAGAGCCTGCAGCGTCTGGGCCTGGAATACGTGGATATTTTCTACTCCCACCGTTTCGACCCGGACACGCCGCTGGAAGAAACCGCCAGCGCACTGGCTATGGCGGTGCAGCAGGGCAAGGCGTTGTACATCGGTATCTCGTCGTATTCCGGGGTGAAAACCCGTGAGATGGCGGCGCTGTTGCAAGAGTGGAAAGTGCCGTTGCTGATTCACCAGCCGGCCTACAACCTGCTCAATCGCTGGGTGGAAAAGGATCTGCTGGATGTCACCGACGAGCTGGGCACCGGCGTGATTGCGTTCACGCCGTTGGCGCAGGGCCTGTTGACCGACAAATACCTCAACGGCATTCCGAAGGATGCGCGGGTCAATCGTCCGGGCGGCGGTTCGTTGCAGTCCTCGCATCTGTCGGAGGCCAACATTGCCCATGTGCGTGGGCTCAATGAGATTGCCAAGCGTCGCGGCCAGAGCCTGGCGCAACTGGCGTTGGCGTGGACGCTGCGCGACCCTCGGGTGACTTCGGCGCTGATCGGTGCGAGCCGGCCGGAGCAGATTATCGAGAACGTCGGGGCGTTGAAGAATCTGAGCTTCAGTGCGCAAGAGTTGGCGGAGATAGACCGGTTTGCCCAGGAAGGCGGGATTAATCTTTGGGAGAAACCTTCGACGGCTGAGTAAGGGTTTGGCGCCAGAATCTCTGGCGCCTTTTAGACCGCTATCGCCGGCAAGCCGGTCTCGCTCCCACAGGGGAACCGCATTCCAAATGTGGGAGCGAGCCTGCTCGCGATGGGGCCAGTACAGTCAATGGAAAAATCAGGATTTACCTGAAAAACGGCACATCCCCCAACACTGTCGCCCGCTGCATCACCCGCCGCGCCGGCCGGTAGTCATCCACCGCGTAATGCTGCGTCACGCGGTTGTCCCAGAATGCGATGTCGTCCTGCTGCCAGCGCCAGCGAATGGTGAATTCCGGCCGTGTGGAATGGGCGAACAGAAACTTCAGAATCGTCTCGCTCTCCGTCTCCGACAGTTCATTGATCTTCGACGTAAACCCTTCACTGACGAACAACGAACGGCGCCCGCTCACCGGATGCGTGCGAATGACCGGGTGCGACAGCGGTGGATTCTTGCGGCGAGCCTCTTCCCACTGAGCCAATGCTTCAGGCGTGTTGCCATAGCGCTCCAACGGAAACGAACGGGTGAAATCGTGCGTCGCCGTCAGCCCTTCCAGCAGACTTTTCATCGGCGCGGACAGCGCCTCATAAGCCGCAATGCCGCTGGCCCACAACGTGTCGCCGCCAAACTCCGGCAACAGTTTTGCGCTGAGCACCGCGCCCATCGCCGGGGTCGGCAGGAAGGTCACGTCGGTGTGCCAGATCGCGTTGTCGCGCACGTCGGTGACGGCGGTGTCGAGGATCAGTACTTCTGGCTGTTCCGGCACATTCGGGTAGATCGGGTGAATGTGCAGGTCGCCGAAGTTGGCGGCGAAACGCGCCTGTTGCTGCGGCGTGATCGGCTGGTCGCGAAAGAACAAAACCTGATGCTTGAGCAGTGCCTGCTCGATGGCATCGCGCTGTTCCAGGTTCAATGGCTGGCTGATGTCGATGCCGCTGATGTGCGCGCCGAGGGCGGAGCTGAGGGGGACGATTGTCAGGTTGCTCATGGTGGTTCTCTTCAATCCGGGGTGCCGATCTGTCGGCATGGTCAATGACAAGTCGTTAGTGAGCCTGGCCGTGCCACGGCACCAGTTTGCGTTGCAGCGCACGCAAGCCCATCTCCATGGCGAAGGCGATCAGCGCAATCACCAGAATCCCCAGCACCACCACATCGGTGACCAGGAACTGTGCGGCCGACTGCACCATGAAGCCCAGGCCGCTGGTGGCGGCGATCAGTTCGGCGGCGACCAGCGTTGACCAGCCCACGCCCAGACCGATGCGCACGCCGGTCAAAATGTCCGGCAACGCACTCGGCAAAATCACATGGCGAATCAACTGCGCCCGGGTCGCGCCCAAAGACTGTGCTGCGCGCAATTTGGCCGGGTCGACGGTGCGCACGCCAGTCGCGGTGGCGATGGCGATCGGGGCGAAAATCGCCAGGTAAATCAGCAGGACTTTTGACAATTCACCAATGCCGCACCAGATGACAATCAGCGGCAGATAGGCCAGCGGTGGAATCGGGCGGTAGAACTCGATCAGCGGATCGAGAATGCCGCGCGCAATGCGGTTGTGACCGATGGCGATGCCGACCGGCACGGCGGTCAGCACGGCAAAACCAAGACCCAGACCGATGCGGCTGAGGCTCGCGCCCAAGTGCTGCCACAACGTCGAATCCATGTAGCCGGTGGTCACCAGCAGCCAGCCTTTTTGCAGCACGGCGGACGGTGGCGGCAGGAACAGCGGTTCGATCATTCCTGTGGCGGTAACGGCCCACCACAGGGCAACCAACGCGACCAGGGTCAGCACGCTGATCCAGCGAGTACTGAGGCGGCGCCGAACAGGAATCACCGTCGAACCCGGTTTCACCGTCACGGCCGGAATTTCATAGCTGCTCATGCGCGCTCCTGCCGCGTGGCGGCGCTGCGTTGGGAGAACACTTTGGCGAGTACGTGTTCGCGGGTTTCGATAAAGCGCGGGTCGGATTTGATCGCCCGTGCGGACTCGCCGGCGGCGTAACGCTGACCGAAATCGAGGCTCAGGCGCTCGACGATTTGCCCGGGATTTGGCGCCAGCAGAATCAGGTCCGTGGCGAGAAATACCGCTTCTTCAATGTCGTGGGTAATCAGGAATACGGGTTTGGCGGTGCGCTGCCAGACTTGCAGCAGCAGCTCCTGCATCTGTTCGCGGGTGAAGGCGTCGAGGGCGCCGAAAGGTTCGTCCATCAACAACACGCGAGGGTCGGCGGCGAGCGCACGGGCCAGGCCGACACGCTGCTTCTGGCCACCGGACAGCTGCCAGATCCGCCGATTTTCGAAACCGGAAAGGTCCACCAGTGCGAGCATTTCCCGAGCGCGGATTTCACGTTTGTCCCGGGAGACACCGGCCAGTTCCAGACCGAAACCGACGTTGGCCAACACGTCTTGCCAAGGCAGCAGCGCGTCGTCCTGAAACACCACGCCGCGTTCGGCGCTCGGGCCTTTGACCGGCACGCCATCGAGGGTGATGCGCCCGGCGCTGGGCTCGACGAAACCGGCAATCAGGTTCAACAGCGAAGTCTTGCCACTGCCGGACGGGCCGAGGGCCACCAGCAATTGCTGGGGCCCAAGGCTCAAGGAAATATCCGCCAATACCGGTTCCGGGCTGCCGGGGTACTGTGCGCTGATGCGCTCCAGCTGTAGCAAGGCCATCGCAATTAACTCCCGATCAGTTGGTGATGAACTTGGCGCTGACGTACGGCGCGTAGTCCGGCAGCACGGCTTCGACCTTGCCTTGTTCTTTCAGGAACACGGCGGTGTCGGTGATGGCTTTGGTGGTCGGCGCGCCGAGGGTGATCACCTGATCAGCCGCCAGCGGGTAGACGTTGCCTTGCAGCAGCAGCGGAATGTCGCTGGCCTTGGCACCGGACAGCTTCACCAGCTTGTCGACGTTGGATTGATTGGCGAGCCAGGCTTTAGGGTCTTTGCGGTAATCGGCGTAGGCGTCGAGGGTGACTTTGGCGAACGCGGTGACGATTTCCGGGTGCTTCTCGGCGAAGTCTTTACGCACGATCCAGGCATCGAACGTTGGTGCGCCGAACTTGGCCAGTTCGCCGGAGGTGATCAGCACTTTGCCGTTTTCCTTGGCCACGCCGAGCGCTGGGTCCCACACGTAGGTGGCGTCGATGTCACCGCGTTTCCATGCGGCGATGATGGCTGGCGGGGCGAGGTTGAGCACGGTGACTTTCGAAGGGTCGATGTTCCAGTGCTTCAACGCGGCGAGCAGGCTGTAGTGGCCGGTGGAAACGAACGGCACGGCGATTTTCTTGCCGATCAGGTCCTGAGGAGTCTTGATCCCGGAGCCGTCGCGGGCAACCAAGGCTTCAGCGGCACCGATCTGGGTGGCGATGAGGAAGGTTTCAACCGGGACTTTGCGGGTGATTGCAGCCGTCAGGGGGCTAGAACCGAGGTAGCCGATCTGCACGTCGCCGGAAGCGATGGCGGCGATGATGTCGGCACCGTTGTCGAATTTGCGCCAGTCGATCTTGGCGTTGGTGGCTTTTTCGTAGGCGCCGTCGGCCTGGGCGACTTTCGCCGGGTCCACGGTGGTCTGGTAGGCGACAGTCACGTCAGCCGCCTGGGCAAAGAAACTCGCCGCAGCCAAAGACGCGGCCGCCAGGAGGCGAAGAGGGAAATGCAGTTTCATTGGGAAGCTCCTTTTCAGGCGGACCGAGAGTCGGCGTGAAAAAGAGACTAAATGATATAAGAATCCGAAAATAAATAACTTTTTCGAATGAGCTTATGAGCGGAAAATTCTAAGCAAGACCGCGGCGCAGCCTTCGCGGGCAAGCCTCGCTCCTACAGGTTGGGGGTCGAGTCACAACTGGGTGACCGACACAAAACTGTAGGAGCGAGGCTTGCCCGCGAAAAGATTCGAAGGACCTTCAGAGGTTAGTTACTGATCGCCAGAATGCTCGCCTGATACGAGCCGACAAACACATCGAAATCGCCGACTTCGTTCTGCTCCAGCTCCACTTGCTCCGCCAGCGACGAACGCGCGCGCTCTTCAAACGTTGCCTGGTCTTCGCTGCTCAACGGCTCGCTGCGGAAATATTCCGCATGGGCCTGGCTCTGGCGCAGGGAGAACTGGCTGAAGCTTTCCTTGTGTTCGGCCATTGCCGCCAGCACCTGGGCCGATGGCGTCAGGGAGGAGTCCTTGACCTTGGCCAGTTGCGCGTCCAATGCCTTGCTGTGCGCATCGCCGCCATGGCTCTGATCCAGCAACGCCGCCAGTGGCGCAATCTTCTCCAGCAACTCGCCCGCCCATTCTTTCAGGTCAACCGGTTGACCGTCACGTTGCAGTTGCAGGCCCGGACGGCGACCTTCCTTGACCACGCTGAGGAAGTTCGATGTCGCGTTGCCGCACGAATTACTGGTCAACAGCGGGCTGTCGTTCAGCGCGCAATACAGCAGGAACGCATCGAGGAACCGCGACTCGGTGAGGTCGATACCCATCGGCAGGAACGGGTTGATGTCCAGGCAACGCACTTCGACGTACTGAATTCCACGGGCCACCAGCGCCTGGATCGGCCGTTCGCCGGTGTAGGTCACGCGTTTCGGGCGGATGTTGGAGTAGTACTCGTTTTCGATCTGCAGGATGTTGGTGTTGAGCTGAACCCACTCACCGTCCTGATGCGTGCCGATTTCGACATACGGCGCATACGGTGTGGCCACCGCTTTGCGCAGGCTGTCGGTGTAGCTCGCCAGGTCGTTGTAGCACGGCGTCAGGCCGGCCTGGGCGTTGCTCTGGTAACCCAGATCGCTCATGCGCAGGCTGGTGGCGTACGGCAGGTACAAGGTGTCCGGGTCCAGCTGTTCCAACTGATGCGTGCGACCGCGCAGGAAACCGGCGTCCAGCGCTGGCGAAGCACCGAACAGGTACATCAGCAGCCAGCTGTAGCGGCGGAAATTACGGATCAGCGCGATGTAGGCCGACGACTGATAGTCGCGGTCAGTGCCGACAAAGCCTTCCGCCTGCTTGAGCAGCGGCCAGAGCTTCTCCGGCAGGGAGAAGTTGTAGTGAATCCCGGCGATGCACTGCATGGTCTTGCCGTAGCGCAGGGCCAGGCCCTTGCGGTAGACATACTTGAGCTTGCCGATGTTGGAGGTGCCGTAATAGGCGATCGGGATATCTTCCTCGGCCGGCAACGGGCACGGCATCGACGGACTCCACAGGTACTCGTTGCCGAGCTTGCTGTAGGCAAAACGGTGAATCCTGTCCAGGCTCGCCAGGGTCTCGGCCGGGTCGGGCAGGGCGGGCGTGATGAACTCCAGCAGCGACTCGGAATAGTCGGTGGTGATTTGTTCGTTGGTCAGCGCGGAACCCAATTCTTCCGGGTGCGGCGTTTGCGCCAGGCGACCTTCGCCGGTCACGCGCAGGCATTCACGTTCGATGCCGTGAAGGCACTGTTCGAGCAGAGAGAGGTTAGCGCGCTCGCCGAGCAGAGCCAGGCGGCGGTTGAGAAGTTCGCTCAAGTTGGATTCCTTCACGCGTCAGTCGCCCCAATATGGGGGTGGGCAGGACGGTCTACAAGGGTGAAGTTGAAACTGGCGTTTTCGCCTGGTTTTTGAGCAGCACAGACCACATGCCAGTCGGTCAAGGATCAGTCGCCGCGGACCCTGTGGGAGCGGGCTTGCCCGCGAAGAGGATGTGTCAGTCAGCATTTGAGTTGCCTGACACACCGCTTTCGCGAGCAAGCCCGCTCCCACAGAAAATCCCGGCGCCGCTTTCATAGCGCCGAAATTACCTCAAATCGATGACGGCTAGCTACAGGACAGCGAACGTGCCTTGTGCTTTTGCGACGAGTTTGTCGCCCTGCATCACGTCGGCTTCGACCACCAGAGTGCGGCGGCCCGGGTGGATCACCCGCGCCGTGCACATCACCTCACCGTCGGAAACGGCGCGGATGTAGTTGATCTTGCACTCGATGGTCGCGCTCTGCTGGTCAAAGCCGTGGGTGCTGGAACAGGCCAGCCCCATGGCAATGTCCACCAGGCTGAACAAGGCCCCGCCGTGCAGCTTGCCGCCGCGATTGCGCAGTTCGGGTTCAAGCGCCAGGGCGACTTGCGCCACCCCGGTTTCCAGGCTGTGCAAGCGACAGCCCAGCAGCTTGAAAAACGCGCTTTCGGTCAGCCCGGCCGGGATTTCCATCAGCGTTTCTTCAACTGCTTGGCGTTGGCGAACAGCGAAGCCATGGCGTTGTTGGACGGGGCCGCCGCCGTGGTTTCCTTGCGCGGTGCAGTGTTTTGGGACTGGCGCGGTGCCGACCCCGGACGCGCACCACGGGCACCGTCGATTTTCTCGCCCGGGGTGTCGCTCATGCGCATCGACAGGCCGACGCGTTTGCGCGGGATATCGACTTCCATGACCTTCACTTTCACTACGTCACCGGCCTTCACCGCTTCACGCGGGTCCTTGATGAACTTCTCCGAAAGCGCAGAGATGTGCACCAAACCGTCCTGATGCACGCCGATATCGACGAACGCACCGAAGTTGGTCACGTTGGTCACGACGCCTTCGAGGATCATGCCCAGTTGCAGGTCCTTGAGGTCTTCGACGCCTTCCTGGAACTCGGCGGTCTTGAACTCCGGACGCGGGTCGCGGCCAGGTTTTTCCAGCTCTTGCAGGATGTCGGTGACCGTCGGCAGACCGAAGGTTTCGTCGGTGTACTTCTTCGGATCAAGACGCTTGAGGAAGCTCGCGTCGCCGATCAGCGAGCGAATGTCACGGTCGGTTTCAGCGGCGATGCGTTGCACCAGCGGATAGGCTTCCGGGTGAACCGCAGACGAATCCAGCGGGTTGTCGCCGTTCATCACGCGTAGGAAACCGGCCGCCTGTTCGAAGGTTTTTTCGCCTAGACGCGCGACTTTCTTCAACGCTGCGCGGGTTTTGAACGCGCCGTGCTCGTCACGGTGGCTGACGATGTTCTGCGCCAGGGTCGCGTTGAGGCCGGAGATACGGGCCAGCAGCGCCACGGACGCAGTGTTCACGTCCACGCCGACGGCGTTCACGCAGTCCTCGACCACAGCGTCCAGGCCGCGCGCCAGTTTCAGCTGCGACACGTCGTGCTGGTACTGGCCGACACCGATGGATTTCGGATCGATTTTAACCAGTTCGGCCAGCGGATCCTGCAAGCGACGGGCGATGGACACCGCGCCACGGATCGATACGTCGAGGTCCGGGAATTCCTTCGAAGCCAGTTCCGACGCCGAGTAAACCGATGCACCGGCCTCGGAGACCATGACTTTGGTCATCTTCATGGCTGGGTATTTTTTGATCAGCTCAGCAGCCAGCTTGTCGGTTTCGCGGCTGGCGGTGCCGTTGCCGATGGCGATCAGGTCCACCGAGTGCTTGGCGCACAGGGCGGCGAGAATCGCCAGGGTCTGGTCCCACTTGTTGTGCGGCACGTGCGGGTAAACCGTGGCGTGATCCAGCAGCTTGCCGGTGGCGTCGACCACGGCGACCTTGCAACCGGTGCGCAGGCCCGGGTCGAGGCCCAGGGTGGCACGCGGGCCGGCCGGAGCCGACAGCAGCAGGTCATGCAGGTTGTGCGCGAACACGTTGATCGCTTCGGTTTCCGCGCCATCGCGCAGCTCGCCCAGCAGATCGGTTTCGAGGTGGGTGTAGAGCTTGACCTTCCAGGTCCAGCGCACCACTTCGCCCAGCCATTTGTCGGCGGCGCGGTTCTGGTTCTGGATGCCGAACTGCTGACCGATCATGCCTTCGCACGGGTGCATGGTGCCCGGCAGTTCGTCGCCGACTTTCAGCGCGGAGCTGAGAATGCCTTCGTTGCGGCCACGGAAAATCGCCAGCGCGCGGTGCGACGGCATGCTTTTCAGCGGTTCGTCGTGTTCGAAATAGTCGCGGAACTTGGCGCCTTCCTCTTCCTTGCCGGCGATCACGCGGGCACTGAGAGTGGCTTCTTGCTTCAAGTAGTTGCGCAGTTTGTCCAGCAGGCCGGCGTCTTCGGCGAAGCGCTCCATGAGGATGTACTTGGCGCCTTCGAGGGCCGCCTTCACATCGGCCACGCCTTTTTCGGCGTTGATGAAGCGTGCGGCTTCGGTGTCCGGGGCCAGCGAGGGATCGTTGAACAGGCCGTCGGCCAGCTCGCCGAGGCCGGCTTCCAGGGCGATCTGGCCCTTGGTGCGGCGCTTTTGCTTGTACGGCAGGTACAAGTCTTCGAGGCGGGTCTTGGTGTCGGCGAGTTTGATGTCGCGTTCGAGTTGCGGGGTCAGCTTGCCTTGCTCTTCGATGCTGGCGAGGATGCTGATGCGCCGTTCGTCGAGTTCTCGCAGGTAGCGCAGACGCTCTTCCAGATGACGCAACTGGATGTCATCGAGGCTGCCGGTCACTTCTTTCCGGTAACGGGCGATGAAGGGAACGGTAGAGCCTTCATCGAGTAGCGCGACGGCCGCTTCGACCTGTTGTGGGCGTACGCCGAGTTCCTCGGCGATGCGGCTGTTGATGCTGTCCATAAAACCACCTGACAAATTGTGAAAGCAGGCTCGCGGGCGCGGGGATAAAGGCTCGGCGAGTCTGGTTGAGCGGCCTGGCCTGCGCCGCTACCTGGATCAACAGGCATCCCGTTGACCCGTGAAATCGAACAATTACTGCCGTGGCGATGAAAATAAAAAGCCGCCGCGACGGTAACGATCAGACGTTGCCTGACACAAAAGGCCGCGCATTATAACCAGCGTTCTGTCATTCGGGGGCATCACAGGCTGTAGGCACAATGCCCGGATTTCTGGCGGTGAAGGAAAAATCTGCTAACAATGCACACGGTGCGTATAACGGCAGCTACGCCATAATGCGCGCCGAGATCAAAGGAGCATCCAATGAGCAGCACTGCAAACATTGCTGAAGGCGAAAAAATTCTTATCGTTGACGACGATCCGGGGCTCAGCAGCCTGCTGGAACGCTTTTTCGTCAGCAAGGGCTACCGCGCCCGCGCCGTACCGAACACCGAACAAATGGACCGCCTGCTGGCGCGTGAAGTGTTCAACCTGGTCGTCCTCGACCTGATGCTGCCCGGCGAAGACGGTCTGACCGCCTGCCGCCGCCTGCGCGGCGCGAACAATCAGATTCCGATCATCATGCTCACCGCCAAGGGCGACGAGCTGAGCCGCATCAAGGGCCTGGAACTGGGCGCCGACGATTACCTGGCCAAGCCGTTCAACCCGGACGAGCTGATGGCTCGCGTCAAAGCGGTCCTGCGTCGTCAGTCGGCGCCGGTGCCGGGTGCGCCGGGCAGCGAAGACGAAAGCGTGACCTTCGGTGACTACGAACTGTCCCTGGCCACTCGCGAACTGAAACGCGGTGACGAAGTGCACATGCTCACCACCGGTGAGTTTGCGGTGCTCAAGGCATTGGTCATGAACGCGCGTCAGCCACTGACTCGCGACAAGCTGATGAACCTGGCCCGTGGCCGCGAGTGGGATGCCCTGGAGCGTTCCATCGACGTGCAGATTTCCCGTCTGCGCCGGATGATCGAGCCTGATCCGTCCAAGCCGCGTTACATCCAGACTGTCTGGGGCGTGGGCTACGTGTTCGTTCCGGATGGCGCCGCCACCAAATGATCGGCGATTTGTAGGAGCGGGTCGTGCGGATGTTGTTGTCCGCAGACTCGCGATCCGCAATATGCGAGCATCGCTCGCTCCTGCAAGTGTTTAGCGGTTATTCATGAAAACCCCGGTTTGGTTCCCCCAGAGTTTCTTCTCCCGCACCCTGTGGCTGGTGCTGATTGTCGTCCTGTTTTCCAAGGCGCTGACCCTGGTTTATCTGTTGATGAACGAAGACGTGCTGGTGGATCGTCAATACAGCCACGGCGTCGCCCTGACGCTGCGCGCCTATTGGGCGGCCGATGAAAACAACCGCGACAAGATTGCCGAAGCCGCGACCCTGATCCGGGTGGTGGGCACCGGCGTGCCGGAAGGCGAGCAACACTGGCCTTACAGCGAGATCTATCAGCGGCAGATGCAGGCCGAACTCGGTGCCGACACCGAGGTGCGATTACGCATGCACTCGCCGCCAGCGCTGTGGGTCCGGGCGCCGAGCCTGGGCGATGGCTGGCTGAAAGTGCCGCTGTATCCGCATCCTTTGCGTGGCCAGAAAATCTGGAACGTGCTCGGCTGGTTCCTTGCCATTGGTTTGCTGTCCACCGCCTCGGCGTGGATCTTCGTCAGTCAGCTCAATCAACCGTTGAAGCGCCTGGTCTATGCCGCCCGCCAACTTGGCCAGGGCCGCAGCGTGCGCCTGCCGATCAGCGACACGCCGAGCGAGATGACCGAGGTGTATCGCGCGTTCAACCAGATGGCCGAAGACGTCGAACAGGCTGGCCGCGAGCGTGAGCTGATGCTGGCCGGGGTGTCCCATGACCTGCGAACACCGCTGACTCGTTTGCGCTTGTCACTGGAATTGATGGGCGACCACAGCGACCTGACGGACGACATGGTCCGCGACATCGAGGACATGGACGCGATTCTCGACCAGTTCCTCGCGTTCATCCGCGATGGCCGTGATGAATCGGTGGAAGAGGTGGACTTGAGCGATCTGGTTCGCGAGGTCGCCGCGCCGTTTAACCAGAATGAAGAGAGAGTACGCTTGCGTCTGGAGCCGATTCAGCCGTTTCCGCTGCGTCGCGTGTCCATGAAACGGTTGCTGAACAACCTGATCGGCAATGCGCTGCATCACGCTGGCAGCGGTGTTGAAGTGGCGGCTTATGTGTCCGGGGATGTCAGCGCCCCGTATGTGGTGCTGAGCGTCATGGACCGTGGGGCGGGGATTGATCCGTCGGAGCTGGAGGCGATCTTCAACCCGTTTACCCGTGGGGATCGTGCTCGCGGTGGCAAAGGAACCGGGTTGGGGTTGGCGATCGTGAAGCGGATTGCTTCGATGCATGGTGGGAATGTTGAGCTGCGCAATCGTACTGGTGGCGGGCTGGAAGCGCGGGTGCGGTTGCCGTTGGGGTTGATGCTGCCTCGGGATGCGGTTTAACAACTGAGATCTTCAGTGGGGCTGATGGCCCTTTCGCGGGCAAGTCGAATCGTCGCACCGCTCGCTCCTACAGTGATCACAAATCCATGTAGGAGCGAGGCTTGCCCGCGAAGGCGGCATCACTGCCGCCATATATTCAGGATCAGCCCTTACCCTTGGTCCGAGTCATATTCGGCCCACCATTCTTCTCAAGATGCTCAATGATGATCCCCGCCACATTCTTCCCAGTGGTGGTTTCAATCCCTTCCAGTCCCGGCGACGAATTCACTTCCATCACCAACGGCCCGTGATTCGAACGCAGAATATCCACACCCGCCACCGCCAGTCCCATCACCTTCGCAGCGCGTAATGCAGTCATGCGTTCTTCCGGCGTGATCTTGATCAGGCTGGCGCTGCCACCGCGATGCAGGTTGGAACGAAACTCCCCAGGCTTGGCCTGACGCTTCATCGCCGCAATCACCTTGTCACCGACCACGAAGCAGCGGATGTCCGCACCGCCGGCTTCCTTGATGTATTCCTGAACCATGATGTTCTGCTTGAGGCCCATGAACGCCTCGATCACTGATTCCGCCGCCGTTGCGGTTTCGCACAGCACCACGCCGATGCCCTGGGTGCCTTCCAGCACCTTGATCACCAGCGGCGCGCCGTTGACCATGTCGATCAGGTCGGGAATGTCATCCGGAGAGTGGGCAAACCCGGTGACCGGCAAACCGATCCCACGGCGCGAGAGCAATTGCAGCGAACGCAGTTTGTCTCGCGAGCGGGCAATGGCCACCGATTCGTTAAGCGGGAACACCCCCATCATTTCAAATTGACGCAGTACCGCGCAGCCATAGAACGTTACCGACGCACCGATCCGGGGGATCACCGCGTCGAAACCTTCCAGCGGCTTGCCGCGGTAGTGGATCTGCGGTTTGTGGCTGGCAATGTTCATGTAGGCGCGCAGGGTGTCGATCACCACCATTTCATGGCCACGCTCGGTACCGGCTTCGACCAGACGACGAGTGGAATACAGACGCGGGTTCCGCGACAGCACAGCGATCTTCATGCAACACCTGTGGAGGAGGTAGATACCGGGAACACCGGCTTGTCTTGTACATACTTAATGCCCGGATTGACCACCAGTTGGCCGTCGATCAGGGCTTTGGAACCGAGAAGCAGGCGATAACGCATGGACTTGCGGCAGGCGAGGGTGAACTCGACGGGCCAGACCCGATCACCGAGGGCCAGGGTGGTGCTGACCACGTAACGCTTCTGCGCCTGGCCGTTGGAGCTCTTGATGGATTTCATCGTCACCAGCGGTGCTTCACAGCGTCGGTGTCGCAACTGCACTACCGTGCCCAGGTGCGCGGTGAAGCGCACCCACTGTTCGCCGTCGCGCTCGAACGGCTCGATGTCAGTGGCATGCAGGCTGGAGGTGCTGGCACCGGTGTCGATTTTTGCCCGCAGGCCCGCAACTCCCAAACCCGGGAGCGCCACCCACTCGCGCAGACCGACAACGGTCAAATGGTCAAATGTCTTCAAAGGTACTCAACCGGTGGATACCGCTGGGGCCGCACGCGGCCGGATTCGCGGTATTCACGCAGAATAATGGTTAAAAGGCGACAGATATCTACAGCCCGGAATTCCACCCCTGCAAGCGAGGTGTGGCGTGCGCATTGTAGTACGGGTCGGTGGAAATCCTGGCACGACAGAAACGGTAGTACAGTTCACCAATATTTCAGAATGAGGAAATTCCATGGCACAAAAAAGCGAAGAGGACGACAAGGTCCGTCTCGATAAGTGGTTGTGGGCCGCGCGTTTTTATAAAACACGTGCCTTGGCGAAAGCGGCGATTGAAAGTGGCAAGGTGCATTGCCGGGGTGAGCGTTGCAAGCCGGGCAAAGAGCCGCGGATCGGCGACGAGTTTCAGATTCGCGCAGGGTTCGAGGAGCGTACGGTGGTGGTCCAGGCGTTATCGATCGTGCGCCGTGGTGCGCCGGAAGCTCAGACCTTGTACGCCGAAACCGAGGCCAGCATCGCCAAGCGCGAAGCGGCTGCGGCGATGCGCAAGGCGGGCTCGCTGGGCGTGAGCACCGACGGCAAACCAAGCAAGAAGCAGCGGCGGGATCTGTTTAAATTTCGTGGGAGCAGCAACGACGAGTGAGGCTGTTGCTTCTGCGTTGTCTGGGCTGACGCCTTCGCGGGCAAGCCCGCCCCCACAAGGGATACGCATTTCAATGTGGGAGCGAGCCTGCTCGCGATCGAGTGCGCAGCACTCGCCAGCCATCCCCGGATTCAGGCACTACGCACCACACTTATCCGACCAGCAGTATCCCCCAGACCACCGCATCGAACGGTCGAAGACTTGCAATTACCCGAATGCGCAGCCATATCGGGTGAATCGCCAGCGGCGAATCGAGTGGATGGAAAGCCACTCGTCGAAAATCACACACAGCCTCTGACCTGTAGGCCATAACCAGAAGGCCAGCAGCACCAGCGGCACAAAATTGCACAGCGCCACCGGCGACGTCCCACCTTGCTTGGAACAAAACCGGATTGTTCATAAAATGCCTCCCATGGCTGAACAGTGCGCACCAAAACGGTGCTGCAGAGGCGCAATTTTTCGTTTGTAACCTTTTATCATTTACTTCAGATACCCAGACCTATGACCGATCTACCGGATACCGACTACACCCAACGCTTCATCTTCGATGACAGCGACACCCGCGGCGAGCTGGTTTCGTTGGAGCGCAGCTACGCCGAGGTCCTTGCCAAACACCCGTATCCGGAGCCGGTCGCGCAACTGCTTGGCGAACTGATGGCCGCGGCATCGTTGCTGGTCGGCACCTTGAAGTTTGATGGTCTGCTGATTCTTCAGGCGCGGTCCGACGGCCCGATCCCGTTGCTGATGATCGAATGCTCCAGCGAACGTGATATCCGTGGTCTGGCCCGTTACGAGGCCGACCAGATCGCCCCCGACGCCACCCTCGCCGACCTGATGCCCAACGGCGTATTGGCGCTGACCGTCGACCCGACCGTGGGCCAGCGTTATCAGGGTATCGTGGACCTGGATGGCGAAACCCTGTCGGAGTGCTTCACTAACTACTTCGTGATGTCGCAACAGGTGGGCACGCGTTTCTGGCTGTACGCCGATGGCCGTCGCGCCCGCGGCCTGTTGCTGCAGCAACTGCCCGCCGACCGCCTGAAAGACGAAGAAGAACGCGCCGCCAGCTGGCAGCACATCACCGCGTTGGGCAGTACCCTGACCGCCGATGAATTGCTCGGTCTGGACAACGAAACCGTGCTCCATCGTCTCTACCACGAAGAGCAGGTCCGGCTGTTCGATGTGCAGAAATTGCGCTTCCGTTGCAGCTGCTCGCGCGAACGTTCTGCCAATGCTCTGGTCAGTTTGGGTCTGGAAGATGCGCAGAGCCTGGTCGTCGAACACGGTGGCAACATCGAGGTCGACTGTCAGTTCTGCAATGAACGTTACCTGTTCGACGCCGCCGATATTGTTCAATTATTCGCCGGTGCGGGCGTCGACACGCCGTCAGATACCCGTCACTAAAACGGTTCAGCGCAGGTAAATTCACTGGAAAGTGCCGGAATAACGCCGTTACGACGGGAGGGCCCTACTTTTTTTGGGCGTTTCTGGCATAATCCGGCCCACTTTTTTCGCGGTAGTAGTGCACGACTTTCTACTACAAAACGTTTGGAGCACTCGGCCACTGGCCGACGGGGAACCTCATGACGCAAGCCAATAACGCCGTGTACACCGATCTGAGTGTTGATGATCTGGTTAAAGAAGCCCTGAATCGCGGTGAAGGCGAGCTTGCCGATACCGGCGCGCTGGTTGTTCGCACCGGTCACCGTACCGGTCGCTCGCCAGTCGATCGTTTCATCGTTGAAGAGCCGACCACCCAGGCCGCTATCGCCTGGGGCCCGATCAACCGCAAGTTCCCGGCCGACAAGTTCGATGCCCTGTGGGCTCGCGTCGAGGCCTTCAACAACGCGCAAGATCATTTCGTTTCCCACGTGCATGTAGGCGCGGCCGAAGATCACTACCTGGCCGTGAAGATGACCACCCAGACTGCCTGGCAGAACCTGTTCGGTCGTTGCCTGTTCATCAACCCGGCCCAGTACAACCCGGCGGGTCGTGCTGAGTGGCAAGTGCTCAACGTTGCCAACTTCGAGTGCGTGCCAGAGCGTGACGGCACCAACTCCGACGGTTGCGTGATCATCAACTTCGCACAGAAGAAAGTGCTGATCGCCGGCATGCGTTACGCCGGTGAAATGAAGAAAGCCATGTTCTCGGTGCAGAACTTCCTGCTGCCGGCCGCTGACGTACTGCCGATGCACTGCGCCGCCAACATCGGCGAAGCGGGCGACGTGACCCTGTTCTTCGGCCTGTCCGGCACCGGTAAAACCACCCTGTCGGCTGACGAAAGCCGTTACCTGATCGGTGACGACGAACACGGCTGGGGCGAAGGCGTTGTCTTCAACATCGAAGGCGGTTGCTATGCCAAGTGCATCGACCTGTCCGAGAAGAACGAGCCGGTCATCTGGAAAGCCATCAAGCACGGCGCAGTCCTGGAAAACGTCGTGATCGACGACGCCAAGCACGCCGACTACGCCGATGTCAGCCTGACCCAGAACAGCCGCGCCGCGTACCCGCTGGAGCACGTTGCCAAGCGTTCCGAGAAAAACCTCGGTGGCGAGCCAAACGCTGTGATCTTCCTGACCTGCGACCTGACCGGCGTACTGCCACCAGTGTCGATCCTCAGCGAAGAACAAGCGGCCTACCACTTCCTGTCCGGCTACACCGCACTGGTGGGCTCGACCGAAATGGGTTCCGGCAGCGGCATCAAGTCAACCTTCTCCACCTGCTTCGGCGCACCGTTCTTCCCGCGTCCGGCCGGCGAATACGCAGAACTGCTGATCAAACGCATCCGCGGCTTCGGCTCCAAGGTCTACCTGGTCAACACCGGCTGGACCGGCGGCGGCTACGGCGTCGGCAAACGCTTCAACATCCCGACCACTCGCGGCGTGATCGCAGCGATCCAGAGCGGCGCGTTGATCGGTGCTGAAACCGAACACCTCGACACCATCAACCTCGACGTGCCACTGGCCGTACCGGGCGTTGAAACTGGCCTGTTGAACCCACGTAACACCTGGGCTGACAAGGCTGCTTACGATGAAGCGGCTAAAGCACTGGCCGGGTTGTTCGTTGAGAACTTCAAGAAGTTCGAAGTGAGCGACGCGATCAAGGCTGCTGGGCCGAAGTTGTAAGAGTTGGTTTGATGTAATGAAAAAGCCGCCCTTTGGGGCGGCTTTTTTGTGGGTAACGCATTACCTGTAGGAGCCAGCTTGCTGGCGATAAACTCAAGTGCGCCGCGTTTATCCAGACAGCACGCGTTATCGTTAACCACCATCGCCAGCAAGCTGGCTCCTACAGGTATTGGATTCCGTAAGGTGCCTTTTTTGTGGGGGCGGCTCAGGTTTTCAGGTGCAAAACGAGCGCGCCCACCAACACCAGAACCACGCCAAGCACCTGTAACTTTGCCAGCCTTTCCTTGAAAAATACGTACCCCAGAATCGCCGCGATTCCTCCGGACAGTGTGCTGATCACCGTGACCACCGAAACCGATCCTGCCACCGCGCCCCAGGCGAAAGAAGAAAACCCACCCAGGTTCATCAAGCTAGCGCCGGTCAGCGTCATGCAGTTTTTCAACGGTGGAATTTTCAGTCCGTCCTCGATCCTCAGGACGATAACCACCAGCACGATCAGACCAACCAGATAAGCGAGCCAAAGCATCGTCACCGGACCAAGGACCGGAAGCACAAAGTGGCCTTGCAGCCAGAAACTGGTGCCATAGAAAAGGGCGGCCAACAGTGCGTAGGCGATCGAGCTGCTGGCTTGAGTGGTGTGTGGGATTTTCGAGTCGGAATGAATGCTGGAGAGAATCACCCCGATCACGCACAGAGCAATGCAAAGCAGCTGAATCAGGCTGATCTGCTCACCTCCGGCCCAGGACAGCAACGTCGTCACAACGCCATAAGAAGTTACCAGCGGCGCAACGATGGACGCTTTGCCGAGGGCAAAGGCTTTGGACAACGCGAGGGCACCAGACACCGTCAGCACCGCGGCGACAATGCCGAACAGCCAGACAGTGAGTGACGCCGATATCGACTTAAGGATGAACGCGGGGAAGGCGACCAACAGCAGGCTCATGATGCTGAAACCCAGCGCCTGACCGAAATACACGGCGCGTTTTACGCCCACTGCGCGGGCATTCAAACCCACCAGAAAATCCGTGCCGCCCCACAGTAAGGCGGCGAGTAAACCCATCAGTACGTCCACGCTATGTCCTTATAGGTGTGTGCTGCGGACGTTAGAAGCCTTCCAGCGTCTGAGTGTCCCAGCGTCTGGCCTTGATGGCCTGGTAGAGCATGCCGATGGTAAGCGGGACTTTGTCGCCACGCCCCTTGGCCCTGCGTTTGAGGAAGACATCGTAGCCTTCGGGTTGGAAGTAGCGATAGGCGTCGTAATCGATGAGGTCGATGGCGAACTGTTCTTCCAGTGCTTCCATCAGGTTTTGAGCATCGGCACCGTCGCAGCCCAGGTCGAAGTTGATCGAGGTGGTGAGGCTGATGGTTTTGCGTTCGGGCAGGCCGAGTTCCTCGTGCAGCAGCTGCATGAGCAGGTGCATGAGCAGGTGCATGGTTTGGTCGTCGGGGAAGTTGGAGGCGAGGTTCATTCGGGGGCGTCCGGTTGGGCTTGGGCGGATCTTATTGGTCGTCAGGTTTGGTGGGAAGGGCATGAGCAGATTGTGACGGATTGTCTTCCCGATATTTGGCGAGTGCTTCTTCTCGTGTCGGAAGCGGTTGGTCGAGATCTGCTGGTGACGTGTCGAATCCTGCGAGACGTAGGCTCGCCAAGTAGTTTGAGCGTCGGACTTTTTCGTAGTGTGCTTGTTTTTGTTTGAAGGTTAATTCGCTCATTACGATTTTCCGTGCTGCTAGCTGGCCTGTTCTGGGCCGGAATTATGCGTCGTGTTCATCGCAGGCAAGCCAGCTCCCACAAGGGCGCCGCTTGCCTGTTGGTACTTGGTGTCAGACAGGAGCTTTCCAGTCCATCATTCGTTGCTGGGCGACTTTTAGCAGGTCGCAGCCGTCCTGGGTCAGGAGGTAGAGCGCGTGGGTGATGTGGGGGATGTCTTCTAGATCGCCTTGCTCGAAGCTTTGGCAGTGCAGGGTTCGGAGCAGTTCGCTGGAGGCTCGGATGCGCTGGAGGGCGGCTTCGAGGATGTCTTGCGGGTTGGCTTCTGTGTCGATGATCAGGGGTAGGGAATCGGTGAGGTTGGTTTGGAGTGGGCGGTAGCGATCGGTGAGCGGGTTCCAGGTATTCATTTGAATTTTCTCTTTTATGTAGCTGAAGACCCGCCACTATCGTGACCAAACGATGGGTGGCGGACTGTGTTCAGGTTGGTCAACCAGGGAGAGAAAACCCGGGTACGCAGAAGCGTCCCAAACACAGCCGCCATAAAGCGTGCCGACACAAAAGAAGTCGGCAGCATACAAGGGCATGCATAAGTTTTCTCTCAAATTCAGGTGACCAAACCTGAGTCGCTGAATTGGCAGCGACGGTCCGACTATAGATATGAGCTGCCGGTTGACGATAGGCGACAAGGTGTCTTGTGTTGTAGGACCAGGATGAAGCTTTGATAGGGCGTTGCCTACGGACTTATCTCCAGCTGAAGTTTTTAGTCAGGTACACCGCGTTATCGTTCTTCGCGGGCAAGCCTCGCTCCTACAGGGGATTGTGGTGGGCATTAGCCGGCAGTGAGTTTCGGGAGGCGTTGGCGGGCGATTTCGAGGAGTTCGTTGCCGTCCTGGGTCAGCAGGTAGAGGGCGTTGACGATGTTGGGGATGTCGCTTGCGTCTGCCTGTTTGAAGCACAGGCAATACAGGGTTTCGAGCAGGTCGCTGGCGGCGTGGATGCGTTGGCGGGCGGCGTCGAGGATTTCGTGTGGGTCGGCCTCGGTGTCGATGACCAGGACCGGGGTGTCGCTGTAGCTGCTTTTGAGGGGGCGGTAGCGGTCTTGCATCGGGGGCAGTCCTTTGGGAAGTCGGGCAGGCCGACACACTGTTTCAGCCGCGCCGAAAACTATGAAGGGGACGGCGGGCTGCGGCAATACAGCCGCAATCGACAGAATGTGTAGGGGATTTACTGGTCTTCGGGCATTAGCCCTACGCGTTTCCCGAGGTTTTTTTGATCGAAACCCCTACTGGTGAAATTTCCTACGTGTTTATCAGGCGCGACGCAGTAAACCTCTGTATGGTGCGCGCCAGAATCTGTAGGGCATTTCGAAAATGCCTGGTTAGGCACTTAAAGGGAATTAGGTATGCAGTGGCTACGTATGGCCTCGGTTTTGTTGTTGTGGGCGGGTGTTTGTCGTTTGACGGGCGCGGCCGACGCTGGCAGTTCGATGATGTTGGCCAACATGGCCCGCACCGGTTGGCCGGACGCCCTCACCACGCAGGCGAACATGGACACCGCGTCCCGTGCGGAGGTGTTGATGTTCGGCAAGGCGTTGCTGGCCAGCGAATCGCTGGACGAGCAGGGGCTGAAACAGCGTCTGGGCGTGCAGGCAGTGAAGCTCAAGTCTGTGCGACAAGTGCGTGACGGGTTGTGGGATAGGTTGCTGTCCACCTACCGCAACGCCAGTCAGAACTGCGACGGCGAACCGTTCTGCCCGCGTGTACGAAGCGTCGCTGATTTGCGTCAGTTGGCGGCGGCGTTCACCGGCGAAATCAGCCCGGCCCATGCGGTGTGGGCGAGCAAGAGCCAGGTGTTTCATGAGCAGATGTTGAATGAGCAGCTGCGGGTGGCGGTGTTGGTGCCCTGACGGGATCAATCATGATTTTTTGGTGAGGCTGCAGGCCTCATCGCTGGCAAGCCAGCTCCTACAAGGGGCAGGTGCGCCTATAAAATCGCTGTCCGCCGAAGCTCAACTGTAGGAGCTGGCTTGCCAGCGATGGCGATCTACCGGTCGCCATATTCCTCAACCCCCGCCATCCCCCCGCGCCATCCGCTGTATCATCCCGTATCGTTTTTGCCCCCGACCTTTTCTCGACTCGCTGCGATCACCGGCTAGGCTTTGGGCTTCGCAGCGGTCAACGGAGTGACAGCTTATGCACAACACCCTGGAACAGGTTTTCGGTTATCCACAGTTTCGACCCGGCCAGGAGGCGGTGGTCAGCGCGGTGATGGCCGGGCGCTCGGCGGCGGCGATTTTCCCCACGGGTTCAGGCAAGTCCCTGTGTTACCAGATGTCGGCGGTGTTGCTGCCGCACCTGACGCTGGTGGTCTCGCCGCTGCTCGCGTTGATGCAGGATCAATTGGCGTTTCTGCAGCGCCATGGCATTTCGGCAGGCAGTATCGATTCGGCTCAAAGCCGCGATGACGCTGGTGACGTGATGGCTCGCGCCAAGTCCGGCGAATTGAAGATTCTGATGATTTCCGTGGAGCGCCTGAAGAACGAGCGCTTCCGCAATTTCTTGCAGCAAGTGCCCATCTCGCTGCTGGTGGTGGACGAGGCGCATTGCATCTCGGAGTGGGGCCATAACTTCCGCCCCGACTACCTCAAACTCCCGGATTACCAGCGTCAGTTCAACATTCCTCAAGCGCTGTTGCTGACCGCCACCGCGACCCCGAAAGTGATCGCCGACATGGAGGCGAAATTCGCCATTGCGTCGGAAGACGTGGTGACCACCGGTTTCTACCGGCCGAACCTCAACTTGTTGGTGGAACCGGTGCGTGGTCAGGACAAACGGCGACGCTTGGTCGAATGGATGAGCGAGCGTCCGGACCAGCCAAGCATCGTCTACGTCACGCTGCAGAAAACCGCTGAACACATCGCCGAACACTTGAATCGCAACGGTATTCAGGCCGAGGCCTATCACGCCGGTTTACCCCACGAACAACGCGAAGCCATTCAGAAACGATTCATGGGCGGCCAGTCCAATTGCATCGTCGCCACCATCGCCTTCGGCATGGGCATCGACAAGAGCGACATCCGCAACGTGGTGCATTTCGACCTGCCCAAATCCATCGAAAACTACAGCCAGGAAATCGGTCGCGCCGGGCGTGACGGGCAGCCATCGGACTGCCTGGTACTGGCCAACCGCGACAGCCTCAACGTGCTGGAAAATTTCGTCTACGGCGACACGCCGGAGCTGGAAGGCATCCGTCATGTGCTCGACGAATTGCAAGCCGCCGTGCCCGAGGGGCATTGGGAGTTTCTGCTAGGGCCGTTGGCCGATCAGAGCAACATTCGCCAGTTGCCGCTCAAGACCTTGCTGGTGCAATTGGAGCTGCGCGGGATCATCGCCCCGCGTTACGCCTATTACGCTGAATATCGCTTCAAGTATTTGCTGGAGCCGGAGGACTTGCTGGCCCGCTTCGAGGGTGAGCGCAGGGATTTCGTCGCGGCCATCATCCAGACCTCCAGCCGTGCGCGGACCTGGGCGACGGTGAATTTCGATGCGCTGTACGAGCAGCATCAAGCCGAGCGCAATCGGGTGGTCAAGGCGTTGGATTACTTCCAGGAAAAGGGTTGGGTCGAGCTGGAAAGCAAGCAGATGACCGAGGTCTACAGCCTGCTGCAAACGGAGTTCGACATTCAGGCGCTGAGTGCCGAACTGCATGATTGTTTCACCCGGCACGAACGCACCGAGATTGCGCGGATTCACGCCATGCTCGATCTGTTCGCCACTGACCACTGCCTGGGTAATCGCCTGGCCGAATACTTCGGTGACGAAAACTCGCCGCAGCAGTGCGGGCATTGTTCGGTGTGTCACGGGCATGTGGCGCGGCTGCCCGCACCGCCGGAGTTGCCGGCGCTTGTGGATAAAAACTTCGAGGCGCTGTGTGGTGGTTTTATCCTCAGGCACGAGCAGCACACCGGCAGCGTTCCTCCCGCTGAGCGGGTGACACGGTTTCTGTGCGGGATCAGTGTGCCGCTGTTCACCAAGCTCAAGGCTCGGTCGATTCCGGGGTTTGCGGCGCTGGAAGAGTATCCGTATGGCGAAGTACGGACTTGGGTCGAGCAACACCTCTCAGGCTGAACCGTACCTGTGTAGGAGCCGGCTTGCTGGCGATGAGGCCATCAGCCATTGCGGTGACCTTGAGGACGCCTTCGCGGGCAAGCCTTGCTCCTACAGGGATGTCAGTGTCTGGCGGACGTGCATCCATCCGCTGAATGTCCCCCATCACAGGAATAAATTTCAAAAAAGCCGGGTGGCTGACTATGGTGGGGTCTGTCTTTGGATCGCCAATAAGAGAACAACTATGAGCCAGACACCGTTCAACATTCAGCGCGCTGCGGTCATCGGTGCGGGCACCATGGGCCGTGGCATTGTCATGTGCCTGGCCAATGCCGGGGTGCCGGTGCAGTGGGTCGATAACAATCCGCAGATGCTTGAGCAGGCACTGGCCACCGTGGCTGAGACCTACGCGCACAACGTGCGGCAGGGACGGATTGATCAGGCTGAAACGGATGCGCGCATTGCACGGGTCACGGCGGCTGCCGATTACGCAGCGATCCGCGAGGTCGATCTGGTGATCGAGGCGGTTTACGAAAACCTCGAGCTCAAGCAGAGAATCTTCCGCGAGCTGGATGGCCTGCTCAAGCCCGAAGCCATATTGGCCAGCAACACGTCGGCGCTGGATATCGACGCCATTGCTGCCGCCACCCGCCGCCCGAAACAAGTCCTGGGCCTGCACTTCTTCAGCCCGGCGCACATCATGAAACTGCTGGAAATCGTTCGTGGCGCACAGACTTCACCGGCGGTGCTGGAAGCCGCGCTGGACCTGGGCAAGCGCATGGGCAAGGTCAGTGTGGTATCGGGCAACTGCGAGGGTTTCATTGGCAACCGCATGCTCAAAACCTACGTGCTGGAAGCACGCAAGATGCTGCTTGAAGGCGCTTACCCCTATCAGGTGGATGCGGCGTTGCAGGGGTTCGGTTTCGCCATGGGGCCGTTCCGCATGTACGACGTGGTTGGTATCGACCTCGAATGGCGGGCTCGGGAGCTGGCCGGCAAGGGGCAGGATGCGCCGCAGGTTCAAGTGGATAACCGTCTGTGCGAACTGGGCCGTTTCGGGCAGAAGAGTGGCAACGGCTATTACCACTACGAAGCGGGCAGTCGCCAGGCTGAGCACGATGTGCAGGTGGATGCGCTGGTGCTGAAGGTCAGCGAAGGATTGGGTTTCCAGCGTCGCGAGATCGGGCCTGAGGAGATTCTGGAGCGTTGCTTGCTGGCACTGGTCAACGAGGGCGCGAAGATTCTTCAGGAAGGGATTGCGGCGTCGGCGCATGACATCGATCTGGTGTACCTCAACGGTTATGGTTTTCCGGCGGACAAGGGCGGGCCGATGGCCTGGGCGGATCAGCAGGGGTTGGTGGATATTCATCAGCGGCTACTGCAGCTGGAAACCAAACAGGGTGACCACTGGCAGCCGGCGCGGTTGATTGGGGAGTTGGCGGTGGTGGGCAAGGGGTTTGCTGATCGGTAAGTGGTGTATTGACCGTGGTGGCGCCATCGCTGGCAAGCCAGCTCCTACAAGGTCCTCGCTATCCTGTAGGAGCTGGCTTGCCAGCGATGATAGCGACACGGTCTACTGGCCATCCAACTTCAGGAACCGACGCTGATGCCCCAACGCACCGACTACCCGCACTTCCAGCCCATCACCACGCGCTGGCACGACAACGATGCCTACGGTCACGTCAACAACGTCACCTACTACAGCTTCTTCGACACGGCGGTGAACACCTACCTGATCGAAGTCGGCGGCCTGGATATTCATGACGGCGAAGTCGTGGGTTTTGTGGTGAGTTCGGCTTGCGATTATTTTGCTTCAATCGCTTTCCCCGACCGGATCGAGATCGGTTTGCGCGTGGGTAAGTTGGGCAACAGCTCGGTGCAATACGAATTGGCGGTGTTCAAGGCCGGTGAAGACGAAGCCTGCGCCGCGGGGCGTTTCGTGCATGTGTTTGTGGACCGGGTGTCGAATCAGCCCGTGGCGATTCCTGCCGGGTTGCGCGGTGCGCTGGAGCGATTGGTGGTTTGAGGGGCAAAAAAAATCGCAGCCCTTGGGCTGCGATTTTTTTGATCTACCGGTAAACGAGGCGATTCAAGCCTCAGTCGTGATAGCGATGTTTGTGCTTGCGGTGGCCATAAGCATGGCCGCGACCCGGATGGTCATCCCGGTAATAGCGACGATCACCATGACCGCGATAGGAACGACGATCATCGTCATCATCATCGCTTTTGTTGCCCATGTAGTTACCCAGCGCGCCACCGGCGCCGCCGCCTGCTGCGGAGCCGATCAGGCTGCCGGTGGTGCCGCCCATGCTGCGGCCGACCACGTTACCGCCTGCTGCGCCCAACGCACCGCCAATGGCCGCTTCGCCACGGCTGCGTTTGTCTGCGCCGACTGCGCTACCACCCGCGCCGCCCAGGGCCGCGCCAATGGTTGAACCTGTGTTGCCGCCTAGCGATTGACCGACGACCGAGCCCAAAACCCCGCCCAATGCGCCGCCCACACCTGCTTCGGTGGTGCCTCCGGCAGAAGCGAAGCCACTGACCAGGCCAAGGGACAACAAGAGAATCGAGGAGAACTTCATTTGAGGAACCTCAAGGGGATGACGGCGCGATCCTGAGGCTGTGTCGTAAGGCTGACAATCGAAATCCGACGAGTAACACGACTTCAGCACATTTCTATAAGTTACTGTTTTTTAGCTGGAACTTAAGTGTTTTTCGCCGGTCTTTAGTTACTTCGGAATGGCCGTTTTTGTGAAAAAACGGCCTTTTTTGTGGGCGATTGGAAAGTAATCGGGTGGTGCGGATACAGGTGTAGTCGTGTCGGATGCCTTCGCGGGCAAGCCTCGCTCCTACAGGTTTTGCCGTGACCGTGAGATCACTACTGATCTGTAGGAGCGAGGCTTGCCCGCGAAGAGGCCAGACCTGCTGCCGAGTTAAGCAGACTTCGCCAAAATCAACCCGATCTCACTCGCCGCTTCCAACCGGATCGCCACAAACTTCGACGTCGGCGTATGGCTGCCATCCCCAGTGCTCTCCAGCGGCACCAGCGGATTCACTTCCGGGTAATACGCTGCAGCCTGCCCCGCAGGAATATCAAACGCCAGCAGTGTGAAGCCTTTCACCCGACGCTCACGACCATCGTCCCAGATCGAAACGATGTCGGCCTTCTGTCCCGGTTTGAACCCCAGGCGAATAATATCCGCCTCGTTCACAAACAACACATCACGTTGACCTTTCACGCCGCGATAACGGTCGTCGAGGCCATAAATGGTGGTGTTGTACTGATCGTGGGAACGCATCGACTGCATGATCAGGTCCGGCAACACGCCTGTGGAGCGCGTGCGCTCGTGCACCAGGTCCTTGGGCAGGACGTTCGCACGGAAATTCGCCCGGCCCGACGCGGTGTTCCAGCGACGGGAACCGGCACTGTTGCCGAGGTAGAAGCCGCCCGGATTCTTGATCTTCTCGTTGAAGTCCTTGAAGCCCGGAATCGTATCGGCAATCAGGTCACGGATGCGCGAGTAATCGGCCACCAGCCAGTTCCAGTCCACCGGCTTGCTGCCCAGAGTCGCGGCGGCGATACCGGCGATGATCGCAGGCTCGGAGCGCATCTGGTTCGACAGCGCCTGCAACTGGCCGTTGGAGGCGTGGACCATGCTGAACGAATCTTCCACGGTCACCGCTTGCGGGCCTTCGGTCTGGATATCGATGTCGGTGCGGCCCAGGCACGGCAGGATCAGTGCTTCCTTGCCGTGAGCCAAATGGCTGCGGTTGAGCTTGGTGCTGATCTGTACGGTCAGGTCGCAGTTGCTCAGAGCCTGGAAGGTACGCGTGCTGTCCGGAGTGGCCTGGGCGAAGTTACCGCCCAGAGCGATGAAGACTTTTGCACGACCTTCGGCCATGGCATGAATCGCCTCGACCACGTTATGACCGTTTTCGCGCGGCACCTTGAACTGGAAGCGACGTTCCAGGGAGTCGAGGAACGCCACCGGCGGACGCTCGTTGATGCCCATCGTACGGTCGCCCTGCACGTTACTGTGGCCACGCACCGGGCACAGGCCGGCGCCGGGCCGGCCAATGTTGCCGCGCAGTAGCATCAGGTTGGCGATTTCCTGGATGGTCGCGACCGAATGGCGATGTTGGGTGATACCCATCGCCCAGCACATGATCACGTTCTTGCCTTTGGCATACATGCGCGCCGCTTGCTCGATTTCCACCAGCGTCAGGCCGGACTGCTCGACGATTTGCTCCCACGGCGTATCGTCGACAGTGCCCAGGTACTCCAGCACGTTGACACTGTGTTCATTGAGGAAGTCGTGGTCGAACACGGCAGGCTCACCGGCTTTCTGCGCGTCGCGCTCCCATTGCAGCAGGAATTTCGCCATGCCGCGCAGAACCGCCATGTCGCCGCCCAAGGCCGGACGGAAATAGGCGGTGTTGGTCGGTTTGTCGCCGTTGGTGAGCATTTCGATCGGGTGTTGCGGGTGCTGGAAACGTTCCAGGCCGCGTTCTTTGAGCGGATTGATGCACACCACTTGCGCGCCACGCTTCACGGCTTCACGCAGCGGCTCGAGCATCCGTGGGTGGTTGGTGCCGGGGTTCTGGCCCCAGACGAAAATCGCGTCGGCGTGTTCGAAGTCGTCGAAGGTCACGGTGCCTTTACCGACGCCAACGCTCTGCGCCAACGCGACACCGCTGGCCTCGTGGCACATGTTCGAACAGTCGGGGAAATTATTGGTGCCATAGGCGCGCACGAACAACTGATAGAGAAACGCCGCTTCGTTGCTGGCACGTCCCGAGGTGTAGAACTCGGCTTGGTCCGGGCTCGACAAACCGCGCAGATGTTTGGCGATCAGGGTGAAGGCGTCATCCCAGCTGATCGGTTGGTAGCGATCGGTTTCGGCGTTGTAGCGCATCGGCTCGGTCAGGCGCCCCTGATATTCAAGCCAGTAATCGCTTTGTTCCAGCAGCGAGGTGACGCTGTGTTTGGCGAAGAATGCCGGGTTGACGGCCCGTTTGGTCGCTTCCCAGTTCACCGCTTTGGCGCCGTTCTCGCAGAACATCACCATGCCCTTTTCCGGCGAATCGCCCCAGGCGCAACCCGGGCAGTCGAAGCCGCCGTTCTGGTTGGTCTTGAGCATGATGCGCAGGTTTTTCAGCGCGTTGTCGCTGGTCAACCAGGCCTGGGCGACGCTGATCAGTGCGCCCCAACCACCGGCTGGGCCCTTGTAGGGCTTATAGCGGGGGACAGGTTTCTGGTCGGCTTGACGGTGTTGACTCACGCTTGATTCTCCAAAGCCGGGCTGTAGACCCGCGGCGCATTCTTCTGTGGCAGATGGATAAGGTTCAGGTTGTGACGACGGGCCCATTGCACGGCAAGGCCCGTGGGCGACGACAGGCTGACCAGGGTCTGGATGCCTGCGCGCAGTACTTTCTGGATCAATTCGAGGCTGCAACGACTGGTGACAATCGCCAGGCCTCCAGTGGTCGGGATCTTTTGTCGGATCAGCCCGCCAATCAGCTTGTCGAGCGCGTTGTGCCGGCCAATGTCCTCGCGGCCCAGCAGCAATTCACCCTTGGCGTTCATGAACACCGCCGCATGCACCGCACCGCAATGCTGGCCGAGTGGCTGGAACGCGCCGATACGCTGGCGCAACCCGTCGAGCCATTCGGCGGGCGGCAATGGCGCACCGGGCAACACTTTGAGGTCTGGCAGAGCCTGCTCGACCGCTTCCACGCCGCAGAGCCCGCAACCGCTGGTGCCGGCCAGTTGCCGACGTTGCTGCTTGAGGTTCCAGAAGGCGCGGTTGGCGATGGTCACTTGCGCGTACTGCGCCGACCCTGAACCGCTCAGTTGCAGGTCATAAATGTCGGAGGCGTCTTCGATGATGCCGCTGCCGAGGCTGAAACCGACGATGAAGTCTTCCAGGTCCGTCGGCGTCACCAGCATCACTGCCTGACTGATACCGTTATAGGCAATCGCCAACGCAACTTCCTCGGCGAGCGCGGTGCTGGCCGATTCGGTGTATTGAAAATCGCTGTAACTGTACGTTTGGCTGGCGGCGGGCGCGGGCGTTTCGAGGGCTGGCGCCGCGCAAACAGGACGCTTGGCGTTCATGGGGGCATCACCGACGGTTTAGTCAGCTTTAAGCCTATGCGCGACAAGTTGTCGCGTCTAATCGCTATTACTGATCTGCCGATAGATGGCGTCGATCAAGAGCTTGTCATTGATTGTTGATAGATCGCGAAACAGGCCTCCGCCAACGCCGAGCGCGGTGCGCTGCGCCGCATGATCAGCCCCAGCCGGCCGAGGGTCTGGGCGTTTTCGATCGGTTGCAGGCGCAGATGGTCAGTCAGGTTTTCCAGGCCGCCTTCGAGCGGCATCACGGCGCAACACAACCCGCCATGAACAGCTTGTAACAGTTGATGCACGGCATCGGTTTGCAACAACGGCTGCGGAGTAAGGCCGCGGCTGTGGAAATTGTGGTCGATGGACTGGCGGAAATGCATGCCGCTGGTGAGCATGCCCAGCGGCAATTCGATCAGCGACTCCCAGCTCAGCGGCGCCTCGCCGAACGTGAAGAAGCGCTGGTCGTAGAGCAGGCCCATGCGCGTTTCGCTGAACGCCAGGGAATCGAAACGTTCGGCGTCCAGACGCTCCAGGTACGACACGCCAAGATCCAGGCGATTGTTCGCCAGTTGTTCGAGGATCTGCTCGGAGCTCAGCGCCGAGAGTTCGAAGCGCAGGTTCGGGTGTTCGCCGTGCAAGCGTTGCAGCAGCGGCAGCGGGTCGAAACTCGACAACGGCACCACGCCCAGACGCAGCGTACCGACCAGGTTACCGCGACAGGCGGCGGCTTCGGCCTGCAAGCCGTCGTAGGCCGCGAGCACCGTGCGCGCCCACGCCAGCACCCGTTCGCCCGGCGCGGTGAAGCCTTCGAAGCGCTGGCCACGGTTGACCAACGGTAACTCGAGTTCTTCTTCAAGGCTGCGCAAGCGCATGGACAGGGTCGGCTGAGTGACGTGACAACGTGCAGCGGCCTGACCGAAATGCCGGGTTTCGTCGAGGGCGATGAGGAATTTCAGCTGCTTGATGTCCATCTTCGCTCCAGGGCGCGGGTAGGCCGGGATTCTAGCGCCTGGGGGCAAGCGGCGTCATTGGTCGGGTAGGAGCCGGGTGTTGCAACCTTGGTCTAGGCTTTTGCGTCTGGAACCAAAAACCAAGGAGAGTGCACCATGAGTATTTTTAGCTTTGTGAAGGAAGCAGGCGAAAAGCTTATCGATTTGCTGACGCCGGGTAACGCCAATGCCAGCGAGCAGTTGAAGGAACACATCAGCAAGGTCGGCCTGGGCAATCCGAATGTGCAGGCGACGGTCGATGGCGACAAAGTCACGGTGACCGGTGAGGTGGCGACCCAGGAAGAGAAAGAAAAAATCCTGCTGGCGGTGGGCAATATCGCCGGCGTCGGTAGCGTGGATGATCAGATTGCGGTGACCGGGCCTGCGGTCGTCGCCGCGAAATTTGTCACGGTCGTGAAGGGCGACACCCTCAGCGCGATTTCATTGCGCGTGTATGGCGATGCTAATAAATACAACAAGATTTTCGAGGCCAACAAGCCGCTGTTGTCCCATCCAGACAAGATTTATCCGGGGCAGTCGTTGCGGATTCCTGAGTAAGGCTCAAGACCGCGTTATGGCCTTCGCGGGCAAGCCTCGCTCCTACAGGTTAGGTGTCGTTCGTGAACGATGCGATAACCTGTAGGAGCGAGGCTTGCCCGCGAAAGGCGCGACTCGGTCTAAAGCCCCGCAATCAACTCCCGATAATCAACCACCGCCGCAAACTCCGCCGTGTCCTTCGGCCCCTTGCGGCTGTCCGGCTCCTTCACCGCCAACAAATGCGCAACCCCAAAATCCCGCGCACTGCGCAGGATCGACAACGTATCGTCGATAAACAGGCTGCGCGCCGGATCAAACCCGATATCCGCCTGCAATGCCTGCCAGAACTGCGGATTCTCTTTGGGAAAACCGTAATCATGCGAGCTGATCAACCGCTCGAAATACGGCGCCAGTTCAATTCGTTCCAGTTTCAGTGACAGCGAATCCCGATGTGCATTGGTGATCATCACCACCCGCTTGCCGGCCTGCTTGATCGCCTCCAGAAACGTATCCGCGTCCGGGCGCAACGCGATCAGGTGTGCGGTTTCAAGTTTCAGCTCGCGCACCGGCAGCTTCAGTTCGGCGCTCCAGAAATCCAGGCAATACCACTGCAACTGACCGGCATGGCGTTCAAACAGCGGCTGCAATTCCATCTCGGCCATGGCCCGGCTCACACCGTGCAATTCGGCGTAACGTTGGGGCAAGTGTTCCAGCCAGAAATGGTTGTCGAAGTGCAGGTCCAGCAGCGTGCCGTCCATATCGAGCAGAACGGTGTCGATGTCTCGCCAGGGCAGCAGGGACATAAAAAACTTCTCCAGCGGTAAAAGAGATATCCGAGGTCAACAATCAGGATAGGCCGGGTATAGTAACGCGTTCACGCCAAGGAGCTTTTCATGCGCCAGAAACCCACCATCCTCGCCCGCGAGATCGTCGCCACCAGCCGCTTGTTCTGCGTCGAAGAGCTGAAGTTGCGCTTTTCCAATGGCGTGGAGCGCACCTATGAGCGGCTGGTCGGCAAAGGCGCCGGGTATGGCGCGGTGATGATCGTGGCGATGCTCGATGCGGACCACGCGGTGCTGGTCGAGGAATATTGCGGCGGCACCGATGAATACGAGATGTCGCTGCCCAAAGGCTTGATCGAGCCGGGTGAAGACGTGCTGGCGGCGGCCGAGCGTGAGCTCAAGGAAGAAGCCGGGTATGGCGCGCGGCAACTGGAACACCTCACCGAGCTGTCCTTGTCGCCGGGTTACATGAGCCAGAAAATTCAGGTGGTGCTGGCCACCGATCTGTACGAAGAGCGGCTTGAAGGCGACGAGCCTGAACCGATGCGCGTGGACAAGATCAACCTGCGAGAGCTGTCGGCCCTGGCCCAGAACCCGAAATTCACCGAGGGCCGTGCCTTGGCGGCGCTGTACCTGACCCGAGATTTGCTGACCCAGCGCGGAGTGTTCCTGCCATGATTTTCCCTCATCCATTGATGGCGCCGGTGATTGAACTGGCATTGAAGGCTGGCGACGCGATCCTGCCGTTCTGGCGCACCGGTACGACCGTGACCGCCAAGGCCGACGATTCACCGGTCACCGCTGCCGACCTGGCCGCTCATCATCTGATTCTGGCCGGGCTGACCGCGCTGGACCCGAGCATCCCGGTGTTGTCTGAAGAAGACGCCAACATTCCGCAGAGCGTGCGTGCCGGCTGGCAGCGCTGGTGGCTGGTCGATCCGTTGGACGGCACCAAGGAATTCATCTCCGGCAGCGAAGAGTTCACCGTCAACATTGCGTTGATCGAGCAGGGGCGAGTGGTGTTTGGCGTTGTGTCGATGCCGACCAATGGGCGTTTCTACGTCGGTGGTGCCGGTCTGGGCGCATGGCGTGGTGATAAGGACGCCGAGCCGCTGCCGATTCAGGTTCGCACCGTGCCCGCCCCGGGCGAGGCCTTCACGGTCGTCGCCAGCCGTCGGCATTCGAGCCCTGAGCAAGAGCGCTTGCTCGCCGGGTTGAGCGACAGCCTGGGTGAGCTGCAACTGGCCAACATCGGCAGTTCGCTGAAGTTTTGTTTGTTGGCGGAAGGGGCGGCGGATTGTTACCCGCGTCTGGCGCCGACTTCGCAGTGGGATACGGCGGCGGCCCAGGGTGTGCTGGAAGGGGCGGGCGGTGAAGTGCTGGAGTTGAGCGGCGTGCCGTTTACCTACCCCGCGCGGGAATCTTTACGGAATAACTATTTCATTGCGTTGCCAGCCAACGCGTCTTGGCGGGAACAGTTATTATTGTTGAGCTCAAAGTAATCAGTTGGCTGTAAACAGGGCTGTAGTGCTACTGCTTTTTCATATGTTGCAATGTTTTAAAAGTTTTAGATTTTTGGCGGGGTGCTAGTATTCAATTGTCAACTTGCATTGGTTGGCGCAAGAAAAAACGATACTTTTCGTTTGGTTGTCAGCATGTATTTCTTTCTGTTGAGTTATATGTGGCAGTCTTGTAATTGATGCAGTGGGAAACTTTTAGAATGAATATTAAATATGTTGCTTTGTTCGTCGGGCTTTCATTTTGTATGGGGAGTGTTTCTGCCGGGACAGTAACGATCAAGTCCCCTCCAGAAGGTATGATATTGTTGAAGGTCAACGGGCAAATCAATCATGGTGATGAGGATTTGGTGATCACCTCGACGGAAAATTTTGATATCAACGTTTGGCCTTTAATCGAAGTAGCAGGCCAACAAGAATTATTAGGTGTTACGTCAGTCACTCATCAGCCGCGGGCCACCGGACAGGCATTTAGCAATCAAACTCATTGTTCGATGCGACAAGAAGCTTACGGCTACAGAGTGACGATTGAACTGGGTGGCTCTGATTCGGTTTTCTGTAGGAGCGGGGAGTATAAAGTGAATAACCAACGTGCTTTAGATGGCATCTCGGATGTGGTTGTTACATACGAAAAACTTTAGCGTTGGCTGGCCAGCGATGCGGTGTCTCTGATACACCGCGTTGTCTGGATCGACAGCAAGCTGGCTCCTACAGAGGCTTACCGGTGCAGGACGTACTGCCCGGTAAAGGTTACCGCATCCTCTTCACTTCCTGCATTCACAATCCGCGAATGCAGCGTCAACCGCGCTCTTCCATAACGCTGATACATCGCCAGAAACTTCTTCCACACCGCCGCACTCGGCGCCTGGCAAATCGCGGTCGCGTCCATGGTCACCGGCAGCGGATAGCTGATTTGCCCTTCGTGAATCACGATGTGCCCGTCTTCAATGCCTTCTTCGCGCAAACGCAAATGCAGCCAGCCCCAACCCGCCAGTACCGCGCCGCAGTACAGACTGCCGCCGAACATGGTGCTCTTGTGATTGACGTTGGCTTCCAGCGGCAAGTGCAGGCGCAGTTGCTGGTCGTGCCAGTCGAGCACTTTGATGCCCATGGCTTGCGTCAGGGGAATGTCGCGGTGGAGGACTGATTCCAGGTGACGACTGTCGCGGCTCATGCAGGGCCCCTTGTTTGAAGTGATGACGGATTCAATCGAGTTCGTCGGTGTGGCTACTGGCGCCGCTGTCGGCGAAGTTGAGGCCGTGCTTGCGCAGTTTGTCGTGCAAGGTTTTGCGCGGAATGCCGAGGGCTTCGGCGAGGCTGCGCACCGAGCTGTGAGAGCGCGCCAGTTCGGCGGCAATCAGCGTTTTCTCGAAGTTTTCCACCTGCTCGCTCAAGCCGCCGCTGACCGGTTCAACCGTTGTGCCCACCGTGCCATCCGGCGCGTTGTTGTCCAGCGCCAGTTCGAGGCCCAGGGCGAAACGTTCGGCGGCGTTTTGCAGTTCCCGCACGTTGCCCGGCCAGGTGTGACGCAGCAGCAGCGCTCGTTGCCCAGGTTGCAGTTCGTGGGGCGGCAAGCCATGGCGAGCACTGGCTTCATCGGCGAAGTGCTGGAACAGCATCAACGCATCTTCACCACGTTCGCGCAGCGGCGGAATGCGCAGCGGGGCGACGTTCAGGCGGTAATACAAGTCGGCGCGGAAGCGGCCCTGATCGGCGGCCTGGCGCAGGTCTTCCTTGGTCGCGGCGATGATGCGGATGTCCAGCGGGATCAACTGATTACCGCCCAGACGCTCGACCACACGTTCTTGCAGCAAACGCAGCAATTTCACCTGCACGTCCAGGCTCATGCTTTCGATTTCATCGAGGAAAACCGTACCGCCGCTGGCAAATTCGAACTTGCCGATACGGCGCTTCTGCGCACCGGTAAACGCGCCCGGCTCGTGACCGAACAACTCGCTTTCCACCACGGATTCGGCCAGAGCCCCGGCGTTGATCGCCACGAACGGGCCGTTACGCCGGTTCGACAAATCGTGCAGCGCCCGCGCCACGACTTCTTTGCCGGCGCCGGTTTCGCCGAGGATCAGCACATCGGCCTTGGTCGCCGCCAGTGCGCCGATCTGCTCGCGTAGACGCAGCATTGGTGCCGATTGCCCGACCAGTCTTGTGCTCAGTTCATTGCGGTCGCTGAGGGCCAGACGCAAGCTGCGGTTGTCCAGCACCAGTCGGCGCAGGGCCAGCGCGCGGCGCACGCTGTCGAGCAAGGCGTCGCTGGCGAAGGGTTTTTCCAGAAAGTCATAAGCCCCGGCACGCATGGCTTGCACTGCCAGCGGCACGTCGCCGTGACCGGTGATCAGCAGCACCGGCAGTTCCGGGTCCTGGGCGTGCAGTTCAGTCAGCAGTTCCAGACCGTCCATGCCGGGCATGCGGATATCGCTGACCACCACGCCCGGCCAGTCGCGCTCCAGTTGCCCGGCCAGGCCCTTGGCTTCGGCAAGCGGCAGGATTTTCAGGCCGGCCAGATCCAGCGTCTGGCTCAGGGCCTGGCGCAGATGGGGATCATCGTCGATCAGCACGACCTGGATGCGGTTGTCGATGGTCATGCACTTCGGTCCTCGGACGGTTGCAGGCTCACGCCAGGTGCGCCTGCGCGCAGTTTCAGGGTAATCAGGGCGCCGCCTTCCTTGTGGTTGGCGAACGACAGTTCACCGCCGAAGGCGCGCATCAGGGTCTCGCAAATCGCCAGCCCCAGACCGAGCCCCTGCGTGCGGGTCTTGGTGGTGTAGAAGGGCTCGCTGGCGCGGCCAAGGGCTTCCATGCAAAAGCCGGGGCCGTTGTCGCGAATGTACAGATTGACGCCGTCGGCGGTGGATTGGGCACTCAACCAGAGTTTACGCGGCGGGCCTTTTTCCGTCAGCGCGTCCAGTGCGTTGGCCAGCAGGTTGCCGAGCACCTGGCGCAGACGGGTTTCCCCGGCCTCGACCCACAGCGTGGCGGCGGGCAAATCGCGGATCAGCTCGACTTCCATGCTCCGCCGACGCTTGGCCAGCAGCGCCAGCGCGTCGTCGAGCGCCGGTTGCAACGCGACGCTTTCCGGCGCGTGACGATCACGCCGGGCAAAGGCGCGCAGGTGCGCGATGATCGAAGCCATGCGGCCGGTCAGTTCGCTGATCAGTTTGAGGTTGCCGCGCGCATCGTCGGTGCGCTGATGATCGAGCAGCACTTCAGCGTTTTCCGCGTAGCTGCGGATGGCGGCCAGCGGTTGATTCAGTTCATGGCTGATGCTTGCCGACATGGTCCCGAGCGCCGACAGCTTGCCGGCTTGCACCAGGTCATCCTGGGCGCGTACCAGTTCCTGCTGGGCGTGCTCGCGCTCCAGCACTTCCTGTTTCAGTCGGCGGTTGAGGCCTTCGAGGTCGCTGGTTCGTTCAGCGACCCGGCCTTCCAGTTCGCGCCGGGCCTTGGCTTCGAAGGCGATCCGTTCGAGGTAGTGACGGCGCCGTTGCATCATCAGGCCGAGCAGCAGCATTAACACCAACAGCGTCGCGCCGCCGATGGCGACCACCGTGCGCACCGGGCGATCGATCAAAGTGCGCGGCGCAAGAATGCTGACGCTCCAGCCGGTTTCGTCGATTTGCCGGGTCTGGGTCAGCCAGGCGTCAGGATTGAGATTCAACGGTTTCGGGTCGCGGGTCGGATAGGGTTGAATCGCAGTGATTGCCTCGCGCTCGCCCTCGCCCAGTGGCCGGGTCGCGCGGAATCGCCATTCTGCCCGCGAGGTGAGGATAACTACGCCGTTGTGGTCGGTGACCAGCAGTTGTTCCGGGGTTTTACCCCAAAGGCTTTCGGTGTGGTCCAGGTCGACCTTGACCACCAGCACGCCGAGGATTTTTTCACCGTCGCGCACGGCCGCCGCAAAGAAGTAACCGCGTTTGGCCGAGGTGGTGCCCAGCCCGAAAAACCGCCCGAGACGCCCGGCCATGGCTTCGCTGAAGTAGGGGCGAAACGAAAAATTCCGGCCGACGAAGCTGTCGTGTTTGTCCCAGTTGGACGCCGCGAGGGTCTTGCCGGTGGTGTCCATCAGGTACATGACTTCGGCACCGGTCTGCGCGCTGATGTTCTTCAGCAGGCGGTTGGCATTGCCTTGGGTCACACCGTCGTCGGGGGCCCCGAGCGTGGCGCGCAGGGCCGGCAGGTCGCCGAGGATCTGCGGCAGCACTTCATAACGGTGCAGGGTGCCCAGCAGGTTGGCGACGTACAGGTCGAGGGTCTGCCGGTTTTGCCCGGCCAGTTCGCTGCGGTAATAACGCTCGGCCAGATGCTCCAGCGGCCACAGCAACGGCGCCAGGCACAGCGCCAGCAGGGCGAGGCTACGCCAACGGGGTCTGCGGGGGAGGGTCGGAGTCATGAGCATCAGGCGCCTGAGGGTACAGGCGCATTATGCCTAGGCTTGCCCGGCAAGACACTCGCGCAGCGCGGTTTGCCAGTCTGGCTGACTGACGCCCCATTCGCGGAGCAGCCGACTGCAATCGAGGCGCGAATTCAACGGGCGGACGGCAGGCGTCGGGTATTCGCTGGAAGGGATGGGCAACAGGTGTGCGCAAGGCTTGCCCTGTTTGCGCAGCGCTTCTCCGATGGCCTGGGCGAAACCGAACCATGAGGTTTCACCTTGAGCGGTCAGGTGATAAGTGCCCCAGGCGCCCCGCTCACCGGCCTGCCAGCGCTCGATCAGCGCGAGGGTGCTGTTGGCGATCGTGCCGGCCCAGGTGGGCGCGCCGATCTGATCGGCAACGATGCGCAACTCGGGTTTTTCTTGCAGCAGACGCTGCATCGTCAGCAGGAAATTGCTGCCACTGGCCGAGTAGACCCAACTGGTCCGCAGAATCAGATGCATGCCTCCCACTGCCGTGATGGCTTGTTCGCCGGCCAGTTTGCTCTGGCCGTAGACCCCCAGCGGCTTGGGCGCGTCGGCTTCGTTGTAAGGCTCGCCCTTGCTGCCGTCGAACACGTAATCGGTGGAGTAGTGAATCAGCGGGATGCCCAGCGCCAGTGCTTCTTCGGCCAGAATTCCCGGGCCCGTCGCGTTGATGGCGAACGCCAGCTCAGGTTCGCTTTCTGCCCGATCGACCGCCGTGTGGGCGGCGGCGTTGATGATCAGGTCGGGACGAACGCGCCGGACCTGCTGACGAATCTGCTCCGGTTGAGCCAGATCGAGTTGATCGCGCCCCAGCACCATGAGTTCATCAGCCGCGCTCAAGCGGCGCTGCAGTTCGCGGGCGACCTGGCCGTGCTGGCCAATGATGAGAATTCGCAAAGGGATTTTCATGGAAGCAGTTCAGATTCCTGCCAGCTTTTACCGTGTTGGTCCTTTTCTGACAGTTGAGGCGCTTCTTCCAGTTCCCAGTCGATGGCCAGTGTCGGATCGTCCCAGCGAATGCAGCGATCTGACGCAGGGTCGTAATAGTCGGTGGTTTTGTAGAGAAACTCGGCGTACTCGCTCAGTACCAGGAAGCCATGGGCGAAGCCTTCCGGTATCCACAACTGACGATTGTTCTGTGCGGACAAACGCACACTGGCCCAGCGTCCGAAGTTTGGCGAACTGCGGCGGACATCAAGGGCCACATCGAGCACTTCCCCAGCAGTCACCCGAACCAGCTTGCCCTGGGTGTGTTGCACCTGATAGTGCATGCCACGCAGCACGCCTTTTCGCGAACGCGAGTGGTTGTCTTGAACGAATGCTTTCTTGAGGCCGGTGGCGTTTTCAAACTCACGGACATTGAAGCTTTCATAGAAAAACCCACGTTCGTCACCAAACACCTTCGGCTCGATAATCAGCACACCTGGTAACTGGGTGGGGGTGACTTTCATTACGCTTCTCCGGCAATCGTGTAGAGATACTGGCCATAACCGGTCTTGCCGAAATACTTCGCTCGCTCAAGCAAGTGCTCGCGATCGATCCAGCCATTCATGTAGGCAATTTCTTCGAGACAGGCCACTTTCAGTCCCTGGCGGTGCTCGATGGTTTGCACATATTGCGACGCTTCGAGCAGGCTGTCGTGAGTGCCGGTATCGAGCCAGGCGAAACCGCGGGTAAAACGCTCGACCTGAAGATCGCCGCGTTGCAGATAGGCGTTGTTCACATCGGTGATTTCCAGCTCGCCGCGCGGTGACGGTTTGACGGCCTTGGCAATGCGGATAACGTCGTTATCGTAGAAATACAGCCCGGTGACCGCATAGCTGGACTTTGGCTTGAGCGGTTTTTCTTCGATCGAGATGGCGCGGCCTTCTGTATCGAAGTCGATCACGCCAAAGCGCTCCGGGTCCTTGACCCAGTAGCCGAATACCGTCGCTCCGCTGGTTTGCTGCGCAGCTCTTTGCAACTGGGCACCGAAATGCTGACCATGGAAGATGTTGTCACCGAGGATCAGGCACACCGGGTCGTCGCCGATGAATTCTTCACCAATCAGAAACGCCTGGGCCAGGCCATCCGGCGTAGGCTGTTCGGCGTAGCTGAAATGGACACCGAACTGACTGCCGTCACCCAGCAGGTTGCGGTACTGCGGCAGATCCTGCGGGGTGGAAATCACCAGGATTTCCTTGATGCCAGCCAGCATCAACACCGAGATCGGGTAGTAGATCATCGGCTTGTCGTAGATCGGCAACAGCTGTTTGGAAACGCCTAGCGTGATCGGGTGCAGGCGCGTGCCCGACCCTCCAGCCAACACAATTCCTTTCATCATGCGAGTAACTCCTTGATATCGGTGGAGCCTAGTCGTTCACCCTGATAACTGCCATCTTGAACGCGGCGGCACCATTCCAGGTTTTCCAGATACCACTGAACGGTTTTGCGCAGGCCGGTTTCGAAGGTCTCTTCAGGCACCCAACCCAGGTCGCGCTCGATTTTGCCGGCATCGATCGCGTAACGCAGATCGTGCCCGGGGCGGTCCTGGACGAAGGTGATCAAGTCGGCATACCGAGTAACACCGGCTGGTTTGACCGGGGCGAGTTCTTCGAGCAGGGCACAGATGCTGCGTACCACGTCGATGTTCGTCTGTTCGTTGTGTCCGCCAATGTTGTACGTCTCGCCGACGACACCTTCGGTGACTACTTTGAGCAGCGCTCGTGCGTGATCCTCGACGAACAGCCAGTCGCGGATCTGCAGGCCGTTTCCGTAGACCGGCAGCGGCTTGCCGGCCAGTGCGTTGAGAATCACCAGCGGAATCAATTTTTCGGGGAAGTGGAATGGGCCATAGTTGTTCGAGCAGTTGGTCAGCAATACCGGCAGCCCGTAGGTACGCTGCCATGCGCGGACGAGGTGGTCCGAGGCCGCTTTGCTGGCGGAGTACGGCGAGCTTGGCGCGTACGAAGTCGTTTCGGTGAACAGATCATCGACACCGTGCAGGTCGCCGTAGACTTCATCGGTGGAGATATGGTGGAAGCGGAAGGCGCTTTTTTCCGGCTCGGCCAGCGTGTGCCAGTAGGCGCGAGTGGCCTCCAGCAGGCTGTAGGTGCCGACGATATTGGTTTGAATGAAGTCCGAAGGCCCATCGATAGAGCGGTCGACATGGGACTCTGCCGCCAGGTGCATGATGGCGTGTGGCTGGAAACGTGTCAGTACGGCGCTCACGGTGGCTTGATCGACAATATCGGCCTGCACGAACTCGTAGCGAGTGTCGGTGGCAATGCTGGTCAGCGATTCGAGATTGCCCGCATAGGTCAGTTTGTCCAGGTTGAGCACTTCATGCTCGGTGTGCCGAATCAGCTGGCGAACCAGAGCAGAGCCGATGAAGCCGGCGCCGCCGGTGATGAGAATACGCATGTGGGCCAGCCTTTTTTCCGTCAGACGATATAGCGAATGATCATAGCTTGTCGGCAGGAGAGTGGTGGTGCAATAGGGTTGTGTCTCAATTTGGGTTTTGTGGCGTAAACAGGGGGTTGATTATCGATCGATGCAGTGGCGATATAAGCGCCTAATAACATTTCAGGGGTTGTTGTATGCCGCTCGCCACGTTGATTCATCGCGCCAGTTTGCCCAGCCCGCAAGTGTCTGCGGCGCAAGCGCTTGAGCTGCTCGAGGGGCATTACGGGCTGAGCGCAAAGCTGCAGGCGCTCGGCAGCCAGCAAGACCTCAACTTCCGCGTTGACAGTAAGCATGGGCGTTTCGTCCTGAAAATCTGCCGGGGCGACTATTCGGTGCTGGAGCTGCAAGCCCAGCATGCCGGGCTCAAGCATCTGGCCGAACACTCCGGTGTGCCGGTGCCGCGAGTGATTGCCGCGCAAAGCGGCGCCGATTTGCTGTCACTGGAAATCGGCGGGCAAGCGGTGCACGTACGCCTGCTCGAATACATCGAGGGCCAGTCGCTTACGCATCTCGATCATCTGCCCGGATCCGTGGTGGCCGGTTTCGGCCGGCTCTGCGGCGAAATGGACCTGGCGCTGGCCGCTTTCGATCATGCGGGCCTTGAGCGCACCCTTCAGTGGGACGCCCGCCACGCGAATGCATTGATCGCGCATTTGTTGCCGGTGATTGCAGATGACCGGCAACGCGCGTTGATCGCCGAAGTGGCCGAACAGGCCGAGCGGCATTTGCAGCCGCTGGTGGACAAGTTGCCGGTGCAGGCCATTCACATGGATATCACCGACGACAACGCGGTCTGGCAGCGCGATGCGCAACGCCAGTGGCAATTGCAGGGCGTGATCGATTTTGGCGATCTGGTCCGCACGTGGCGCATTACCGACCTGTCGGTGACCTGCGCGGCGCTGCTGCACCATGCCGGTGGCGATCCGTTCTACATTTTGCCGGCGGTTCAGGCTTATCACGCGGTCAATCCGTTGCAACACGAAGAGCTGCTGGCGCTGTGGCCATTGATCGTTGCGCGGGCGGCGGTGCTGGTGCTCAGCGGCGAGCAGCAGGTCAGCATCGACCCGGGTAATGCCTACAGTCGCGACAACCTGACCCATGAGTGGGAGATTTTCCGCGTGGCCACGTCGGTGCCGTTGGCGTTGATGGAAGCGGCGATCCTCACCTCGGTGGGTCACAGCCTGCCGGACATCGGCAGCGAAGGCTTCGCACCGCTGCTGCCGAGCCTGGTCGGGCGTGAATTTGCCTTGATCGATCTGGGCGTATTGAGCCCGCATTTCGAGGCCGGCAACTGGGAACAGGAGGGGATCGATCAGCGTCTGCTGAGCGAAGCGGCTGCGGCCCACGGCTTGGCAGCGAGCCGTTACGGACAATACCGTTTGTCCCGCACCCGCCCGGACAGTGCAACGGAACCAGACACCTGCCCGTTGCACGTCGAGCTGCGGGTGCCTCATGGCACTGCGGTCGAATCGCCGTTTGCCGGGGTTGTTCATCAACCGGCGCCGGGTGTGCTGCAACTGGACGGCCCGCAGTTGAGCGTGCGGCTGTGGGGTGTGACACCGTCGCTGCACACCGGTGCGGCACTGGTCAAAGGCCAGGTGTTGGGTTCGGTCAGCGCCCCGTTGCGGGTGCAGTTATGCCGAGGCGCGGCGCTCGATGCGCCGTTGTTTTGCACGCCTTCGCGCGCGGCGGCCTGGCAAGCGTTGTGCCCGTCACCGGCGGCGTTGCTGGGGCTGGCGTGCGATGCCGAAGCAGAGCTTGATGCGCAGACTTTGCTGGCGCGCCGCGACGCCAGTTTCGCCCGGACCCAGAAGCACTATTACGTCGACCCGCCGCGCATCGAGCGCGGCTGGCGCAATCACTTGATCGACATGCAGGGTCGCTCCTATCTCGACATGCTCAACAACGTCGCGGTGCTTGGCCATGGTCACCCGCGCATGGCCGCGGTCGCCAGTCGTCAGTGGTCGCTGCTCAACACCAACTCGCGGTTCAACTACGCAGCGGTTGCCGAGTTTTCCGAGCGCTTGCTGAAACTGTCGCCGGAGGGCATGGACCGGGTGTTCCTGGTCAACAGCGGCAGCGAGGCCAACGACCTGGCGATCCGTCTGGCGTGGGCCTACAGCGGTGGTCGCGACATCATCAGCGTGCTGGAGGCGTATCACGGCTGGACCGTGGGCGCGGACGCGGTCTCGACCTCGATCGCCGACAACCCCAAGGCCTTGAGCAGCCGTCCCGACTGGGTGCACCCGGTGACAGCGCCGAACACCTATCGCGGCGAATTCCGTGGCCCGGACAGTGCGCCGGATTATGTGCGCAGCGTCGAACACAACCTGGCGAAAATCGCCGAGCAAGGTCGCCCGCTGGCCGGTTTCATCTGCGAGCCGGTGTATGGCAATGCCGGTGGTATTTCGCTGCCGCCGGGTTACCTGAAACAGGTCTATGCAATGGTCCGTGCGCAGGGCGGCGTGTGCATCGCCGACGAAGTGCAGGTGGGTTACGGACGCATGGGCCATTTCTTCTGGGGCTTCGAAGAACAGGGCGTGGTGCCGGACATCATCACCATGGCCAAAGGCATGGGTAACGGCCAGCCGCTGGGCGCGGTGATCACCCGTCGGGAAATCGCCGAAGCGCTGGAGGCCGAGGGCTACTTCTTCTCGTCGGCGGGTGGCAGCCCGGTCAGTTGCCAGATCGGCATGGCCGTTCTGGATGTGATGGAAGAGGAAAAACTCTGGGAAAACGCCCAGGTCGTGGGCGGGTATTTCAAAGAGCGTCTTGAGGCGCTGATCGACCGTCATCCGCTGGTGGGCGCGGTGCACGGTTCCGGTTTTTATCTGGGCGTGGAGTTGATCCGCAACCGCGAGACCCTGGAGCCGGCGACCGAGGAAACGACGGCGCTGTGTGACCGGCTGCGCGAGCTGGGGATTTTAATGCAGCCGACCGGTGATTTCCTGAACGTCCTCAAGATCAAACCGCCGATGGTTACGTCGCGCCAGAGTGTGGATTTCTTTGTCGACATGCTGGCGAAGGTGTTGGGGGAGGGGTTGTAAGGTTTGAAATCGCTTTCGCGGGCAAGCCTCGCTCCTACAGGTTCGTGTCATACGCAATTTTTGCGACCGACCCGGACCCGTAGGAGCGAGGCTTGCCCGCGAAAGCGTCCATCAACACACCGATAAATACCGATTGTTATCGGGTTTAAGCGCTGTTGTTTTCGACAGAAGGAAGATTAATCGCTTTTAAAGCCGATTTTTATCGGCTATAAAGTCGCCATTGCCGCGGCGTGTCTCTTCACGTCCGGCGCTTCCCTTTCTGTCATCGGTCGATGCCAAACTCGACCCACAGCACTTGCCCGGAGATGATTCATGAGTCGTATCGTTACCGTCGCCGCCACCCAGATGGCCTGTTCCTGGGACCTTGAAGCCAACCTCGAAACCGCTGAAAGGCTGGTCCGTGAGGCTGCGGCCAAAGGCGCGCAGATCATCCTGATCCAGGAACTGTTCGAGGCGCCGTACTTCTGCCAGAAGCCGAACCCGGATTACCTGCAACTGGCCACGACGGTTGAAGACAACGTCGCCATCAAGCATTTCCAGAAAATCGCCAAAGAACTGCAAGTAGTGCTGCCGATCAGCTTCTACGAACTGGCCGGCCGCGCACGTTTCAACAGCATCGCGATCATCGATGCCGACGGCTCCAACCTCGGGATTTATCGTAAAAGCCACATCCCGGACGGCCCTGGCTATCACGAAAAGTATTACTTCAACCCGGGCGATACCGGCTTCAAAGTCTGGAATACCCGCTACGCGAAAATCGGCGTGGGCATCTGCTGGGATCAGTGGTTCCCGGAATGCGCGCGCAGCATGGCGTTGCTGGGTGCGGAAATTCTGTTCTACCCGACCGCCATCGGCAGCGAGCCGCACGACAAGACCATTTCGTCCCGTGACCATTGGCAGCGTGTGCAACAGGGCCATGCCGGTGCCAACCTGATGCCGCTGATCGCCAGTAACCGCATCGGCAATGAGGAGCAGGACGGGTACGACATCACCTTCTACGGCTCGTCGTTCATCGCCAACCAGTTCGGCGAGAAGGTTCAGGAACTCAATAAAACCGAAGAAGGCATATTGGTTCATCGTTTCGACCTCGACGAGCTGGAGCACATTCGCAGTGCGTGGGGCTCGTTCCGTGATCGCCGCCCGAACCTATACAATGCGCTCAAAACCCTCGACGGTTCCCTGGAGTCCTGACTGCATGACCACTTTAAACAGCACCCCGCGCGCCGACGGCTTCTACATGCCCGCCGAGTGGGCGGCACAAACCCAAACCTGGATGATCTGGCCAGAGCGTCCGGACAACTGGCGCCTGGGCGGCAAACCGGCGCAAGCCGCACACGTGGCGGTGGCCAAGGCCATCGCGCGTTTCGAACCAGTGACCGTGGCGGTGTCCGCCGGCCAATACGAAAACGCTCGGGCGCGTCTCGATGTGCCGAATATTCGTGTGGTCGAGATGTCCAGCGACGATGCCTGGGTCCGCGACACCGGCCCGACATTCGTCATCAATAACAGCGGTGAAGTCCGCGGCGTGAACTGGGATTTCAACTCCTGGGGCGGCTTTGACGGTGGGTTGTATTCGCCTTGGAACCGCGACTCGCAGGTCGGCGGCAAGATCCTCGAGATCGAGCGCAGCCCGCGTTATCGCACCGAGGGTTTTGTGCTCGAGGGCGGTTCGATTCACGTGGATGGCGAAGGCACGCTGATCACCACTGAAGAATGCCTGCTCAACCGCAATCGCAACCCGCACATGAACCGCGCGGAAATTGAAGCGATGCTCAGCGCGAATCTGGCTGTGGATAAAATCATCTGGCTGCCGGACGGTTTGTTCAACGACGAAACCGACGGCCATGTGGATAACTTCTGCTGCTACGTGCGTCCGGGCGAAGTATTGCTGGCCTGGACCGACGACCCGCAAGACCCGAATTACCCGCGCTGCCAGGCGGCGATGAAAGTGCTGGAAAGCAGCACCGACGCCAAGGGTCGCCCATTCACGGTGCACAAGATGCCGATTCCCGGGCCGCTGTATGCGACCGAAGAAGAGTGCGCCGGTGTCGACCCGGTGGACGGCACCCAGGAACGCAACCCGACCGTTCGTCTGGCCGGTTCTTACGTGAACTTTCTCATCGTCAACGGCGGCATCATCGCGCCAAGTTTCGACGATCCGCTGGATGGTCCGGCCAAAGAGATTTTGCAGAACCTGTTCCCGCAACACGAAGTGGTGATGGTACCGGGCCGCGAACTGTTACTGGGAGGCGGTAACATCCACTGCCTTACCCAACAACAGCCCGCGCCGCACAAGGAGTGAGTGGGGTTGTAACAGCTTGAGTTGATTGCTAAATCGCTCAGGCAAACGTTTTCCCCGTACGCCTTACAGAAAGCCCGCAGCCCGTCAGGACTGCGGGCTTTTTTTGTATCCGCTCGTCGACCATCCAGACACATTGGCACAGCTCTTGTATCTCACCAGGTGTAGACAGGGAGGGGGAGGACTTCGATGTTCTGTCATAAACCTTGGATAAGTTAGCCGCTCACAAACCAGGAGAGAGCGCGGAAATGAACGCCGAAATGAATGTGGTGAGCGAGCGGGCATTGCATCCCCTGGCAGTAAAGAACAGCGATTCGCTCCAGATTCTGGCGCACTGGTTGAAGTCCAATGGAACGCGTCAGATCAGGGAACCTGATCCGCGCCGGATGATGATCGAGCGTTACCCCGCTGGTTTATTCAGCGAAGCGGAACTGGAAGCGTTGTGGGATGTGATGGAAGGATAAGAAGAAAAACAACGGATTGATAAAAGCGCTGCCGGGAGGGCGGCGCTTTTTTATGGGCGATGGTTTTGTGGGCATTACGCAGAACCCCGTGTAGGAGCCGGCTTGCTGGCGATAGCGGCTTAACATTCAACAATTACGCTGACTGTTACACCGCAATCGTCGGAACGCCGCCCGCAGCAAGCCGGCTCCTACACGGGGCGGCGTGATGCCGGAGTCCGGGGTGTTTAGAAGCTGTAAGTCCCGGTCACCACCACGCTGCGCGGTTCACCCGGTTGAATCTGCGCCGCGCTGGTGGCCGACGAGTAATAGGTTTTGTCGCTGATGTTGTTCAGCGCCGCACGCAAATCCCAATCCTTCTGACGGAACCCGGCCAACGCATCCCAACGGCCATAACCCGGTAGCACGGTGGTGTTGAGGTTGTCGGCGTAACGCTGGCCCACCAGGGTCAAACCGGTTTCGGCGTACCAGCCCATTTCCGGTTTCCAGGTCAGGAACAGGCTGCCGTTGTGCTTGGCCACGTTGCTGATGCGCTTGCCTTCAAAGCCGTTGTTGTCCTTCTCGACCGTCGCGTCCTGAATGCCCACGCCACCGCGCACGTACCAGTTGCCGACAATTTTGCCGGTACCGGTCAGCTCGATCCCGCGGGAACGTTGCAGGCCCGAAAGCAAGGTAATGGTCGGGTTGAGCGGATCGCTGGTGCGACGGTTGTAAAGCTCCAGTTCGTAGACCGCCAGCGTGGTGCTCAGGCGATCGTCGAGCCAGTCGCTCTTCACGCCGATTTCCTTCTGCTTGGTCAGCTCGGGGCTCAGGTCGTTGGTGTTGCCGGCAGCGCCAGGCGTGATGCCGATCAAGCCACCGCCCACCGGGGAAAAGGTCTTGGTCCATGACGCATAGAAGGAGTGATTCTGCAGTGGCGTCCAGACCAGTCCTACACGTGGGCTGGTGCTGTGGCTGTCGCGGTCCTCGGAAATGTCCCGCAGGTTGTTGGTCGATTCGATGTCGAAGGTGTCGTAACGCAGACCGCCCAACAGTTGCCATTCATCGTTCAGGCGCAGTTGGTCCTGCACGTACACCGCACGGCTTTCGACTTCGGTGTGGTTGTCGCTGGACACCTGCATGCGTCCGGTGTGACGCAAATTGCGATTAGGGCTGTTCAGGTTCAGCGCCGGAACGGGCCGACTGCCGGGGCCGGTCGTGGCGGCGGTGTACAGGATCGGGTCGCGGCGCTGGCTGCCGATTTCGATGCCGGTCAGCAATCGATGCTCAAGGCCGAAGGTATCGAAACCACCCTCCAGCTCAACGTTGTTAAACACGTTGCGGGTATTCAGGTCCTGCTGCCAGTGCTGGCGCGTGACCGAGTTGGTCGCCGGGGTGTAGCCGATCAGGTAGGTGTTGTCGAAATCGCTGTTGAGCTTGAACACACCCAAGGTCTGACGCAGCTGCCAGTTCTCGTTGATGTCATAGCTGAGTTTCGAGCGCAGGGATTGCGACTTGTCATCGATGAAATCGTTATCGCTGCCGTAGGTCGTATCCCGTCCGACATCGGCCGGGCGTCCGTTGACACCGGGGATTCCGCGATCCGGCGTACGGTTGTAGCGGCTGTATTCGTACTGCACCAACCAGTTCAGGTCGGGTGTCAGTTGCCAGCTCATCGACGGTGCGAACAACTGGCGATTGCCGCTGACGCCATCGCGGAAACTGTTCTGATCCATGTTGCCCATGTTCAGGCGCAGGCTGATGTTATCGCTGGGGTCAGTGCTCAGGTCCGCGTAAAGGCTGCGCAGATCGTTGCTGCCGCCCTGGGCTTCGATGGTCGAACGGCGGCCGAATTCCGGCAGCTTGCTGACCCGGTTGACGATCCCGCCCTGGCTGCCACGGCCGTACAACACCGCCGCCGGCCCCTTGAGGACTTCGATGCGTTCGATGTTGTGCAGGTCGCGCACGTACTGGCTGTCGTCCCGAATACCGTCCAGGTAAAAGTCGTTGCTGGCGTCGAAACCGCGAATGCGCAAGCTGTCGAAGCGGGTGTCGGCGCCGCTGCTGACGTTGGGCATTCCGCTCAGCGCCGTGCCCAGATCGTTGGTCCCGTAATCGACGACGTTCGAGGTTTTTATCGAGTCGATGGCTTGTGGCACGTAGCGTACCGGCGTGGCCGTGCGGGTCGCTGTGCTGGTTTCTTTCACACGTGGATCGTCAGCCTCTGCTTCGGCGCTGATCGAAGTAGCCGGCAGGGTTGTAGGCGCGGCGTAGGAAAAACCGGCAGATAGCAAGGCAGAGAGCCCGAGACTGAAGGGCGTAAGACGAAATGGAGCAGGCATTAAGGACGCATCCGTAGGATTTTGGGTAGTATCGTGAAGGGTGCGAATGGTAATGCTTGCTATTTACTTTCGTGAATTATTCCTGAGAAGTTCCTTTGTTTGATTGTTTCAATTTGTGTCGAGGTTGTTACAGGAAGGATTTGCAGCATTCGACCGATTCATGAAACAGACTGAAAGCCATTCCGGCGTTTTTCAGAAACTGTCGCAGGGCTAACCTGTCGGCATTGATTTTTCCTACCTTTTTGCCGGAGCCTTCCCATGATCCTTCACTACATTTACGACCCGTTGTGCGGCTGGTGCTACGGCGCAAAACCACTGGTGCAAGCCGCTCAGGCCGTTCTGCCGGTGATTGCCCATGGCGGCGGCATGATGACCGGCGCCAACCGCCAGAGGGTCTCGCCACGTTTGCGTGACTACGTGATGCCCCACGACCGGCGCATCGCCGAGTACACCGGTCAGCCATTCGGCGAAGCGTATTTCGAAGGGTTGCTGCGTGACGAAACGGCGGTGTTCGACTCCGCTCCGCCGATTGCCACCGTGCTCGCGGCGCAGCAGATCGCTGGCCGTGGGCTGGAGTTGTTAGGCCGTTTGCAGAGCGCGCATTACGTGGAAGGGCGGCGTATCGCCGATGAAACCGTGTTGATCGAGCTCGCCAACGACATCGGCCTGGAAGCCGAAGCCTTCTTGTCAGCGTTTGAAAACGCCGACACCGATGGCCACATCAAAGCCAGCCGCGCCTTGTTGGCCAACGTCGGCGGCCATGGTTTCCCGACCTTCGCCCTGGAGCAGGATGGCCAGTTCACGTTGATCGACATCAGCCCGTGGCTCGGCAAGCCGCAAGCCTTCGCGGCATGGCTGAGTCAATCGCTTCCCGCAGACGCCGCGACATCCGAGTTTCAGGCCTGCGGCCTCAACGGCTGCGCCCACTGAATTCTCCCGGAGCCTTTCATGGATAACCTGAGCCTGATCAAAAGCACCTACGAAGGCGCCAACTCCCAGGAAAATGCGCGCAACACCGCCGCAGCCCTGGCCGATGACGTTCGCTGGACCGAAGCCGCAGGCTTTCCTTACGCCGGCACCTACGTTGGTTTTGACGCCATCGTCGAGAACGTCTTCAAGCGTCTGGCCACCGAATGGGAAGGTTTTCAGCTGAAGATCGAGGACTACGTCGCACAGGGAGACAAGGTGTTTGCCTACGGCAATTACAGCGGAGTCTACAAAGCCACCGGCCGCTCGATGAATGCTCGCGTCGCCCATTTGTGGACCATCGCCAATGGCAAAGTTACCCATTTCGAACAATTCGTCGACAGCCACACCGTGCAGCTGGCAATCGTAGACAAGTAATTTCTTAGACGATTTTCACCTAATCACAGACGATTCATGAAATTGACACATGGTTAAGGGCGCGGATAGGATTCGCCCCAACGCCTGTGGCTAACCGCCATGACTCAAAAAAATAAAAAGGCCCGCTCCGCGATTTATCGTGGGCGGGCCTTTTTGTTTTCGGGTGAAAAAAGAGTGCGATAGCGCCGTTTCAGCCGTTCGACACAGCGCGTATCAACCCGAAATAAGGAAAAGAACAAAATGTTGAATAAGCGAATCAGCCTGATCGCTCTGGGGATGTTGAGCGCGACACAGGCCATGGCTAACGACCAGGCCGAATCCAAGGGTTTTGTTGAAGACAGCAGCCTAAAAGTGCTGCTGCGCAACGCCTACATCAATCGTGACTACAAAGACGGTCGTGCGGACAAAGCCGAGTGGGGCCAAGCGGCCATCGGCACGTTCTCGTCCGGTTTCACCCAAGGCACCGTCGGTGTGGGTGTGGACGCGTTCGGTCTGTACGCACTGCGTCTGGACGGCGGCAAGGGTCGCACCGGCGCGCAAGGCATCGACTTCTTCAAGAAAGGCGACAGTGGCAACGCGGCTGACGACCTGTCGAAGGGCGGCGCAGCGGTCAAATTCCGTCTCTCCAGCACCACGCTGACTTACGGTGACCAGATGCCGGCCCTGCCGGTGTTGAGCTACGACAACGTGCGCCTGCTGCCGGAAAGCTATACCGGCACGCTGATCACCTCCAAGGAGATCAAAGGCCTGGAACTGAACGCCGGTCGCTTCACCGCCGAATCGCGCAAAAGCGCGGAAGGCCGTGACAGCGGTGGCTTGAAGTCGATCAACGTATTGGGCGGTAGCTACCAGTTCACCGAGCAGTTCAAGGCGGCGGTGTACGCGTCTGACGTTGAAGACGTGTTGAAGAAGCAATACGTGAACGCCAACTACGTGTTCCCGATCGACAAGGATCAGTCCCTGACCCTCGACTTCAACGGCTACCGCACCAAGCTGGACGATTCCTACGTCCGCGAAAGCGGTGCCACCGGCGATGACAACAAGATCTGGAGCCTGGCAGCCACCTTCGCCACCGGCCCGCACTCGTTCACCGTCGCTCACCAGCGCAGCACCGGCGACAGCAACCTGGGCTACGCCTACGGCGGCTATCAGAAGGATCAAGGTCGCGTCGGTGACGGTGGTAACACCATCTACCTGGCGAACTCCTACTGGTCCGACTTCAACGCTGAAGACGAGCGCAGCTGGCAGGTCGGCTACGGTCTGGACTTCAGCACGTTCGGCGTTCCGGGCCTGAGCTACAACGTGGCTTACGTGCGCGGCGACAACATCACCACCTCCACCAGCGAAGGCGGTACCGAGCGCGAAATCTTCAACCAGTTCAAGTACGTCGTGCAAAGCGGCCCGGCCAAAGACCTGAGCGTGAAACTGCGCAGCTCGATCCTGCGTGTTTCGCAGAAGTCGAGCGAGTACAACGTCAGCGGCAACGAAGTCCGTGTATTCGTCGACTACCCGATCAACATTTTCTGATGATCGGTTGCCGTATCGAGGCCTGATTAGAGGCTGAGAACGAAGAAGCCCCGACTGGTTCGGGGCTTTTTTGTGGGCGGCGCGAGGCTCTAGGTCGCGGCAAGCGCATCAGGTGCTCAACGACTACCGACGCAAAATGATCAAAACGAGCACTCAGAATGATTGATTTGCGCAATTTGTAAGGGTGGCATAAGATTATTTTGACTGATTCAATCACTATTGTGATCGGTTCAGTCAGTTTCGAGGTGAAACACGTCTTACCCCACAATTATAAAAGGAGACCCTCGTGGCCCAATTTCCTATCAAGCGCACCATAGAACGCATTCCGGGCGGCATGATGATCGTGCCCCTGCTGATCGGTTCGCTGGTCGCCACCTTCATGCCTGATACGCCCAAGTTTTTCGGCTCCTTCACCAACGCGCTGTTCACCGGAGCGTTGCCTATCCTCGCGGTGTTCTATGTGTGCATGGGCGCGAGCATCAACATCAAGGCCACGCCTTACCTGCTGAAGAAGGGCGGCACGCTGCTGATTACCAAAGTCGGCATCGCCGTGCTCATCGGTATCGTGCTCGGGCATTTCCTGGGCGAGCAGCCGATTTCGTCAGGCCTGTTCGCCGGCATCTCGACGTTGGCGGTGGTCGCCGCGATGAACGACACCAACGGCGGTTTGTACATGGCGCTGATGGGGCAGTACGGTCGCTCCGAAGACGTCGGTGCCTACTCGGTCATGTCCCTGGAGTCCGGCCCGTTCCTGACCATGGTCACCCTTGGCATCGCCGGCCTGTCGGCGTTCCCGTGGCCGACGCTGGTGGGCAGCATCCTGCCGCTGGCGCTGGGCATGTTGCTGGGCAATCTCGACCGCGACATGCGCGACTTCCTGGCCAAGGCCGTTCCGGTGATGATCCCGTTTTTCGCTTTGGCGCTGGGCGCAAGTCTGGATCTGCACAACGTCTGGCAGGCTGGCTTGCTCGGTCTCGGTATGGGTGTTGCGGTGGTCGTGTTGACCGGCATTCCGCTGTTCTTCGCTGATCGTTTGACCGGTGGCACGGGCGTCGCCGGTGTCGCTGCGGCTACCACCGCCGGGAACGCCGCAGCCGTTCCTGCGCTGATCGCGGCGGCCAATCCGGTGTACGCCGAAGCGGCCAAGAGCGCGACCATATTGGTAGCCGCCTGCGTGGTGGTCACCGCGATTCTTGCGCCGATACTCACTGCAGCCGTCGCCAAGCGCGTACAAAAGCGCAACCCTGTCGTCGTCTCTGAGCAGGAGATCGAACCTCAAAAGCAGGAGGCGTTGCGATGAGGATTCTGATCATCGCCGATGATCTGTCCGGCGCGGCGGATTGCGCCATTGGTTTCGCGAGCGTGGGGCTACAAACCGTCGTCACGCTCGATCCCTTGAACGACTCGGCCGATGCTCAGGTGATCGCTGCTGATACGGACACTCGCCGCCTCTCTGCGGAGCAGGCTGCCGAGCGCACCGTTGCCGCGTTCAAGGCGCTGCATCAGCCTGGGCAGCGGTTGTACAAGAAAATCGATTCGACCCTGCGCGGTAACTGGGCAGCGGAAGTTGCTGCCCTGCAACCCTTGGCCGGCCTGGCGATCGTCGCCCCGGCATTCCCTGCTACGGGGCGCACGTTGCGCGGCGGTCGGGTCTTCGTGAACGGTCAACCGCTGGAAACCACCGATACCTGGAAGCTCGAAAACGCTGATCGCCCAGCTGACGTAGAAGCGATGCTCATCGCCGCCGGCCTGAGTACCGCGAGGCTGGATCTCGAGACCTTGCGCGGCAACGAAAATGCGCTCGCGCAGCACATCACCCAAGTCGCCCGCAGCGGCACGCAAGCGCTGATCGTCGATGCACAAATCGAAGACGATTTGCTGACCCTCGCTCGCCTGACCGCGTCGATGGATCAGCCGCTGTTCTGGATCGGTTCGGGAGGCCTGGCGCGGGAAATCGCCAGCCTTCCGGATTTTTCAGAAACACGGTTCACGGCCATCGAACCGACCGCGCAGGAAAAAAATCAGGCGCCGATTCTGATCCTCGTCGGCAGCCTGTCCGGCGTCTGCGAGCGGCAATGCGCGCTGCTCAAGGAGCGCGGCGGTGTCAGCGAACTGGTCGTCCCGCCCGAGGTCCTTCGCCAGGGCGTCGCCCATGAAGATTGGGCAACCTGGCAGGCGCGCATTGGCGAGCAACTCGATGGCTGGAGCGACCTGCTGCTGCGCATCGGTCGCGATGATGCGTTCGATCCGCAAGAGGGCGCGCAACTTTCAAGCATGCTGGCTGTGCTGGTCGAACCGCACTTCGCCAAGGTCGGCGGTCTGATCGCCACCGGCGGCGAGACGGCCCGGGCCATATTGACCACTGTCGGCATCGACAGCCTGCAACTCATCACTGAAATCGAGGCCGGCGTTGCCTTCGCCCGCCCGACTGTTTCCCGGCAAGGCCATCGTCCCGGCATCGTGACCAAGGCCGGCGCGTTCGGCACCGATCACGCTTTGTATGCGGCATGGCAACACCTGAGCGACAGCGCCGATCGCTCCTCGCCCCAACGCACACGAATCCAAGGACTCGAATGAACACTATGAGCAATTACCTCCCTATCATCGGCATCACCATGGGCGACGCCTCGGGTGTCGGTCCGGAAATCGTGGTCAAGAGCCTGACTCACGACATCGTCTATCAACAGTGCCGACCGCTGGTGATTGGCGATGCGCGCCGTCTCGAACAAGCCAATGTGATCGTCGGCGGCAGCGCCAAAGTGCGCCGCATCAAGGACGCTTCCGAGGCACGCTACGAGACCGGCGTGATCGACTGCATCGACCTCGACCTGATCCCCGACGACCTGCCATTCGGCGAACTCTCGCCCATTGCTGGTGACGCCGCTTACCAATACATCGCTCGTGCCGTGGAGCTGGCGCAGGCCAACCAGATTGACGCGATCTGCACCGCGCCGCTGAACAAGGAAGCGCTGCACGCCGGCGGCCACAAATACCCCGGCCACACCGAAATGCTCGCGCACCTGACCAACGTCGATGAAGTTTCCATGATGCTGGTGGCACCGCAGCTGCGGGTGATTCACGTCACGACGCACATCGGCATCATCGATGCGATCCGCAAGATCGAGCCGGGCCTGGTCCAGCGCACCATCGAGCGCGGCAACGCGACGCTGATCAAGGCCGGCATCGCCCGCCCGCGCATTGGCGTGTGCGGGATCAACCCGCATGCCGGTGAAAACGGCCTGTTCGGTTACGGCGAAGAGGAAGAAAAAATCATCCCGGCGGTGAAGCTGTTGCAGGAACGCGGCCTCGACGTCACCGGCCCGCTGCCGGCCGACACCCTGTTCTTCCGCGCCGGACGCGGCGACTTCGATCTGGTGGTCGCGATGTATCACGACCAGGGCCACGGTCCGGTCAAAGTGCTCGGCCTGGAGGCAGGCGTGAACGTCACCGTCGGCCTCGACGTGATCCGCACCTCGGTCGACCACGGCACCGCGTTCGACATCGCCGGCAAAGGCATCGCCGATGAGCGCAGCCTGCTCGAAGCACTGCGCCAGGGCGCGGAACTGGCCACGCGACGGGGATGAGCCGCAGGGGCGCTGTCGTGTAAGATCGACCACCGTCCACCGTGCGAGACCCGCCATGAAAGCCTCCGAACGCCACCGCGCCATCCTCGACCTCGTACGCATCGGCGATGCCAACGTCGAGCAATTGAGCGCGGCCCTCGGGGTTTCGGAAGCCACGGTGCGACGCGACCTGACCATGCTCGCCAAACAACGGCACCTGGTGCGCACCTACGGCGGCGCCACCGCCGTGGTCGGCGTGCATGAACCGGAAGCCTCCCTCGAAGAACGCAAAACCAGCCAGTGGGAACAGAAAGACGCCATCGCCCAAGCGGCGGCGGCGCATGTCCAGGACGGCGACACCGTCCTGCTCGACGGCGGCACCACCTGCGCCGCGCTGGCCCATCACCTGTGCTCGCGACAAGACGTGCACGTGGTCACCAACAACCTGCTGGCAGTGATGACCCTGGCCAATGCGCCGGGCATTCGCCTGACCCTGATCGGCGGCGACTTGCGCGGTTCGAGCATGAGCACGTTGGGGCCGTTGGCGGAGTTGACCTTGAGCCGGTTGAGCGTCGACAAAGCCTTCCTCGGCGCGGATGGCGTGGTCGCGGAATTTGGCTTGTGCGAAGCGAGCGCGCAGCAGGCCTATCTCAAGGAATGCATCATCAAACGGGCGGCGCAGATTGTGGTGCTCGCCGACACCGACAAACTCGGTCGTGCGCGGCAACAGCACTGGACGCCGATTGAGCGGGAGTGGCGGTTGATTACCGGGGCTACCGCCGATGAAGCTGCTCTCGCACCGTTTCACGCGCTCAAGCAAATCACCGTAGAAACCGTGATCGTCGATTAAGCCCCGAACTGTAGGAGCCGGCTTGCTGGCGATGGCGTCCTTAAAATCGCCATCGCCGGCAAGCCGGCTCCTACGAAAAGCGATCTCCGCTCTGTCGGCGAATTCTGTTTCCAAGACGTGTCGCAAAAAGTGAAAAATTGCGACACGTTTTGGTGTCATGCATTACACCACGTAACTAATGATGTTCCCGCCCCCACCTTTATCCCCACCCCCCAAACTCCTACATTGAGCTCCAACACCTACCCATCATCCCGATGAGCAGGTCACTGGAGATCTTCCTCATGCCTTTTGTAAGCGTACGCATTACCCGCGATGGCGTTACCTCTGAGCAGAAAGCTCAGGTGATCGCTGAAATCACTGAAACACTGGAACGCGTCCTCAAGAAGGACCCGCACCTGACCCACATCGTGATCGAAGAAGTCGACACCGATAACTGGGGCTACGCCGGGATCACTACCACCCAGTACCGCAAGCAACTGGCTGAGAAGGAGGGCAAGTCGTGACTGCGTCGGTCTCCATCGATTTCGTCTCCGACGTGGTGTGCCCTTGGTGTGCACTGGGCGCGACGGCGTTAGAGCAGGCGATTGAGAACGTGTCGGGTGAAGTCTCGGTGGATCTGACCTACAAGCCGTTCGAGTTGAACCCGAACATGCCACTTGAAGGCGAGAAAGCCGTCGAGCACCTGATGCGCAAATACGGGCGCACCGCTGAAGACGTCGCCGCCGGCAAAGCGATGCAAATCGCTCGTGGTGAAGCACTCGGTTTCAAGTTTGACCTGGAGAAGCGCACCCACTTCTACAACACCTTCGATGCTCACCGTCTGCTGTTGTGGGCGTTACAGCAAGGGCGGCAAGTTGCGCTGAAGAAGATCCTGCTACGCGGTTACTTCACCGACGGCCAGAACCCGAGTGATCGCGAGACGCTGGTTCGACTGGCAGCCGAAGCGGGGCTGGATGCAGCGGCGGCGCAAGAGGTGTTGGCGTCCGGAGCGTTCGCCAAAGAAGTGCGTGAGCTGGAAGCTTTTTACCAGCAGCACGGCATCAATTCGGTACCGGCCATGATCCTCAACGGTCGGCACCTGGTGTCCGGTTCGCAGTCGGTCGAGTACTACGAGCAAATGTTGAGACAAATGGCGAAGGAACCCGCCGAAGCCTGATTCATTACTTTTTCAAACCATCATTTATTAGTAGAGGTTCATCATGAGCAATTCGAAAAAAGTCATCGTAATTACTGGCGCTTCCCAAGGTCTCGGCGCCGGCATGGTTAAAGCGTTCCGTGATCTGGATTACAAAGTTGTCGCCACTTCCCGTTCGATCAAGCCATCCACCGATCCGGACATCCTCACCGTGGCCGGCGACATCGGCAACCCGGAAGTCGCTCAACAAGTGATCCGCGAAGCCATAGCACGTTTTGGCCGCGTCGACACCCTGGTCAACAACGCCGGTATCTTCGTCGCTAAACCATTCACGCAGTACACCGCTGAAGACTACGCCAATGTGCTGTCGGTGAACCTGAATGGCTTCTTCTACATCACCCAACTCGCGATCACCGAGATGGAAAAACAAGGCAGCGGCCACGTCGTCAACATCACCACCAGCCTGGTCGACCACGCTATCGACGGCGTGCCATCGGTACTGGCTTCGCTGACCAAAGGTGGCTTGAACGCGGCGACCAAATCCCTGGCCATCGAATACGCCAAGCGCGGGATTCGGGTGAACGCGGTCTCCCCAGGCATCATCAAGACGCCGATGCATGGCGAAGAGACTCACGCAGCGCTGGGCGCTCTGCACCCGGTCGGGCACATGGGCGAGATCAGCGACATTGCTCAGGCGGTTGTTTATCTGGATAGCGCCAACTTTGTTACCGGCGAAATCCTGCACGTTGATGGTGGGCAGAGCGCGGGTCACTAAGACCGGCTTTTCCAAACTGCGAAAACAACAAAACCCTCGTCGTGCGGCGAGGGTTTTTTTATTTGCCCGCCACATAAATCAGCCAGTTAGCTGGTGTTATCGTGGGTGATGTCGTAATAGTGGCTCGCAATAATTATCCCTGCCACAGCGCCCAAAAGGAGTTGAGTTAATTTTATGAGTTTCTTCACCATCGACGGTTTCAACACAGAACATTTCGCACACGATGAGCATATCCAGCAGTTGTTGCAGGGGTGGAAAAAGTCGATTGACCGCTACCTGCGCAATGTTGAAAAGGCGACTGGAGAATCCTGCTGTGATGCACCCTGGTGGTACAACGAGAGGACTAGCATCAGTGTTCTGGCGGGCGCGGCGTGGATCAATCAGTGGGCGGCGCTTGAGGAGTACAGCACGACCAAGCGCGGGGCCCCTGATGAAAACCTTGAGAAAAACCATCGCATCGGTCGTGCCGATCTGATGGTGCAAACACCCGAGGTTTCCTTTGCATTCGAAGCCAAGCAGGCATGGCAGCGAATTGGCACACGCACCACAGCAGGTGCTCGTAGCAAGAACATCCTCAAGAAAAAGAAATCTGCCTGGAAGGATGTTAGAGAGTTGAGCGTGCAGGAAGCGGACTACCGATTTTCAGCTACTTTCGCCGCGCCTTTCTTTCCCGATTCCGATTTCGAGAAGCTGCTGGAAAACTCAGGCAAGAAACCGGTCACGGCCTACATCAAGGCTTGGTACGAAGAGCTTCATGAGCAGTTGAGTAGCCAGACACGTGGGCGGACCCATTACATGGCCGCCTACTTTCCGGATCCAGAGGGTGGTTTGGTTACCAGTACGTCCGGGTTTCATTATCCGGGGGCTGTTCTCATTCTTGAGCAGTGCCAGAAGGGTAATTAGAGCGTCGCGTGAGTCACTAAGGCCTGCGTTTTTAAACCGCAGAAACAACAAAGCCCTCGTATTTCTACGAGGGCTTTGTTGTTTCTGGTACAGGGAATCGAGCCTCGAAACTGCTGATTACGAAAGAAGTGCTTCATACCTATAAAGCTCACCGAAAAAATGATTGGGGTCCGTGGAGTTCCTCTTTTTAAGAGGCAGGAAATCCACGGAGCTTGAACGTGGCTTTTTGCGTGCAGCGTTCTATTCAATCGAGTCGAGTTGGTCCAGCGCCCGGTTCACCGAGAGTTCTGCCATCATCAGAATCTGGTGAACGCCCAGCAGGGAGTTGCGACTTGGTCCCGTCTCTCGGTCTCCCACATCCATGGTGATTACGCTGGTGGATGCCAGATGGACTTGACCACCCATTTGCATTGTCACTGACCAGCACATCCTGTAGTGACGACTGGCAGAGAACGGCCCATAGACGAGATTTCTCATGGAGCGCGTCGCGATCACACTTGGACGCTATGACTTCAAGAATCAGGCCTTCATTGTGAGAGCACCGCAGGGCGTCGTGACGGGCCCTTCCCGGCTGCCTTTTTCAGGAATATTGGTGTTCCTGGTTTGGTGCGTGGGTCTGGCTCCAGCAGCTTTGAGCTAACCGTTTTTGCAACAAGAGACATCAGAAAGTGAGGCGTAACGAAAAACACCACGGCACCAGATGAGGATATGCCTTGTTGAATTGCCGTAACGATGGTCTCACCATAATCAATATTGATTTTGTCATACCAAACAGGCTGGCCCTCGTTTGTCAGATATGGGGTAACGTCCTCAATAACTGGCTTGTCATCCGAGCGCCTGCCATCAAAGACTAATCGCCTCGAAAGACCGTTGCAGCCTGCGCGCGCGTGGTTGGCAGCTTCGCCAACACCCGCCCACGACTGGAAAAGCACGATGAATCAATTCGCCATTCTCTACGAGGAGCGCTTCACCAGGCCGTACTTCATAGACTATGATTGCGCTGCCGCCTGACCGTAATCTTCTATACTACGGGCCATTCCCCCGATCGCTACCCGATTCTACTTCGTTTGGCAGCAAATGCCGCGTTGGGCCTCCCGCACTGGCACCAACTATCCCAAGCTTATTGCGAATATTAGAAAAGATGATCTTTATAAGAAATAATAAGTTTTTCTGCTGCTTATACTTGCTGGCAGTCGTCATAACCATCGGCATGGTGTACGCACTGGGCTTTCGGGCAGCGCTAGGCCAGATTGTGAACGCGCCTGAGCGCCTGAGAAACATCACGTTCCCCATCTGGGATCAACACGCTTTTTCGCAGCACGGTTTCCTCGTCTTCTATTCGATGGAGCACTACGCAAATAAGATCGCGTATTCCAACCATTCCACGGCTTATCTGTTCTACATGTACGCCCTCTATAAAGTGGAAATGTGTGTGTCGGCATTGCCGATGAGAATGACAGGGGCTTTCCTGAATATCATTTCGCTGGCAGGCGTTACGTTCTTTTTTCTGTCCCGTCTGGTGGAAAAGCGCCTGGCATTCGGTCAGGGACTGCTGATTCTGTTATCGGTCGTATTCATGGTGTCGATGCCGGGATTCTGGATTTCTTCGGCCAGATTCAACGTCGACTATCCGTTCCCATTGATATTTGCGCTCCAGGCGCTGGCTGCGTTCTTGATCTGGAAAAATCAGGAACGGTCCGGAGCGGTCATGACAGTGATCGTGTTATTTGCCTTGTTTTCTCCGATCTCGGCGGGGTTGCTGGGCATCGCCTTGCTGGTTTGGGCATGCCGCAGCGACGGTCTCGACAGACGGATGTGTCGTCTGGCACTGGTGGCCCTCGTTGCGGCCGTTGCCTTCTATCTGCCGTCCCCACTGATATCGAAGGCACTGGGTTTCACCACGTCCAACAGCGGCTATATGTTTCGCTCTGGCCTGGATGGCGACACCACTTATTTCACCAACATCTTGAAGTCGGTACTTGATCCGGCGGACCCGCGGCCAATTCCGACCATTGCCGTGCCGATCCTGTTCCTGGTAGCCCAGTTGGCCTATTTCCGCATGATCAAACGGCGTGAACCTGCCGGCGTTGCGGCACCGGCGGGGACCTCCCCGTTTGCCGGCATCCGCATGTTCTACTACCTGCTTTTTTCGCAATACTTGATGACCTGCCTGCTGTGGCCGCAGGCCATTACCATTCATCCGTACCTGTATGACTACCTGCTGACGGCACCGGTTTTCGTCGCGATTGTTCTGAATTTTGCGTACAAACCTTCACCGGCTGCGTTGCGTTTCTGGGTACTGGCGCTGTTGTTCTGCATTTCTTTCCATTTCCAGCAGGTCGCGCAGGCAAAATGTCCAGGGTGTGTCTACCCGAGCGCCTGGGAACCTAGCGGCAAGCACTCATGAAGACCGTCGCCAACTGCTGCCGGCGATGATGATTTCACGCGGCGCCAAGAAGCTACAGTGGTGCAATGCTAGCGAGACCGCCGAATTAGTGGTACCCAAGGCTCTCAATGTGCTGTTTGGTTTCGTGATGTGGCTGGAGTGTTTGCTCATCAAGGTGGGAGTGAGCTTTCCGGTCGGTGCTTCCAGGCTACTTGTCGTCCGGAAAAAGAGTGGATGCCCCCCACGTTGCATAACGACGTGATGTCTAGTTCGACCCGATTAAAATTTGCGTGCGAAGGCTCAAATGATGGAAGACAAAACGATCCAGTTCAATCGCCCCTACATGACGGGGAAAGAGCTTTATTACATCGCTGAAGCCAAGTTCGGAAATATCCTCGCCGGCGATGGCCCGTTCACCAAGCGGTGCCATGAGTGGTTGACCGAACGCACGGGTTCGAGCAAGGCCTTGCTGACCCACTCGTGCACGGCAGCGCTGGAAATGTCCGCGTTGTTGTTGGACATCCAGCCGGGTGACGAGGTCATCATGCCCTCGTTCACGTTCGTTTCCACGGCCAATGCCTTCGTTTTGCGCGGCGGCGTTCCCGTGTTCGTCGATATCCGTCCGGATACCCTGAACCTGGATGAGACGCTGATCGAGGCGGCCATCACACCGCGCACCAAGGCAATCGTGCCGGTTCATTATGCGGGCGTGAGTTGCGAGATGGATACGATCATGGAGATTGCCCGGCGTCACAACCTGAAGGTGGTCGAGGACGCGGCGCAGGGGGTCATGGCCGCTTACAAGGGCCGTGCTCTGGGCAGTATCGGGGACTTCGGCGCCTTCAGCTTCCATGAGACCAAGAACGTCATTTCGGGCGAGGGCGGCGCATTGCTCGTCAATGATCCTGAGTATGTGTTGCGCGCAGAAATCATCCGCGAAAAAGGCACTGACCGTAGCCGTTTCTTCCGCGGCGAGGTCGACAAATACACTTGGCAGGAAGTCGGGTCGTCATTCCTTCCAGGGGACATGATTGCCGCGTTTCTCTGGGCGCAGTTGGAAGAGGCCGAACAGATCACGCAGGCGCGGCTTGCCATCTGGCAGCGGTATCACGAATTGCTGGCGCCGCTGGAAACCAGCGGGGCACTGCGCCGCCCTATCGTGCCGGCCGACTGCCAGCACAACGCGCACATGTACTACGTGCTGCTGCCCGCAGATGTGCCGCGACAGCCGGTGCTCGATGGTCTCAAGCGAGAGGGAATCAATTCGGTCTTCCATTACGTGCCGCTGCACTCCTCGCCGGCTGGCAAGCGATACGGCCGTGTCCATGGCACCATGGACAACACGGTGAGCCTCTCGGAGCGCTTGCTGCGACTGCCGCTGTGGGTAGGCATGTCGATCGAGCAGCAGGAGCGTGTGGTGGAAGTCTTGCGGGGCGAACTGTTTCGCTGATTCGACAAGCACTCTTGCCGGACGTTTGAAACGTCCCCCCGCCGAAACAAGATCATCTTGCTCCCACCACAAAATATGCGCCCCAATCCCCTGAGGGAAGGGCGCATCAATGGGCAGTGCAGCGAGGCGCCAGCCAACAAGGCTGCCGCCAGCTCCCAATCAGCTGAGAAGCTGTGACAAGAGCTGTGACCAAATCGGGTATGAAACCCCAGAAACAACAAAGCCCTCGTATTTCTACGAGGGCTTTGTTTTGTATGGTGCCGGCACCAGACGAACGGTAGTGGTCGGCGGGGCTAGGTTTTCTGCGGGTCTGGAAGTCTGTGGAAAATTTGGCGTACCCCAACTAGTAACTATAAATAAATCAGCTAGTTATGGCTTTCAGTGGAATCGAACCGGGGCCAGCAATTCTCGACCGTGGGTAGTCGTCAAAATATTGATACGGATGCTAAATCCTAGGTCCGAATATCTTTGACTAACACCAAGGGGAACGGCACGCCAAAAATGCTCGCCGATCGAATCGACCGATCAAGGAAGCGGCGCAGATCTGGGCGATGAACGAGCTGGAGCCGATTCAGGCCCGATTGCAGCAGGTCAATGACTGGCTGGGCGAAGAAATTATTCGGTTCGAATCCTTTGAGTTAGGACAGGGTAGTAAGTGTGCCCCTAGCTAACAGGACAGTGGCGTTATTTGATTTAGGTTTATAGCATTCCAATTAGCTTGGAAATACCTTTCCAGAGAATAGTAAATAAAGTCGGGATGAGTAGCAGATAGATTATAAAAACAGGTATGCGACCAATCAGCGGGTGTGATGCAAGTAGCAGCATGAAGCTTGATTTCGGCTTGTGTTCATCCCACGCTGATGGAACTATTTGTTCATCTTGAATCAGGGGGCGCCAATACTTTTCAGCATGGTTGTTTTTAAGTTCGAAAAAATCGCTGTGTTCATAATCAAAGTAACGATCTGTTACACTGCCGTTTTGAAATCCTCTACGACCAGAGCTGCCATAGCCAAGCGTTGTAATTGTAGCAACTATCGGCCATATATCTCTTGTCCCCACGTCATTGACTATTGCCTCTTTGCGCATACCCTTAGCATAAAGCGCCCAAGGAAAGTCTCTGCGAATAATAGAACCGCACAATATTATTTTTTCGAAAGAAATGTCAGGGTGTTCTGCGAGTATTTTGCTAGTTATATACGTGCCAAAGCTGTGAGCTATCACAAAAATTTTTGCCATTGGCTCTTCGCTTTTTATTATTCTAATATCTCTGACGACTTTGTTAATTGGGCCGGACCGAAATGGACACGCAAGCTGTATTCCCGTTACTACGTCGTAACCCAAATCGTGGACCTGCAGGTTCGGCACCGTTTTCATTTGTGCCTGGATCTGTTTTTGCCACGACCCATCAGTATGTATACCGTGGATTAAAACAAGAATTTTAGAGTTTGGGCTGTCTTGCAAACCATTTCTCTTGTTGTCTACTAGACCATCAAATAAAGTTAGATGCTCTGGTGGTACTGTAGTTCTTAAATATTTAAAAACTTCCCTTCTTTGATTGGGTACTGTGGCGTGCCAGAATTTCTCTACAAGCTCAATAACTTTAGTGCAGTCCATCTTTTACCACGCTATACATGGTTTCAAGGTCGTTATCACTAACTTCCATTGTTACATCTCGGAGCGGGTCATAAACTGAAAGTGGGCAGTCGTACCAACTGTCGACTTCCATAATGGCTGGGCCGAGCGGGGATCTAATTACATACTTTCGCTCTAAAATGCCAGCCTGTATCAATATAGTTGTGACTTTCGCAAATCGCGCGGAGCTTCCTGCTTGAGACACGTCAAACAGCCGTCCTGGATTCATCTCAACGTCGAGAACTCGAATCCCATCACGCAATTCAATGCTGCCAAAGTGCTCGGCAACCCTTCTAATTGCGTCTGCCTCCTGTGGGAAGGCATTAATTAAGGGAGAGAATCTGTCCGCAAACATATGAATATTCTCCAGGAGTACAAGCCGCAGTCACCGCAAACTCATTAATTTCACCATTCAAAAGAACATGAATTTGCCGTTCTTCCTCGCCATTGATTATAAACCAAATATTGCTACCCGTCACAAAGCCTTTTTGTGCTAAAAATTCCTTCATCGCCGCTGATGAGCCATCATCTTCAGAAAGGTTCTGAGACAGGTTTGACGCTGCAAGGTTCATTGCGATGCCATAATCATTTCTAGCAGTTGTGCTGCTGTAACGAATAATGCCTTCGAATTCTTCCTTTTTCAAAAACAAGGTGTCTTTAGCCTTGCTGAGCGACAGGATTTCAAAAGAATCCATTGGGAAGAATTTGCTTGCCATTCTAATGACATCTGAAACTTGCTCGTGATACTTGGTTGAGTTATCTCGTGACGCAATGCGTATTTCAAGAAGCCCATCTAGAGTCAATGTTGCAATGTTAATCGCGCGCTTTTTAGTTACTTTGTAAGTTTTCGTACGAGAACTGGTTACTGGGTCGTAATCATCATTGACAAGTTTGCTGGTTTCGCGACATTCACTGATCTTTACGGTAAGAGAGACGGGGCCGGTACCGTTCGGGGCCTCTGGAAGTCGAATGTCGACAATCTTGGCCTCTTCAGGCATTTCTATGTGCAGTGGGTGGGACAGCAACTCTGCAACTCCAAGGTCTTTAGCTATGGAGTGAATGCGCATTTTGTTAAGTATTGCGCGTGCATCTGCAGGGCTGCACTTATACAGAAAAATATGCTGTCTACCGTGCTCTTCTACATCTTGTAGCAATGTTGCAAGATCTACTAGGCTAAGCTTTTTAGATTGAAGCGCAGGCAATATCCGATTGGAATATAGCTCGTCCCAGTTGGGTGCGGTAATTGCTATATCTTTTTCTCGCAAAAACTCACGAACAACTGTTTGGCTAGTTGCTTCTTTTAGCAGATTGAAAATTACCTGCGCTTGTTTCTCTTCCGCCTCACTCAGCACTTCTTCACTCCAATAGGGGACGTTTAATACTTTGCTCTCAACTATGTTGTAAGCATTATAAAGAAGGCTTGGGAGCATGCAGGGACTAAAACAAATAAAGCATCCTGCTGAACGATCCATGACCTTCCTTAGACGCCCAGTTTCGCCTTTCACACGATTTTCTACAATGGCACATAGTGGCTTTTTGCTTTGAATATTCCTTTTCGTCCGGGCATTCGTCGGATGGGGAAGTGACGTGCTTCAAGATATGTGTAGCACCATAATGGTGCGTGCAAAGGAAGTTCTACACCTGGCGCGCGCCGTCGTCCCCCCGCCACGGCTGCGGGCTAAATGTGTCGTTTTTTCTGCACCCCTGCACTCAGTTCAAGCCGGCCCAGCCTGGGGGCTGTGTGCGCGAATGTAGGGCGGAAAAAGCCTGCGAATCCCTGCGAGAGTGGGGCGATTCTGAGAGATGGCTCGGGAAAAGGGTTAGTTTTTGAAAATGGGGGGAGAGGTACCTTGCAGGCTCCGTTTTTGCTGGGCTTGAAGTCTAACTTTGGGAGGTTAGTTATGGTTAGGTTTAAGGTTAGTAAATCGTAGTTTACTGATTTATAAGGGTTTTATTCACTGTTTTTTAACAGTTATAAAGGTTAGGAAATTACCTCTCATAACCCTAGAGCTAACCTAGGACGCCGACCGCAAAGCCGCACAGCACAAGGCTTTCAGAGTGATTAGCAAAAAACTAACCTTCCTAACCTCTTTCCCGTGGGTCAACATGAAAAGCCGAAGGCACCTAGGGGGTGGGTGCTGGCAAAGGTCCATCTGCTGTTTGTGCGTGCAAACACACAAACGGACACCGCATCTGCACTGCATAGAGTCCGCTACATTCGCTCTTCGGGTCCTGGATGGTAACCCTGCGCGCACAACTTCCCGGCCAAACACAGGGGGTGAATGCCCGGGCGCGTCACCGACAGTCAGCGGCCATTTGATTTTGGCAATAGGACGCCTACCGTTTCTACTCGCGGCCTCTTGCGTCGGTTACCCCATAAGCTCGATAGACCGCGTGCTTCATCCAATTGAGGAGCACTATCATGTCTGAAGAGCTTAAAGGTGATGAGGTCTACGTCACGGTCGCAACAGCGATTCCCTATGTGCAATACGTCGCCAAAGCGTACGAAATCATCATGGAGATGTGGCAGTTCGGGCGCGAGAGCGAGACCGACAAAGCAATCCGGCTTTTAAATGACCGAGTCGGGAAGCTTGAGCAGAACGTCAGAGTGTTGGACGACCGGCTCAGTGAACTCGAAGTACGGGTGGCACAGGGCGAGAACCGCGCTCGGCTAAACCGGATTAGGGAACATACAATCGAGTTAGTCGCTTCGGCTCGCATGCTCTTGAGTCATCCGGAGGATGCCGCGGACGTCGCCAATAACACGCTCGACCGCCTTCGAGCCATGATCGAGGACGACGATCTGTGGATGTGGAGCGATGCCATCCGCAAGCCCGATGATGCCGCACCGGACTGGCGGCAGGCCGCACCGCGGTTCAAGGGTATGCCACTGTCGTCATTCGCAGTCGGAACGATGCTGTGGGCGTTTGCCGCGCAGGCGGCAATCACTGCGGGTGGATCGCGTGCCACCTACGTCGCGAATGCCGAAGAGATACTGCGATGGGTGTCGACTCGTACTGACTTCGTCCGCTATGAAACGCCGCCTGTGTCTATCGCCGAAAGATTCCGTGATGCTGTGCGGGTCGAGATCGATATCCTGACCCGCTACGTAAACCCAGCGGGCAACTGCGAGTACGGGTTCGCCGCAGTCAACGACATCGACCGAAGCCGCAAGCTGATTCGCAATGTCGATATCCACGTCGGGCCGGGGCCGGTGGCGGCATTGTGCATGCCCGACCCACGCATCGCTGAAGTAGACGAGGCGATCCTGGAAGACGAAACGCCCGAGATCCGAACGCTCATGTTGGTCGAGGAGGCGGTCTCGCGCATCAAGAACCGCGGCAGTCTCGCCGACCCGTGGATCGGGGAGTTCCCCGGTTGGACAGCGCACCGATTGACACTGTACGGCATCGAACCCAACGGAAACCTTCGTCGCTTTGAAATCGAAACGACAACTGCGCTCGTCGAGCCACCCCCTGTCGCCAAGATCGGGGAAGTTGTGGGCATCGGTTGGCAGAACTTCGCTGATGTTTTCTGCACCTACAACACGGTGATGTATGCCTTCTTGGACGACGGCGCCATCGACTGGTATCGCGAGGACGACGTTGCCGAGGGGCCCGCCGGATGGGCAGGTCCCACGCGCGTTCGCCCACCACGGGGCTTCATGCCGTTGGGGTCCTCCAGTACATATATCAATGGCGGTGGGGGGAGCTTCTACAACGTGTGGGTGCGCAGCAATAACCTACAGATTAAGCGCTCACTGGAGCGGATGGTTCATGGTGATCCGCGCAACGGCAACGGCTTGTTCGGTGACGGCGTCGTGGTTGTACCCGAATGGCCCGGCTACACGGCCGTGTTCGGCGGCGACGACGGTGTGATCTACGGGATCGACGAAACTGGCGATCTGTACTGGCACAAGCACTCGCAGGAGCTTAACAAGCTCGACGGACCGGTGAAGATTGGCAATGGGTGGAACGGCTTCGCCCGTGTTTTCGCGTTCGGCGAAGGTTTTATCGCGGGACAGTATGCGAACGGTGAGATGATGCTCTACCACTTTCAGCAGTGGCGATGGGGGCCCAAGGGTGAGGCACCTGTGTGGCACGGACCCGTGCGGGTAGGGGGCACGCAGTGGAGAGGGTTTCAGCGCCTGATCCCGATGATCGGCGATGCACCGCCCATCATCGCCTGAGTGGCGGGCCTTCTGTATCAGCCGGGCGTCTAGGCTTGCACCGTTCATGACGTGATCGTGGACGGTGCTGCGTTAGCCGGGCTTCAATCTTGCCTTTGTCGAAGGCGATGGCGGCGATCAGCTCCTTGGCCTGCTGGGCTATCCTCTGGTCAGTTGTTATAAATCTGAACTTGGCGTCAGAGATGGCGAGGGAGGCTAGCGTGTGCTTGCGGCACATACGGTGCTAGAAGGCGAAGCCGGTTTGCGTCGGGGCGCTGAGGTAGGATCCGAGGTCACCGCAATCTAGGTCCTTGGCCTCCCGGCCGCGCTAGGATCTGCCCCTGTACCTTGAGGTGTTCAACGTGCACCGGGCCGCACTGTCGCATTCCTGGAACGCGAGCTCGGCATCGAGCTTCGGCTTTTGGTCGCCGCTACACCACACAGCAGTTTCCTAAGCGTCGGAAACGGGAAGGGCGCTGTCAGGCTTCGGCGGAATTCGGAGGCAACGCTGCATTCAGTCGCTCTATCAGCCAGGAGCATGATCCCCACATCATCGCGGCGTCCTGGTACTCCATCTCCCGATCCGTCAGGTGCACTGCATCGTTTCGAACTTTGGACAGCTGTAGAAAGGTTGTGTAGATCAAAGGGTCGATGACTCGCTCATCGTGCAGCGCTCGCATCTTCACTACGGTGCTGGCTTTCGCCGAAAACTCGTAGCCCAGTTCGTTAGCCAACAGGTCTACGGTCGCCTCTACTTCAAGCCATGAATGCAGGATGGCGCCACGTGGCGATACTGCAGCAAGTTGAAGAGCAACAGGCGTCGGAAGGGGAGCTTTTTCATCACCAGGAAGTTCCTGAGCCTTGCTCGGGAGACTCTCCTGGACTGCCCTCAACTCCTCGGTGAGATCGACATGAAGCTCGCCGTATTTGAAACTACGGATTTTGGGAATGAGCCCTAAGATCGGATCTTTTAGCAGACAAACGACCGTTACCACAGCGGCTGGCCATGCGATGGCGGACGCTAGCGCCGAAACAAACTGCATCCAATCCATGGGGCTCGCACCTTTGAAGTAGCGCTTATTACGTCGCTTGTTACGTATAGCGCAAAAACAAAAGGCCCGCATTGCTGCGAGCCTTTGTTTTGTATGGTGCGGCACCAGCCGAACGGTAATGGTCGACGGGGCCAGGCTTTCTGCGGGTCTGGAATTCGGTGGAAAATTTTCCATACCCAAACTAATAATTATAAAAAAATCAGCTAGTTATGGTTTTCACTGGAATCGAATCAGGGATTTTTAAGACGTCAGAGCGCTGTCGGTCTGCACGTAAAACATCCAGAGCAGCATACGGCATGGTAAACCATGAGAGCTTGAGCGTTGCCGATTATTTCCCATGGATAATAGGCAGGAGTCGGCCAACAGTGGACACCCCCATCGACTGTATCGAACCAATTGCTCGCGCTAGACTTGGCACCTATCAGATATCGAGAGCCGCGATCCAATTATATTACATGTTTACCTGCACACATTGATGAGCCTATAGCTACCCGTCTTACCCACGCTTATGGCGAATGAGAATCTTCCCAAAATTTATATTTTCTGATACTGCAGGGACTCCCGCCTTAAAGTTCGGATTTGTCCATGGATGACGGCGACGAGATTAGCCACAGATTAATCGTGATTTCCTACGTTGATTACAGTACCGTTGTACTATAACGTTTACATGGTATGGAGCGAGTAATGAGCTATAGTACAGGCGATTTAATTGACGATCGATATATAGTTTCCGGTGTTTGCAGTGATAGTGGGGGGATGGGGCAGATCTTATTTGTAGAGGATGCCACAAAGGAGAACAGCGGTAGGTTGGTTTTGAAATATTGTCGCGAAGAGGACGATGAGTACATCAAACGGTTTCGAAGAGAAGTTAGGCTTTTGGAGGGGTTTGCGGGGAACTCCAAGGTTGTTAGCGTCCTAGACAGTAATGTGCGCCACGAGCCTCCATACTTCGTGATGGACTACTACCATAATGGCGATTTAACAAGAATTATCGATGAAATTGCGGGTAGCCCTGAAAAGCAAGAATCTATATTCAATCAGATGATTGATTGCATTTCCGAGCTTCATTCCCAGGGCGTATATCACAGAGATATAAAGCCACAGAATTTCTTAATAGGTAAGAGGGGCATCGTCGTATCGGATTTCGGGCTTGGCATGGAGCCCGGGTCCTCGTCCAGGTTTACGAGTAGCTCAATGTTCTGGGGGACTCAGGGATATCTGCCGCCCGAGTTTGGGAACGGTGGATTTAAAGGTGCAGATGAAACCGGCGACATATTTATGCTCGGCAAGAGCTTATATGTTCTACTTACCAGACAAAATCCTACTTATCTGATGGAGGGGGTAATACATCCAGCGTTATTTCACGTGATTGAAAGGGCGTGCGAGCTTGATAAGAAGAGACGATATCAAAATCTATCGGATATGAAACAGGCGCTCCAGATGGCCTACGACGTTATCATCGGACGTGGAGGGAGACTGGGGCAGGTCAATCAATTGATATCATCAATATCTGACCGGCTGGCTAATGAGAACAAATTCAGTTCGGCCAAAGTTATTGAGTTCATCAATAGTTTAGGGTTGCTCGACGACGATGATAAAATACGAATTTGCCTAGAGATTGATCGTGATTTCATTTCTTTGCTAGTACTTCCGAAACTGGTGAGTTACGTACCATCATTCTTAAAAATTTATTCTTTGATGGTCGCCGATGCGCAGTACAGTTGGGCTTTTGCTGAAGTGATTGCTAAAAACATGAAGGTGATATTTGAAGGGGAAGATGTTTCCCATCGAGCTAGAGCTAGAGCGCTTGAGCTGGCTATTGATAGTGCCCATCAGATGAACAGATTTGCAGCTATGAACACCTGTGAGTCAATGATAGCGTCTGTCACTGATGAAGAGCTAGCTGTTTATATTGTGGATGTGATGCAAAGGAATAATCACAGTTTTATTGAGGAGATTGAACCGTCGCAGTGTAAGTCAAGTGCCATTAAAAAATATCTGAAGTCATTGTAGTATGCGTGTCATGATAGTCAGTGACGAGAGTTTGCAGCTTTGCGTAATGGGTTGGGGTTCTCCACTGAGCTACTCGGCACTGTCATACGCTTGATTCCAGGTCTCGCTGTCACGGGCGGGGGATGGCAGCCCGTTGTAATCGAGGTCATGGAGGGTTCGAACAGAAAGCCTAGGATGCCTTCGGAAGATCCCCTTTTCGCCGCTTATTTGGGACGGACACGCTGCTCTTGGCCGATTTCTGCCTGTCGCTACCGGCCGAAATCGGCCGGCAGAGGAGGGTCGCGAATGGCTGTCAGAAATAATCGAAGGGCTCAGAGTCGAAGTGTTTCCACTCAACTTCATCAAAATAATTAGGTGCGTCAAGAAATCTCTGAATCATGCCAAAATCTGACGGCATAAAGTCCTCTACCAAGATAAACCACAGCGCATTTCTTGCTTCCTGAATAAACATCCGATCTTTAGGATCCTTCCGCAGCAATCGCACAATAAGCTTGGATAGTATTGGCGCCGCGCTCGTCGCATACGTAGAAAGATCAAACAAGCCAAACTTAACCTCCCATTCAATCCGTTTCTGCGCCGCAGCATATTCCCCAATATTTTTGAAAGAGAACAGGTCTTTCCCGGTTACCAATTTATACAATAGCAGCCCCATAGCCCAAGAATCATACTTATTGTACTCAGATCCCGAAGCCTCCCAGTCGATAAAGGTCTCGGGAGGTAGATTATAGAACGAGTTGGTTATCTCTCGCCCGATGCCATTATGAATGGTGACCATGTCGTCACTATCATTTTCGCTGTACTCGAAGTGCATTCTGCTATATGACTGACCCCAGTCCAAAATGATGGTTTTATAATCTGGCCGCTTAGAATGTAAATCGATATCTTCATTTAGAAGAATAATGTTTCCTGGATGCAAGTCTCGGTGAGTTACGAACATGCTAAAATGTTCGGCGGCCCCAAATACTCGGTACGCTACCGTGAGCCGATCTTTCAGAGACGCATTGCAAAACTTTTCTCCAAACCAGTCTAACAGAAGTGTTCCATGAATCCTTTCCGTGACCAAGTAGAGGATCTTTCCATCAAACAGTTCACCGCCTGCCAAATATTCCGGTGTCTTTTTTATAATTCCGTTGAAAAGAGCTTGCCCCTTCAGAAAACTCGCCTCATTTCTAAATCTTGCTCGTTCCAGCTCAGAGCGAGGAAAGATACAAAACTTAACGAATACATCTCTGCCTGTTTCTTCATCTACACCAAAGAACCCTGTCGAGCTTTTTCCGCCTGAGACTTCCTTGTGAAGTCTATACCTTCCCTCTAGAAGGGAAAGGCCTGTCATGTCAAAGAAATTTTTTTCTTTGACGGCATTACTGGTGCCGGTTAGCATGCGTGCGAAAGCCTCAAATAGGAAACGGAATGCCTTCATTATATCGGGGCTTCGCTGAGCCACTGAGTTCGGCCGAACAAGTTAATATTTTTCGCCATTCCCCTCGCATCCCTCGCGAAACTAGCTTGCAAGTCCACGATCACGCTGATGCATGGTTTCTCAAGCGATTTGGTATCAAAGCCAGAAGCACAACCATAATCTGCTCTACAGATTTCTCTCAAGCCAGATCCTACGGCCCAACCTATCGTATTACGCCCTCTGAGCCCTCTGCAATATTTTATAGCCCACTAGTCAGGGATTTTCTAGAGCACGAGACCGAATTGAGCTCAACATCTCAAGCGGACGTATGGGCTTGGCTGGAGAAGAAGCAATACACCGTTGTCTCGAACATCGAAAACATAAAATCGGACTTTTTAGGTGAGGTAATGGTCTGCTGCACGAACTTTTTGGCAGTCCCCCTAATTTAAGAAGCCTAGGGCGAGTCCCGTGCTTCAGGCAACCACTCGAACACAATATCCCCGATTCTCCTTAGAGTCAGTGCTTGGTTAAAAGAGAATCGTTGTGTCGCGATATGCTTCAACAATCTCGGGAAAGCAGGCTGTTCAGTTGGATTGCGCAGTGTGATATCAACGACAACCACTTGTTACCCTGAAAGTAGTATGTCAGCTATGGTTGTTTTCTGATCTTCGCTTGGCGGTGAACTTCCAGGATTTTCCTAGGCGATGAGTGAGTAATTGCATGGTCAGCAAATAGTAATAGCGCGTCGATTCAGTGTGCTGGATTAGGTGGTGATTCAAAAACCACGCAAGGTGTTTTCTCTGCCAAGTCCATGGATTGTCGCGTTGCCAGCGCTCAGCGATTGCTGTTTGGATAGCCTTCGCCTGACGCAGGTGGCGTTGGCGCGTGGTATGCGACCCGGTCAGGACACCCGCCAGGAACAGATTCATATCGAATGCCGTGCTCATGCTCGACCACCAATGTAAGCGGCCACCACGACGATACGGTTGTGCCCCAGCTCATAGCTGATTTGTACTCGGGCATCCTGATCTAGGCGTCGGTCGAGTTGATAGCAATGGCCACCGTTGATGGGAGCGGTATGGTGGGTGATTTGCTCATAGCGTTCGCACGCATAGGCTGCCCGCAATTCGTGGAAGCCTTTGAGGTTGTGCTTATGGAGGATGTCCCGTGCGGCGCGGACGATTTCCCGTTGGAAATCGAGGTAGCTTTCGTTCGGCGTAAGCAGGTTGTGGCTGCCGTCGGGTAAGACCTGTTCGGCGAATCTCAGCGCTTCGCGAATATGATCATCCACCCTGATCCAGCGAGGTGCCGAGGCACCTGAGCGGCCCCCTTTGGTGCCATCCTGGATATTGATCTTGCCGCAGTGTTCGGCCTCACGTTTTAAGCGCGGTAAGTCGGCCAAAATGGCCTCGCGCAAGCGCATGCCGGCGGCTCGCGCCAACTGAGCGATGGCGGCGGCGCGTGGCATTTGGTGTTCGCAGAGTACGTCGACGACCCGTTTCACCTGTTTGCGGTCTTGGCCTTGCGGCACCGATTGACGAACACAGGTGCGCCGCATTCCCAACGCCTTGCTCGGACTCACGATCTTCACATACTGATCACCGCGAAGCGCAGCCAGGGTCCGGTTCACGCTGGACAATCGGTTTTGCGCGGTGGCGATGCCTATAGCGCTTTGTTCAACTTGTTGACGCAGATATCCGGCGTAGTCCAGCAAGGTCTGCCGATCAATTTGTCGCGCATCGTTAAATCCTGGTCCATGCTCCGATCGACACCACCGAACAAACGCCTGCCAGCGATCACTGTGCGCTTTGACCGTGCCGTAGTGCCCGCCGCCAAACAGATCGCGCAATGCCTGCGGTCCGGCATAGCTCAATTGCCGCCCATAGCCAAAGTTCCGCCCGTCACGTCTACCGACCAGTGCCATGATCGAACTCCTCTCGAAGCCAAAACTTTTAAAACCTTCCCCACGTCATCCCGCCACGGATGTTGAGTGTTATCAGGGATCAAGGCCCCTGCGACCTGTGAGGGATGTCCACTAACGCGGGACTGACGGCTCCTTACGACCGGGAGCTTGGGCATCTCATGATCTGGCCTCCTGAACACCTCCGAAGAAGTGGGCGGGTAGAGGCTGCACTGGCTGACGAGACCGGTGCCGTGAGATCCTGAGTCGGGTGAAGGCAGTGATGCAATGGCTGGGGCATGCCTGACTGTCAGTCAGGTGCAGCCCATTCCGTGGGCTGCGGCACCATCATCTGCATCGCTGTTGCTGGTGACTTCGGTGTTTGTCACGCCGATTGTCACGAGGGGGAATGCCGCAAAGCCTTGTACGAGCTGGGCTGCAGCAGCGGTAGGAGCGCCCGTCTCTTTCCAGAAGAAAGAGACGGGCGCAGGTTGGCGCAGTGAAATGGCCAAGCGGAAAGGTTGCTGCAGGGCAGCTGGGTAGGGGGATGTATTTGCCGCAATGGCAACGATCTGAAGTAGGCATCCATCACTCGGTGAGCGACCGTGCGAGCCGCCGGACGCTAATCGCACTTTGGGAGAACCACCACGGTGTGGCGTAGCCTTAAAGGTTCTGGCTACCTGGGTTGCTGTCAACGACAGCACTTGCCCGATCTTTTCTACGCCTGTGGATAATTCGGGTCAAGGCTCGAATTTTCGGGAGTTCTGCGGCTGTGGATGAAATTATCCACCGGTGGAAATCAGTGGTTTTCCACAGACAGTTTGCGTGGGCTTTAGATTTTTTAAGTGAGGTCCATCCAAGCGGGGCGGCTTTGCAGCCCCGCTTGGATGGACCCGCGTGGAAGGGCGGGCTGCGGTGATCTCATTGGCTTACCCATGTTTGGATGCGCCACGGCTATTTTGTAGGGCGGTGATGTTGTCGCCGACTGGATGAGCGAATTCGTGGGGCGTCACATGCCCATGGCGGTTAGCATCGATGTAGTTGCTCCACCACGCCATGATCAGCCGACGCTGCTCCAGAAATTCAGCTTTGTGGATATACGCGGCGCGCACGCGGTTGCGTTCCTTGTGGCTCATTTGTCTTTCGATGGCTGCGTCGGTCCATAACCCGGACTCCAGCAGGGCGCTACAGGCCATGGTCCTGAAGCCGTGGCCGCACACGTCCTTGCTGGTGTCATAGCCGACGTTGCGGAGCATGGTGTTCACCGTGTTCTCGGACATGGGCTTCCAGTACTTGTGGTCTCCCGGGAGCACTAACTCTGAAAAACGACTGAGGCTGCGCAGGCGCTCCAGTATTTCGATGACCTGCGGCGATAGCGGAACCATTTGAATGTCGCCGTTCATCTTGGTCCCTCGTGTGGAGTTGCGTACCCCTTCAATCGGTGCGCGCGTATCTGGGATTTCCCACATGGCGCGTTGAAGGTCGAACTCACTCCATCGAGCGAAGCGTAGTTCGCTGGAGCGGACGAATACATGCAACGTCAACAGGACGGCAAGGCGCGTCAGCTCGCGACCGTTGTAGTTGTCGATCCGGTGTAGCAGTTCGGGTAGGCGGTTGAGGGATAGGGCCGGGCGATGGACTGTGCGCGGCGCGTGAATTGAGCCTGCCAGATCCAGTGCCGGGTTCATGGTGATCTGCCGGGCTCTTTTGGCCCCGCGCATGATGGTGGATAAGTAGTTCTGTACCCTTAACGCCACATCCATGGTGCCGCGTTCCTTGATGCGCTGGGTGATCTCTAGCAGGTCATGGGTATCGAGTTCAGCGATGGGTCGTTGGCCGATCAGCGGGAAGACGTGGGTACGCAGTCGGCTCATCACGGTTTTGGCGTGTCCTTCGGTCCAGCGACGGGACATGTCGGCGTGCCACTCCAGAGCAACGGTTTCGAAAAGCAGTGCCGCCCGCTGGGCTACGATCTTGGCCTTCTTCTTTTCTTCCATGGGGTCGAGGTTGTCGAGCAGCAATGCCTTGGCTTCGTCTCGCTTACGTCGTGCGACGGAAAGGGTAACGATGGGGTAATTGCCGATGATGAGCGTACCTTCCTTTCCGTTGGGCTTGGTGTACTTCAAGCGCCAGGTCTTCACGCCATTGGGTTTGACGAAAAGGTACATGCCGCCGCCGTCGAACAGTTTGTAGGCGCGTTCGCGGGTTTTGGCCGTGCGGCATTGCAGGTCGCTGAGAGGGATCGCTAGACGTGGCATAGGGGTACGCGCTCCTGACCGGAAAATCGCAGTACCCCTAACATACCCTCGGGGAAGGGGGATTTTGTTGGATCCCGACAGAGGGTCCTGGAACGAAAAAACCCGCCAAAGGGCGGGTTTTCGGGGCTTCCAGAGCATTCGGTGGAATGCAATGGAGCCTAATGTGGTGCCGGCACCAGGAGTCGAACCCGGGACCTACTGATTACAAGTCAGTTGCTCTACCAACTGAGCTATACCGGCGTGTTAGGGCGACGATTATATCGATTGCGTTGGTTCTGTAAACCCCTGAATTCAGACTATTTTTGCGCAGGCGTAAGACCGGCCCCGCAGACGCATCTGCGGGGCTGGCCGAAGTAGCATTACACGCCGTTTTTAACCGCGTTGATCAGGTCCTGACTCAGCACCTGCGCAGGCGCCACTTGCACGCTTTGCGTATAGAACGGCGGCAGGTTCTGGGCCAGTGTCGACAACGCTTGCGCGGTGGTATTGCCCGGCAGCAGCACGTATTGCAGGTTCGACGGATAGCTCTGCGGCACGGGGCCTTCCATGGTCGAACCGTAGGCGCCGAAGGTCATCACGGCCTGGGGCGTTGTTGGATCAGGTGCATAGAGGAAGACGAAGGTGCCGTACTTCGGATGGGTCAGGTATTGCGCTGCCTGTTCGCGAACCACCGGATCGGGGTCGTTCATCAGGGTCCAGCGCATGACCGCATAGCTGCGGGTCGTTTCCATGAACGCTGTACGAATCGGCGACTGGTTCTCGACGCCTCCCAGGCACACCAGCAGGTTGCCGAACGGGTCGATGAGCGCCACCGAGTTGAACACCGTGCTTTGCTGCGCGGTTTTCAGCAAGGGAGGCGCGAGTTCCGCGCCGGGATCCCGTGGGTTCGCCGATTGCACGGTCAGTGCGAATGGGCTGAGGGCTGTCAGTGCCTGGCGCACTTTGCTATTCGCCGGCAGGGTGGCGGGGTTTTGCAGTTGATCCGGCGGCAGGCCGCTGTTGTTGCTGGCGTCGCGCACGGTGTTGACGCTGGCGGAGAAGATCGAGCTGCACAAGAAATACGCCGCCGAGTCGATGGTCTGGCCGCCGAACACCGGGCTGTTCGAACCCTGATAGGCGCGGCTGACTGGCGCTGCAATCGCGTAATAGCCCCAGGTGTCCTGCGCCTGTTGGCGGATCTGCGGCGGCAACGATGGAAAGGTGAACTGGCTGTTGTAGTTGATACCCGCGTAGTCATCGATCGCACTGACGGCGACGTTGAATCCTGCGGTCAGCAGCGAACCGGCGCACATGGCGCACGGGTCGAGCGTGGTGACGACGGTCAGTTGATTGGGCGGTGGCAGGTTCAGTGGTGCGACGTTTTCGTAGTACCAGTCCACCAGTTGCCGTTCGCCGTGGGCGGTCGGGTCGTGGGGTAGAAAGTAAGTCGTGCCGCTGCCAGGGAAAGGCATCAGCACGTTGTTGTGCAGCGCGGCGATGACCTCGCCCGTTGCGTTGTTGATGATGGCGCCGCCCACCGCGAAGGTTTGCTGCAACGCAGCGACAATGGCTTCGTTGGCGACGGTATCGACGGCTTCCTGTGCACTGTTCAATGTGCTCATGTTTTCCCAGCTCCTTGCTGTCCCTGACATCAGAGAATTCTGACGCTTGGCAAAGATAGTTGAGGATTTCCGGGGCGTTTATGTTCTTTTGAATTAATGCTTATGCACAACGGGGAAGGCGATGCACGCGGTTAAGATCGAAAATGTGGATCCAGTCTCATTTTCTCGCAAATGCCTGTTTTTCCGGTTTTTTATTCGGGTGTACGAAAATTGAACAGTTTGGTTTCAGCCCTGAAACAGGCGTAAACATTGGATCCACGATATTTCATCAACAGAGTTATCCACAGGCTGTGGCTGTTTTAGGCGCGTTCCGCCAGCAACAGGAAGTTACGCGGCGTGAGTGGGGTTTCACAAAAGGTGCCGAGGCGAACGGTATAGCCCTGCTCAGAGAGGAAAAGTGCTCGATCAAGGTTCAGCCAAAGCTCCAGCGGGCGTCGGAAAAGTCCGCGCAGTAGCTCCAGATTGCGCACTTCGGCCAGTCGCTGCCAACCGGCGGCTTCGAGCGCTGACCAGTCTTGCGGGCCGACTGTGGATAACTCTTTGAATGCGGCCAGATGGTGGCAGTAGTCGGCGAATGATCTGTCCAGCCAGGCGCTCGGCAGAGAAGGCGTGGGCAGGTACTCCTCAACACCGCGCAGTTGCCGTTGCAGCAGGTCGAAGGCCAGGCGTCGGGCCATGGACGTGTCGCGCTGACGTCGGACGCGGGTACCGGCGGTAACGGTTTCGCTCATCGGGAGTGAGAGATCGTCGAGTGACAGCTGTAGGTCGGAGCGCAAACCGGCAGCGGAAACTGGCTGATATGCAGGAAGACTGATCCTGTTATAGCAACACGGCGCAATGGCCATTTGTTTGCACCCGGCGGCGCTGGCGAGCTGGATCAATCGCACATGCAGATCGCCACAGGCATGCAGTGCGACCGGTGTGTGATCGGCGTTCAGCAAAGAGGCGGCGCCGGGTGCCAGCACATCCTGCTCGACATGCAGTGCATGCAGTTGATGGCGCTGGCTGAGTGCCTGACCGCCTAGCACCAGTGCAGGATCATGTTCCAGGCACGTTAGCTGCTGACCGGTTTGCAGCAGGCGTCGACCCAAGTGGCCTTTACCCGAGCACCAATCCAGCCAATGCATCGGTGGCGCAGCAAACGACAACCGGCTGGCAAACGCCTCGATCTGCTGCCACTTGCGCCCCGGCACATCGACATTCAATCGATGCCCAGCGGTCTCCAGCGTGTGTGCCGGCAGCTCACCCACCGAACCCAGCTCAAGGGATAGCGCCGCCAGCGAAGCGAACGGCTCCGGCGCATTTAGCAGGCAAGGTTGGTTATGACTGTTTTCCGCGTCTTCCAGCGACCGCCCGCGTAGCCATACAGCCAGCTCCGGGTAGGACGCTTCCCAAGGAAGTTGCAGATGGGTAAACGGTCGAGGCTTCCACAGCGCCTGATGCTCGATCAGAAAAGCATCCAGCGCCATGAAGCGGGCGAGCAGGGCCTCGCCCGTCAACACGTGGGAATCAACGCCCTTGGCAGGCATCGACGCGCAACCAGCGCTCCAGCAGCTTGAAGCCACGAACCAGCACGTAGGCCATCAGCAGGTAGAACATGCCTGCGGCGAAGAAGATCTCCACCGGCAAATACGTCCGGGCAATGATGGTGCGGGCCATGCCAGTCAGTTCCAGCAGGGTCACGGTACTGGCCAGCGCGCTGGCCTTGAGCATCAGGATCACTTCGTTGCTGTACGCCGGCAGGCCGATGCGCGCCGCTCGCGGCAGGATGATGTAGAACAGCGCCTTCGCCCGGGACATGCCCAGCGCCCGCGCCGCTTCGATCTCCCCCGGTGGAATCGCCTGGATCGCCCCGCGCAGGATCTCGGCGATGTAGGCCGCGGTGTGCAAGGTCATGGTCGCCGTGGCGCACCAGAACGGATCGCGCAGGTACGGCCACATCGAGCTGTTACGGATCGCATCGAACTGCGCCAGGCCGTAGTAGACCAGGAACAGCTGAACCAGCAACGGCGTGCCACGGAAAAAGAAGATATAGCCGTAGGGAAATGCCCGTACCCACCACAGGCGTGACGAACGCGCGATGCCCAGCGGAATCGCCAGCAACAGGCCGGCAATCACGGCGATGGCCACCAGTTCCAGGGTCAGCGTTGCGCCCTGAGCCAGTTTCGGCAGCCACTTGATGATGACTTCCCAGTTCATTGGGTGCTCCTCGCGAAGCCGCGAGCGGCGCGTTTTTCCATGAAGTGCATGCCCGTCATGGCCAGAATCGTCAGGCCCAGGTACATGAACGCGGCCACCATATAAAAGGTGAACGGCTGTTTGGACACGGTCACGCCGATTTGCGCGTGACGCATGATTTCTTCCAGGCCAATGACCGACACCAGCGCGGTGTCTTTCATCAGGATCATGAACAGGTTGCCCAGGCCGGGCAGGGCGATGCGCCACATCTGCGGCATGATCAACTTGGTGAAGATGCGAAATTTCGAAAGGCCCAGTGCCACACCGGCTTCGCGGTGGCCTTTGGGGATTGCCAAAATTGCACCGCGGAACACTTCCGTGGCGTAGGCGCCAAAGCACAGGCCCAGCGCAATCACGCCGGCCGCAAAGGCATTGAGTTCAAGGTCGGGGTTGCCGAAAAACTCGCCCAGGGCACGCATCAGGTTGACCGTGCCGAAGTAGATCAACAGCACCCAGAGCAGTTCCGGAATGCCGCGTACCAGTGTCGAATAAGTGCCGCCAAGCCATTGCAACGGCTTGTACGGGGAAGTTTTGGCCAAGGCGCCGAGCAAACCGAGCACCAGCCCGAGACACAGGGCCGAGAGTGCCAGTTTCACAGTCATCAGCGCGCCAGCGGCGAGCGCCGGGCCGAATCCGTAGAGGTCGATAATCATGGATTTCTTTTCAAATCGCGGCAGGCAAGGCCGGGGACCGGCGCCGTCAGAAAACGGCACCGGTCCGGCAGGTCAGTATCAATAGATGCTGAACGGGAAGTACTTGTCGTTGATCTTCTTGTAGGTGCCGTCAGCAACGATTTCTTTCAGTGCGACGTTCAGCTTCTCGCGGATCGGGTCGTTCTTGCGAACGGCGATACCGATCTTGTCGCTTTCTTCCACCGGGTCGCCTTTGAATTCGTAAGGTTTGCCGGCGTCGCTTTTCAGCCACTCGTAGTTGACGTATTTGTCCGCCAGGATGCCGTCCAGACGACCGGAGGTCAGGTCGAGGTAAGCGTTTTCCTGGGTGTCATAAAGCTTGGTTTCAACGCCAGGCATGTTGTCTTCGAGCCAGGTGCCGGCCAGTGTCGCGCGCTGGGCGCCGATCACTTTACCTTTCAGCGCATCCTTGTCGGTTTTGAAGTCGACGTCTTTCTTGGCGATGAATTGCAGCTTGTTCGAGTAATACGGGTCGGTGAAGTCGACGGCCTGCTTGCGCTCATCGGTGATCGACATCGAGGAGATCAGGAAGTCGAACTTCTTGGCGTTCAGGGCCGGAATGATGCCGTCCCAGTCGGAGGTGACCACGGTGCATTCGACTTTCATCTTGGCGCACAGGGCGTCGCCGATTTCCTTGTCGAAGCCGACGACATTGCCACTGGCATCTTTGTTGTTGAACGGCGGGTAGGCCGCTTCGATGCCCATCTTCAGGGTTTCTGCCATGGCACCGGCGCTGAACGCCAGGGTGACGGCGGCTGCCAGGAAGACCTTTTTGTAGTTCTGCATGCGGGTAGCTCCGTTAGCGGTTGCTGGACATGAATTGTTTGCAGCGCGCCGAAAGCGGGTTTTCGAACACCTGCTGTGGCGATCCTTGCTCTTCTACCAGGCCCTGGTGGAGGAACACCACTTCGCTGGACACCTGACGGGCGAAACCCATTTCGTGGGTGACCAGCAGCATGGTGCGGCCTTCTTCGGCCAGTGCGCGGATGACATTAAGTACTTCCTGGACCATTTCCGGGTCAAGGGCGGAGGTGGGTTCGTCGAACAGGATCACCTTGGGTTGCATCGCCAGCGTGCGGGCAATGGCCGCGCGCTGTTGCTGGCCGCCAGACAGTTGCGCCGGGTACGCATGACGCTTGTCGGCGATGCCGACCTTGGCCAGCAAGGCTTCGGCGACTTCGATGGCTTCGGCCTTGCTCTGGCCGAGCACGCGGCGAGGGGCCTCGATGATGTTGTCGAGCACGCTCATGTGCGGCCACAGATTAAAGTTTTGAAACACAAAACCAATCTCGCTGCGCAGGCGGTTGATCTGCTTGCCGTCGGCCGCGACCAGTTCGCCGTTCTTGGCGGCTTTGAGCTTGAGTTCTTCGCCGGCCACCAGGATCTGGCCCTGATGCGGGTTTTCCAGCAGGTTGATGCAACGCAGGAACGTGGACTTGCCGGAACCGGAGGAACCCAGGATCGAGATCACATCGCCGTCGCGGGCGGTCAGCGAGATGCCTTTGAGCACCTCAAGCTGTCCGTAGCGTTTGTGCAAGTTGCGGATTTCAAGCGCGGGCGTGGCCTCAGCCATGTGCGTTCCTCATATATGTTGCGCTCCTGCTGTTGGCGGGCCTTCCTGGCGAGGCGGCCAACCTAGCATAGCGTCTGAATGGCAGCCAACAGCGCTACGGGCGGTAAACGGGTGGCATGTGACAGGTTGTCGCATCGGTACAGCAGACTGTCGCGCTGCTATCAACCGAACAGCCGTTTGAACCCGATGTGGCGCGGCTGTCCCGTAAAAAAGGGCGCGATGTTGCCAGCTTTGGCGGGGTGTTGGAAGCGCTAACCGGCCAAACGTTCCTGATCCGCACTTTTATTGTGCGTTGAGCATTTGTTGGGTGTGTTTCCGGTGCGCAGATTCGTTCCTTAAGTGGGTCGCAGGGTAACGCTTCTGGCGAAGTGCCATTATTTTCAATGACTTGCGATGACTGTCCGGTCAGGGTGAGATCGCCGGGTTAGAGGGTTTTGAAACATTTTGGCGCAATTATTGCGTGCAGATTCCGGAACGCCCCGTTGGTTTCTTTTTACAGAAGAGAGTTCACGACGGGATGCACGCATTCGCTTTTCCTTACAAAGGTAGTTTCAATGAGCAATACCCAAAGCTCTAACGGCCTCGAACAGGGGCTCAAACCGCGTCATGTGACCATGCTGTCGATTGCCGGTGTTATCGGCGCCGGCCTGTTCGTTGGCTCGGGCCACGCTATTGCTGCAGCAGGCCCGGCCGTGCTGTTGGCTTATGCCGCCGCCGGTATGCTGGTGGTGTTGGTGATGCGCATGCTGGGTGAAATGGCGGTTGCCTCGCCAGACACCGGCTCCTTCTCGACATACGCCGATCGCGCGATCGGTCACTGGGCCGGTTTCACCATCGGCTGGCTGTACTGGTGGTTCTGGGTGCTGGTGATCCCGTTGGAGGCCAACGCCGCCGCGACCATCCTGCACGCCTGGTTCCCTGGCGTGGACATCTGGGCTTTCGCCTTGGTCATCACGATGCTGCTGACTATCACTAACCTGTTCAGCGTGAAGAACTACGGCGAGTTCGAGTTCTGGTTCGCCCTGCTCAAGGTTGTGGCGATCATTGGTTTCATCATTCTGGGCATCGCGGCGATCTTCGGTTTCCTGCCGAACAGCCAGGTGAGCGGCGTTTCGCACATTTTCGACACTCAGGGCTTCCTGCCAAACGGCATGGGCGCGGTACTGGGCGCGATCCTGACGACCATGTTTTCCTTCATGGGCACCGAGATCGTGACCATCGCGGCCGCAGAATCGAAGAACCCTGGCAAGCAAATCTCCAAGGCCACCAACTCGGTGATCTGGCGGATTGGTTTGTTCTACCTCGTTTCGATCTTCATCGTCGTGGCCCTGGTGCCATGGAACGACCCGGTTCTGGCCAGCGTTGGTTCCTATCAGACCGTACTTGAGCGCATGGGCATCCCGAACGCCAAGATGATCGTCGACATCGTGGTACTGGTCGCTGTGACCAGCTGCCTGAACTCGGCGCTGTACACCTCGTCGCGCATGATGTTCTCCCTGGGCAAGCGCGGTGATGCACCGGCCGTGTCCACGCGCACCAACAAAAGTGGCACGCCATACTGGGCGGTGATGCTGTCCACGGGCGCAGCGTTCCTGGCAACATTCGCCAACTATGTGGCTCCGGCCGCCGTGTTCGAATTCCTGCTGGCCAGCTCCGGCGCCATCGCGTTGCTGGTGTACCTGGTGATCGCGATCTCGCAACTGCGCATGCGCAAACAGCGTATGGCCCGCGGTGAAAAAATCGCCTTCAGCATGTGGCTGTTCCCGGGCCTGACCTACGCGGTGATCGTCTTCATCGTCGCGGCCCTGACCATCATGCTGTTCCAGGACGCCCACCGTGTGGAGATCCTCGCGACCGGTTTGCTGAGTGCTCTGGTGGTTGCTACCGGTTTGCTGGTGGCTCGCCGTCGTCGCAATGAGCAACTGGTTGGCGCAGTGGCGCGCTAAGCTTTACGCACACTGTCGATGTACTGAAAACGACCGCCATCAGCCATGATCGCGGTCGTTTTTGCTTTCATTCAGGGGGTTTATCGGCCTGCTCCCTGATGGACACGATGATGTCGAGATAGTAGCCTCCTTGCCGAATGTGTATCTTGCTGTTGCGGGATGCAATGGAGTTTCAGGACACGGATTGTTCGACGCCCCAGCCTTCCCGGCTAAAGCCCCTCGACCCTTTCTTGCCTGCTCCCTCATCTGGTGCGTGTCACAGATGCATTTGCGTGCGCCTGCCGTTCGCGCGACAGCCACGAGCCAGCGCTGCATGGAGCTAGCCCGGCCATTCAGCTTACCCATTGGGGCATCAAGGAGAGACAGGCATGGCGTTTACATCGGTTGTGTTCAAAAACCCTAATACCGGAGCCATGAAGGAAGCCCCGATCGGCTTCTCGTGGACCGTGTTTTTCTTCGGCTTCCTGCCGCCACTGTTCCGTGGCGACATCAAGTGGGCAGCGATCATGTTCATCGTGGCCTGCTTCACATTCGGCCTCAGCAACTTCGTGTTCATGTTCATCTACAACAAGCTGTACGTGCGCGACCTGATCGGCGCCGGTTTCAAGGCTCAATCCATCGCCAGCGGTGATCTGAGCTATGCCAGTGCCAAGGTCGGGATGGAAATTCCACGTCTGGATGCTGTGGCTGCCTGATTGTTGTTTTCAGGTTTGTAAAAAAAACGGCCGTTGTCAGTGATGACAAGCGGCCGTTTCTATTTCTGAGGGCTTTTATTCGCCCTTTTCTTCCTGCGCATCCGGCGACTGACGATAGCTGTCCAGCGCAATGCCGAAGTCGGTGATGAATTGCGGGTCGGTCAGCCATGCCTGGGCGGTTTCGCGATCCATGCCGTCGGCCCACATGCGGTAGTCGATCAACATGTCGGCGGCCAGGTGAGTGGCGGCCATGCCTTCGTCGTCGGCGTTTTCCATGTCCAGCAGTTCTGGATGGTCAATGATGATAAAGGCGAGGTTCGTCAGCAGCACGGAGAGCATTTCACTGCGGCCGACAGCTTCGGCGTCGCGCATCTTGCTGAACATCGCCAGGGTGTATTCCGGGATCGGTTCGCCGATTTCACCCAAGTCATCGTCCAGCGCGGCTGGTTTTCTGCCGTGGATGTTGATCTGTTTGGCTTTGATCTTGGCGCGCTTGGCGCGTTTCTGTTGCTTGTTCAGGGAGGCCATGGGAACTCAGTTCGGTTTCTGTTGGGTTTGGGCTGCGATGATGTCGGAGGCCGCTACATAGTCGGCCTGGAAGGCCGGGGATTCGATCCACGCCAGGGCGCCGGCTTCATCGACTTCGGTGGACCATTGGCGGTACTCGATCAGCGCGGCGAGGATGAAGTCCATCGCGCCTTCTTCGCCTTCCTGCTCGTACACCAGTTCCAGCAATGGGTCTTCAAGGAAAGCGATGCACATGGCTTGCTGGCTGGTTTTTTCAGCGTCGATCATTTTCTTGAACAGCTCGGTGAGGTCCACCGATTCAAAGTCGATGCGATCATCGTTCGGGTCCAGCTCGACCGGCGCGGCAGCCCGTTGGGTGCGGTTCTGCTTGGCCTTGGCTTTGGCGCGGGTGGCGCGTTTTTGCTGCTTGTTGGCGGAGGCCATGGTTTTGATCCGTCGTGCGTTAAAAGGACTCGCTGCGCGGTACTGTCCGCCCGGGGGTATCGGGGGCCAGTTCACCGCTCTGCAGCCAGGACAATGCAATGGGCCATAGTGTGGCTTGGTATGCGCTGCGAAAAAAGGCGAAATGTCCGACTTCTGCTTCGCCGATGTCTTCGGGGGCGATTCGCCAGTGGGTGTTCGTACCGCCGCTGAAGTAGCCGAGCAGGCGTTCGATGGCCGGGATCGTGCCGTAAGGATCGTCTGTGATGCTGATGGCCAGTGTCCTGGCTTTCATCGTTGCCCCTGGTTTTTTGGCCAGCGTGCGACCGCTGGGCCGCGTTTCATATCGGCGCGTGGGCGTGCTCCAGTCTCGAACCACCCCGGCGGGCGTGTCTTCCAGCCAGCCAAGACGCTTTCCGGGGAAGTAGCCATAGATCATGGTGATCAGCGGCATCACCACATGCCACTTGCCGAACATCCGCCAGCGATGAGCGGGCGCGTAGTCGCGCCAGTAGGCGAATTGCGCACCGACGGTGACCATGCGCCGAATCAGCTGCCCTGAGGCTCCCAGGCTCGCCGCACAGCCGCCAAAGCTGTGGCCGACGACGTCGATGGGCTGGCCGGGAAATTCGCGCTGAGCGCGCTTGAGCATCGCCTCGAAATCCAGCGCGCCCCAATCAGTCCATGAGGCGTCGAGATTTTTCAATGACGCAGGGCGTGATTCGCCGATGCCACGGTAGTCATAGGTGATGACATCGAAGCCGTTGGCGAACAGGTAATCGGCGAAGCGCGAATAGTGACGGCAGCGAACCGAGGTGGCGGCGTTGATGATGACGACCGGGCGCACAAGGTCCTGAAAGGCGTGCCGCCAAGTGAAACCACCGAGGATGAAGCCGTCTGCGGCGGGCTCTTTGAATGGTTCGCCAGAAACGGGAGTTGGCAGCGGTAACTCGATTTGAGTGGGGGCCAGTGACATGTCCTGCAAATTCATCGGCTTCAGACCTTTGCGGGTAGCTGCCAACGATAGTCTTCGTGCGGCGGGTGGACAATCCATCTGTGTTCACAGGGGGAGCTGATCGAGCAGTCGCTCCTCGATTGCCGCCTGCTCCCGGTCCAGTTCAGTGCGGAGTTCGTCTTCGCTGGGCAGGACTGTTTTGTATTTGCTGGCGAAGAGTTGTTCGTTGTCTTTCAGCACCGAGTAGCGCACCACTGATTCATCTTTTTTCGCACGGAGAATGATGCCGACGGTGGGGCCATCTTCCGGTCCGCGCTTGAGGTCGTCATACATGCGTACGTACATGTCCATCTGGCCAACATCCTGATGAGTCAGTTCGCCGCGCTTCAGATCGAAGATGACGAAGCACTTGAGTACGTAGTTGTAAAACACCAGATCGATGTAGAAGTCTTTGCTCTCGGTACTGATGCGTTGCTGGCGAGCGATGAAGGCAAAGCCTCTACCCAGTTCCAGCAGGAAGGCTTGAAGCTGATGGATCAATGCTTGTTCCAGATTGGTTTCTTGAGTCAAACCTGCGTTGGTTGAGCCAAGAAACTCCAGCATCACCGGGTCCCTGATGAAGTCTCGTGGGTGTGCTTTCATTTTCTGGAGGTTGGTGGCGGCTTCCAGCCTCACAGCAGGTCGATCGCGGCTGGTGAGCAGGCGCTCGTAATAGAGGGTGTTGATCTGGCGTTCCAGGGCGCGGGATGACCAGTTTTGGTTGGCCGCCTCGTCCATATACCATTGGCGTGCCGTGTCACTATCGACGCGCAGCAGCCTGCGGTAGTGGGTCCAGCTCAATTCGTGACGCAGTGCGTCACGAATTGGGAATGCTTGGTAAAACAGGCGCATGTAGCGAAGATTAGAGTTATCAAAGCCCTTCCCGAACTCGGCTGTCAGGCTCTGCGCCAGCGTTGCCAGCAATTGCTTTCCGTACCCCGCCCGTCGAGCCCCTTCCTGCTCGAACTCGACAATGTGCCTCCCAATCTGCCAGCAAGTTTGTACCTGGACCGTATCGACCGTGCGTAGCACTTTCTGCCGTGCATCACGAATCAGCTCCCCAAGATTGCCGAGTAGTGAGGCGAGTTGTGCATCCTGAGTGTTACCGGGTTTGAGTGAGCTCATGGCGTCTTCTGCAAAGGAATGAACAGGCAGAAGAGGATGGCAGCGGAGGTGGGGGCAGCGATGCCGGGCGTGGCTGGTAAGCCGGAAGGAAAGCCCGATCGGGTTTGCGGGATCGCTCCGACGGCAAGTCGTGCTTGAGGAATATAACGTGTAGTCCATTTCGCAGTGAGCCCAAGTACCAATCAATCTAAAACCCGGGCGTTCGAGAGGAAATCTAAAAGGCATGACAAATGGGTTCCATGGAGCCCGGGAGGCGTGATCATGAAGTACGTGCATTCCCTTGCGTTGCCCATCGCCGCGGTGGGCATGTTGATGTTCCCGGTGATGTCGTCTGCCGCCAGTCTTGAACCAATCGACAGCGCTGGCGTGCAAGTTCAACCGCAGGAGCAAAACGGAATTACTTATCTGTCCGGCGGTATAGGCCTGGATGAGTCGAAGGCCATCCAGCAAGCGGCTGGCTATAACTTGCACATGACGTTTTCGGTCGGGGCGGAGAATAAATACATTCCCGACGTCGACGTGGTCATTCAGAAAGCCCAAGGGCAAACCGTGTTGACGCTGAACGAGGCTGGCCCGCTGGTTTATGTTCAGCTACCGCCCGGCAAGTACACCGTGGTTGCTACGCGACATGGAGAAGTGCGGCGTGACAGTGCCGAGATAGGAAGTGGTCCTGCGCGTAATCTGGTCTTTCATTGGGCCGGTGAAAGCTAGCAGTTAACCGGAGTTGACCGGCCGATGCCTTTGTTCCAGCGAATGGGCTGCAGGGAATCATCTGTCCGCCCATTGCGTGGTTTTAGGCTTGAGCGGTCTGGCCTCTCAGGATCTGCTGCTTACGCTGTTCTTCCGGCAGATCGTCGATCCGTCGCTTCCGCCACCGTGTGCCGGACTTCGTTAAATCGCAGGCATAAAAAAACCCTGAATCTTGCGATTCAGGGTTTTCGGTATTTGGTGCCCAGAGACGGAATCGAACCGCCGACACGGGGATTTTCAATCCCCTGCTCTACCGACTGAGCTATCTGGGCAACGGGGCGCATTAAACGGGTTTTTCAGGGGGTCGTCAAGCAAGTTTTCAAAAAAAATTTAATTATTACCGTCGCTTACGTTCCGACCCCCGATAAAGCGGGATTATTCTGCAGGCGGAACGTAGCCTTCAGCCTTGGCGTATTCCTCGCCGGAGAAGTACTTGTCCATCTCGCCTTGCAGATATTTGCGGTCTTCGGCGTTCATCATGTTCAGGCGTTTTTCGTTGATCAGCAGGGTCTGGTGTTTCTGCCAGTCGGCCCAGGCCTTCGCCGAGACGTGGTCAAAAATGTCCTGGCCTTTGGCGCCCGGGAATGGAGCGCGCTCCAGGGCTGGCAATTCTTCTTTGTACTTGCGGCACATGATGGTGCGGGTCATGACGACTCTCCTGCGTTCAATACGGCGGCCGCGCGTTCGAGCAAGGTTTTGACCGGGGCGGCAAGGCCCAGGCGCGGCGGGGTGGCGAGGTTATACCAGAGCCAGTCGGCCTCGGCCACGTGATGGCCGGTCTCCTGGACCTGAACCAGCCAGGGTTCGATGGACAACTGAAAATGGCTGAACGTGTGTACGAGGCTCGGCAGCGCTTGTTGGCTGCCCAGCTCCAGCGAGTGCTGTGAGGCCAGATGTTGCAGGTCGTCGAGGTCGTCGAGCTCCGGCAGGCTCCACAGACCGCCCCACAAGCCCGTGGAAGGGCGACGGTAAAGCAGAATCGCGCCGTCTCCGTTGGCGAGCATCGGCATCAGCGTGCGCTTCTGTGGCACGGCTTTGCGTGGCTTCGGGATCGGGTAGCGGGTTTCCAGGCCGAGCATGTGCGCTTCGCAGCCCTTTTCCAGCGGGCAGAGCAGGCAGCTCGGTTTGCTGCGAGTGCAAAGCGTGGCGCCCAGATCCATCATCGCCTGGGTGTAGGCGTTGACCCGATCATGCGGCGTGAAGCGCTCAGCGTTCGCCCACAGCTGTTTCGCGACCTTCGGCTCGCCCGGATAACCCTCTTGCGCCGTAAAGCGCGCCAGGACGCGTTTGACGTTGCCGTCGAGGATCGGCGCCCGCAGGCCCATGCTCAGGCTGGCGATGGCGCCCGCCGTGGACAGGCCGATCCCCGGCAGCTCGACCAGCTTTTCCACATCCCGCGGAAATTCGCCGCCGTACTCGGCGACGACGATCTTCGCGGTCTTCTGCAAATTGCGCGCGCGGGTGTAGTAACCGAGGCCGGTCCACAGGTGCAGCACTTCGTCTTCCGGCGCGGCGGCCAGGGCTTCGACCGTCGGCAGCGAGGCCATGAACCGGTCGAAGTAATTCAGCACGGTGCTGACCTGGGTTTGCTGCAACATGATCTCCGAGACCCACACCCGATACGGTGTGATGCCTTGCTGCCAAGGCAAATCGTGGCGGCCGTGGCGGTCGTACCAGTCCAGCACCGCCGATGAAAACTGCTCGGATCTCATCGCTTGAACAGCCCCTTCAATGCGTTTTTCAGCTCGGGACTGACTTTGTCGCCAAGCTTTTCGTCGATTTTTTCGCTGATTTTGTCGCCCGCCATTTTGGACGCGACCTGGCCCATGCGTTCGTTGTCGAGGCGGCAAGCCTTGGCGCCAAGCTCAAGCGGGCCACGGCAGCGCAACGGCCATTCGATGCCGACAAATTTGTCGCCGACCTGACAGGCCGGATCCGGCATGGCACTGGTATCGCCTTCGACGATGATGCCAACGCGGTAGTCCATGCCCAATACCCGCAGGTCGACGTCGCCGTCGCCATTCACGGTCATGCCCGGGATGCGCACTTTCAGGTCCGGGTTGCTGGCCACGCCGTTACGGAAGGCCAGGTTGCCCTTGAGCTCCTGGAACGGCGTGTCCTTGCCGCGTGGTTCGCCGCTGAGGGCTTTGCGGTTGAGCGTGGCGATGCCTTTGCACAGTTGCTGTTCGAGGTTGGCATTGAGCAGCACGCCGTTGTTGATGACGAAACTGGCATTGCCGTTGAGGGTTTCGATCAGCGCTTTCTGGCTGTTGCCATTGCCGGTCAGGTTGCTGTCGAGCGTGACCAGGCCTTTGACTGGCGGTTTTTTACCCTGGCTTTCGAGGATTTTTTCCACAGGCACTTTGCTGATGCGTGTCTGCATGTTCAGCGCCGGTGTCTGCTGGCGCACGTCGAGGGTGCCCCTGGATTCGAAGGTGCCGTCGTACAGGTCGCCGCGCAGGTTCTCAAGCGTCAGCAGGCCTTCCTTGCCATTGGCCTTGAGCGCCGCGTTCTGGATCGGCAGCTTGTCGAGGGTCAACTGGCCAAAGGTCAGGTCAGCATCCACGTCGAGTTTGCTCAGGCGTTCCACCGGCAGCAGGCGCTCGTTGCTCCACGCGTCTTTGGTGGGCTTGTCCGGCAGCGGCGTGCTGCCTGCGCCGGCCATGGCATCGGCTTCGGCGCTGGCCACTTCGGCCTGGCGCACTTGCGTCGCGCTGTTGGCTTCGGCGGATTTTGGCGGCAGGTAGCGGTCGACGTTGAAGGTGTCAGCCTTGAGCGTGGCGCGCAGCGACTGCTTGGCGAAATCCTCGACGGCAATACGACCGCTGAAGGTGCTGTCATCGACTTTCAGGTTGATGTTGTCGAGCACCAGACTGGTCGGCGTACCGGCAATGCGGCTGACCAGTTCAACTTTGCTCAAACTGCCTTCAGCCATCGCCGGGAGTTTCTGGCCGATGCTGTCGACGAATTTCGCCAGGTCGAATTGGGCAATCGAAAGGCCGCCGTTGATCTGCGGCGTTTTGTCGAGGTCGTTGACCTTCAGTTCGCCCAGTGCACGCAACTGGTTGGCGGAAATCTTGATGCCAGTCCATTCGGCGACGTTCGCTGCTTTATCCAGCAGCAACTGCCCTTGGGCGGCGAAGGTCACGGTCTTGCCTTGCAGCGGATCACCGGCGATTTCGCCGGACAGCTTCATGTCCTCGAATTTGTAGCGTTGCAAGGCGCGTTCAAAACGCAGCTCGCCATTGAGCTCGGTGCGGACCCGCAGAACGGGCTGATTGGTGCCCAGGAACGCGGTGAGCTTGACCGGGATGTTGGTCGAATCGTGGACCGGCCCGGTGCTCAACTGGATGCTTTCGGCGCTGAAATGCTGGCCGGTCTTCTCGTCGCTGTATTCAACGCGGGCGTTGTTGACGGTCAGGCTGTCGATGTCCAGGCGGATCGGCTGCGCCGGTTTTTCCACTTGAACGGTGGATTGCGGTGCAGGTTCGCCGGGCGTGACCGCAGGAGCGGTCGAGTTGGCCGTCGCCGGCACTTTGCCGATGTCTTCCCAGTTGCCGTGGCCGTCCTTGTCGCGGTTCAGGCGCAGGTTCAGGCCTTCGACGCGCACGTCGCTCATCTGCACTTCACGGCGCAGCAGCGGCAGCACGCGTACCGACAGGCCGAGCATCTGCAAGTCAGCGAACGGTTCGGTGGGCTTGGCCAGGGTCGCGACACTGGCTTCGTGCAATTCCAGGCCCAGCCACGGGAACAGGCTCCAGCCGATGTCGCCATTGAGCGTCAGCTCGATGTGGGCCTTGTCGCGGGCAATCTGGCGAATCTCGTCTTTATAGTCGTTGGGATCGAAGAGGTGGGTCAGGGCAAAGCCCAGCGCCACAATGATCAGCAACAACCCGAGAAGTACCAGACCCAGGATTTTGCCGAACGCTTTCATGGGCGAGTCCTTGTAGTTAGTCGATTTAGCCGGGGAGTATAGCGCTCAGAAGTGGACGACCGGTCAGCGATCAACCCGGCAGCACATCCAGTGGCACTTTCAGTTTGGCCGCCAGCGCCTGGGACTCAAGGTGCCCGGCAGGTGCCAGCAGGCGCAATGTCGCACCCGATTGCGACGCCAGTTTCTGCGCTTCGTTCACCATTCGCTCGGCAACCCCACGACGACGGGTGATTTTTCGTACACACAGTTGGGACAGATGCCAGACGTCCTGGTGCCTTTGCAAACGTGCCGCGCCCAGCAGGCGATCATTGAAACGCCCGGTGATCAGCGAGCCGTCCCGCAGGCAGCCTTCGATCAACTGCACATCATCGGCAAACGGCGCGAATAGCCAATCCGGCGCATCGCGGTAAATCTTCTGCAAATCCTGCTGATCCTGGTAGGTGGCTTCGTTCAGCAGCTCGACGATGACAGGCATGACGGTTCCTTCAGTGGTACGAGAACAGATGACTTGCAAAAACGTGATATCAGTTTGGTTTTTCTGTCACGTGCAAATGGTAACCTCTGCCGGTTCGTCCGTCCTTCTGCGACGTGATGTCGCACCAAAATGGAGCTTTACCTCAAAAAAACAGTCATGCGTGCGCATAAAGGCTGGAGGTGAGCAGTGGCTGGCGAACCATACTAATAATTGGGGGATACACAATGACCACGAGCATCACGGCGGACGGCATCTATGCCGGCCAGCCTGCGTTCCTGTCCAAGGAGCGCATCATCGCCAAGCCCGGTTTCAACCGTTGGCTGGTGCCACCGGCCGCGCTGGCCATCCACCTCTGCATCGGCATGGCCTACGGCTTCTCGGTGTTCTGGTTGCCACTGTCCAAAGCCCTGGGTGTGACCAAGGCGGTGGCCTGTGCACCGGACATGAGCTTCATCTCGCAAGTGTTCTCGTCGCAATGCGACTGGCCGATCTCGATGCTCGGCTGGATCTACACCCTGTTCTTCATCTTCCTCGGCTGCTCGGCCGCGATCTGGGGTGGCTGGCTGGAACACGCCGGGCCGCGCAAGGCTGGTGTTGTGTCGGCACTGTGCTGGTGTGGTGGCCTGCTGATTTCGGCGCTGGGTGTGTATACGCACCAGATCTGGCTGATGTGGATCGGCTCCGGGGTCATTGGCGGTATCGGCCTGGGCCTGGGTTACATCTCGCCGGTCTCGACCCTGATCAAGTGGTTCCCGGACAAGCGCGGCATGGCGACCGGCATGGCGATCATGGGTTTTGGCGGTGGCGCGATGGTCGGTGCACCGCTGGCCGCAGCCTTGATGGGGCACTTCGCTTCGGCAGACAGCGTGGGCGTGTGGCAGAGCTTCCTGGTGATGGCCGCGATTTACTTCGTGTTCATGATCGGCGGCGCACTGTCCTACCGCGTCCCACCAACCGGCTGGAAGCCTGAAGGCTGGACCGCTCCGGCGAAAAAAGCTTCGAACGCGATGATCACTCATCGTCACGTGCACGTGAATGTGGCGTGGAAAACCCCGCAATTCCGTCTGGTATGGCTGGTGCTGTGCCTGAACGTGTCCGCCGGTATCGGCATCCTCGGCATGGCTTCGCCGCTGTTGCAGGAAGTGTTCGCCGGCAAATTGCTCGGCACCGACCAGACGTTTGGTCAGCTCGACGCAGGCCAACTGGCCTCGATTGCCGCGATTGCTGCCGGCTTCACCGGTTTGCTGAGCCTGTTCAACATTGGTGGCCGATTCTTCTGGGCATCGTTCTCGGATTACCTGGGCCGCAAAAACACCTATTTCGTGTTCTTCGCCCTCGGTTTTGCGTTGTACGCGTTGATCCCGAACCTTGGTCACCTGGGCAACGTTGCGCTGTTCGTGGCGGCGTTCTGCATCATCCTGTCGATGTATGGCGGCGGTTTTGCGACGGTTCCGGCTTACCTGGCGGACCTGTTCGGTACACAAATGGTCGGTGCGATCCACGGTCGTCTGTTGACCGCCTGGGCGGCAGCGGGTGTGTTGGGTCCGGTGTTGGTGAACTACCTGCGTGAGTATCAGTTGAGCATCGGCGTTGAACGTGCCGCCGCTTACGACATCACGCTGTACATCCTCGCGGGCCTGCTGGTGCTGGGTTTCATCTGCAACCTGCTGGTGCGCCCGGTGGCCGACAAGTACTTCATGACCGACGCTGAACTGGCCGCCGAACAGGCGCTGGGCCACGACAAGGGTGCTGATGCCAGCACCTCGCTGGAGTGGAAGGCGGCGTCGGGCACCAAGCCGTTGGCGATTGCAGCGTGGCTGGTGGTGGGGATTCCGTTGGCGTGGGGTGTTTGGGTGACCCTGCAGAAAACGGCAGTACTGTTCCACTAAGTACCCCGCGCCCGATCCGTCGGGCGCACTGCTACCTGTAGGAGCGAAGCTTGCTCGCGAAGAACGATGATGCGGTGTTTCAGGTACACCGCCTTCGCGGGCAAGTCGGATCGCCGCACCGCTCGCTCCTACATGTCATGACAGGTACACCACCGACTTTGTTGAATTCACTCCGTCAGTCATATCACCTCTCGTGTTTCTGTTTCCCGCCCGCGCCCCTATAATGGCTGCCTTTTTCGCCCAATGATTTTGCGGAGCTGGTGATGGCCGAACGTAAGGCGTCAGTCGAGCGCGACACTCTGGAAACCCAGATCAAAGCCTCGATCAACCTGGATGGCACCGGAAAGGCCCGATTTGATATCGGTGTTCCTTTTCTTGAGCACATGCTGGACCAGATCGCCCGTCACGGGCTGATCGACCTGGATATCGTCAGCAAGGGCGACCTGCATATCGACGACCACCACACCGTGGAAGACGTCGGTATCACCTTGGGTCAGGCTTTCGCCAAAGCCATCGGCGACAAGAAAGGCATCCGTCGCTACGGCCACGCCTACGTGCCGCTCGATGAAGCTCTGTCGCGCGTGGTGATCGACTTCTCCGGCCGCCCTGGCCTGCAGATGCATGTTCCCTATACCCGCGCCACTGTTGGCGGTTTTGATGTTGACCTGTTCCAGGAATTCTTCCAGGGCTTCGTCAACCACGCGCTGGTCAGCCTGCACATCGACAACCTGCGTGGCACCAACACCCACCACCAGATCGAAACCGTGTTCAAGGCTTTCGGCCGCGCGCTGCGCATGGCCGTAGAGCTCGATGACCGCATGGCCGGTCAGATGCCATCGACCAAAGGCGTTCTGTAATGCAGACGGTCGCGGTTATCGATTACGGCATGGGCAACCTGCACTCGGTGGCCAAGGCCCTCGAGCACGTCGGTGCCGGCAAGGTCTTGATCACCAGTGATGCCGACGTGATTCGCGAAGCCGACCGGGTGGTTTTCCCCGGCGTCGGTGCGATTCGCGATTGCATGGCGGAGATCCGTCGCCTGGGTTTCGACTCGCTGGTGCGTGAAGTCAGCCAGGACCGTCCGTTCCTCGGCATCTGCGTCGGCATGCAAGCCTTGCTCGACAGTAGTGAAGAGAACGACGGCGTCGACTGCATCGGCCTGTTCCCGGGCGCGGTGAAGTTCTTCGGCAAAGGCCTTGTTGAAGACGGCGAACACCTGAAAGTCCCGCACATGGGCTGGAACGAAGTGAAGCAGACGGTGAGTCACCCGCTGTGGCACAACATTCCGGACCTGGCGCGTTTCTACTTCGTGCACAGCTACTACATCGCTGCCGGTAACGCGCGGCAGGTGGTCGGTGGCGGTCACTACGGTGTCGATTTCGCTGCAGCGCTGGCTGATGGCTCGCGTTTCGCCGTGCAGTTCCACCCGGAGAAGAGCCATACCCATGGCCTGCAATTGCTGCAGAACTTCGCTGCGTGGGATGGTCGCTGGTAAATGGCCGTCAAGAAGAAGCCGCCGATCCTGAGCCTCACTCCCGAGCAGGAGAACGAGGCCAATCACAAGATCAAACGCTTCATGGAGGATCGCTTCGAACTGGACCTGGGTTCGTTCGAAGCGGCCGAAATCCTTGAGCTGTTTACCCGTGAAATTGCGCCGCACTATTACAACAGGGCGATTTTCGATGTGCAGACGCACCTTAAAGAAAGGTTCGAAAGCATCGAAAGCGACTTGTGGGCGCTCGAGAAAAACTGATTTCCGAGCGAAGCTGAACACTCGAATTTGAAGGTTTGCCAGATGCTGATTATTCCCGCTATCGATCTCAAAGACGGTGCCTGTGTTCGTCTGCGCCAGGGCCGCATGGAAGATTCCACGGTGTTCTCCGATGACCCGGTGAGCATGGCCGCCAAGTGGGTGGAGGGCGGTTGCCGTCGTCTGCATCTGGTCGACCTGAACGGTGCCTTCGAAGGCCAGCCGGTCAACGGCGAAGTGGTCACCGCCATCGCCAAACGCTACCCGAACCTGCCGATCCAGATCGGCGGCGGTATCCGCTCGCTGGAAACCATCGAGCACTACGTCAAAGCGGGCGTGAGCTACGTGATCATCGGCACCAAAGCCGTGAAAGATCCGGCGTTCGTTGCTGAAGCCTGCCGCGCGTTCCCGGGCAAAGTGATCGTCGGTCTCGATGCCAAAGACGGTTTCGTCGCCACCGATGGCTGGGCTGAAATCAGCACCGTTCAGGTCATCGACCTGGCCAAGCAATTCGAAGCCGACGGCGTGTCTGCGATCGTTTATACCGACATCGCCAAAGACGGCATGATGCAGGGCTGCAACGTGCCGTTCACCGCTGCGCTGGCCGCTGCCACGCGTATTCCGGTGATCGCTTCCGGTGGTATCCACAACCTGGGCGACATCAAGTCGCTGCTCGACGCCAAGGCACCGGGCATCATCGGCGCGATCACCGGCCGGGCGATCTATGAAGGCACCCTCGACGTCGCTGAAGCGCAAGCTTTCTGCGATTCGTACAAAGGCTGAGGACTGACCATGGCGCTGGCCAAACGCATCATCCCTTGCCTGGACGTGGATAACGGCCGGGTCGTCAAAGGTGTGAAGTTCGAAAACATCCGCGATGCCGGCGACCCGGTGGAAATCGCCCGTCGTTACGACGAGCAGGGTGCCGACGAGATTACTTTTCTCGACATCACCGCCAGCGTCGACGGTCGCGACACCACGCTGCATACCGTTGAGCGCATGGCCAGCCAGGTTTTTATTCCGCTGACCGTTGGCGGCGGCGTGCGCACCGTGCAGGACATTCGCAACCTGCTGAATGCCGGCGCGGACAAGGTGTCGATCAACACCGCCGCCGTGTTCAACCCGGAATTCGTGGGTGAGGCGGCGCAGCATTTCGGTTCGCAGTGCATCGTGGTTGCCATCGACGCGAAGAAGGTCTCTGGCCCGGGCGAAACCCCGCGTTGGGAAATCTTCACCCACGGCGGGCGCAAGCCGACCGGTCTCGACGCCGTCGAGTGGGCGAAGAAGATGGAAGGCCTGGGAGCCGGCGAAATCCTGCTGACCAGCATGGACCAGGACGGCATGAAAAACGGCTTCGACCTGGGCGTTACCCGTGCGATCAGCGATGCGCTGGGTATTCCGGTGATCGCTTCCGGCGGCGTCGGTAACCTGCAGCATTTGGCCGACGGCATCATCGAAGGTCACGCCAGCGCCGTTCTGGCCGCGAGTATTTTCCACTTCGGCGAATACACCGTGCAGGAAGCCAAGGCCTACATGGCCCATCGCGGCATCGTGATGCGCTAAACAAACGATACAGGCCAGTGGACATCATGGCGGGCTCAAGGCACTCTTGGGTACGCCATGGATCTCGGTAGCCAGACATGCTCAAACGCCTTCTTCTTGCCCTCGCCAGCGCTTCTCTATTGCAGATTAGTGGCGTGCACGCCACCGAAAATCCCGACGCCGACCTGGTGCTGCTGACGGAAAACTTCCCGCCTTACAACATGGCCAAGAACGGCAAGAACTTCGCTCAGGACGAGAACATCAATGGCATCGCCGTGGACATTGTCCGCGAGATGTTCAAGCGTGCCGACGTAACCTACAGCCTGACCCTGCGTTTCCCCTGGGAGCGTATCTACAAGCTCGCCCTCGAGAAACCCGGGTATGGCGTGTTCGTGATGGCGCGGCTGCCGGACCGTGAAAAGCTCTTCAAGTGGGTCGGCCCGATCGGTCCGGATGACTGGATCATGCTGGCCAAGGCGGACAGCAAGATCAGCCTGGAAACGCTGGAAGACGCGCGCAAATACAAGATCGGTGCGTACAAGGGCGATGCGATTGCCGAGACGCTGGCCAAGCAAGGGTTGAAGCCGATTGTCGTGCTGCGGGATCAGGACAACGCGAAGAAGCTGACCAGCGGCCAGATCGACTTGTGGGCCACGGGCGACCCGGCCGGGCGTTACCTGGCGCGTCAGGACGGCGTCACCGGGCTCAAGACTGTGCTGCGCTTCAACAGTGCGGAGTTGTATTTGGCGCTGAACAAAGACGTGCCGGATGAAACCGTCGCCAAGCTGCAAGCCGCGCTGGATCAGCTGCGCAAGGAAGGCGTGGTGGACGAGATCATGGGGCGGTATCTCTAACCGTCCACCCATCCTTGTAGGAGCCGGCTTGCTGGCGATAGCGGCAGTGAAATCGATGCATGATTCGAGGCCGCCATCGCCGGCAAGCCGACTCCTACAGTGGTTCCGTTGATTAGCGGTACACGCCGTCCTTGCCGTGCGCAGTCGTTGCGCGGTTACTGCGCACGCTGATCATCAACTTGATATCAATCCAGTCAATGCCCTGAGCTTTCAGCTTCGGCAATTCGCGCTCCAGCACTGCCAGCGTCTGCGGATACGGATGCCCGATCATCACCGCCGAACCCTGCTTGTGTGCCAGGTTGATCGCGGTCTGTAGCTGGGTGAAGATCGCCGCTTCCGTTCGCTCATCATCCAGAAACACATCCCGCGAAACACTCGCCAACCCAATCTTCTGCGCTTCGGCCGCTGCCACGGTTTGCGCGCTGGTGCGGCTGTCGACGAAGAACTTGTGCTGCCGCTGCAACTCCGCCATCAACCAGGCCATCGCGGGTTGCTGTGCGGTCATGCGACTGCCCATGTGGTTGTTGATGCCGCTTGTGTACGGGACCATTTTGAACGCCGCGTTGAGGCGCTTCTCCAGCTCTTCGATGGGCAGCTCGGGATGCCAGGCGAACGGCCCCGTGGCGGGGTCCATCGGCATGTGCAGGATGACGATTTTTCCAGCGCGATGAGCTTCGCGAGCGAATTCGGTGGCGTGGGGGGTGTCGGGCATGATCGCCGTGGTCACCGGGCCGGGCAGGGCCAGCACGCGGCGATCCCGGGGCAGGTTCTGCCCCAGGTCATCGATGATCAGGCTGATGTAGGCTTTTTGAGGGGCGGGCGCCGCGTGAGCAACACCCGCCAGACAGCACAGCAGACCGAGAACCAACCGCAGGCGCATCTCAGCGGCCGGAGGTGATGCTCAACCCTTTGAGCAGGCTCAGGGCCTGGGCCAACTGGTAATCATCGTCCTGCGGCATTGCCTTGGCCTTGGCGCTGGAGCCGGTCGGTTTGTCGGCGCCGCCGTTGCCATTGCCCAGGTGACCTTGCAGATCGGCTTCCTTGAAGTATTCGCCGTCCTGCTCGCTGGTGATCTTGGCCTTGCGCACTTCGATGTCCGGGACGATGCCTTGGGCCTGGATCGAGCGGCCGTTCGGCGTGTAATACAGCGCCGTGGTGATCTTCAGTGCGCGATCGTTGTTCAGCGGCAGCACGGTTTGCACCGAGCCCTTGCCGAAACTGGTGGTGCCCATGACCACCGCGCGTTTCTGATCCTGCAGGGCGCCGGCCACAATTTCCGAGGCCGAGGCGCTGCCGCCGTTGATCAGCGCAACCATCGGCACCGCTTCGCTTTCGTCTTTGCCGGTAGCGGAGAAGCGCAGCTCGGAGTTAGCGATGCGGCCCTTGGTGTAAACGATCAGGCCCTTGGTGATGAAGTGGTCGACCACTTCCACCGCTGCCTGCAGCACGCCGCCCGGGTTGTTACGCAGGTCGAGGATGATGCCTTTGAGCTTCTTGCCGTTGTCCTTGCGCAACTTGGCCAGGGCCTTGGAGACTTCTTCGCCGGTCTTGACCTGGAACTGGGTGATGCGGATGTAGCCGTAGCCGGACTCCAGCAACTGGCTCTTCACGCTCTTCACCTGAATGATGGCGCGGGACAGGGTCACGTCGAACGGCGTGCCGCCATCGCGAACCAGGGTCAGGGTGATTTTCTGGCCGATCTTGCCGCGCATCTTGTCGACGGCTTCGGTCATGCTCTGGCCGCGAGTCGGCTGGCCGTTGATCTTGACGATGAAGTCGCCGGCCTGAATGCCGGCCTTCGAGGCGGGCGTGTCATCAATCGGCGAAACCACCTTGATGAAACCGTCTTCGGCGCCGACTTCGATGCCTAGGCCGCCGAATTCGCCGCTGGTGCTTTCCTGCAACTCAGCGAAGTCTTCCGGGCCCAGGTAGGCGGAGTGCGGGTCGAGGTTGCTGAGCATGCCCTTGATGGCGTTTTCCAGCAGGGTCTTGTCGTCCACCGGTTCGACATAGGCTGCCTTGATCCGGTCCATGACCTCGGCAAAGGTGCGCAACTCTTCCAGCGGCAACGGCGCCTTGGTCGTCGCAGCAGTGCCCGCAGGCGCGACCGCCGGAGCCGGTTGAGCAGCGAACGCCAGAGGCGCGCCGATCACCAGGGCGATCGTCAGGGCCAGCGAGGTAAGACGGGACAAATGCAGCATGTCGAACGAACTCCTAATGTAGGTGACTCACGCCTATCCTTGCGCGCGGCACCATTGCGCCGGATCACTCGGGTGACCCTGCTGACGAATTGCGAAATACAGTGCTGGAGTGTCCTGCCCGCCGCTGTTACCGACAGTGGAGATGGACTCACCGGCTTTCACCACGTCACCCGCAGACTTGAGCAGCGTCTGGTTGTGACCGTAAAGACTCAAAAAACCGTTGCCGTGGTCAAGGATCACCAGCAAGCCGGCACCGCGCAGCCAATCGGCAAACACCACGCGGCCACCGTGCACGGCATGCACCTGGCTGCCGGCGGAGGCGCTGATCATCACGCCGTCCCACTTGGTGCGGGCGTCGTCGCCACGGGTTTCGCCAAAGCGTGCCAGCAGTCGACCATCAACCGGCCATGGAAGTTTTCCCCGGCTGGAAGCAAACGGGCCGCCAAACGTCTCGCCTGAGCTTGATACCAGGGCGCCGGGTGTCGATTTAACGGGTTTGCGTGGGGCGTCAGTGGCGTCTGCATCTGCTGCCGCCTGAGCCTCACGTAAACGCTTTTTTTCGGCTTCCTGCTGGGCAATCAGCGCTTTTTGCCGCGCTTCTTCTGCCTCACGAGCCTGGCGGGCCAGGGTTTCTTCGATGGTTTTAAGGACTTTAGACAGGTCTGCCTGATCCTGCTCGCGGGCGGCCAGTTTCTGATCGCGAGCCTTTACGTCATCGCTGAGCTTGGCGAGGACTTGCTGGCGTTCCTGACGGACTTTGTCGAGTTCATCGCGCTGGCTGTCGAGGCTGCTCTTTTGCACCAGCAACTGCGCTTGTTGCAGGGCGATGTCTTTTTCGACGTTGGCCAGTTGGCGCAAGGTTTCGTTGAAACTCTTCAACTGCTCCAGGCGGGCCTGGCTCAGGTAATCGTAATAGGTGAGGGTGCGGGCGAATTTTTCCGGATTCTGCTGGTTGAGCAGCAGCTTCAAATACTCCTGACGGCCGTTCTGATAGGCCGCGCGGGCCTGAATGGCGATCAGTCTTTGCTGTTCAATGCGCGCGCTCTGGAGTTTTTTTTTCTCACCATCGAGACGCTGCAGCTCGGATTCGCTTTTCTTCAGCTCTTTTTGCAGGGCTTCGACCTGCTTCTCGAGCTTGCCCATCTCGGTCTCGGTGCCCTTGAGGTCTTTCTGCACCCCGGATTTTTCTTCCTGGAGCTTGCCCAGCAGTTTTTTCAGCTCGGCGATGTCCTGACGCGTGGCGTCCAACTGTTGTTGGGTTTGCGCGCGCTCGTCAGCAAAGGCCGGTTGGAGCAGGCAAGTCAGGGCAAGGGCTATCAGGACGCGAAGCATAGAGGCGGGCGACACCAGGGAAAGGGACGGCCTAGTATGCCCGCCCCACGCTGCAAAAAAAACGCCCAATTGGAGCTGTGTGATAACCGGCCCGAAAAACCACGCAAACCCACTGTAGGAGCGAGCCTGCTCGCGATAGGGCCTTAACATTCAACACAGATGTCGACGGTCAGATAGCTATCGCGAGCAAGCTTGCTCCTACAGGGTTTGGCGGTGTTTGAGCTACCGGATTACACCAGAATCGAAGTCCCGGTCATTTCAGCCGGTTTTTCCAGGCCCAACAGCTTCAGCATGGTTGGCGCCACATCCGCCAGCACGCCGCCTTCACGCACCTTCAGGTCACGCTTGCCGACATAAATGAACGGCACCGGCTCGGTGGTGTGCGCGGTATGCGCCTGGCCGGTGGTTTCATCGGACATTTGCTCGACGTTGCCGTGGTCAGCCGTGATCAGCGCTTCGCCGCCGACTTTGTCCAGCGCTTCGACGATGCGGCCGACGCACAGGTCCAGGCATTCCACGGCTTTTACCGCTGCTTCGAACACGCCGCTGTGGCCGACCATGTCGCCGTTGGCGTAGTTGACCACAATCACGTCGTAACGCTGGTTTTCGATGGCGTCGACGATGCGGTCGGTGACTTCCGGCGCGCTCATTTCTGGCTGCAAGTCATAAGTGGCGACTTTCGGCGACGGGATCAGGATGCGTTCTTCGCCCGGGAACGGTTCTTCACGGCCGCCGGAGAAGAAGAAGGTCACGTGGGCGTATTTTTCGGTTTCGGCGATGCGCAGCTGCGTCTTGCCGTTTTTCGCCAGGTAGTCGCCGAGCACGTTGTCCAGGCTGCCGGCGGCGAAGGCCGATGGCGCGGGGATGCTGGCGGCGTATTGGGTGAGCATGACGAAACCGGCCAGTTTTGGCTGGCGGGTGCGCTCGAAATCCTTGAAACCGTCTTCGACGAACACGCGGGTCAGCTCGCGGGCGCGGTCGGCGCGGAAGTTCATGAACACTACGGCGTCGCCGTCTTCGACTTTAACCGGCTCGCCGATGGAGGTGGCTTTGACGAATTCGTCGCTCTCGCCACGCTCGTACGCGGCTTGCAGGCCTTCCTGGGCGGTGGCGGCGTTGAATTCGCCATTGCCATCGACAATCAGGTTGTAAGCCTGGGACACGCGGTCCCAGCGGTTGTCGCGGTCCATGGCGAAGTAACGGCCAATGATGCTGGCGATCCGGCCTTTGCCGAGGGCCTGGAAGGTCGCGTCGAGCAGTTCGATCGACGACTGGGCGCTTTTCGGCGGCGTGTCGCGGCCATCGAGGAAGGCGTGCAGGTAGATTTTTTCCGCGCCGCGTTTGGCAGCCAATTCTGCCATGGCAACCAGGTGATCCTGGTGGCTGTGAACGCCGCCATCGGACAGCAGGCCCATGAAGTGCACGGCTTTGCCGGCGGCAACGGCTTTATCCACAGCCGCGCAGATGGTCGGGTTCTCGAAGAACTCGCCGTCGCGGATCGATTTGGTCACGCGAGTAAAGTCTTGATACACAACGCGGCCGGCACCGAGGTTCATGTGGCCGACTTCGGAGTTGCCCATCTGGCCATCCGGCAGGCCGACGTCCATGCCACTGCCCGAGATCAGACCGTTCGGCACGGTGGCCCACAGACGGTCCAGTACGGGCTTCTTCGCCGCATAGATGGCGTTGGATTCAGGGCTCTCACTGTGACCGAAGCCGTCGAGAATAATCAGGACCAAAGGTTTAGGCGTGGTAGTCATGGATTCCACTCGTGGCTGAGTTAAAAGAGGGCAATGGAAAAGGGAGTGGCAGTTTAAAGCGAAGTTCCGACGGCGTCACCGCCGGACGGGGTTTGGCCCACCATAGTGGCTGTGTATACTGGCCGACATTTTAACGCCCTGGAACCTCCTTCGATGGTTGCTCACCTGATTGAATTTGCCACTAACCACTATCTGCTCGTCGGTATCTTCGTGGTACTGCTGGCGTTGCTGATCGCCTATCAGATGCAAGGCGGCGGCCGCAGCCTGAGCACCGGTGAACTGACCGGCCTGGTCAACAAGGACGCGGGCGTTGTGATCGACATTCGTCCGGTCAAGGATTTCGCCGCCGGTCATATTGTTGGCGCGTTGAACATTCCTCACGACAAACTGGCCGCTCGCGTGGCCGAACTGGAAAAGCACAAGGCCAAGACCATCATCCTGGTCGACGCCATGGGCCAGACCGCCGGCACTCACGCTCGCGAACTGATGAAGTCCGGCTTCACCGCCGCCAAGCTGTCCGGCGGTATTTCCAGCTGGAAAGGCGACAACCTGCCGCTGGTGAAGTGATATGAGCAACGTCGTCGTCTATTCCAGCGATTACTGCCCTTACTGCTCGCGAGCCAAGTACCTGCTCGAGAACAAAGGTGTGGCCTTCGAAGAGATCAAGGTCGATGGCAAGCCGCAGGTGCGCGCCGCCATGGCCCAGAAGGCCGGGCGCACGTCCGTGCCGCAGATCTGGATCGGTGAGCGCCACGTTGGCGGTTGTGATGATTTGTTTGCCCTTGAGCGCGCCGGCAAGCTCGACGCCATGCTCAAGGCCTGAATGCCTTCCCTATAAGACCCCAAGATCAGAAAGGATCTGAGATGACTGACCAACAGAACACTGCAGCTAGCGAAGAAGAAACCGCACCGCAATTCTCCTTGCAGCGCATCTACGTACGTGACTTGTCGTTCGAAGCCCCGAAAAGCCCGGCGATCTTCCGCCAGCAGTGGGAACCAAGCGTCGGTCTGGATCTGAACACCCGCCAGAAGGCACTGGAAGGCGACTTCCACGAAGTCGTGCTGACCCTGTCCGTGACCGTGAAAAACGGTGAAGAAGTAGCGTTCATCGCTGAAGTGCAACAGGCCGGGATCTTCCTGATCAAGAACCTGGACGACGCTTCGATGAGCCACACCCTCGGCGCGTTCTGCCCGAACATCCTGTTCCCGTACGCTCGCGAAACCCTGGACAGCCTGGTGACCCGTGGTTCGTTCCCGGCCCTGATGCTGGCCCCGGTCAACTTCGACGCGCTGTACGCACAAGAACTGCAACGCATGCAGGCGGCTGGCGAGACTCCAACCGTTCAATAAGCTGCGCAGCGACACCCGTGTGGGAGTGAGCCTGCTCGCGATGGCGGTGTGTCAGATGACATCAATGTCAGCTGACACACCGCCATCGCGAGCAGGCTCACTCCCACATTTGTTATGGGGTGTTATTTGAAGTCGTTCTGCCGCCACGCTTCGTAGACGGCAACCGCCACAGTGTTCGACAGGTTCAGGCTGCGACAGCCTTCGCGCATCGGCAAACGCAGGCGTTGGTCGCCGGGCAGGGCGTCCAGCACTTCCGCCGGCAAGCCTCGGCTTTCCGGGCCGAACAGAAAGGCATCGCCCTCGGCGAAGCTCGCGTCGTGGAACGGCCGCGAACCCTTGGTGGTAAACGCGAACACCCTTGGATGACCAAGGCTCTCCAGGCAACTGGCGAGGTCCGCATGGCGTTGCAGGGTGGCATACTCGTGGTAATCGAGGCCGGCCCGGCGCAGGCGCTTGTCGTCCATCTCGAAGCCCAGCGGTTCGATCAAATGCAGGTGGCAGCCACTGTTGGCGCACAGCCTGATAACGTTGCCGGTATTCGGCGGAATTTCTGGTTGAAAAAGGATGACGTGAAACATGCACGGCTCCGAAGGTAAAGATGACGGGCATTCTACGCCGCAAGCGGATCCCCGTTCGAAACTATTCCCGCGCGTGATGGGTTCGCTGGCGATTGTCGGGGTAATGGTGGGGCTGATGATCGGTCGCCTGACCACGCCCGACCCCAGTGAATTGCAGCAGATCGAGGTGACGAACGACGGCCTGGTGGTGTGGTTCAACAACGAACCCAAGTCCCACGGCGAGTTTATCGACGGCAGCCTGGCGTTGCTGTTCGAGGCGGAGGGCAAGACGCAGAAAGGTCAGCTCAAGCTCAACGACAAGAACGTGAACTGGCGGGTGCGATTGAGTGATGGGGGGTTGTTGCTGTCGGTGGTGGCGGCCCGGCCACTGCAAGGCGAGTGGGCCGGTAGCGAGGTCGATGACCGCTGGCGGCTGGAGATCCATCTCCGGGAGCAATAAAAGAGGGAATCCCCGGCCTGCCTGTACCAAGGTTCCCAAAACGGCAGGGCTCGCGCATTGCATCGTGAGCCCGGTGTAAAGAAGGAACCCCTGACCTGCCTGTATCAAGGGCCCCAAAACTGTTTGGGCTCGTCGCAAGTGCGGTGTGAGCCCGATGTAAAGAGGGGAATCCCCGGCCTGCCTGTACCAAGGTCCCCGAAACCGGGTAGTGAACTGAATCACTGAATGGACTATTGCAGGGGGCGTGCCAGGTTTTAACAGCTTGAAACAATCACGCCCTCTGAAACGCCGAAAGCCCCGTATTACGGGGCTTTCGTGTTTTTTCGCCAGGGGTTCGATTGTGAACGCAGGTGGGATTTTGGATCGGTTGGCGTGCGCGATTGCGGTTCACTCTGCATTCAGTCGGTGCATGTTGGGCCCAAAAGCTTCGCGGGCAAGCCTCGCTCCTACAGGTTCGTAAAAATCCTGTAGGAGCGAGGCTTGCCCGCGAATGGATCTATGCAACGATGATGATCTAAAGGCTGATTAACCCTCTTCCCCCTCATCATCATCCCCACCATCCACCTTCATCCCCAGTTCCTTGATCTTGCGCGTCAGGGTATTACGCCCCCAACCCAGCAAAACCGCAGCGTCACGACGACGGCCAGCGGTGTGCTTGAGCGCAGTCTCGATCATGATCCGCTCAAACGCCGGCACTGCGCTGTCGAGCAGGCTCGACTGACCGCGAGCCAACGCCTGATCGGCCCACTGGCGCAGCGCTTGCTCCCAGTTGGTCACCGGCGCCGAATCCTGCGGCAGGCTCAGCAGCTCTGGCGGCAGGTCACTGATGTGCACTTCGCGACCCGAAGCCATTACCGTGATCCAGCGGCAGGTGTTCTCCAGCTGACGGACGTTGCCGCCCCACGGCAGGTTCTTCAGGTATTCCTCGGTTTCGCTTTTCAACAGCTTCGGCTCGACCGCCAGTTCTTGCGCGGCGCGGCTGAGGAAGTGTTTGGCGAGGGTCGGGATGTCTTCGCGACGGTCCGACAGCCGTGGAATATGAATGCGGATCACGTTGAGGCGGTGGAACAAGTCTTCACGGAATTTCCCGGCGTGCACCAGGGTTTCCAGGTTCTGGTGAGTCGCGGCGATGATCCGCACGTCGACTTTGACCGGCACGTGGCCGCCGACGCGGTAGAACTCGCCGTCTGCCAGCACGCGCAGCAAACGGGTCTGCGTGTCCGCCGGCATATCGCCGATTTCATCAAGGAACAGCGTGCCGCCATCCGCCTGTTCGAATCGTCCGCGACGCAGGTTGGCCGCACCGGTGAACGCGCCTTTTTCATGGCCGAACAGCTCGGATTCCATCAGGTCTTTCGGGATGGCCGCCATGTTCAGCGCAATGAATGGCGAAGCCGCCCGTGGACTGTGGCGATGCAGGGCGTGGGCGACCAGCTCTTTGCCCGTACCCGATTCACCGTTGATCAGCACGGTGATGTTGGAGTGGCTCAAGCGCCCGATGGCGCGAAACACTTCCTGCATCGCCGGCGCTTCGCCGATGATTTCGGGGGTGCGGGTCAGGGCGACCGGGACTTCCAGGCCTTGCTGTTCCTGGGCGTGCTGGTTGGCGCGCTTGACCAGGGACACCGCTTCGTCGACATCGAACGGCTTGGGCAGGTATTCGAATGCGCCGCCCTGATAGGACGCGACAGCGCTGTCCAGATCGGAGTGCGCAGTCATGATGATCACTGGCAGCCGTGGGTGTTGCTCGCGAATCCGCGCCAGAAGGTCCAGACCGCTGGCACCCGGCATGCGAATGTCGGAGATGATCACGTCCGGCTGCTGGCGCGCCAGGCGGCTCATCACGCCATCGGCGCTGTCGAAGCTTTGCGTGGTCATGCCTTCCTGCTGCAAGGCTTTTTCCAGGACCCAACGGATAGAACGGTCGTCATCGACGATCCACACGGTTTCACTACGGCTCATGTCGATGTGGCTCCTTGTTCCAGTGGCAGAAAGATCGAGAAGGTGGTGTGGCCTGGATGGCTGTCACATTCGATCAGGCCCTGGTGCTGGCTGATGATGTTCTGGGTAATGGCCAGGCCGAGCCCGGTACCGTCCGGGCGCCCGCTGACCATGGGAAAGAAGATGGTTTCCTGAAGTTCCGCAGGAATGCCGGGGCCGTTGTCGATGATTTCGATCTTGGTCACCAGGCGATGGCGCACGTGGCCGATGGTGAACTGGCGCATGGCACGGGTGCGCAAGCTGATGCGGCCCAGGCGCAGCTCGTTCTGGCTGCTGATGGCCTGCATTGCGTTGCGCACGATATTCAGGACGGCCTGAATCATCTGTTCGCGGTCGATCAACACGTCGGGAATGCTTGGGTCGTAATCGCGCACCAATGTGATGCAGCCCTGGCTTTCCGCCTCGACCAAGTGGCAGACGCGTTCCAGCACTTCGTGGACGTTGCACATGGCCAGCGATGGCAGCTTGTTGGAGCCGAGCATGCGATCGACCAGGTTTCGCAGGCGGTCGGCTTCTTCAATGATGACGTTGGTGTAGTCGCGCAGGCTTTCTTCCGGCAGTTCGCGGGCGAGCAACTGGGCCGCACCGCGAATCCCGCCGAGCGGATTCTTGATCTCGTGAGCGAGGCCGCGCACCAGCATCTTGCTGGTTTCCTGCTTCGACAGCTGCGCCTCTTCCTTGGTGATCCGCAGCAAGCGGTCACGCGGGTGGACTTCCAGCAGCAGCATGGTGGCGCCGTTGGCCAGGATCGGTGTGACCGCGTAATCGACGGTCAGCGTCTGGCCGGTCAGTGCGGTGAGCATCGCTTCACGTTTGGTGAACGGATGCGCCTGCTCGACTGCCTGGCGCAGGGAATTCAGGGCTTCGGTGGATTCGGTGAACAACTCACTGATGAACTGCCCATGGCTGCGCTGGCCACTGATGGCCAGCAGCATCTCCGCCGCCGGGTTCATGTACTCGAGGCGCAGTTCGGCGTCGAGCAGGATGGTGGCGGTGGTCAGGTTGTCGAGCAGCAATCGATGCAGTGCGTCGCTAATGGTCATCAGGACCTCTTTTGGAGCAGGGCATGCGCGTGGATAACGCGCCGATATCAGGAAAATGCAAAAACCAAACCAAGGCTCCGAAAAGAAGCGTTAAAGGCCTGAAACGGGCGTTTGACGCTCGTTTGCGTGGCGTTCTGCCAGCTTTTGCGGGTACTTTCGAACCAAAATGGGTTGATATTTGGGTACGGTGCAACCTATCGCACCAATATAGTGCGCAAAGCTGAACGAGGTTAGAAGAAACGCAGGAAGGGATTTTTGGGCTCGATGGGTTTGTCCTTAAGCGGACACTCCGGTCGTTGGCCGTAGTCGGTCAGTATGCAGGGTTTGACCTGGCGTTTTTGTGCCAGGGAAATGCGCAGCATATGGAAGGGTTGATTGGCGGTGCGCTCGGCGATGCGGCCGTGTTCGTCGAGGATTTCCACGGACAGGTTGTGGCTGCCGCGATCGATGTTGCTCAAAGCGAACACCGGGCTCGGCCCCGGTTCAGCGGTGGGCTGCCCGTCCAGCAACAAGCGGTAGCGATGGCCTCGTTGCAGGCCGGGCTCGCTGGTGATGCTGACGATCAGCTCGCCGGTGCTGCTGCGGATTGTGGCGTCGGGCTCGGGCACCAGCACCCGGAGCATGTCATAGCGGAACATCGGCCTGGCTTCGGTTTTTTTCTCTGCAATCACCGGCGCTGCGCCGGTCGGGTTGGCGGACATGCGGTTGCTCGTCGCCAGCGGCACACGTTTGGCGTTGCCGGAGCCAGGCTGGTCGGTGAAGACCCGATTGCCCTGTGCGTCGATGTAAGTGAAGACTTCGGCCGATGCGGACAGCGCGATCAGGCAGGCGGCCAGCAGCCATAACCTCACGGCTTGTGCACCCGTTGAACCGTGAAGGTCACGGTCGGACTCTGCTGCACGATGTCTTCCCCGTCGATCACCTGCACCGCGAGGCTGTGAGTGCCGCGATCAATGTTGACCAGTTGCAGGATCGGCACGTTGCTCGGCTGGCCGTAAGGCTGGTCGTCCAGCAGCAGCCTGAAAAGATGCGGGCCTTGCAAGCGCGGCTTGATCAACACGTTGACGGTGAAGGTGCCGTTGTTGGCCCGCAGCGCTTCGGTGGTGGGCAGGTTGGTCAGCTCCAGCACCTCGTAGGCGCTGCGAGGTTGTTCGCGGCTGGTGGCTTCGGCGGGTGGGGCAGGAGGCGCCTGGCGCTCGACGCTGTTGAGCGGCGGCAGTTCGACCGGCTGAGCCTTCACACCGTCGGGTGGTTGATTGCTGTAGGCAGTGTTGCCGGCGGCGTCGGTGTACTTATAAATCTGCGCGGCGGCGGGCAGGGCGATCAACAGCAGGATGAACAGAAAACCACGACCCATAAAATCGACCAGAAACGAACGCGTTGGGTTGCAGCATAGGTCAGGGCTGGTGATTGACCCAAGTTGTAAACATTTGGGCATGATTTGCCGTCATCTCCCAAGCGCAACGAATCCCCCTGTGGGAGCGAGACCGGCTTGCCGGCGATGGCGGCGGATCATCCAGCATCAGTGTTGAAGGAACGAATGCTATCGCCGGCAAGCCGGTCTCGTTCCTACATTGGTTTATCGCTGGTTGCGAAATCAGCGAATGAATTTTTGCATGCGTCTTTCCATTTCAGGCGTCGGCGGCGCGCAGCGTTCCGGTATTTCCTTGCCTGTTTCGTCATAACGAATCGTGCAGCCTAGAAAGCCCCGATCGAAAAAGTAGCGGCTACTGACGACACCGTTAGGGTAGAAACACAACTGTTCGCCGTACAGTTCGGCGCCGTCATAGTTTTTAACCGACTGCTGGTTGATGGTCATCAGCGTGAAGCCTTTTTTGGCCAGCCTGCATAAGCCGCCGTCAGAGCCATAGTTGTTAACCGTGACCTGATCGTCCTCGCCGATAATCATTTCCTGCGTTTTTTTCCCCGTTTCAACGTTGTATTCGACGTAGTTTTGTCTGCGCCCGTACAGGTACTCGCTTTCGCTTTGCAGTCTCCCTTGCTTGAAAACACGAAACTTCCCACAGAGAGCGACCTTCGGCCCATTCTCGTCGAAGCTGCACGAGTTCGTTTCCAAAGCGACGGCGCCTTTGGCATCACGATCTATCCAGGTCCCGAGGAATTGACCATTCCTATACGCGCCCTCGCTCGCGAGTGTGCCGTCGTCGAGGTAGTCGCGATAAGGGCCGTCGAGTACGCCGTCGCGCCAGGTCATCTCTTTAATGAGGCGGCTGCCATCAGCGCTGAAATGCTGTGCCGGTCCGTGCGGTTTTCCATTTTCATACTGCTCACGGAAGGTGGGCTTGCCATTCGCGGCGTAGCCTTCTCGAACTCCTGCAAGCATGTTGGCCTTGTAGTGCTCCACCAGCGTCAGCGTGCCATTGGCGTCGGTATCACGCAGCTCGCCTTCCTTCTTGCCATCGATGAAGTTCACACGTTGCGTATGCCCCTCTTTGGTTCTGAGTATCCAGGGACCACTTTGCAGGCCATTTTCATAGGTGCCTTCACCCGCACCGGTCAGCCAGGGGCCTTGGCGTTTGTCGTTCTGATAGTCGCCACGCTCAGTGACCACGCCATTGCGGCGCTGTTCGCTGGCCCCCTGGAGTTGGTCATGCAGATAGGTGACGAAGCCGCTGGACTCGGGCTCATCGTCTTCGGGCGGCGCGGTCCGCCAGCGACCTTCGCGCAAGTCATTTTCGTAATTGCCGACTTGCAGTTCCTCTGGCGTCCAGATACTCCATCGGCCGTGACGTTTTCCGTCGACGTAGGGGCCGCTCGAGCGATTCTCCCAGCCTTTCTGAAAGGTCCACTCACCGGTCCGCAGATTGTTTTTGTACTGGCCGATGGAGCGCAAAAGTCCAGAGTTAAAGGTCACGGCATAGCCATCACGCGTGGCGTCATACTGAGTCGGATCGGTTTCCCAGGCGATGCTGTAGATCTGATAGTTGTAAGCCGTCCGGTCGCCATAGTCGCGAACTGGTTTATCCGTGCCGCGCCAGTAGGTCACTGTCAGGAAGCGCCCGTCTTTCTTCTGAAAGGTTTTTTTGTAGGTACTGATGCTGTCACTGGCGGGATCATCGGGGACGGGCTTTTTCTGCTCATCGAAATAGCTTGCGAGCGTGCCTGCAGTGTGATCGATTTGGTCAAATTCGGTGACCCCGGATTCTTCATAGTTAATGCGGTAGTCAAACGGGCTCAGCTTTGCCAGCGCCTTGCGGACCATTAGCACATTAAGGTTTTTCTGATCTTTGGCAATGCGGTCGAGAGCGGGTTGCAGGCGGTCAAGTCTGACGTAGATCTGCGGGCTTTCGTAGAAGCGGTAGGCGCGAATGCCATAGCGGTTTTTAGTCTTGAACAGCACGAACATCGTGGTGTGTTCGTTGTCCAGCGCGGTATTGAATACGGCCTCGATGGAGGCGTCGCCATATGTGTCGAGCGCTTGCGGCTGGCTGTCTGGGCTCTGACAAAGGCAGTAATACCCGGTGACGCCGGCGGTTTCCTTGATGAAGGCCAGCGTTGCCTGACTTTCCTGGAGGCTGTCGATCACTGGGTGCGCCAGCGGCTTTCCCTCATAAAAAGACGCCGATTGCGCGGAACTCAAACACAGGCTGGCAAGCAGGCAGAGGTAACACAGCCACTTCATACGAATCCCTTCGTCAAGGCGCCGGGCGGGCGCGAGAGCGGCGGATTATCCATGGATGTGTGTTCAGGGGAAACGAGCATCCACAAAAAAGGCCTCCCGAAGGAGGCCTCTTTTTTGTCACGCCGCTTGCGCAGGCGCTACCGGATCAGCAGCTGTAGTACAGCTCGTATTCCAGTGGGTGTACGAAGGTACGTACCTTGATTTCTTCTTCGCTTTTCAGAGCGATGTAAGCGTCGATGAAGTCATCGGAGAACACGCCGCCTTTGGTCAGGAACGCACGACCTTTGTCCAGCTCTTCCAGGGCTTCTTTCAGGCTGCCGCAAACTTGTGGGATCTCTTTCGCCTCTTCAGGCGGCAGGTCGTACAGGTTTTTGTCAGCTGCATCGCCAGGGTGGATCTTGTTCTGGATACCGTCCAGGCCAGCCATCATCAGTGCTGCGAAGCACAGGTACGGGTTGGCAGCTGGATCCGGGAAGCGCGCTTCAATACGGCGGCCTTTCGGGCTCGACACGTAAGGAATACGGATCGAAGCGGAGCGGTTACGGGCCGAGTAGGCCAGCATCACTGGAGCTTCGAAGCCTGGAACCAGACGCTTGTAGGAGTTGGTCGCCGGGTTGGTGAAGCCGTTCAGGGCCTTACCGTGTTTGATGATGCCGCCGATGAAGTACAGAGCGGTATCGGACAGACCGGCATAGCCTTCACCTGCGAAGGTGTTCTTGCCGTCTTTCCAGATGGACATGTGCACGTGCATGCCCGAGCCGTTGTCGCCGTACAGAGGCTTAGGCATGAAGGTAGCGGTGCGGCCGTAGGCATCGGCCACGTTGTGCACGACGTACTTCAGGGTTTGGGTTTCGTCGGCTTTCTTCACCAGGGTGTTGAACTTGACGCCGATTTCGTTCTGGCCGGCAGTTGCCACTTCGTGGTGGTGAACTTCGACGGTCAGGCCCATTTCTTCCAGTGCGTTGCACATGGAGGTACGGATTTCGTGGTCGTGGTCGAACGGTGGAACCGGGAAGTAGCCGCCTTTGACGCCTGGACGGTGGCCTTTGTTGCCGCCTTCCACGTCCTGGTCGGACATCCACGAGCCTTGTTCAGAGTAGATCTTGAACATGGAACCGGAGATGTCGGACTTGAACTTCACTTGGTCGAAGATGAAGAACTCTGGCTCCGGACCGGCATACACAGTGTCGCCGATGGCGGTGGATTTGAGGTATTCCTCTGCGCGCTTGGCGATCGCACGTGGGTCGCGATCGTAGCCTTGCATGCTCGAAGGTTCGATGATGTCGCAGACCAGGATCAGGGTCGGCTCTTCGGTGAACGGGTCCAGTACGGCAGTGCTGTCGTCCGGCAGCAGGATCATGTCGGAGGCTTCGATGCCTTTCCAGCCAGCGATGGAGGAACCGTCGAACATCTTGCCGACTTCGAAGAAGTCTTCATCCAGCGCGTCGCGAGCCGGCATGGTCACGTGGTGCTGGGTGCCTTTGGTGTCCGTGAAGCGCAGATCAATCCACTTGACGTCATGATCTTTGATGAGTTGAACCGACTTCGACATAGTGTCCTCCGGGTGGCTTCGGGCTTAGTAGTGGATGCCCTTAGAATGTGGGTGATGCCGGCGCGAATACTCTGCCAAGGCAACCTGCCTCACAAGGGAGCAAATTGCATGCCAGTGCCCCACCATGGGTTTTTTGCCCCAATATCACGCTTATAAAGGTGTAAAGCGCATTAATGGGGAAAATCACGCCCTACAATGTGGCGCTAAAATCAATAAATGACCTGTTTTGGTGCGCGCAAAACCTTCTGCACATTAACTGGTTAAACCTTGAGCAATTTCCGCTATAATCCGCGCCCCCTTTTTCGGCAGGCCTCGCGCGCGCTGTTTCCATGAAATTAATCGTAAAAGTCTTCCCAGAGATCACCATCAAGAGCCGCCCGGTACGGATGCGTTTCATCCGCCAGTTGGCCAAGAACATCCGTGCCGTGCTCCGCGATCTGGATCCGGCCGTGGTGGTGAACGGCGTGTGGGACAACCTCGAGCTGGAAACCCGCGTCAGCGATCCCAAGGCTCTGAAGGAGATGGGCGAGCGTCTGAGCTGCATGCCGGGCGTCGCGCACTTCCTGCAAATCGATGAGTACCCGCTGGGTGATTTCGACGACATCGTTGAAAAATGCAAGCAGCACTACGGTGATGCGCTGGCCGGCAAGATTTTCTCGGTGCGTTGCAAACGCGCCGGCAAGCACCCATTCAGTTCGATAGATATTGAGAAATACGTCGGTAGCCAGTTGCGCCGCCAGTGCGGTGCCGCCGGGATCGACCTGAAAAAACCTGAAATCGAAGTCCGAATCGAAGTTCGCGACCAACGGTTGTTCGTGATCCACAGTCAGCACAACGGCATCGGCGGTTATCCGCTGGGTGCACTGGAGCAGACACTTGTGCTGATGTCCGGCGGCTTCGACTCCACTGTGGCGGCCTACCAGATCATGCGTCGCGGCCTGATGGCCCACTTCTGCTTCTTCAATCTGGGCGGAAGGGCCCACGAACTGGGCGTGATGGAAGTCGCGCACTTCATCTGGAAGAAGTACGGCAGCTCCCAACGCGTGTTATTTGTCAGTGTGCCGTTCGAGGAAGTACTGGGAGAAATTCTCGGTAAAGTCGATAACAGTCATATGGGCGTAGTATTGAAGCGTATGATGTTGCGCGCTGCGACCCAAATTGCCGATCGACTGCAAATCGAAGCGCTGGTGACCGGGGAGGCGATCTCCCAGGTGTCGAGCCAGACATTGCCGAATCTGAACGTGATCGACTGCGTGACCGAGAAGCTGGTGCTGCGCCCGCTGATCGCCAGTCACAAGCAGGACATCATCGATCTGGCCAACGAAATCGGTACCGCCGATTTCGCCCGGCACATGCCGGAGTATTGCGGGGTCATTTCAGTCAACCCGAAGACGGCTGCCAAGCGCCACCGGGTGGAGCATGAAGAGAAAGAATTCGACATGGCAGTCCTTGAGCGTGCGCTCGAGAACGCCAAACTGGTGCCGATCGATCGCGTGATCGACGAATTGGGCCAGGATTTGCAAATCGAAGAAGTCAGCGAAGCACTGGCGGGCCAGATCATCATCGACATCCGTCACCCGGATGCCGCTGAAGACGAGCCGCTGGAACTCGGTGGCATTGAGGTACAGACGATGCCGTTTTATGCATTGAACGCTCGTTTCAAGGAACTGGACCCTACTCGCCAGTACCTGCTGTATTGCGACAAAGGCGTGATGAGTCGCCTGCATGCCCACCATTTGCTCAGTGAGGGGCATGCCAATGTGCGCGTTTATCGACCGAGCTAAGAGCCCGGGGCTGTTTGCCTGTGGCCTGCGTCATCGGCCCCCCGACTCTGCCGTCAAGCTGTAACGGCAAGGCCTGACTCTACTGTTAATCGCTGCCAAGACTTGTCAGCACACCGAATCCTCTGATCGAGATACACAAGTGATCGAAAATCTACGCAACATCGCCATCATTGCTCACGTTGACCATGGTAAAACCACCCTGGTAGACAAACTCCTGCGTCAATCCGGCACTCTGGAGCGCAACGAGCTCAACGACGAGCGCGTGATGGACTCCAACGACCAGGAAAAAGAGCGCGGTATTACCATTCTGGCGAAAAACACCGCCATCAACTGGAACGGCTACCACATCAACATCGTGGACACCCCGGGCCACGCCGACTTCGGCGGCGAAGTTGAACGCGTAATGTCGATGGTTGACTCCGTTCTGCTGCTGGTTGACGCTCAAGACGGCCCTATGCCGCAAACCCGTTTCGTGACCAAGAAGGCTTTCGAAGCCGGCCTGCGTCCGATCGTGTGCATCAACAAGGTTGACCGTCCAGGCGCGCGTCCGGACTGGGTTCTGGACCAGATCTTCGACCTGTTCGACAACCTGGGTGCCACCGAAGAACAGCTGGACTTCAAAGTCGTCTACGCCTCGGCCCTGAACGGCATTGCCGGTCTGGACCATACCGACATGGCTGAAGACATGACCCCGCTGTACCAGTCGATCGTCGACAACGTACCTGCGCCGAAAGTTGACCGTGAAGGCCCGTTCCAGATGCAAATCTCGGCACTGGACTACAACAGCTTCCTGGGTGTTATCGGTGTTGGCCGTATCGCTCGTGGTAGCGTCAAGCCGAACACTCCGGTTGTTGCCATCGGCGCCGACGGCAAGAAACGCAACGGCCGTATCCTGAAGCTGATGGGTCACCACGGTCTGCACCGTATCGACGTTGAAGAAGCGTTTGCCGGTGACATCGTGTGCGTGAGCGGTATGGACTCGCTGTTCATCTCCGACACCCTGTGCCAGCCGGACAACGTCGAGGCGATGAAGCCTCTGACCGTTGACGAGCCAACCGTTTCCATGACCTTCCAGGTAAACGACTCGCCATTCTGCGGTAAAGAAGGCAAGTTCGTGACTTCCCGTAACATCAAGGAACGTCTGGACAAAGAGCTGCTGTACAACGTTGCACTGCGCGTTGAAGAAGGCGACTCGGCTGACAAGTTCAAGGTTTCCGGCCGTGGTGAGCTGCACCTCTCGGTACTGATCGAAACCATGCGTCGCGAAGGCTTCGAAATGGGCGTTGGTCGTCCTGAAGTGATCATCCGTCAGGTTGACGGCGTGAAGCAGGAACCGTTTGAAAACGTCACCATCGACACCCCTGAAGAATCCCAGGGCAAGGTCATGGAAGAGATGGGTCTGCGTAAGGGCGACCTGACCAACATGGTGCCGGATGGCAAAGGCCGTGTGCGTCTGGAATACAACATCCCTGCTCGTGGTCTGATCGGTTTCCGTAACCAGTTCCTGACCCTGACCAACGGTGCTGGCATCCTGACCTCGATCTTCGATCGCTACGACACCATGAAGTCCGGCGACATGTCCGGTCGTCAGAACGGTGTTCTGGTATCGGTAGAAACCGGCAAGGCTCTGACCTACTCCCTGGAAACCCTGCAGGCACGTGGCAAGCTGTTCGTTGAACACGGTCAGGAAATCTACAACGGTCAGATCGTTGGTCTGAACAGCCGTGATAACGACATGGGCGTCAACCCAACCAAAGGTAAGAAGCTCGACAACATGCGTGCTTCGGGTAAAGACGAAACCATCGCTCTGGTTCCACCTGTTCGCTTCACCCTGGAACAGGCCCTGGAATTCATCCAGGACGACGAGCTGTGCGAAGTTACGCCTAAGTCGATCCGCCTGCGTAAGAAGATCCTGGACGAAGGCGAGCGTACCCGCGCTGCCAAGAAAGCCAAGAACTGAGTTTTAGTTCAGGCTGAATGAAAACGCCCCCGGTCGAAAGGCCGGGGGCGTTTTTGTTTGTCTGGGGTTTGTGTGGTGCTTTCACCGGCCCCTTCGCGGGCAAGTCGGATCGCCGCATCGCTCGCTCCTACAGGTTATGCGCTGCCCTTGTAGGAGCGAGGCTTGCCCGCGAAGGCGCCCGTTCAGGCGCCCATATTCCGGATCAGAATTTCTCGAGGGGCCGACGGCTGCTGCTGGTCTCGCGCGCCACTTCCTTCGGCTTGTAAGCGCAATACCCCGGTCGCGGCCCGATCTTCGGGTGATTGCGGCAAGTATCCGGGCGCTTTTCATAAATAGTGCACAGACGGCTCTTACGATCCAGATACAGGCAATCGTTGTTGCTCATGCGCTGGAGGGTGAAGATCTCGGTCTTCTGGCTGTAACGCTCGACGATCCCTTCCTTCTGCAAACGCTTGGCGATGTTCTTCGCCGGTTCGCCGCGCTCGAACTCGTCGACGATGCCGATGCGGATCAGATCCTTGATCTTGACCTCGACCGGCAGGGTGCAGCAGCTGGATATGCAGGAACCGCACATCGGCGCAGAGTATTTGGCCCAGGTATCGAGACGATCGATCTCTGCGGCGGCGATCAGGTTGGGCTTCATCATCGGTTGTTACCAGCGTGTGCATCAGGGCGCGCGATCATACCGGGACTGGTGGATTTTTGAACAACCTTTCGCCAGATTTTTTTAACTGTGGTCAACAACACTTGAATTCCGGCACGGCCCCTGCATTGATTCAGGTACACGACAAGGTAATGCCGACCTATCTCGCACTAACAGGAAAAACTGCCGAACCAGAGCCTCTACCGCCTGTCAGACCGTCTAGGCTCAGACAACTCAAAGCTCGCTCGAGGTCTTATCGATGACTCAAGAACCACTTGTTCGCGAAGCAGAGGTGGCCGCATTCCGCGACGCCGTCTTGACCAAACTCACCTACGCGGTGGGTAAAGACCCGGATCACGCCTTCGACCACGACTGGTTCGAAGCCATTGCGCTGGCGGCGCGCGATCACATGGTCGAGCACTGGATGGATCACACCCGGCAGATCTACCGCAAAGGTCAAAAGCGGGTTTATTACCTCTCCCTGGAATTTCTCATCGGCCGGCTGCTCTACGACAGTTTGAGCAACCTCGGCCTGCTCGACGTCGCCCGCGAAGCGCTGACCGAACTCGGCGTCGACCTCGAACGCATCCGTTTGCTGGAGCCCGATGCAGCCTTGGGTAACGGCGGCCTCGGTCGTCTGGCGGCGTGCTTCATGGAAAGCATGTCGACCCTCGGCATCGCCGGCCACGGTTATGGCATTCGATATGAGCACGGCTTGTTCCGCCAGGCGATTGTCGATGGCTGGCAGCAGGAACAGACCGAACACTGGCTGGATTTCGGCAACCCGTGGGAATTCGAACGGCCAGAAGTGGTTTACCCGATCGGCTTCGGCGGCAGCGTCGAAACCGTGACCGACTCAAACGGCAAGTCCAAGCAAGTCTGGTCCCCGGCGGAAACCGTGCGCGCCATTGCTTATGACACCCCGGTAGTCGGCTGGCGCGGGGCGAGCGTCAACACGCTGCGCCTGTGGCGTGCCCGCGCGATGGAAGATTTGCACCTTGAGCGCTTCAACGCCGGCGACCACCTCGGCGCAGTCGCTGAAGTGGCGCGGGCGGAAAGTATCTCTCGCGTACTGTACCCGGCGGACAGCACCGAAGCCGGTCAGGAACTGCGCCTGCGCCAGGAATACTTCTTCGTCGCTGCATCTCTCCAGGATTTGCTGCGCCGTCATCGCAACATGCACACCTCGGTGCTGACCCTGGGCGACCACGCGGCAATCCAGCTCAACGACACTCACCCGTCCATTGCCGTGGCCGAGCTGATGCGCCAATTGGTCGATGTCTACGACGTGGCGTGGGACGCCGCGTGGCAGGTCACCGTCGACACGCTTTCGTACACCAACCACACGCTGTTGCCGGAAGCGCTGGAAACCTGGCCGGTCGGTTTGATGGAGCGGATGCTGCCAAGGCACATGCAGATCATTTACCTGATCAACGCCCAGCACATCGACTCGCTGCGCGCCAAAGGCATCCATGATTTTGACGTGCTGCGCGCGGTATCGCTGATCGAAGAGGACAACGGTCGCCGTGTGCGCATGGGCAACCTGGCGTTTCTCGGCTCCCACAGCGTCAACGGAGTGTCCGGGCTGCACACGCAACTGATGCGCAAAACCGTGTTCTCGGAGCTGCACAAGCTCTATCCGGAGCGGATCAACAACAAGACCAACGGCATTACCTTCCGCCGCTGGCTGTATCAGGCCAACTCGGAATTGACCTCGATGCTGGTCGATGCCCTCGGCCCTGATCTGTTGGATAACCCGGAAGAGCGCTTGCTCGATCTGGAACCGTTCGCGGAAAAAGCCGCGTTCCGCAAGGCCTTCGCCGAACAGCGCCTGCACAGCAAAAAAGCGCTGGCGTACATCATTCACGAACGACTTGGGGTCGCGGTCAACCCGGCGGCGATGTTCGACGTGCAGGTCAAACGGATCCACGAATACAAACGTCAGTTGCTCAACTTGCTGCACACCGTCGCGCTGTATCAGGCGATTCGCGCCGAGCCGGAAATCGACTGGGTGCCGCGAGTGAAGATCTTCGCCGGCAAGGCCGCCGCCAGTTATCACCAGGCCAAGCTGATCATCAAACTGACCAACGACATCGCCCGGGTGGTGAACAACGACCCGACCGTGCGCGGCTTGCTTAAAGTGGTGTTCCTGCCTAACTACAACGTCAGCCTGGCGGAGAGCATCATTCCGGCGGCGGATTTGTCCGAGCAGATTTCCACTGCAGGCTTCGAGGCGTCGGGCACCAGTAACATGAAGTTCGGCCTCAACGGCGCGCTGACGATTGGCACGCTGGACGGTGCCAACGTGGAAATGTGCGAGCGCATCGGCGCCGAGCACATGTTCATCTTCGGCCTCAGCGCGCAGCAGGTTGAAGCGCGCAAACAGAATCATGAATTCAATGCGACGCCGGACATTGCCGCGTCCCATCGGCTCAATGATGTGCTGCAAGCGATTCGTGGCGGGGTGTTCTCGCCGGATGATCCGTCCCGTTACACCGGCTTGATCGATTCGCTGATCGACTACGACCGCTTCCTGGTCTGTGCCGATTTTGATTCCTACTGGGACGCGCAGATGCGTGTTGAAGCCCATTGGCACGACTCGAACGAGTGGTGGCGTTCGGCGGTGTTGAACACGTCCCGGATGGGCTGGTTCTCCTCCGACCGGACCATTCGCGAGTACGCGACGGATATCTGGAAAGCATTGGAGTAACTTTTAGCCACAAATGTGCGCAAGGTCCGACGGTTGTTGGACCTGGCCGATATACTAAGCACCAGTTTGCCAGATGTTTCAGTGATGTCCTTGCGGGCATCTTCGCGGGCAAGCCTCGCTCCTACAGGATTTACGCATAACCTGTAGGAGCGAGGCTTTGCCGCGAAAGCATCAGCGCAGACACCGCAAGGCAATGGGCCGCTTAGGGATATCGACCATGCAATGGATGTTCATGCTGATTGGGCTGGTGCTGGGCTGGATACTCGACGAGTCGTTCAGCGACGCGCTGTTGGGGGCGTTACTCGGGTTGGGTATCGGCCAGGCCATTCGCATCGGCCGTTTGGGTTCGCAGGCGGCTGAACAGCGCGTTTTGCTGGAGCAGGCGCAGGTCGCACTGAATGCGGTCCAGCAACGCCTGGCCACGCTGGAGGTGTCTGGCGTCAAGGCGCCTGAAACCAGCGAACCGCTTGCCGAGGAACCGCTTGCCAGCGAACCGGCCCCGTCCCCTGTATTCATTCTCGAAGAAGTCCCTGTCTCGACCCCGGAGATGGTCTGGGAACTCCCGCCCGAACTCGAACCGATCACCGCGACAGCGACGCAAACCAGCCGTCCGCTGCCCGACGATGCCTGGAAGCCCGAGCCGGTTGCCCGCGAACCCGCCGTCCCGCGTGGCCCTAACTTCATTGAGCGCGCCATCAGCGGTGCCCGTAACTGGCTGTTCGGTGGCAATACCGTGCTGCGGGTCGGTGTGGTGCTGTTGTTCCTCGGTCTGGCGTTTCTGCTGCGTTATGCCACCGAAGGCATGGTGGTGCCGATCGAACTGCGTTACGCCGGGGTGGCGGCGGCTGCGTTGGCCCTGCTCGGTCTGGGCTGGTGGCTGCGTCATCGCAACACTAACTATGCGTTGATGCTGCAAGGCACCGGGATCGCCGTGTTGTACCTGACGGTGTTCGCGGCCATGCGTTTGCATCCGCTGCTTGATCCGACGGCGGCGCTCGGGCTGCTGGTGGCGGTGACGGTGTTCTCGGCCATTCTGGCCATCACTCAAGACTCGCTGGCACTGGCGTGCGCCGCCGCGTTGGGCGGTTTCGCCGCGCCGATCCTGACGTCCACCGGCGCCGGCAACCATGTCGCGCTGTTCAGCTATTTCGCCTTGCTCAACGCCGGCATTCTCGCCATCGCCTGGTTCAAGGCCTGGCGGCTGCTCAACCTGATCGGCTTTGTCGGCACCTTCGGCATCGGTTTCGCCTGGGGCCTGCGCTCCTACACGCCGGAGCTGCTGTGGAGCACCGAGCCGTTCCTGATTGTGTTTTTCCTGATGTACCTGGCCATCGGGCTACTGTTTGCACGACGCAAGTTGCTGGAAATGAGCGACGCGCCCGAGGACGACAGTCGCGAGGCGCTGCTGCACTGGTCGGCGCGCAAAGGTGACTACGTCGACGGCACGATGCTGTTCGGCCCGCCGCTGGTAGGTTTCGGTTTGCAGTTCGCGCTGGTCCAGCATCTGGAGTTCGCTGCCGCTTTCAGTGCATTGGCGCTGGGCATGATTTACATGGGCCTGGCCCGTTTGCTGATGGGTGGCCGAGCGTTGTTGCTGGCGGAAACCTGTCTGGCGTTGGGCGTGATCTTCGCCAGCCTGGCGATCCCGTTGGGGCTTGATGCGCGCTGGACAGCGGCCGCTTGGGCGGTGGAAGGCGCCGGGATTTTCTGGCTCGGATTGCGTCAGCAACGACCGCTGGCGCGCGCCTTTGCATTGCTGCTGCAACTGGGCTCGGCGCTGGCGTTCCTCAGTGAGCTGCGGTTCGGCGAAAGCAGCTTGCTGGAAGGTGCGCCGCTGGGCGCGTTGATGCTCGGCGTGGCGCTGCTGTTCAGTTTCTACCAATTGCGCAACGCCTTGCCTGAGCAGTCATTGGCGTGGGAGCGCAAAGGCTTGCCGGTGCTGGCCTGCCTCGGTTTGACCTTCCTCTATCTGCTGGCGCCGCTGTTCTTCTTTACCCACGGCACGGCGATCAGTTGGGCGCTGGCCGGTCTGGCGACGTTGTTTGTCGGTCTGCGTCTGCAATCGCGCACCTTCCTCTTCACCGCGTTCGCTGTGCAATTGCTGGGCGGCGCGTTGTTCCTGCTGCGCCTGCAAGGTGCGAGCGGTGAGTCTGGCGCGGTGTTCAGCGCGGGTTGGAGCGGTTTGCTCAGCGCATCGCTGATCGGCCTGGCGTTGATCGCCGGTATGTTGCTGGCTGCGCGCGATGACATGGTGCGCGGCGATGTTCGGCTGTTGCGCGGTTTGTCGGTGGTGTTGCTAGCCGGTCTGGTGCTGATCAACCTCGCTGTTCTGTTCGTGCTGCCGTGGCAAACCGCAAGTGCGGTGTGGGCGGCCAGTGGTCTGTTCATTATCTGGCTGAGCCTTTATCTGAAGCAGCGCGTGAGTTTCGTCTTCGGTCTGCTGTTGCAGGTGATTGGCGGGGCGGCGTTCCTGTTCGCCGGGCCGGACCTGCTGGGGCCGCTGGCCAGCGAAGGGCTGAAACCATTGGCGCATAGCGGATTCTGGACGCCGTTGGTGCTGGGGCTGGCGGCATTGGTCGGCGCCTGGCGCTTGCAACTCGGCAACCATGCATCGGCGTTCGAAGTTCTGAGTTTGCAGCGTTTGTCCGAAGTGCTGCTGGTGTGGGGCGCGGGTTGGTGGGCGCTGGCGTGGATCAGTGAAGTGCTGCGCTTTGCACCGGTGAATCTTCAGGCGACGTTGTTGCTGGCAGTCGCGGCGCTGAGCGTCGCGCTGTGGGCCGTGTTGGCGTTGCGCCTGAAATGGCCGTCGCTGGGTTTGCTCTGCACCTTGCTGATCCCTGCGGCGGGTGTGGTATTGCTTGGGGCATGGCACGCGCGTTACCACCCGGCGGCCGACTTCGGCTGGCTCGTCTGGGCGGCGGTGTTCGTCGTGCATTTCATCTCGTTGCGACGTCTGGCGCCGATGCTCCCCGAGCGGGCTTTGAGCACCGCTCACGTGCTCGGCTGCTGGCTGTTGATCGGGGTGCTGGCGCTGGAGTTACGCTACGGCTTGCTGTTGCTGTCCGAGCAGTACAACGCCTGGCGCTGGTTGGGTTGGGCGATTCTGCCGAGCCTGTACCTGGTGCTGATGGCTGCGCCACGCCACTGGCCTTGGCCGGTGTCGGCTTACTCGCGGGAATACCGCGTGTACGCGGCGGCGCCTCTGGCGGTGCTGATGCTCGGCTGGTTCTGGCTGGCGAACATCGTCAGCGACGGCACCGCCGAGCCATTGCCTTACGTGCCGCTGATCAATCCGCTGGAATTGGGCCTGCTGTTTGCGCTGTTCGGGGTTTATGTCTGGGCGCGCAGCGCAGTGACGCAACTGGCGATCCGCAAGGACATCTTTGATCACGCCACGCAACTGGTCGCCGGCGTCTCGCTGTTCGCTTTTTTCACCGCGCTGGTGATGCGCACGGCGCACCATTGGGGCGGCGTGCCGTTCGAACTGGATGACTTGCTCGAATCGATGTTGGTGCAGGCCGGTCTGTCGATCGTCTGGACCTTGATGGCGTTGAGTCTGATGATCGGCGGCCATCTGCGGCATCGTCGCGAAGTCTGGCTGATTGGCGCGGCGCTGATCGGCGTGGTGGTCGCGAAACTGTTCTTTGTCGAATTGAGTAACCGTGGCGGACTCGCCCGGATCGTCTCGTTTATCGGTGTTGGCGTGTTGCTGTTGGTGGTGGGCTATTTCGCCCCGTTGCCGCCCAAGCGCGTCGATGCTGCGCCGGAATCTGAAAAACCGGCCCCGGAAACCGAAGGAGTGTCGTCTTGAGTCAGAAGCTGAACCTGGTCTGGTTGGGCGTTGTTGCGTTGGGCGTGGCGCTGTCGGCCAACGCGCAGGAAAAACCGGCGGACTTCGCCACGCAAGTGCTGTTGACCGTGAGCGGCGAAGGTCCGTGGTATCGCCTCGAATTGCCCTTGGCCGTGCAGCTGAATGCGCGACAAACCGACCTCAGCGATGTGCGCGTGTTCAACGCGGCCGGTGAGGCTCAGGCCTACGCCGTGGCGCGGGAGACCGCGAAAACCGGCGAAACCCCCACCCTGACCGACGTGAAATGGTTCCCGTTGTACAACTCGGCGGACGCCACCGAGCGCGCGCCGAGTGTGCGGGTGCAATCGAGCGCCAATGGCACGCTGGTCGAAGTGCAGCCGTCGAGTCAGCTGGAGGTGGGCGAAGAAGTGCTGAGCGGCTGGCTGCTCGACGCCAGCGGCATCAAGGCGCCGTTGCAGCAATTGATCCTCGACTGGACCAGTGAGCGCGATGGCTTCCAGCGTTTCAGCATCGAAGCCAGCGACGATTTGCAGCATTGGCAGTCGTGGGGTGACGGGCAGGTGGCGCGGCTGACGTTTGCCGACGAGCGGGTCGAGCAGCATGAGGTCGGCTTGCCGGGACAATCAGCGCGTTATCTGCGCTTGTTGTGGAACACGCCGCAATCGGCGCCGATATTGACCTCGGCGCAACTGCAAAGCGCCAGCACGCGCAGCCTGCCGCTGCCATTGGTCTGGTCGCAACCGTTAGCGGGCGCCAGCGTGAAGGCGGGTGAATACACCTGGCAATTGCCGATGGGGTTGAACGTCGAGCGCGTGCAGGTCGAGCTGAATCAGCCGAACAGCCTGGCGCCGGTGACGTTGTCCGGTCGTCGGGAAAGCAGCCTGCCGTGGCAGCCGTTGAGCAGTGGTTTGCTCTATCGCCTGACCCAGAGTGGCCAGGACGTGGTGCAGAACGAATTGCAGTTGCCGGGGCAAACCGTGCAGCAGTTGAAGTTGACGGTGGACGAGCGCGGCGGTGGCTTGGGCGCCGAGGCGCCGACGGTACGTTTTGCTGTACGTTCGACGCAACTGGTGTTCCTGGCGCGCGGCGCCGGGCCTTATACGCTGGCGCTGGGCAGTGCGACGGTGAAAGCGGCGAACCTGCCGCTGGCAACGTTGATTCCGGATTACAGCGCGGCGAAGTGGGCGGCGTTGGGCAAGGCTACGGTGTCGGGCGGGGTGGTGGAGACGCCGACGTCCACACTCACATCCGTTGCACAGGCTGAACCTAACTGGAAGAAATTCGGGTTGTGGGCGGTGTTGTTGCTGGGTGTTCTGTTTTTGGCGGCGATGGCGTTCAGCTTGTTGCGTAAACCTCCGGCCAATTCCTGAGAAAGGCTGGCGCTACGCGCCATTCGCGGGCAAGCCTCGCTCCTACAGAATTTGCGCACTACCTGTAGGAGCGAGGCTTGCCCGCGAAGGCGTCATCTATCACCCCCAAAAATACCGAATCTGGCGCCATTCCTTAGTCTGTTTCGATCTACGCTAAACCCGGCACATGAACTCTGTTGGACGTATCACGTCTGATAGGAGGAAATACGCCCCGACTCGCGTTAAACTGCGCGGGTTTTTAGCCCCCCATTCCACCGGAGCCTTCCATGTCCCGCGTTACCCTGAGTCGCTATTTGATTGAGCAGACACGTAGCAACAACACCCCTGCCGATCTGCGTTTCCTGATCGAAGTGGTGGCGCGCGCCTGTAAAGAAATCAGCCACGCCGTCTCCAAAGGCGCCCTGGGTGGTGTTCTGGGCAGCATGGGCACTGAAAACGTCCAAGGTGAAGTGCAGAAGAAGCTGGACGTGATGTCCAACGACATCCTGCTCGAAGCCAACGAATGGGGCGGTCACCTGGCCGGCATGGCGTCCGAAGAAATGGACAATGCCTACCAGATCCCGGGCAAATACCCGAAAGGCGCGTACCTGCTGGTATTCGACCCGCTGGACGGTTCGTCGAACATCGACATCAACGCGCCGGTCGGTACGATCTTCTCGGTGCTGCGTTGCCCGAACGAATACCTGACCCAGAACGAGCCTTTGAACGAAAAGGCCTTCCTGCAGCCAGGCGCTCAGCAGGTTGCCGCCGGTTACGCGATCTACGGCCCACAGACCATGCTGGTACTGACCCTGGGCAATGGCGTCAAAGGCTTCACCCTGGACCGTGAAATGGGCAGCTTCGTACTGACCCACGAAGACATCACGATCCCTGAGTCTACTCAGGAATTCGCGATCAACGCCTCCAACCAGCGTCACTGGGAAGCTCCGGTACAGCGTTACGTCAGCGAATTGCTGGCTGGCGATGAAGGCCCGTTGAAAAAGAACTACAACATGCGCTGGGTTGCCGCGATGGTTGCCGACGTGCACCGCATCCTGACCCGTGGCGGTCTGTTCATGTACCCACGCGACAGCCGTGAGCCATCGAAGCCGGGCAAACTGCGTTTGATGTACGAAGCCAACCCGATGTCGTTCCTGGTTGAACAGGCGGGCGGCGCGTCCACCGACGGCCACCAGCGCATCCTCGACATTCAACCGGAAGGCCTGCACCAGCGCGTAGCGGTGTTCCTCGGTTCGAAAGAAGAAGTCGCACGCGTCACGGCTTACCACAAGGAATAAACATGACTGCGCCCTGGCAGCCGTTGCTCGAATGGTGGTTCGGAAATTCCGAATCGCCGAACGAAGTAGCGGCTGAGAAGGGCAGGTTATGGTTCGGCAAGCACGACAGCCAGGACCTCGAAGCGCAGACGCGTTTCGGGGACTGGGTCGAGCAGGCACTGGCCGGCGGATTGACTGACTGGGCGCAACGCCCGGAAGGTTGGCTGGCCTTGGTGCTGCTGCTCGATCAACTACCGCGAATGATCTTTCGCGAAACACCCAAATCCTTTTCCGGCGATCTCAGGGCTCAGGCACTGGTGGCGCAAGGCATTGCTGCGGATTTTGATCGACAGTTGCGGCCGATTCAGCGGGTGTTCATCTATCTGGTGTTCGAGCACTGCGAGAATCTGGCGGTGCAGAATGAGGCCGTCTCACGCTATATCGATCTGGTGGCGCAACAGCCAGAGGGCGACCGGAAACTCTTTAGCAATTATCTGGGCTACGCCGAGAAGCACCAGCAGGTGATTGCGCGGTTTGGACGGTTTCCGCATCGCAATGCGGTGTTGGGAAGGGAGTCTACGGCGGAGGAGTTGGCGTTTCTTTCGCAGCCTGGCTCAAGGTTCTAAATTTTCATTGCGGCTGATGCCGTCATCGCGAGCAGGCTCGCTCCCACATGGATCTTCGTAACGCTGGAGATCCACTGTGGGAGCGAGCCTGCTCGCGATGAGGCCCGCAAGAGCGCCTTAAATCCTGAAGCTACCGACCAACTGCTTAAGACGCGCCGCCTGCTGCTCCAGATCGGAACACGCCCGCAACGTCGCCTGCAGGTTCTCCACCCCTTCCTGATTCAGCGTGTTGATCTCGGTAATGTCGACATTGATCGACTCCACCACCGCAGTCTGCTCCTCCGTCGCCGTGGCCACGGACTGGTTCATCCCGTCGATCTCGCCAATCCGCTGTGTCACGCTACCCAGACGCTCGCCCGCCTGATTGGCGATCCCAACGCTGCTTTCACTCTGACGCTGGCTGTCGGTCATGGTGCTCACCGCTTCACGGGCACCGACTTGCAGTTCCTCGATCATCTTCTGCACTTGCTGCGCCGAGTCCTGGGTGCGGTGGGCGAGGTTGCGCACTTCGTCTGCGACCACGGCAAAACCGCGCCCGGCTTCACCGGCACGGGCGGCTTCGATGGCGGCGTTCAGCGCCAACAGGTTGGTCTGCTGCGAGATGCTGGTGATCACTTCCAGAATCTGCCCAATGTTCACCGTGTTGCTGTTGAGCGTCTCAATGTTGCCGCACGAATCGCTGATCTTCGCCGAGAGCTGCTGCATCGCCGCGATGGTTTTATCCACCACTTGCTGACCGTCTTCGGCCAAGGCGCGTGCATCGCTGGAATGCTGCGAGGCGAGGGCGGCGTTCTGGGCGATTTCCTGAGCGGCTGCGCCCAGTTCATTGATGGCGGCGGCCACGCTGCTGGTGCGCGAGGCTTGCTGATCGGAGTTGAACATCGACGAGTTGGACGCGGCGACAACGCGCAGGGCGACTTCGTTGACCTGGCCGGTGGCCGAGGACACTTCGCGGATCGAGGTGTGAATACGCTCGACAAAGCGGTTGAACGAAGTACCCAGCGCGCCGAATTCGTCGTGGCCGTGAATGGTCAGGCGCTTGGTCAGGTCGCCTTCACCTTCGGCGATGTCATGCATGGCGCGGCCCATGGTCAGCAGCGGCTGCATCAGGAAACTGATCAGCATGCCCAGCAGCGCGATGATGATCACTACGGCGATAACCATGGCGATGATCGCCGAGGTGCGGAATTCGCTGAGCATCGAGAACGCGGTGTCCTGATCCAGCACCAGCGCCACATACCAATCCGCCGACGGCACGCCGTTGACGTGGGTGAAGGAGATGAACTGGCGTTTGCCGTCGATCTCGACCTCTTTCATGCCCGGGCTGACTTGCGGCGCGCCGTTCGGGTAGGCCTCGGCGAGGTTCTTGAGCACCAGTTTGCTGTCCGGGTGGATCAGGATCTTGCCGTCGGCGCTGACGATAAACGCATGGCCGTGACCGCCGAAGTTCAGCGAGTTGATGATCGCGCTGACGCTGGACAGGTCAATGTCGGCGCCGGCGACGCCGATCATCTGGTTCTGATGCTTCACCGGTGTGGCCACGGTGATCACCAGTTTGCCGGAGGACGCAGCGATGTACGGTTCGGTGACGATGGTCTGTTGCGCGCCGTTGGCCGCCTTGTACCAGCCACGTGCGCGAGGGTCGTAATCGGCGGCGCGATTGCCGGCCGGAACCGAGAACATCACGCCGTCAGTGCCGCCGAAGTAGCTCAGCTGGAAATTGCTGGTGTAGGCCGGCAGGTCGATGGCGCGCTTGAGGCTGGCCTGGGCGCTGCCGTCCACGGCGATCTGTTGGGACAACGATTGCAACAGCTGGATGCGGCTTTCCAGCCAGGTTTGAATGTTGCTGGTGGTCAGGCTGCCGAGTTCCTGCATCGACGATTCGGTACTGCTGCGCAAGGTCTGGCGCTGGCGGTAGTCGTTGAAGAGGATGAAACAGGCGAATGCAACGGCCACCACGAGGGCAGCAGCCAACAAGATTTTGTGGCTGAACTTCATGTTTCTGGTCATTAAATGAACTACCGCGGAGGTGCTGGTCGACAAGGGGCGTCAATTTGCCACAGGAACGGGCTTTGCGCTGCTTTTATGTCGACTGAGCGGCGCCAAAGATTAGGCGAATTCTGTCAAAACCGACGAAATGCTCAACAACACGAGAAAGTGGCTGATTTTTCGGCAAAAGGCAGACGAGCGGCCCGATAAATAGGCGCTCGGTCAGGGAACCAGACAGGGGTTTTCTCTTCTAAGCTTCAGCTTGGCTGTCATGCCATTCCCCTTTGTCCCAGGAGCTACACAATGTCGCTGCGTTCCATCGCCCTGCTTTCGTTCTGCGTGTTGCTGGCCGCGTGCGGCAAAATCAATCAGGAAAACTACTCCAAGTTGTCGACAGGCATGGCCAAGGCCGAGGTGGAAACCTTGCTGGGCAAACCTACCGACTGCGCGGGCGCGCTCGGCATGTCCAGTTGCACCTGGGGCGACAAGAACAGCTTTATCAGCGTGCAGTACGCCGGTGACAAAGTGTTGATGTTTTCCGGCCAAGGCCTGAAGTAAACCGGGGCGATATGCCCTCGGGAGAAAAACAATGAAGCGGTTATTGATCCTCCTTTTTGCCAGCCTGGTATTGGCCGGCTGCGCCACTTCTGGTGAAAATCCGTTGGCGCCGAAAACGGTCAACAGCGTCAATCTCAAGAAGTACCAAGGGACCTGGTACGAGTTGGCGCGTCTGCCGATGTATTTCCAGCGCAACTGTGCGCAATCCGAAGCGCATTACACGCTCAAGCCGGACGGTAACATCCTGGTGCTGAATCGCTGCCTGACGGCGGATTGGCAATGGGAAGAGGCCAAGGGCACGGCTTATCCACAGGTGCCGGGCAAGACCGACAAGTTGTGGGTCGAGTTCGATACCTGGTTTTCGCGGTTGATACCGGGCGTGGCGAAGGGCGAGTACTGGGTGTTGTTCGTCAGCGACGACTACAAGACTGCGATCGTCGGCGACCCGAGCCGCCGCTATCTGTGGCTGCTGTCGCGAACCCCGACGGTCAACGGTGTAGTGCGCGAAGAACTGCTGAGCAAGGCGCGTCAGCAGGGGTATGACACCACGCGGCTGATCTGGCGTGCGACGGATACGCAGATGGCCAAGACCTCGAATTGATTACGCACCCTTTGTAGGAGCCGGCTTGCTGGCGATGGAGTGTCAGTCGACTTCAATGTAGCTGACACACCATCGCCAGCAAGCCGGCTCCTACAGGGGTTTGTGTTAACCCAAAAGATCGCGCAGGACTTGGGTGAACGCGCGATTACTTTCTTCTTCTGCGGCATGTCGCCCATCGCGCACAACCCACTGGCCATTGACCAGCACATCGCGCACCTGGCGATCGCCGCCGGCAAACAACCAACGATTGAGAATCCCGTCACCACTGGCGGTCGCCAGGTACGGATCGTTGCCGTCCAGCACCAGCCAATCTGCCCGTTTGCCAACTTCCAGTGCACCGATCGGCTGCCCCATCGCCTGCGCGCCGCCGTCGAGTGCCGCGTCGTACAGCGTACGGCCGACCATCGGCTGGTCCGCGCCATACAACCGGTTACGCCGCTGATCGCGCAGGCGCTGGCCGTATTCCAGCCAACGCAATTCTTCCACCACGCTCAGCGACACATGGCTGTCAGAACCGATGCCCATGCGCCCGCCTTGAGCGAGGAAGTCCACCGCCGGGAAAATCCCGTCGCCGAGGTTGGCTTCGGTGGTCAGGCACAAACCGGCAATGGCGCGACTCTTGGCCATCAGCGTGACTTCTTCCGGGTTGGCGTGGGTCGCGTGGACCAGGCACCAGCGTTGGTCGACTTCGGTATTTTCGTACAGCCATTGCAGCGGACGGCGACCGCTCCAGCTCAGGCAGTCGTCGACTTCCTTCTGCTGCTCGGCGATGTGAATGTGCACCGGGCACTGCTTGTCGCTGGCCGCCAGCACTTCGCTGATCTGCTGCGGTGTTACCGCACGCAACGAGTGGAAACACAGACCCAGCGATTGCGCCGGTTGCTGCGCCAGGATCGGCTGCAAGCGCGACTGGAGCTTGAGGTAGTTTTCAGTGCTGTTGATAAAGCGACGCTGGCCGTCGTTCGGCGTCTGGCCGCCGAAACCGGAATGGCTGTAGAGCACCGGCAGCAGGGTCAAACCGATACCGGCGGAACTGGCCGCCTGGCTGATGCGTAGCGCCAGTTCGGCCGGATCTGCATAGGGTTGGCCGCTTGTGTCGTGGTGCACGTAATGAAATTCCGCCACCGAGGTGTAACCGGCCTTGAGCATTTCGATGTACAGCTGCCGGGCGATCACGCCGAGTTGATCCGGGCTGATTTTTCCGACGAGACGGTACATCAAATCGCGCCAGGTCCAGAAACTGTCGTTCGGATTACCGGCCACTTCCGCCAGCCCGGCCATCGCTCGCTGGAACGCGTGTGAGTGCAGATTCGGCATGCCTGGCAGCAGCGGACCGCTTAGCCGTTCGGCACCATCTGCGTGGGAATCGGCCTGGATATGGGTCAAAACGCCGTCGGCGCTGACCTCAAGACGTACATTGTTGGCCCATCCACTAGGCAGCAGCGCGCGTTCGGCAAAGAAGGCGGACATGGTTCAGCACCCCATCGTGTGTTATTTGTATATACATATACAGACGTTTGCCTGCCCGGTAAACTCCGGCAAGCTAGCAACCTCTCTTCAACGAACAAGGATTAACCGTGCCGACTCCGCCTGCAGTGTCACCGTTGGCCGCGAACATGGGCGACAGTCCGGCGCCCTTGTACGCCCGCGTCAAACAGATGATCACCCAGCAAATCGACAGTGGAAACTGGCCGCCGCACTACCGCGTTCCGTCGGAAAGCGAGCTGGTCAGCCAACTCGGTTTCAGCCGCATGACCATCAACCGCGCGCTGCGCGAGATGACTGCCGACGGTCTGTTGGTGCGTATGCAAGGCGTCGGCACGTTCGTCGCCGAACCGAAAAGCCAGTCCGCGCTGTTCGAAGTGCACAACATCGCCGACGAAATCGCCTCCCGTGGCCATCGCCATACCTGCAAGGTCATTACCCTTGAAGAAGAGGCCGCCGGTTCCGAGCGCGCCCTGGCGCTGGACATGCGTGAAGGTCAAAAAGTCTTCCACTCGCTGATCGTGCATTTCGAAAACGATATTCCGGTGCAAATCGAAGACCGTTTCGTCAACGCGCTGGTCGCCCCGGACTACCTCAAGCAGGACTTCACCCTGCAAACGCCTTACGCCTATCTGAACCAGGTCGCGCCGCTGACCGAAGGCGAGCATGTGGTCGAGGCGATTCTGGCCGAGGCCAGCGAGTGCAAGTTGCTGCAGATTGAGAAAGGCGAGCCGTGCCTGCTGATTCGTCGCCGCACCTGGTCTGGCCGTCAGCCAGTGACCGCCGCCCGTTTGATCCACCCTGGTTCCCGTCATCGTCTGGAAGGTCGGTTTCATAAATGAGTCAGATAAAGGTTTTACGTGCCGTTGATTACCCGCGCATGCCGTGGAAAAACGGCGGCGGCAGCACTGAAGAAATCACCCGTGATGCGGGTACTGGCCTGGATGGTTTCGGCTGGCGCCTGTCGATTGCCGATATTGGTGAGTCGGGCGGCTTTTCGACGTTCACTGGCTATGAGCGGGTGATCACCGTGCTGCAAGGCGACGGCATGACCTTGCGCGTCGATGGCCAGGACACGCATCCGTTGTTACCGCTGGAACCGTTTGCGTTCAGTGGCGAGAGCCAGGTGTCGTGCACTCTGCTTGGCGGGCCGATTCGCGACTTCAACCTGATTTATGCGCCGCAGCGTTACAGCGCACGGTTGCAGTGGCTGGATGGCGAACATCGGTTTTTCAGTTCGGCGGGCACGGTGTTGGTGTTCAGTGTCGGCGAGGCGCTGGAATTGCAGGTCGGTAACAACACCCAGCAATTGGGTCGCCATGACTGCCTGCAACTCGACGGTAATAACGGCCTGCTGGAAGTCTCCAGTAAAGGCCCATGCTGTGTGGTCGAGCTGACTGCACGCTGATCCAAAATCCTTTCGCGGGCAAGCCTCGCTCCTACAGTGGACCGCAGATCCCCTGTAGGAGCGAGGCTTGCCCGCGAAGCTTTTCGCTACTTGAACGCGTTTCCCATCGCGCACCAACTTGTTACCGAACGCCCCAGCGTGGCGCAAAACCACGCTCAAGTAACAACAGTCCTCCCCTCCGCAAAATCCTCCCGAAAAATTTCATCTTCTCCAAAACCCTTGATCCAGGGGGCTTCCAGCCTTCCAAAAACTTTTCTTGAACACCCATCAAACAAGTTGGCCGCTTGATTGCATATGCTTGTATGTACAAGTAAAGACGTATGCGTATGAGTCGATCGAGACTCTCCGCAGCGTCCACTGATTCGCTTGTGTCGCGTTGACGCGCACAGGCTGGCTTACCCACCGCCAGGGTTGGTTTGAATTGATCGCTGAGGAGTCTTTTTCGTGACTGACAATACCCAGAAACCTACTAAGTTTCGTGACGTTGAAATCCGTGCCGCCCGCGGTAATAAGCTGACCGCCAAGAGCTGGCTGACCGAAGCGCCGCTGCGCATGCTGATGAACAACCTCGACCCGGAAGTCGCCGAGAACCCTAAAGAGCTGGTGGTTTACGGTGGTATCGGTCGTGCGGCGCGTAACTGGGAATGCTACGACAAAATTGTCGAAAGCCTGACCAACCTGAACGAAGACGAGACCCTGCTGGTGCAATCCGGCAAGCCGGTCGGCGTGTTCAAGACCCACAGCAACGCTCCACGCGTACTGATTGCCAACTCCAACCTGGTGCCACACTGGGCGAGCTGGGAACACTTCAACGAACTCGACGCCAAAGGCCTGGCCATGTACGGCCAGATGACCGCCGGCAGCTGGATCTACATCGGTAGCCAGGGCATCGTTCAAGGCACCTACGAAACCTTCGTCGAAGCCGGTCGCCAACACTACAACGATGACCTCAAAGGTCGTTGGGTCCTGACCGCAGGCCTGGGCGGCATGGGCGGCGCTCAACCTCTGGCTGCAACCCTGGCCGGCGCTTGCTCGCTGAACATCGAATGCCAACAGGTCAGCATCGACTTCCGTTTGAACAGCCGCTACGTCGACGAGCAAGCCAAAGACCTCGACGACGCTCTGGCCCGCATCGAGAAATACACCAAGGAAGGCAAAGCGATTTCCATCGCCCTGCTGGGTAACGCTGCTGAAATCCTGCCGGAACTGGTCCGCCGCGGTGTGCGTCCGGACATGGTCACCGACCAGACCAGCGCCCACGACCCGCTCAACGGTTACCTGCCGGCCGGCTGGACCTGGGAAGAGTACCGCGCTCGTGCCAAGACCGAGCCTGCTGCCGTGGTGAAAGCCGCCAAGCAATCGATGGCCGTGCACGTTAAAGCGATGCTGGATTTCCAGAAAATGGGCATCCCGACTTTCGACTACGGCAACAACATCCGTCAGATGGCCCAGGAAGAAGGCGTGGAAAACGCATTCGACTTCCCAGGCTTCGTACCAGCTTACATCCGTCCGCTGTTCTGCCGTGGTATCGGCCCGTTCCGTTGGGCTGCACTGTCGGGCAACGCCGAAGACATCTACAAAACCGACGCCAAGGTCAAAGAACTGATCCCGGACGACGCCCACCTGCACAACTGGCTGGACATGGCGCGCGAGCGCATCAGCTTCCAGGGTCTGCCGGCGCGTATCTGCTGGGTTGGCCTGGGCCTGCGCGCCAAGCTTGGCCTGGCGTTCAACGAAATGGTACGCAGCGGTGAATTGTCCGCGCCAATCGTGATCGGCCGCGACCACCTGGACTCCGGTTCGGTGTCGAGCCCGAACCGCGAAACCGAATCGATGCAAGACGGTTCCGATGCCGTGTCCGACTGGCCACTGCTCAACGCCCTGCTCAACACCGCGAGCGGCGCGACCTGGGTTTCCCTGCATCACGGCGGCGGCGTCGGCATGGGCTTCTCCCAGCATTCCGGCATGGTGATTGTCTGCGACGGTACTGACGAAGCGGCCGAGCGTATTGCCCGCGTTCTGCACAACGACCCGGCCACAGGCGTTATGCGTCACGCCGATGCGGGTTACCAGATCGCGATCGACTGCGCCAAGGAACAAGGGCTGAACCTGCCGATGATTACCGGTAAATAAAACAGCCTTAGGCACTACGCAAAACCTGTAGGAGCGAGGCTTGCCCGCGAAGGCGTCTTTACTGACCCACCGCGGTTCGCGGGCAAGTCGGATCGCCGCACCGCTCGCTCCTACAGGGGGATATACCAACCCGGAAGAACAATCCACAGAGGTTGAATCATGGCTGTTAACAACGATCGTGCAGGCAGCAAACCGTTGATCGAGAAACGTTCGATCGACTACATCCCGGAAGCGGAAAGACACGGTCGTCTGTTCAGCCAGTTCACGCTGTGGATGGGTGCCAACCTGCAAATCACCGCGATTGTCACCGGGGCCCTGGCCGTGGTGCTGGGCGGTGACGTGTTCTGGTCGTTGATCGGTCTGTTGATCGGTCAACTGCTCGGCGGCGGGGTGATGGCGCTGCACGCTGCGCAAGGGCCCAAGCTTGGCCTGCCGCAGATGATCTCCAGCCGTGTGCAGTTTGGCGTTTATGGCGCGGCGATCCCGATCGTGCTGGTGTGCCTGATGTACCTGGGCTTCACCGCAACGGGTACCGTGCTGTCCGGCCAGGCGCTGGGCCAGTTGTTTGGCGTCAGTGACACCGTCGGTATCCTCATCTTCGCCAGTGTCATCGTGCTGGTCACGGTGCTGGGGTATCGGGTGATCCACTGGATTGGCCGTATTGCCAGCGTCATTGGTGTGATTGCCTTCGTTTACCTGTTCAGCCGTTTGATGAGCCAGACTGACGTTGGCGCACTCCTGCAAATCCGCCACTTCAGCTGGAGCAGCTTCCTGCTGGCGGTGTCGCTCGCGGCGTCCTGGCAGATCGCCTTTGGTCCTTACGTGGCTGACTATTCACGCTACTTGCCGAGCAAGACTTCCTCGGTGAAAACCTTTTTCGCCGCGGGTGCAGGTTCGGTCATTGGCGCGCAGGTGGCGATGATCCTCGGCGTGTTTGCCGCCGCTTCGGCCAATGGGCAATTCGCCGGTCACGAAGTGGCCTACATCGTGGGTCTGGGTGGTACCGGTGCCACCGCTGCGCTGCTGTACTTCAGCATCGCGTTCGGCAAGGTCACCATCTCCACGCTGAACTCCTACGGCAGCTTCATGTGCATCGCGACCATCATCAGCGGTTTCCGTGGTGACCTGAAAGTAACGCGCTTGCAGCGTCTGCTGTTTGTGCTGGTCATCGTGGGTGCGGCGACCCTGATGGCGTTGCTCGGCCAGCACTCGTTCCTCGGTGCGTTCAAGTCCTTCATCCTGTTCTTGCTGGCGTTCTTTACCCCATGGAGCGCGATCAACCTGGTGGACTACTACTGCATCACCCGCGAGCGCTATGACGTGCCGGCGCTGTCCGATCCGAACGGTCGTTACGGTCGTTGGAACGTTCTGGGTATCAGCGTCTATGTTTTCGGTGTGCTGGTGCAGCTGCCGTTCATCTCCAGCAAGTTCTATACAGGTCCGCTGGTGGCCGCTCTGGGTGATGTGGATATCTCCTGGATCATCGGCCTGGTGGTTCCCGCCGCCCTGTATTACGTGTGTGCAAAAAAATGGCACGGCACAGTGCCCGATCAACTGATCCTGCCGGTCGAGCGGGACGTTATTACCGAACAAAAGCTGAATGTCGGTCGCGCTGCGGCGCAGGCCTGATTGGACGTGGACAGGGCTGGATGCCTCTTGACTGCCGTAAGCCAATTCATGATTAGGAGCGTCACAACAATGAAATCGAACAAGACCCTGCTGACCACATTGCTTTCCATGGGCCTGCTGGCCAGCGCCGGCGCCACTCAGGCAGCCGGTTGGTGCGAATCGGGCAAACCGGTGAAATTCGCCGGCCTGAACTGGGAAAGCGCCATGCTCCTGACCGACGTGCTGCAAGTCGTGCTGGAGAAAGGCTACGACTGCAAGACCGACAGCCTGCCGGGCAACTCCATCACCATGGAAAACGCCCTGAGCAGCAACGACATTCAAGTGTTTGCCGAAGAATGGGTCGGCCGCAGCGAAGTCTGGAACAAGGCCGAGAAGGCCGGCAAAGTCGTCGGTGTCGGTGCGCCAGTCGTGGGCGCAGTCGAAGGCTGGTACGTGCCGCGCTACGTGATCGAAGGCGACGCCAAGCGCAAACTGGAAGCCAAGGCGCCGGACCTGAAAAACATTGCTGACCTGGGCAAGTATGCCGCCGTGTTCAAGGACGCCGAAGAGCCCGCCAAGGGCCGCTTCTACAACTGCCCGGCGGGCTGGACCTGTGAGCTGGACAACAGCGAAATGCTGAAAAGCTACGGCCTGGAAAGCAGCTACACCAACTTCCGTCCGGGCACCGGCCCGGCACTGGATGCCGCAGTGCTGTCGAGCTACAAGCGTGGCGAGCCGATCCTGTTCTACTACTGGTCGCCAACGCCGCTGATGGGCCAGGTTGACCTGGTGAAACTCGAAGAGAAGCCGGGCGTGGACAAGCGCGTGACCATCAAGGTCGGCCTGTCCAAGACCTTCCATGAGCAAGCCCCGGAACTGGTGGCCGTGCTGGAAAAGGTCAACCTGCCGATCGACCTGCTGAACCAGAACCTCGGGCGTATGGCCAAAGAGCGGATCGAGTCGCCAAAACTGGCCAAGATCTTCTTGAAGGAACATCCTGAAGTCTGGCACGCATGGGTGAGCGAAGACGCAGCCAAAAAGATCGACGCGGCCTTGTAGGTTGAGCTTCTCCGACTGCCGTCAGCGGCAGTCGGATGCTTGATCGCAACCCCTTGATTGAGAGTCTCTTATGTTTCCCGAAAGCTTTACCTTTTCCATCGCCGACTGGGTCAACGGTTGGGTCGATTCGCTGGTCACCAACTACGGCGATGTGTTCCGCAGCATCTCCGACACCCTGTTGTGGGCCATCGTCAATCTTGAAGGGCTGCTGCGTGCGGCGCCCTGGTGGCTGATGCTGGCGATCGTGGCGGGCGTTGCCTGGCACGCGACCCGCAAGGTCGTGACCACCTCCGTGATCGTCGGTTTGCTGTTCCTGGTGGGCGCGGTCGGCCTCTGGGACAAGCTGATGCAGACCCTCGCGCTGATGATGGTCGCGACGGTCATTTCGGTGCTGATCGGCATTCCGCTGGGCATTCTCTCGGCACGCAGCAATCGCCTGCGTTCGGTGCTGATGCCGTTGCTGGACATCATGCAGACCATGCCGAGCTTCGTGTACCTGATCCCGGTGCTGATGCTGTTTGGCCTGGGCAAGGTCCCGGCGATTTTCGCCACCGTGATCTACGCCGCGCCGCCGCTGATCCGCCTGACTGATCTGGGCATCCGCCAGGTCGACGGTGAAGTGATGGAAGCGATCAACGCCTTCGGTGCCAACCGCTGGCAGCAACTGTTTGGCGTGCAATTGCCGCTGGCCCTGCCGAGCATCATGGCCGGGATCAACCAGACCACCATGATGGCCCTGTCGATGGTGGTGATTGCCTCGATGATCGGTGCCCGTGGCCTGGGTGAAGATGTGTTGGTGGGGATTCAGACCCTCAACGTCGGACGCGGCCTTGAAGCCGGTCTGGCGATCGTGATTCTGGCAGTGGTGATCGACCGCATTACACAGGCGTACGGTCGTGCACGGCATGAGGTGAGCAAATGAGCAACGCAGCCATCAGCAAGATCGAAGTCAAAAACGTCTTCAAGATTTTCGGTAACCGTTCCAAGGAAGCGCTGGGCATGATCGGCCAGGGCAAGACCAAGGATCAGGTGCTGGCCGAAACCGGCTGCGTGGTCGGTGTGAACGACCTGTCGTTGAGCATCGGCAGCGGCGAGATCTTCGTGATCATGGGCCTGTCCGGTTCCGGTAAATCGACCCTGGTGCGCCACTTCAACCGCCTGATCGACCCGACCAGCGGCGCGATCCTGGTGGATGGCGTGGACATCCTGCAGTACGACATGGAAGCCCTGCGCGAATTTCGTCGTCGCAAGATCAGCATGGTGTTCCAGAGCTTCGGCCTGTTGCCGCACAAGACCGTGGTGGACAACGTCGCCTACGGCCTGAAAGTGCGCGGCGAGAGCAAGCAGATGTGCACCGAACGCGCGCTGCACTGGATCAACACCGTGGGCCTCAAGGGCTACGAAAACAAATACCCGCATCAGCTCTCGGGCGGCATGCGTCAGCGTGTGGGCCTGGCACGTGCGTTGGCGGCGGACACCGACATCATCCTGATGGACGAAGCCTTCAGTGCGCTCGATCCGCTGATTCGCGCCGAGATGCAGGACCAGTTGCTGGAGCTGCAAAAGACCCTGCACAAGACCATCGTCTTCATCACCCACGACCTCGACGAGGCCGTGCGCATCGGCAACCGCATCGCGATCCTCAAGGATGGCCGCCTGATTCAGGTCGGCACCCCGCGAGAGATCCTGCATTCGCCGGCGGATGAGTATGTCGACCGGTTCGTACAGCGGCGGGCGGCGGTGGTTTAAAGGTTTGCGGCGTTTGTGCCGGCCCCATCGCGAGCAGGCTCGCTCCCACACCTGTAGGAGCGAGGCTTGCCCGCGAAGGCGGCGGTAGAGCTGCATCAATATTCAGGATGTACGGTTGAGGTTAATGATGTCCCAGGCTGAAAAAATCGTTATCGCCGATGCCCCGTTGCGTTGGCAGGATGTGGTCGCGGTAGCCCGTCACGGCGCACAACTCGAGCTGTCGGCCCAGACCTGGGCACGCATCGACAATGCCCAGGCGATCGTCCAGCGCATCGTCGCCAGCGGCGAACGCGCCTATGGCGTCAACACCGGCCTGGGCGCGCTTTGCAACGTATCGCTCAAAGACGAACAGCTCAGCCAACTGTCGCGCAACACCTTGCTCAGCCATGCCTGTGGCGTCGGCGCACCACTGGCCGACGAGCAGACCCGCGCGATCATGTGCGCAGCGATCCGCAACTACTCCCAGGGCAAATCCGGCATTCATCGGCAAGTGGTCGAAGCCTTACTGGCGCTGCTCAATCGGGGCATCACCCCGCAAGTGCCGTCCCAGGGTTCGGTCGGTTACCTGACCCACATGGCACACATCGGCATCGCACTGCTGGGTGTCGGCAATGTCAGCTATCGCGGGCAGATTGTTTCCGCTCAACAGGCGCTGGCTGAAGAAGGCCTGCAACCGGTTCAACTCGGTGCCAAGGACGGTTTGTGCCTGGTCAACGGCACGCCGTGCATGAGTGGCCTCAGCTGCCTGGCGATTGCCGATGCGACGCGCCTGCTGCAGTGGGCCGACGTAATCAGTGCCATGAGCTTCGAAGCCCAGCGCGGTCAGATCGCGGCGTTCGACGCCGAGATCATCGCACTCAAACCGCATCCGGGCATGCAACAGGTCGGGATCAACCTGCGGGCGCTGCTTGATGGCAGCGAAGTGATTGCCAGCAGCAAAGGCATTCGTACGCAGGATGCGCTGAGCATCCGGTCGATCCCGCAAGTCCATGGCGCCGCTCGCGATCAGCTCGATCACGCGATCAAGCAAGTCGAAACAGAACTCAACGGCTGCACGGACAACCCGTTGCTGCTGGGCACGCCGGATGACTTCCGCGTCATGTCCCAAGCCAACCCACATGGCCAGTCGGTCGCGTTGGCGGCGGATTTGCTGGCGATTGCCATGGCCGAAATCGGCTCCATCGCCGAACGACGTCTGGACCGTTTGATCAACCCGCACGTCAGCGGTTTGCCGGCGTTCCTGGTGGCCAATCCGGGGGTGAACTCCGGGATGATGATCGTGCAATACGTCGCCGCTTCGCTGTGTGCGGAAAACCGCCAGTTGGCGCAACCGGCGGTGCTCGACAACTACGTCACTTCCGGCTTGCAGGAAGACCACCTGAGCATGGGCACCAACGCCGCGCTGAAGCTGCATCGCGCGCTGGAAAACTGCACGCAGATCCTCGCCATCGAGTACCTGCTGGCGGCCCAGGCTTTTGAGTTCCTCAAAGAGCAACGCTTCGGCGCCGGCACCGATGCGGCGTGGCGTCTGCTGCGAGAGCGTGTTCCGGCCTACGACCAGGATCGCTGGCTGGCACCGGACATCGCCGCCGCTGCCGGCGTATTGAAAGACTCGAATTTGCTGCACAAGGCTTTACCGAATCTGAACTGATTTCCACACAACACCAACGTGCCAAGGCGCGGCTCCCAAAAAGCGAGTCGCGACGGACAACGGATATCTCCGGAGCGTCTGGTGAGTCTTCTTCGTTTATGAAGAATAAAAACTCTCAAAAGGAGCACAAAATGACTGCACTAAACCTGATCCCCGGCCAACTGAGCCTTGCCCAACTGCGTGATGTCTATCAGCAACCGGTCAAAATCACCCTCGATAACAGCGCTGCTGCCCAGATCGAAGCCAGCGTTGCCTGCGTGGAACAGATCCTCGCCGAGAACCGCACCGCTTACGGCATCAACACCGGTTTCGGCCTGCTGGCCTCGACCCGCATCGCCAGCGAAGACCTGGAAAACCTGCAGCGCTCGCTGGTGCTGTCCCACGCTGCCGGCGTCGGCGAGCCGATCAGCGACGCGTTGGTGCGTCTGGTCATGGTGCTCAAGGTCAACAGCCTGAGCCGTGGTTTCTCCGGTATTCGTCGCGTGGTCATCGACGCGCTGATCGCCCTGATCAACGCCGAGGTTTACCCGCACATTCCATTGAAAGGTTCGGTCGGTGCCTCCGGCGACCTGGCGCCATTGGCCCACATGTCGCTGGTGCTGCTGGGTGAAGGCAAGGCTCGTTACAAAGGCGAGTGGATGGAAGCGACCGAAGCGCTGAAAGTCGCCGGTCTGACCCCGCTGACCCTGGCCGCGAAAGAAGGCCTGGCGCTGCTCAACGGTACTCAGGTGTCCACCGCTTACGCGCTGCGTGGTCTGTTTGAAGGTGAAGATCTGTTCGCGGGCGCCCTGGCTCTGGGCGGCCTGACCGTCGAAGCGGTGCTGGGTTCGCGCTCGCCGTTCGACGCCCGCATCCACGCCGCCCGTGGCCAGAAAGGCCAGATCGACGCCGCTGCCGCTTACCGCGACTTGCTGGGCGAGCGCAGTGAAGTGTCCGATTCGCACGAGAACTGCGAAAAGGTCCAGGACCCGTACTCCCTGCGCTGCCAGCCGCAAGTCATGGGCGCCTGCCTGACCCAGTTCCGTCAGGCTGCCGAAGTATTGGCCGTCGAAGCCAACGCCGTTTCGGATAACCCACTGGTGTTCGCAGCTGAAGGTGACGTGATCTCTGGCGGTAACTTCCACGCCGAACCTGTCGCGATGGCCGCCGACAACATGGCCCTGGCCATCGCTGAAATCGGCTCGCTGAGCGAACGCCGCATCTCGCTGATGATGGACAAGCACATGTCGCAACTGCCGCCGTTCCTGGTGGCCAATGGCGGCGTGAACTCCGGTTTCATGATCGCCCAGGTGACCGCTGCGGCACTCGCCAGCGAGAACAAGGCGTTGTCCCATCCGCATTCGGTGGACAGCCTGCCGACCTCCGCCAACCAGGAAGACCACGTGTCGATGGCTCCGGCTGCCGGCAAGCGTCTGTGGGAAATGGCCGAGAACACCCGTGGCATCCTCGCGGTGGAATGGCTGGCCGCCGCTCAAGGCCTGGACCTGCGCGACGGTCTGAAGACCTCGCCGAAACTGGAAAAGGCTCGGGCGATTCTGCGTAAAGAAGTGCCGTTCTATGAGAAGGACCGTTTCTTTGCGCCGGACATCAATGCGGCCAGCGAGTTGTTGGCGACGCGTTGCCTGAATGAACTGGTATCGGCGAAGTTGCTGCCTAGTCTGTGATGGCCTCTTCGCGGGCAAGCCTCGCTCCTACCTTGTAGGAGCGAGGCTTGCCCGCGAACCGATTTTGAACATTGTGGAGATTACGGGATGAAAACTCTCTGGCAACACTGCCACGTCGCAACCATGGCGCAAGGCGTCTACTCGATCATCGAGGACGCGGCCATCGTGACGTCCGGTGCGCACATTGAGTGGATCGGCCCACGTGCTGAACTGCCGGCGGGTGAATACCCGGCCGTCAACGATTTGAACGGGGCCTGGGTTACGCCGGGCCTGATCGACTGCCACACCCACACGGTGTTTGGCGGTAACCGCAGCGGTGAATTCGAACAGCGTCTGCAAGGCGTCAGCTATGCGGAAATCGCCGCGGCCGGCGGCGGCATCGCCAGCACCGTGCGCGCCACGCGCGCGGCCAGTGAAGACGAGTTGTTCGCCAGCGCCGCCAAGCGGTTGAAGAGTTTGATGCGCGATGGCGTGACCAGCATCGAAATCAAATCCGGCTACGGTCTCGACCTGGCCAACGAACGCAAGATGCTGCGCGTGGCCCGCCGTCTCGGGGCCGAACTGCCGATCAGTGTGCGCAGCACCTGCCTGGCGGCCCACGCCTTGCCGCCGGAATACAAGGATCGCGCCGACGACTACATCGATCACATCTGCGCCGAGATGCTCCCGGCCCTGGCCGCCGAAGGGCTGGTGGATGCGGTGGACGCGTTTTGCGAATACCTGGCGTTTTCGCCGGCACAGGTCGAGCGCGTGTTCGTCACAGCGCAAAAACTGGGCTTGCCGGTGAAGCTGCATGCCGAGCAACTGTCGTCGTTGCACGGTTCGAGCCTGGCGGCGCGTTATCACGCTCTGTCCGCCGATCACCTGGAATTCATGACCGAAGAAGACGCCATCGCCATGGCCGCGTCCGGCACGGTCGCCGTGTTGTTGCCCGGCGCGTTCTACTTCCTGCGTGAAACCCAATTGCCGCCAATGGATGCGTTGCGCAAACACGGGGTGAAAATCGCCATCGCCAGCGACCTTAACCCCGGCACTTCGCCGGCGCTGTCGCTGCGCTTGATGCTGAACATGGCTTGCACCTGTTTCCGCATGACCCCGGAAGAAGCCCTGGCCGGTGCGACGATCCATGCCGCCACCGCGCTGGGCATGGCCGAGACGCACGGCTCGCTGGAAGTCGGCAAGGTTGCGGATTTCGTTGCCTGGCAAATCGATCGTCCCGCCGACCTGTCGTACTGGCTGGGCGGTGACCTGGAAAAACGCGTCGTGCGTCACGGCGTCGAAACAAGCGTTTAGGAGAGCAGTTGTGGATAAGGTTCTGAACTTCAAACAAGGCCGCGTGCCGCTGCTGATCAGCATGCCCCACGCCGGCGTGCGCCTGACCCCGGCGGTTGAAGCCGGGTTGATCCCCGACGCGAAAAGCTTGCCGGACACTGACTGGCACATCCCGAAACTCTACGAATTCGCTGCCGAGCTGGGCGCCAGCACCCTGGCTGCCGAGTACTCGCGCTTCGTCATCGACCTGAACCGACCGTCTGACGACAAACCGTTGTACGTCGGCGCCACCACCGGTCTGTACCCGGCGACGCTGTTCGATGGCATTCCGTTGTTTCGTGAAGGCATGGAACCGTCGGCGGCTGAGCGTGCGACGTATCTGGAGCAGGTCTGGACGCCGTATCACAGCACGTTGCAGAACGAGCTGGCTCGTATGAAAGCCGAATTCGGCTATGCATTGCTGTTTGATGCGCACTCGATCCGCTCGATCATCCCGCACCTGTTCGACGGAAAGCTGCCGGACTTCAACCTCGGCACGTTCAACGGCGCCAGTTGCGATCCACAGTTGGCGACTCAACTGGAAGCGATCTGCGCCAGGCACACCGATTACAGCCATGTGCTGAACGGGCGCTTCAAGGGCGGCCACATCACCCGGCACTACGGCAATCCGGCGCAAAACATCCACGCCGTGCAACTGGAGTTGGGCCAGTGCACGTACATGGAAGAGTTCGAGCCGTTCCGTTATCGCCCGGACCTGGCAGAGCCGACGCAAGTGGTGCTCAAGGAGTTGCTGCAAGGGCTGCTGACCTGGGGCCAAAAGCACTACAGCCCCTGAAGCCTGGCGCAAAACCCTGTAGGAGCGAGCTTGCTCGCGATGGACGTTAACGATAACGCGTGCTGCCTGAATAAACGCGTTGCCCATAGGTTTTTCGCGAGCAAGCTCGCTCCTACACGGGGTGGTGTTCATTCGAAAGTGCTGCCTCACAGTCGCCACTGTGCAAATCTCGGTCGCTACAGTTCGCTTTTGGTCTCTCACTGCTGCGTAATGTTCTGGACACGGTGCATCAAGACACCGGACCCATAATAATTCTGCCGCACGAGATCATTCCCAATGAAAAGACTGTTGACCTGCTGTCTCTCAATCCTCTGCGGTACCGCTCTTCTGAGCACCCCTGTTCTGGCCAGTGACGATGCTTCCTGCAAAGCCGTGCGCATGGGCGTGGTCAACTGGACCGACGTCATCGCCACCAGCGGCATGGCCGACGTGCTGCTCAACGGCCTTGGCTACGAAAGCAAGCAAACCAGCGCCGTGCAGCAAATCATCTTCGCTGGCATCCGCGACAAGCGCCTGGACATCTTCCTCGGTTACTGGAAACCGGCGATGGACAAAAACATCGCGCCGTTCCTGGCCGCCAATCAAGTGAAGGTCCTGGAAAAACCGAGCCTGGCCGACGCCCAGGCAACCCTCGCCGTGCCGGAATACGTGGCCGAGGCCGGGCTGAAAACCTTCGCCGATATCGCCAGGTTCAAGGACCAGCTCGGCGGCAAAATCTACGGCATCGAGCCGGGCAGTGGCGCCAACACCACGATCAAAACCATGATCGAGTCCAATCAGTTCGGCTTGAAGGATTTCAAACTGATCGAGTCCGGTGAGGCCGGCATGCTTGCCGCCGTGCAACGGGCGGTGAATCGCAAGGAGTTCGTGGTGTTCGTCGGCTGGACTCCGCACCCGATGAACATCAACATGAAAATCGCCTACCTGACCGGCAGCGAAGACGTTTACGGGCCAAACGAAGGCGCGGCGACGGTCTCCACCGTGACGTCCCCGGACTACGCCGAGCGTTGCCCGAACGTGAACCGCTTGCTGGAGAACCTGACCTTCACCGCCGCCCAGGAAAGCCAGCTGATGGTGCCGATCATGGAGCGCAAGACGCCGCAGGACGTGGCCAGGCAGTGGCTGCGTGATCATCCGCAAGACCTGCAGCGCTGGTTGGCCGGTGTCAGCAGTTTTGATGGCAAGGATGGTGTTGCCACCGTTCAGGCCAGCCTGAAAAACTGACCGTAACGCAAAACCCCTGTAGGAGTGAGCCTGCTCGCGATGGTCTGTCAGCTACATTGATGTCGCCTGACACTCCATCGCCGGCAAGCCGGTCTCGCTCCTACAGGGGTTATCCACTGTCCACAAAACCGCGGCGGCAGGTCCATGGAAACTTATCCCCTTTCTGACCAAATGACGGCATTCGTCGAGAAAACCGTCAGCTTCAACGCCACCGACACCAGCCTCGCCGGACTGCGCCAGGCCTACAGCGAGATGTGCCGGGCGTTCACCCCTGCCGCGTCCCGCCGGGCTGTATGTCGTGGATTTTGAATTGGCCGGCGTACCGATTCGGTCCTATCAGCCAACAGCTTTGCCATCGACCGACGGTAGCCCGTGCATTGTGTATCTGCACGGCGGCGGTTGGGTGGTGGGGGATCTGGATTCCCACGACTTCATCTGCGCCGAGCTGGCGTCGACGCTCGGCGTGTTGGTGATCGCGGTCGATTATCGTCTGGCGCCGGAGCATCCGTTTCCAGCGGCGTTCGATGACTGCCTGAAAGTCTGGCGAGCGCTGCGCACCGGGCCGTTTCAGCTGGACCCCGCACGTACGCTGGTGGCCGGCGACAGCGCCGGTGGCAATCTCGCCGCCGCGCTGTGCCTGGCACTGCGCGATGCGGGTGAACCACTGCCGGCGGCGCAAGTGCTGATCTATCCCGGCCTCGGTGGCGATCACCGTTTGCCTTCACGCAGTGAATGCAGCGACGCTCCTCTGCTCAGCAGCAGTGACGTGGATTGTTATCACGCCTTGTATTTGCGCGGCACTCAAACGCCTGGCACCTATGCCATGCCGTTGCTCGCCGGGGATTTGCGCGGATTGCCGCCGGCAATGATCGCGGTGGCGCAATTCGACCCGCTACGCGATGACGGCGTGCTGTACGCCGAGCGCCTGAACGCTGCGGGCGTGGCCGCGACGCTTTATTACGGGGAAGGGCTGGTTCATGGCTGTTTGCGGGCGCGGGGTCAGGTCGCGGAGGTCGATGCGCTCTACGAAACGCTGCTCGGCTATTTGGCAAAAAAACGGGTGGCAAAACTCTGACTCTGCATGGACATGCTCATTGACGTAAATCGGGTTTATGATGCCCAACGGCAGAATAATAGAAGTCCCCCCAGGGATGACCTCGACCCCTTACGGAGCGCGCAATGCAGACTTTGTACCCGCAGATCAAACCCCACGCCCGGCACGATCTGGCTGTCGATGAAACCCACACCCTGTATGTAGACGAAAGCGGTTCACCGGAAGGTTTGCCGGTGGTGTTCATCCACGGCGGCCCCGGTGCCGGGTGTGATGCACAGAGTCGCTGCTTTTTTGATCCGAACCTGTATCGCATTGTCACCTTCGACCAGCGCGGTTGTGGTCGATCCACGCCCCACGCCAGCCTGGAAAACAACACCACCTGGGATCTGGTCGCCGACCTTGAGCGGATTCGCCAGCATCTGGGCATCGATAAATGGGTGCTGTTCGGTGGCTCGTGGGGTTCGACCCTGGCGCTGGCCTACGCGCAAACCCATCCGGAGCGTGTGCACGGTCTGATCCTGCGCGGGATTTTTCTCTGCCGTCCGCAGGAAATCGAGTGGTTCTATCAGGCGGGCGCCAGTCGTCTGTTCCCTGATTACTGGCAAGACTACATTGCGCCGATCCCGCTGGATGAGCGCGAAGACTTGCTCGGCGCTTTCCACAAGCGCCTGACCGGCAACGATCAGATCGCCCAGATGCATGCGGCCAAAGCCTGGTCCACCTGGGAAGGGCGGACCGCGACCTTGCGTCCGAACCCGCTGGTGGTCGATCGTTTCTCCGAGCCGCAACGCGCGTTGTCCATCGCGCGCATCGAATGTCACTACTTCACCAACAATGCGTTCCTTGAGCCGAATCAGTTGATCCGCGACATGGGCAAGATCGCCCATCTGCCGGGCGTGATCGTTCACGGTCGCTACGACGTGATTTGCCCGCTGGATAACGCCTGGGAACTGCATCAGAACTGGCCGAACAGTGAACTGCAAGTCATCCGTGATGCCGGGCATGCCGCCTCCGAACCCGGCATTACCGATGCCTTGGTGCGCGCCGCCGATCAGATGGCCCGGCGCCTGCTCGACCTGTCCCCAGCAGAAGCATGAAGGGCCTGTTGCAGCGCGTGCGTGGCGCGCGCGTCGAGGTAGCGGGGGAGGTGGTCGGTGCCGTCGATCAGGGTTTGCTGGTACTGGTGGCGGTCGAGCCCGAGGACACTCGGGCCAGCGCCGACAAACTTCTGCATAAGCTGCTTAACTATCGTGTGTTCAGTGACGCCGAGGGCAAGATGAATCTGTCCCTGGCGGATGTCGGGGGCGGGTTGCTGCTGGTCTCTCAGTTCACCCTGGCCGCCGACACCAAAAACGGGTTGCGCCCGAGTTTTTCAACCGCTGCCCCTCCGGCGCTGGGCGAGGAGCTTTTCGACTATCTATTAGAGAAAGCGAAACAGGTGCATGGCACAGTGGCATCAGGTAGATTCGGCGCGGATATGCAGGTGCACCTGGTCAATGATGGCCCGGTAACCTTCCTGTTACAGACCTGAAAGCGCTTGAAACAAGTTTTTAAGCGCTTTTTCACTGAAAACAGGGGTTTTTCGCGAGAAATACTTTGTTGCGCCTGATGCGTTGTAACGCGGCCTACTAGATAATCGCGCGCTACGGGGATCAGCGTTCGTTGGTCCGTTTTGACTTAGGTAGAGACTTGTCCTGGGCCTGTTGGGGAATCATTTAGCCCCATAGGAGTCGGAACAATGCTCGCCAACTTGGCAAGAGTGGTTTGTAGGGACGGGTTTTTCATCCCGTTTACCTCACAGGCCCTTTAACTGGCCGTTGGTTTTTTGATCTGTTTTCGGCGAGGGTTGCTCGTGATTGTTAGTCCCTGTAATGCACCAAGATTGTCAGCCAAACGGCTACGAAGCGCACTGGTAGCGGGCTCTGCACTGCTCTGCCTGTTCGGCGCCGGCCAGCTTTGGGCATTCAATCTGGATGATGTATCGGTCAAGGCAAAAGAGCTGGCCGGGCAGAAATTCGAAGCCCCGCGCAGTAACCTGCCGAACGAATTCCGTGAGATGAAATTCGCGGACTATCAGAAAATTCGTTTCCTGACCGAAAAAGCCGAATGGGCCGATCAGAAAACCCCGTTCAAGCTTTCGTTCTATCACCAGGGTATGCATTTCGATACGCCGGTGAAAATCAACGAAATCACGGCCAACACCGTCGAAGAGATCAAATACGACCCGTCTCGTTTCGATTTCGGCGACCTGAAATTCGATCCTAAAGCCACCGAACAACTGGGTTATGCCGGTTTCCGTGTGCTGTACCCGATCAACAAGGCCGACAAGCAAGACGAAATCATGACCATGCTCGGCGCGAGTTACTTCCGCGTTGTCGGCAAGGGTCACACGTATGGCTTGTCCGCTCGCGGCCTGGCAATCGATACCGCGTTGCCGTCCGGCGAAGAATTCCCGCGTTTCCGTGAGTTCTGGATTCAACAGCCGAAGCCGGGCGACAAGCACCTGGTGATCTTCGCGCTGCTGGATTCGCCACGCGCCACCGGTGCCTATCGCCTGACCCTGCGTCCGGGCAGCGACACCATTGTCGACGTCAAGGCGCAGATGTTCCTGCGTGACAAGGTCACCAAGCTTGGCGTTGCGCCGCTGACCAGCATGTTCCTGTTCGGCGCCAACCAGCCGTCGAAAGTGCTGAACTACCGCCGCGAACTGCACGATTCCAGCGGCCTGTCGATCCATGCCGGCAACGGCGAGTGGATCTGGCGTCCGCTGAACAACCCGAAACACCTGGCGGTGAGCAACTTCTCGATCGAGAACCCGCGCGGTTTCGGCTTGCTGCAACGTGGCCGTGACTTCAGCCACTACGAAGACCTCGACGACCGCTACGACAAGCGCCCAAGTGCCTGGATCGAGCCAAAAGGCGATTGGGGCAAGGGTTCTGTCGACCTGGTCGAAATTCCGACTGCCGATGAAACCAACGACAACATCGTTGCCTTCTGGAGCCCGGAAAAACTGCCTGAGCCAGGTCAGCCGCTGGAATTCGGCTACCGCCTGCACTGGACCATGGACGAAGCGGCGATTCACGCACCGGACAGCGCCTGGGTCAAACAGACCTTGCGCTCCACCGGCGACGTCAAGCAGTCCAACCTGATTCGTCAGCCGGACGGCAGCGTTGCCTATCTGGTGGATTTCGAAGGCCCGTCCCTGGCAGCGTTGCCGGCCGATTCAGACGTTCGCAGCCAGGTCAGCGTGGGTGATAATGCCGAGCTGGTCGAGAACAGCGTGCGCTACAACCCTGAAACCAAGGGCTGGCGCCTGACCCTGCGCATGAAGATCAAGGATCCGGGCAAGTCCACCGAGATGCGTGCCGCACTGGTGCAGAACATCGTGCCTGCCGATCTGGCCAAGACTTCGATCCCATCGTCCACCTCTTCCGTTGCCAAGGCCGACAAAGTGGCCGCCAAGCAAGCGGAGAAAGCGGACAAGGACGCGAAGGCCGCCGAGGCCAAGCAGGCCGAAGCCAAGCCAGTTGCAGATGCCAAGGACAAGGCGAACAACAAAGACGCCAAGCAGCCTGTCGCTGCCGACGCGGCCCCAGCCACACCGGAATCGGCACCGACTGAAGAAGTCCTGACCGAGACCTGGAGCTATCAGTTGCCTGCCGATGAGTAATTCTCAAGTTCAGCCAGAAACTCTTGCCGAGTATCTGGCGCATCTGCCGATGACCGACGAGCAGCGCGCGGAACTCGCGGGCTGCAAGTCGTTCAGCGAACTTCACGAGCGTCTGTCGTCCTCGACGTTCGATGCACCGGTCGAGGCGGCTCAAGCCTCGGTCGGCCGTCGTTTGACCCTGAGCACCGCTGAAGAGCTGGAAGAAGCGGAAATGCTGGTGCTCGACGCCAGCGGTCGTGTTTGCCTCAAGGCAACCCCGCCGATCCGCCGGACCAAAGTCGTGCCGGAGCCGTGGCGCACCAACATTCTGGTGCGTGGCTGGCGGCGTCTGACCGGTCGCACCAACCCGCCGGCTCCGCCGAAAGACGAGAACGTGCTGCCGGCGGCCCGCTGGCGTACCGTGGGTTCGATCCGCCGTTACATCCTGCTGGTACTGATGCTCGGTCAAACCATCGTTGCCGGCTGGTACATGAAAGGCATCATGCCGTACCAGGGCTGGTCGTTCGTCGACCTCAACGAAGTCCTGCATCAGCCGCTCCTGCAAACCGTCACGCAAGTGCTGCCGTATGCGCTGCAGACCACCATCCTGATCATGTTCGGGATTCTGTTCTGCTGGGTCTCGGCCGGTTTCTGGACCGCACTGATGGGCTTCCTCGAGTTGCTCACCGGTCACGATAAATACCGTATCTCCGGTAAAAGTGCCGGCAACGAGCCGATCCCCAAAGACGCGCGCACCGCACTGGTGATGCCGATCTGCAACGAAGACGTGCCACGGGTATTTGCCGGTCTGCGCGCGACGTTCGAGTCGGTCGCTGCCACAGGTGACCTGGACCGTTTCGACTTCTTCGTCCTCAGCGACAGTAACGATGCCGACATCTGCGTCGCCGAACAGCAGGCCTGGCTGGACGTCTGCCGCGAAGCCAAGGGTTTCGGCAAGATCTTCTATCGCCGCCGTCGCCGTCGCGTAAAACGCAAAAGCGGCAACCTCGACGACTTCTGCCGTCGCTGGGGCGGTGACTACAAGTACATGGTCGTGCTCGACGCTGACTCCGTGATGAGCGGCGAATGCCTGACCAGTCTGGTGCGCCTGATGGAAGCCACGCCGGACGCCGGGATCATCCAGACCGCGCCGCGTGCGTCGGGCATGGACACTCTTTATGCACGCATGCAGCAGTTTGCGACCCGCGTGTACGGTCCGCTGTTCACCGCCGGTCTGCACTTCTGGCAGTTGGGCGAATCGCACTACTGGGGCCACAACGCGATTATCCGCATGAAGCCGTTCATCGAGCACTGCGCCCTGGCGCCGTTGCCCGGTAAAGGCGCGTTCGCCGGCGCGATTCTGTCCCACGACTTCGTTGAAGCCGCGCTGATGCGCCGTGCCGGTTGGGGCGTGTGGATTGCCTACGACTTGCCGGGCAGCTACGAAGAATTGCCGCCGAACCTGCTGGACGAACTCAAGCGTGACCGTCGCTGGTGCCACGGTAACCTGATGAACTTCCGCCTGTTCCTGGTCAAGGGCATGCACCCGGTTCACCGTGCGGTGTTCCTCACCGGCGTGATGTCTTACCTGTCGGCGCCGTTGTGGTTCTTCTTCCTCGTGCTGTCGACGGCGCTGCTGGCGGTCAACACGCTGATGGAGCCGCAGTACTTCCTCGAACCGCGTCAGCTCTACCCGCTGTGGCCACAATGGCACCCGGACAAGGCGATCGCGCTGTTCTCGACCACCATCGTGCTGCTGTTCCTGCCGAAGCTGTTGAGCATCATCCTGATCTGGGCCAAGGGCGCGAAAGAGTTCGGTGGCAAGTTCAAGGTGACCCTGTCGATGCTGCTGGAGATGTTGTTCTCCATGTTGCTGGCGCCGGTGCGGATGATTTTCCACACCCGTTTCGTACTCGCCGCGTTCCTCGGCTGGGCCGCGACCTGGAACTCGCCGCAACGTGACGACGACTCCACGCCATGGAGCGAAGCGGTCAAGCGCCACGGTCCGCAAACGCTGCTGGGCTTCTTCTGGGCCCTGTTGGTGATCTGGCTGAACCCGAGCTTCCTCTGGTGGCTGGTGCCGATCGTCGGTTCGTTGATGCTGTCGATCCCGGTTTCCGTGATCTCCAGCCGTGTCGGCCTGGGCCTGAAGTCCCGTGACGAGAGCCTGTTCCTGATCCCTGAGGAATACAATCCGCCACAGGCGTTGCTGGCGACTGACCAGTACACCCATGAAAACCGTTGGCATGCGCTGAAAGACGGCTTCATCCGGTCGGTGGTTGATCCACAGCAGAACGCCTTGGCGTGCTCGCTGGCGACATCGCGCCACGGTCAGGCCGAGCCAATCGAGTGGCTGCGGATCGAGCGAGTTCGCCATGCATTGAAAGTCGGGCCTGACGGTCTGAACAACAATGAGCGTGTGCAACTGCTGAGCGACCCGGTCGCACTGGCTCGTTTGCATGAGCAGGTCTGGAGCGAAGGTCATCCCGAGTGGCTGGAAGCCTGGCGCAAATCGGTGAAATCCGATCCCCATGCGCCGTTGCTGCCGCTCAAGCCGCTGAGTGCGCAACCGCAGTTGGCATAACAAAGAGAACCCCGCGAAAGCGGGGTTTTTTTTGCCTCATCGTTCCCAAACACTTGTGCAAACGAGCGAGTACGTTAGCATCCGTCCCCGAATTGGTGCGCCCGGATAATTTTTGTCCGTATCGATGCGTTTCCTGAGGGGAGCCGCCGTTTGCGCGCCTCATAACGCACTGGTTTTGGGGACATGAAGATGAAGAAGTATCTCTCGATGCTGCTGGTCGGCGTCACGGCATTGGTTGCAGTCAGCGCGGCGCAGGCCGGTGCCATCGATGACGCGGTCAAGCGCGGCACGCTGAAAGTCGGCATGGACCCGACCTACATGCCTTTCGAAATGACCAACAAGCGCGGCGAGATCATCGGCTTCGAAGTCGACATCCTCAAAGCCATGACCAAGGCCATGGGCGTCAAGCTGGAGCTGGTGTCCACCGGCTACGACGGCATTATCCCGGCCCTGCTCACCGACAAGTTCGACATGATCGGCAGCGGCATGACCCTGACCCAGGAACGCAACCTGCGCCTGAACTTCAGCGAACCGTTCATCGTGGTCGGCCAGACGCTGCTGATTCGCAAAGAGCTGGAAGGCACCATCAAGTCCTACAAAGACCTGAACACCGCCGACTACCGCATCACCTCCAAGCTCGGCACCACCGGCGAGATGGTCGCCAAGAAGCTGATCTCCAAAGCCAAGTACCACGGCTACGACAACGAGCAGGAAGCAGTGCTCGACGTGGTCAACGGCAAGGCTGACGCCTTCATCTACGACGCGCCGTACAACGTCGTGGCGGTGAACAAGGTCGGCAACGGCAAACTGGTGTTCCTCGACAAGCCGTTCACCTACGAGCCGCTGGCCTTTGGTCTGAAGAAGGGTGACTACGACAGCATCAACTTCATCAACAACTTCCTGCACCAGATCCACGAAGACGGCACCTACGATCGCATCCATGACAAGTGGTTCAAAGACACCGCTTGGCTCAAGGATATGGAATAAGGCCCGGTCAGATAGACCGCGTCGCTCCCATTCGCGGGCAAGCCTCGCTCCTACAGGATATGACTTTGTAGGAGCGAGGCTTGCCCGCGAAGGCGGCCTCCCTGGCGACATAGAATCCGGAACCCGCAATGAAACAGAAAAAAGCCCAATGGCCCTGGCACGTGTTGACCGTGCTGGTGCTGATCGGCCTGGCTGGCGCGTTGTATTACGCCACCTCGCTGATGTCCTACGAATGGCGCTGGAACCGCGTCCCGCAGTACTTTGCCTACCACGCCGAAGAGTCCCAGCGCGCCGCCGACATCTCCACCGTCAGCGAACTGGTGCGCAAAGGCGACAAGGCTGAAGTCACGTTGCGCAACGACGCGGGTGACGAGCAGCGCGTGACCGTCGACGACAACAGCCTGCAAGTCGCCCAAGGCGATGATGTGGCCGAAGGCGACGTGATCGGCGTGACTCGCCATTGGGCCGCCGGACCGCTGATGTGGGGGCTCTGGACCACTCTGTGGTTGTCCGTGGTGTCTGGTGTGCTCGGCCTGCTGATCGGCCTCGCCACGGGCTTGTGCCGTCTCTCGAACAATCCGACCCTGCGCGACCTCTCGACGATTTACGTCGAACTGGTGCGCGGTACGCCGCTGCTGGTGCAGATTTTCATTTTCTACTTCTTCATCGGCACCGTGATGAACCTGTCCCGGGAGTTCGCCGGGATCGCTGCGCTGTCGCTGTTCACCGGCGCCTACGTGGCGGAAATCATCCGCTCCGGCGTGCAATCCATCGCCCGTGGCCAGAACGAAGCTGCGCGTTCCCTGGGCTTGAGCGCGGGTCAGTCGATGCGCCACGTGGTGCTGCCGCAAGCGTTCAAGCGCGTGCTGCCGCCGCTCGCCGGGCAGTTCATCAGCCTGGTCAAAGACACCTCGCTGGTGTCGGTGATTGCGATTACCGAGCTGTTGAAAAGCGGTCGCGAAGTTATCACTACTTCGTTTTCGCCATTCGAAATCCTGTTCTGCGTGGCTGGCCTGTACTTGTTGATCAACCTGCCGCTGTCGAAAATCGCCAGCCGGCTTGAGCGGAGGCTCGCGCAAAGTGATTGAAGTCCGCGATCTGGTAAAAGTCTTCGACACCCGTGGCCACGTGGTGCGCGCGGTGGACAACGTCTCCACCCAAGTGGCGAAGGGCGAAGTATTGGTGGTGATCGGTCCGTCCGGCTCCGGCAAATCGACCTTCCTGCGCTGCCTCAATGGCCTGGAAGAGTTCGATTCGGGCTCGGTGAGTATCGACGGCCTGCAACTGGCCGATCCGAAAACCGACGTGAATGCCTACCGCCGCGAAGTCGGCATGGTGTTCCAGCATTTCAACCTGTTCCCGCACATGACCGTGCTGGAAAACCTCTGCCTCGCCCAGAAAGTCGTGCGCAAACGCGGCAAGAAGGAGCGTGAAGCCAAGGCCTTGGCATTGCTGGAAAAGGTTGGCATTGCGCAGAAGGCCAACGAGTTTCCGTCACGCCTGTCCGGCGGTCAGCAGCAGCGCGTGGCGATTGCACGGGCGCTGGCCATGGAGCCCAAGGTCATGCTGTTTGATGAGCCGACTTCGGCGCTCGATCCGGAAATGGTCGGTGAAGTGCTGGATGTGATGAAAACCCTGGCCGTGGAAGGCATGACCATGGTCTGCGTAACCCACGAAATGGGCTTTGCGCGGGAAGTGGCGGATCGGGTGCTGTTTTTCGATCACGGCAAATTGCTGGAAGACGCCTCGCCAGCCGAGTTCTTCGATGCGCCGAAGGATCCGCGGGCGCAGGCCTTCCTTCGTCAGGTCCTTTAAAAGCAGCGGCCTTGGGGCCGCTAATCGCTAGCAGGCTAGCTCCCACAGTGGATTTGTGGTGTTCACACCAAACCCTGTGGGAGCCAGCCTGCTGGCGATTGCATCACCTCGGTCCATAGTGAACCGAGGCAAATGAATCACCTCAAACCTTGAACCGCCCCACCAGCATCTGCAAATGCGTCCCCAGCCGCGCCAGCTCAACGCTGGACGCCGCGGTTTCTTCACTGGCTGCCGAGGTCTGCTCGGACACATCGCGCACGTTCAGCACGCTGCGATTGATCTCTTCCGCCACCGCGCTTTGCTGTTCGGCAGCGGCGGCAATCTGCTGGTTCATCGACTGAATCGCCGACACGGTGCGGGTGATGCTTTCCAGCGAGCCACCGGCGCGGCGGGTCAGTTCGACGCTGCTGTCGGTCAGGGTGCGGCTGTTGTCCATGATGGTCGCGACTTGCTGGGTGCCGCTCTGCAGGCCGACGATCAGCTCTTCGATTTCTTCGGTGGACTTCTGGGTACGCTGCGCCAGGCTGCGGACTTCGTCGGCGACCACCGCAAAACCACGTCCGGCTTCACCGGCGCGAGCGGCTTCAATGGCCGCGTTGAGCGCCAGCAGGTTGGTTTGCTGAGCCACGGATTTGATCACGTCGAGCACACTGCCGATCTTGTCGCTTTCGCGTTTGAGATGCCCCATGGCGTCGGTGGAGTTGCCGACTTCCTTGGCCAGGCGTTCGATTTGAGCGATCGCTTCGCCTACCACCTTGTCGCCTTCGCGGGCCTGCTGATCGGCGGCGAGCGCGGCTTCGGAGGCTTCTTCGGCGTTACGTGCGACTTCCTGCACCGTGGCGGTCATTTCGTTCATCGCGGTCGCCACCTGGTCGGTCTCGACCTTCTGGCTGTTGACGCCGGCGCTGGTCTGCTCGGTGACTGCGGACAGTTCTTCAGCAGCACTGGCGATTTGCGTGACGCCATCGCTGATGCCGCCGATCAATTCACGCAGGCCCAGGGTCATGCTTTGCATCGCCCGCTGGAGCTGACCGAGTTCGTCCTGACGCTCGGACACGAGGTTCTGGGTCAGGTCGCCGGCGGCGATGCGCTCGGCCACTTTCAGTGTCTGGCCCAGCGGAACGACGATCTGCCGGGTGATGGCCCATGCCGCGAACAGGCCGAAGACCAACGCCAGGGCGGTGGCCAGTAACAGCATGTTCTTGGCGTGCGCGGCGTCAGTGTCACGGATGACGGTTTGCGAGGCGGTGAGCTTTTTGCTGACGTCTAACAGGATGTTGCCCTGATCGGCCATGCGTTTCAGCGCGGCGGCGCTGGCGACCTGGGAGTCACGGAACTGGCTGACGGCGGCGCGGTAGGCTTTGAGTGAATCGCTGGCCTGTTGCAGGTTGGCGATGTGCTGTTCCGGCAATCTGGACGGCAGGCTTTCGAGGTTTTTCAGCGCATTGTCGATGGCGTCCAGCGCCGGTTGTTCGGCTTCGGTCTTGCCGCTGTAGGTATAGCCGCGCACCTGGAAGCGAGCTTGCTGGATCAGTTTGCTCAGGTCGATAACGCTGTTGAAATCGGCGACGCTGTCGCCTTGCAGCAAGGATTTCTCGACTTCACCCACGCGCGCCACGGCGTTATCGGCCGTGGCGCCGAGTTTGCTGCGAGCATCTTCGCGGTTGGCGCCGGCCTGGGTCATGGCGGCGAAGGCTTGTTTGTACTCGCTGACTGCGGCCAGTTGCTGATCGACCATGGCTGCGTCGGCAGGTTGCTCGATCAGTGTGCGGGCGGTTTTCAAACCGGTGTCGAGTTGGCCGAGCAGGTCGTTGACGGCGCCCGGGCCTTGTTCGCCACGACGCATTTCGTAGTCCAGACGGGCCAGGCGCAGGTCTTTGGTCAGTTCATTGAGGCTGGCAATAAACCCAAGCTTGTCGCCGCGATTCACCACGTCACTCAGGCCGGTCCAGCCCGTGACGGTGATCAACAATGTCAGCAGCAGCACCAGACCGAAGCCGACACCCAGTTTGCGATTGACGCTGACGTTCCCCAGTTTCTCGGCTAGCCATCGGTACATGCTGCAACTCCCACGGACCACAAGTTGGTTTTATGGGAACTGTATCGGCAGGCGGTCAGGATTCTGTAGGAGCGTAATGGCTAGAAGAGGCGGGCGAGCAGCGCGGTGACGGCGGTCTCGACGCGCAGGATGCGCTCGCCGAGCTGCACCGGTTGCAGGCCGGACTTGGCCAGCAGGTCGATTTCGTAGGGGATCCAGCCGCCTTCCGGGCCGATGGCCAACGTGACAGGCTCGTCGAGGCCGCGGGGGCAGGGCGGGTAGTTGCCCGGATGGCCGACCAGGCCGAGGGTGCCTTCGGCAATCGCTGGCAGTCGGTCTTCGACAAACGGCTTGAAGCGCTTCTCGATGACAATTTCAGGCAGCACGCTGTCCCGAGCCTGTTCGAGGCCGAGGATCAGTTGCTCGCGAATCGCTTCCGGCTCCAGGAACGGGGTCTGCCAGAAGCTTTTCTCGACGCGATAGCTGTTCACCAGCACGATCCGTGGCACACCCATGGCCGCCACGGTCTGAAACACCCGACGCAGCATTTTGGGACGTGGCAGGGCCAGCACCAGGGTCAGCGGCAGCTTGGCCGGTGGCGGTTGGTCGAGGGTGACGCGCAGTTCGGCTTCATCGGCGTCCAGGCGCAGCACTTCGGCCGAACCCATCAGGCCGCCGATACGCCCGACGCGCATGCTGTCACCCACTTCACAGCGGTGGACTTCCTGCATGTGCGTCAACCGCCGATCACGCAGGATCACCCGGTCGGCCGCAATGAAATCGGCCTCTTCGAGGAGCAGCAGGTTCACGCTTGGGTCGCTGGCGGCTGGTCGTTGTGATCGTCAACCGGTTGGTCGTCCGGATGGTCGCCGCGCTTGCTGATCAGGCCGCCGAACAGGATGCCGATTTCAAACAGCAGCCACATCGGTACGGCCAGCAGCGTCTGCGAGAAGATGTCCGGCGGCGTCAGGATCATGCCGACCACGAAGCAGCCGATGATCACGTACGGGCGGATTTTCTTCAGGTATTTGACGTCGACCACGCCGATCCACACCAGCAGCACCACGGCCACCGGAATTTCGAACGCCACGCCGAAGGCGAAGAACAGCGTCATGACGAAATCGAGGTAGCTGCTGATGTCGGTCATCATCTCCACGCCGGCCGGGGTGGCGGCGGCGAAGAATTTGAAGATCAGCGGGAATACCAGGTAATAGGCGAATGCCATGCCGGCGTAGAACAGCATGATGCTCGATACCAGCAACGGCACCGCGATGCGTTTTTCATGCTTGTACAGGCCCGGCGCAATGAAACCCCAGATCTGATGCAGGATCACCGGGATCGCCAGGAACAGCGACACCATCATGGTCAGCTTCAGTGGCGTCAGGAACGGCGACGACACGTCGGTGGCGATCATCGTCGCGCCCACTGGCAGATACTGGCGCAGCGGCGTGGAGACGAAGGTGTAGATCTGCTGGGTGAACGCAAACAACCCGGCGAAGATGATGAAGATCGCCGCTACGCAGCGCAGCAGACGGGTGCGCAACTCGGTGAGGTGCGAAACCAGCGGCATGTGCTGGTCGTTTTCTGGGAGATCGCTCATGAGGCTCGCGGCGGCAAAGTGGTGTCGTGAGGAGCCGGCGTTGTCGGCGCGGCGGCAGGAGCAACGGGTTCTACGTGCGCCACGACCGGCGCCGCTTCAACCGCTTCCACCGCTTTCACGGTTTCCGTCGGCGCAGCAGCAGGCGCGGATTCTGTCGTCGATGCATGGATCGTCTGCTCCGCCACCGGCTGAACCGGAGTGGCTTCCTGCTGGGTCGGCGTGAAAATCTTCCGCGCCTCCTGTTCCAGCGACAGAATGTGCTCGTTGTGCAGTTGCCGACGAATCTCGTCGGCACCGATTTCACGCTCAACTTCCTGTTTGATCGCATTGAAGCTGCGCTTCAGGCGACCGACCCACAGGCCGGCGGTGCGCGCAGCACCCGGCAGACGCTCGGGGCCCAGCACCAGCAGGGCCACGAGGCCGACGAGCAGCAGTTCAGAGAAGCTGATACCAAACATTAGTCAGTGCTCACACGTCTTTGCGGATCGGCTCTTCGACTTTTTGCGCCTGCACGTCGATGGTGTGCGGCTGGTTCACGGACTGGGTGGTCTGTGGCTGAACAGGCGGAACCGGTTGGGCCGCTGCCGGGTCGGCCGGTTTTTCGTCGTCGTTCATGGCTTTCTTGAAGCCCTTGATCGATTCGCCGACGTCAGTGCCGAGGTTTTTCAGTTTCTTGGTGCCGAACACCAGCACGACAACAACCAGGATGACGATCCAGTGTTTCCAGTCAAAAATGCCCATGTTGCTGCTCCTCTCTAATAGTTGTTCAGGCGGACGGGCGCGAGGCTTTCTCTGCGTGTCCGGACAGACCGAAACGACGGTCCAGTTCATCGAGTACAGCTTGTGGATGCTGCCCCAGTTGGGCGAGCATGACCATGCTGTGGAACCACAAATCGGCGGTCTCGTAGATCACATCGCTGCAGTCGCCGCTGATGGCGGCATCCTTGGCGGCAATGATGGTTTCGACCGACTCTTCGCCGACTTTTTCCAGAATCTTGTTCAAGCCCTTGTGGTACAGGCTGGCGACGTACGAGCTGTCGGCGGCGGCGCCTTTGCGCGCTTCCAGTACCTCGGCCAGTCGGGTCAGAGTGTCACTCATGTGTGTGTCCTGCGGAATAGATGGCGTGCGGGTCTTTGAGAACCGGGTCGACGGTTTTCCAGTCGCCGTTCTCGAAGACGCGATAGAAGCAGCTCTGCCGACCGGTATGGCAGGCGATGTCGCCGATCTGCTCGACCATCAGGATGATCACGTCGGCGTCACAGTCCAGGCGCATCTCATGCAAGGTCTGCACGTGGCCGGACTCTTCGCCCTTGCGCCACAACTTGCCACGGGAACGTGACCAGTAGATGGCGCGGTTTTCGGCAGCGGTCAGTTCCAGCGCTTCGCGGTTCATCCAGGCCATCATCAGGACGCGCCCGGTCTTGTGATCCTGGGCGATTGCCGGCACCAGGCCGTCGGCGTCCCACTTGATCTCGTCCAGCCAGTTTTTCATCTTCGACTCCGACAGCGGGCTCCGCACTACATGAGCAGAGTCCAACGTTCAAACAGTGTGCCAGTGGATCACACAACTGGCTATCGGCGAACGACCAGATACAAGCCGACGGCCATCATGATTCCTGCCGGCCAGTAGGCCAGTTCGTTCAACGGCCCGCCCATGGCCAGTATTGCGCCGCCGGCCAGGTGCGCGGTGCCGAGCAGGCGCAGGAACCAGTCGTCCCGGCGTCGATGCCACGATGGCGGCGGGTCGTAAGCGTGGGGCTGCGACATGCGTTCGAGCAGGTCGCGCGCCATGTTGGCCAGGTGCGGCAGTTGTTCGAACTGGTTCTGCACGTTGCCGAGCAAGGCTTTGGGGCTGACGCGCTCGCGCATCCAGCGTTCGAGGAACGGCTGGGCGGTGTTCCACAGATCGAGGTCCGGGTACAGCTGACGGCCCAGGCCTTCGATGTTCAACAGGGTTTTTTGCAGCAAAACGAGTTGTGGCTGCACTTCCATGTTGAAGCGTCGAGCGGTCTGGAACAGGCGCATCAGCACCTGACCGAAGGAAATATCTTTTAACGGTTTTTCGAAGATAGGCTCGCAAACGGTACGGATCGCCGCTTCGAATTCGTTGAGTTTGGTTTCCGCCGGTACCCAGCCCGAGTCGATGTGCAGTTGCGCCACACGCCGGTAATCGCGTTTGAAGAACGCGAACAGGTTGCGCGCCAGGTAATCCTGGTCTTCGGGGGTCAGGCTGCCGACGATGCCGCAGTCGATCGCAATGTACTGCGGGCTCCACGGGTTGACGGTGCTGACGAAGATGTTGCCCGGGTGCATGTCGGCGTGGAAGAAACTGTCGCGGAACACCTGGGTGAAAAAGATCTCGACGCCGCGCTCGGCGAGCATTTTCATGTCGGTGCGCTGGTCGGCCAGGGTCGCGAGGTCGGTGACCTGAATGCCGTAGATGCGCTCCATTACCAGCACTTTCGGCCGGCACCAGTCCCAATAGACTTGTGGCACGTACAGCAGCGGCGAACCGTCGAAATTACGCTTCAACTGGCTGGCGTTGGCCGCCTCGCGCAACAGGTCGAGTTCGTCGTAGATGGTTTTTTCGTAGTCGCTGACCACGTCCACCGGGTGCAGCAGACGCGCGTCGGCGGAGAGTTTTTCCGCTGAGCGGGCGAGGATGAACAGCCACGCCAGGTCTTGCGCGATGATTGGTTTCAGGCCGGGGCGGATGACTTTGACGACGACCTCTTCACCGGTTTTCAACTGCGCGGCGTGCACCTGCGCCACCGAAGCCGAGGCCAGCGGTTCGACGTCGAAACGGCTGAACACTTCACTGATCTTTTTGCCGAGCTGTTCTTCGATCAGCTTGACCGACACTTGCGAATCGAACGGCGGCACGCGGTCCTGCAGCTTCATCAGCTCATCGGCGATGTCTTCCGGCAGCAGGTCGCGGCGGGTGGACAGGATCTGCCCAAACTTGATGAAGATCGGCCCCAGGTCCTGCAGCGCCAGGCGCAATCGCGCGCCACGGCTCAGGTCCAGCGGCTTTCGCGGGAACCAGCGCCACGGCAAGGCGTAGCGCAGCGCCAGCAGAAACCACGGCAGCGGCAGGGCGAACAGCAGGTCATCGAGGCGGTAGCGAATCACAACGCGCTGGATGCGCAACAAACGGCGGACGGCAAGCAGCTTCATGCGTTATCGCTTGGGTCGAGGGATCGGGAAAGGCGCTCGAAACGCGCCTCGAGACGTTCCAGATCGAGTTTGATCTGGTCCAGTTCACTGAATCGGGCTTCGGCTTCGCGCTGACCGACGAGGGTGCGCGATTCTTCGGCCAGGTATTCGCCCAGGTTCTGACCCAGGCTGGCAAATCCTTGCTGATACCAGCGTGCGCGACTGCGCAGGTGACCGCCGACCAGTTGCGTGGCCACAGGTCCCAGCCAGCGCGAAAGTTCGTATTCCCAGTCCAGTTCCAGGTCCTGGAGGATCGCGGCCAGTTCCAGCAGCACGCCGCTGTCGCCGTCGAGTTCGACTTCAGGGGCATGCAAAACGGAGGTCTTGTCCTTGCTCATCGCCAGTTTCAACAGGCTGGAAGCCGGTGCACGCAAGGTGCAGTCGGCACCGGTTTCCCAGTGGGTCGCCAACATCAAGCCTTCGTCGCTGGGCAGGATGAACAGTTGCAGTGCCGGGCTGCGGCAATCGACGGCAATCACCCGGCCGCTCAAATGCGCCAGCCGCGGCAGCGCCGTGCTGTCGAGACGCAGCACCCGGTTCAGGCCGAGTTCAACGCTGGCGAGCAGACCGGCCAGCAACATCAGGGTTTGATGCCACGGTGCAGGGCCACGATGCCTGCGGTCATGTTGTGGTAGGTCACGCGGTCGAAACCGGCCTCGACCATCATCGACTTCAGGGTTTCCTGGTTCGGGTGCATGCGGATCGATTCGGCCAGGTAGCGATAGCTTTCCGAGTCGTTGGTGATCAGCTTGCCCATCAGCGGCATGAAGGCGAACGAGTAGGCGTCGTAGGCTTTGGACATCAGCGCGTTGGTCGGCTTGGAGAACTCCAGCACCAGCAAACGGCCGCCCGGCTTGAGTACGCGCAGCATCGAGCGCAGTGCGTCTTCTTTATGCGTCACGTTGCGCAGGCCGAATGCGATGGTCACGCAGTCGAAATGGTTGTCCGGGAACGGCAGCTTTTCAGCGTCGGCCTGAACGAACTCGACGTTGCCGGCCACACCCAGGTCCAGCAGACGGTCACGACCGACCTTGAGCATGGATTCGTTGATGTCGGCCAACACCACCTGGCCGGTCGGGCCAACGAGGTGCGAGAATTTTTTGGTCAGGTCGCCGGTGCCGCCGGCAATGTCCAGCACGCGGTTGCCGGTGCGAACGCCCGACAGCTCGATCGCAAATCGCTTCCACAAACGGTGCATGCCGCCCGACAGGAGGTCGTTCATCAAGTCGTACTTGGCGGCTACCGAGTGGAAAACCTCAGCGACTTTTTCCGCTTTTTGGCTTTCCGGAACGTTTTTGAAACCGAAGTGCGTGGTGGGTTCGGCATCGCTGCCTTTGCGCTGATCAGTCATATCGCTGTCACCAGAAGAGAATGCGGGACATTCTAATCCCGGTGGCCTGCTTTGTCTTGGCAAGGCTGAAGGTAAGATGTAGAACCGCCGGGACGTTTTGCCGCAGGCGCGGTCAAGATGCTTCAGGAAAGTATTCATAAAGCAGGAGTCATTCGATGGCCCGTATTAGTGTTGAACGTGCCCACGGCCTGGGCAAGGAAGCGGCCCGCGAGAAGGCCGACCAGTTGGCGCAGAAACTGTCCGATCAATATGGCCTGGAGCCGCAGTGGTCCGGCGACACCCTGAACCTCAAGCGTTCCGGGGTGAAAGGCGCGGTGCATGTTGCTGAGGATTCGATTCGCGTTGATGTGGAATTGGGCCTGATGATGTCGGCCATGAGCGGCATGATCAAATCGGAAATCGAAAAGGCCCTCGATAAAGCCCTGGTCTGATTTCCGAGTCGAACCACATCCCCTGTGGGAGCCAGCCTGCTGGCGATGGCGGTGTATCAGTCAACATTGATGTTGATGGATAAATCGCTATCGCCAGCAGGCTGGCTCCCACATTTGTTTTAAGGCGCGCCCGAGGTTTTATGTCAGTTGTTAGGGTGCCGTTTCTAATTTTTCTCCCTACTTTGTGCATGAGCCCGACACTTTCGCGGGCAGTTCCTCAAACCTTCTGCGCGTGAGGTGCACCATGGCCAAAGTTATTTTGAAGAAAAAAATCGACGCTTCGACAACCGCTCTGAGCGACGTCAAATCCTATGCCCGCAAGATCTGGCTGGCAGGCCTGGGTGCCTACGCCAAGGTCGGCCAAGAGGGCAGCGATTACTTTCAAGAGTTGATCAAGGCTGGTCAAACTGTTGAAAAGAAAGGCAAAAAGGTAGTTGCCGAGAAACTTGAAGCAGCTAACGCCGAGATTGATGAAGCCAAGAGCGAAGTAAGCACTTTCAAAGGCAAGGTCGAAGTTCAACTCGACAAGGTCGAGAAGGCTTTTGACTCGCGTGTCGCAAGTACCTTGAATCGTATTGGCATTCCGTCTAAACATGACGTTGAGGCACTCTCTGCTAAGCTCGATGAGCTGACGGCATTGCTCGAACGCGTCGCGCGTAAATCTTAAGGAGAACGGGATGGCTGGTAAAAAGAACACCGAAAAAGAAGGCAGCTCGTGGATCGGGAAAGTCGAAGACTACTCCCGCAAAATCTGGCTTGCTGGTTTAGGCGTGTACTCGAAGATCGACACTGACGGCAGCAAGCTCTTCGATACATTGGTCAAAGACGGCGAGAAAGCCGAGAAGCTAACCAAGAGCGCTGTCGGCAAGAAAGTCGATGCCGCCAAGGACTCCGCTACCTCTGCCAAATCGCGCATCACTGGCGTGAAAGATCGTGCGCTGGGCAAGTGGGATGAGCTGGAAGGAGCTTTCGACAAGCGCCTGAACAGCGCCATTTCGCGCTTGGGTGTCCCGAGCCGCAACGAAGTGAAAGCGCTGCACAGCAAGGTCGATACCCTGACCAAGCAAATCGAAAAACTCACCGGTGCCAAGGTTGCGCCTGTTGCGGCGAAAACCGCAGCAGCCAAACCAGCGGCTAAAACCGCTGCCAAGCCTCTGGCAAAAGCTGCCGCTAAACCGGCTGCAAAACCCGCTGCAAAACCCGCCGCGAAAGCAGCGGCCAAGCCGGCTGCCAAAACGGCCGCAGCAAAACCTGCCGCAGCCAAGCCAGCAGCGAAACCGGTTGCCGCCAAAGCCGCCGCTAAACCGGCTGCTAAACCTGCAGCAGCCAAGCCTGCGGCAAAACCTGCCGCCGCGAAAAAACCAGCAGTGAAAAAACCGGCAGCGCCGAAAGCGGCTGCTCCAAAACCAGCAGTGGCTGCCGCCAAACCGGCAACCCCGGCGCCTACAGTGAGCAGCTCCAACTCTGCCACCGCGCCGACCCCTGCTGTAACCCCGACTGCCGCGCCGGCTCCATCGACGCCAACCAGTCAGTCCTGATTTCAGGGCTCAAAAAAACGCCCGGCCTGCAAAGGTCGGGCGTTTTTTGTTTGTGCACGATCCTGCAAACACCACCGCCCTTGTAGGAGCTAGCCTGCTAGCGATAGCGGTTCATCAGTCAACAACAATGTCGCCGGATAAATCGCTATCGCTAGCAGGCTAGCTCCCACAGGGTACCGTGGTATTCAGGGGTTATCCGTGTTCTTCGAGGTATTGGAGTGCCAGTTGCTCCGTCGCCACCTTGATTGGCGGCAGCAGATGCGGCGCCACCAGCATCATGATCTGATACACCACCAGCCTCACCTCACCTTCGCGATCCAGAATCCGCTGGTAATCCAGCGAAAACAGCAGCGTCATGGTGATCTGTTCCACCAACTGCCCCAACGCCTGCGTGTCGCTGACCAAGTGCCCTTGAGCCTTCAATCGCGCCAGCAATGAAGCCAGTGTGCGCTTCAGCGCATTGAGCAGGTTGCGAATCCCCTTGGCCAGTTTCGGCAGGCGCCCGGCGAGGTTCGACAGGTCCTGAAAGAGAAACCGATAGTGCGACAGGCGCTCGACGATCAGGTGCAGGAACAGCCAGTAATCTTCCGGTGCCAATTCCACATCGGACGGCGGATCAAGCAGCGGCGCAAGCTCCGCCTGGAAGCGCTCGAACAGCCCGAGAATCAGCGGTTCCTTGCCGTGAAAGTGGTAGTAGAGGTTGCCCGGGCTGATGCCCATTTCATTGGCAACTTCCATGGTGGAGACGTTCGGTTCGCCCTTCTGATTGAACAACTGCAGGGCACATTCGAGGATCCGGTCGCGGGTTTTCATCCAGTCTTCTTAATGTTCAAGTCCTGCCGCGCTTATACCTTGTAGGAGCCGGCTTGCTGGCGATCGCATCGCCGCGGTGGGTCGTGAACCGCGGTGATGCGATCGCCAGCAAGCCGGCTCCTACGGAGGCGGCAGTGGTGTGTTGGGTGTCAGCGCACGCGCACGTAAGTACCGGGTGCTGCCTCCATGGGTGGATAGTTCTGGTTGCCGAGGGCCATGTGGGTTTCCTTTTGCGTGCCCGAACGTTCCTGAATCCAGCTCAGCCACTGCGTCCACCAGCTGCCATCGACTTGCTTGGCGTCGTAATACCAGGCCCGCGGATCGCTGCTCAGTTTGGTGCTCTCGATGAAGTTGGCTTTCGGGTTGGACGGCGGGTTGAGGATGCTCTGTACATGACCGCTGTTGGACAGCACGAAGCGCCGCTCGCCACCCAGCAGCAGCGTCGAGCGATACACCGCATCCCACGGCGTGATGTGGTCGTTGATGCCGGCCACGCTGAAGCTGTCGACGGTGACTTTCTGCAAGTCGATCGGCGTGCCGCACACTTCCAGGCCCCCCGGATGACTCAGCGGGTTGTGCTTGAAGAAGTCCAGCAGGTCGCCGTGAAAGGCGGCCGGCAGGCGTGTGTTGTCGTTGTTCCAGTAGAGGATGTCGAACGCCGGCGGCTCCTTGCCCAACAGGTAGTTGTTGACGAAGTAGCTCCAGATCAAATCGTTGGGACGCATCCAGGCGAAGACCTTGGCCATGTCGCGACCGTCCAGCACGCCCTTCTGATAGGACCGACGCTTGGCCGCTTCCAGGGTCTGTTCGTCGGCGAACAGGGTCGCGGGGCTCTCCATCTGGCTGTCGAGCAGGCTCACCAGATAGGTTGCGCTGGATACACGGCGCAGTTGCCGCTTCGCCTGCAAATGACCTTGCAACGCGGCAATGGTCAGCCCGCCGGCGCAGGCGCCCATCAGGTTGACTTCCCGGGCGCCGGTGATCGCCCGGCATACATTCATCGCTTCTTCGACGGCTTCGACGTAGGTCGAAAGACCCCATTCGCGATGGCGCACATCGGGGTTGCGCCAGCTGATCATGAAGGTTTGCAGGCCGTTTTTCAGGGCGAACTGGACGAAGCTGTTGTTCGGGCTCAGGTCGAAAATGTAGTACTTGTTGATCTGTGGCGGCACCACCAGCAGCGGTTTGGAATACTGCTTTTCGCTCATCGGCTTGTACTGGATCAGTTCCAGCAGCTCATTGCGAAACACCACGGCGCCGGTGGTGGTCGCGACCGTCTTGCCGACCTCGAAGGCCTGCTTGGTCACTTGCCTGGGCAGGCCGTCGTTGTGCAGGAAATCATCGACCAGGTGACTGATGCCACGCACCAGGCTGTTGCCGCCGGAGTTGAAGATTTCCTTGACCGCCAGCGGATTGAGCAGGGTGTTGGACGGTGACACCGCATCATTGAGCAAAGCGAACGCGAAGTGGGCGCGGGCGCGATCATCCGGGTCCATGTTGCTCTCGTCGATCCAGCTTTTGACCTGTTTCTGCCAGCTCAGGTAGGCCTGCAAACTGCGGCGATAAAACGGGTTGAGGCTCCATGCGGGGTCGGCAAAGCGATTGTCGTTGGGGTTGGTCGGGTGCAGGGTTTCGCCCAGCAACACACGCCCCAGTTGACCGCCCAGCTTCAACGCATGGCGGGCGCTGTGCACGGGGTTGCGCAAACCATGGGCGGCAACGCTGCGCAGGGTCGAAAACAGATCCCGACCACGCAGGCCGGTAATCGCACTCTGTGCGTTGATGAACGCTGCGGGAGTCGGTAAAGATTCCCTCGCTGGCTTGTCGCGCATGACTCAACACTCCTTCGTCTTCAGGCCAAATACAAACACACCGAACCAGAACACCATAGACGCTGTAACGGGTTGTTGCGCGGCGCGGCGTCCTGCCGACCGACGATAAGTCGGTTAGCCGCCCGATGGAGCCGGATGCGGATGCATCACGGCGCGCTGCCGTTCTTCCTCGAGAAACTTCATGATGATCGGCGCCACGGCCTCGGCGCGAGTGATCAGGAACAGGTGCCCGTCATCGATGATGTGCAACTGGGCATTGGGAATCCGCCAGGCCAGCAAGCGCATGTTGATCAACGGGATCAGCGGGTCATCGTCGCCGGCCAGCACCAGCGTCGGCTGGTGGATCTTGTGCAGCCAGTGAATGCTGGTCCAGCCGAGCCCGGCGAACAGCTGCCAGTAGTAACCGAGCTTGCCCGCCGAGCGCACCTTCGCCGCATGGCTGGCCGCCAGTGTCGGATCGCGACGGAACGAGCCGCCGTAGATCATCGGCGCAATGCGGATCACGTGCGATGGCTGGATGTAGCGCCGTGGGCTGGCCATCATCCACAGCACTTTCGGTTTGCCCGGCACCATCACCGCACCCGCCGCCGTCGCCGCCAGCACCAGTTTCTTGCAGCGCTCGGGGTAGTCGTAAGCAAACTGCTGGGCGAGGGCGCCACCCCACGACACACCGATCACGTTCACTTGCCCGTAATCGAGATAGTCGAGCATCCGCGCCGTGAGTTTGGCCAGGCCCGGAAAACGATACGGCCGGTTCGGCGTCGACGAACCGCCGACACCGGGCACGTCGAAAGCGATGACTTCGAGGTCCGGGTCCAATGCGGCGACAAACGGAAACACCAGCTCCAGGTTGGCGCCGATGCCGTTGAATATCAGCAAGGGCGTCAAGTGAGGCTTGCCGGGGCGTACTGCCGTGCGGAGGGTCTGGCCATCCAGGTCGACGGTACGAAAAATGAACGGTTGCGGCATGCTTCAAGCCCTGTGGGTTAATTATCCCGGTCCCCTGTAGGAGCGAAGCTTGCTCGCGAAGGCGTCAGATCAGTCGAAATCTACGTTGAATGAATGACCGCTTTCGCGAGCAAGCTTCGCTCCTACGGGGGCGGGTGTGTCAGTTACCGCTCATGTACGTAAGTGCCCGGTGCTGCTTCACCTTCCGGATAAGCCTTGTTGCCCAGTTTTGTCGGGGCTTTTTTCAATTCGCCCGAACGCTCGGCCTGCCAGGCTTGCCAGTGCAGCCACCAGGAATCGGTGTGCTTGGTGGAGTTTTCCTGCCACTCCTCAGCCTTCAACGGCATCTCGGCGCTCGTCATGTAGCGCGATTTCGGGTTGCCCGGCGGGTTCAGAATGCTCTGGATATGCCCGCTGCTGGACAGCACGAATTCGACCTTGCCGCCGAACAGTTGCGCCGACTTGTAGCAGGACTTCCACGGCGTGATGTGGTCGTTGGTGCCGGCCAGGGAAAAGATGTCGGCCGTGACCTGCTTCAGGTCGATTGGCGTGCCGCACACTTCCAGTGCATCCGGTCGGATCAGCGGATTGTTTTTGAACATCTCGATCAGGTCGCCGTGGAACGCGGCGGGCAACCGGGTGGTGTCATTGTTCCAGAACAGAATGTCGAACACCGGCGGCTCGTTGCCGAGCAGGTAGTTGTTGACCCAGTAGTTCCAGATCAGATCGTTGGGGCGCATCCAGGCGAACACTTTCGCCATGTCGCGGCCTTCGAGTACGCCGGCCTGATAGGAATGGCGCTTGGCGGCTTCGAGGGTCTGTTCGTCGACGAACAGTGCGACGTCGCTGTCCAGGGTGGTGTCGAGCACGCTGACCAGCAGCGTCAGGGCGTTGACTTTTTTCTCGCCGATTGCGGCGTAGTGGCCCAGCAACGCGGTGCAGGTGATGCCGCCGGAGCAGGCGCCGAGCATGTTCACGTCTTTGCTGCCGGTGATCGCGGTGACCACATCAACCGCTTCCTTGAGCGCTTCGATGTAGGTCGACAGGCCCCATTCGCGTTGCTCCTTGGTCGGGTTGCGCCAGCTGACGATGAAGGTCTGCACGTGATTGCGCAGGCAGAAACGCGCCAGGCTTTTGTCCGGGCTCAGGTCGAAAACGTAGAACTTGTTGATCTGTGGCGGCACCACCAGCAATGGACGCTCATGCACCTGCTCGGTGGTCGGCCGGTACTGGATCAGCTCCAGCACGTCGTTACGGAAAACCACCGCACCTTCGGTCACGCCCAGGCTCTTGCCGACTTCGAATGCGCCCATGTTGACCTGGCTCGGCATGCCGCCGTTGTGCACCAGATCCTTGGCCAGGTGCGAGAGGCCGTCGAGCAGGCTCTTGCCACCGGTTTCGAAGAAGCGTTTGACCGCTGCCGGGTTGGCCGCCGTGTTGGTCGGGGCCATGGCTTCGGTCATGAGGTTGATCACGAAATGCCCGCGTGCCACATCCTTGGGCCCGAGGTTACTGTCGTCGATCCAGTCGTGGAGTTCCTTGCGCCACGCCAGGTAGGTTTGCAAATAACGTTTGTAGAGCGGGTTCTGGCTCCAGGCCGGATCGGCAAAGCGACGGTCATCGCTGGTCGGTAGCAGTTCGGATTTGCCGAACAGCACGTTCTTCAGTTCAAGACCGAAATGAGCGACATGCTTCGCACTGTGAATCGGTTGTTTAATGGCCTGCCTGAGCACCATTCGAGCAGAAGCCAGTAGATCCTTTCCACGCAGCCCAACGACAGGATTAAGCCCCAAGGTGTTTTCCGAGGCTTGATTCTTCAAGTCATCGTTATTCTTGTTACTCATCTACGACGCTCCATTGTCCTGAGACGAGTACCTGAGTCCAGCCGTGTAGTCACACAGCCAATGCCAGGTACTACTGCTCGGGTGACCGATAATTCTGCATCGCTGCTTTTTAGTTCAGAGAGCACTGCAGGTAACTTGCCAGCTCCATTGGTTACCCGAGTTTAATTTTTTTCGCAAGCAGGCTAATGACTGACCTCGCGGCCAAGCATTCAAACAGATGAAATTAGAAAATGCCTTCTAATGCGCAAGAGGCGCGGGTTAGAGCATCAGCTTGACGACAGATTCGTTAGGGTCGCGGGTCTTTCCGGCGGCTTTCAGCTCGGCAAGATAATCGTTCCAGAGATCCTCTTGGCGCACGCCCAGCTGGTACAGATATTCCCAGGTGAACAGGCCGCTGTCGTGGCCGTCGTCGAAGGTCAATTTCAGTGCGTACTGACCGGCCGGTTCTACCTTGGTCAGGCCTACGCCGATCTTGCCAAATTGCAGGATAGGTTTGCCGTGGCCCTGGACCTCGGCGGAAGGAGAGTGCACGCGCAGGAACTCGGCGGGCAGGTGATGTTCCTCGCCGGACGCGTATTTCAGCGACAGGGTTTTCGAGGCTTTGTGCAGTTTGATGTCGGTGGGGAGTTGGGTCATGGCCGGAGTTCCGTTATGGATGGAACCCTGTAGGAGCGAAGCTTGCTCGCGAAGGTGTGTCAGTCGACATCAATTCAGCTGACACACCTTCGCGAGCAAGCTTCGCTCCTACAAGTATGGCTTACAGGATATAACGGGACAGGTCTTCGTTCTGCGCCAATTCGCCGAGGTGGTTGTTGACGTAGTCGGCGTCGATCAGGATCACCTTGTCATCGTGAGCGCTGGCCAGGTCGCCGGCGCTGAACGACACCTCTTCGAGCAGGCGCTCAAGCAGCGTGTGCAGGCGACGGGCACCGATGTTCTCGGTTTTCTCGTTGACCTGCCAGGCGATCTCGGCGATGCGCTTGATGCCATCCGGCTGGAACTCGATGGCCAGGCCTTCGGTTTTCAGCAGTGCGCAATATTGCTCGGTGAGCGAGGCGTGCGGTTCGCTGAGGATGCGTTCGAAATCTTCCGGCGTCAGCGCCTTCAGCTCGACACGAATCGGCAGACGGCCTTGCAGCTCCGGCACCAGATCGCTCGGCTTGCTCAAGTGGAACGCACCAGAAGCGATGAACAGGATGTGGTCGGTCTTGACCATGCCCAGTTTGGTGTTGACGGTGCAGCCTTCGATCAGCGGCAGCAAGTCGCGTTGCACGCCTTCACGGGACACATCGACGCCACCGGAGTTACCGCGCTTGGCCACCTTGTCGATTTCGTCGATGAACACGATGCCGTGCTGCTCGACCGCTTCCAGCGCCTTGGCCTTCAACTCTTCATCGTTGACCAGGCGGCTGGCTTCTTCGTCGCGGACCAGTTTCAGCGCTTCCTTGACCTTGAGCTTGCGGCTCTTGCGTTTGCCCTTGCCCATGTTGGCGAACAGGCTCTGCAACTGATTGGTCATTTCTTCCATGCCCGGTGGCGCGGAGATATCGACGCCGGACACTTCGGCGACTTCGATTTCGATCTCCTTGTCATCCAGCTGGCCTTCGCGCAGGCGCTTGCGGAACAGCTGGCGGGTGTTGGAGTCGGCCGATGGGGCGTCATCGTTGTTGAAGCCCATGCGCGCCGGTGGCAGCAGGGCGTCGAGGATGCGCTCTTCCGCGGCGTCTTCGGCGCGGTGGCGAACCTTGGTCATTTCCTGTTCGCGCAGCAGCTTGATGGCAGCATCGGCCAGGTCGCGAATGATCGACTCGACATCGCGGCCGACGTAGCCGACTTCGGTGAACTTGGTCGCTTCGACTTTGATGAACGGTGCGTTGGCCAGTTTGGCCAGGCGACGGGCGATCTCGGTTTTGCCGACGCCGGTCGGGCCGATCATCAGGATGTTCTTCGGCGTTACTTCAACGCGCAGCTCTTCCGGCAGTTGCATCCGGCGCCAGCGGTTACGCAGCGCGATGGCGACGGCGCGTTTGGCATCGTCCTGGCCGATGATATGGCGGTTGAGTTCGTGGACGATTTCACGGGGAGTCATGGACATAATATTTTGACGGACCTTAAACAAGATGAGTCGTGGCGTGGGGCCGAAACAGACTTACTCGTCGCCTTTGGCGCAGTCCTGCTCCTCAATGGTCTGGGTGTGGTTGGTGAATACACAAATGTCGCCGGCAATGCCGAGGGCGGTTTCGACGATTTCCCGGGCTGACAGGTCGGTTTTCTTCAGCAGCGCACTGGCGGCGGCCTGGGCGTAGGCGCCGCCGGAACCCATGGCGATCAGGCCTTGTTCAGGCTCAACAACGTCGCCGTTGCCGGTGATGATCAAGGACGCGTCTTTGTTGGCGACCGCGAGCATGGCTTCGAGGCGGCTGAGGGTGCGGTCGGTGCGCCATTCTTTGGCGAGTTCGACGGCGGCGCGAACCAGATGGCCCTGGTGTTTCTCCAGTTGACCTTCGAAGCGTTCGAAAAGGGTAAAGGCGTCAGCCGTGGCGCCAGCAAAACCGGCGAGGACTTCGCCGTGGTAGAGGCGACGAACTTTCTTCGCGTTGCCTTTCATTACGGTATTGCCGAGAGAAACCTGGCCGTCGCCGCCCATGACGACTTTGCCGTGGCGGCGAACTGAAACGATGGTGGTCAAGGGAGAGTCTCCACGCAGCGGGGCGAAAATGCCTTATGCCAACTCATATGGGGGTGGTGGAGCGTTTTTCAACTGCGGGGCGGGAGAGGGGACGAGCGGTGTTGCGCGGGGGAAGGTGTGTTGTCTGATCTGACGCCTTCGCGGGCAAGCCTCGCTCCTACAGGTAATGCACCGTTCACAAATACGGCGAACGGTGCATTTTACGGCGTTCGCAATATCGCAAACGCCCCGTTACCTGTAGGAGCGAGGCTTGCCCGCGAAGAACGATAGCGCGGTGCTGCTGACGGAATCAGCGGTTCTGGCGTTGTTGTAACAACAGGTTGCTGAACCCGGCACCGGACAGTTGTTTCTGCGCGGTGGTCAGCTGTTCGCGGTTGCTGAACGGCCCGACCAGCACCCGATACCAGGTCTCGTCCTTCACCGTGCCGGACTCAACCGATACCGCCTGGCCGAGCAGGATGATCTGCGCGCGCACCTTGTCTGCATCAGCCTCCTTGCGGAACGAACCGGCCTGCAGGAAGAACTTGGTCACCGGTGCCGCCTTGGCCACGGGTGGCGGTGGCGGCGGGGTGATGCCAGCCAGTGCCGCCTGAGCCCGCGCTGTGTCGATCTTCGCCGCTTCCGCCGGGGTTACCGGCGTGGTCGGTACAGCCGGCGTCGGCGGTGTTTTCTCCGGCACGGCATCCGGCGGCACGATGACTTCCGATTCCGGCAGCAAGGTGTAGAAGTCGTACTTCGGCTTCACCGGTTGCGTCGGGCTCGGCGGGGTCTTGTTGGCCTCGGCGACCTTGGTGGCTTTCTGCTGCTCGATCTTCTCGCGCTTGACGCTGTCGCTGCCCTTGCCCGGTTCCAGCTTCATCAGGAATACAATGAACGCGCCGACCGTCAGGCCGATGGCCATCCACAACCAACCCGGGATCGGTTGCTTTGCAGGAGCTTGGTAACGGCTGGCGCCACGCTTGGGTGCAGGTTTTTTCTTGGCAGCCAACTTACATACGCTCCAGAGTTTCCAGACCCAAGAGTTCCAGGCCTTGCTTGAGAGTGCGACCGGTCAGCGCGGCAAGACGCAAGCGGCTTTGCATTTGCGCCGGGGTTTCAGCACTGAGGATCGGGCAGTTCTCGTAGAAGCTGGAGAACAGGCCGGCAACGTCGTACAGGTAGGTGCAGAGGATGTGCGGCGTGCCTTTCTCGGACACGTTGTTCAGGATTTCGCCGAATTGCGCGAGTTTGGCTGCCAGCTCATGTTCATGCGCGGCTTCCAGGACGATCTGGCCTTCGACTTCGCTGAAGTCCTTGCCGAGCTTGCGGAACACGCCGGCCACACGGGTGTACGCGTACAGCAGGTACGGCGCGGTGTTGCCTTCGAAGTTCAGCATCAGGTCGAAGTTGAAGCTGTAGTCGCTGGTGCGGTGCTTGGACAGGTCGGCGTATTTCACTGCGCCGATGCCCACGACCTTGGCGATGTTGCGCAGCTCGTCTTCGGCCAGCTCCGGGTTTTTCTCTTTGACCAGGTTGTAGGCGCGCTCCTGGGCTTCGGTCAGCAGGTCGATCAGCTTCACGGTGCCGCCATCGCGGGTCTTGAACGGACGGCCGTCGGCGCCGTTCATGGTGCCGAAACCCATGTGTTCCATTTCCATCGGGTGCGTCACGAAGCCGGCCTTGCGGGCGACGGCGAACACTTGCTGGAAGTGCAGGGCCTGGCGCTGGTCGACAAAGTACAGCGCGCGATCAGCCTTCAGCTTGCCACTGCGATAACGTACCGCCGCCAGGTCGGTGGTGGCGTAGAGGTAGCCGCCATCCGCCTTGACGATGATCACTGGCAGCGGGTCGCCGTCAGCGTTCTTGAATTCGTCGAGGAACACGCACTGCGCGCCGTTGCTCTCGACCAGCATGCCAGCGGCCTTGAGGTCGTTGACCACATTGATCAGGTCGTCGTTGTAAGCGCTTTCGCCCATCACGTCGGCCATGGTCAGTTTGACGTTCAGCAGCTCGTAGATTTTCTGGCAGTGCGACAGCGAGATGTCCTTGAACTTGGTCCACAGTGCCAGGCAATCCGGGTCGCCGGCTTGCAGCTTGACCACCAGGCCACGGGCGCGGTCGGCGAACTCTTCGGATTCGTCAAAACGGCCCTTGGCGGCGCGGTAGAAGTTTTCCAGGTCCGACAGCTCGTCGCTGGTGATCGGGTTTTCCTGCAAGTAAGCCATCAGCATGCCGAACTGGGTGCCCCAGTCGCCCACGTGGTTCTGACGGATCACTTCGTCGCCGAGGAACTCCAGAACGCGAGCCACGCCGTCGCCGATGATGGTCGAACGCAAGTGGCCGACGTGCATCTCTTTGGCGAGGTTCGGTGCCGACAGATCGACCACGGTGCGTTGCGCCGGGCCAGCCTTGCGCACGCCGATGTGCTCGTCGGCCAGTGCGGCGTCGAGGCGGGTGGCCAGGGCGTCGGTGTTCTGGAAGAAATTCAGGAAGCCAGGACCGGCGATTTCGGTCTTGGTGACGTTTTCGTCAGCCGGCAGCGCGGCGATGATCTTCTCGGCCAGATCGCGCGGTTTCATGCCGGCCGGCTTGGCCAGCATCATGGCGATGTTGCTGGCGAAGTCGCCGTTCTTCTTGTCACGGGAGTTTTCCACCTGGATCGCCGGCGTCAGGCCTTCAGGCAACACACCTTCGTTGACGAGTTGGGTGATGGCTTGTTGGATCAACTGGCGAATGGTGTCTTTCATGGTCTTCTCTTTCGACCGCAAGCGCGGCGGCGCTTCGATGCGCTGGTGGAAAAACTGGGCATTATCCGTTGCGAAGGCGGGCTTGCCAACTATAGCGGGCAGGTTGTGGATATGTGGTGACTATTAGGGCCTCTTTCGCGGGCAAGCCTCGCTCCTACAGGGGCGAGTCGTTTGCCAATATTGTGAACGACACAAACCCGTAGGAGCGAGGCTTGCCCGCGAAGGCAATATTGAAATCAATACAAATCGACCGGGTCGACATCCAAAGACCAGCGCACCGCCCGCCCGCTAGGCATCTGCTCCAGCACCAGCAACCAACTGGCCAGCAACCGGTGCAGCGGCGCCCGGGCCGTTGCCTGCAACAATAACTGCGCGCGATAACGCCCGGCCCGACGTTCCATCGGTGCAGGCACCGGCCCGAGCAATTCGATCCCGGTCAGATTCTGTTCGGCCAGCAAACGCTCGGCCTCGCTGCACGCCTCGTCGAGAAACCCTTCAGCCTGCCCCGGTTTGTGCGCTTCGGCCCGCAGCAGCGCCAAATGCGCAAACGGCGGCAAACCGGCGGAGCGTCGTTCGCTCAGCGCCTGTTCGGCGAACGCGAAGTAGCCTTGTTCAGTCAGTTGCACCAGCAGCGGATGGTCCGCCAGATGGGTCTGGATGATCACTTTGCCCGGCTCTTCAGCCCGGCCTGCGCGACCGGCGACCTGCACGATCAGTTGCGCCATGCGCTCACTGGCGCGGAAGTCGCCGGAGAACAAACCACCATCGGCATCGAGAATCGACACCAGCGTCACCCGTGGAAAGTGATGCCCTTTGGCAAGCATTTGCGTGCCCACCAGAATGCACGGGTGACCCTTCTGAATGGTCGCGAACAACTGATTCATCGCGTCCTTGCGCGACGTGCTGTCGCGGTCGACCCGCAGCACCGGCACATCCGGGAACAGAATGGCCAGGCGTTCCTCGGCACGCTCGGTGCCGGCGCCCACCGGCCGCAAATCCACTTTGCCGCACTTCGGGCAGTGCCGGGGCACGCGTTCGACGTAGCCGCAATGGTGGCAGCGCAATTCGCCGGAGCGTTGGTGCACGGTCATTCGCGCATCGCAGCGCTGGCATTCGGACATCCAGCCGCAGTCGTGGCACAGCAGCGTCGGGGCGAAACCTCGACGGTTGAGGAACACCAATACTTGCTGGCCGGCCGCGAGTGTCTGGCCGATGGCTTGGTGCATCGGCCCGGAAATGCCGCTGTCGAGCGGGCGACTTTTCACATCCAGGCGCAGGAAGCGCGGTTGCTTGGCGCCGCCAGCACGCTCATTGAGGCGTAGGAGGCCGTAGCGCCCGGTGTAGGCGTTGTGCAGGCTTTCCAGCGAAGGCGTGGCGGAACCGAGCACGATCGGGATGTTTTCCTGCCGTGCGCGCACCAATGCCAGGTCGCGGGCGTGATAGCGCAGGCCTTCCTGCTGTTTATAAGAGCCGTCGTGCTCTTCGTCGATGATGATCAGGCCGGGGTTTTTCATCGGCGTGAACAGCGCCGAACGGGTGCCGATAATAATGTCGGCGTCGCCGTCGCGCGCGGCGAGCCAGGCTTCGAGGCGTTCGCGATCGTTGACCGCCGAGTGGATCAGCGCGATGCGTGCATTGAACCGTTGTTCGAAGCGCGCCAGGGTCTGCGGGCCGAGGTTGATCTCCGGGATCAACACCAGTGCTTGCTTGCCGGCTTCAAGGGTTTCGCGGATCAGCTGCAAATAGACTTCGGTCTTGCCACTGCCAGTGACCCCGGCCAGCAGGAACGCGTGATAACTGTCGAACCCGGCGCGAATCGCTTCATAGGCGGCGCGTTGTTCAGGGTTGAGCGGCAATTCCGGTTGCGCCAGCCAGTGCTCGTGGCGGGCGCCGGGGGCGTGCTTGCGGATCTCCACTTGCACCAGATCCTTGGCCAGCAGCAGATCCAGGCTGTCCTTGCTCAGCATCAGCTTGCTCAGCAACTGATGGGCGACGCCATGAGGATGCTGCGCCAGGGTTGCCAACGCCTCACGCTGACGCGGGGCCCGGGCGATGCGCGGGTCATCGAGGCTGGCGCCAGGCGCGGCGGACCAGAAACGTTCCTGGCGCGCTTCGGCCAGTTCGCCCTGACGCAACAACACCGGCAGTGCCCAGCTCAAGGTGTCGCCGAGGCTGTGCTGATAATACTGAGAGGTCCACAGGCACAGCTTGAACAGCGCTGGCGGCAAGGGCGGCGTGGCGTCGAGCAGGGCCAGGGCCGGTTTGAGCTTTTCTGCAGGCACTTCGCTGGTGTCGGTGACCTCTACCAGAATCCCGATCATCTCCCGCCGGCCGAAAGGTACGCGCAGGCGCATGCCCGGTTGCAACTGGGCGCGCAGGACTCCGGCCGGGGCACGGTAATCGAACAGGCGGCGCAGGGGCGAAGGCAGGGCGAGGCGCAAAATGGCGTCGGGCACGCGGGGGGATCTCGATCAACAAACAATAGGGGGCGTGACATATAACCTGTGGGAGTGAGCCTGCTCGCGATAGCAATCTTGCAGTCAACATTGTGGCGACTGGCAGACCGCTATCGCGAGCAGGCTCACTCCTACAGGGGATCGCGTATTGGGTCGGGAGCCTAGCAGACGGTCGGTCTCAGCGACAGCTTGCGTGATTGAGATTGTCTGGTAGAATCCGCGGCCTAATTACGTGCGGTATTCAACAATAGTGTTGGGTGGCGGCACGCAGCCTGAGGAAGACACCATGAAAGCTGATATCCATCCAGAATACCCAGCCATCGCTGTTACCTGCAGCTGTGGCAACAAGTTCGAAACCCGTTCGACCTTCGGCAAAGCCCTGGCGATCGACGTTTGCAACGAATGCCACCCGTTCTACACCGGTAAGCAAAAGACTCTGGACACTGGCGGCCGCGTTCAGCGCTTCGCAGACCGTTTCGGTGCTTTCGGCGCGAAAAAGGCCTAAGGCCAATCATTTTGGAAGGTCGTTCCGGCTTCTCCAGACTGATAAAAAAGGCGTCCCTTGCGGGCGCCTTTTTTGTGTCCGCGATTTGGCTTTCGGGCGCCCAGGCCTTCTGCCCGGTGCCGAGCGGGCTGACGTCGGTCGCGGTGCAACGGGTGGTGGATGGCGACACGCTGCGCCTGAGCGATGGCCGAAGCGTGCGCATGATCGGCTTGAATACGCCCGAGCTGGGTAAACAGGGCCGCTCCGACGAGCCGTTTGCCGTGGCGGCGCGCAAGCGCCTGGAAGCATTGGTGGCTGCCAGCGGCGGGCGGGTCGGTGTGCTGCCGGGTAAAGAGAGCAAGGATCACTACGGTCGTACCCTTGCGCATCTTTATGGCGCCGAGGGTGCCAACCTCGAAGCGCAGATGCTCGCAGAAGGGCTCGGTTTCCAGGTGGCGGTCGCGCCGAATGTCGATCTGGTGGCCTGTCAGCAAGCAGCGGAACGCAGTGCGCGGCAAGCCGGGCTCGGTGTGTGGCGCCAGTCGCCTGTACTGAAAGCGGAGCAGATCAACACGTCCGGCTTCGCGGTGGTCAGTGGGCGTGTGAGCAAGGTTCAACGCAATCGCGGCGGTGTTTGGATCGAGTTGCAGGATTCTCTTGTACTGCGTGTTGCGCCCAATTTGCTGGGGCAATTTGATGGTGCGGCGCTGGAGCGCCTGAAAGGCAAGCAGGTCGAGGCCCGTGGCTGGGTCGTGGACCGTTCGCGCCGTGGCGGATTGCAAGCGGGGCAAGCGCGCTGGCTTCTTCCATTGACCGATCCGGCGATGTTGCAAGCGGCGCCTTGATAAAAAAATTGTAGACATTTTTATTGTCGATTGTGAACAGTCTATCCCTTGTGTTCCGTGGCTCTTGGCCCAAAGTCGTAGGGCGGGGCGCTTGACAGGGGTGACTGGTCAGTCTTGTGGGGACTTTGCGAGGCGCGTATCCTCGCTGACCAGTCTGTCCAACAGTAAAAGCGGAATGCCCCCATGTCTGATCTGAAAACTGCCGCTCTCGAATATCACGCCCATCCTCGTCCAGGTAAGCTGAGTGTCGAGCTCACCAAGGCCACCGCTACCGCCCGCGACCTGTCGCTGGCCTACAGCCCCGGCGTAGCCGAACCAGTACGCGAAATCGCCCGCGATCCTGAACTGGCCTACAAATACACCGGTAAAGGCAACCTGGTTGCAGTCATTTCCGATGGCACCGCGATTCTGGGCCTGGGTAACCTCGGCCCATTGGCTTCCAAGCCAGTGATGGAAGGTAAAGGCGTGCTGTTCAAGCGCTTCGCCGGCATCGACGTTTTCGACATCGAAGTCGACTCCGAAAGCCCGCAAGCCTTCATCGACACCGTCAAGCGCATCTCCATCACCTTCGGTGGCATCAACCTGGAAGACATCAAGGCACCTGAGTGCTTTGAGATCGAGCGCGCTCTGATCGAGCAGTGCGACATCCCGGTATTCCACGATGACCAGCACGGCACCGCAATCGTGACTGCCGCCGGCATGATCAACGCCCTGGAAATCGCTGGCAAAACCCTCGCCGACGCCAAGATCGTCTGCCTGGGTGCCGGTGCGGCCGCCATCTCCTGCATGAAATTGCTGGTGAGCATGGGCGCCAACATCGAAAACATCTACATGGTTGACCGTACCGGCGTGATCCACTCCGGCCGTGACGACCTGAACCAGTACAAGGCTGTCTTCGCTCACGCGACCGACAAGCGCACCCTGGCTGACGCCCTGCAAGGCGCAGACGTGTTCGTTGGCCTGTCCGGTCCGAACCTGCTGAGCGCTGAAGGCCTGCTGTCCATGGCGGCCAACCCGATCGTGTTCGCGTGCTCGAACCCGGATCCGGAAATCTCCCCGGAACTGGCACACGCCACCCGTAACGACGTGATCATGGCGACCGGCCGTTCGGACTACCCGAACCAGGTCAACAACGTACTGGGCTTCCCGTTCATCTTCCGTGGTGCCCTGGACGTTCGCGCCAAGCGCATCAACGAAGAAATGAAAGTGGCAGCAGCCAACGCCCTGCGTGAACTGGCCAAACTGCCGGTTCCTCAGGAAGTGTGCGACGCCTACGGCGGCATCAAGCTGGAATTCGGTCGTGAGTACATCATTCCGAAGCCAATGGACAAGCGTCTGATCACCCTGATCTCCGATGCCGTGGCCAAGGCTGCAATCGAGACCGGCGTGGCAACCCTGCCGTATCCGAAGAACTACCCGCTGAAAAGCGTGGATGATGTGTTCAACGGCTAAGCCGTTGTAACGCTTCAACCGAAGCCCCGGCTCTTGTGAGCCGGGGTTTTTTATTGTCTGTGGTTTGTGTGTTGTCTGTGCGGGCCTCTTCGCGGGCAAGTCGGATCGCCGCACCGCTCGCTCCTACGGGTTTTGTGCCGGTCGCGAATACTGCGTACAACACAAAACCTGTAGGAGCGAGCGGTGCGGCGATCCGACTTGCCCGCGAAGAGGCCGGGTAATACAACCCATAAATCGCAGGCAATAAAAAGCCCCGCACTTCTCTCGAAGGCGGGGCTTTTCGGGTGGTGCTGCGATCAGAACAAATCGATCGGTGCCGCTTCATCCGCTGGCAGCGGGCTGCCCGGCGCATTGCCGTTGCCCAGCTCATTCACCGACGGTGGCGTATCTTCGGCCTTGAACAGCTCGAAGTACGCTCCAGGCGTGCCTGGGGTGGCTGCCCGGCCGCTGACCGGGTCAACCCGCAGGCTGAGGATGCCTTCCGGCTCCGGTTGCGTGTGCGGCGGCTTGTCTTTGAGCGCGGCGCCCATGTAGTTCATCCAGATCGGCAGGGCGACGGTGCCGCCGAACTCGCGTTTGCCCAGGCTTTCCGGCTGGTCGAAACCGGTCCAGACGGTGGTCACGTAATCGGCGTTATAGCCCGAGAACCAGGCATCCTTCGATTCGTTGGTCGTACCGGTTTTGCCTGCAATGTCGGGGCGCCCCAAGGCCAGTGCGCGACGGCCGGTGCCGAGTTTGATCACGTCCTCGAGCATGCTGTTGAGGATGTAAGTGGTGCGACCATCGACAATGCGTTCGGCCACGGCCGGCGCCTGAGGTGTTGGCAGACCTGGAGCTTCGCCCGGCGTCGCGTTGACCGTAAAGGCCTCGGCGGTCGGCGCGGCGATGCCGTCGGTGGCCACATCGCCTTTCGGCACGCTTGGCGGATTGGCGACGAACAACGTGTCGCCATTGCGGCTTTCGATCTTGTCGATGATGTACGGGGTGATCTTGAAGCCGCCGTTGGCGAACGTGCTCCAGCCGGTGGCGATTTCCATTGGCGTCAGGGTCGCGGTGCCCAGGGCCAGCGACAGGTTGCGCGGCAGGTCCTGCTTGTTGAAGCCGAACTTGCTGATGTAGTCGATGGTGCGATCGACGCCCAGCGCCTGCACCAGGCGGATCGACACCAGGTTGCGCGACTTGTACAGCCCTTCACGCAGACGGATCGGGCCGAGGAAAGTGTTGGTGTCGTTCTTCGGACGCCAGACCTTGTCCAGGTATTCGTCGACGAACACGATCGGTGCGTCGTTCACCAGGCTGGCGGCGGTGTAGCCGTTATCCAGCGCGGCGCTGTACACGAACGGTTTGAAGCTTGAGCCCGGCTGACGCTTGGCCTGCAGGGCACGGTTGTAGTTGCTCTGTTCGAAGGCGAAACCGCCGACCAGCGAGCGAATCGCGCCGTTCTGTGGATCAAGGGAAACCAATGCGCCCTGAGCTTGCGGGATCTGGCTGAATTTCAGCGAATTGTCCGGCTGACGCTGCACGCGAATCAGATCACCGACCTGAGCCACATCCGTGGGCTGCTTCGGATTGGCGCCCATGCTGTTGGTGTTCAGGAACGGCCGCGCCCATTTCATGCTGTCCCAGCCGATGTGTTCGTCGCCGGTACGGGTCAGCACTTGCAGGCCGTTCTTCTCGACCTGCGTGACGATGGCCGGCTCAAGGCCGCTGATGGTGCGCTGCTTGGTCAGCTCCGAGATCCAGGCCTCGCGGGTCTTGCCCGGCAGGCGCGACTCGGGACCGCGATAGCCGTGACGCTGATCGTAGGTCATCAGGCCTTCGTGGACGGCCGTGTTGGCCATTTCCTGCAGGTTGCTCGGCACGGTGGTCGTGACGCGGAAACCCTCGGTGTAGGCATCGCTGCCGTAGCGGCCGACCATTTCGGCGCGGGCCATTTCAGCAATGTACGGCGCGTTCACTTCCGGGGTCGGCACGTGATAGCTGGCGTTCAGCGGCTCGTTGATCGCGGCGGTGTAATCGCTTTCGGTGATCTTGCCGAGCTTGTACATGCGGCCAAGGATCCAGTCGCGACGTTCCTTGCTGCGAGCCGGGTTGGCCAGCGGGTTGAAGCGCGACGGGGCTTTCGGCAGGCCGGCGATCATCGCCATCTGCGCCAGGCTGACGTCACGAATCGACTTGCCGTAGTAAACCTGCGCCGCGGCCTCGATGCCGTAGGCGCGGTTGCCCAGGTAGATCTTGTTGACGTACAGCTCGAGGATCTCGTCCTTGGTCAGCTGCCGTTCGATCTGCAGGGCCAGGAGGATTTCAGTGGTCTTGCGCGAGAAGCTGCGCTCGCTGGTCAGGAAGAAGTTCTTCGCCACCTGCATGGTGATGGTGCTGCCGCCGGACTGGATGTGTCCGCTTTTTACCAATTGGGTAGCGGCACGCATCAGGCTGCTGGGATCGACGCCGTAGTGGTTGGCGAAATTGTCGTCTTCAGCACTTAGTAACGCATTAATGAAATTGGGGGGAATGTCGGCGAAACGGATCGGTGTACGGCGCATTTCGCCAAACTCTGCGATCAACTTGTTGTCGCTGCTGTAGACGCGCAATGGAATCTGCAACTGGATGCTTCGCAGTGCCTCCACAGAAGGCAATCCCGGACTAAGGTAAAGAAACGCGCCACTCAGACCAAGGAGCAGTCCGCAGAAAACGGCGACGATGGACCAACCGAAGAATTTCAGCAGACGAATCAAGGCTTTGGGATATCCAGGGCAAAGAATGAATTAGGCAGCAGGGTTCAGATAAACAGGGAACGACCCGCGCTTGCAGTAAAAACCGGAAAAAAACGCTGGGCATTATAAGCATTTTTACGTCGAGAGCGTCATTTGCGCTGCTGTCAAGACGGGTGGTTTGAACGCAACGGACATTACAGAGTCCGTAAGACACGGATAGTCATAGGGAATTGGTAGTGCTAGGACTCTTCAATAAAAAAGCCAATACGCTTTTGGGGATCGACATCAGCTCCACGTCGGTGAAGCTGCTTGAGCTTAGCCGCCAGGGCGACCGCTATCGGGTCGAGGCTTATGCGGTAGAACCGCTACCCGCCAACGCGGTGGTCGAGAAAAATATCGCCGAGCTCGAAGGCGTGGGTCAGGCCCTTTCACGCGTGCTGCTCAAGGCCAGAACCAGCCTCAAGAATGTGGCCGTTGCCGTGGCCGGTTCTGCCGTCATCACCAAAACCATCGAAATGGATGCAGGTCTTTCCGACGACGAGCTGGAAAACCAGCTGAAGATCGAGGCCGATCAATACATCCCTTATCCACTGGACGAAGTCGCCATCGACTTTGAAGTACAGGGCGTATCGGCACGCAACCCGGAACGGGTCAGTGTGCTGCTGGCAGCCTGTCGCAAGGAAAACGTCGAAGTCCGTGAAGCGGCGCTCGCACTGGCCGGCCTGACGGCGCGCGTGGTCGATGTCGAGGCTTACGCGCTGGAGCGCTCATTCGGCCTGCTGACCGGGCATCTGGCGGCGTCTCGCGAGGATCTGACGGTCGCCGTGGTCGACATCGGCGCGACCATGACCACCCTGAGCGTGCTGCGCAACGGGAAAATCATCTACACCCGCGAACAGTTGTTCGGCGGTCGTCAACTGACGGAAGAAATCCAGCGGCGTTATGGCCTGACCGTTGAGCAAGCGGGGCTGGCGAAGAAGCAGGGCGGTTTGCCGGACGATTACGTCAGCGAAGTGTTGCAGCCCTTCCGTGATGCACTGGTGCAGCAAGTGTCGCGTTCGTTGCAGTTTTTCTTCGCTTCCGGCCAGTACAACTCGGTCGACCATATCCTGTTGGCTGGCGGCACCGCTTCGGTTCCGGGGCTGGACCGATTGATCGAGGAGCGTCTGGGCACTTCGACGCAAGTGGCCAATCCATTCTCCGACATGACCCTGGGCAGCAAGGTCAACGCCGGTGCCCTGGCCAGCGACGCGCCGGCGCTGATGATCGCCTGCGGGTTAGCCCTCAGGAGCTTCGACTGATGGCGCGGATCAACCTTTTACCTTGGCGCGAAGAGCTGCGGGACGCACGTCGCAAACGCTTTTTGCTGGCGCTGGTCGGCGTGCTGGTGGGCGCTGTGGCAGTGGTGCTGGTCGTGGATCGGGCCATCAACGGCGCCATCGACCGACAGGTCGCCCGAAACGATTACATCGGTAAACAGATTGCGGTGGTCGACGAGCGGATCAAACAGATCAGCGACCTCAAGGCGCGGCGTCAGCAACTGGTCGAACGCATGCGCATCATCCAGGACCTGCAGGGCAATCGTCCGATCAGCGGGCGGATCTTCGATCAGTTGGCGCGCACCCTGCCGGACGGGGTCTATTTCACCGAGGTGAAAATGGAAGGTAAAACCCTGTCCATCACCGGCGCGGCAGAATCCAATAACCGTGTTTCCGACTTGATGCGCAATCTGGATGCATCGGACTGGTTCGATGCGCCCACCCTAACAGAGGTCAAGGCGACCACCGCAGGCCAACTGGATCAGGCCAACGTCTTTCAGTTGACCGTGCGCCAGACCCAGCCTGCTGCCGTGGAGGCCGTTCAATGAGGCCGGCCGAATGGATCGAAGGGCTGCGCAAGATCGACATCAACGATCTGGACACCAACAACATGGGGTCCTGGCCGCCCGCCATCAAGGCGCTGGCGGGTCTTCTATTGATGATTCTGGTGTTGGCGCTGGGCTACAGCTTTTCCATCAGTGACCTTGAGAGCCAGCTTGAACTCAAGCGCGAGGAAGAGTCGACCCTCAAGGAGCAATTCGCCACCAAGGCCCACATGGCGGCGAATCTTGAGCTGTACACCCAGCAGATGAAGGAAATGGAGAACTCCTTCGGCGTGCTCCTGCGGCAATTGCCCAGTGACACCGAAGTGCCCGGTCTGCTGGAGGACATCACCCGTACGGGCCTCGGAAGCGGGCTGGAGTTTGAAGAGATCAAACTGCTGCCAGAGGTGACCCAGCCTTTCTACATCGAACTGCCGATCCAGATCACCGTCACTGGTGCCTATCATGACCTCGCCACGTTCGTCAGTGGCGTGGCGGGGCTGCCACGGATCGTCACCCTGCATGATTTCGACCTTGCCCCGGCCAACCCCGAAGGCGGCGCTAAATTGCGCATGAGCATCCTCGCCAAGACTTACCGCTACAACGACAAGGGGCTGCAAAAATGAGCCCGGTTCGTATTTTTCCGATGATCGGGATGTTGGCCGCCCTGGCCGGTTGTGATGGCAGCAATGACTTCAGTGATCTCGACGCTTATATGAACGAAATGCGTCTGCGTGCGCCGGGCAGGATTGAACCAACGCCGACATTCCGGTCTTACCCAACGTTCACCTACAGCGCGGCTAACTTGCGAAGCCCGTTTTCCCGGCAGCTCAGAGTTGATCTGGCCGGCCAGAAGCATGGCGCGCGCAATGTCAAACCAGACCCCGGCCGGGTCAAGCAGTACCTCGAAGGTTTCAACATCGAGCAGTTTGAAATGGTCGGCACGATCTCCAATGCGGCGGGCTCCTTTGCGCTGTTGCGCGGGGCGGGCGGTGTGCATCGGCTGAAAGTCGGCGATTACCTGGGGCGCAACGATGGCCGGATCGTCGCCATCAGCGGCTCGCAAGTCGATGTGGTCGAAATCGTTCCTGACGGCGAAGGCGCCTGGCTGGAGCGGCCACGGACTATCCCTTTGAAAGAGCACTCATAGTGGAACTCGAATAATGAACAGGATTTTCGCAACCTTCGGTATTTCGCTATGGATAGCGTTGCTGTCGCCGATGGTACAAGCGGCCAACCTCAAGGCGCTGGATGTTGCCGCGCTGCCGGGAGACCGCGTCGAGTTGAAGTTGTCATTCGATGGCGCGCCGCCGGCGCCCCACGGTTACACGACGGAGCAGCCTGCGCGGATTGCGCTGGATCTGCCTGGCGTGGTCAGTCAGTTGGCGAGCAAGACCCGTGATCTTGGCGGCGGCAACGCCCGCAGCGCCACGGTGGTGGAAGCCAAGGACCGCACGCGGCTGATCATCAACCTGACTCAATTGACCCCGTACACCGCACGGGTCGAAGGCAACAACCTGTTCGTTGTGGTCGGGCGGGGAGGCAGTAACGCTGCCGCGCCTGCCGCCAGGCCTTCGCGGGTCGCCACGGCAACTGCGGCGCCGGCCAAGGCTTATGCGCCGGCGAGCAAGGCCATTCGCGGCGTGGATTTCCAGCGTGGAACCCAAGGCGAAGGCAACGTGGTCATCGACCTGTCGGACCCTTCCATCGCCCCGGACATTCAGGAGCGCGATGGCAGGATTGTCCTTAATTTTGCCAGAACCCAATTACCGGAACCTCTGCGAGTGCGCCTGGACGTCAAGGATTTCGCCACGCCGGTGCAGTTCGTCAACGCCAGCGCCACCGGTGACCGGGCGATCATCAGCATCGAGCCCAGCGGCGCCTTCGATTACTCGACCTACCAGACCGACAATAAGCTCACCGTCAGCATTCGCCCGATGACCGTCGATGACCTGCAAAAGCGCAACGCCGAACGTTTTGCGTACACCGGTGAAAAGCTCTCGCTGAACTTCCAGGACATTGACGTGCGCTCGGTGCTGCAACTGATCGCCGATTTCACCAACCTCAATCTGGTGGCCAGCGACACGGTGCAGGGCGGCATCACCTTGCGTCTGCAAAACGTGCCATGGGATCAGGCGCTGGACCTGGTGCTGAAAACCAAGGGGCTGGACAAGCGCAAGATCGGCAACGTGTTGCTGGTGGCGCCGGCCGACGAGATTGCCGCGCGCGAACGTCAGGAGCTGGAGTCGCAGAAGCAGATTGCCGATCTGGCGCCATTGCGTCGTGAGCTGCTGCAGGTCAATTACGCCAAGGCGGCGGATATCGCCAAGCTGTTCACGTCGGTGACCAGTGCCGAGGCAAAAGTGGATGAGCGGGGTTCGATCACTGTCGATGACCGGACCAACAACATCATTGCCTATCAGACCCAGGATCGCCTCGACGAGCTTCGCCGGATCGTCGCGCAACTGGACATCCCGGTGCGTCAGGTGATGATCGAGGCGCGAATCGTCGAAGCCAACGTCGACTATGACAAAAGCCTCGGCGTGCGCTGGGGTGGTTCGTTGCAGAACAAGGGCAACTGGAACACGTCCGGGGTCAGCAACGGCGCCGATGCTTCGTCGACCATCGGCACGCCTGGCAGCACCAGTACCAACTCGCCGTTCGTCGATATGGGCGCCGCCGCCAATACCTCGGGGCTCGGCATCGCCTTCATCACCGACAATGTGCTGCTGGATCTTGAACTGACCGCCATGGAGAAGACCGGCAACGGCGAAATCGTCTCACAGCCCAAAGTGGTCACGTCCGACAAGGAAACCGCAAAAATCCTCAAGGGCACCGAGATCCCGTACCAGGAAGCCAGCTCCAGCGGCGCCACATCGGTGTCCTTCAAAGAGGCCTCGCTGTCGCTGGAAGTGACGCCGCAGATCACCCCGGACAACCGGATCATCATGGAGGTCAAGGTCACCAAGGACGAACCGGACTACCTGAACAAGGTCCAGGATGTACCGCCGATCAAGAAAAACGAGGTCAACGCCAAGGTCCTGGTCAATGACGGCGAGACCATCGTAATCGGTGGCGTTTTCTCAAATACTCAGAGCAAGGTTGTAGATAAGGTGCCATTTCTCGGCGATGTGCCGTATCTTGGCCGCCTTTTCCGGCGTGACGTGGTTTCGGAGAAAAAATCCGAGCTGCTGGTATTTCTCACTCCGCGTATCATGAACAACCAGGCGATTGCTGTGAGTCATTGATTCTGTGCGAAATTTGATTCTTGTTGGACCGATGGGGGCTGGAAAAAGCACCATCGGCCGGTTGCTGGCCAAAGAGCTGCGCCTGCCATTCAAAGATTCCGATAAGGAAATTGAATTGCGCACGGGCGCCAATATCCCATGGATCTTCGATAAGGAAGGCGAACCGGGCTTTCGTGACCGCGAGCAGGCGATGATTGCCGAGCTGTGCGATTGCGACGGCGTGGTGCTGGCGACCGGTGGCGGTGCAGTCATGCGCGAAGCCAATCGTCGGGCGCTGCGTGCCGGTGGTCGGGTGGTTTATCTGCACGCTTCCGTGGAGCAGCAGGTCGGCCGCACTGCCCGCGACCGCAATCGGCCACTGTTGCGTACTGCCGACCCGGCCAAGACCCTTCGGGATCTGCTGGAGTTGCGCGACCCGCTTTATCGGGAAATCGCCGACCTGGTGGTTGAAACGGATGAGCGGCCGCCGCGTATGGTGGTGCTCGATATTCTCGAGCGCTTGCAGCAGCTGCCTCCCCGTTAAAGCGCAGCGCGAAATGCGCTATCCTCGGCGTCCTGCCACGACCGCTCAAGGTTGTGGCGGATGGCTACCGAACGGCGTCACACCATCAGATGCCCTGGATACTCGATAACTCAAGGCGGGATGCCTGATTTCATCTTCACTGTGGGGACACATGCAGACACTCAAGGTCGATCTAGGCGAGCGTAGCTACCCGATTCATATTGGCGAAGGTTTGTTGGATCAGCCTGAGCTGCTGGCCCCGCATATTCGCGGACGGCAAGTGGCGATCATCTCCAACGAAACCGTTGCGCCGCTCTATCTTGAACGTCTGACCCGCAGCCTTGCACAGTATTCGGTGATTTCCGTGGTGCTGCCCGACGGCGAAGCCTTCAAGACCTGGGAAACCCTGCAACTGATTTTCGACGGCTTGCTGACCGCACGACACGACCGTCGCACGACCGTGATCGCCCTCGGTGGCGGCGTGATTGGCGACATGGCCGGGTTTGCCGCCGCCTGTTACCAGCGTGGCGTCGATTTCATCCAGGTTCCAACCACTCTGTTGTCGCAAGTCGATTCCTCGGTGGGCGGCAAGACCGGGATCAATCATCCGCTGGGCAAAAACATGGTCGGCGCGTTCTATCAGCCGAACGTGGTGCTGATCGATACCGCCTCCCTCAATACCCTGCCGGCCCGCGAGTTGTCCGCCGGGCTTGCTGAAGTCATCAAATACGGCTTGATCTGCGACGAGCCCTTCCTGACCTGGCTCGAAGAAAACGTCGATCGCCTGCGCGCTCTGGACCAGGTCGCCCTGACCTATGCCATCGAGCGCTCCTGCGCGGCGAAGGCGGCGGTGGTCGGCGCCGATGAAAAGGAAACCGGTGTTCGCGCCACGTTGAACCTGGGCCACACGTTCGGCCACGCCATCGAAACCCACATGGGCTATGGTGTCTGGCTGCATGGTGAAGCGGTCGCTGCCGGTACGGTAATGGCGTTGGAAATGTCCACGCGTCTGGGCTGGATCAGTGAGCAAGAGCGTGATCGCGGCATTCGCCTGTTCCAGCGTGCCGGCCTGCCGGTCATCCCGCCTGAAGAGATGACTGAAGCCGATTTTCTCGAACACATGGCAATTGACAAGAAAGTGATCGACGGTCGTTTGCGCCTGGTGCTGCTGCGCCACATGGGCGAAGCAGTGGTGACCGACGATTATCCGAAAGAGGTTCTACAGGCCACGCTGGGAGCGGATTACCGCGCCCTGGCTCAGCTTAAAGGTTAATAAGATCCCGATGACTAGTTTGCACGCCGACGAGGCTTTCCTCGGCCATTACCAGTTGAGTCATGACCCTTTTGCTCCACGGGTGCCTGGCTTCAAATTCTTCCCGGCCCAGCGCAAACCTGTGCTGGGTCAGCTGCACCACCTGGCCCGTTACAGCCAGTTGCTGCTGGTGGTCACCGGCCCGCAAGGCAGTGGCAAGACCCTGTTGCGTCAGGCTCTGGTGGCCAGCACCAATAAACAGTCCGTTCAAAGCGTGGTGGTTTCCGCCCGTGGCGCCGGTGATGCGGCGGGCGTGCTGCGTCAGGTGGCTCAGGCGCTGAACGTTGCCGAGGCCGAGACCGGCGCGATTCTGGCTCAGGTCGTGCAGCTCGCGCTGACCGGTCAGGAAGTCTATTTGCTGGTGGACGACGCCGAGCAGCTCGACGAGTCCGCGCTCGAAGCCTTGATGGAGCTGGCCGCCGGTGCGCCGGAAGGCCGTCCGCACGTGTTCCTGTTCGGCGAATCCTCGCTGATCGCTCAACTTGAGGCGCTGAGCCTTGAAGAAGAGCGCTTCCACGTCATCGAGCTGCAGCCTTACACCGAAGAAGAAACCCGCGAATATCTGGACCAGCGGCTCGAAGGTGCTGGGCGGGGTATCGAACTTTTCACCGCAGAACAGATCTCTGATATTCACGAAAGCTCCGACGGCTGGCCTGGCAACATCAACCAGGTTGCCCGCGATGCAATGATCGAAGCCATGATTGCCAGCCGCTCAGCGGTCAAGCGTCCAAGTATGGGGTTCAACATGCCGAAGAAACACGTATTGGCGATTTCCGCCGTCGTCGTGGTCGCGGTAGCCGCCGCCTGGTTGATGCCGGGTCGCAGCAAAGCACCGACCACCGGCGCACCTGCCAACGAACAGGCGCAACTGCCGCTCGGCCAGGGCACGCCACAACCTAACAGCGGCGGCGCACCTGCCGTGGAATTCGCCGGTAATTCGCAACCGATGCCATTGCCGTTGGTCGGCAACTCGCAGCCGGTCATGCGTGGCCCGCTGGCTGAAGCCGCCGGTGGCATCACCGAGGGCGACGATGGCGTGCCGGTAGAGGGTTCCAGCGCTACACCGCCGACCGTGACCACCATCGCGCCTCCTGCGGGCATCCAGGCCGGTCCTGCGCCGACGCCAGCCGCCAAGCCGACGCCAGCGCCTGCACCAGCGCCGACTCAGGTCGCGACGGCCAAGCCGGTTCCGACTACGCCTGCAGCGAAGCCGGCACCAGCGCCTGCGCCAGCCAAGCCTGCGGCCGTCGCAACCGCCAAGCCTGCCGAGAAACCTGCGGCTGCGGCCAAGGCTGCCGGCGGCACCTGGTACGCCGGTCAGGCTCCGGGTAACTACGTGGTGCAGATCCTCGGCACCAGCTCCGAGGCGACCGCGCAAAACTTCGTGAAAGAGCAGGGCGGCGAGTACCGTTATTTCAAGAAAGTCCTCAACGGCAAGCCGCTTTACGTCATCACTTACGGTAACTTCGCCAACCGCGATGCAGCCGTTACCGCCATCAAGGCCTTGCCAGCGAAGGTTCAGGCTGGTAAACCTTGGCCTCGCACTGTCGCCAGCGTCCAACAGGAACTGGCAACAACTCGCTGAAGATTCGGCGGCCTTACCCAGGCCGCCTCTCCCGGCACCTCAAAATTTCTACAAGCGCATGCCGCCTCTACAGGCCGCGTGCCTTGTGGTGTCTGCGTCACAGTAGTCTTTGAGTCGTTGCAGTCAAAATTAAAAAAGTTTTGACTAGCACAGCAGATCGCTTTAAACCTTTCACAAATGCGACATAGATTTGCGACATTTCGTCGTCAAATTTGTGAGCCTCTGTGTCGGTGTGTACAATGACCTCCCTTTTGCCCCCGCAAAGCTGGCGTACGTTCGGCGCGGATGGTAAGTGGTTGAATTGAAAAGAAATTTGCCTCGATAAGAGGCAGCCTGGTGAGAAAGTGTCTATGAAAGCAGGTCTGTACCAACCAGATGAATTCAAGGATAACTGCGGTTTCGGCCTGATAGCCCATATGCAGGGCGAGCCCAGTCATACCCTTTTGCAAACGGCCATCGAGGCCCTGACCTGCATGACCCACCGCGGTGGGATCAACGCCGACGGCAAGACCGGTGACGGTTGCGGTCTGCTGATTCAAAAGCCGGACGTGTTCCTGCGAGCCATCGCCCAGGAAACCTTCGGCGTCGAACTGCCCAAGCAATATGCGGTGGGCATGGTCTTCTTCAACCAGGACCCGGTCAAAGCCGAAGCCGCTCGCGAGAACATGAACCGCGAGATCCTGGCCGAAGGCCTGACCCTGGTCGGCTGGCGCAAAGTGCCGATCGACACCAGCGTCCTCGGCCGCCTGGCCCTTGAGCGCCTGCCGCAGATCGAGCAGGTCTACATCGGCGGTGAAGGCCTGAGCGATCAGGACATGGCGATCAAGCTGTTCAGCGCCCGTCGTCGCTCGTCCGTGGCCAACGCCGCCGACGTCGATCACTACATCTGCAGCTTTTCGCACAAGACCATCATCTACAAAGGCCTGATGATGCCGGCGGATTTGACCGCCTTCTATCCAGACCTCAGCGATCAGCGCCTGCAAACCTCGATTTGCGTGTTCCACCAGCGCTTTTCCACCAACACCCTGCCGAAATGGCCGCTGGCCCAGCCATTCCGCTTCCTCGCCCACAACGGCGAGATCAACACCATCACCGGCAACCGCAACTGGGCCCAGGCCCGTCGCACCAAGTTCACCAACGATCTGATGGATCTGGAAGAACTCGGCCCGCTGGTGAACCGCGTCGGTTCCGACTCCTCCAGCATGGACAACATGCTCGAGCTGATGGTCACCGGTGGCATCGACCTGTTCCGTGGCGTGCGGATGATCATTCCGCCTGCGTGGCAGAACGTCGAAACCATGGACCCGGACCTGCGTGCGTTCTACGAATACAACTCGATGCACATGGAGCCGTGGGACGGCCCGGCCGGCGTGGTAATGACCGACGGTCGTTACGCGGTGTGCCTGCTCGACCGTAACGGTCTGCGTCCGGCGCGTTGGGTCACCACCAAGAATGGTTTCATCACCCTGGCGTCCGAAATCGGTGTCTGGAACTACCAGCCTGAAGACGTGATCGCCAAGGGCCGCGTTGGCCCGGGCCAGATCTTTGCCGTGGACACCGAGACCGGTCAGATCCTCGACACCGACGCGATCGACAACCGTCTGAAATCCCGTCATCCATACAAGCAATGGCTGCGCAAGAATGCCCTGCGCATCCAGGCGACCATGGAAGACAACGACCACGGTTCGGCGTTCTACGATGTCGATCAGCTCAAGCAATACATGAAGATGTATCAGGTCACGTTCGAAGAGCGCGACCAGGTGCTGCGTCCGCTCGGTGAGCAAGGCTACGAAGCCGTTGGCTCCATGGGCGACGATACGCCGATGGCCGTGCTGTCCCAGCGCGTGCGCACACCGTACGACTATTTCCGCCAGCAGTTCGCGCAGGTGACCAACCCGCCGATCGACCCGCTGCGTGAAGCCATCGTCATGTCGCTGGAGATCTGCCTTGGTGCCGAGCGCAACATCTTCCAGGAGTCGCCGGAACACGCCTCGCGCGTAATCCTCAGCTCGCCGGTCATTTCCCCGGCCAAGTGGCGCTCGCTGATGAACCTCGATCGTCCGGGCTTCGAGCGCGCGATCATCGACCTCAACTACGACGAAAGCGTCGGCCTCGAAGCGGCTGTGCGCAACGTCGCCGATCAGGCTGAAGAAGCCGTTCGCGCCGGTCGCACCCAGATCGTCCTGAGCGACCGTCACATTGCACCGGGCAAGTTGCCGATCCACGCTTCCCTGGCCACCGGCGCGGTACACCACCGCCTGACCGAAAAAGGCCTGCGTTGCGACTCCAACATCCTGGTGGAAACCGCCACCGCACGCGACCCGCACCACTTTGCGGTGTTGATCGGCTTCGGCGCCTCGGCGGTCTATCCGTTCCTGGCTTATGAAGTGCTGGGCGACCTGATCCGTACCGGTGAAGTCCTGGGCGACCTCTATGAGGTGTTCAAGAACTACCGCAAAGGCATCACCAAAGGCCTGCTGAAAATCCTGTCGAAGATGGGTATCTCGACCATCGCCTCCTACCGCGGCGCTCAATTGTTCGAAGCCATCGGCCTGTCCGAGGAAGTCTGCGACCTGAGCTTCCGTGGCGTGCCGAGCCGCATCAAGGGCGCACGTTTCGTCGACATCGAAGCCGAGCAGAAAGCCCTCGCCGCCGAAGCCTGGAGCCCGCGCAAGCCGATCCAGCAAGGCGGCCTGCTGAAGTTCGTCCACGGTGGCGAATATCACGCCTACAACCCGGACGTGGTCAACACCCTGCAAGCCGCTGTACAGCAGGGCGACTACAGCAAGTTCAAGGAATACACGTCGCTGGTGGACAACCGTCCGGTGTCGATGATCCGCGACCTGTTCAACGTCAAGACGCTGGCCACGCCGCTGGACATCAGCGAGATCGAACCGCTGGAATCGGTGCTCAAGCGCTTTGACTCCGCCGGCATTTCGCTTGGCGCACTGTCGCCGGAAGCTCACGAAGCCCTGGCCGAAGCCATGAACCGCCTCGGTGCGCGTTCCAACTCCGGCGAAGGCGGCGAAGACCCGGCGCGCTACGGCACCATCAAGAGCTCGAAAATCAAGCAAGTGGCGACAGGCCGTTTCGGTGTCACCCCGGAATACCTGGTCAACGCTGAGGTGCTGCAGATCAAGGTTGCCCAGGGCGCCAAGCCCGGCGAAGGCGGTCAACTGCCAGGCGGCAAGGTCAACGGTCTGATCGCCAAGCTGCGTTACGCAGTGCCGGGCGTGACCCTGATTTCGCCGCCGCCGCACCACGACATCTACTCGATCGAAGACTTGTCGCAGCTGATTTTCGACCTGAAACAAGTCAACCCGAAGGCCCTGGTCTCGGTGAAACTGGTAGCAGAAGCGGGCGTCGGTACCATCGCCGCCGGTGTGGCCAAGGCCTACGCGGACTTGATCACCATCTCCGGTTACGACGGCGGCACCGGCGCATCGCCGCTGACCTCGATCAAATACGCGGGCGCTCCGTGGGAACTCGGCCTGGCCGAAACCCACCAGACCCTGCGTGGCAACGACCTGCGCGGCAAAGTCCGGGTACAGACCGACGGCGGCCTGAAAACCGGCCTCGACGTGATCAAGGCGGCCATTCTCGGCGCTGAAAGCTTCGGTTTCGGCACCGCGCCAATGATCGCGCTGGGCTGCAAATACCTGCGTATCTGCCACCTGAACAACTGCGCCACCGGCGTCGCGACTCAGAACGAGAAGCTGCGCAAGGATCACTACATCGGCACCGTCGACATGGTGGTGAATTTCTTCACCTACGTCGCCGAAGAAACCCGTGAGTGGCTGGCCAAGCTGGGCGTGCGCTCCCTCGAAGAGCTGATCGGTCGCACCGATCTGCTGGAAGTCCTCGAAGGCCAGACCGCCAAGCAGAACCACCTGGACCTGACCCCGTTGCTGGGCAGCGATCACATCCCGGCAGACAAGCCTCAGTTCTGCCAGGTCGACCGCAACCCGCCGTTCGACAAAGGCCTGCTGGCCGAGAAAATGATCGACATGGCCACCTCGGCCATCAACGACATGAGCGGCGCCGAATTCGCGCTGGATATCTGCAACTGCGACCGTTCGATCGGCGCGCGGATCTCCGGTGAAATCGCGCGCAAGCACGGCAACCAAGGCATGGCGAACGCGCCGATCACCTTCCGCTTCAAAGGGACGGCCGGTCAGAGCTTCGGTGTGTGGAACGCCGGCGGTTTGAACATGTACCTGGAAGGCGACGCCAACGACTACGTCGGCAAAGGCATGACCGGTGGCAAACTGGTCATCGTTCCGCCGAAGGGCAGCGCCTACAAGACTCAGGACAGTGCCATCATCGGCAACACCTGCCTGTACGGCGCCACCGGCGGCAAGTTGTTCGCTGCCGGCACTGCGGGCGAGCGTTTCGCAGTGCGTAACTCCGGTGCTCACACCGTGGTGGAAGGCACTGGCGATCACTGCTGCGAGTACATGACCGGTGGTTTCGTCTGCGTCCTGGGCAAAACCGGTTACAACTTCGGCTCAGGCATGACCGGCGGTTTCGCCTACGTGCTCGACCAGGACAACACCTTCGTTGACCGGGTCAACCACGAACTGGTGGAAATCCAGCGGATCAGCGGCGAAGCGATGGAAGCCTACCGTAGCCACCTGCAACGCGTGCTGAACGAGTACGTCGAGGAAACCGACAGCGAGTGGGGTCGTGAACTCGCGGAAAACCTCGATGACTACCTGCGCCGTTTCTGGTTGGTCAAGCCCAAGGCTGCCAGCTTGAAAACGTTGCTTTCCAGCACCCGTGCCAACCCGCAGTGATATGCGCCTGAAGAGTTTGATGAGGTTTTAACAATGGCTGAACGTCTGAATAACGACTTCCAGTTCATCGACGTCGGGCGCAAAGATCCGAAGAAGAAACTGTTGCGTCAACGCAAGAAAGAGTTCGTGGAGATCTACGAACCCTTCAAACCCCAGCATTCGGCCGATCAGGCCCACCGCTGCCTGGGTTGCGGTAACCCGTATTGCGAATGGAAGTGCCCGGTGCACAACTTCATTCCGAACTGGCTGAAACTGGTGGCCGAGGGCAACATCCTCCAGGCCGCCGAGCTGTCGCACCAGACCAACACCCTGCCGGAAGTCTGCGGCCGGGTTTGCCCGCAGGATCGTCTGTGCGAGGGTGCCTGCACCCTCAACGACGGCTTCGGCGCGGTGACCATCGGTTCGGTCGAGAAGTACATCACCGACACCGCGTTCGCCATGGGCTGGCGCCCGGACATGTCCAAGGTCAAGCCGACCGGCAAACGTGTCGCGATCATCGGCGCAGGCCCGGCCGGCCTCGGTTGTGCCGACGTGCTGGTACGCGGCGGCGTGACCCCGGTGGTGTTCGACAAGAACCCGGAAATCGGCGGTCTGCTGACCTTCGGCATCCCGGAGTTCAAGCTGGAAAAGACCGTGCTGAGCAATCGCCGCGAAGTTTTCACCGGCATGGGCATCGAGTTCCGCCTGAACACCGAAGTGGGCAAGGATGTGTCCGTCGAGCAACTGCTCGAAGAATACGACGCCGTGTTCATGGGCATGGGCACCTACACCTACATGAAGGGCGGCTTTGCCGGTGAAGACCTGCCGGGCGTGCATGACGCGCTGGACTTCCTGATCGCTAACGTCAACCGCAACCTGGGCTTTGAAAAGTCGCCGGAAGATTTCGTCGACATGAAAGGCAAGAAGGTCGTGGTACTGGGCGGCGGCGACACGGCGATGGACTGCAACCGTACCTCGATCCGCCAGGGCGCCAAGTCGGTGACCTGTGCGTATCGTCGTGACGAAGCGAACATGCCTGGCTCGCGCAAAGAGGTGAAGAACGCCAAGGAAGAAGGCGTGAAATTCCTCTACAACCGCCAGCCGATCGCCATCGTGGGTGAAGACAAGGTTGAAGGCGTGAAGGTGGTCGAGACTCGTCTCGGCGAGCCGGACGCCCGTGGCCGTCGCAGCCCCGAGCCGATCCCGGGCTCCGAAGAGATCATCCCGGCCGACGCCGTGGTCATCGCTTTCGGTTTCCGTCCAAGCCCGGCGCCGTGGTTCGAGCAGTTCAGCATCCAGACCGACAGCCAGGGCCGCGTAGTTGCGCCTGAACAAGGTCAGTTCAAGCACCAGACCAGCAACCCGAAAATCTTCGCCGGTGGCGATATGGTTCGCGGTTCCGACCTGGTGGTGACGGCGATCTTCGAAGGCCGCAATGCGGCTGAAGGGATCCTGGACTACCTGGGCGTCTAAATCTGCTTGATCGGCGTCGCTCCCTTCGCGGGCAAGCCTCGCTCCTACAGGTGCAATATGACCCTGTAGGAGCGAGGCTTGCCCGCGAAGAGGCCGGTAAATTCAACGCAGATTTAGTTGATGTAACCCGCGACAAATTGACCCGATAGACAAAAGGCTGACCTGCATCCGTGCCTTTTGCGTCGAGCTCTGAGAAAATGCCCGCACTTTTTTTCCGGATGCCGACATGACTGCCCTGAAGAACGACCGTTTCCTTCGCGCCCTGCTCAAGCAACCTGTAGACGTCACCCCAGTGTGGATGATGCGTCAGGCCGGTCGCTACTTGCCTGAATACCGCGCCAGCCGTGCCAAGGCCGGCGACTTCATGAGCCTGTGCATGAACCCGGCGTTCGCTTGCGAAGTCACCATGCAACCGCTCGACCGCTATCCGCAACTGGATGCGGCAATCCTGTTCTCCGACATCCTCACCATCCCGGACGCCATGGGCCAGGGCCTGTACTTCGAAACCGGTGAAGGTCCGCGCTTCAAAAAAGTCGTCAGCACGATGGCCGACATCGAAGCCCTGCCGATTCCTGATCCGCACAAAGACCTCGGTTACGTGATGGACGCGGTCAGCACCATCCGCCGCGAACTGAACGGTCGTGTACCGCTGATCGGTTTCTCCGGCAGCCCATGGACCCTGGCCACCTATATGGTCGAAGGCGGCTCGTCGAAAGACTTCCGCAAGACCAAAGCCATGCTCTACGACAACCCGCAAGCCATGCACCTGCTGCTGGACAAGCTGGCGCAGTCGGTGACCTCGTACCTCAACGGCCAGATCATGGCTGGCGCGCAAGCGGTGCAGATCTTCGACACATGGGGCGGCAACCTGTCGGCGGCGGCGTACCAGGAATTCTCCCTGGCCTACATGCGCAAAATCGTCAGCGGCCTGATCCGCGAACACGAAGGCCGCAAGGTTCCGGTCATCCTGTTCACCAAGAATGGCGGCCTGTGGCTGGAAAGCATTGCTGATGCCGGTGCTGATGCGCTGGGCCTGGACTGGACGTGCGATATCGGCAATGCCCGGGCTCGCGTTGGCGACAAAGTTGCCTTGCAAGGCAACATGGACCCGACCGTGCTCTACGCCAAACCGGAAGCCATTCGTACCGAAGTCGGACGGATCCTCGCCAGCTATGGCAAGGGTAGCGGCCACGTGTTCAACCTGGGTCATGGCATTACGCCGGAAGTCGATCCGGAACATGCGGGTGCGTTCCTGCGCGCGGTGCATGAGCTGTCGGCGCAGTATCACGAGTAGTTCTCTCGGGTTCCATCAAGCCTGTCCGGCCAACGCCGGGCAGGCTTTTTTTTGTCTGAAATACCGTGTGCCAGCCTAACCCGTTTCATCCTGTAAGAATGTTTTCCCTCTTTGTCAGACAAGTGAAGAGAGAGAGTAATCCCCATCTAAACGGCGACTTGTCCTACATAGAATTCGTGCCCATCTCAGTAAGGTTTCAGACCTTCGTCCGGTGCAACCCACCGAACGAGATTACGAACAGCGGCGTCCTTATGGCGCCTTAATTTTCGATAAGTAGTCTGGAACACACTCATGAAAAAGACCTTCTACAAGGGAGGAGCGCTAAGCGCATGCTCCTCTTCAATGATCCTGTTATCGGCAATGTTGGCGTCTCAAACTGTTTCGGCCCACGGCTATATGGAAGTGCCGCCATCGCGCGCGCTGCTGTGCCAGAAAGGGGTGAACACCAACTGTGGTTCCGCGCAATACGAGCCTCAAAGTGTTGGCGAAACATTCAAAGGTTTTCCGGCTGGTACAGGCGGTGCGCCTTTGCAAGGGCCGATCGATGGCAAGATTCCGAGTGGCGGTCATCCATCGTTCTCCGCTATGGATGCTCAGTCCGCTACCCGTTGGCAATTAACGGAAATCAAAGACCGCAATATCGATTTCCAATGGAGCTACACCCAGGCTCACCCGGCCACCAAGCATGAGTACTTCATCACTCGCAACGGCTGGAACGTTAACGAATCCCTCAAGCGCGCCTCGTTCGAAAGCACCCCGTTCTGCGTCGTCGAGGGGAATCATCAGCTGCCGGTGTCCGGCGCCAAACACAACTGCAACATTCCTGACGACAAATCCGGCCAGCACGTCATCCTCGGGATCTGGACCGTCGGTGATACCGACGCGGCGTTTTACAACGCTGTCGATGTGAACATCCTCGGCGAACCGTCGTTGCCCGGTGGCTGGTCTTCCGTTGGCGGCATCACGCCATCGACCCAATTGCTGATCGGCGACAAGGTCAAGGCCCGTGCATTCTCTGCCAACGGTGTCAGCCCGAATTACGACGTCGAGATCTCCATCGACACTGCCGAGGAAGGCTCGCCGAATAACTGGGCGTTCAAACTCGCAGAAAAAATCAACAGCACCCACTCGCTTATCCGTGCCGGTGTTCGTAATGAGAACGGCAGCATCGAACCAGTCCGGGGTAACAACACCCTCTACGCCCAGAAAGAAAGCGGCGTAACCCGATTCGAAGTTCAGCTGGACATGAAGGAAGACGCCGCCGCGCGCATGTCGGTGGCCTCCCAGCAAGCCGAATACGTTCTGGAAAAAGGCCTGGCCAACGTCCAGTTCAGCATGATCTCGAACCGTGCGATGAACGTCGAAGCGACCTTGTTCGACGAGAACAACAAGCCGGTCGGTTCCGTCGCGAAGCAGGTAGACAGCGGTCCGACCTGGCTGACCATGGATGTTCGCAGCAATCCCGGCAAACACACCCTGACGCTGGTCGGCACCACGCTGGATGGCCGCACCACTCGCCAGGACACCCAGCCCACCCACATGACCGGTGAAGGCGCGGGCATCGAGCACGACTTCGTGTTCCCCGAAGGCATCAGCGAGTACACCGCCGGCACCAAAGTGCTGCAACCGAAGACCAATGAAATCTTCGAATGCAAGCCATTCCCCGCGTCCGGTTACTGCAAGCAATACGCCCCGACGGCCAACGGCTTTGAGCCCGGTGTAGGGGCGCACTGGCACATGGCGTGGGACAAAATCTAAGTCTCTCGTAACACTTCAGGCGATCCGGAACAGGATTGCCTGAAGGCTTATCTTCCTGTTGAAAAGTCGAGTTGAAAATGACGGTTTTGGGTTACTCCACCCAACGTGTATGGCTGCACTGGATATCGGCGGCGGTGATCATCTGGAGGCGACTCTGCACCCTCTGCCTGCTGCTGGTGACCGTCGCGTACGGAGCCTTTCTGGTGTGGCAAGAGTGGGGGTTTCGTCTAAGCCGTGTCGCTGCGATGCCTGTCGTTTCAACGATAGCGACGCCACCGCCCCGTGCACCTCTGGATACCACCGCGGTGGCGACGGTACTCGGTCTGACGGCGGGAGCCACGTTGTTGGCCAGCGCCGAGCCGCTGACCCTGCAGGCCAGTTTTGTCCTCGCCACAGGGTTGTCCAGAGCACTGCTGGCAGACGCTCAAGGCTCACGGATTTATCAGGTGGGCGATCCGTTGCCGGGCGGCAGCGTCCTGCGTCGCGTCGAGGCGGATCGGGCGGTGTTGTGGAACAAGGGGCGAGAAGAAGTGCTGACGCTGCAGGCGTCTGCCACGCAGCTCTTGCGCCGATTCGACCCGCAAGCCGAGGCTCCGGCCCCCGCGACTTCTGCGCATTTTCTACGCCCGCTTTCCGGGCCGTCAGAGTGATCAACCCATGAACAGTTCCATCAGCGCGCAGGCGTTGCGCACCCTGTTTTTTCTCGCCGCGTTGGCGCTGTCTCTCTTTCATGGCGCGGCGCGGGCCGAGGAAGAAAAGTGGCAACTGGCGATGAACAATGCCGAGCTGCGCGACATCGTCGAGGAAATCTCCACCATTCTCGGGACCACGGTGGTGCTTGATCCCAGAGTCTCCGGGCGCATCACCGTCATGTCCCGTCAGGCCCTCGACCGCGAAGGTGTTCGCCGATTGTTTTATTCGGTGCTGGATGCCCACAACTTCACGGTCATCGACGAGGGTGACCGGATCCTGATTACGCCGGTCACCGAAGCGAAAACCCGCGCCGGCCAAGGCATTGCAAAAAACGCCACGGCTTCGCAATTCATCACCCAGGTCGTCGAACTGAACACCAGCAGCGCTTCCGACATTGCCGGCCTGGTTCGGCCGCTGGTGTCGGCCAACGGCTATGTCGGTCCTTCGGTGTCAGCCAATGCGCTGGTGGTCACCGATACTGCGGCCAATGTGAACCGTATCGCGCAGGTGGTCCGGCAACTGGATTCCGGGCAGAACAACCAGCATGCCGTGGTGCAAATGCAGCACGCACAGGCTGCTGATGTGGCGACTGTCATGGAGTCCTCGCTGGGCAAACGCAGCGCTGATACGGCGATCCAGGTACTGGCCGACGCCAGAACCAATCGGCTGATCCTCATTGGTCCACCGTCGGTTCGCCAACGCCTGATCGACCTCGCACGCCGTCTCGATACCCCGGCGACCGCCACCCTCGACAACGCGCGGGTGATTCGCCTGCGTCACAGCGATGCCAGGCAATTGGCCGAAGTCCTCGAAACGATGGGGCAGGGCCGAAAGCCGGCAACGGCCGTCGGTGGCGCCCGGGATAACTCACCCGGCACGACGTTCATGATCAAGGCCGACGAAAGCCAGAATGCGCTGGTGCTGATCGCCGACCCGGCGCAAATCCGCACCATCGAGGACATCGTGCGTCAGTTGGATCAGCCTCGGGCGCAGGTGCTGATCCATGCCGCCATCGTCGAGATTTCCGGGGACATCGCCGAGGCCGTGGGTGTTCAGTGGAGCGTCAGCGGCAGTGATGCAAAAGGCTTCATCAACTTCCCCGGCACCGACATTCCGATCATCGGCGGGCTGAACTTTGACGAGAAAAAATCCGCGCCGGAAGGGGCCGTCCTGCGACTGGGTAGTGACCGCTTCGGCGCGTTGGTTTCGGCGCTGGCCAGCAACACCCGCAGCAACCTGCTGTCCACGCCGAGCCTGCTGACCCTGGACAATCAGGAGGCAGAAATCATCGTCGGCCAAAACGTCCCGTTCAAGACCGGCTCCTACGCCACCAACAGCAACGGCGCGGAAAATCCGTTCACCACCGTCGAGCGCAAGGACGTGGGCATCAGCCTGAAGATCAAGCCGTACATCAACGAAGGCTCGACGTTGCGCCTGGAGGTCGCGCAGGAAGTGTCGGACATCGCGCCTTCGGTATCGGGCATCGATTCTTCGGACCTGATCACCAACAAACGTGCGCTCAAGAGCACGATCCTGGCGGACGATGGCGAAATCATCGTCATCGGCGGGCTGATCAGGGACAGCGTCCGCACCCAACAGAGCGGGGTGCCGTTGCTGCGCGACATTCCCTACCTCGGTGCGCTGTTTCGCTGGACCCGCGACACCCAGACCAAAAGCAACCTGATGGTGTTTTTGCGGCCGACCATCGTGCGCAGCAAGGAAGACCTGTCAGACGTCAGCCAGCAGCGTTACAACGCGCTGCGTGAATTGAGCAAGCCCGGCGCGCGAGGGAACAACTCCTTGCTGCTGCCGGCCGAGGCGCGTCAATTGTTCGACCCCGCGCCCGACGCCCCCGTGTTCGATTTGCGTAAATCAGCGGCGGAATCGCCATGAGCGAACCGCGTGAATCCCTCCAGCCATTGCCCTTCGGTTTCGCCCGGCGTTTCGGCGTACTGCTGGAGCACGACGGGCCGGGCTCAAGTCTTGTGCTGCGCGCCAATACGCCACTCACGGCCTTGTCGGAAGCCCGTCGGGCAAGCGCTCGGGATCTGCCGATGCGGGTGCTTGAGCCTGATGTGTTCGCCGCACGTCTGGCCGTCGCTTATCGCGAAGGTCAGAGCGCAGCCGAGCAAGTTGCCCAAGGGCTGGACGAAGAGCTGGACCTGCTCAGCCTGGTCGATCAAGTCCCGCAAACCGCCGACCTGCTGGAGCAGCAGGGCGACGCGCCGATCATCCGGTTGATCAACGCACTGCTCAGCGAAGCGGTGCGCGAGCACGCGTCGGATGTGCACCTGGAAACTTTCGAGCAGTACCTGTCGGTACGCATGCGTGTCGACGGGCAATTGCGCGAAATGCTCAGGCCCCGACGTGAACTGGCCACCTTGCTGGTGTCGCGGATCAAGGTCATGGCGCGCCTGGACATTGCTGAAAAACGGGTCCCGCAGGATGGTCGAATGGCCCTGCGACTGGCCGGGCACGAAGTCGATGTGCGGGTCTCTACGCTGCCTTCGGCCCACGGCGAACGGGTGGTGTTGCGCCTGCTCGACAAGCAGGCCGGGCGCCTGGAACTGCCGCGACTCGGTATGCCTGCCGATACCCTCGCCGCGTTGCGCCAGTTGCTCGCAAAACCTCACGGCATTCTCCTGGTGACCGGGCCTACCGGTTCCGGCAAGACCACCAGTCTGTACGCCGCGCTGAGCAGCCTGAACGATCAGACACGCAACATTCTCACGGTCGAAGACCCCATCGAATATCACCTGCCGGGTGTGGGGCAGATGCCGGTCAATCCGAAAGTGGACATGACGTTTGCCCGCGGCTTGCGGGCGATTTTGCGACAGGATCCGGACGTGGTGATGGTCGGCGAAATCCGTGATCGCGAGACGGCGGAAATCGCCGTCCAGGCATCGCTGACCGGGCACCTGGTGCTCTCGACGTTGCACACCAACAGTGCCGTCGGTGCAGTGACGCGGCTGGTGGACATGGGCGTCGATGCCTACCTGCTGGCGTCGTCGCTGGTGGGCATTCTGGCCCAGCGTTTACTGCGCACGTTGTGTCCCCATTGCAAAGCGACATACAGCGCCGATGGCGCCACGTGCGAACGCTTAGGGCTCGATTCGGCAGCGCCACCGCAACTGTTCAGGGCCGTGGGATGCGACCAGTGTCAGCACGGTTATCGCGGGCGGATCGGGATTTACGAGCTGATCAGCGTGACGCCCGCCGTCTCGGTTCTGATTCATCAAGGTGCGAGTGAACAGGCGTTGATAGAAGAGACGCGCAAGGTCTCCCGCAGCCTGTTTCAGGACGGTCGCCAGCGGGTGCTGGAGGGCGCGACCAGCCTCGACGAATTACTGCGCGTGACGCAGGAGGACTAGCGAGTGCCGACGTTCGATTACCGCGCTGACGACGCCCAGGGCCGACGCTGCAAAGGCCGACTGGAGGCCGATGGCCCGCGTCATGCCCGACAACTGATGCGTGAGCGCGGCTTGTGGCCGCGTGAGTTGAGCGAGGTCAGGGCAGGTGGCGACACCGGGACGCAGCCTCGCAGCGGACGTCTGAGCGCGGCGGATCTGGCGCTGTTGACCTTGCAGCTGTCCACCCTCGTTCAGGCAGGGCTGCCTCTGGAGGAAGCCCTTGAAGCGGTGACGAAGCAAAGTGCGAAGCGCAAGGTTGCCGGTCTGTTGTCGGCGGTCAGGAGTCGGGTGATGGAAGGTCATGCCCTGTCGACGGCGCTGGCTCAATTTCCCAAGGCGTTCCCCGAATTGTTCCGCGCCACCGTTGCGGCTGGCGAACGTTCCGGTCACTTGGGGCATGTGCTGGAACAACTGGCCGCTTACACCCAGGCCCGGCAGGCGTCGCGGCAGAAAATCCAGATGGCCCTGGTGTACCCGCTGATCCTGATGTTGGCCAGTGTCGCGATTGTTGGTTTTCTGCTCGGCTACGTGGTGCCGGACGTGGTGAAGATCTTCGTCGACAGTGGCCAGCCGTTGCCCTGGCTGACACAGGCGCTGATCGCCCTCAGCAATGGGCTGCGCAATCACTTTCTGCTGTTGATGGGCGTGCTGGCGGCGTTGCTCGGCCTCTGGCGCTGGAGCCTGCGCCAGCCGGCCTGGCGCCTGCGCTGGCATCGTCTCGCGTTGAAACTGCCGGTCATGGGCGAGGTGCTGCGGGCGATGGAAGCCGCGCGGTTCGCCAGCACGCTGGCGATCCTCGGCAAAAGTGCAGTGCCATTGGTGGACGCGCTGGAGATCGCGGCGGCCGTCATCGGCAACCTGACCATCCGCAGCCGCATGGCCGATGTCGCGCGCTCGGTCCGTGAAGGTGGAACGCTGACTCGCGGTCTGGAACTGAGCGGCGACATCCCGCCGATGATGCTGCACATGATCGCCAGCGGCGAACGCGCCGGTGAACTCGATCGCATGCTGGTGCGGGCCGCCGAGCAGCAGGAAAGCAGCCTGGCGGCGCGTATCGCATTGGTCGTGAGCCTTTTTGAACCGGCCATGCTGGTGCTGATGGGCGGCGTGGTGCTGCTGATCGTCATGGCCATCCTCCTACCGATTCTCAGCCTCAACCAATTGGTGAATTGACCCATGAATGCAGCACAGAGAAACAGCCCTCGCGCTCAACGCGGTTTTACCCTGATCGAAATCATGGTGGTGGTCGTCATCATCGGCGTGCTGGGGGCCATCGTGGTGCCGCAGTTCATGAGCCGTCCCGACCAGGCCAAAGTCACCGCCAGCAAAATTGATCTCCAGGCCATCGCCACGGCCCTCGAAATGTATCGCCTCGACAACTTCAACTACCCCTCGACACAGCAGGGGCTGGAAGCCTTGAGCAAACAACCTTCCGGCCTGCCGGCGGCGAGGAACTGGAACCCTCAGGGTTATCTGAAAAGCCTGCCGGTCGATCCGTGGAACACGCCCTATCAGTACCTCAATCCCGGTGTGCATTCGGTGGACGGCAGCTATGACTTGTACTCCCTCGGTTCCGATGGCGTGAAGGGTGGCGAAGGGCATGCGGCCGATATCGGCAACTGGGGCGACTGAATCATGCGCCAGCGTTGTCGGGGATTCACCTTGCTCGAACTGATGATCGTGATCGTTTTGATCGGCGTGCTGTTGGGCATGGTGAGCTTTGCCATCGGGTCGAATCCGGCGCGTCAGGCCCGGCAGGAAGCACACGGGATCGTGGGCGTGATTCAACAGTTGCGTGAACGCGCAGTGCTCGATGGCCAGGAGTTCGGCCTGCGGCTGAGTGTCGAGGGTTATCGGGTGATGAGGCTCGATGTTCAGGGCTGGGAACCGATGGTGGCTTTTTATCGATGGCCCGAAAACGTGCGGCTACGGCTTGAGCAGGACGGTCATCCGGTAACCCTTGGCGCCGACGATGGACCTCCTCAGGTGCTGATGTTCAGCAACGATGAAACCAGCGTCTTTACGCTGACGTTTGGCAGCGACAAAAAGATGTGGCTCAACCTGTCCAGCGATGGCCTTGGCCAGGTGGTGATCGATGGCTAGCCGGCCATTTTCTTCACGCATGCGTGGCTTCACCTTGCTGGAAATCATGGTGGCCCTGGCGATCTTTTCGACGCTGGCGGCTGCCGTGCTGTCGGCGAGCCAATACGTGCTCAGGCAAACCGGCGCGGTCGAGGAACGGCTCTTCGCCGCGTGGCTGGCAGACAACCATCTGAATGAACTGCGCCTGCAAACCGGATGGCCCCTCGACCAGCAACAACGGATCGTGTCGATGGATCGCCGCGACTGGTTGCTGCGCCAGCGCATCAGCGTTTCGCCTGATCCGCGCCTGCTCAAGGTCGATGTTGACGTCAGCCTTTCCGGGCGCGAGCAAACCGTACACCGCACCAGTGGCTGGATACCTCATCGTGATGAATAAGCAGAGCGGTTTCACCTTGCTGGAACTGGTCATCGCCATGGCGATCTTCGCGTTGCTGGGCCTGGCCAGTTGGGGGCTGTTCGATGGCGTGGTGCGCGTGCAACGAGGGACGACGGCGCATGAGCATGAGTTTCGAAGCCTGCAACGGGCGGTGGCGGTGATCGAGCGGGATGTGCTGCACGCCACCGATCAACCTGTCGTGCTCCAGCAATCGGTGTTGCAGTTGCAGCGTAGCCATTGGCGCAACCCTTTGGACCAGCCGCGCAGCGAGCGCCAGTTGCTGACCTATCGACTCGATAACGGCACGCTGTGGCGTGAAAGTCAGGGGGAGGGGGTGCCGAGCGTGCAGCGGCAAAAGCTGCTGGGCGATGTTCGAGACTTGAGTTGGCGGGTGTTTGATGCACAGTCCGGTTGGAGCCGCGATTGGCCATCCGGGCGGGGCGTGAAGCGGCCGATGGCGGTGGAAGTGCAATTCTCTACGGGTCGTTTCGAGGCGATTCGTCGGGTATTGCTGTTGCCCGGCGCGTTGCCATGAGGAGGCATCAACGCGGCATCGCGTTGATCAGCGTGTTGCTGGTCATGAGTCTGGCGTTGTTGATCACCAGCGGCTTGCTGCGCAGCCATCGCCTGTCGCTGCACAGCAGCGGCCAGGCCCTGCAGCACATTCAAATGCGCCAACTCGCCGTTGCGGGGGAAAGCTGGGCGCTTTTGCGCTTGCGGGACGCGGCGCAGGGCTCGCAAAAAACCGTCGACCTGACCCAGGACTGGGCGCGGATGACTCCCGACTTCGACGTCGAAGGCGCGCAGATCCGCGTTGATATCGAGGACCTCGCCGGGCGCTTCAATCTCAACTCATTGTTGACTCAGGGGCAGATCGATCAAGTCACCCTCAACCGCTGGGCGCGCTTGCTCGACGTGCTGGATCTTCCACCGCTGCAACTTGCTCAGGTGGGAGCGTTCCGAGAACTGAGCCAACTGCGCCTGCTGCCGGGGGTTGACGCTCATGTGCTGCGTCAACTTGAGCCTTGGGTGGCGATGTTGCCCGGCCACGCAACGCTGAACGTCAACACGGCCCCGGCGTTGGTGCTGAGGACGCTCGATGACGTGGACGCGACCACGGCTGCGGCGCTGGTTCGTCAGGCTTCGACGACGGGATGGGCCAGCGTTCAGGCCTTTACGCAAGACCCGCTGCTCTCCGGTGCAGGCCTGAACAGTCATGGACTTGGCACCGGCAGCCGCTGGTTCCGCATCACGGTGCAGGTCACTCAGGGGCAGCGCCGATTGCGGCTGGCCACGGAGGTCGAACGCGATGCCGACACCCACCAACTCAACGTCCTGCAACGACGCCTTCTTCCTTCGACTGCCCACGAGATGCCGCGATGAATACCTGGCTTTACCTGACCACCGAGGGCCTGGGCGAACCGTCGGCAGACTGGCCTTGCTGCGTTTGGTCCTCGACTGCGCAACGCCGGTCCATGCCCTTGAATCAAGCGGCACAGGTGCTGAGCGGGCAGGTGGTCGATGTGCTGCTGCCCATGGAATTGTGCAGTTGGGTGCGCAGCGATCCGTGGCCTTCCAAACGCCAACCCGGCACGCAAGCCGTCGCGTTTGCCGTGGAGGATCAATTGAGCGAGGCGTTGGAAAAGCTGCACCTGAGCATCGGCGCTCGCGATCAGGAAGGGCGTTATCCGGTCATGGTGATCGACCGCCAGCGGTTTGCCGCGATGCTCGCGTTACTGGCCGAAGAGGGCGTCGAGGTGCGTTCGGTGTTCGTCGATGCCGATGTCTTGCCCCTGGATCAGGCACTCGGTGTTTGGTGGTTCGGTCGATGGCTGGTCGGCGGAGGGCTGCCGGCCCGCCTGACGTTGACGGACGACGGGTTGACGTTGCTGGGGCCGGCCTTGCCCGCAGGGATTCAATGGGTCGACGCGCGTCAGGGTGCGACGGATGTCGATCAATACCTGGCCCATCGTCCCGCGCAGGCCATCAATCTGCTGCAAGGCGAATTCGCCCTGCGCAACAAACGTCTGCCCTGGCGCCTCGGTGGTTTGACGATCCTGACGCTGCTGTTGCTGACCTGGGGCGCCAGCGCTGCGCGAATCCATTTTCTGGAGAGTGAAACACGCAGGCTCTACAGCCAGAACGAGCAACGGTTCAAGACGCTTTACCCCGAGCAGAGCCGCATCGTCGATCTGGCAACGCAGCTCAACGCACTACAACAGCAGACCGCCGAGCCGCAGCGCACACGCGTCGCCGAGCTGGTGACGCTGGTCGAGCAGGTGATTGGCGCAAGCAATGTCGAGGTCCGGCGTATTGAGTTTCGTGCCGGCGATGGCTGGAAAATCCAGCTGAGTGCCAACAGCTTTGCCGAGCTGGAACAACTGCGCGAACGCGGGCGACAACAAGGTGTGCCGCTCAGGATCGACAGTGCGAGCAAAGAGCGCGACCGCGTGCAGGCGACCCTGACAGTGGAGGACCGAACATGAAAGCGGCCTGGCAACGGCTGTCCCTTCGCGAGCAACGACTGTTGCTGGCCATGGGCGCATTTTTATTGGCTGTCGTGGCGTTCAGCCTGATCTGGCAACCGACACGCCAACGCCTGGAAACCATGGAACGCCAGCACCAACAGCAACTGGCCGTGTCTGCGCAACTGCAACGGGTACAACCGCGAAGCACCCCGCCCGTCGTCAGCCATCAGTCGTTGTCGCTGCGTGTCAGCGAAAGCGCCACAGCTGCGGGGCTTGAGATCCATCAGATGGACACCGACAACGATATGTTGCGCCTGACCCTCAGCGGCGACGCGCAGGCGTTGTTGCAATGGCTGGACCGCACCGAACGTGACGGCGTCGCCTTGCAATCGCTGACCCTGGAAAAGCGTGACGCGGTGCTTGAGGCGCGGGTGGTGCTCAGGTAGTCGAACCATTCCCCGGCAGCAGTGGCAGGCGGGCCAGTTTCAACGCAACCAGCAACGCCACCACCAGCAGCGCCCCGATGAACACGCCAATCCCGTTCCACCCGCCGAGGTGCCAGAACACACCGCCTGCCGTACCGGCGATGCTCGACCCGGCGTAGTAACTGAACAAGTACAACGACGATGCCTGACCCTTGGCCTTCGTGGCGCGGCGGCCGATCCAGCTGCTGGCCACCGAGTGCGCGCCGAAGAAACCGAAGGTGAAAATCAGCATGCCGATGATCACCACGGGCAGCGGCGTGAGCATGGTCAGGGCGAGACCGGCGAGCATCAGCACGATGGTCGACCAGAGCATTTTGCGGCGTCCGAGTTTGTCGGCCAGCGAACCGATTTTCGCCGAGCTGTAGATGCCCGACAGGTACACCACCGACAGCAGCCCGACAAAGGCCTGGTCCATGTGGTACGGCTCGGCCAGCAGGCGATAGCCGATGTAGTTGAAGAGCGTGACGAACGCGCCCATCAGCACGAACGCTTCAAGGAACAACAGCGGCAAACCGGCGTCGCGAAAGTGCATGGTGAAACCGTCGAGCAGGCTGCGCGGGTGCAGCGAGCGGGCGCGGAAGTTGCGCGATTCGGGGAGGATTTTCCAGAACACCGCCGCCGCGATCAGTGCCAGGCCGCCGATCACCAGCATCGCCGTGTGCCAGCTGACGAAGTCGATCAACACCCCGGTAATCAAGCGCCCGCACATCCCGCCAATCGCGTTGCCACCGATGTACAGGCCCATCGCCAGGCCGATGTGTTGCGGGTGGATCTCTTCGCTCAGGTAGGTCATGGCGACCGCCGCCAGGCCACTCAACGACAACCCGATCAACGCGCGCATCACCAGCACGCCGTGCCAGCTCGGCATCATGGAACTGGCGATGGTGCACAGCGCCGCGGCAAACAGCGCCGCCACCATCACCGGTTTGCGCCCGACCCGGTCGGAGATCGGCCCGGTGATCAGCAGGCCGATGGCGAGCATGGCCGTGGCCACCGACAGAATCAGGCTGCTCTGCGCCGCGTTGATCGAATATTCGTGGGACAGCAGCGGCATCATCGGTTGCACGCAGTACAGCAGCGCGAAGGTCGCAAAGCCGCCGGAGAACAGCGCCAGTACCGTGCGCATGAACATCGGCGTGCCCTTTTCGATGTAGATCTCCTTCAGTTCAGAGACGGCATCGTCCAGCGCGGCGGGCGGAACTTCATGGGCGAGTGGGGCGACAGCAGTTTTCACTTCAGACCTCGGGGGAGCGCAGCCGGTCAGGCAATGAAAAAAGCATATAGCTGCCTAATGATTCAATCCAATATATTGTTCGACCTGTTTGAGAGGTTTTACGACCTAATGGAGTTTTCATGGAATTGCGTCACCTGCGCTACTTCATTGCCGTCGCCGAAGAACTGCACTTCGGCCGCGCCGCCCAGGTGCTGGGCATCTCGCAACCGCCGCTGAGCCAGCAGATTCAGGCGCTGGAGCAGGAAGTCGGTGCGCGATTGTTCGAGCGTACCAATCGTCGGGTCGAGCTCAGTGAGGCCGGGCGATTGTTTCTGGAAGAAGCTCGATTGGTGCTGGCGCAGGTCGACAAGGCGGCGGATGTGGCGCGGCGGGCGCAGTTGGGTGAGCTGGGGGAGTTGAAGATCGGATTCACTTCATCGGCGCCATTCAACTCGACCATTCCCCAGGCGATTTTTTCATTCCGCCAGCGGTTCCCGGCGGTGCACCTGAACCTGCGGGAAATGAGCAGCACCCAGGTGGCCGAGGCTCTGGTGGACGAGTCGATCGAGGTCGGGATCATGCGGCCGTTGGGTTTGCCGGATTCGCTCAGCGTGGTGGAGTTGATGCGCGAGCCGCTGGTGGCCGTGCTCAGCTCCAAACATCCGCTGGTGCAGGACAGTGAAGAGGGATTATTCCTGTCAGCTCTGGCCCTCGAACCGTTCGTATTTTTCCCTCGCAGTTACGGCAGTGGTCTGTATGCACAATTGCTCAGCCTGGCGCGGGACGCCGGTTTCAGCCCGCACTTCGCGCAAGAGGCGGGTGAGGCGATGACCATCATCGGGTTGGTGGCTGCGGGGCTCGGCGTGTCGGTGCTGCCGGCGTCTTATCAGCGGATGCGGATTGATGGCGTTGTGTACCGACCTCTGCTCGACCCTGCAGCGGTTTCGGCGGTGTGGCTGGTACAGCGCAAGGATCAGAAATCGCCAATGGCCAAGGCGTTTGTGGACCTGCTGACACTCAAGGTCGAACCCCTCAAGCCATGAACGACACAAACCTGTAGGAGCCGGCTTGCTGGCGATCGCGGATTGTCAGTTGGCATTGATGTCGACTGATCCACCGCTATCGCCAGCAAGCCGGCTCCTACAGGTTTTGTATTCTTTCTGTAGCAGTTGTGGGACGTTTCCTAAGACGTCTTCCGGGAGGCTACAACACCTTGCGGCAGCGCCTACAACTACGCCAGAATCCGCCGGCTTGTGCGCTTTGGGGGCCATCGGTAACTTGGTTCGCGTCACTGATTTCCAGTGATCGGGTTTAGTAGCCCGTGGTTTTGCGAAGCGTATTTGCGTTCCATACAGTCAGGTATTTCGATACCTGCGCTCGATGGCAGCAGTGCGCAGGGCGCCTTCGGGCGCGCCGGCTTCGCGCTTCCCCGGTCTACTAACCTGCGCACAGCTGCCACCCTTTTGATTAGTAGCAATTCGGTGGCTCCTCTTTCAAGGAAGCCGAAATATGACTAAAACAAAAAATCCACCGGACATTGATCCGGATGCTCCACGTCAACCAAGCAAAATCTTCCTCATCAATCCCGATATCGACAACCACACCCTGCTGGAATACGCCTGTGAATCCCTGGCATCAGCGAATGTCATGGTGAGCGATTTCGTGAGATATCTGGAAGGATCGCATTGCAACACGCTGCTGGGCATTCAGCAGTCAATCATGCTCGGGGAGTTGGCGGTGAACCGAGTGCTGGATAACCTTGATCCACCCTAACTGTCACCACTTGATTGATCGTTCCGAAAGGGGCTTGTGAGGCTTTAAAGATCCTGGGCAACCAGCCATCGCCGAGAATTCAAGGTTTATCACTGAGTACTTCACACTCGGGGATCGGCGGTGGCTTGGGACTTCCATGGCACAGCGAGTACACCTGCTCCCACCCTGCTTCAATTTCATCGAAGGGTACCCACGGTTTGGCAACCGAAAGGGTAATGAGATAGCGTTCTTCGGTCGGATTTCTGGAATCACTAAACTGTCCTAGAAGCAGCATTGCTTGATACTTGTCTCCTGCCTGCCAAAAGGATCTCCCTGATCGCTCACTGTCCCGAAGCCAGGCTCGCCATTCCGGTGTATCGGCAATGGTAGGGTTGCTCCGCAGGCCCCTCGCCACCCAGCCTTTTTCGCGCCATTGGTCCTGTAAGTCGAGAACGACCTTGAGGGCATCATCGAGCAGCAACGGTTCTATTTGAGGTGACATGCGGATGTCGTCAATGACATTGTCGTCGAATCCAACCGTGAAAAAGCGAGCCAGAGGCGTGACGAACCCGAACTGCGGGTCGATGAATCGCATTCGTGCATCCACCATAGGAACTCCGAGCCACAGGTGCCCACGGATTAACGGGCTAAAAGAGGCTGAAGAGCGATTACGCATCTCTTCATACGTTCCGCCTATCTCCACGGCGACTTCCGGTTCATCCCACAAAGGCTGTCTCAGTTGGTGTATGGCGGCCAGCGCCAAAACAGCCAGAAGCAACCAGCCTGCTCCTCGGCGCCAGCTGCGTAAATTCATGCCTCGCCACCGGAGGCGATTTCTCGAATCGACTGCTCTAATGCCCTTCGGTTACTGTCGTTTAACATGTCATTAAATCTCGCCGCAGCCCTGAGTACGAAAGGCATGCGTTGCTTGATGTCCGACAAATCCGCCAGCGGGTTGGAACTAAAACCGATGGTGCGTTCGTCCTCAACGCTTTGGCATTGGCTCGTGAGGGTCAACTCGATAGCCTGAGCCACGCCAGTAGGAAAACCGGTCACGTAGGCAGCATGATTGGTACGCAGCAATGCCACCAATTGCTGGTCCTCGTAAATGGCTGGCTGGAGGATGTTGCGCTGCTCATGCCACGCCAGAAACTCCACGCTTGGGGCAATATCCCCTTCATCAATCAACTCGAAAGCACGAATAATTTCCTGATGAAATTGTCCAAAGCGGAGCTTTTTCTGCCCCGCTGGCCAAAGCACTGGCCACTTCGGATGTCCGTAAATCCCCGCTCGCACTTCCAGGCATTTCTTCAACTCCTTCAAGCCTCGCTTCGCATAGAACTCATGCAGCGGGAAAATATCCAGAAACAGCGTGGTGTTCCCCAGCGCCATCATGTCGTGGACATGCCGGAACTGTTGCTGCACCAACGACAAGTCATTTCCCTTGAAACGGAGATCTACGGACGGAACCGGGTTACGCGCATCCGCTTCGTTGTAGTCACGCAGCGCTTCGGCCTGTTCGGCCATCCTGTCAGGTGTAAACAACCCGAATTCACTACGGCTATCTCGCACGCGCTGTCGGGATTGATGTTCCGCGCCAATACGCCCAATGCTATCCGCCGCATGCAGCAGTCCGCAGCCAACCTGCTTGGAAGCAAACGCCGCGAGCCCGGCCCACTGGAATCTCGAGTCATGCAGCCACAGCCGAGCATAAGCGGCATTTATCACACGATTGCGTTCCATGGGGTCAGCGATCAGCACACCGCCAGGGGCAACGATTTCTTCGGCTTCGCGTTGGTAGATACGCCAAAGGCATGCGCACGTGAGGATGGGGACGTCGGTCACCATGGTCTTGACGCCGTAAAGCAGTTCTTCTTTGCATTCACAGTCAGCAACGGGCGTGCTGTTGTGGTTCAGGCGTTGTTCATCGCAGGGGTGTACTTTGAAACACTGAGTCATGTCTGGAGGACTGCCTATCAGGGAATTCTTGAACCCTAACAGCCATAAATCCCGCTCAGATCAGGCAGACGAAAAATCAGAAGTCACTGGCAGATGAGATGCGCAAAGCGCGAGGAAATTACGATGAGGCGTGTAGGAAATATCCTCAAGCGCCTTGTCCATCGTCGAAAACCATCTTTTTTGTTGGGGGGAGTCAATGATCGCCGCAAGCAGCGATCATTTGATTTCGCTTAAACCCAGCGCTTGAAGATCAGCGAGGTGTTGACGCCGCCAAACGCGAAGTTGTTGTTCATCACATACTGATTGCTCATCTGCCGAAACTCGCCGCGCAGGTAATCGAGCTTGCCGCAGTGCGGATCGACCTCATCGAGGTTGAAGGTGTGCGCGTACAAATCGCGGTTCATCATTTCGATGCTGAACCAGGATTCCAGTGCGCCGCAGGCGCCGAGGGTGTGGCCGAGGAAGCTCTTCTGTGAACTGATCGGCATGTGTTCGCCGAACAGGCTGCTGGTCGCCAGTGTTTCAGCGATGTCGCCCTGTTCGGTCGCGGTGCCGTGACCGTTGACGTAGCCGATGTCCGATGGCTGCAAACCGGCATCTTCCAGGGCCAGCTCCATGGCGCGGCGCATGGTGGCCTGCTCTGGACGGGTGGTGTGTTGGCCGTCGGCGTTGCTGCCGAAGCCGACGAGTTCGGCGTGAATGTGTGCGCCGCGTGCCAGCGCGTGTTCGAGCTCTTCCAGCACCAGCATGCCGCCGCCTTCACCGATCACCAGGCCATCGCGAGCGCTGTCGTAAGGGCGTGGCGACGTCTGCGGCGCGTCGTTTTTCAGGCTGGTGGCGTAGAGCGCGTCGAAGACCATGGCTTCGGTGGGGCACAGCTCTTCGGCGCCGCCGGCGAGCATCAAGGGCAAGCGGCCGAACTTGATCGATTCGTAGGCGTAACCGATGCCCTGACTGCCGCTGGTGCAAGCACTGGAAGTCGGGATCAGTCGGCCGGTGAGGCCGAAAAAGATGCTGATGTTGGCCGCCGTGGTGTGCGGCATCATGCGCACGTAGGAGTTGGCGTTCAGGCCTTCGGCCACCGAGTTGAGCAGCATGTTGCCAAATGCCTTGATTTCGTCGGTGCTGCCGGTGGATGAGCCGCAGGCGACGCCCATGCGCCCGTCCTTGATCGAAGGGTCACCGAGCAAACCGGCATCGGCCAAAGCCTGTTCCGCCGCGCCGACGGCCAGGCGCGAGACGCGGCCCATGCTGCGCAGTTGTTTGCGGGTCCAGTGGCTCGGCACTTTGAAATCATCAATGGGACCTGCCAGGCGCGTGTTGAGCTCGGTGAAACGGTCCCACTCGTCCATGCGGCGGATGCCGCTGCGGTTGGCTGCGAAGTTGCCGGCGATGGTTTCCCAGTCGCTGCCCAGTGAGGTGATGCCGGCCATGCCGGTGACGACGACGCGCTTCATCAGCACAGGCCTCCGTTGACGGCCAGAACCTGCCGGGTGATGTACGACGCTTCCGCCGACATCAGGAAATTCACCGCGCCGGCCACCTCTTGCGGGGTGCCCATGCGCTGTGCGGGAATCATTTTCATCAGTTCTTCCACTGGCACGTTTTCGTCGAGCATGGCGGTGTCGATCAGGCCGGGTGCGACGCAATTGACGGTGATTTTGCGCTTGCCCAGTTCAATCGCCAACGCTTTTGCCGCGCCGATCAAACCGGCCTTGGAGGCACTGTAATTGACCTGCCCACGATTGCCGATCAAACCGGAAACCGAGGTGATGCAAACGATTCGCCCGGCGGCGCGACGACGGATCATCGGCATCATCACCGGGTGCAGCACGTTGTAGAAACCGTCGAGGTTGGTGCGCATCACCACATCCCAATCATCCTCGCTCAGCGCCGGAAAAGCACCGTCACGCGTCAGGCCGGCGTTGAGCACCACGCCGTAATAGGCGCCATGGTTTTCCACATCGGCTTCGAGAATGGCTTTGCAACTGGCGCGGTCGGACACGTCGAATTGCAGGATGCGTGCGTTGCGGCCCAAGGCTTCGATTTCGGCCTTCACCCCTTCGGCGTCTACCAGGCCGCTGCGGCAATGCAGCACGATGTCATGCCCGGCCTGAGCCAGACGCAACGCGATAGCGCGGCCGATGCCACGGCTGGAACCGGTGACCAGTACGGATTCAGTCATGCCTGCGTTCCTTGTGAAAAGCCTTGTGGAGTTTCATGAAGATATTGAGCGGCCTGAGGCGGGCGAAACACGTTCAGACGGGCGGTAGCGTGAATGCCGGGGGCGTTGATGTGGCATTCGAACACGCCCATGCCGTTGTCGTCTTCCAGCGAACGCAGCCCATGGATAGTCAGCTCGGTGCCGGCGGGAAAGTGGTCGACATTGCATTCGAATTTGCGGGTGCCGAGCAGGAAGCCCAGCTCTACCGCATCGCCTCGCTGGCGCGCATGGCAGCCGGCGAAGGCGGCGACACTCTGGGCCATCAGTTCGATGCCGACCCACGCCGGCAGGCTGCCGTCGGGGCGATTGAACAGGCCATCGGGCTTGACGGTGAGGCGGGTGTGGATCTGCTCGTCATCGAACGCGAGGATCTGATCGATGAGGATCATGTCGCCAGCGTGCGGCAGCAGTTCGGCGAGCGGCCAGTCAATCATGGGGCGTCTCCGATAATCAGGCTGACGTTATTGCCACCGAAGGCAAAGGAATTGCTCATCAGGTAGCGAGGTGCAATGGACGCCAGGCGATCGGCCGGGGTCACCCAATTCAGGGCTGGCAGTTGCGGGTCAGGCTGGCCGTCCCAGACATGTGGCGGCAACGTATGTGTTTGATTGTCAGCGCTCAGGCTCAGCCAGCAGAACGCCGCTTCCAGCGCGCCGGCCGCGCCGAGGGTGTGACCGGTCATCGGTTTGGTCGAAGAACACGGCACGCCGGCCGGGAACAATGCCGACACCGCGAGGCTTTCCATGGCGTCATTGTGTTGCGTGGCGGTGCCGTGCAGGTTCAGGTAACCGATCTGTTCGGGTTGCAGGTTCGCGCGGCCCAAGGCTTTGCGCATCGCTTGCAGGGCGCCACGGCCGGTCGGTTCCGGCGCGGAAATGTGGTGCGCATCTGAGCTGGCGCCACTGCCGAGCAGTGCAATCGATGGTTTATCGCCAGCCACTTTGGTCATCAGGAACAGCACCGCCGCTTCACCGATGTTGATGCCGTTACGGTTGACCGAGAACGGATTGCAACGTTGTTCGGACACCGCCTCCAGCGCCGAAAATCCGTTGAGGGTCAGCTTGCACAAACTGTCGACGCCGCCGCACAACACTGCGTCGCACAGGCCCAGATCCAACAGACGTTGGGCACTCATCAGCGCCCGGGCGCTGGAGGTGCAGGCGGTGGAAATCACATAGGCCGGGCCGCTGAGTTGCAGCCAGTCGGCAAGGAAATTCGCCGGCGCGCCGAGTTCCTGTTGCTGATAGTCGTAATAGTCCGGGAACTGATGCTCGTGGATGTAATGAGCCAGGCCGCGACTGGCTTCATCGATGCCGGACGTGCTGGTGCCGAGGATCACGCCGATGCGGTCGCGGCCGTAGGTCTGGATCGCTTGATCGATGTCGTCGCGGATTTGCAGCGCCGCTTCCAGCAACAACTGATTGTTGCGGGTGCTTTGCTTCACCAGTTCCGCCGGGATCGGCGCCAGATCACCGCGCACTGCGGCCACTGGCAACGAACGCTCTGGAACCCAGCCGGCCTCGCTGCGCATGCCGGAGCAATCGCCGGCAAACAGGTTGCGCGCGACTTCGTGCTTGTCGCGGCCCAGGGCGCAGATCACCCCGAGTGCGTTCAGGTAGGCGGTCATGGTGTCTCACCGGACAGGGGCGTGACTTGGTACGTCGGACCTTTGGGCAGGTTCAATTCAAAGCTCATCGGTTGTGAATATCGGACTTCCCAGTGCTCCGGCAGGGATCGTTGTGCGCCATGTTGCCAGGCAGCGGGATAGTTGCCGTGCAACTCATCCTTGGGTGTCAGCGCAAACAGCAATGCTGCAAACAACTCTCGGGCTTCCGGGTTGGGCGGCAACAGGCCGTCTGCTTGCCATTGACCGTCGATCAGTTTCTGACGTGCCTGTGGAATACCCAGCAGATCCATCATCGACCAGCGAATGCCCGGGCCTTCACGTGCAATCACCAGTACCCAGTCCTGACGCTGGCCGTCCGCCAGACGCTGAATGTGCAGTTGCTGCGGCAACGGCAGGCTCGGGGTTTGCTCGGGCAGCGGTGCCTTGCTGGCGCAGGCGCTGATCAGCAGGACCGCGCCAATGAGCAAAAATCTCAACACCGCCGCATACCCTGTGGGAGCGAGCCTGCTCGCGATGACGGCCATACAGTCGACATTTATGCTGACTGACACACCGCTATCGCGAGCAGGCTCACTCCTACAGTTTTGAGTTGCACTAGACATCACACAGCACCTTCAAGCGGTTTGCGCGCCACCACATTGACCAGGGTTTCTTCCCGTTGGCCAAAGGGTTTTGGCTGGCGCAGACCCCAGCGTTCAAGCAGGCCGAAATCCTTGGCGCGACTCCACCACAAGTAAGGATATGACACGTTGTGCGGGGCAAATTCGAAACCCTGGCGACGAATCATTTCAAGGTACCCGGCGGCGCTCTTCTGCACGTGCATCGGATGGCGGAACAACCAGCGGATCACCCAGGTATCAATGTAAGCCTCGGTGGATTCGGCGAACAGCAGATAACCGCCCGGCTTGAGCACACGGTAGAACTCGGCGAGCGCTTTGTCCTGTTCCACCAGATGATGGAAGGTCTGGTGACAGAACAACAGGTCGACGCTGGCATCCGGCACGGCCAGCGTGGCGCAGTCGCTGCCGATCAACTCCACGTCCATGCCCTGACGGGTGGCTTCTGCACCGCTCAGGTCGAGGCTGTGCGGGTCGGCGTCTACGCCGATCAGGCGCTGGGGGGCAAAGGTCTGGCGCAGGTACTGGAACGACTTGCCCTGGCCGCAACCGGCATCCAGCAACACCGGATGGGCGGGCAACGGTTCGCTGAACAGGCTGCGCAGGTCATTGATCGCCACACGCAGCACATGGTGCTGCCAGGTGTGGCTGCGCAGGAACCAGAACCCGAAGCGCGTCTCCTCGACGTAGTTGTCGCTCAAGTAGCTCATGTGGCATCCCTTGCACAGAGTTCCGACAGCATCCGCAGCCGGCGTTTCGGTTCGGCGACGAATGGATTGCGTTCATCCCAGGCATAACCGGCGAGGATCGAACTGATCATGCGGCGGATGTCCGGCGAGCTGTCCGGATGGAAAATCACGTCCTGGAACGTCCCGGCATACCAGCCTTCAACGTAGCAGCGGAAAGTGTCGACGCCACGCTTGAGCGGTGTGGCGAACTCGGTCTGCCAGTCGACACGTTCACCTTGCAGTTGGCGATGCAGAACACCGGCGGCCATGCTCGCCGAACGCATGGCGATGGTCACGCCGGAGGAGAACACCGGGTCGAGAAACTCCGCCGCGTTGCCCAGCAGCGCAAAGCCTGGTCCGTGCAAGGTTTTGACGTTGGCCGAGTAGCCGCCGATGGTGCGCGCCGGCGTATCCCACACCGCGTTGTTCAACACGCCGGAGAGGCTTGGCGTCTCGGCAATGAAACCGCGCAGGCAATCGTCCAGATTATCGGCACGACCGGCGAAATGCTCCGCCGCCGCGACCACGCCCACCGAGCAACGGCCGTTGCTGAACGGGATGGTCCAGAACCAGACATCGCGTTTGGTTGGATGCGTGGTGACGAGGATTTTCGTGCGGTCGAAACCCGGGTGGTCGATGTGGTCTTCGACGTGGGTGAATACCGCCTGGCGCACCGGGAAATTCGAGGGTGCCTCAAGGTCGAGCAGGCGCGGCAGGACGCGGCCGTAGCCGCTGGCATCGAGCATGAAATCAGCCTCGACGCGGTACTCGCTGCCGTCCTCGCGCTGCACACCGAGCAGCGGTTTTTCCCGCTCGATATCGACGCTGACGATCGCTTCGCCATAGCGGATTTCCGCGCCTTGCAGCGCGGCTTGATCGGCCAGCAGTTTGTCGAAATCGGCGCGCTGGACTTGAAACGTGGTCGGCTTGCCGTTGCTGAAGGTGTCGCCGAAATCGAAGGCGCTGTACTGCTCGCCCCAGGCGAACGCCGCACCGGTTTTCAGCTGGAAACCTGCAGCGTTAACCGCCTCGAGCATGCCGGCTTCTTCGACGAAATCCAGGCAGTGCGACAGCAGGCTTTCGCCGATGGAGAACCGTGGGAAATGCTGGCGTTCGATCACTAACACATCGTGGCCCTTGCGCTTGAGCAGCGCGGCGGCGATGGCGCCCGATGGACCGGCGCCGATGATCACTACCTGACGACGTTCCATTTCAACGATTGGCATGGGGGCTCCTTGCCGGGACGGCAGCTTTCAAAGGGATTCGGTGCATGCCGGCCAATGCCGGCAGCAATGTCGCGATAAGACCCATCAGCATCAGCGCAAAGTACAGCGGCGGGCTGATGAGGTGTTGTTGCAGCAGCAGGTTGAGAAAGACGATCTCGCTCAAGCCGCGAATATTGAGCAGCACACTTTCGCGCCAGCGGCTGGCGCCCGCAAACGAAGCGCCGGCCCAGCCAAGTCCCAGCCAGTTGCCCAGCAGTTTGCTGGCAATCGGGAACAGCAGCAGCGCAGCCAGTTGCGCCCAGCTCAGGCTGTCCATGGCGCTGTGGACGTTGATCTGCACGATGCCGAACGTCAGGATCAACGGGATCGCGATCCAGGTCTGCAAGCGATTCATCCACACCGCCGGCATTGGCAGCACCAGCGGCACCTTCAGCGCGGCCATGCACAACAAGTAACCGATGCCGACAATCAGCGCATTGAGCTTGTAGTGCTCGGCCACCACCAGCAACGCGAAGAAGCAGCCGCTGTAGAGCCGTGGCTGGCGCAAGCCGAGTACCCGCAGCAGCACGGGCACGCACGCGCAGGCCAAGGGCAGCAGCAAACTGCTCAGGTGCAGGCTGCCTTGGGCGATGGCGAACACTGTCCAGCACGTGAGGTCGATGAGGATCGCGGTTTGCACCAGGCGCCGGGTCGCGGCGACCGGGTAATCGATATGCCGAAGGTACAGGTACAACACGGGAATCGCGGTAATGGCAAACAGCAGCCCGACCGCCAAAGAGCTGATCCACGGCTGTGGCGGCAGCAGCCAGATCGCTGTCGCGAGCCCGCCGGCGAACGGAATGCAGAAACTCGGCAGGGCGATTTTCAGGCTCTGGCGGTCCAGGCGCAGGTCGATCACGTCGCTGAGGATGTAGCCCAGCAACAGCGCGAAACTCAGGCTGTAGAGGTTTTTCAGCCAGATCGGAGCGACCAGCGTTGCGCCGCTCAAGTGCCATTGAGGTTCGATCCAGAAGTACATCAGCAGCGGCAAACCGACGGTGGCCAGCAACAATTGGCTGACGATCGGGATCAAACCGAAATGGCGCCCGACACGCGTGGCCACGGCGAACAGCGCCAGGGCCATTGCCCAGAACAACACGACCATCACGCTGCCGACTCCGCGACCGTGGCCGCTTGCACGTGCCGTCCGGCCCACGGCGCGAGGATGAAGCTGAACGCCAGGCCGAGGCTCACCGACACCCCGAAGTTGCTCACCGCTGGGGTGCTGGACACGGCCAGCAATCCGAACGACAGCCACGTGGTCAACGCCGCCAGCAAGGTGCCCAGCAGGCTGACGGCGGCGCCGCCGACCTGTTCGCGCATGAGGATCGCGTAATCGACGCTGATCGCCGTCACCAGCAGCAGGCCGAACAGGCTGAACAACGTCAGCGGCTGTCCGAGCCAGCCGAGACTGGCGAGGCTGCACAGCGCCGCCAGCAACGGCAGGGCGACGATGCGCAAGGCGCCGCCAAGGCCGAACGGCAGGATCAGCACCAGCACGATCAGCACGCAGGAGGCGAGTTTCAGTTCCGCAGCGCTGATCTGGGTTTTGGCGAACACGTTATTCAATTCGCCCAGACGATCCACCAGTTCCACCCCCGGCAAGTCCAGCGCTTGCACCCGCAGCAGTGCAGGGTTGTTCAGGCCTTGCAGGCTGACCATCGCCGCCACGCCGTCTTCGGTCGGGCCCAGCCATAGCGTGCGATAGGGTTCGGCCAGCGGACCGGTCAGGGCGCTGTCGATGTCTTCGACCGGCAGTGCCTGCAACTTCGCCAATTCGGTTTTCAGAGCTTCGACCGGCACGCCGACGTCGAGCAGCGGTTGCCAGAACGCCGGCAACTTGTTCAGCGCTTCGCGCACTTGCCGTTGCTCGCTGGGCTGGCTGACCAGTTGATTCAGCGACAGATAGCCTTGAAGTTTGTTCAGATTGACCAACTGATCCAGCCGCTCGCTCAACGCGGTTTGGCGTTCGAGCAATGCTTGTTGATTGGCCGCTCGCACCAGGAAAAACTGGCTGGTGGGTTGGTAGCCGGTGATGCGCGCAATGGTCTGGGCTTCGTCGGTCAATTGCTGCGGTGCGCCGACCCATTGGCGAATATCGTTTTTGGTATCGAGCTGCAACAGACCGCCCACGCAGAAGGCAATCAGCAGCACCAGCAGCACAGGCGTACGGGCGATTTTCAACAGCTTTTCGCGCAGTGCCAGCAAATACTCGGCGACGCGCAATGGCCATTGCGCCGGGCGCAAATCCGAACCCTTGAGCAGCGCAGGCAACAGGCACACCGCAGACAGGTAGGCGCCGAGCAGGCCGGCGGCGGAGAATACGGCGATCTGGGTCAGGGCCGGGAAGGGGGTCCAGGCCAGCGCGAGGTAACCGATGCAACTGGTGATCAGGCTCAGCGTCAGCCCCGGCAAGGTCAGGCGCAACGCCGGCCAGCTGTGCCAGGGTTTCAGGCTCCAGCTCTTGGACAAATAGTGCAGCGGGTAGTCGACCGCGACGCCGATCAGGCTGGAGCCGAGCACCAGCGTCATCACATGCATATGGCCGAACAGCGCCACGCACGCCACCGCGCCAAACAGCATGCCCACCAGCACCGGGACGAAGGCCAGCAATACGCGCAAACGGCGGAAGGCCAGCAACAACAGCAACAGAATGCCGACGGTGGCACCACCGCCGACCCAGGTTATCTCGCGTGTGGCTTGCCGCTGCCCGTTGGCCGCGTAGAGCAAGCCGCTGGCGGCCAGCAGTTGCACGTCAGCCTGGGCCGCTTCTTCACGGCTGTGTTTGAGCAGATCGGCCACTTGCAGCGGCAGGTTCATGTCGAAAGCATTGCCGGTGGTGCGCGCCCGCAGCAACACCCAGCTTTTGCCATCGGCATCGGCAACCAGTGCGCCGCTGCCGATGTCCAGTTGCACCGAACCGTGTTGCGGCTGGCTGTTCTGGATGCGCCCGGTCAGGCCCAGCCAGTCATCCTGGCTCGCCACCAGGCTGAAACCGGTGAATGGGTCGAACAATGCCTGCACCCGTTGCTGGATGAACGCGTCGGGATGCTCGATCAATTGCTGGCGATCCGCTGCCGAGAGCATCGCCAACCTGCCTTGCAGCAGTTGCGTGCGCAGCGCCGGCAAGTCGGCTTGCAGGGTCCACTGGACCTTTTCGAACAAACCGCTGGCCTGCCATTGCTCGCCCAGTTTCTGCGCCATGGCGACGGCTTGCTGGCGATCGGTGTGACCGACCAGCACCAGCATTTCGCGGTTCAGCGGTTCTTGCATGCGTTGTTCGGCGCGCAGTTCCAGCGCGTCTGGCGCCGTGCCCGGCACCAGTTCCATCAGGTTGGCCGACAGCGGCGCACCGTCCCGCCATTGCCAGCCGGCGAGCGCGAGCACCGCCAGCAGCAGGATCAGAAACAGCCGTGGAAGCGTGCGTTCACTCGGCAAAGTCATGTTGCTCCGCGTCGCTCAAGGGTTGGGTGCTGGTGCTGTCCTGCATCCGCAGCAAGGTGCTGTCACCCTGGGTTTCCAGCAGCTCGATGGTGTTCACCAATTCGCCGCCGGTGATGTTGATCTGATTGAACACCTGTTTGAGCAGCAGCGAGCGCGGGGTCAGCGTCAGTTTCCAGTTCTGCGCCTCACCGCTCAGCGACAGTTCGAAGTCCCGTTGCAGCCCGCTGCTGTCGCCTTGCAGCACGGCGAGGAACAAGCGGTTCTGCTCGGCGCCGGCACTCTTGCCAGGCAGCATTTGCCAGCCGCTGGCGTCACGTCGCGCAATGCCTTTGCCGGTGATGCGGTAATCCTGTTGCAGCGGCGTTTTCAGCAACCACAGCAGGCCGTGGTTTTTTGCGAGAACGAAGGTGCCTTTGCTGGTCAGCGGCTGGGGCAGGGCGCGCAGGTGTTTTTCCTGGATGAAGTGGCCGTGGATCACATCGGGTTTGGCCAGTTGATCGCTGAGCTGTTGCAGATCGAAGGCATGGGCAATCGATGACAGGCCGAGCAGCGCCAAAGCGCCGAGGCATCTGAAAAACGGCTTCATGCGAGCATCCTTTCAACAGCGTCGGTGAAGATTTTGGGTGAGGCCAATTGCATCTCACGGCTGCTCATGTCGACTGCGACCTGCACCGAGACGGCGCGGGTCAAGCGTTCGCCGGTTTCCAGGTCGCTGATCAGGTAGTTGATCTTCAGCCGGTTCTCCCACTCCACCAGATTGGCGCGCACGTTCAGCTTTTGGCCAAACACCGCACCACGCACATAGCGCAATTGCAGGTCGATCACCGGCCAGGCGTAACCCGAGTCGGACATGGCCGTGTAGTTGTGGCCGATTTTATCCAGCAGCGCACAACGGGCGATTTCCAGGTATTTGACGTAATGGCCGTGCCAGACCACGTTCATGCTGTCGACGTCAAAGAACGGCACGAGGATTTCCGTATCGGTGTGAAGCACTCCCTTGCTACGCATGCAGCCTCCAGTGTTGCTCGGCAATCCGTTTCAGGCACAGGCGCAATTCACCTTCCAGCGCGCGGTCTTCGATGACTGGCGGGAAGTCCTTGGCCAGCTCTTCATGCATGGCAGCAAGGGCCGGTGGCAACGGGCGCGCGTCCTCGGCCTTGCTGCGCAGCCACACGCCCTGATTGGCGGCGAGCAGCGTGGCGGCAGCGACCTGTTCGGTCAGCTCCAGCACACGAATGGCATCGCGGGCAGCGATGGTGCCCATGCTCACTTTGTCCTGGTTGTGGCATTCGGTGGAGCGTGAAAACACGCTGGCCGGCATGGTGTTTTTCAACGCTTCGGCGGTCCAGGCGCTGGTGCCGATCTGCACGGCTTTGAAGCCGTGGTTGAGCATCGCTCGATCTGCCGTGGCGCCGGACAAATTGCTCGGCAAGCCATGGTTGTAACGCTCGTCCACCAGCAACGCGAGTTGACGGTCGAGCAGGTCAGCCACGTTGGCCACCAGGTTTTTCAGGCTGTCCATGGCGAACGCGATGTGGCCGCCGTAGAAATGCCCGCCGTGCAGCACGCGCTCGGCTTCGGCGTCGATGATCGGGTTGTCGTTGGCGCTGTTGAGTTCGATCTCGATGAACGAACGCAGCCAGTTCAGGCTGTCAGCCAAGACGCCCAGTACGTGCGGCGCGCAGCGCAGGGAATAACGGTCTTGCAGGCGATGCAGCGGCGCGGTCGGCGCATCGATCGCCAGGTCCTTGCGCAACCACGCGGCGACTTGCATTTGCCCTGGATGCGGTTTGGTGGCGAACAGGCGCTCGTCGAAGTGCTCCGGATTGCCTTGCAGCGCGACCACGTTCAGCGCGGTGATGCGCGTTGCCAGTTGCAGCAGGTAATCGGCGCGGGCATAGGCCAGGCAAGCGAGGCCGGTCATGACGGCGGTGCCGTTCATCAGCGCGAGGGCTTCTTTGGGGCGCAGCACCAGCGGCTCCCAACCGAGTTCGCGGTGCACATCGGCGGCCTGACGACGTTCGCCACGGAACATCACTTCGCGTTCGCCGGACAAGGTCGCGGCAACATAGGACAGCGGCGTCAGATCACCGCTGGCGCCCACCGAGCCTTCTTCCGGGATCAGCGGCAAAATGTCGTGTTCAAGGAATGCTTGCAGGCGTTCCAGCAGCTCAATGCGAACCCCCGACACGCCGTGGCACAGCGACTGCAAACGTGCAGCCAGCACCGCGCGGGTGGCTTGGGCGTCGAGCAGTTTGCCCAGGCCGCAGCCGTGGAACGTGTACAGATGACGCGGCAACGCTTCGACGTGATGCAGTGGCACCGCGACCACGCAGGAATCGCCGTAACCGGTGGTCACGCCATAAATCACGCCTTCCTTGTCCAGCAGGGAATCGAGGAATCGTGCGCCCTTGGCGATGCGCTCGCGGTACGCAGGGTCAGCCTGCAACTGCGTCGGCACCTGACGGTTGGCCAGGGCCAGCACGTCTTCGATGCGCAAAGGGAGTTCGCCGAAGGTTACCGGCTCAAGCGTTGGCGTCGTCATCGGTCTTCCAGAAAGGGTAAAAGTTGAACCATTGTTGAGGTGCTTCGAGGCAATAGTGACCCAGGCGCTCGGCGTAGCGGGTCGCCCACTGATGAATGACCTGCTCGCGGTCGCTGCGCTTCCAGGTGATCGCATCGGCGAACGGTTCGAGGGTCAGTCGATAATCGCCGTCGGGTTTCTTCAGGCACAGCATCAGGTTGACCGGGCATTTCAACAGACCGGCCAACAACCATGGCCCCTGCGGAAACTTTGCCGGATGGCCAAGGAAATCCACGGTCACGCTGCGCCCGCCGTGCAACGGCACGCGATCACCGGCAATCGCCAGCCATTCGCCGCGCTCCAGGCGCTCGTGCAGTTGCAGCATGATCACCGGGTCCAGTTCGCTGACCTGAATCAGCCGCAGATTGGTGGCCCCGGCTTCGCCCAGCAGACGATTGAACTGCTCGGCGTGCTTGGTGTGCACCAGCACGTTCATCGTGACCTTTTCGCCGATCTCCGCCAGCGCGCGGCAGACTTCGAGATTGCCCAGGTGTGCGCCCACCAGCAGTTGCCCGCGGCTGCCACGCAACTGATTGCGCAACAGCGCCGGGTCGACGATTTCGATCTGCTCGATGCTCAGCTTGCCGTTCCACACGTCGAGTTTGTCGAGCATCGAATCAGCGAAGGCCATGAACTGACCGAATACCCGCCAATGGGTCGGGCGCAATTCAATGCGAGCGCTCCAGTCGGCGAGGCGTTGCTGGTATTGCCAGGCACTGCGGCGGGCGCTGCGACCGAACAGGAAAAAGTACAGAACGATGCCGTACAACAGCGGGCTCAACAGTCGGCGGCCGAGGACTTTGGCGCCGAACGCGGTGAGCTTCATCAGCCAGAAGCTGCCGCGCTCCTCGCGGTCGGCCCAATGCTTTTTGTCGACGTTGCTGCTCATGCTCGCCACCGTCGCCAGAGGATTACCGGCGCCCGCAGCAACATGCCGAAGAACAACCGGGTGTGCATGCTCGAAATCAGCACATTGTCGTGGAACATGCGGAAATGCGAGACGCCGTCCAGCGGGTAATGCACCTTGGTTGGCAGCCACTGCATCGGCTGATTGCGCCAGGACAGGCGCACCAGAATGTCCGAGTCGAAGTCCATGCGCTTGCCGACTTTGGCCGATTCGATCACGGCCAGTGTCGGTGACAATGGATAGACGCGGAAACCGCACATGGAATCGCGAATCTGCAACGACAAGGTGTTGATCCACACCATCACGTGCGTCAGGTAGCGGGCGTACAACCGACCTTTCGGCACACTGGCGTCGTATTGCGGATAGCCGCAGATCACTTCGCGCGGATGGGTGCGCGAGTGTTCGATGAACGTCGCGACGTCTTGCAGGTCGTGTTGACCGTCGGCGTCCACCTGCAAAGCGTGGCTGAAGCCCAGGCGTGAGGCTTCGCGCAGACCGGTCATGACCGCGCCACCCTTGCCCTGGTTGGCGGCGAGGCGGATCAGGTAGACCATCTCGCGCTCAGCCAGGCGATCGAGCACCTTGGCGCAGGCCGGGCTGCTGGCATCGTCCACCAGAATGCACGGCAGGCCGTAGGCAATCAGGGCGTCGACCACCGTGGTGATGGCGGTTTCGTGGTTGTAGACGGGCACGACGGCGCAGGGGTTATGCATGTTGGCGTACACCTGGGAGACCGCGTTGATTCCATCGCGAGCAGGCTCGCTCCCACATTGGAATTGTGCAAAACGGCCCCTTGTGGGAGCGAGCCTGCTCGCGATTGAGTGCGTAGCACTCACCAAATTTATGCATCACTCGAAGCCTCCAGCAAAATCCGCCCGCTGGAACACGTGGCGGTCTCGTTGCGATAGGCGAAATACAACTTGCTGCGTACCGGATCGAAACGCAGGTGTAACTGGATTTCATCACCGGGGCGCACCAGCTGCTGGAACTTCAGCACTTCCATGCCGGCGAATTTTTCCGGCAGGCTCATCAGTTGCTGGCCAAGGCTCAACGCCCAATCCACTTGCACCACGCCGGGCAATACCGGCGCCTGAGGGAAATGACCGCTGAAGTACGCGAGGTCCGGTGGCACCGCCAGTTGCAGGCTCCATTCGCCATCGGCTTCTACCTGCTCCAGCACTTGCGGCGCCTTCGGACGCGGCGCCAGCAGCTGCGCTTCGACGTCGGCCTGAGGCAGTTTGCCCTGAGCGTTCAGCGGCAACTGCCGCAGTAAACGCCAGCGTCGAGGCAGGGCAAGGGCTTCGCAATGCTGACTCAGGTGTTCGCGTAATGCCTGAGTGAGGTTGCGTCGACCTTGATTGCGCAATGCATGCAAACCTTGCTCGCTCAGCACCAGCAACGCACCCAGTGAAGCGCGATTTTCCTGAACCACGCCCAGGCGCGCTTCGGCGACCCAGTCGTGGGTCATCAGCGCGTGTTCCAGCATCGGCAGCGAGATACGTTTTTCTTCCAGTTTGACGATCCGGTCCAGACGGCCCAGCAATTCGAAGCGGCCATCGGCCGCGATTCGCGCGGCATCCGCGGTGTGTTCAATATGGCCGGGCGGCAGGTACGGCGAGGCAATGAGCAGCGCGCCATCGCTGTCCTGGCTCAATTCGATGCCGGCAAACGGCTGCCACAAATCAAGTCCCTGGCGCCAGGCAATGCCGCCGGTTTCCGAGCTGCCGAAGATTTCCGTCGGCCACTGTTGCAGGCGTTGCTGCAGGCTTTGCGCCGCCTCGGCCGGCAATGCGCCGCCCGAGGAAAACACCCGACGAACTGCGCTCAAGGCCGGCCAGTCGAGGTTGTCGCCCATGCGCTTGAGCAGCGCCGGGCTGGCGACCCAGGCGAAGGCCGGGTGTTCGCGGCTGGCGCGCTGCAAATCTTCCGGAAAGGCCAGTTGCTTGCGCACGAACGAGCGCCCGGCACACAGCGGCCACAACACCCGAAACAGCAAACCGTAGATGTGTTGGGTGGCGACGCTGCCGATGATGCAGGCTTCAGCCAGATCGGCGCCCCAGAGGTGTTCCAGGGCTTCGACTTCATTGGCCAGTTGGCGCAGGTTTTTGTCGATGCGTTTGGGCGCGCCACTGGAGCCGGAGGTGCACAGGCTAAGCGTGCAGCGATCCAGGTCCAGCGCAGCGCCACTCAGCGGCGCATGGCGATAGTCGCTCAACTGCGCGTCATCGGCCTGATCCGTCAGCCACAGATCGACTTCGCTCGACCAGCGCTGGCGCGTCTGGGGTTGCAGGTCGGCAGGCAGCAACACGCTGACCCCGGCCCGCCAGGCGCCAAGCAGGGCAATTGCCAGGTCGGCGGCGTCTTCCAGATGCACGGCAATGCGCTGCACACCCTGCGCTTGCAGGCCGGCGGCCAGGCTCAGGGCCTGTTCGCACAACTGTGCGTGATTCAGCACCGGCCCGGCCGTTACGGCGCGTTCCGGCGGAGCCTTGAACAACAGGTGCTCAAGTTTTATCCAATTCATGGGTGGCCTCGTACCCGTTGTCGTATAAGCCATTCAATGGCAAACATCAGGCCGATCAATCCATAGGAGATCAGGCCGGTGTACAACATCCACCAACTCAGCGGCGCCCAGAGGGTCAGGGCGGCGGCGCACAAACCGTTGCAAAGAAAAAACCAGCACCAGGCAATGGTGACCTGGCGGGTGTAACGAATGGCCTTGGCCGGCAAGCGTGGCTCACGCAGGCGGGCCAGGCGCTCGATCATCGGCGGGCCGAATTTCAGGCTCAACCCGAACAGCACCAGCATGAAGCCGCTGATCAGCACGGGGTACCAGCGCAGCATGGCGGGGCTGTCGAACAGTGCAAGCAACAGGCAAAACACGATGGCGACGATGGCCATCCACAGGCTCCCTGGTCGACGCACGCCTGTCACCGCTCGCGCCAGCCACAGGCTGCCCAGCAGCAGGCCGAACTGCCACGGGGCGAAATGCTCCATGCCGAAATACACCGCGAAAGGGTACAGCAGCCCCGCGAGCAGCAGGCCGAGGCCGATCAGTCGACTCATGCGGCCGGCTGAACCAGACGGTAGACCGCCTCGACGACGTCGCTGACGGTACGCACCGATTTGAATTCTTCGGCGGCGATTTTCTTGCCGGTCTGGCGTTTGATGTGATCGATCAGGTCGACCGCGTCAATGCTGTCGATTTCCAGGTCCTGGTACAGGTTGGAGTCGAGGCTGACACGTTCTGGATCCAGCTCGAAGAGTTCGACCAAGGCATCGCGCAAGGTGTTGAAAATGTCGTCACGAGTTTGCATGGTCCGGTCTCAAGCTGCCTGTTTTGCAGTGACGAACGCCGCAAGGCTCGCCACGTTGCTGAAGTGATTGCGGGTGTCCTTGGCGTCGGCATCGATTTTGATGCCGTACTTTTTCTGGATCGCCAGGCCGAGTTCCAGGGCGTCGACGGAGTCCAGGCCCAGGCCTTCACCGAACAGCGTCTGGTCATTGCCGATGTCTTCGACGCTGATGTCTTCGAGGCCAAGGGCGTCGATGATCAACAGTTTTATTTCACGGTGCAGATCGCTCATCTTCGGCGAGCTCCTTAATAAAGTAGTGATGCAGGTAATCATTGAGCTTGCGCGAGGCTTGAGGCGCCGGGCCTTGTGCAGCGAAGGCCTGTGGGTCTATATCGGCCCCGACACGGAAACTGAAGTGCACGCGACGTTTTGGGATCCGATACCAGGGTTCGGCCTTGGTCAATGTGGTCGGGCTGACCTTGATGACCACCGGTGTGAGAATTTTCGCACCGCGCAGTGCGATCGACGCCGCACCCCGATGGAAGGCGGGTGCTTCGCCGGGTTGGGTGCGGGTGCCTTCGGGAAAAATGATCAGGGTCTGGCCGCTTTTCAGCGCGTCGGCCGCGGCGTCGAGCATGTCCATGCTGCCGTCGTTGCTGATGTATTCGGTGCAGCGTAACGGGCCACGGGTGAAAGGGTTTTCCCACAGGCTGCTTTTGACCACGCAGTTGGAATGGCGCACCAGGCCGATCAGGAACACCACGTCGATCAGCGATGGGTGATTGGCGATGATCATCTGCCCGGGGCGGCCGAGTTTTTCCGCGCCCTCGATGTCGTAGGTCAGCACGCCGGTGCGGGCCATGAACCGGACGAAAAACCAGAAACAGCGGCTGACGGTTTGCCGCGCACGCAAGCGGTGCGTCTGCGCATCGCCGGGCAGACAGCTTAGCACCGGGAATACCACCAGGCGCAGGCAAAGCCCGCCCAATCCGAAGAGGGTGAAGCTTGCGGCGGTGGCCAGCAAACGCCAGTAATAGGCGTCGCGGTTTTTTTCGGTTACCGATTGCGTTGCCAGTTCCATACACGATTTTTCCAGGCATGTTGGCAGGTGGTCTGCTGGCCCAGCAGGGTACGCAAGAGATTCAGGGCATGGGGCCAGTGGGCTTTGGACAACTCATCCGAAGTGCTGTTCAAGGACAGTTGCCAGTCATTGCCCGGTGTGAGCAACAAAGCCACCGCGTAGGGAAAGGGTACGTCGTCGATCCAGGTCGAATAGGCTTCGGGTGGCTGCTCTTCGGTGACCACCAGCAGGACGGCGGGCGCTCCTTCGCCAAGCAGCGCCGCAGCCTCTAGCATGCCGTGTTCAAGGCCATCGCCGGCCGCAGCCAGCGCGGTCATTTCGCTGGTTTCGCCGCGCATGATCGACCACAGGCCGATGACTGCGTTGTGCACAGACAGGCTGAACTGAGTCGGCGACAGGGGCTGATCGGCGGCCAGATCGCTGAGGATTTCGAAGGTGCGCGGGGTTTCGCCGTGGCGGGAAATAAAGACCAACGGTAGGTCAGGGCGACCATCGGCCAATGGCCAGCCGACACTGAACGCCATCCGCGCCAGGCGGCTGAGCCGCCGCCGTTGCATGGCCGGCAGAAACGAGACGTCGGGGGCGGCATCGCAGCTTGGCAGCACGACCGGTTGTCGGCTCCAGGCCTGCCAATCGTCCACGCTTTCGAGCCCAGGGGCCCACGCGCGCCATTGGGCGATGTTGAAGTTGATCACAGACATTCATCCCGCCCCTGCGGGCTTTCTTGACGCGGCAAGTCGCAAAATCGGCGATTCACCTGACGTGACGCTGAGCGTCGAGTGGCGCGCATTATCCCGTTGCGGCGAGCGCGTAGCAAATGCTGGTTACATTTTGCTCAACGAAATGTACCGATTGGTTCGTGAAAAGCTGTCGTTTGGCCATTATTCACATCGGTGGACGGATGTCTGTCGGCGCCGAGAGCATTTTTCCGGACGAGAAGGCGGCTTTTTCGGTGAGTGTTTGCACCTGACTGCGTAGTCCCTGTGCCGGCGAGGTAGCTAAGCGACGCCGTGGACTACTACACTCGGTCATCTTTGATACACGGAGGTTTTGACATGCGGCGCGTGGTATTCAATCAGAAAGGCGGCGTAGGCAAATCCAGCATTGCCTGCAATCTGGCGGCGGTCAGTGCCAGCGAGGGCTATCGCACCCTGTTGGTGGATCTTGATGCTCAGGCCAATTCGACCCAGTACCTCACCGGGCTCACCGGTAATGACATTCCGATGGGGATTGCCGACTTCTTCAAGCAAACGCTGTCTTCAGGCCCGTTTTCGAAGAAAAACCAGGTCGATATCTACGAAACCCCTTTCGACAACCTCCACGTCATCACCGCCACCGCCGAACTGGCGGACTTGCAGCCCAAGCTTGAAGCGAAACACAAGATCAACAAGCTGCGCAAACTGCTCGACGAGCTGGCCGAAGATTACGACCGGATCTACCTCGATACGCCGCCAGCGCTAAATTTTTATGCGGTTTCTGCCTTGATTGCCGCCGATCGTGTGCTGATCCCCTTCGACTGCGACAGTTTCTCGCGTCAGGCACTGTACGGTTTGCTGGCGGAAATCGAAGAATTGAAGGACGACCACAACGAAGGGCTGGAGGTCGAGGGTATCGTCGTCAACCAGTTCCAGGCCCGCGCCAGCCTGCCCCAGCAAATCCTCGACGAGTTGATTGCCGAAGGGCTGCCCGTGCTGCCGGTGTACCTGGGCACTTCGGTGCGCATGCGCGAATCGCATCAGGCCAACACGCCGCTGATCCACCTCGACCCACGGCACAAGCTGACCCAGCAATTCGTCGAGCTGCATAGCCTGCTCGAAAACGCCTGATCTTCCCGGCACCACCGAGCCCCTGTGGGAGCGAGACCGGCTTGCCGGCGATAGCGGTGTGTCAGACAACATCAATGTTGAATGACAGATAGCAATCGCGAGCAGGCTCGCTCCCACAGTGATTGGTGGTGCTACTAAATCCCCTGGCTACGCAGCCAGCTCATCAACTGCGGCAACGGAAACGCCCCGCTCTGGCGTGCCACTTCCCGGCCGTTCTTGAACAGAATCAGGCTCGGAATCGAGCGAATCCCCAACTGCGCCGACAACTGCTGATTCGCCTCGCTGTCCAGCTTGGCCAGCCTGCATTTGCCCGCCAACTGACTGGCTGCCTGCTCAAACACCGGCGCAAAAGACTTGCACGGCCCGCACCAGTCCGCCCACACGTCCACCAGCAACGGCAGATCGCCCTTGATCTGACTGGCGTAATCACCTTGTTTCAATTCGAAAGGCTTGCTCAGCAAGACCTCGGCTTTGCAGCGCCCGCATTTCGGCTGATCGCCGAGGCGCTCGGCGGGGATGCGGTTGAGGCCGTTGCAGTGGGGGCAGGGGATGAGGAGTGGGTCGGACATAATCGGGCTCTGAATAAATGGGTTATCAGTGAAGCTGATCTGGAGTCGAAGTCGGTGGTTATCAAGGCGACATTCCGTAAGTCACTCAAGAGGAACAACTGATCTCCAAATGCTTCCCCCACTCCGGCGGCCGTTCGGCGTAACCCTCCATCCCCGGTTGCTCCTCGAACGGATTGCTCAGCACCGCATGCAGCCGGCGAACCTCTGAATAGTCGCCGCTTTCCGCCGCATCGATGGCTTTCTGCGCCAGGTAGTTGCGCAGGATGTAGAGCGGATTGACCGCGTGCATCCGTTGGCGGCGTTGTGGCTGGTTAACTTCACCTTCGCGGGCAACACGGGCGACATAGCGTTCTGCCCAGGCATCAAAGCCCTTGATGTCTACGAAGTCGTCGCGCAAGCGGGCAACGGCCAATTCCGGTGATTCCTCGCCGAGGCGGCGGAAGAACAGGCTGTAATCGACGCCGCTGTTCTGCATCAGTTGCAGCAATTGCTCCAGCAGTTTCTGGTCATCGTCTTCGGCGGTGGTGAGGCCGAGGCGGCGGCGCATCAGGTCCAGGTAATGGGCCTGGAACAGTGGCAGGTACAGCCCGAGGGTTTCGCGCAGGGCTTCGACGCTGATGAACGGCGTCAGCGCCTGGGCCAGGGCGCTGAGGTTCCACTGGCCGATCGGCACCTGGTTGCTGAAGGAATAACGGCCCTGATCATCGGAGTGGTTGCAGATGAAGTTGGCGTCGAAGTCATCGAGGAAGGCGAACGGGCCGAAGTCGAAGGTGATGCCGAGGATCGACATGTTGTCGGTGTTCATCACGCCGTGGCAGAAGCCATAAGCCTGCCATTTGGCGATCAGCTCGGCATTGCGCTCGACGACCTCGCGGAACATCGCCAGGTACGGTTCTGGCTGTTCGAGGCATTCCGGGAAGTGCATGGCCAGCACGTGCTCGCCGAGCTCTTTCTGCTTTTCGGGGCGTTTGGTGTAGTAGAAATACTCGAAATGCCCGAAGCGCACATGGCTCGGTGACAGGCGCAGGATCATGGCTGCGCGTTCCTGTTTTTCGCGCCACACCGGTGTGTCGGAGCCGATCACGCACAGCGCGCGGGTGGTCGGGATGTTCAGGGCATGCAGCGCTTCGGACGCAAGAAACTCGCGGATCGACGAACGCAGCACCGCACGGCCATCGCCCATGCGCGAAAAAGGCGTCTGGCCGGCGCCCTTGAGGTGCAGGTCCCAATGCTCGCCGGCCTCGTTGTAGACCTCGCCCAGCAGCAGTCCGCGACCGTCGCCCAGCTGTGGGTTGTAGGAGCCGAACTGATGCCCGGAATACACCATCGCACGTGGCACCGCGTCGGCCCAGAGTTTGTGGCCGCTGAACAGCTCGGCGAACTCCGGGGTTTCGGCCACGGCCGGATCAAGGTCGAGCAGCGCCATGGCGGCAGGGCTCGCGACGACCAGGCGCGGATTGTCGATGGGCTCGGGCAGTACGTGGGCAGAAAACGTATCGCCCAGGCGATCGAAGCGATTATCGAAGGTCAGTTCGTCGAGGGCTTTCACCGGCCATCTCCAGCAGAATGTCCGAGCATTCTGCTAGGGATAGGGCGGTTAGTCGAGTTTGGCGGGCGGCGGCTCTTGCAGCGGTTTGCCGTCGGCCATCGGCACGATGGTTTTGGCTTCCGGCTCGATGGGCACCATTTTGTATTCCTGGCCGTGCAGGTTCTTCAGGTAAACCTCCATCTGCCGGAACGAAATGTTGATGTGCTGCTTCTTGAACTCGCGGTTGATGAAGCGGTTGACCTCATCGAGTACCGGGTTGCGGTCACCGAGGTCACGCACATGCATGCGCAGCTCGTGGTCGAGGGTGCTTTCGCCGAAGTTCAGGAAGTACACGTGCGGCTCCGGATCCTTCAGCACGCGCGGGTTGTCCCGGGCGGCTTTGAGCAGCAGTTCTTTCACCAGGTCCAGGTCCGAACCGTAATCGACGCCGAGCTTCAAGGTCACCCGGGTAATGGTGTCGGTCAGCGACCAGTTGATCAGTTGCCCGGTGATGAACGTCTTGTTCGGGACGATGATGTCCTTGCGGTCGAAGTCGGTGATGGTCGTGGCGCGGATGCGGATCTTGCTGACCGTGCCCGACAGGTTGCCGATGGTGATCGTGTCGCCGATCCGCACCGGGCGTTCGAACAGGATCATGATCCCGGAGATGAAGTTCGCGAAAATCTCCTGCATCCCGAAGCCAAGTCCCACCGAAAGCGCCGCCACCAGCCACTGCAACTTGTCCCAGCTCACGCCGAGCGTGGACAGGGTCGAGACGAAACCGATGCCGGCGATCACGTAAGACAGCAGCGTGGTCGTGGCGTAGGCGCTGCCCTGCGCCAGGTTCAGCTTCGACAATACGAACACTTCCAGCAGCCCTGGCAAGTTGCGCGCGAGGGCGAAGGTGATGCCGATGATGATCAGCGCCCCCAGCATGTCGCCGATGCTGATCGGCACCATGCTCATGTTGGCGCCGGTGCCGCTGGTGTATTCGTAGAGGGTGATGTTGTCGAGGTACGAGAACACCGAAATCAGATCGGACCAGACCCAGTACAGCGCAGCGATGAAGCCGCCGAGCAGCGCCAGGCGAATCAGGCGCAACGACTGCTCGTTGACCTTCTCGATGTCCAGGGTCGGCTCTTCGATCACCGCTTCGCCATCGCCGGCCTCTTTCGCTGCCTGACGTTTGGCCAGGGCGCGCTGGTACGCGAGACGGCGTGCCGCAACGCTCAGGCCGCGGACGAACGTGGCTTCGATCACCAGCCAGAACATCAGCAGGTAAAGCGTGTTGATCAAGCGGTCGCTGAGCTTCAGCGCGGTGTAGTAGTAGCCGAAGCACACCGCCACGAACAACGCGACAGGCAGGACGGTGAACATGACCCCGACCGCTTTGCGGAACAACGAGGCGTTTTCGTGCGTCGGGCTGCTGATCAGCAATCGACTGAGCAGCCAGGTCATCAAGGCGTAGCAGATCAGTACGACCGGCATGCCCAGCACGTCATCGGCCAGCCCCGCCGGTTGCAGCTCGGCAACGGCCACCACCGCGACCAACGCCATGACCACCAGCCCGAGACGGCGGACCCAGCCCTGGAGAAATTCGACCTGAGGCTTTTCCCAGCGGAAATGCAGTTCGGCGACGCCGCCCGGCGCGAGGATCCGGTAGGCGGTGTAGAACACCAGCCAGGCCTGAGCCATTTGCAGCAGCGCCGCGCCCATGTTGGCGTTCTGCCCCCGAGCGTCGATTTGCAGGGCCAGGCCACACAGGGCCAGGCCCAGCGCAACCGGCAATGCCAGCAGAATATTGACCAGAATCGCCTGCGGCGTGTGCAACTGGCTGTCACGCTTGAAGTGGCCGATGTCCTGGTGAACCTTGTTCAGTCGGGCATACAGGCTTTTACGCCGCCACAGCAGGGCGCCGATCACCAGTACCAACGGGAGAAACAGCAGCGGTCGCTGAGTCAGGCCGTCAATCAATTCACTCACGCTCGACGCCAGCGGCAGGGTCGCCACCTGGCGTTGCAGACGTTCCGGCACGCCGCGCATCCATTCAAGATCGAGCGGCTTGTTGCTGGGAATCCAGAACATCTGTTCGTCGAGGGTCGCCCGCAGGCTTTGCGCGGTGCTGAGCAGTTGCTTCTGATTGAGTTGCAGCGTGATCGATTCGTTGAGCACCGCGCTCAATTCGCGGTTCAGCCGTTCCAGCAGGTCGGCGCGGGTCGTGGCCAGTTCCAGCAGGCTCTTGCGTAGTTGCGGGGTGACTTGCTCGGGCGGCTGAGTCGACAGCAGGTTGTCGACATAGGTCGCCGGGTTGCTGAGCAATTCCCGTTGCTGGCTGACTTCGAACTGATACAGGCGAATGTCGGCGATCTGGTCGGCCAGGTCGCGGTCGACCTTGAGGCGCGGCAGGCCCTGTTTCTGTTTGTAGAGGATTTTCGACAGCAGCAGGCTGCCCTTGAGCACGCTGATTTGCTCGTCGAGGGCCGAATCGCTCTGGGTTACGTTGTCGAGTTGCTGCTTGGTTTGCAGGTTCTGCTGGGTGACTTCGTTGAGGCGGTCGGTGCTCTTGAGCAGGTAGTCCGAAAGCTTCAGGTTTGCCGCACTTTCGGTGGCCAGCAGGGCGCTGCCGCCGGACTTCTGCGCTTCGATGGACTGCTGCGTCACCGTCTCCTGGGACTGGGCCAGGCGTTTCTGGTTGATCAGGTTTTGCAGCTCCTGGATTTCGCGATCCAGGCGGTCGGATTTTTCCGAGAGCAAGTCATGCTGGCTGTTGCCCAGGTCCTGCAACTGGCTGTTGCCGGCCAGTTCCTGGCGACGTAGCGGGATCAGTGCATTCAGTGCCGCGAGTTCGGCATTGAGCAGGTCGCGCTGTTCGCTGCTCAAGGTCTTACCGTTGTCTTTGCCGGCCTTGAGGATGTTATTGATCTGCTGGATGCGCGTCTGGCTGGTGGAAATTTCAGCCTGGGCACGCTCAGGGCGGGTCTGGGCGGTAATGACCAGGCTGTTCGCATCAGCGAGGGCTTTCTGCATATCACTTTGCTGGGTCGCGCGCTCGGTCAGCATCTGCTCGAGCTGCTGCACGGATTCTTTGCCATAGCGTTGCGCCACAGGGATGGCGCTGCTGGCTTTGAGGCGCGTCAGTTCGCGCTGGTTCTCGATGTTCTGCTTGGGCGCGGTAGCGAGTTGCTGCTTCAGATCGGCCAGCTTGCGCTCGTAATCACGCTTGTTGTTGAGCTGTGTCAGCGTGCTTTGCAGCAGCGTTTGCAGGGCTTTCTGATCGGCTTCCGGCAGTTTGCGGTCGGCGATCTTGTCCAGGCTCGCCTGCACGGCTTCGCTGGACGGTGGTTCCGCCGCTTGCAGGGTGCCGACAGACAGACTCAAGCCCAGCAGGGCCATGATGAAAAAGGTGCGCAGGGTTGACATAGAGACCGATCGAAAACGAGACGAAGAATGAAGTTTAGAGGAAGAGTCCCGGACCCGGGCGACTTCCTTCGGGGAATCTGACGCCCACTTTGCCGATCTTGTTCCCTTCCATGACCGCGACGGTCCAGATGGTGTTGTTCCATTCCACCTGGTCACCCACGACTGGCGCACCGCCCACTTTGTGAGCAATGAAACTGGCCAGAGTCATATCCGGATCGATGCCTTCGACTTTCAACCCGTACAGGGCAGCAACCGCCGCCAGCTGGGCATCTCCTTCGAGTACGAAGTCGCCGAAGAAACGCAAATCGAGGCCTCGTTGAGGCGCCTGGCTAAACAGTTTTCCAAGGGCCGGCAGGTTGTGTTCGTGGCCGATTACGCAGAGCAAATCATCGACTTCGAGCACCGTACTACCCGACGGATGGAGCAGTTGCTGGCCACGAAACAGTGCGGCGATGCGTGTGCCTTCGGGCATTTTCAGTTCGCGAAGGGGCGAGCCGATGCACCATTTTTCGGCACCGAGGCGATAAACGAACAGCTCCCACTCGCTGGTGACATGCACTTCCAGGGCTGAGCGCGAGATCGGCGCAGGTTCCGGTGGCACCGTCACCTTTAGCAGTTTGGCGATCCACGGCAGGCTCGTCCCCTGTACCAGCAGCGACACCAGCACAATAAAGAAGGCGAGGTTGAAGTAGAGCTGGGCGTTGGGCAGACCGGCCATCAGCGGGAACACCGCCAGAATGATCGGGACCGCGCCGCGCAGGCCGACCCAGGAAATGAAGGCTTTCTCTCGACCGTGGAAGGCCTTGAAGGGCAGCAGGCCGACCAGTACCGACAGCGGCCGGGCAAACAGGATCATCCACAGCGCCAGGCCCAGCGCAGGCAAGGCGATCGGCAGCAAGTCGTGCGGCGTGACCAGCAGGCCCAGCACCAGGAACATGCCGATCTGCGCCAGCCACGCCATGCCGTCGAGCATGTGCAGAATGCCGTGGCGGCTGCGTACCGGACGGTTGCCGATCACCAGGCCGCACAGGTAAACCGCGAGGAAGCCGCTGCCGTGCAGGGCGTTGGTCAGGGCGAATACCACCAGGCCGCCGGCGATCACCAGAATCGGATAGAGGCCGGTGGCCAGATTGATCCGGTTGACCAGTTGCAGCATCAGCCAACCGCCACCGAGCCCGATCACGCCGCCGATGCCGAACTCGCGCAGCAGGTGGGTCAGCAGGCTCCAGTGCAGGCCGGTCTGGCCGCTGGCGAGCATGTCGATCAGGGTGACGGTGAGGAACACCGCCATCGGGTCGTTGCTGCCGGATTCGATTTCGAGACTGGCGGTGACCCGTTCGTTCAGGCCTTTGCCGCCGAGCAGCGAGAACACCGCCGCAGCATCCGTGGAGCCGACGATGGCGCCGATCAGCAGGCCCTGGATCAGGTTCAGATCGAACAGCCAGGCCGCGGCCATGCCGGTCAGCCCGGTGGTGATCAACACCCCGACCGTGGCCAGCGACAGCGCCGGCCATAACGCCACACGAAAACTCGACACCCTGGTGCGCAAACCGCCGTCGAGCAGGATCACCGCCAGTGCAAGGTTGCCGACCAGATAAGCCGTTGGGTAGTTATCGAAAATAATCCCGCCGCCATCGACGCCGGCGGCCATGCCCACGGCCAGGATGATCACCAGAATCGGGATACCGAGGCGGGACGAAAGTGAGCTCACCAGAATGCTCGCACCTACCAGCAACGCGCCGATCAAGAACAGGCTGTTGATGGTCGTCGCATTCAAAGGCAATACTCCAGAAAGCTGAAAGGCGGGCACACACTGACCATGCAGTCTGCGTGCCAGCGATTCTAACCTGTTGAAATGTGATGCTGTCAAAAAGCTTTTGCAGATCAAAAGCCCTACGCGAAATCCGCCATTACGCAATCCCCTGTAGGAGCCGGCTTGCTGGCGATGGTGTCTGTGAAATCGCCATCGCCAGCAAGCCGGCTCCTACAGATCGGGGGATGTTCCGGATCGACGTATCACGAGCATCTGGTGTTAGCGGGTCAGAGGCTGAACCGTCCAACCATTGTGTTCAGGTCCACTGCCAGTCGCGACAGCTCGTTGCTCGCCGCGCTGGTCTGATTGGCGCCGGTGGCGGATTGCACCGACAGATCACGAATGTTCACCAGGTTACGATCCACTTCACGGGCCACTTGGGCCTGTTCTTCGGCCGCGCTGGCGATCACCAGGTTGCGTTCGTTGATTTCGACGATGGCGCTGTTGATTGTGTCCAGCGACATCCCTGCGCCGCGAGCGATGTTCAAGGTCGACTCGGCGCGCTCGGTGCTGTTACGCATCGAATCCACCGCGTGCTCGGTGCCGGTCTGAATGCTGCCGATCATGCGTTCGATTTCGCTGGTCGATTGCTGAGTGCGGTGCGCCAGTGCACGCACTTCGTCCGCCACCACCGCAAAACCGCGCCCGGCTTCACCGGCGCGGGCCGCTTCGATGGCGGCGTTCAAGGCCAGCAGGTTGGTCTGGTCCGCCAGGCCACGGATCACATCCAGTACCTTGCCGATGTCGCGGGATTCATTGGCCAGATCACCGATCAGCGTCGCGGTGCTCTGCACATCGGCGCTCATGCGTTCGATGGCGCTGACGGTTTCCTGCACCAGATCACGACCGTCACCGGCCGACGTGGTGGCGTTTTTCGACGCTTGCGAGGTGCTCACCGCGTTGCGCGCGACTTCTTCCACGGCGCTGGTCATTTCATTGACGGCGGTGGCGGCCTGTTCGATCTCGTTGTTCTGTTGGGTCAGGCCACGGGCGCTTTCGTCGGTGACACTGTTGAGCTCTTCAGCGGCGGAGGCCAGTTGCGTGGCCGAGCCGGAAATCCGCTGCAGGGTGTCGCGCAGCTTGTCTTGCATCTTCGACATGGCCAGCAGCAAACGGCCGGCTTCGTCTTCGCCATCAACGGTGATCGGGCGAGTCAGGTTGCCTTCGGCGATTTGTTCGGCAGCGCTCAAGGCATTGGCGATTGGCTTGGTGATGCTGTTGGTCAGCAGCCAGGCAAACAGCACGGTCAGGCCGGTGGCGATGACCAGCAAGGTGATCACCAGATTGAAAGCCGAATCGTATTGATCGGCAGCGCGCTGATTGGTGTCGACGGTCTGCTGGGTGTTGATCTCCAGCAAGCGATTGAGCACTGCGTTGACCGCTTCGGAGTTGGTCAGCAGATCGGTGTTGAGCAAGGTGCGCAGTTCATCGACCTGATTGTTGCGCGACAGGGTTTTCATCCGGTCTTCGATCTGGCGGTACTGCCCCAGCAACTGCACGTATTGATCGTAGGCTGCACGTTCCTGCGGGCTGGCGATCAGTTTTTCGTAGGTGGCTTGAGCCGCACGAATCTGTTGGTTGCGCGTGTCCAGCAGCTCCATGGTCTTCTGCTGAACGTCCGGCTCGCGGTTCACCAGCAAACGGTAGGACAGCACCCGCAGGCGCAAGGTGAGTTGAGTGAACTCGTCGAGGCTTTTGATACTTGGCACGCTGCTCAAGGTGATCTCCTCGGCAGCACCGCGAATCTTGCTCATCTGGTTCAAGGCAAACACTCCCAGAACCAGCATCAGACCGCCAATCAGGGCGAAACCGAGGAACGCCCGCGGAGCGATATTCATATTACGAAGGGACATGGTGTTTACCGAAAAGAGCGCACCTGTGCGGCGCTGAGACTGACGTATGGATGACTTATCGGTCATACGACTAAAGTCTTGAGGGGCTGCGCGTATTTGTCGCAGCCAGACCGTTTCCTGTAGGAGCGAAGCTTGCTCGCGAAGGGCGTCCAGACAACGCGTTCATCCAGGCTGCACGCGTTATCGTTAACGTCCTTCGCGAGCAAGCTTCGCTCCTACAGAAACTATGGCGACGAAGTGCAGGAACCAGATCCGCCAATCACAGTCTTTAAAGTTCGCGAGGAAGGTCGCCCGCCAGGAAAATCAAGGCCTTGCGCCCCATTAACCCTGGCATCCGTGGTGACTTTTCTTTATCGTACGCGCCCCTTGAAAATGCTTGGAAAATCAAAATGTTGGAAGCATCCCTAAGCCAATTGGAACAACTGGTCAGCGACCTTGTTCAACAGAACCAGACCCTGAGTGCAGAACTGGCCCAGGCCAAGGATGAAAACGAAAGCCTGCAACTGAGCCTGATGGAACAGGAAGAGAAACAAGGCGCCACCGCCGCCCGCATCCAGGCCCTGGTTGAACGCGTCAGCGCCGGCCCGGTCAGCGCATGAGTGTCGGCGCCGCAGGGGTAAAAGTCGTCTCGATCCTGGGGGAGGACTATTCGATCAAGGCGCCGGCCGGGGAAGAGCAAACCCTGCTGGACGCCGCATTGATGTTGAAGGCTGCTTTGGCCGACACCAAAAGAAAGTACCCGACGTTGATCGGTGACCGCCTGCTGGTGCTGGCCGCGATGAATCTGTGTTCTCAGCAGATCGAAATGAAAAAGCAGCACAAGCTCGAACTAGACCGTTACCAAGAGCAAGTCAGCGCCACGGTTGAAGTGATCTCCAAGACGATCAATCAAGCCTGATCGGCTTTGCGCACAACCAAAGAATAAATTGTCGATTGAGTTGTATACAATCGGCACGGCTGTTGCAGTGTTTCAGCCTCTTATTCTTTGGGGGTGCTCCATGCAGTTCTGGCGTCGCAGTATTCAATGGCAGTTGATCCTCAGTATGGGCACCGCCCTGCTGGTCAGTATTCTGATCGTGGTTGGCGTTTATACCCTCGTGGTCAACCGTCTCGCCCAGAGCTACCTGGTCGAACAAGCGCTGCCGTCGAGCATCGAAGCGATGCGCAACGACATCGAGCGCATCCTCGTTCAACCCCTCACCGCCGCCAAGGACATCGCCAGCAACAGCATGGTGCGCGACTGGCTCGCCGGGGGCGAAAACAGTGATCAGACCGCCGCGTTCGTGCAGTATCTGGAGGGCATCCGCGCCGAACACAAAGCCTTTACCGCGTTAATTGTCGGTACGGCTTCAAACCACTATTTCACTGAAAAAGGCCTGGACCGCAGCCTTAGCCGTTCCAATCCCAAAGACGCCTGGTTCTATTCGTTCCTCGACAGCAACCAGCCGCGCACCCTCAATATCGACAACGACACAGCCACCGGAGAATTGGCGCTGTTCATCGACCTCAAGGTCGAGCAGGCCGGCAAAGTCGTGGGCGTTGCCGGGCTTGGCCTGAGCATGAAAGAGCTGTCGGAGCTGATTCACAACTTCACCTTCGGTGAGCGCGGCAAGGTCTATCTCGTGCGTTCCGACGGTTTGATCCAGGTTCACCCCGAAGCGCAATTCAGTGGCAAGCGCACCTTGGTCGAGCAAATCGGTGCGTCGGCCGCGCAGGCAGTCATGGGTCAAAAAGCTGCCAGCAGCAGCTTCGTGCGTGATGGCGAAGACTACCTCGCGTTGAGCCTGCCGCTGAGGGACTTGGGCTGGACCCTGGTGGCCGAAGTGCCACAGTCGCAGATCTACGCCGAAGCCCGCCGCGCCATGTGGATGAGCAGCGGCATTGGCTTGGCGGTGGCATTGGTGTGCCTGTTACTGGTGGTGTTGCTGGCCCGTGGGTTGGTGCGGCCGATTCGTCAGGTAACAGCAGCGTTGGTTGCCATCGGTAGCGGTGGTGGAGATTTGACCCACAGGTTAGATTCCAGCCGCGCCGATGAACTGGGTGACCTGGCTCGTGGCTTCAATCGATTCCTCGACAGTCAGCGCGAGATGATCGGCGAAGTGCTGACCACCAGTGAGCGTTTGCGCACCGCCGTCAGCCAGGTGGCGAAGGTTGTGGACAACACCGCCGAACGCTCCGGGCGTCAGCAGGAAATGACCGACATGGTTGCCACCGCCGTCCACGAAATGGGCCTGACCGTGCAGGAAATCGCGCAGAACGCCGGTAACGCGGCGGTTGCTTCGCAGGATGCTCGCGACGAAGCGATGCAGGCGCGGGAAGTGGTCGGTGGGTCGATCCGACATATTGAAAGCATGTCCGATGAAATCGGTGTGGCCGCCAGTGCGGTGGGCGAACTGGCGGATCAGGTGGCGTCGATCGATCAGGTGTTGGCGGTGATTCGCGGGATTTCCGAACAGACCAACTTGCTGGCGCTTAACGCGGCCATCGAAGCGGCGCGGGCCGGGGACATGGGGCGCGGGTTTGCCGTCGTGGCAGATGAAGTGCGGACGCTGGCGCGGCGAACTCAAACGTCCACCGATGAAATTCAGCAAATCATCGGCAGCCTCAAACAAGGCGCGGAGAACGCGGTGTCGTCGATGCACACCGGTCAAGCGGCGACCGGCACCGGTGTCGAATCGAGCCAGCGCACCGGGACGTCGCTGACCGCGATTACCGGGCAGATCGAGCGCATCAGCGACATGAACCACCAAGTCGCGACCGCGACGGAAGAACAGTCGGCGGTGACCGAAGAGATCAACCGTAACGTGCAGGGGATTTCCGACCTGGCCCGGGCGACAGCGGGGGAGGTCAGGGCTTGCCGGGAGGATTGCCAGACGTTGCAGCGGTTGGCGGATGATTTGGCGCGGCAGATGGGTGGGTTCAAGTTGAGTTGATAGGGCGCCTGTTCGAACGCCATCGCGAGCAGGCTCGCTCCCACATTTGAACGCGTTGTCTGGTTAAACGCGAACCACTGTAGGAGCGAGCCTGCTCGCGATTGGATTTCAGCAACACTGCATGGCTGTGATCAGAACCACTCATCCTGCATGTTCAAACACACATCATCCCGCGCCTCAAGAATCGCCAGCTCATGGTGGCAACCCGGCACTTCCCAGGTCAGGAAATACCGCGCCGCCTGCAGCTTGCCCTTATAGAAGCTCACATCCGCCGCGTTCCCCTTGGCCAACCCTTCCTCGGCGCGAATCGCCTGTTCCAGCCAGCGCCAGCCAATCACTGTGTGCCCGAACACTTTCAAGTACAGCGCCGAATTCGCCAGGCTGCTGTTGACCTTGCCTTGAGCCAGGTCGGTCAGCAAGCCGAGGGTCACGGTTTGCAGGCGGGCCACCAGTTTCTCCAGCGGTTCACGCAGCGCATTCAGCGATTCGTAGGCTTGCGCCCGTTCGGCAGTGTCGGCGATCAGGCGGATCAATTGCTTCAGTCCCGCACCACCGTTCTGCGCCAGTTTGCGGCCCAGCAAGTCCAGTGACTGAATGCCGTGGGTGCCTTCATGAATCGGGTTCAGACGGTTGTCGCGGTAATACTGCTCAACCGGGTATTCGCGGGTATAACCGTGACCGCCGAGAATCTGGATCGCCAGTTCGTTGGCCTTCAGGCAAAACTCCGACGGCCAGGATTTGACGATTGGCGTCAGCAAATCCAGCAGCTCATGCGCCTGTTTGCGCTCGGCTTCGGTCGCAAGCGTCGTGGTGTCATCGAACAGTCGCGCCGCGTACAACCCAAGATCGAACGAGCCTTCGACGTAGGCTTTTTGCGTGAGCAACATGCGTTTGACGTCGGCGTGCTGAATGATCGCCACTGGTGCGGTGTTCGGGTCTTTGCTGTCCGGCACGCGGCCTTGCGGACGCTCGCGGGCGTACTCCAGCGAGTAGAGATAACCGGCGTAACCGAGCATCACCGCGCCCATGCCGACGCCGATTCGCGCTTCGTTCATCATCTGGAACATGTAGCTCAAACCGTGGTGCGGCTTGCCCACCAGATAACCGACGCACTCACCGTTATCACCGAAGTTCAGCGCGGTGGACGTCGTGCCGCGCCAGCCCATCTTGTGGAACAACCCGGCCAGCAACACGTCGTTGCGCTTGCCCAGGCTGCCGTCATCGTTGACCAGGAACTTGGGCACGATAAACAGCGAAATGCCTTTCACCCCGGCCGGTGCGTCCGGCAGTTTGGCCAGCACCATGTGCACGATGTTTTCCGACAACGGGTGATCGCCGCCGGAGATGAAGATCTTGTTGCCCTTGAGTCGATAGGTGCCGTCAGAAGCAGGCTCGGCGCGGGTACGAATATCCGACAACGACGAACCTGCGTGCGGCTCGGTCAGGGCCATGGTGCCGAAGAAACGGCCGTCGATCATCGGTTGCAGGAAGCGCTGTTTCTGTTCCTCGGTGCCGAAGCTTTCGATCAGGTTCGCCGCGCCCATGGTCAGGAACGGGTATGAAGTCGAGGCCGCGTTGGCTGACTGGAAGTGTGCGAAACACGCCTGGGACAGCAGTGTAGGAAGTTGCATGCCACCGGCGTCGAAACTGCGCGCAGCGTTGAGGAAGCCGGCTTCGAGGAAGGCATCCACCGCTGGTTTCACTTCCGGAATCAGAATCGCCTGACCGTTCTCGTAGCGAGGCTCGTTCTCGTCGCCCTTGCGGTTGTGCGGGGCGAAAAACTTCTCGGCAATGCTGCGAGCGGTGCCGATGGCGGCGTCGAAGGTCTCGCGATTGTGCTCGGCGAAACGCTCTCGCTGGGTCAGGCCTTCGGCGTCGAGGACTTCATACAGCTCGAAAGCCAGATTGCGGGAACTGAGCAACGTCTCGGACATGGCGGCCTACCTTTTTTTGGAGTGGACCGAGTCTAGGCGTGGGGATAGAGGCTGAACAGGATGATTGATGAGCGTGATGGTAGGGCAGAGCGACGACTTAACAGGCACCACAAAACAAATGTGGGAGCGAGCCTGCTCGCGATAGCGGTGTTTCATCCAATTCATGTGTCGGATGACACACCGCTATCGCGAGCAGGTTCGCTCCCACAGGGGGTATTGCGTACCGGGCGGCTATTGCGGCAGCCCGGCTTATCGGTTTTAGCCGATGGTCATCAAGCTCGCATTACCACCCGCCGCAGCGGTGTTAACGCTCAACGCTCGCTCGATCACCAGGCGCTCCAACGCAATGTTGGTCTCGCCCAGCGACAACCCATGAACCCCGACAATCGCCCCGGCGCGCTTGGCCACTTGCTGGCAAACCGCACGCAGCTGATCGGAATGGCCGTGATGCAGAACCGCATCAAACACCACTTCGTCCTTGTTCCAGTCGGCAACCAGCTTGATGCGCGCCTGAACTTCCTTCGGCAGGCGTGCGAACAAGGCTTTGGTCAGGTCAGCTTCCGGCCATACCGCTGAGCCACCGACGGCCAATACCGCCGCCAGTTGCGTCAGCAAATCGCCTTCAGCTTCGGCCAGGGACAGCACGTGCTCTCGCGGCAGAATGGCGTAGCTGTTGCGCTCGCCGGTCGGGCCCGCCAGCACACGGGTGATGCCGCTTTGCGATTGGGCCGCGAACTGCACGCACAAGGCGCTCAGGTCGGCAAACTTGTTGCTGTCGGCCCAGGTTTGCAGGGCGGTCAGCGGTTTGCTCATGGCATCACGCAGACGAACATCCGGTGCAGTGGCTGCGTCGCCACGAGCGAAGGATTGTTCGATTGCATCGGCAGGACGCGTCGACAGCAGGCGGTACAGGTACAACGGACCACCGGCTTTCGGGCCAGTACCCGACAGGCCTTCGCCACCAAACGGTTGCACGCCAACCACCGCACCGACGATGTTACGGTTCACGTAGACGTTACCGGCATTGACGTTGTCGATCACCTTGGCGATGGTCTCGTCGATGCGCGTATGCACGCCCAGCGTCAGGCCGTAGCCGGAAGCGTTGATCTGACCGATCAGCTGGTCGATGTCTTTGCGTTTGTAGCGCACCACGTGCAGCACCGGGCCGAAGATTTCGCGTTGCAGCTCATCGAAGCTTTCCAGCTCGATCAGCGTCGGCATCACGAAGGTGCCGCGTTTGACTTCTTCGCTGTTGGCGATGGCCACCTGGTACACGTTGCGACCTTTTTCGCGCATGGCCTGGATGTGCTTCTCGATGCCCGCCTTGGCTTCGGCGTCGATCACCGGGCCGATGTCCACGGACAGGCGCTCAGGGTTGCCGAGACGGCATTCAGCCATGGCGCCCTTGAGCATTTCGATGACACGGTCAGCGGAATCTTCCTGCAAGCAAAGTACACGCAGAGCCGAGCAACGTTGACCGGCGCTGTCGAAGGCCGACGACACCACGTCGATCACGACTTGTTCGGTCAGTGCCGAGGAGTCGACGATCATCGCGTTCTGGCCGCCGGTTTCGGCGATCAACGGAATCGGACGGCCCTGTGCATCCAGGCGGCCAGCGACGTTGCGTTGCAGCAAACGAGCGACTTCGGTGGAACCAGTGAACATCACGCCTTTGACCCGATCGTCACCGACCAGACGGGCACCCACGGTTTCGCCACGGCCCGGCAGCAGTTGCAGCACGCCTTCCGGAATCCCGGCTTCGAGCATCAGGCGCACGGCCTGGGCAGCGACCAGCGGGGTTTGTTCCGCAGGCTTGGCCAGTACCGGGTTACCGGCGGCCAATGCAGCGGCAACCTGACCGCTGAAGATTGCCAGCGGGAAGTTCCACGGGCTGATGCACACCACCGGGCCCAATGGGCGGTGGGCGTCGTTGGTGAAATCGTTGCGAGCCTGCACCGCGTAATAACGCAGGAAGTCCACGGCCTCACGCACTTCGGCGATGGCGTTGGCGAAGGTCTTGCCGGCTTCGCGAGCCAGCAGGCCCATCAGCGGCTGGATCTCGCCTTCCATCAAATCGGCGGCACGTTCCAGAATCGCAGCACGTTCGGCCGGCGGGGTGGCCTGCCAGATCGGCGCTGCGTTCAGGGCGCACTGGATCGCGTTGTCGACGTCTTCGACATTTGCTTCCTGTACGTGACCGACCACGTCACGCAAATCGGACGGGTTCAGAACAGGCGCAGGGGTTTCGCTGCTGGAGACGCAGCCGAGCATCGGCGCGGCTTTCCAGTGGTTGTGAGCAGTGGCCAGCAGAGCGCACGACAGCGAAGCCAGGCGATGTTCGTTGGCCATGTCGATGCCGCTGGAGTTGGCGCGCTCGGCACCATAAAGATCACGCGGCAGCGGGATACGCGGGTGCGGCAGGCCGAAGCCGCCTTCCAGCGTCGCCATCTGCTCGATGCTGGCCACTGGATCGGCCACCAGCTCCTGAATCGAAATGGACTGGTCGGCGATACGGTTCACGAACGAGGTGTTCGCGCCGTTTTCCAGCAGACGACGTACCAGGTACGCCAGCAGCGTTTCGTGAGTCCCGACCGGTGCGTACACGCGGCATGGACGGTTCAGCTTGCCTTCGGAAACTTTACCTACAACCTGTTCGTACAGCGGTTCGCCCATGCCGTGCAGGCACTGGAACTCGTACTGGCCCGGGTAATAGTTCTGACCGGCGATGTGGTAAATGGCCGACAGAGTGTGGGCGTTGTGTGTGGCGAATTGCGGGTAGATGACTTCCGGCACCGACAACAATTTGCGGGCGCAAGCGATGTAGGAAACGTCGGTGTACACCTTGCGGGTGTAGACCGGATAGCCTTCCAGGCCTTCGACCTGGGCGCGCTTGATTTCGCTGTCCCAGTACGCGCCTTTCACCAGGCGGATCATCAGGCGATGACGGCTGCGGCGAGCCAGGTCGATCACGTAATCGATCACGTACGGGCAACGCTTCTGATACGCCTGGATCACGAAACCGATGCCGTTCCAGCCGGTCAGTTGCGGCTCAAAGCACAGGCGCTCCAGCAGATCCAGCGACAGCTCAAGGCGGTCGGCTTCTTCGGCGTCGATGTTCAGGCCGATGTCGTATTGCTTGGCCAGCAGGGTCAGCGACAACAGGCGCGGGTACAACTCGTCCATCACACGCTCGTACTGCGCACGGCTGTAACGCGGGTGCAGTGCCGACAGCTTGATGGAAATGCCCGGGCCTTCATAAATCCCACGACCGTGGGACGCTTTGCCGATCGAGTGGATGGCTTGTTCGTACGACGCGAGGTACTTCTGCGCGTCGTGCTCGGTGAGGGCGGCTTCACCGAGCATGTCGTAGGAATAGCGGAAACCCTTGGCTTCGAACTTGCTCGCGTTGGCCAGGGCTTCGGCGATGGTTTCGCCGGTGACGAACTGCTCGCCCATCAGGCGCATGGCCATGTCGACGCCCTTGCGGATCATCGGCTCGCCGCTCTTGCCGATGATGCGGCTCAGCGACGAAGTCAAACCCGCTTCATTATGGGTGGCGACCAGTTTGCCGGTCAGCAGCAAGCCCCAGGTGGCGGCGTTGACGAACAGCGACGGGCTGTTGCCCAAGTGCGGCTGCCAGTTACCGGTGCTGATTTTGTCGCGGATCAGTGCGTCACGAGTGCCCTTGTCCGGGATGCGCAACAGCGCTTCGGCCAGGCACATCAGTGCCACGCCTTCCTGGGACGACAGGGAAAATTCCTGCAACAGGCCCTGAACAATTCCGGCACGGCCACCGGCGCTCTTCTGATTGCGCAGTTTCTCGGCAATCGAGGCAGCCAACTTGTTGGTGGCGTCAGCCATGGCAACCGGCAGGCGCGCCTGTTCGATCAGCATCGGCACCACTTCCGGCTCAGGGCGACGGTAAGCAGCGGTAATGGCGGCGCGCAGCACCGATTGCGGCAAGATGCTTTCGGCGAACTCAAGGAAGCACTGGTGCGCGTGGTCGACGTGGACGTCGCCACTGTCGTCAGCTTCTTTGGCCGTCAGGCCGTTGAGCTCGGTCAGGGTTGCACCACCCTCGAGTTTTTCCAGGTAATTGAAAATTGCCTGCTTGATCAGCCAGTGCGGCGTGCGATCAATCGAAGTCGCGGCGGCCTTGAGGCGCTCGCGGGTCGGGTCGTCAAGTTTGACCCCAAGGGTGGTGGTAGCCATATTTTTATCCTCATGTTTGCCACGACCGCGTGGCATCAGCTGGCGGCAAGATTAGCTGCGCGCTCTCTGAGGTGCAACCGGGTGCAACCCTTTTTTTGTCGGAATAATAGGCAGCTCGTCAGGAATTAAATTCCGGTACGAACGTACCGCTCCTGCTTGGTGCTTTTGCTTCTAGTAAACGCTCATGACTGCTCTAAAAGGGAGCAAAAACAGAGCTTTTCAAGCTAAATCCGACTAGGTGCAACTTATTCTCAAAAAATGGGTTGCACCTTATTTGTGTTGTTGAATAGGATTCGCGCCCAAGGTGCAACCGGTCGAAAAGACAGGTGCACCGGCTGATGGCTTTCCTGGGGAAACATCAGTCCTAAATGCGCGGACCCGCAAATCGTTTGATCAAACATTGTCGTTTGTCGGCGTTTTCACACTCTGCCGCTACATAAAAACAAAGCCAGGGCATCACTTAATGAGCGTTAGCAATCCAACCCTGATCACGTTCGTGATCTACATCGCAGCAATGGTGCTGATCGGCTTCATGGCCTATCGCTCCACCAACAACCTTTCTGACTACATTCTGGGCGGTCGCAGCCTGGGCAGCGTCGTGACTGCATTGTCCGCTGGCGCCTCCGACATGAGCGGCTGGTTGTTGATGGGTCTGCCGGGCGCCATCTACATGTCCGGTCTGTCCGAAAGCTGGATCGCCATCGGTCTGATCGTCGGTGCTTACCTGAACTGGCTGTTCGTCGCCGGCCGTCTGCGCGTGCAGACCGAGCACAACGGCGATGCGCTGACGCTGCCGGACTACTTCTCCAGCCGTTTCGAAGACAAAAGCGGCCTGCTGCGGATCATCTCGGCGGTTGTGATCCTGGTGTTCTTCACCATCTACTGCGCGTCCGGCATCGTCGCCGGCGCCCGTCTGTTCGAAAGCACCTTCGGCATGTCCTACGAGACCGCGCTGTGGGCCGGTGCTGCGGCGACGATTGCCTACACCTTCGTTGGTGGTTTCCTGGCAGTCAGCTGGACTGACACCGTACAAGCCACGCTGATGATTTTCGCCCTGATCCTCACGCCGATCATCGTGTTGCTGGCGACCGGCGGCGTCGATACCGCGTTCCTGGCCATCGAAGCGCAAGATCCAGCCAACTTCGACATGCTGAAAAACACCACCTTCATCGGCATCATCTCGCTGATGGGCTGGGGCCTGGGCTACTTCGGCCAACCGCACATCCTGGCGCGTTTCATGGCGGCGGATTCGGTCAAGTCGATCGCCAATGCCCGTCGCATCTCCATGACCTGGATGATCCTGTGCCTGGGCGGCACCGTGGCTGTAGGCTTTTTCGGTATTGCCTACTTCTCGGCCAACCCTGCCGTGGCGATGCCCGTCAGCGAAAACCACGAGCGCGTGTTCATCGAACTGGCCAAAATCCTGTTCAACCCATGGATCGCCGGTATTTTGCTGTCGGCCATTCTGGCTGCGGTGATGAGTACCCTGAGCTGCCAGTTGCTGGTGTGCTCGAGCGCCCTGACCGAAGACTTCTACAAAACCTTCCTGCGTAAATCGGCTTCCCAGGTGGAACTGGTCTGGGTCGGCCGCGCCATGGTGCTGCTGGTTGCCCTGATCGCCATCGCGATGGCCGCCAACCCGGAAAACCGTGTGCTGGGTCTGGTCAGCTACGCCTGGGCCGGTTTCGGTGCTGCGTTCGGTCCGGTGGTCCTGATCTCCGTGATCTGGAAAGACATGACCCGTAACGGCGCACTGGCAGGCATCCTGGTCGGCGCGATCACCGTGATCGTGTGGAAACACTTCGAGCTGCTGGGCCTGTACGAAATCATCCCTGGTTTCATCTTCGCCAGCCTGGCGATCTACATCGTCAGCAAGCTGGGCGCGCCGACTCACGGCATGCTGCAGCGTTTCGCTGCTGCCGAGGCTGATTTCCGCCTGAACAAGTGATCGGGATGAGCTGAGGCTCAACCCCTTTCGCCGAACATGAAAACGGCCCGCTTCCTTTGGAGGCGGGCCGTTTTTATTGGGCGGGGAAAAGTTTGGTGTTGCCGATGCCGCCTTCGCGGGCAAGTCGGATCGCCGCACCGCTCGCTCCTACAGGATTGCGTTGATTCAAAACTAATGGGCGCAACCAAAAAACCGTAGGAGCGAGGCTTGCCCGCGAAGGCGTAATTTGATTTAACCCCGACCTTCCTGAGGGAATGTCTGTAGTTCGCTGTCCTGATTTATGAAGGAAAATTCTCTAAAAAAAGCACGACAAATCTGAGTTTCCTGTCCCTTCGTCAACACCCCTTGCCGCTCATGCAGAATCGCCCGCCTTCACTCTGCAGAGACACATCGGATGTTCGCTCTTGCTAATCAACCGCGCTTTACGTTGACCGTCGACGGTGACCAGCATGACCTCAAGGTGCTTGAGTTCACCGGCAAGGAAGCCATCAGCCAGCCTTACCGCTTTGATCTGGAACTGGTCAGTGAACGGCCGGACATCGAGCTCGAAAGCCTTCTGCACCGTCAGGCATTTCTGAGTTTCGATACACACGGCAGCGGTATACACGGTCAGATTTTTCGAGTTGGCCAGGGCGATTCCGGTAAGCGCCTGACGCGCTATCAAGTCAGCCTGGTTCCGCGTTTGACCTACCTCGACCAGCGCATCAATCAGCGGATTTTCCAGCACAAAAGCGTGCCGGTGATCATTGCGCAAATCCTTGAAGATCATGGCATCCAGCGCGATGCGTTCGCCTTTCAGCTCGGCAGCGATTACCCCGATCGCGAGTACTGCGTGCAATACGCGGAAAGCGATCTGGCGTTCATCCAGCGCTTGTGCGCCGAGATCGGCATTCACTACCACTTTCAGCACAGCCCTGACGGGCATTTGCTGGTGTTTGGTGACGACCAGACGGTTTTCCCGCTGATCGACAAACCGACACTTTTCTCGCCTGACACCGGAATGGCGGCCGACGCGCCTGCGATCAATCGTTTCAACGTGCGGCTGGAAACCCGCACCACTTCGGTAGCCCGTCGCGACTACGACTTCCACAAACCCGGGCTGCAACTTGAAAGCCGAAGCGACAACGGGCAACTGCCGACGCTTGAGGATTATCACTTTCCTGGCCAGTTCATGGATCGCGAATCCGGCAGGGCGCAGGCTCAACGAACACTGGAGCGCCACAACGCCGACTACCGTCAGGCTGAAGGCCGCAGCGATGAGCCCGCTCTGGTGACAGGTCACTTCCTGGCGTTGTCTGAGCATCCACGCCAGGCCTGGAATGACCTGTGGCTGATCACCCAAATCGAACACCATGGCCGTCAGCCGCAAGTGCTCGAAGAGTCAGTCAGCAGCGACTGGGCGGATGATTTCCAGGGCTATCGCAATACCTTTCTGGCGACACCGTGGGATGTTTCGTTTCGCCCGCCCCTGATCGGGAAACCCTTTTTCACCGGTTACCAGACCGCCGTAGTCACTGGCCCCACCGACAGTGAAATCCACTGCGACGAGTACGGCCGCGTCAAGGTTCAGCTCGCCTGGGATCGTGACGCAAAGCGCAATGAACATTCCAGTTGTTGGCTGCGCGTCGCCACCGGCTGGGCGCATGAGGGCTACGGCATCGCACTGATTCCTCGGGTCGGCATGGAAGTGTTGGTGGGGTTCCTCGATGCCGACGTCGATAAGCCGATGGTCATGGGCTGCGTGCCCAATGGCGCCAACTCGATACCGCTGAATCTGCCCGCCGACAAAACCCGCAGCATTTTCCGCAGCCAAAGTAGTCCCGGTGGCGGTGGTTACAGCGAATTACGCATCGAGGATCGCAAAGGCGCCGAGGAAATCTACCTGCGGGCCCAGCGAAACTGGACTCAACACGTGTTGAACGACCTGCACGTCCAGGTCGGAAATCAGCGCAGTGCGGTGATTGGTGCCAACGATAACCTGCACGTTCACGGTGACCGCTCCATCACCGTCAGCAACCAGACCCTCAAAGTGAGCGGGCAATTTCATGCCAGCGCCGGCCAGCAAATTGTCATCGACGGTGGCGCAAACGCGACCATTCAGGCGGGCGGCCACTGGATCAACATCGGCCCCGCCGGGATCTTCAGCAGCGTTCCGATTGAACTGGGCGGTGCGCCGATGCCGGCCATGGGCGCCGCGACCACTCAACAAACACTTCTGGCACTCAGCGCAGCACAGATTCTGACCCTGAAAAGCGACGCCCCATTCTGCGAAGAATGTGAACGCTGCAAGGGTGGTGTCTGTGCAGCCTGAGAGCTTGTCACCCCTCACTTGGTTGGAGCGCCAACCACTCGAGCCTTCCGAGCAGTTGTTCGCTGTGTTCGGCAATGCAAGCTCCGCCGAACCGTTCAAAGCCTGGCAGAGATCAAGTCCGTTGCATGCTCCGAGCCCGATCTGGGCCGACACCGCTTATGCCGAGTGGGAACCGGTCATGCCCTATGTCGGAATCGTCGCTGCTGACAGTGAGTTTCTGGACTGGGTCGCCACTACCGAGTCTCGCGATTGGGGTTGGCTGGCAGTTTCCTCTTCGCCTCAAGACGTGTTGATCGAACATCTGCGCAGCCTCACGCAAGTGTTTTTGCCCAATGGCAACGCGGTGTTTTTCCGCTTTTGGGACGGGCGTTATTTATTGCCGATTCTTCAGTCGGCCGAAGTCGATGTCACTCAACTGCTGCCGGTCGTGGGGCGGTGCCTGATCAATGGTCGGCCGCTCGACATCGGTGGAACTGCACTGAAAACCGCCAGGGTTTTTCCATGGTGGGAAATCTCCACAACGCTGTTGAAGCAACTTTGCGAACACTCAAACACCACTCGGCTGAACAACTTGCTCACTTGGCTGAGCGAGGACCGCCCTGATCTTTTCGAGGCGTTTTCCGAAAGCGTTTTGCGGCACAAAGTCGCGATCTTTCTGGAAGAGCCGGGCCTGCCGCCAGCCCCGAAATCAGCCTTGGTGGATTACCTGTCGATGGAGCTGGACTGATGGATCAGATCGTACGGATCGAGCAGGAGCTCGACGGTTTCAAGGACACGCTGAGTGTGTATCGCCAGCAACTCAAGGGCTTTTTAAGTCGTAACGCCGACAAGGTCAGCCGGGCAATGGACCTGCCCTCGCTGATGGACATGGACCGGCAGATCAAACTGGGCAATACCACTACGTCGGTGAGCCGCAGTGATGACGACTTTTTCTCCAGTGTTGCGCAGTGTCCGCTAAACGGAATTCTGCAGATCGAGAGCAAGTTCGAATCGGTTTATGACGTTCCGCTGGGGAACATTGATGTTGATGTGATTGCCGTTGATGGCGGCGAAAAAACCACTGTCACGCTTGATGAAAACGGCAAGGGACAATTCAGGGGCGTTGCCGGGAAGTTCTACCGCGTGCATGTCCACAGCGCGGTGACTTCGGATCAGGTTGATGAGCTTTTCAAGTCTTATGACGGCCTGACCGGGCAGTTGGAAGACTGGCTGCGCACTGAGTGGCAAGGCTTTAAGCCGCAGTGGTCGCAGTCGGCGTTTGCCGCCGCGGGTAACGGCATGCTGGCGGGAAGTTGGGCGGCGGTCATTGGTGTGTGGGACAGCATCAGCCTGCTCTCGGACATTCTCCAGGATCCCGGCAAGTTCGTTGAGCGGTTGGGTAGCAGTGCGGATGAACTGGCCACGCTCGCCAAAACCGCTCCGGACGTCATGGCCAAGGTCCAACTGCTGGCCAGTGACGAAGCGGCGCTGTGTTTGTTGTTGCGAACCGCCAGCCTCTGGCTGGAGATGTTGCCGCCCAGCGAGATCGCTGGAAAAACCGCCGAAGCACTGTCGACGGTGGTGGTTCAGTTGCTCATCGACATTCTAATTGGCGTGGTCCTGACCTTCGCCGGTGCGGGGGCGGGCATCGCCTACCTGAGTATGCGTCTCGCCAGCTACGGCGCCCGTATCGTCAGCGCCGTGCAGGGTTTCGTCAAAGCGATTTTCACCCTCATCAACAACTTCATGACCTACGTCGACCAGTACAAAAAGGTCGCCGCACGGGGCGTGGCAGCGGGTGTGAAAAAAGGCGGATTGCACCTGCGTTGGGACGCCAGACGCAATACCACGCTCAAACAAAACGAACACCACGACGACGCTTCGAGGCAGGCCACAAATCCCAACGGCGACAGCGCTGATGCCGCCGATAAAACCGCCACCAACAAATGCCCGGTGTCGATGGTCACCGGTGAAGAACTGCTGACCCTCACCGACGGTTCCTTGAATGGAATCCTGCCGTTCGACTTCACGCGCCTCTATCGCACCAGCGCCGTCGAGATTGATTGCGGCCTCGGTTTTGGCTGGAGTCACAGCCTTGCGCACCGACTGGAAATCGATGGCGATGGCGTCATCTGGATCGACCACGAAAACCGTCGCACCGCCTTTCCGCTGCCTGACAATGAGCGCCCGGCGATCCACAACAGCCTCTCGCGTGCAGCGATTTACCTGGGCGATGCCCCGGAAGAACTGATCCTCGCCCAGGCCGGCGACGACACGCGTTTCTATCATTTCATCAACGGTCGATTGGCTGCGATCAGCGACGGTTACGACAACCGGCTGCGCATCACTCACGACCGCCGCGAGCGTATCCAGCGCCTCGACAACGGTGCCGGCCGCGCCTTGTTGTTGCGCTATGACCCGCACCATTTGATTGCCGTCGACTATCAGCGTTTTGTCCCGGCAGACACGTCGGATGAAGCCTGGAAAACCGAACAGACGCTGGTCAGTTATCGCTACGACGAGCGCGCTCGACTGATCGAAGCGACCAACGCCGCCGGGGAAAGCGAGCGTTACGACTACGACGACCAGCACGTCATCCAGCAGCGGCAACTGGCCGGTGGGGCGAGTTTCTTCTGGGGGTGGGAAAGGTCCGGCAAGGCTGCGCGATGCGTCCGGCATTGGGCGTCGTTTGCGCAGATGGAAGCTCGTTATGTCTGGGATGACGAGGGCAGTGTCACCGTCCACAACATCGACGGCAGCGAAGAGGTTTACCAGCATGACGACCGGGCGCGACTGGTGCGCAAGGTCGAGCTGGATGGCGGCGAACACCTCAAGGCCTACGACGATAAAGGTCGATTGATTGCCGAACAGGATCCGCTCGGCGCCGTCACCGAATACCACTACGACGAAGTCGGACGCTTGGTGGCGCTGATTCCGTCAGAAGACGAGCCCACGTCCTACGAGTATCGCAACGGTTTCCTGCATGCCCGGTATCGCGGCAAAGCGGTCTGGAAATATCAGCGCAATGCTCAGGGCGACATCACCGAAGAGACTGATCCCGACGACCAGATCACCCACTATCACTACGATGAAAAAGGACAGTTGCTGTCGATCCGTTACCCGGATAGCAGTCGCCATCTCTTCGTCCGCAATGCTTTGGGGCAACTGGTTGAAGAAACTTTGCCGGACGGTGGGCTGCGGCGGTTTTCCTACGACGCGCTGGGTCGACGGATTACCGATCAGGATGAACACGGATCGCTCACTCACTACGGGTGGGACGCCGTTGGGCGACTGGTTCAGACGACACTTCCTACGGGGACTACGCGCGCCTTCAGCTACAACGCCTACGGAAAAATCACCGCCGAACGCGACGAGCTTGGCCTCGTTACCCGCTACGAATACGTCGATGGTTTGCATTTGGTCAGCCGCCGGATCAATCCCGACGGCACGCAGCTCAGCTATCGCTACGACAACGCGCAGCTGCTGCTCACAGAAATCGAAAACGAATCCGGCGAACAATATCGCCTGGACTACACGCCTGGCGGATTGATCCGGCAAGAAACCGGATTCGATGGCCAGCGCACGGCGTACACCTATGACCTCAATGGAAACCTGCTGGAAAAAACCGAGTTCGGCGAAGACGGCTCGCAGCGGGTTACCGCTTATGAGCGAGATTCGGCAGGGCGGTTGCTGGTCAAAACGCTGCCCGACGACATCAAGGTCAAATACCGCTACGACAACCTCGGCCGACTGATCAGCGTCGACGACGGTCACGATCATCCGCTGGAATTCGAGTACGACCGACAAGACCGTTTGATCACCGAGCACCAAGGCTGGGGCACCTTGCGCTACGGCTACGACACCTGTGGCCAACTCAACCGCATGCGCCTGCCGGACGGCAGCAAGCTCGATTACCACCACGCCAAGGGCGGCGCGCTGACCGCCATCGACCTCAACGGAGCGCCGCTCACCGCCCACCAATTCACGTTTGGCCGCGAACAGCAGCGCCAACAAGGCCAGCTCACCAGCCGCTACCACTACGACGAACAGGGCCGCCTGCAAGCACACGCGATCAATCAACAAACCCGGCCGTTGTACCTGCGCCACTACACCTACGCGGTCAACGGCAACCTGGCGACCGTCGCCGACAGCCGTCATGGCCAGCGCAGTTATTACTACGACGCCCTCAACCGCCTGACCCGCGTGCGCCACACCCGCGACGACCCACCGGAAAGCTTCGCCCACGACCCGGCCGGCAACCTGCTGATGCAAAACCGCCCCGGTGTGGCTGCCGTAAAAGGCAATCGCCTGCTCATGCAAGGCGACCGGCATTACGACTACGACGCCTTCGGCAACCTCATCCGCGAACGTCGCGGCACCGGGCAAAAACTCGTCACCGAATATGCCTACGACTGCCAGCATCGCTTGGTCAGCGTCACGACCCCGGACGGACGTTGCGCGAGTTACCGCTACGACGCCTTCGGCCGCCGCATTGCCAAAACCGTTGAGGGGAAAACCACCGAATTCTTCTGGCAGGGCGACAACCTCGTCGCTGAAAGCAGTCGCGAACACTACCGCAGCTATGTTTACGAACCGGGCACCTTCCGCCCGCTGGCCATGCTCGACGGCAAAGGCCCGCGCAAGGCTTGCCCGTTTTACTACCAACTCGATCACCTAGGTACGCCGCAGGAACTGACCGATTTTGGTGGCGAGATTGTCTGGTCGGCGAAGTACAACGCCTACGGAAAAGTTACGCGATTAGCGTTCGGCGGGGGCGAGCAACTTGAGCAGCCGCTGCGGTTTCAAGGGCAGTACTTCGATGCCGAGAGCGGCCTGCATTACAACCGGCATCGGTACTATGATCCGGAGGTGGGGCGGTACCTGACGCCGGATCCGGTCAAGTTGGCGGGCGGGCTGAACGGGTATCGGTACGCGCTGAATCCGACGGGGTGGGTTGATCCGTTGGGGTTGGCTTGTACCGCTTGTCCTGGCGATTTGGATGTTGATGGGCCGTACAGCGAAATTGTTCCGGGTGGGGGGTTGGCGGCACACGAGGCGCGCGGTGGGCATCTCATTGCGAAACATATTGATAGGACCGAAGCACAATTGCGGGACAGGCTCAGGGCTGAGCCGCATATACCCATTGCTTCGACGTTTCCTAGCAGGGCTGCCGCAGAGGCCACTGTCTCAAATGTCATGGGGGGGAATAAAAAGGTAATTGATGATTTTATGAAAGGTAATGCACGGAAGCTCGTGATTACACAACCAATACCTGCGCAGGCAGGTGTTGGGGTTGTTCGGCGCAGTGGGGCGCTGGAGCCATTGACGGTTGTAAAATTAATACTTCAGAAAGCGAGAAATTCGCCGTCTGGCTACATAATATTAACGGGGTATGCAAGTGACCGATAATTCGTATTCGCAGCTTTTTCAATTTTTGGGTGCCTACTTTAACGAGGACTGGATGTGCGAATCCGAATTGGCGGATGATATTGTCCGATCTTTCGTAAATGATTCAACAGCAGAGACGATTGCAGAGGTAAAGCGGGAAATCACAATGTTGTTAGAAATGCATATGGTTGAGCCTGAGCTAAGAGAGTTTCTGCTAAAAAACATGTCTTGTTGTTACTGTTACTGGCACGAATGGGCGTCAGGGGAGGCATGGTTAAATCATGTTGTTAATGTTTTTGGTGAGTGAGATGAGTTTGGTTTTCAATTTAGAAATTTATCTTGATTAATAGATATGGTCGTACACTGTTCCGAGTTGCACGATTTTTTTGGCGCGTACTTTCATCAGGATTGGACGGTCGAGCACGGGGCGGCTGAGCAAGTTATAGATGCTTTTATAGCTGACACTGACCCCGGGGATTTAATGTTGGTCCGGGAAGATCTCAATTTTCTGCTTGATCAGCGGAAGGACGAAGTGGAGTTAAGGGATTATCTATTGAAAGAGCTGAGCTGTTACTACTGCTACTGGAACGTATGGGGATCTGGCGAATTATGGTTGCGTCATATTGCTAGCAAATTTGATAACAAAACTGATAAAAATTAAAATTTGTTCCGTTTTGGGCGCCAGTCTTGAAGATCAATCAACCTGGTAAGGCCCGCTATCTCTTAGGCAGATAGATTTTATGACCGCTTCGCGCTCAATTCGCGGGCAAGCCTCGCTCCTACAGTATTGGAGTCGTTCCGATTTTAGGCTGCGTGCCTCGATTCTGTAGGAGCGAGGCTTGCCCGCGAATGCGGTCTTACAGGCTGCGAAATTTCTGTAGCAGCAAAGGGGACGGACATATTTTTGCTGCTAGCTTCGAAGGTGTTTTTGCTAGTAATAAGAGTAGAAAATAAATCCGTTCACTTTTTGCGCCCGCTGGTCTGGCTTGGTTGGAACATGTTTTCGGTATGCTTTAGCTATAGAGCGGATCCGCTTAGCTGTGCGCGTGGGTTAATGGTCGTTGATAATCTTAGAGGAGGGGATTGTGTTGGATTATTGTTTATATATGTTAAATGGTATTTGAGTTTTCAGCGTTATTGAAGTTTCGTTCGGTGAGATAGATATTTGTTTTGGAGGTGAGGCATTTGAAAAAAATAGTGATTATGTTGATTGGCAAGTTTATGAAAATTAGTGTTTTTAGTAAATGGAAAGAAAGGATGGCTGTGGTGCGAGGTCCTAGAAATGGTGGGGCGAAAAGTTTGGTCTCCGCTGCTGAGCAGAAAACCATTGCTGGCGAGCTTCATGGTGAAAGCAAGAAATGGAGAGCCGTTCCCAGTTCAAAATTTTTAAGCTATGAAGCGCAGTTAAATGCATACAATGAGGCGATTACAAGGGAGGCCAGAAATATGTCACGTTTTACCGGGGAGGATAGTAAAGGGAACTTGGTAGTGCGAATGGAAGCTGAAAATATAGGGCGTGGATATGAGCCTAATGCTTTAGATCCGGCCAATCCGCGTTACATTCCGAAGATGAATGCATTTGAGATGAAATTCGATTTTGAGACGTTGCAGCCTATAGCGCTTTACCCGATAGAGAAAGTTTAAATGTTGATGCATCCTTTTCTTGATATTCCATATAATCCAAACTTAGGGCACTTTCTTGGTGGGTTCGATATATATGATCGCGAGGAGAGTCTTGGGGTTGAGTTGTCGGAGTACGATCCTGGCTGTCCTTCAGATAGAGAGTTTTTAATATCTCGGTTTGTAGTGAAGCGCTTCGCTGGATTGAGCTATCGACATAAGTTTGTTTTGTTTTTTATGTTGGGAGAGGCTCTTGATGGAGATTCGAAAGTTTTTGCTGAGGTATTTGAGCATGATCCGATATCGCCTTCATTACTTCCTCCTGGCTGGGATGAAATGAAAGATCCCAAGGCGTTTTTTGAAGATGTTTACGTTAAATTATCCGAAGCTTGGGTCGAAGATTTGTACAAGGCGAGTCAGGAGGACTTTTCAACCTGGTGAAAGGCTATTCCTGTAGCGAGAGGTGCAAAATTTCGCAGTGTTTGTTCCGGCCTTTTCGCGGGCAAGCCTCGCTCCTACAGGATTGGGGTTGTTCCCATTTTTGGCGGTGTGCCTCGATTCTGTAGGAGCGAGGCTTGCCCGCGAAGGCGGTCTTACAGGCTGCGAAATTTCTGGGCAAGGTCGTCGGAAGTTTCCTTCAAGTTGTAGCGGTTTGCATGAACTGGTGGGAAGTGCATTCCATCGATAGTCTCTGGTGGTCACTGAAAATTCAGTGGCAGGGTGTAGGAACCCTTCAAGACTAGAGAGGACGCTTTGGCGTCGATACCTGTATTTGCGGCCGGCAACGTGCGTCCGTAAGATCAGTTACGGCGGCTCTGCGCGGGCATGCTTCGGCGTGGTCGAGTTCTCTGGTCTCGATATTCCTACCCCGCGTATAGCTGCCACCCAAGCCTGTAGGAAGGCCGATGGTAGCTTCCCTTCTTACCAGAGGTTTAAAAATGACTAATCTTCACCCCGATCCACCCTACGAAAAACCAACTCCTCCACCCAAAAGCCGTTTCATGGCTCTGACCAGTAACTGCGACGACATGCCCACCTTGTTCGTCGATACCCTCGCACCACTCGACGTTTTATACGACGCGGCCAGCTATCGAATCCGCGCAGTCACCCAAGTAATGGAAAACCTGTCGATGCGTGGCTCTATCGAGTGCCAGTCCTTCATCCTCAGTGACTTTGCCTTGCTCTGCGCCATTCCGTTGCGGGACGGGTGTGATGTGCTGGACGTGTTGGGGCGGCGGTTGAAGGCGCTGTCGTAGCATCGGTAAAGGGGGGATCCTTCCGGCTTAATTGTGGGAAGGATCGTCCGGATGATTTTTTGATGACCTACTTTGGCAGGTACTGATCCTGAGATTTGACGAATGCGTTGAATTCCACGGAGTTGTAAACCTCTAGACAACCATAAAAAACCATTTTTTTATCGGAGTGCTTGCTGACGGGTGAGGTCCTTGCGTAGGCATTACGCATGTATTTCTCGGTTTCTGCGTAGGGGTCATGCGTGACCTCGAGGGTGTCCTCGTTTTGAACGATCAGATGCTGACCTTTTCCCATCGACGAGTAGGCGCCAATCGCGAGTCCTATATCAGATTTGATTTCTGACTCGTCCTTGAATTGGCCGGAAATACAGTTGGCCAACCCATAATTTTTAAGCGTTTCTCGAGCCTTATCGATACTGATTTCAGCAGATATGGCTCGCCCTGAAACCAATAGTAGTGCCAGCACAATTAACTGCGAGCGTGTCATCCTTTCAACTCCCAAAAGTTTATTTTTTCCAGCTTTACCCTCGGATTGTCATAGGTGTGGCTGTCTTGCCTATGGTAGTCACTGTCGTCACCGGTCACGCTCCCGTTCCAAAGGGTAGCGTGGCCTGATGCGTCGCTCCATCCGGTGATCTCCATGACAATGACGCCTTTTTTGCCATTTATAAAATTTGAATTACTTTGCGTCAAAATATGGTCGGGTTCGCCCCAGTTATGTCTAAGAAAAGCGAGGAAATCGACCACCTTCATGATGTAGGGGAGTTGGTCCGCTCCACTCAATCGATAGATGGGCTGGTTTTTTATGATCGTGCCTTTGGGGATTTTGTATCCGCCATAGTTAAAGGCTCTGCTTATCCTCAAGGCGCAGGCATTCGCATAAGCATCAGGCTTTTCCACTCTTGCCGCTTCGACTCCGCCGCCGACAAGTCCATAAACCTCCAGTGAGCCTTTATGACCCACTTCTGCATATGCGTTCCATAAAGTGCTGAAACGAGGCCGTTTAACCGAAATGTTGGAAGACACCCCGCCGGAACTGATGACAACTTGAGCCATTATGCTTCCCCTTCCATGTCAATAATTTCGCTTCCAAATGCGTTTGGAATGATGGCTATGCCTTTGGCTCCGACTATCCCGGTCAACGCTTTTTCGGTGGGGCCGCTAATGTTGACGGTAACCGTCTCGCCGGGAAAATAACCCGAGGTTTTTACATGAATATTCAAGTCGGTGTAAAACCGGGAAACTGACTCAACAGGCACCTGCGCATCGCCATAGGACAAGGAAATATCAGTGATGGTCTTGGGACGATTGAGCGCGGCAGTGATGCCTGAAAAATCTGCTTTGTTGTGTTCGGCTCCTCCATATACAGATGACTGAGCGAACATCACCTTGTTGGATTGTGGAGGGCAGCCGCAGGCAACGTAATCACCTTCCAGGGCAACCAATCCGGCCGGTAACGTAATGGTTCTGGGCCCGACCGCGACGATAGGGCCTTTTCCTTTGCTGCAGGCTGGGCAACTTGCCAAGTGTCCAATGGACGAGGTGCTTACGGCGCTATCGATGTTGATACCGACATTCCCTTCCAGTACCGAGCCGCCGGTTGAGGTGGGCGCACCGATACCAATCATTTTCCGTCCCATGTAAATCTCCATTTTAGGGGTATCAGGCCGGTCCGATCTTCGCATTCATGTGTAAGCGCCACGATGGCAGGTCTTCGGCAATATGTGACTTGATGTTGCTCGCCACATGAGCAAGATCAAAAAATCGCAGCCGTCGGCGGTTTCGACGGGGGGACGTGGTTGCGATTGAAGGAGCGAATGCCCGCTCAGCCGCGAAGCCCTGACGTTCGCCTCGGTACAAGGTAAACTTCCCGGCCTTCGCAGGAGCAATCATGAATTATCGTCACGCCTTCCATGCCGGCAATCACGCCGATGTGTTCAAACACCTGACCTTGACCCGCCTCATCGCCCTGATGTCGCGCAAGGAGCAGTCGTTTGCCTATCTCGACACTCACGCCGGCATTGGTCTGTATGACCTGCAAGGCGATCAGGCGAGCCGTACCGGTGAGTACCTGGAAGGCATCGCACGGTTGTGGGATCAGCCGGATCTGCCGGAACTGACCGCCGATTACATGAAGGTGTTGCACGACATGAACCCGGATGGCCAGTTGCGCTATTACCCAGGTTCGCCGGAGCTTGCGCGCCGTCTGACGCGGCCGCAGGATCGGGTGATGCTCAACGAGAAGCACCCCGAAGACGGTGTGTTGCTCAAGGACAACATGGCCGGCGACCGTCGCGTGAAGGTTCACTTGGGCGAAGGCTGGCATGTGCCGCGTGCGATGTTGCCGGTGCAGGAGAAGCGGGCGGTGATGTTGATTGATCCGCCGTTTGAACAGCTCGATGAGATGCAGCGTTGTGCGGCGTCGCTGAAAGAAGCGATTGGCCGGATGCGCCAAACCGTGGCAGCGATCTGGTACCCGGTGAAGGACCAGCGCATGTTGCGTCGTTTTTATCAGGATCTGGCCGGCACGGGCGCGCCGAAGTTGTTGCGGGTGGAGTTGCTGGTGCATCCGCTGGACACGCCGAACAGTCTGAACGGTTCCGGGTTGGCGATCGCGAACCCGCCGTGGGGGCTGGAAGAGGAGTTGCGTGAGCTGCTGCCGTGGTTGTCCAAGAAGTTGGGACAAACCCAGGGTGGGTGGCAGATGGATTGGTTGATCGCCGAGTAACCACGGTAATCCCAAACCCTGTAGGAGCCGGCTTGCCGGCGATGGCGGCCGGGAGATCTGCGCTGGATTTTCCGCCGCTATCGCCGGCAAGCCGGCTCCTACAATTGGATCTGTGTCAGATCGGATTGGGTGGGTAACGCCAATCAGTTGTGTGCCGAGCTCAATATTGTGTCTGACACGAAACCTATAGGAGCCGGCTTGCCGGCGATGGCGGCCGAGAGATCTTCGCTGGATTTTCCGCCGTCATCGCCAGCAAGCCGGCTCCTACAATTGGATCTGCGTCGGATCGGATTGGGTGGGTGACGCTGGTCCTGCCAATCAGTCGTGTGTCGAGCGCAATCTCGTGGCTGACATATAACCTGTAGGAGCCGGCTTGCTGGCGATGGCGGCCGAGAGATTCGCGCTGGATTTTCCGACGCTATCGCCAGCAAGCTGGCTCCTACAATTGACTCTGCGTCAGGTCAGATTGGGCAGGTGACGCCGGTGCCGCCAATCCCGCAGTAGCCTTCAGGGTTCTTGGCCAGGTACTGCTGGTGATAGGCTTCGGCGAAGTAGAACGTCGGCGCTTCTTCGATTTCGGTGGTGATGGTGCCTTTACCCGCCTTGGTCAGTTCGGCCTGGAACACTTTTTCGCTGTTCTTGGCCGCTTCCAGTTGCGTCGGGTTCGTGGCGTAGACCACCGAGCGGTACTGAGTGCCGATGTCGTTGCCCTGGCGCATACCCTGGGTCGGGTTGTGCAGTTCCCAGAACATTTTCAGCAGTTCTTCATAGCTGACTTTCGCCGGCTCGTAGACCACCAGCACCACTTCGCTGTGGCCAGTCAGGCCCGAGCAGACTTCTTCATACGTCGGGTTCGGCGTGAAGCCACCGGCGTAACCCACCGCTGTACTCACCACGCCTTCGCGCTGCCAGAACTTGCGCTCCGCACCCCAGAAGCAACCCAGGCCGAAGATCGCAAAATCCACGTCCATGGCGAACGGGCCCAGCAGCGGGGCGTCGTGGACGAAGTGTTTTTCCGGCACGGTCATCGGGGATTCGCGGCCAGGCAGAGCTTGTTCTTTAGTCGGTAGCACGTTTTTGTTCACCAGAATTTCCGAGCGCAGAACCATGATCAGTCCTCTCAGTCAGGTTGAAATGTAGGTAGTCAGACCGCCAGTTTGCCCAATGCCGCCTGGTTACGCACTACCCAATGTAGGAGTGAGCCTGCTCGCGAAGAGGTCGGCAAATCCAACATCTACGTTGGATGACACACCGCCATCGCCGGCAAGCCGGTCTCGCTCCTACAGGGGGGATTGCGGTGGGGCAGTCAGGCGAGTGGGCCGCGCGGGTAGCGCTTGAGCTTTTCGATCAGCTCGGAGCCCGGAATCGGTCGGTCGAACAGGTAGCCCTGGCCGACGTCGCAGCGGTGGCGGCGCAGGAAAGCCAGCTGTTCGGCCGTCTCGATGCCTTCAGCCACGACCTTGAGTTTCAGGTTGTGGGCCATGGCGATCACCGCGGAGGTGATTTCCATGTCGTCCTGGTTGTCCGGGATTTCGTGAATGAAGCTTCGATCAATCTTAATGATGTCGATGGGGAATTTTTTCAAGTAACTCAGCGACGAGTAGCCGGTGCCGAAGTCGTCCATGGCCAGGGTCAGGCCCAGGCGCTTGAGCTGGTCGAGCTGCAAGTGGGTGTCTTCGGTGGCTTCCAGCAGCAGGCCTTCGGTCAGTTCCAGCTCCAGCAGGCTTGGTGGCAGCGCTTCTTCCTTGAGGATGTTGGCAATCGAAGACACCAGGTCCGGGTCGGAGAACTGCTTGGGCGACAGGTTGATCGCCACTTGCAGATTGCCCAGGCCGGCGGCCGTCAGGTCTTTGCTCATGCGGCAGGCCTGACGGGCGATCCATTTGCCGATCGGGATGATCAACCCGGTTTCTTCGGCGACGCTGATGAACTGGTCCGGGCGGATCATGCCTTTTTCCGGATGGTTCCAGCGCAGCAACGCTTCCATGCCCAGCAGGCGACCGCTGCGCAGGCACAGTTTCGGCTGGTAGAACACGTCCAGCTCGTTCTGCGTCAGGGCGCGGCGCAGGTTGTTCTCGACGAACAGTTTGTAACTGGCCTCGGCGTTCAGCGCTTCGGTGAACACCTGAACCTGATGCTTGCCGTTGGCCTTGGCCTTGTGCAGCGCGAGCCCGGCGTTACGCATCAGGGTTTGCGGGTCGCGGCCGTGCAGCGGCGCGCAGGCCAGGCCCACGGAGCCGGTGACGCTGATCAGCTGGTTGTCGACGAACATCGGTTTGTCGAGGGTCGCCAGCAGTTGGTTGGCGACTTGCTGGCCCATCGCGAGGTCGGTGTTGTCCAGCAGCACGGCGAATTCGTTACTGGCAAAACGCGCCAGGCTGCCGCTCGGGATCAGGCTGTTGCGCAGGCGTCGGGCCAGGCTGATCAGCAGTTTGTCGCCGGTCTGGTGGCCGAGGCTGTCGTTGATCCGCTTGAAGTTGTCGATGTCCACCAGCAGCAGACTGATCGGGGTATCGCTGTCTCGGGCGAAGCGCTCATCGAGATTACGGATGAACGCCGGGCGGTTACCGAGGTTGGTCAGGTTGTCGGTGTAGGCCAGGCGCTCGATGCGCTGCTGGGCGAGTTTGGTCTGGGTGATGTCTTCGTAGATGCCGATGTAGTGCGTCAGCTCGCGGTTGTCGCCGTACACCTTGGAAATCGACAACTGGCCCCAGTAGGGTTCGAGGTTTTTGCGGCGGCTCTTGAATTCACCCTGCCAACTGTTGCTCTTGGCCAGCGCCGAGGGCGCGTCGAACAGCAGTTCACTGAGGTTTTCCAGGGCCGGCAGTTCCGACAGTCGCTGGCCGTGGACTTCTTCGGTGGAGTACTGGGTGATCGCGGTGAAACTCGGGTTGACGTATTCCACCACGCCGTCGCAATTGACCAGCAAAAAGGCGTTGGCACTTTGCTCGACCGCACGCTGGAACAGGTGCAGGGCGCTGGTGGCGGTGCGACGGTTGTGGTTGTTGATGACCTGGGCGAACTGGTCGGCCAGCTCGCCGGCGAAGGCGATTTCGTCGGACTGCCAGGCGCGGGTCGCACCGGTCTGCTCCAGACAGAGCACGCCGACCACTTGGCCATCGACACGAATGCTGGCGTCGAGCATCGCGTTTACATCACGCGGGCGCAGGCTTTCGGCCATTTCCCGGGTGCGCGGATCGCGAATCGCATTGTGGGCATCGATTGCACGGCTGCCGTGCAGCGCGTCCATGTAATCGGGGAAGCCGCTGATGTCGATCGGCTCCGGTAGAGCGTATTCCTGGGTGGCGCGGTGATACGCCGAGATCGGCACCAACATCGAACCGTCGAGGTTCCACAGGCTGGCGCAGTCGATTTCGTAGATGTCACAGGCGCTGCGGGTGATCAGCTCGGCGGCTTCTTGCAGGGAGTTGCCGGTGCTGTAGCGCTGGCGGGTCAGCAGCAGGATCAAGTCTTGCTGGGCGCGCACGCGGTCCAGGTGCAGGAGCTGCTCCTGTTGGGCGCGCTGATTGAGTTCCAGGGCGATCTGCAAGCGCGAGTTCTGGGTTTCGAGGTCCAGCGCCGGCAGCAGCGGATCGCCTTGGAACATGCCATCGACCACCAGCAGGTAGCCGCGCAGCAGGTGTCGATTGTGTTGTTTGTAGGCTTCGCCCAGTTCCAGCAGGCTCAGGGTGCCTGCGGCGGTGTGCAAGGTGTAGCGGATCAGGTAATGCGGGCTGTCGGTGAGTTGTTGCTGGACCGCGTCATGCAGCTGATAGCGCGCTTCGGGCTCCATCAGGCTGGCATAGGGCGAACCGACCAGCGCACAGAGCTCCACCGCGGGCAGGCCGAACTGTCGCTCGCAATTGGGATCGAGAAACAGCAGCGCCCAGCTGGGTTCATTCAGCCGTTCGAAACGCAGCATGCCGAGCCGCGAGGGCACCGGCAACTGCGTCACTACCTCGGCCACCATACGGCTGGCGGCATCGGGTTGGCTTTTCATGGAGGGTAACTCGCTTCGAATGTGCTGATCGCGCTGGGCTCTCGCCCTCTTTACTGTTGCCTGCGGCAAGGTTGCATCATTGCGACACCGACTGACAAGAGACATGAAGGCCAAGTGCTATAAGAATATGTCGGCCGGCGTGAACATTTCTTCAGTAATGGCTGAAAACTAACGTATTTCGCTGGAAAAAGCGTTACGGCTGATCGCCAGCAAGCTGGCTCCTACAGGGGGAGGTGGGGTAATTCTCGATCTGCGGGGCGACACCGAACCTGTAGGAGCCTGGCTTGCCAGCGATGGCGGCCTGAAGGGCGGCGCAGAGTTTGAGGTCGCTATCGCCAGCAAGCCGGCTCCTACAGGGGAGGTGGGGTAATTCTCGATCTGCGGGGCGACACCGAACCTGTAGGAGCCTGGCTTGCCAGCGATGGCGGTCTGGAGGGCGGCGCGAAATTTGAGGTCGCTATCGCCAGCAAGCCGGCTCCTACAGGGGGGTTGCGTGATTTCTCGATCTGCGGGGCGACACCGGACCTGTAGGAGCCTGGCTTGCCAGCGATGGCGGTCTGGAGGGCGGCGCGAAATTTGAGGTCGCTATCGCCAGCAAGCCGGCTCCTACAGGGGGGTTGCGTGATTTCTCGATCTGCGGGGCGACACCGGACCTGTAGGAGCCTGGCTTGCCAGCGATGGCGGCCTGAAGGGCGGCGCAGAGTTTGAGGCCGCTATCGCCAGCAAGCCGGCTCCTACAGGGGGGGGGCGTGATTTCTCGATCTGCGGGGCGACACCGGATCTGTGGGAGCCTGGCTTGCCAGCGATGGCGGTCTGAAGGGCGGCGCAAAATTTGAGGCCGCTATCGCCAGCAAGCTGGCTCCTACAGGGGATCGCGTAAATCCTGTAGGAGCCGGCTTGCTGGCGATGTTTTTGGCATCACCGCAACGTAATGCTCGTCGACTGTAAAAGTTTGCCATCGCGGTCGTGATAACTGACGCGGATCTGTTCTGGCTCAACGATCAGGTGCGCGAAATTGTCCTGGCTGATGACCTGGCTGGTCAGTTCATGCCGATAATCTCCGGCGGCTGTTCGGGCTAGTGGCTGATCAAGGATGAAGGTGGAGGCTTTGGCGTAGGGCAGCAATTTGCTGTTGCACAGCGGCGAGGAGACGATGGTGTGCACCTCGAAGTCCGGGTCTTCGCTGTGGGTCAATCGACTGGTCAGGGAGCCGTGCACATCACCGGACACGAAGAACACGTTCTTGATGCGGCGTGTACGAATAGTCTCCAGCAACCGTAGTCGTTGCTCCGGAAAGACTTTCCAGGCGTCATCGCCCAGGCGTTTTCGGTCGGGGTAGAACATCACGCTGGTGACCACGAATTTGACCCGGGCCGGGCTGTGGATCAGCCATTCGCACAGGGCCTGCTCCTGCTCTTCGTCGAGAATGCGCCGGTCGCCGGCCGACAGGTTGCGTCGGGTCCGGCTGTCGGTGACAAACCATTCGATATCCCCGTTGGTGAATTGATACCAATAGCGCTCCAAGTGCTGATGGATGTTCCCATCTTCAAGCAACTCATGGGCCGGGCTATGGCTGGCTTGATACAACTCATAAGCGGCGATGGCATTGTTATAGAGAAGGTCATCGTTTTCGTTTTTATTGGCGGGCCAGTTATCTTCTATTTCATGGTCGTCAAGGATCATGTAAGTCGGCGTGCCGGACATTAACTTTGAAATATGCGGCTGGGAAAAAGCCATGCGGTACTTGCTGAGTATTTCCTTGTATTCCCGATCAGGTGCGATGATGTTCAAGTCATCGATATAGACTTGGTCGCCAGTCATCAACAGGGCGCTGATGGGCGTTTCGGCGCGCTGCGCCAGGTTCGTGATGGAGGCAAAGATCCGGTCGCCCAGGTGCGGGAACGAAGGTGCACCGACCGTCATCCGCAGGTAACGGCATGACCCGACGATGTAAGCCCGTGGCGCTGTGGGATTGCCGGGCTGGGTGCTGAAACGGTAGACATGCCTGGGCCATTGCAGCGGCAGTTCCTGAACCGTCTCCACGGTGTGCACGGGGCTCATGGGGCTGAACCAGCCTGCCTGGTATTCGTACTCGGTATCGGTGGCAAGATCGTTGAGGGCAAAGACGTCGCACATGTCGCGCGCGCTTGTCAGTTGTTTGAACATCGCTTTGGACCACGGCGTATCACCGCTGCGTCGATAACGAATTCCACCAAATACCAAAGTGTCTTCTTGTAACTCGCCACGTAAAAAGATACGGGCATGTTGAGTTGTAGTGTGGCCAATAATCGGGCCGACTGTAGGTTTAAACATATTCGAATCCATTCGAAGGGGTATTAACTAAATAAGTAAGCCGACTAAACTTTTAGTTAGTCATTTGTATAACCAAGCCTAGTGGGAGGCCGGCAAAAAATATCGTGCCGAAGTGGATTCGAGTTGTGGGCTAACTCAACCACTAACGTAGGAAAGTGACTTTCTTCAAGTCAAAAAAAGCCCCGCCAAATTGGCGGGGTTGAGGTACGAGCGTGGCGCTCGGAAAACGTGAAACGCGAACGGCCCTCCGGTGAAGGAGGGCCGGCCGGTGTTACAGCAAGATGGTGCGGATGTCCGCCAGCAGGCTGCTCAGACGCTGGGTGAAGCGTGCAGCAGCGGCGCCGTTGATCACACGGTGATCGTAGGACAGCGACAGCGGCAGCATCAGTTTCGGCTGGAAGGCTTTGCCGTCCCAGACTGGCTGGATGGTTGCCTTGGAAACACCGAGGATCGCCACTTCCGGCGCGTTGACGATCGGCGTGAAGCCGGTGCCGCCAATGTGGCCGAGGCTGGAAATGGTGAAGCAGGCGCCTTGCATGTCGTCAGCGGTGAGCTTCTTGTCGCGGGCTTTGGCAGCCAGCGCAGCGGCTTCGGCTGCCAGTTGCAACAGGCTCTTCTGGTCGACGTTTTTGATGACCGGAACCAGCAGGCCTTCAGGGGTGTCGACGGCGAAGCCGATGTTTACGTACTTCTTGCGGATGATCGCCTTGCCGCTTGGTGCCAGCGAACTGTTGAAGTCCGGCAGTTCCTTGAGCATGTGCGCGCAGGATTTGAGCAGCAGCGGCAGGATGGTCAGCTTGACGCCAGCCTTCTCTGCAACGGCTTTCTGAGCGATACGGAACGCTTCCAGCTCGGTGATATCAGCCGAATCGAACTGAGTCACGTGCGGGATGTTCAACCAGCTGCGGTGCAGGCTCGACGCGCCGATTTGCATCAGGCGAGTCATCGGCACTTCTTCGGTTTCACCGAAGCGGCTGAAGTCCACGACCGGAATCGGCGGGATGCCCGCGCCGCCGGTTGCGCCGGCAGCAGCGGCCGGTGCTTCCTTGGCCTTCTGCATCATGGCTTTGACGTAAACCTGCACGTCTTCTTTCAGCACACGACCGTGCGGGCCGCTTGGGCTGACCGCGCTCAGCTCGACGCCGAATTCGCGGGCCAGTTGGCGTACGGCAGGGCCTGCGTGAACCTTGGCGCCCGACTTGGCCGGAGCCGCCGCAGGTGCTGGAGCAGCAGGAGCAGCGGCGGCTGGCGCAGGAGCGCTCGGTGCCGCAGCGGCTGGAGCCGACGCCGCAGCCGGGGCAGCAGCAGGCGCAGCGCCTTTGACTTTCAGCTTCAGGATCAGGTCGCCGGTACCGACTTCGTCATCCAGCTTGATGGAAATGCTTTCCACCACGCCAGCGGCAGGCGATGGGATTTCCATGCTCGCCTTGTCGGATTCCAGGGTGATCAGCGACTGGTCGGCGGCGACGGTGTCACCGGCCTTGACCAGTACTTCGATGATCTTGGCCTTGCCCGCCGAACCGATGTCCGGGACGTGAATGTCCTGAACGCTGTCGGCAACCGGTGCGGCCGGGGCGGCAGCGGTTGGCGCAGGTGCAGCGGCAGGAGCAGCAGCCTGAGCTGGTGCGGCCGCAGCCGGTGCCGCAGCACCTGCCACTTCCAGGTCCAGAATCAGGTCGCCGGTGCCGACTTCGTCGTTGAGCTTGACGCTGATGGCTTTGATCACGCCAGCGGCAGGCGATGGAATTTCCATGCTCGCCTTGTCGGATTCCAGGGTGATCAGCGACTGATCAGCCTCGACGGTGTCGCCGACCTTGACCTGGATCTCGATGATCTGGGCCTTGCCTGCCGAACCGATGTCCGGCACGTGCACTTGCTGAACCGAAGCGGCAGCTGGCGCAGCAGCAGGAGCGGCCGGCGCTGGAGCAGCGGCCGGTTTCTCTGCGGCTTTGGCAGCAGGCGCGGCAGCCGCAGGGGCCGCAGCAGCACCTTCGACTTCCAGCTCCAGCAGTTCGTCGCCTTCTTTCAGGCGGTCGCCCAGCTTCACTTTCAGGCTCTTGATGATACCGGCCTTCGGCGCAGGCACTTCCATGCTCGCCTTGTCCGACTCAAGTGTCAGGATGCTCTGGTCGGCTTCGATACGGTCGCCGACCTTCACAAACAGTTCAATTACTTCACCTTCACCGCTGCCGATGTCAGGTACGCGAATGAGTTCGCTCACAGAATCTCTCCTCAGCAGTCCAGTGGGTTGCGTTTTTCCGGGTTGATACCGAACTTGGCGATGGCTTCAGCCACCACTTTAGGTTCGATGTCACCACGGTCAGCCAATGCTTCCAGGGCTGCCAACACCACGAAATGACGATCGACTTCGAAGAAGTGACGCAGCTTTTTGCGGCTGTCACTGCGGCCGAAACCGTCGGTGCCCAGGACTTTGAATTCCTTGGACGGGACCCACTGACGAATTTGCTCAGCGAACAGCTTCATGTAGTCGGTAGACGCGATGACCGGACCTTGACGGCCGTTCAGGCACTCTTCGACGTAGCTCAGTTTAGGCTTCTGGCCAGGGTGCAGACGGTTGGTGCGCTCGACGGCCAGGCCATCGCGACGCAGTTCGTTGAAGCTGGTAACGCTCCACACGTCGGCGCCAACGTTGAACTGCTCACGCAGGATCTTCGCCGCTTCACGGACTTCACGCAGGATGGTGCCGGAGCCCATCAGCTGAACGTGGTGCGCCGCTTCGCGGGTGTCTTCTTCGAGCAGGTACATGCCCTTGATGATGCCTTCCTCGACACCGGCCGGCATGGCTGGCTGCTGGTAGGACTCGTTCATCACGGTGATGTAGTAGAAAACGTCCTGCTGCTCTTCGGTCATCTTCTTCATGCCGTCCTGAATGATCACCGCCAGCTCGTAGCCGTAGGTTGGATCATAGGTGCGGCAGTTCGGGATGGTGGCAGCCAGGATGTGGCTGTGACCGTCTTCGTGTTGCAGGCCTTCGCCGTTCAGCGTGGTCCGGCCGGCGGTGCCGCCGATCAGGAAGCCACGGGTACGGCTGTCGCCGGCAGCCCAGGCCAGGTCGCCGATACGCTGGAAGCCGAACATCGAGTAGAAGATGTAGAACGGCAGCATTGGCTGGTTGTGGCTGGAGTACGAAGTACCGGCAGCGATGAAGGAGCTCATGGCGCCCGCTTCGTTGATGCCTTCTTCGAGGATCTGGCCCTTTTTGTCTTCCTTGTAGAACATCACCTGGTCTTTATCGACTGGCTCGTAGAGCTGGCCGACGGAGGAGTAGATGCCCAACTGACGGAACATGCCTTCCATACCGAAGGTACGGGCTTCGTCCGGGATGATCGGAACGATGCGCGGGCCGATTTCCTTGTCCTTGACCAGCTGCGCGAGGATCCGCACGAAGGCCATGGTGGTGGAAATTTCACGGTCGCCCGAGCCGTCGAGGATCGCCTTGAGCGTATCCAGCGATGGCGTCGGTACGCTGAAGCTCTGCGCGCGGCGCTGTGGCACGAAGCCGCCCAGTGCAGTACGGCGCTCGCTCAGGTAGCGGGCTTCGGCGCTGTTTGGCTCTGGCTTGAAGAACGGCAGGTTTTCCAGCTCGTCGTCTTTGACCGGGATGTCGAAACGATCACGGAACAACTTCAGGCTGTCGACGTCGACTTTCTTGGTGTTGTGCGCAGTGTTTTTCGCTTCGCCGGCACCGGTGCCATAACCTTTGATGGTCTTGGCCAGGATGACGGTCGGTTGTTCTTTGTGGTTGACCGCTTCGTGGTACGCCGCGTAGACCTTGTACGGGTCGTGGCCGCCACGGTTGAGTTTCCAGATCTCGTCGTCGGACAGGTCTGCAACCATCGCCTTGAGTTCTGGCGTGTTGAAGAAGTGTTCACGCACGAACGCGCCGTCTTTGGCTTTGTAGTTCTGGTACTCGCCGTCGATGACTTCGTCCATGCGACGTTGCAGGATACCGTCGACGTCTTTGGCCAGCAGTGGGTCCCAGAAACGGCCCCAGATGACTTTGGTCACATTCCACTGAGCACCGCGGAACACACCTTCGAGTTCCTGGATGATCTTGCCGTTGCCGCGAACCGGGCCGTCGAGGCGCTGCAGGTTGCAGTTGATGACGAAGATCAGGTTGTCGAGCTTCTCGCGGCCAGCCAGCGAGATCGCGCCCAGGGATTCCGGCTCGTCGCACTCGCCGTCGCCCAGGAAGCACCAGACTTTCTGCTTGCCTTCCGGAATGAAGCCACGGGCTTCCAGGTACTTCATGAAGCGCGCCTGGTAGATCGCCTGGATCGGGCCCAGACCCATGGATACAGTCGGGAACTGCCAGAAATCAGGCATCAGCCAAGGGTGCGGGTAGGACGACAGGCCCTGACCGTCCACTTCCTGGCGGAAGTTGTTCATCTGGTCTTCGGTGATGCGGCCTTCCATGAACGCACGGGCGTAAACGCCTGGCGAGGTGTGGCCCTGGAAGTAGATCAGGTCGCCGCCGTGTTCGTCGGTCGGGGCCTGGAAGAAATAGTTGAAGCCGATGTCGTACAGGGTTGCGCTGGAAGCGAAGCTGGAGATGTGACCGCCCAGGTCAGAATCTTTCAGGTTCGTGCGCATCACCATGGCCATCGCGTTCCAGCGTACCAGCGAGCGAATGCGGCGTTCCATGAACAGGTCGCCAGGCATGCGTGCTTCGTGGGTAACGGGAATGGTGTTGCGGTATGGCGTGGTGATGGCGTAAGGCAATTGCGAACCGCTGCGGGTTGCGAGTTCGCCCATACGGGTCATCAGATAGTGAGCACGGTCTTCGCCTTCTTTGTCGAGAACCGATTCCAGGGCGTCCAGCCATTCCTGGGTTTCGACGGGATCGAGGTCTTGCATGGCTTGCTCCAGGGCGGAAAGGCTTCCAGAATCGGTTGCCTGAGTTTGCGACTGGCCTTGTGGGCAGACGATATAAATTCTTGGATTGCCGAGAGGTAGGATTCGGCGGCGTGTAGTTTTACTACAAATCATCGGGCATTTCAGCTATTCGAATGTATATACGAGTAGTAAAACTACAGATGAGCGGCTTGTGGCCTCCGGCTACGTTGTGAGAATAATCGTTAAGGTTGGTCTTTTGCCAACCGAAAAAGGTGAAAGCTTGATGCTGCCTGCCAAAAATAAAGAAATTTCAGCTATTTCTAACCTTTGTTCGACAGTCGATCAGGTAGTGCAATTTGAAAATTCACTACATGCAGCCTCCTACACGCCGATCAAGGATAGACCATGAGCCTCCCTACGCTTGCTGAACTGCCCGGCATTCTCCTGCCGTTTGTCACCCGCGCCGAGCAGTCGTTCCGTGCGGCCGTCGAGGCTCTTGATGATGATCATGGCCTGTCCGCCTGGACGCCTGAGCGCTGGGCGCAATTCGCCCGCGTCACCGCCGCCAGCGACTTCGTGATTGAACAGAGCGTACGTGACCCTTTGATGTTGCTGGCGCTGGTGCAGTCCGGTGAGCTGGACCGTGGCTTTGCTCCCGGCGAACTGTGCGCGCAGATTGCGGCAGCGGTGAACGCGGCTGAAACCGAAGACGAGCTCGGTCGTGCCCTGCGTCGCCAGCGCACCCGTCATCAAGTGCGGATCATCTGGCGCGACCTGACCCGTCAGGCCGATCTGGTCCAGACCTGCCGCGACCTCTCGGACATGGCCGATGCGAGCATCGATCAGGCCTATCAGTGGTTGTACTCGCGGCATTGCCAGCAGTTTGGCGTGCCCACCGGCCGACGCAGTGGCGAGCCGCAGCAGATGGTCATTCTCGGCATGGGCAAGCTTGGCGCGGTCGAGTTGAACCTGTCGTCGGACATCGACCTGATCTTCGCCTACCCCGAAGGCGGCGAAACCGTCGGCGTGAAACGCTCGCTGGATAATCAGGAATTCTTCATCCGCCTCGGTCAGCGCGTGATCAAGGCGCTGGACCCGATGACCGTCGACGGCTTTGTGTTCCGCGTCGACATGCGCCTGCGCCCTTACGGTTCGTCGGGTGCGCTGGTGTTGAGCTTCAACGCGCTGGAGCAGTATTACCAGGATCAGGGCCGAGACTGGGAACGCTACGCGATGATCAAGTCGCGGGTGGTGGCCGGCGACCAAGTGGCCGGCGCGCAGCTGCAAGACATGCTGCGCCCCTTCGTTTACCGGCGTTACCTGGACTTCTCCGCCATCGAAGCGCTGCGCACGATGAAGCAGCTGATTCAGCAGGAAGTCCGGCGCAAAGGCATGGCCGACAATATCAAGCTCGGCTCCGGCGGCATCCGCGAAGTCGAGTTTATCGCCCAGGCGTTCCAGCTGATCCACGGTGGCCGCGACCTGAGCCTGCAACAACGTCCTCTATTAAAAGTACTGAGCACGCTGGAAGGTCAGGGTTACTTGCCGCCGGCGGTGGTCAGCGAGCTGCGCGAAGGCTACGAATTCCTGCGTTACACCGAGCACGCGATCCAGGCGATTGCCGACCGCCAGACGCAGATGTTGCCGGACGGGGCGCAGGACCAGGCGCGCATTGCCTTTATGTTGGGCTTCGCCGATTGGGACGCCTTCCATGAGCAGCTGATGTATTGGCGCGGTCGCGTGGCCTGGCACTTTGGCCAGGTGATCGCCGACCCTGATGAAGAGGAAGGCACCGAAAGCGAAGTGGTGGTCGGCGGTGAATGGCTACCATTGTGGGAGGAGGCGCAGGACGAAGAGGCCGCTTGTCGCCAATTGGAGGAGGGCGGTTTCGTCGATGCCACCAAAGCGCTGAAGGCCTTGGCCAGCCTGCGCAGCAGCCCGCAATTGCGCGCGATGCAGCGTCTGGGTCGCGAACGCCTTGATGCGTTCATTCCACGGTTGCTGGCTCAGGCGGTCGAGCACGCCAACCCGGATCTGGTGCTGGAGCGTGTGCTGCCACTGGTCGAAGCGGTGGCCCGACGCTCCGCGTACCTGGTGCTGCTGACTGAAAACCCCGGCGCGCTGCGACGTTTGCTGACCTTGTGCGCCGCGAGCCCGTGGATCGCTGAACAGATCACGCGCTTCCCGCTGCTGCTCGACGAATTGCTCAACGAAGGCCGGTTGTTCAAACCGCCCTTGGCGCCGGAACTGGCCGCCGAGTTGCGCGAACGCCTGACACGAATCCCCGAGGATGACCTCGAACAACAAATGGAAGCCCTGCGCCATTTCAAACTGGCGCACCGTTTGCGCGTCGCCGCGTCGGAAATCGCCGGCAGCCTGCCGCTGATGAAAGTCAGCGATTACCTGACCTGGCTCGCTGAAGCGATCCTCGAACAAGTGCTGGCCCTGGCCTGGCGCCAGACCGTGGCCAAGTACGGCACGCCGCAGCGCACCGATGGCACCTTGTGCGATCCCGGCTTCATCATTGTCGGTTACGGGAAAGTCGGCGGGCTGGAACTCGGGCATGGTTCGGACCTGGACCTGGTGTTCATTCATGATGGCGATCCGCAGGCAGAAACCGACGGGCCGAAACCGATCGACGGCGCGCAATTTTTCACCCGGCTGGGGCAGCGGATCATTCACTTGCTCACCGCCCAGACCAACTCCGGTCAGCTGTATGAGGTGGACATGCGCCTGCGACCATCCGGTGCTTCGGGCCTGCTGGTGAGTTCGCTCGGGGCGTTTGCCCGTTATCAGGAAAACGAAGCCTGGACCTGGGAACATCAGGCGCTGGTACGGGCGCGGGTGCTGGTGGGCAGTCAGGATGTCGGCCAGGCGTTCGAGAAGGTTCGTGCGGCGATATTGGGCAAAGTTCGGGATTTACCGACCTTGCGTCAGGAGGTCAGCGAGATGCGCGCGAAGATGCGCGATAACCTTGGCAGCAAGAGCACCGCGGCCGGCACCGGGGCGAATGCCTTCGAAGCCACGGCGCCGTTCGATCTCAAGCAGGACGCGGGAGGTATCGTCGATATTGAATTTATGGTGCAATACGCGGCTCTGGCGTGGTCCGAAACACACCCGCCATTGCTGCGCTGGACCGACAATATCCGCATTCTGGAAGAGCTGGAACACGAAGGGCTGATGCCCGCCGAAGACGCCAGCCTGTTGCGCGAGGCCTATAAAGCCTACCGCTCCGCCGCGCACCGGCAGGCCTTGCAGAAGGACGCCGGGGTGATACCGGGCGACCAGTTCGCGGACGAGCGGCGGCAGGTGTTGCGGATCTGGCGCGAGCTGGGACTAAGCTGAAACCGGACAGTGGCAGCACCGAATACCCCTGTAGGAGCAAGCTTGCTCGCGATGGCGGAGTGTCAGTCACCACCAATGCTGGATGTGATGGCCTCATCGCGAGCAAGCTTGCTCCTACAGTAGATCTGCGTTGTTTTGTAAATTGAGGCAGCTAAGCTGCACCGCACTGGATGTGCACCAATACCCAATGTGGGAGCAAACTCCCACAGTAGATCTGCAGTGTTTTGTAGAATTCTCGAGGCGGGGAGGCGTATGCCTCCCCGGTTCGTTTTTGGAAACCACATGAAAATTCTGATCGTTGGGCCCAGTTGGGTCGGTGACATGGTGATGGCGCAGACACTGTTTCAGTGTCTCAAGCAACGCCACCCGCAATGCGAAATCGACGTGCTGGCCCCCGAGTGGAGCCGGCCGATTCTTGAGCGCATGCCCGAAGTTCGCCAGGCCTTGAGCTTTCCGCTCGGCCACGGCGCGCTGGAACTGGCGACGCGTCGGCGCATCGGCAAATCCCTGGCCGGCCAGTACGACCAGGCGATCCTGCTGCCCAACTCCCTGAAGTCGGCGCTGGTGCCGTTCTTCGCCGGTATCCCGAAACGCACCGGCTGGCGTGGCGAGTTCCGCTACGGCCTGCTCAATGACGTGCGCACGCTGGACAAAGAACGTTACCCGCTGATGATCGAGCGCTTCATGGCGCTGGCGTACGAGCCCGGCCTTGATCTGCCGAAACCGTATCCGCGCCCGAGCTTGCAGATCGATCCGGTCACCCGTGAAGCGGCGCTGGCCAAATTCGGCTTGAGCCTCGACCGTCCGGTGTTGGCGCTATGCCCTGGTGCCGAGTTTGGCGAGTCCAAGCGCTGGCCGTCCGAGCATTACGCCCAGGTCGCCGAAGCGAAGATTCGCGAAGGCTGGCAAGTCTGGCTGTTCGGTTCGAAAAACGATCACGCCGTGGGCGAAGACATTCGCGCGCGGCTGATTCCCGGCCTGCGTGAAGAGTCGGTGAACCTCAGCGGCGGTACGTCCCTGGCCGAGGCTATCGACCTGATGTCCTGCGCGGACTCGGTGGTGTCCAACGATTCCGGCCTGATGCACGTCGCGGCGGCACTGAACCGCCCGTTGGTGGCGGTGTACGGTTCGACGTCGCCGGGCTTCACGCCACCGCTGGCCGAACATGTCGAGATCGTGCGCCTGGGCATCGAATGCAGCCCGTGCTTTGATCGCACGTGCCGCTTTGGTCATTACAACTGCCTGCGCCAGCTGATGCCGCAAGCGGTGAACGAAGCCTTGCAGCGGTTGCAGGGCACTGTGGTCGAGGTCAAATAGTTTGCGGGTTCTGCTGATCAAGACTTCTTCGCTGGGCGACGTGATTCATGCGTTGCCGGCGTTGACCGACGCATCCCGGGCGATTCCCGGCATCACGTTCGACTGGGTGGTGGAAGAAGGTTTCGCCGAGATCCCGACCTGGCACCCGGCCGTGGGCAAGGTGATTCCGGTGGCGATCCGTCGCTGGCGCAAGAACATCTGGCAAACCATCAAGAGTGGCGAGTGGAAGCGCTTCAAGCAAAGCGTTCGCGCCACGAAATATGATCTGGTGATTGACGCGCAAGGCCTGTTGAAAAGCGCGTTGCTGACCCGCTACGTCAAGGCGCCGGTGGCGGGCCTGGATAAAGGATCGGCGCGCGAGCCGATTGCTGCGCGTTTTTATGACCGACGCCTGGCGGTGGCCCGTGGTCAACACGCGGTGGAGCGAGTGCGTCAGCTGTTCGCCATCGCCCTGGGTTACGACTTGCCAAAAGGTCTGGGCGATTACGGTCTGAACGTCGAGCGCTTGGTGGAATTGCCGCGCAAGAATCCTTACGTGCTGTTCCTGCACGGCACCACCTGGGACACCAAGCACTGGCCTGAAGCCTATTGGCGCGAACTGGCCGAGCGCGTTGGCTATCTGGGCGTCGGCGTGAAGCTGGCGTGGGGCAATCCGGCCGAGAAGGCCCGGGCTGAACGCATCGCCAAAGACATGCGCCACGTCGAAGTACTGCCCAAGTTGAACCTGGCGGGCATCGGCAAAGTGCTGGCCGGTGCGCAAGCGTGCGTGGCGGTGGACACCGGTCTCGGTCACCTCGCGGCCGCACTCGATGTGCCAACGCTGTCGCTGTTCGGTCCGACCAACCCTGGCCTGACCGGCGCGTATGGCAAGGCACAGATTCACATGGCCAGTGATTTCCCCTGCGCACCCTGCCTGCAAAAGAAATGCACCTATCAACCGACGGCCGAAGATGCCCGCCGGTTTGACCTGAAACGCGAGTCGCCGCTGTGCTTCACGCGTTTGAATCCCGAGCGTGTCGCGACCCGACTGAGCACGTTGTTACTGGCTGAGGAGCTGCGCTGATGCAATTGGCATTCGTCTTGTACAAGTACTTTCCGTTCGGGGGCTTGCAGCGCGATTTCATGCGCATTGCCCTGGAATGTCAGCAGCGCGGTCATCAGATTCGTGTCTACACGCTGATCTGGGAAGGCGACATCCCGCCGGGTTTCGAAGTGCTGGTGGCGCCGGTCAAGGCGTTCTTCAATCATCGTCGCAACGAGAAACTCAGCGAGTGGATGGAGGCCGATCTGGCCAAGCGTCCGGTGGACCGTCTGATCGGTTTCAACAAAATGCCAGGCCTGGACGTCTACTACGCCGCCGACGGCTGCTTCGAAGACAAGGCGCAGAACCTGCGCAACTCGCTGTACCGTCGTTGGGGCCGCTACCGGCACTTCGCCGAGTACGAGCGCGCGGTGTTCGCCAAGGACGCCAAGACTGAAGTACTGATGATCTCCGAAGTCCAGCAACCACTGTTCATCAAACATTACGACACGCCGCTGGAACGCTTCCATTTGTTGCCGCCGGGCATTTCTCAGGACCGTCGTGCGCCACCGAATGCGGCTGAGATTCGTGCCGGGTTCCGTCGTGAATTCAACCTGCAGGACGACGAGTTGTTGCTGGTGCAGATCGGCTCCGGGTTCAAGACCAAGGGCGTGGATCGCAGCCTCAAGGCGCTGGCCGCATTGCCCGCTGACCTGAAGAAACGCACCCGGCTGTTTGTAATTGGCCAGGATGACCCCAAGTTATTCCAGGTGCAGAGCGCCACCTTGGGGCTCGGCGACAACGTGACGTTCCTCAAGGGTCGTAGTGATATCCCGCGTTTTCTGCTGGGTGCTGACCTGTTGATCCACCCGGCGTACAACGAAAACACCGGGACCGTGTTGCTCGAAGCCCTGGTGGCCGGGTTGCCGGTACTGGTCAGCGCCGTGTGCGGTTACGCCCATTACATCGCCGAGGCCGACGCCGGCCTGGTGCTGGATGAACCCTTCGATCAGGCGCAACTGACGCAATACCTGACCCGCATGTTGAACGACGCTCAAGCACGGGCGGCCTGGAGCCGCAATGGTCTGGCTTTCGCCGAGACGGCCGACCTCTACAGCATGCCGCAACACGCGGCCGATGTGATTCTGGCGGAGCACGCTAAATGAAGTTGATGCTGGCTGAACCGTTCAAGAGCCTTTGGGCCGGGCGCGACCCGTTCGCCGAAGTCGAAGGCTTGCAGGGCGAGGTTTATCGCGAGCTGGAAGCGCGCCGGACCTTGCGCACCGAAGTGAACGGCCATGGTTTTTTCGTGAAGATCCACCGTGGCATTGGCTGGGGCGAGATCTTCAAGAACCTGCTGACCGCCAAACTGCCGGTGCTCGGTGCGGGCCAGGAGTGGAAAGCCATTCAGCGCCTGCAGGAAGTCGGTGTGCCGACCATGACAGCTGTCGCCTACGGTGAAAAGGGCAGCAACCCGGCGGACCAGCATTCGTTCATCGTTACCGAAGAGCTGGCGCCGACCGTCAGCCTCGAAGATTTCAGTATCGACTGGGTCAAGCAACCGCCGGAGCCCAAACTCAAGCGCGCGCTGATCGCCGAAGTCGCGCGCATGACCGGCATGATGCACCGTGCCGGGGTCAACCATCGCGACTGCTACATCTGCCACTTCCTGTTGCACACCGATAAACCGGTGACCGCCGACGATTTCAAACTTTCGGTGATCGACCTGCACCGCGCCCAGACCCGCCCGACGATTACCCAGCGCTGGCGTAACAAGGATCTGGCGGCGCTGTACTTCTCGGCCCTGGACATCGGCTTGACCCAGCGCGACAAATTGCGTTTCCTCAAGGGCTACTTCCAGCAACCGCTGCGCCAGGTTCTGTCGGAAGAAGCGGGGCTGCTCGCCTGGCTGGAAGGCAAGGCCAACAAACTCTACGACCGTAAACAGCGATACGGGGATGCGCTCTGATGTCGGGCTGGAAACTGGAACCTGCTTATAGCGAGCTGGCAGAAGATTTCGGCAGCCTTGAAGCGGTGTTTGCGCTTAAGGGCGAGCGACTGACTCACGATCCGTTGTCCGAAGTCATCCGCGTCAATCGCAATGGCGTCAACTATTACGTCAAACGTTACGTCGGCGCGGGCAAGGGCTTGCGCCGTTATCTGGGCAAGCCGCGGGTGAAAATGGAGTGGCAGAACCTCAAGCGCTTTGCCAAATGGGGCATTCCCACTGCTGAAGTGGTGGCCTGGGGGCTGGAGCGGCGCGGTGCGGCGTACGCTCGCGGGGCGATGATTACCCTTGAACTGCCGCATACCGTAGACCTGTCCATCCTGGCTGAACGGCATGATCCAAAACTGGCGGACCGCGCCTGGGTCGATCATGTCAGTCGGCAATTGGCCGGTTATACCCGGACCATGCACGACCACCGCTTCACCCATAACGATCTGAAGTGGCGCAACCTGTTGATCGACGACCAGGCCCGGCTGTTCCTGATCGATTGCCCCAACGGTAATTTCTGGCGCGGCTTCTGGCTCAAGTACCGTATCACCAAGGATCTGGCGTGCCTGGACAAGGTCGCCAAGTATCAGCTGTCGGCGACTCAACGCCTGCGCTTTTACCTGCAATACAGCCAACGGACACGACTCAATGCCGCCGACAAAAAACGGATCCGGCACGTGGTTAGATTTTTCGAGGGACGCGAATGACTGATTTTCTGGCTGCTGAAGACCGTGCGCTACTGGAGCGCCACGGCCTCGGCAACTTCGATGCGCTTTGGGCCAGGCAGCTTGATGCCGTGGATGAGCCCAACACCGTGCGCGGTGGCTGGAGCAGCGTGTTTCGGCTGGATCTTGAAGGTCACGGCTTCTACCTCAAACGGCAAAGCAACTACCAGATGCGCACGTTGCATGCGCCGTTTGGCGAACCCAGTTTTGCCCGGGAATTTCGCAACATCAGTCGTTATGAAAAACTTGGCATTCCGGCGCTGAAAGCGGCGTTCTTCGGTGAGCGCAAAGTCGATGGCGAAGTCCGGGCGATTCTGCTGACCCGTGCGCTGGACGGTTGGGATGACCTGGATTCGCTGTTGCAGCGCTGGTCGGAGTTAAGTGGTGCGCAGCACTCGGCGATTTTGCAGGCGTGTGGCGAGCTGGCTCGGCGCCTGCACGCGGCGCGTCAGGTTCATGGCTGCTTCTATCCCAAACACATTTTTCTGCGGGCCACGGGCGACGGTTACCAGGCTCAATTGATCGACCTGGAGAAAACCCGGCCGCTGCTGTGGGGCCGACGTGACCGGGTCAAGGATCTGGAACCGTTGACGCGGCGGGCGCCCGAGTGGAGCGATGCGCAGGTACGTGAATTGCTGGCCGCTTACCTGGATCAATCGCAGGACAGTTCGCTGATCGACAGCTGGCTGGCGCGACTGACCGCGCGGCGCAGCCACAAGGAGGCGCGCTGATGCGTTTGTCCGAACTGAAAAACACCGGCCGTAGCCCGGCTCTGCCGCTGAGCGTTTCACTGGCCGATGCCGCCGGTCCTGCCGAGTTGCAATTGTTGAGTCTGTTGCGGGTGTTGCCGGGCCAGCGTTATGTCGGCGCCGGTGTCTGGCGTGGTCGTCCGGTGCTGGCCAAGTTGTTGGTCGGCACCAAGGCGGCCCGGCATTTTCAGCGAGAACTGGACGGTGTTCGCTTGCTCGCCGCTCAAGGTCTGACCACGCCGCAGCTGCTGGCCGACGGCTTGAAGGACGGCGAGGGCGGCTGGCTGCTGTTCGATTTCCTTGAAGGCGCCGAGAGCCTGGGGGATACCTGGAAACAGGTCGAGCACTTGCCGGTGCTCGCGGATGGGCAAGGGGCCGTGTTGGCCGAGGCGTTGGGCGCGATCGGCCAGATGCACCGCAAAGGGCTGTGGCAGGAAGACCTGCACCTGGACAACCTGCTGCGCCAGGGCGGTCGACTGTATCTGATCGACGGCGCCGGGATCTGTAGCGAAACCCCCGGCCAGCCATTGTCGCGGCAGAAAGTCCTGGAAAACCTCGGGGTGTTTTTCGCCCAGTTGCCCAAGGCGCTGGAGCCTTTCACCGAAGAATTGCTGGTCTATTACCTGCTGAGCAATGGCGAGCATGCCTTGCCCATGGAAGCGTTGCAGAAACAGATCGACAAGGTCCGCAGCTGGCGCCTCAAGGACTTCCTGATCAAGGTCGGACGCGAATGCACGCTGTTCAGTGTGCAGCGCGGGGCCTTCGGGTTGCGGGCGATTCGCCGCGAGGAAGAAACAGCGATGTTGCCGGTGCTGGAGCAGGCCGATGCATTGCTCGATCAGGGCCATCTGTACAAGACCGGCGGCGCGGCGAGTGTCGGAAAAGTCGCGGTGGACGGTCGGACGCTGGTAATCAAGCGCTACAACATCAAAGGCTTTGCCCACTGGCTCAAGCGCTTCTGGCGCCCGAGCCGTGCCTGGCACTCATGGCGCGAAGGCAATCGGCTGGCATTCCTTGGTTTTGCCACGCCGAAACCGCTGGCCGTGCTGGAAAAACGTTTTCTCTGGTTGCGCAGCCGGGCGTATCTGGTGACCGAGCATTTGGCGGGGCCGGACATCATCGAGCGGTTTGCGCCGTACGTTGAAAGCGGTGAAGCGCCCGAGGCAGAGCTGGTGGCGCTGGATCAGTTGTTTGCAGAGCTGATTCGCGAGCGGATCAGTCATGGCGACTTCAAGGGCCACAACCTGTTCTGGCAGGAAGATCGCTGGGCACTGATCGATCTGGACGCGATGCGTCAGCACGGCTCGCTCGCCAGCTTCGCCCCGGCGTATGCGCGGGACCGGGCGCGGTTCATGCGCAATTGGCCTGAGAGCAGCGCGCTGTATCAGGTTATCGATCAGCGGCTGCCCAAAGAAATCGCCAGCGCTGCCTGAATTTCCTGCAGGGTCTGCGGCAAACACACATTCTGTGCCCGCTGCAGATCCTGTAGGAGCAAGCTTGCTCGCGATGGGGCTGGAACAGTCACCCGAGATTGGCGGACAAGTTCTTATGAAATGTCCTACATGTTCTCCGGACCCCATGAACTGTGCCCCGAATAGCCGCAATGCTAGTTTGCCTGACGTTCATGGAGGGCAAATCTTGACGATTAAAACGGCTGTTCTGCTCGGCACATTCTCACTGGCGCTATCTGGCTGCGGCACCGCCGTCACCGTCCTGCAAAATGACGAAGACGCGGCGCGTGACCTGCGCAAACAAAAAACCTACTGCCAGTCCATCCCGCGAATCTACAGCGGGATGGCCTACGATTTTTGTGTGCTGAATGCACCGCCGGACCCCACGGGTTTTCTTGTACCGCTGGTTTTGCTGGACCTGGCGTTGTCCGGTGCGCTGGACACCGTTGCCTTGCCGTACACGATTTACCGGCAGGGGGTCGATGGCAATCTCAGGATTTACTGGCGGCCGGGTCGCGGATGATCCTGGCCGTGCGTCCTGGCCTTGGGTCATGTTTACGCCGCTGATAACCGTAGGGTCATTCCCGGCATGTTTACGCTATAATCCCGCCCTTTAGCTGTCTCTCGCCCCTTGCGAGGGCACATTAATTTTTGAGGCGCGTTGCGCCTGCATGCAGACTAAAGAGGCTAGACCCCTGTGGCATTGACGATTCTTGGCCTGTCCGGCGCCCTTAGCCATGATCCTTCCGCAGCCTTGTACATCGACGGCAAGCTGGTCGCGGCGGCTGAAGAAGAGCGCTTTGTGCGCGATAAACATGCAAAGAACCGCATGCCATACGAATCGGCGAAGTTCTGCCTCGAGCAGGCGGGCATCAAGCCGTCCGACGTTGACGTGGTTGCGATTCCGTTCGCACCGATCAGCCTGTTCGGCAAGGCGCGCTGGCACTACGCCAAGCGTTACTGGTACGCCCCGGACCGCGCCCTCGACGCGATCCTGATGGGCAACCGTCGCTACAAGCGCTATCGCAACAAGATCGTCTGGTGCCTGGAGCAACTGGGCTTCGACCCGAAGAAAATCAAGATCGAGCCCGTCGAGCATCACCTGGCTCACGCTTCCAGCGCTTACCACTGTTCCGGTTTCAAAGAGAAAACCGCGATCCTCGGCATCGACGGCAAGGGTGAGTACGCCACGACCTTCTTCGGTTACGGCGAAAACGGCAAGATCCACAAGATCAAGGAATTCTTCGATCCGGATTCCCTCGGCGGCCTGTACGGTGCGATCACCGAGTTCCTCGGTTTCGAGATGCTCGACGGCGAGTTCAAGGTCATGGGCATGGCGCCGTACGGCGACGCCAGCAAGTACGACTTCTCGCGTCTGGCCTCGTTCGAGAACGGCGAGCTGGTGATCAACACCGACTACGCCAACGTCATCGGCCTGCGCCGTTATAAAGAGAAGGGCAAGGGTTTCTACTTCTCGCCGAAGCTGATCGAGTGGCTGGGTCCCAAGCGCGAAGGCGACATCGCCGACGAGCCGTACATCCACTACGCCGCGAGCATGCAAGCGCTGTTCGAGAAACTGGCGTTGCAGATGATCGACCATTACCTGGGCGACGTGCTCAAGGAAACCGGCAAGCTGGCCTTCGCCGGCGGCTGTGCGTTGAACGTCAAGCTCAACCAGAAAATCATCGCCCGTGACGACGTCAAAGAGCTGTTCGTCCAGCCTGCGTCCGGCGATGCCGGCACCGCGGTCGGCGCGGCGGCTTACGTGTCTCACGCCCGTGGCGTGCCAGTCGAGAAGATGGAACACGTCTACCTCGGCCCGTCGTACAGCAACGAAGACGTGCTGGCAGCATGCGCCCGTCACCCGAGCAAGCCGGTATGGCGCAAGCTCGAGAACATGCCGGAAAACATTGCCAAAATCATGGTCGACGGCAACCCGGTCGCGTGGTTCCAGGGTCGCATGGAGTTCGGTCCGCGTGCCTTGGGCGGTCGTTCGATCATCGGTTGCCCGAGCGCGACCGGCGTGGCTGATCGCATCAACCACCAGATCAAGTTCCGCGAGCGCTGGAGGCCTTTCTGCCCGTCGATGCTCGACACCGTCGCGCCGCAGATGATCAAGATCGATCACCCGGCGCCGTTCATGACCTTCACCTTCGAAGTGGCTGAAGAGTGGAAAACCCGCGTGCCGGAAGTCGTCCACGAAGACGGCACGTCCCGGGCCCAGGTGCTCAAGCGCGAATACAACCCGCGCTACTACGACATGATGAAGGCGCTGGAAGTGCTGACCGGCAACGGCGTGTCGCTGAACACTTCGCTCAACCGTCGTGGCGAGCCGATGATCTGCTCGCCGACGGATGCCCTGAACATGTTCTTCGGCTCCGACCTGCAGTATCTGATCATGGAAGACATCCTGGTGGTCAAAGAGGGCGCGGACGCATATGACACGCTCGGCTGAACGCCATGTGCTGCAGTTCTGTCACGGCTATGACGGGCCGTTTCTGGACTGCGCCCGGCAGTACGCCAGCCTGTTCGCGGGGACCGGATATCGAGTGACCACGGTGTTTCTGACCGGGGTTGCAGACAGCGAGGTTGCCGCGGGCTGTGCTTCCGATGAAGTGTTGTTCATGGAATACAGCTCCAAGGCCATTCGTGGCCTGAAGCTGGGTGCCATCGGCGATCTGCGCAAGATCGCCGCTTCGCGCAACTTCAGCTTCTGCATCGCTCATCGTTTCAAGCCGATCTACATCGCCTTGCTGGGCACTTCGTTGCCGGTCATCGGTGTGCATCATGCGTTTGATGACTACAAGCGCGGCACTCGCAAGCTCTTCGCCCATGTTTTCCGCAAGCGACTGAGCCTGCTCGGGGTTTCCGACGCGGTGCGCGATGACATGCGCGGTTGCTTGCCGAAATGGCCGGCCGGGCGGATTCAGACACTCTATAACCGCATCGATGTGCAAACCTTGCAAGACAGCCAGGTGTCCGTTCGTGAAGCCCGGGAAACCCTGGGGTTGTCGATGGATGCCTGGGTTGTCGGCAACGTCGGACGGCTGCATCCGGACAAGGATCAGGCCACGTTGCTGGAAGGTTTTGCGACGGCTCTGCCGGGTTTGCCGGCTAACAGCCAACTGGTCGTTTTGGGTACCGGTCGGCTGGAGCAGGACCTCAAGGCCCAGGCCCGCGAGTTGGGTATTGGCGATCGCGTACTGTTCCTTGGGCAGGTGCCCGAGGCTCGGCGTTATTTCCGTGCCTTCGATGTGTTTGCCCTGAGTTCCGATCACGAGCCGTTCGGCATGGTGCTGCTGGAGGCCATGGCTGCCGGCGTGCCGTTGCTCGCCACGGCGTGTGGCGGCGCGAAGGAAGTGGTGGAAGGCGTTGGCATTCTGTTCCCGTTGGGCGATGCCGGGCACCTGGCTCAAGGGCTGCACCATCTGGCCGCAATGGATGAGCAACAACGTCGCCAGTGCGCCGAGCTGATGCTCGACCGCTTGCGTGAGCGCTTCTCCGACCGTGCCGTACGCGATGCTTTCTGGCGTTTGCCACACGTTACCGAACTGGCGCCGAGGGGCTGATGCTCAACCGACTACAAGGCTGGCGCGAGCGTGGCTGGGCGGTGGTCGATGCCTCGACTTACGCCGAGGCCTGGAACCGTTATGGCGGCAGCGTCGCGACGCATCCGATGGTCGTCGAACGACTGGCTCATTTGGCCGGCATTCCCGTGCGCTATCTGGCCTGGGCGCAAAACGGTGACGTCCAGGCGGCCATCCCGACCTGGGGGCGCGACCTTGCCTTGTCCAAGGACGTGCTCAAGCGCAACGGTAAAAAAGGCCTGTTCGACCTCGGCAACGCCGAGCTCATCCTGCCGGCCGCTGCTGATACGCAAGCGCCCCTGCGCCATCGCGCCCGTTATCTGTCAGCACTGAATGAAGGCCGGTTCGCCGGCATCAGGTTGCAGACTGAGCAATTGGCCATGGCCCGTACTCCGGAAGAGCTGTCGAAAAAGTTTCGCTACAACCAGCGCCGCGAATTGCGCTTGCTGGAGGAGGCGGGCGGCGTGGTGCGGCCGGTCAGCGAGTTTTCCAGCCGAGAACTGGCCGCGATTTATTGCGACCTGTTTCAGCGTCGCTGGGGTTTTGCGGCCACCGGTGCCGAGCGCATGGGTGAAGTGATCGAGTTGTTGCGTGATTTGTTGATCGGTTCGGTGATTTTCCTCAACGACGCGCCAATCGCGATTCAACTGGTCTACCGCGTTGAAGCGCCGCAATGGATCAGTGTCGAGTACATCAATGGTGGCGTGGATCCGCAAACCCGCGAATTCAGCCCTGGCAGCGTGCTGAGCTTTCTCAATACGCAAAGTGCCTGGGAGCATGCGCGAGCGCTGGACAAGCCCCTGCGCTTCTCCTTCGGTCGCGCCGATCGTGAATACAAGGATCGCTGGTGCAATCCTGTGCCAGTCTTCACCGTATGAGCCAATCCATGAGCCGTAAACAGCAATTGCTCAAGCGCCATCGGCGCCAGAAACGCATCGGCCTGCTGGTCGCGCTGGTGCTGTTGATTGCCATCGGCGTGCTGGTGGCCTGGTGGTTGCCGCTGATTCTGGCGGTCCTGGGCTGGATCGCTCACGAAGCATGGTTTGCGGACCATTTGTTTTATTCGCCCAAAGACGATTACGAATACAGCTTTCCTCCCTACACCCAGCAACCCAAGGTTCACCTGGACGGTGAACATTTGCGGCTGGATGATGGCGTCATGCTGGTGGACGACGCGACCCTGGTGCTGGCGTTACGGATCAAAAGTACCTGGCTGGGGCGCTTTCTCGACCCGATAGTGGAATTGTCGGGTGGCGACAGTCCGGACCGGCAAGTCTTTGAGCGCGGTGTGAACGGTCTGCGTTACCTCAACCTCAGCGGCCAGGCGCAGGTTCTGTCCAAAGGCGAGCTGCGTCTGCGCGGGCGTTTCTGTCGATTGCTCGGCGAACCGGTACTCTGGGCGTTCGAACATCCGGATTACAGCAATCGGCGGGTGATGGTGATCGCGCCCCACGCCGACGATGCCGAATTGGCCGCGTTCGGCTTGTACAGCAGTGCCAGCGAAAGCTGGATCGTGACGTTGACCGCCGGTGAAATCGAGGCCAAACACTACCAGCAGATGGGGCTCAAAGGCGTCGAGGCGTCCCGGTTGAAAGGATCGCTTCGCGCCTGGGATAGTATCAGTGTGCCATTATGGGGCGGCGTACCTCAGGAGCGTTGTGTCCAGCTGGGCTACTTCTGTCTGCAGTTGCCAGCCATGCAAAACGCACCGGCCGAGGCCGTGCTGTCGCGCGAGGCGCAACTGGGCGACACCCGCTATTTTCGCCGGTTCAATCCGTTCGCCCTGGGCAGTGATGTGGATGGCGTGCCGTCATGGAACAACCTGGTGGCCGACCTGAAAGAGCTGATCGAGCGCATTCAGCCTCAGGTCATTGTCTTGCCGCATCCGCGCTTCGACCCGCACCCGGATCATCTATGCTCGCAACAAGCGGTGATGCAGGCGCTGGGCGGTACAGCCTGGCAGCCCGAGACTTTGTTGCATTACGCCAATCACCTGCACGATAACGATCGCTGGCCAATGGGCGATGCCGGTGCGGGTGTGGCGATGCCTCCGCAGATCAGTGCTGAAGAGCCGTTGCGTCCCTGGACGCTTTGTCTGTCGGCCGAAAAGCAGTGGCACAAGGCCATGTCGTTGGGCATGATGCACGACCTTCAACCGCGACTTCCCCTCAAGCGTGTACTCCGTCGGGCGATACAACGTTGTCTGGCGGCCAGACACTGGCCGACGTTCGGCGAAAACGAGTTCTTCCGTAAAGCGGTGCGACGCCATGAATTGTTCTGGGTCCATGAGCTGTCGGGAAAGAGAGAGACCAATTGAAAGTTCTGTTTCTGGTACAGAAAGAGCAGCGAGCGATCCTCGATCGGCTGTATGACGGTATTGCCGAGCAGTGCGACTGCGACAAGCGCGAATTGACCAGTGAGGAACAGGACGACTTGCGTGGCTACTTTCGCAAGCACGTAGATGTCTCCCGCTATGACCGGATCGTGTTCTTCCTGCGCTTCAAAAAAGAAATCAGACAGGTGAGGTTCATACAGACCCTGCCCAATCTGGTTATTCTGGAACACGATGCTTACCAGAATTACATTCCGTGCAAGTACACCGGAAAGTTCAGCGCCCATTACCGCAAGTTGCCTTGGGCGCGGGTGATCAGCTCGGGTTACATGGTCAGCCAGCGCCTGTGCGATGAAGGCTTTGACGCGCATTTCGTGCCCAAGGGCTACGATCAGGCGCTGTTGCAGAACCGTCAGCGTGAACGTGACATCGAGCTGGGTTTCGTCGGCAGCCTGAACAGTGTTGCCTATGCCGGACGCAGGGCGATGCTCGAGTCCGTGGCCGAAGTCGAAAACCTGCTGATCACGCGCACCAAGTCGGGTGAGGAATACTGCGAGACGTTGAGCCGGATCCGTTGTTTCGTGAGTGCCGATGTCGGCATGGGCGAATACATGATCAAGAATTTCGAGGCCATGGCCTGTGGTTGTGTGTTGTTTGCTTACGATCAGGGCGAAGAAGAGAATCGCGCATTGGGCTTTGTCGATATGCACAACATTGTGCTTTATCGAACGCGCGAGGAGCTGAGGGAAAAACTTGCGGTGTTGCGTGAGTCCCCGCAACTGACCGAGTCCATTTCATTGGCCGGGCAGGCTCTGGTAGAGCAGCGTTACACCTTCCGCGCCGTTGGGCATGCGATTGTCGACGCCTTGCGCGCGCCGCTACGCGAGCACGTTCCGCTGGGCTGGAAAGAAAAAATACGCTTAACGCTCGGGCTGTGAAGCCGGCGGTAAAACCACTAATGGAGCGGTGTAAATAAATGCTGTTCAGCGAGACTAGCGACATTTCGGTCGTCATCACCAGTTGCGGTCGCTTCGATCTGTTGAAGCGAACCCTGGAGACGTTTGACCGGTTCAATACGGCTCCCATCCGCAGGGTATTCATTACCGAAGACTCCGGCGACAGCGCCGTCGAGGCCTGCATTCCGGAGCACTGGCGGGCGCATACCCGGTTCTTCATCAACAATCCGCGACTGGGGCAGCTACGGTCCATCGATGCGGCCTATGCCGAGGTGCAGACCTCGTGGATTTTCCACTGCGAAGACGACTGGGACTTCTACCGCGAAGGCTTTATCGAAGAGTCCCAATGCTTGCTGGAAGAAGATCCGCAAGCCTTGCAGGTGTGGCTGCGCAGCTTCAATCATGACCTCAAGGTTCACAGTCCTTATGTGTTTTTGAACGAGCGCAAGGTTAGCCATGGCATTCCCTACTATGTATTGGGCTCGCACAAGGCCGACTGGCAGGGCTTTTCCCTGAACCCGGGGCTGCGCCGTCGCGCGGATTACCTGATTCATGCGCCGTATGCCGCGTTTTCCGGGGAGAAAGACTTGTCGCGTCTGTATGCCGAAGAAAACCGCTATGCGTTGATTCTGGAAAACGATGCGGTCCTGCACACCGGTTTCGGTGAGCATGTGGTGGTTCCTCAGGAACGCAAAAACAAGTTGCGGCGTAAACGTCTCGATCGGATCAAGCTGGTCGTGGCCCTTATACTCGGTGTGGCAATAGGTTGGGCAGTCAATGGAATTTAGCGGCATGAAGCCAGGAAAAATCACCCTCACGTCGTATTTTGGATTGGCGCTCTGCCTGTTTCTGTTGAGTTTTGTGGTGGGTTGGTCATCGAAGTGGACCAACAATCTGTTCTACGGACTGATGGTCTTGCCAGGCCTGGTGTTCCTGATCAAGGAAAAGGGCGCGGGCCTGCTCAAGCAGCCGTTGGCGTGGGGGTGGCTGGCGTTCCTTTTGTGGTTTCTGGTGCCTGCTTCGATTGCCGGCGAACCTCAGTTCTTCAAGCACATCTTTTATGTGCTGATGTTTATCATGGTGGCCGGTGCGTTCACCGATCCGCAGTTCTTTCGTAGCCTTGCGTTTGCTCGTGCGCAGTTCTGGATCCTGACGCTGTACATTTTCATTTGCGCGATCTACAGCTGGAGCAGCGGTGAGCTCCCGTTCGGCGCCCGCCTGGCGTTACTGCCGGCACGATTGCAGAACATCATCTATGCGAGCATCTGGCTGTTCTGCTCGTTGGCATTGGTGCTGCCCATCTGGTTCAAAGAACGAAAACTGATTGAAGCTGGCCTGGGTATCGTCCTGTCGCTGTTCGCGGTGATCTTCGTCATGCAAACGCGTACTGCATTGGTGGGGGCCGTGCTCCTCATCGGCTGCTGGTTGCTTTATGGTCTTCACCAGAAACCGCGCCTGATCGGCAGCATCATTGTGATTGGTCTGGTGGCTCTGTGGGGCTTGTACGGGGTGGTGCACAACGAGCTCTGGTTCGAATCGCTCTTGAGCCGAGGCGATTCGTCTCGCGTCGAAATCTTTAACATCATGGTCGGCGAGTGGCACCGTTGCGGCTGGACGCTGGGCTGCGGCATCGGTTTTCACACCGATCAGCTACTCGTGGGCATGACGCCGATTCAGCATCCGCACAATATTTTTGTGGCGCTGGGGCTCTACAGCGGTGCGGTGGCGCTGGTGTTGTTTGTCGCGCTGATGGTGGCTTCACTTTGGCAGGCCTGGCGTCTGCGTGATGCTTGGGGCATGTATCTGGCGTGTGCGTTGGTGATGCTGAACTTCGATGGAAGTTTGCTGATCGGCAACCCTGACGAGTTGTGGCCGCTGGTGTTGCTGCCTTCGGCGATGATTCTCTCGCGTGTATTGAAAGCGCGACGCCAGGCACTGGCGTAATGCCTGACCTTCGCCTCCTCCCCGGAGGCGAAGGTGTCCAGATCATTTTTGCAGGGCGATGCTCAGTTCTTCCGCAGAGCAAACGCTCTGGGTCTGGCCATAATTCTGCATGAACACCTCACCGTGATCGTCGAGCAACCACTGGCGATCCTGCGGGTAACGCACCATATGCTTGAAGTTGCGCAGCCGCAGGGTCTTGCGCAGCGGACGGCGATAGACCCGCATATCGGCAATGTCGATCAAACCCAATTGATGCTCGGGCGTCAGCACGATGTTGCCCAGGTGCGCCGAGCGGAAATAGATCCCGCGCTCATGCAGGGTCGCCATGAAGGCCCCCAACTGGCCGCGCAGCGGATCAGCGTCGCCTTCGTCGTCCAGCAACTGGCGCAGGGTCTGACCCGGTAACGGATCGTAGTGCACGGCATCGCGCTCGATACTTGCGATGCGGTAGACCTGACGAATCGACGGGCAGGGAATGTGCCGTTCACGCAATGCATCACAATTGTCGGCAAAACGTTTGGCGTACGGATACCAGGCGGCCGACGTCAACAGACGCTTGCGGCGGAACAGCTTGAGGATCGAGCCGTCCGTCAACCGCAGCACCTTGTCTCCCGAACCATCCGCTTCAAGGACTTGTGCACCCTCGCGCAGGGCGAGGTATCGGGTGTGGTCAAGCGCTTGCATCAATACTCCGGGGTCGACGCCGTGAGGCATGGATAGCCGGCCATATTACCGCAGCTCAGCGACTAAAATGGCCTGTGTTACACTCGCGGGCTCTTTTCTCATACAACGGGTTCTCATGACTAGCCCTGATTCGCCTGCGCCGTCGAGCTTGAAGATTTACCTGCGCCTGCTGTCGTATGTGCGCCCGTACTGGGGCCTGTTTGCCATCAGTATCATTGGCTTCGTGATTTTTGCCTCGACACAGCCGATGCTGGCCGGGATTCTCAAATACTTCGTCGACGGCTTGAGCAACCCCGAAGCGGTGCTGTTCCCGAACGTTCCCTACCTGCAAGACTTGCAGTTGCTGATGGCTGTGCCGCTGCTGATCATCCTGATCGCGGCATGGCAAGGCCTGGGGTCGTTCCTGGGCAACTATTACCTGGCCAAGGTCTCCCTCGGTCTGGTTCACGACCTGCGCGTCGAACTGTTCAACAAATTGCTGGTGTTGCCCAACCGCTATTTCGACACCCATAACTCCGGGCACCTGATTTCGCGCATCACTTTTAACGTGACCATGGTCACCGGTGCTGCCACGGATGCCATCAAAGTGGTCATTCGCGAAGGCCTGACCGTGGTGTTCCTGTTTGGTTACCTGTTGTGGATGAACTGGCAACTGACCCTGGTGATGCTGGCGATCCTGCCGATCATCGCGGTCATGGTCAGCAGCGCGAGCAAGAAATTCCGCAAGCAAAGCAAGAAGATCCAGGTGGCGATGGGCGACGTGACACACGTGGCCTCCGAAACCATTCAGGGCTATCGAGTGGTGCGCAGCTTCGGCGGCGAAAGCTACGAAGAGCGGCGCTTTGCCGAAGCCAGTCAGGGCAACACCGACAAGCAATTGCGCATGACCAAGACCGGCGCGGTCTACACGCCGATGCTGCAGTTGGTGATCTACACCGCCATGGCAGTGCTGATGTTCCTCGTGTTGTTCCTGCGCGGTGATGCCACCGCAGGTGACCTGGTGGCCTACATCACCGCCGCCGGCCTGTTGCCGAAACCGATTCGCCAGTTGTCGGAAGTCAGTTCGACCATCCAGAAAGGCGTCGCCGGTGCCGAAAGCATTTTCGAACAACTGGACGTCGAGCCTGAGGTCGACACCGGCACCGTCGAGCGCGATCGCGTCAGCGGTCACCTGGAAGTGCGTAACCTGAGCTTCACCTACCCAGGTACCGACCGTGAAGTGCTGAAGAACATCAGCTTCACCGCGGCGCCGGGGCAAATGATTGCGCTGGTGGGGCGTTCCGGCAGCGGCAAGTCGACCCTGGCCAGTCTGATTCCGCGTTTCTATCACCATGAAACCGGCGAGATCCTGCTCGATGACGTAGAAATCGAAGATTACCGTCTGCGTAATCTGCGTCGGCATGTGGCGCAAGTGACGCAGCATGTGACCCTGTTCAACGACTCCATTGCCAACAACATTGCCTACGGCGACCTTGCCGGTGCGCCGCGTGAAGACATCGAAAAGGCCGCCACGGACGCTTATGCGATGGACTTCATCTCGCAAATGCCGCAAGGCCTGGATACTCAGGTCGGCGAAAACGGCGTGTTGCTGTCCGGTGGTCAGCGTCAGCGTCTGGCGATTGCCCGGGCCTTGTTGAAGAACGCACCGTTGCTGATTCTCGACGAGGCGACCTCGGCGCTCGATACCGAATCCGAGCGGCACATTCAGGCGGCGCTGGATCAGGTCATGAAAGGTCGCACCACGCTGGTGATCGCTCACCGCTTGTCGACCATCGAGAAGGCAGACCTGATCCTGGTCATGGACCATGGGGAAATTGTCGAGCGCGGCACCCACGCCCAGCTCCTGGCACAAAACGGCTACTACTCGCGGCTGCATGCGATGGGGCTCGATGCGCCGGCAGAAAACATCGCCTGACCCGACGCGAGGGTGAGCCAGGCTCACCCTCGCGCTCATCGACGTGCAATGCGTCCGGTGAATTGTATCCAGACCTTTACCTTTCTTGACCAAACCTGAATAAATCTCGGCAACGCGCTTGTTAAGGTTCCTGAACGAACTTTGACTTCAATCGAGGGGGCCATCCCCTTCGCGCGGGTGCTGCAATGTTGCAACGTTATCTCTGGAAGCTGTTGCCCAAGACGCAACGGCAATTCTTGCTGGGGCGCCTGTCGGTCGTGGACCGTCAGGTGGTCAATCGGTCGATGTCGGCCAACCTGTGCTTTCCCCGGCCTTTCACACAGCGTTCCTGTCTGTTCATTCACGTCCCCAAATGCGCCGGGAGCAGCGTCTGTGCGGCGCTGTTCGATGGCTGGAGCCCGGGGCACTTGCCCTTGTACTGGTACGAACAGCAATTTCCCGAGCAGTTTGCCGACAGTTTCAAGTTTGCTTTTGTTCGCGATCCGCTGGAAAGGGCGTACTCGGCCTACGCTTTTCTGCGGGGCAACGAGCTGAGCCTGCGCGACCGACCCGCGCAAAAAATGGTCAGCCACTACCGCGATTTCGACGATTTTGTCGCACGTTGGCTGCACCCGGAAACGATCCACCGGCAGCTGCATTTCGCTGCGCAAACGGATTTTCTCACCGATTCCTTCGGGCACCTGGCGCTGGATTTCATTGGCTATCAGGAGCATCTGGAGCGCGACTTTCAGCGCGTGTGCGAGCAGGTGGGCGACGCGGTGCCGCTGCCGCACATCAACAGCTCGCAGCAGCGGCGCACGGCGCCTGCCCGTGACTTCTGCTCGGTGCGCACCCGCCGGTTGGTACGGCGGGTGTACCAGCGCGATTACGAGATGCTCGGTTATGAATGAGGCGCTGTCGATGTCAGTCCCCGGGATCAGGCCTTATGCGTTGTCGCTGTCGATCAACGACCGTGCCGCAATCAAATCGCAGCGGCCGCGCTGCCTCTGGCTGACGGGGTTGTCCGGTGCGGGCAAGTCAACGCTGGCCAATGCTCTGGAGCTGCAACTCAACGAACTCGGGCGGCATACCTTTGTGCTCGATGGTGACAATCTGCGCGCCGGTCTGTGCCGTGACCTGGGGATGGGGGCTGAGTGTCGTCGGGAAAATATCCGGCGCATGGCCGAGGTGGCGAGGCTGATGGTCGATGCCGGCCTGATCGTGATTGTTGCGGCGATTTCGCCGTTTCGGGCCGAGCGTGAAGCGGCGCGGCGCCTGTTCGCCGAGGGCGATTTTATCGAAGTGTATGTGAGCACCTCGTTCGCGGTGTGCGCGCAGCGCGACCCAAAAGGCTTGTACCGGGCGGCCCGGCAAGGACGGATCAAGGATTTCACGGGGATCGACAGTCCCTACGAGGCACCGTTGTGTGCCGAGTGTGAAATCGACACGCAAACGCTGGAGATGGCAGACGCTTGCCGGCGGTTATCGGGTTTATTGCTCAATAAATGAGCAATAAACCCTGCAGAATCATCCCGTTGCAGCCGCCACACAAGCCCACGCCAACCCTGTGTTAATATCCCGCCCCTGTTCATTCTGTATGTGGGTTGCTCCATGAAGTTGTCCATGCCGCGATTCGATCAAGCCCCTGTCTTGGTGGTCGGCGATGTCATGCTCGACCGTTACTGGCATGGTGGTACCTCACGGATTTCCCCTGAGGCGCCGGTACCCGTCGTCAAAGTCGAGCAAATCGAGGACCGCCCGGGCGGTGCCGCGAACGTTGCCCTGAACATTGCCGCCCTCGGCGCACCGGCCTCACTGGTCGGCGTGACCGGCGACGATGAAGCCGCCGACAGCCTGGCCAACAGCCTCAAGGGCGCTGGCGTACGGGCGTTGTTCCAGCGCATCGCGCACCAGCCGACCATCGTCAAGCTGCGGGTCATGAGCCGTCACCAGCAACTGCTGCGTATCGACTTTGAAGAACCCTTCGCCACCGACGCGTTGGCGCTCAGCGAGCAAGTCGATGAACTGCTCGAAGGCATCAAGGTGCTGGTGCTGTCCGACTACGGCAAAGGCGCATTGAGAAATCATCAAGTGCTGATCCAGGCCGCCCGTGCCCGTGGCATTCCGGTGCTGGCCGATCCCAAGGGCAAGGATTTCTCGATCTACCGGGGTGCGAGCCTGATCACTCCGAACCTCAGCGAATTCGAGACCATCGTCGGCGGTTGCGCCGATGAGCATGAACTCGTGAGCAAGGGCGCGCAGCTGATGCACGACCTCGACCTCGGCGCGTTGCTGGTGACCCGCGGCGAACACGGCATGACCCTGTTGCGCCCGGATCATCCGGCGTTGCACCTGCCGGCTCGGGCACGTGAAGTGTTCGACGTGACCGGTGCCGGCGATACCGTGATTTCCACCCTGGCGGCGGCGATTGCCGCGGGCGAGGAATTGCCTCACGCCGTGGCCCTGGCCAACCTGGCGGCAGGCATCGTTGTCGGCAAGCTCGGTACGGCGGCCATCAGTGCCCCGGAACTGCGTCGTGCCATCCAGCGTGAAGAAGGTTCCGAGCGCGGTGTTCTGGGTCTTGAGCAGTTGTTGCTGGCGGTCGACGATGCGCGTGCGCATAAAGAGAAGATCGTCTTCACCAATGGCTGCTTCGACATCCTGCACGCCGGCCACGTGACGTACCTCGAACAGGCGCGCGCTCAAGGCGATCGTCTGATCGTTGCGGTCAACGACGATGCTTCGGTCAGCCGCCTGAAAGGGCCGGGTCGTCCGATCAACAGCGTCGACCGTCGCATGGCGGTGCTGGCAGGTCTTGGTGCGGTGGATTGGGTGATCAGCTTCCCTGAAGGCACCCCGGAAAACCTGCTGCGCAAGGTCAAGCCGGACGTGCTGGTCAAGGGTGGGGACTACGGGATCGACCAAGTGGTCGGCGCTGACATCGTGACCGCCTACGGCGGGACCGTGAAAGTCTTGGGGCTGGTGGCAAACAGCTCGACTACCGCAATAGTCGAGAAAATCCGCAAGTCCGAGTGACACCATAAGAGATCGCAGCCTCGTTTCACTCGACAGCTCCTACATTGGAATGCGATTCCCTGTAGGAGCTGTCGAGTGAAACGAGGCTGCGATTTTTTGCTTTTAAGAACTGACCTTCTTGCGCGGCACAATCTTTTTCAGCAATTGCTTCGCCTTCCCGCGCAACCGCGCCAAACCGGAATCTTTCCCCGGCGGGTTCAAGCCTTGCTGGCGCACCCAATCCTTCCAGCGAATCCGCTCATCGCGCACCAGCCAGCCTTGCTGCTGGGCAAAGCTCTCTGCCAGATACAATCCGCGTGTGCTCGCCGGGTAAAGGTGATCCTTTTTCAGGGTATACAACTCGGCCATCGGCTGGCCGTCCTGCAACGGCATCAGGTACAAGTCGGGGCGCTTGCGGTCGAGGCGGGCCACCAGTTGATCGCCCTCCAGTCGTTCGTCGACATGAAACAGGCTCAGGGATTTGGCTTCCTTGGGCACGTCCAGGCGCAAGTCATAGATCAGTTGCAGCGACGCGGTCGGCAGGTGCACGTAGGCGCGCGGTCGTTCGATCAACTGCAGGTTGGCGCAGCGCACCGGCCGCGCCGAGCCGGATAGCGGCGTCAATCGAAACGGCAACGCCTCGCGATAGTGCAGCGCGGCGGAGTAGGGCGCTGGTAACCAGGTGTCGTTGAAACGCCCGCCGAGCCAGCCTTCCGGCGTTTCCAGCAGGCACTCTTCGGCAATTTCCTGGATGGCGGTGTGCAGCGGCAGGTTCAGTTCGTGGGCCGGCACGTAACCGGAGATCAGCTTGAGCACCACGTCGCCACGGTCTTGCCGACGCTGACGTACCAACACCCAGTAATCGCGGTTCTGCCAATGCAGGGTCAGGCGCACCGAAACCCCGAGATTGGCCAGCTCCACGGCGAACCGTTCGCTGTCAGCCACTGTCACCGGACGGCGACGTTGCAACGTCTGGGAAAAATTCAGCGGCATCCCGACGCTTTGATAACTCAGGCCTTCGGGAGTCGCTTCGACGAATAACGGCAGGGTCTTGAAGTTGCTCGGGTTCTTTCTAATGAGCGTACGCGGCATGTCGGCTCCTGCTTAAGGCCGCGTGGGGCGGCATCAGTTGCTACGTAGGACCTGGGCAACGGTCGCGACGTTGTGGGCGAGGTGCAGCGGATTGATGGTCCCGACAATAGCACTGGCCACCCCCGGATGTTCAAACAACAACTCGAAACTGGCGCGCACCGGATCCACGCCTGGACTCAGGCAGACGTGACCGCTGGCGAGGGCTTTTTTGACCAGGATGGCTTTGCCGTGATCAGCAGCATAGTCAATGACCGGCTTCTCGTTCCGTTCGTTCAGATTGTAGGTGACCATCGCGCAATCACCTTGTTCCAGAGCCTTCAAACCGCCTTCTACGGTTTTGCCGGAGAAACCATAGCCACGAATCTTGCCTTCGGCCTTGAGCGCGGCGAGGGTTGCGTAGACTTCGCTGTCGTTGAGGATCGCCAGGTCGTTGCCGTCGGAGTGCACCAGCACCAGATCGATAAAATCGGTTTCCAGACGTTGCAGGCTGCGTTCCACCGAGAGCCGGGTATGCGCGGCGCTGAAATCGTGGCGGGACAGGCCGTCGGCAAATTCTTCGCCGACCTTGCTGACGATCACCCAGTCCTGGCGTTGACCGCGTAACAACGGGCCGAGTCGTTCTTCACTGCGGCCATAGGCCGGGGCGGTGTCGATCAGGTTGATGCCCAGGTCGCGCGTGAGTTTGAGCAGCATGCGCGCTTCGTCATCGTCGGGGATCTGGAAGCCGTTGGGGTATTTCACGCCTTGATCGCGACCGAGTTTGACGGTGCCCAAACCCAGGGGCGAAACCATCAGGCCGGTGCTGCCCAGCGGGCGATGCAAGTCGTGCAGGGTCGGTTGGCTCATGGCAGCAGTTGCTCCCAGGCCGGGACGCCCATCGGCGGCTTCGGCAACTCGGGCAGCGGCGCGGGATGGCTTGGCTGGATGCCGTCACGTTGCAATGAGCTGATGACGCGGTCGGCAAAGTCCGGCGCCAGCGCCAGTTTGGTCGGCCAGCCGACCAGCAAACGGCCTTCTTCGGCAAGGAAGGCGTTGTCGGGGCGCGTCAGGCCCGATTGCAGCGGCTCGGCGCGGTCCACGCGCAAGGTCGCCCATTGCGCGGTACTCAAGTCGATCCATGGCAGCAACTGGCCGAGTTCTTTTTGCGCGGTGGCAATTTGCTCGGCGGGTTCGCGGGCAACCCCTTCGGCCTCGGCGATATCGCCACCCAGGTACCAGACCCATTGGCCATCGGCGGCCGGATGGGTGGTCACGGTGATGCGCGGCTTGGTGCCGCCACCCAGGCAATGGGCGTACAGCGGTTTGAGGCCGGGGCCTTTGGCGATGATCATGTGCAGCGGTCGACGTTGCATGGCGGGCTTGGTCAGCCCCAGTGCTTCGAGTAGCGCTGCCGTCCCGGCACCGGCACTCAAGATGATGCGTTGGGCGCGGATTTCACGCTCGTCGACCTTCAGGCCGACCAGAACGCCAGCGTCCAGCAACGGCTCGATCGTTTTCCCGGCGAGCAAGCCGTCACCGGCCAGGTCGGCGAGGCGCTGAATCAGGCTCGGCACGTCGATCACCAGTTCTGCCAGGCGATAGACCTTGCCCTTGAAGCGCTTGTCTTGCAGGGCGGGTGGCAATTGGTCGCCCTTGACCTGATCGACGCGGCCGCGCACGGCTTTGCTGGCGAAGAAGCTGGTGAGGTTGCCGGCGATCGTGCCGGGGGACCAGAGGTAATGGGCTTCGGACAACAGGCGCACACCGGACAAATCCAGTTCACCGTCACCGGCCAGGGCTTCACGCCAGCGGCGCGGCATGTCGGCGATGGCTTCCGAGGCGCCGGTCAGGGCGCCATGCAGCGCGTACTTGGCGCCGCCGTGGATGATGCCTTGGGACTTCAGGCTCTGCCCGCCACCGAGGGTGGCGCTTTCCACCAACACGGTCGAAAAACCCTGGCGGCGCAGGCGCGCGTTCAGCCAGAGGCCGGCGACACCAGCGCCGACAATCAAAACGTCGGTGGAAATAACGGATGGCATGCAGCGACCTCAGTGTTCAAGACGAGGGCGCAGTATACAGACTCGAAGAATGGAGGTTTTGCTGGCAATCAATCCATAGCCAGACACAAATCCTGTGGGAGTGAGCCTGCTCGCGATGAGGGCGGTACATTCAGCGGAGATGTTGGCTGACATACCGCAATCGCGAGCAGGCTCGCCCCTACAATGGATTGTGTTTCAGGTCTTAGTGGCCGGCGGTTTTGGAGAAGAGCTGGATGACCACAACGCCAAGCACGATGAGCGCCATCCCGAGCATCGCCGGTACATCCAGCTTCTGCCCGTAGATAAACAGCGCCGCGACGCTGACCATCACGATCCCCATGCCGGCCCACACCGCGTACGCCACACCCACCGGCACGCTGCGCACCACCAGCGTCAGCATCCAGAAGGCAATGCCATAACCGACGATCACCAGAATCAGCGGCAACGGTGTGCTGAAGCCTTTGACCGCTTTCATCGAAACAGTGGCGATCACTTCGGCGCAGATGGCGATGGCCAGGTAGTAGTAAGCGGTCATGGGTGCATCCTCGTGTGAAGTGTTGCTTTATGAGGTCGGCATTTTAGAGGTTGCTCAGATGGGGTAAAGTCATTACCTATCTGTGCGGGAGATGGGTTAGCCATGAACATTCAATGGAATCTGGAGCAGTTGCGTTTGTTCGTCAGCGTTGCCGAGCAGCGATCGTTTTCCGCTGTGGCGCGGGACCAGCGCAAGGCGCAGTCGGCGGTCAGCAGTTCGATAGCGCTGTTGGAAGAAGACCTGGGTGTGAGCCTGTTCGACCGCAGCAGCGGCCGGCAGCCCAAACTCACTGAGGCCGGCAATGCGTTGCTGGATGAGGCGCGGGAAGTGCTGCGTCAATGCGAGCGCCTGAATGGTCGGGCGCTGGCAATGACGCGCGGGCAGGAAGCTCGCCTGCGCGTGGCTCAGGATGAGGCGATGCCGTATCAGCCGATCATTGAAAGTTTCGAAGCCCTGGCGAAACAGTTTCCCAGCCTTGAAGTGCAATTGACCAGTGCTGCCCAGGGCGATGTGGCGCGCAAACTGGTGGAGCGTCGGGCCGATCTCGGTTTGTTGTTTTATCACGATCAGATTCCCGAGGCGCTCGAACGGCGAGTGCTGGGCAGCGTCGAAATGGTCACGGTGTGCGGCGTCGGGCATCCATTGGCAACGCAGGCTCCGGTCGATTGTCAGCAACTGGCGCAGCATCGGCAGTTGCTGATGTCGACCCAGTCCAGCGTGTATCCCGGCAGCGAGCCGGCCAGCCCGCAGGTCTGGCGGGCCGACAGTTTCTACGTGATGGCCGAATGGCTGGTGCGTGGCCTCGGCTGGGCCTGGTTGCCACGGCACGTGGTGCAGTATCCGGCGTATCAGGGGTTGATGGTCGAACTGGCCAGCGAATGGACGCCGCCGGCGTTGGTGGTGGAGCTGGTCTGGCGCCGCGATGAACCGCTCGGCCCGGCGGCCCGTTGGCTGGCGGAACGTTTTGCCGTGCACTTGCAGGCGATCGGCGAAAAAACCGATAAACTCCGCCGCCATGAATAGAACTCTCTACACCGCGCTGTTTTACCTGGGGCTGCCACTGGTAGCGATTCGGCTGTGGCTGCGCTCGCGCAAGGCCCCGGCGTATGCCAAACGCATCGGCGAGCGTTTCTCCTTCGGGCTGCCGGCGATGAAGCCGGGCGGCATCTGGGTGCACGCGGTGTCCGTGGGCGAAAGCATTGCCGCAGCGCCGATGATTCGCGCGTTGCTGCAACGTTATCCCGCACTGCCGATCACCGTGACCTGCATGACGCCGACGGGCTCCGAACGCATCCACGCCTTGTTCGCCAACGAGCCGCGCATCCAGCACTGCTATTTGCCTTACGACTTGCCATGCGCGGCGGCGCGGTTTCTTGATCGGGTCCGGCCAACTCTGGCGGTGATCATGGAAACCGAACTCTGGCCAAACCACATACACCAATGCGCCAAACGCGGGATTCCTGTGGCGCTGGCCAACGCACGATTGTCCGAGCGTTCCGCCAAAGGCTATGGCCGCTTCGGTAAATTGACTCAGCCGATGCTCGCCGAAATGAGCCTGTTCGCCGTGCAGACCGAAGCCGAGGCCCAGCGCTTCCGCGATTTGGGCGCCCGTGCGGAAACGGTTGAGGTGACCGGTTCGATCAAGTTCGACCTGACCATCGACCCGCAACTGCTTCAGCGTGCGACCGAGTTGCGTGGGCAATGGCGGGCGCAGGAGCGTCCGGTGTGGATCGCCGCCAGCACTCACGACGGTGAAGACGAAGTGGTGCTGGCGGCGCATCGTCAACTGCTCGACAGTCATCCTGATACGTTGCTGATTCTGGTGCCGCGTCATCCGGAGCGTTTCAACGCGGTGTTCGAGCTTTGCAGGCAACAGGGCTTCGCCACGGTGCGTCGTTCCTCCGGCGAACCGGTCACCGCCGATACGTCGGTGTTGCTCGGCGACACCATGGGCGAGTTGCTGTTTTTGTATGCCCTGGCCGACAGCGCTTTTGTCGGCGGCAGTCTGGTGCCGAACGGTGGCCATAACTTGCTGGAACCCGCCGCGCTGGCGAAACCGGTGCTGAGTGGGCCGCACCTGTTCAACTTCCTCGAAATCGCCGCGCAGTTGCGCAGCGCCGGGGCATTGCAGGAAGTGGAAGATGCCGAGGGGCTGGCGCTGGCGGTGCAGCGACTGTTCGAATTGCCGCGCGATGCGCAGCGAATGGCAGACGCGGGGCTGAAAGTGATGCGCACCAATCAGGGCGCGTTGCAGCGGTTGCTGGATGGGTTGGATCGATTGATCAATCGCTGACCTGTAGGAGCCAGGCTTGCCGGCGAAGACTTCCTTGAAATCGCCTTCGCCGGCAAGCCTGGCTCCTACGGGTTTTGCGTGAACCCAGAAGCGCCGTCACCCCACGAATCTGTAGGAGCCGGTTTATTACTGCCCCGGTTTTGCCTTTAACTGCTCAGCCGCAGCCTTGGCCAGGTCCGGTGGCAGGAAGTCCTTGTCCGGGTTGTAGTCAGCCTTGAGATAGCGCTTGAGGTCCTGCAAATCCCCCGGGTTCAGCGTGCCGGCGGCCTGCTTCAGGCGCAGGTTGTCGAGGATGTAGTCGTAGCGGGTGTTGTTGTAATTGCGCACCGAGGTGTACAGCTGACGCTGCGCGTCGAGCACATCGACGATGTTGCGCGTGCCCACCTGATAACCGATTTCGGTCGCTTCCACCGCGCTCTGGTTGGAGATGATCGACTGCTTGCGCGCCTGCACCTGCTCGACATCGGTGTTCACCGCGCGGTGCAGGTTGCGGGTGTTTTCCACCACTTGCCGACGCAGGCCTTCACGCTGTTGTTCGGTCTGATCCAGGCGTGAGTACGACTCGCGAACCTGCGAGCTGGTCAGCCCGCCGCTGTAGATCGGGATGTTCAATTGCAGCGCCAGCGTGCGTTGCTCGACGGGGCCACCATACGGCTGGCCGAAGCCGTTCGGGTTGCTGAAGCCCAAGGCATCGTTATCGCCTTTCTCATACTTGGCCACCGCATCCACCGTCGGTGCGTGGCCGGCCTTGCGCTGCTTCAGGGTTTCTTCGGCGGCGCTGACCGCGTAGTTGCTGGCCAGCAGGTTCAGGTTCTGTTTGGCGGCGGTGTCGACCCAGGCCTTGGCGTCGTTCGGTGCCGGCGGCAGGATCGGCAAGGTGTGGACGATGCCCTGAATCGAGTTGTACTGACGGTTGGTCAGGGTGATCAACGCTTCAAACGCATCATCCACCTGACGCTGCGCAACGATCCGGTTGGCCCGTGCGGTGTCGTAACTGGCTTGCGATTGCAGCACGTCGGTCTTGTCCGACAGGCCGACATCGAAGCGTTCGTTGGACTGGTCGAGCTGACGCTTGAATGCCGCTTCCTCAGCCTTGGTCGAGGCCAGGTTGTCCTGGCTGCGCAGCACGTTGAAGTAGTCCTCGGCGGTTTGCAGGATCAGGTTTTGCTCGGTCGCCGAGAGTTGCAGGGCGGCTTGCTCATTGACGTCCTTGGCGGCCTGGTACTGGAACCAGCGATCGGCACGAAACAAAGGCTGAGCCAACGTTGCCTGATAGGAATTGGCGCTACGGTTGGCAACGGACGACGGTTGATCGATATCGGTGCGCACGTTGGCCAACTGGGCGCCACCGGAAATATTCGGCAGCAAGCCGGCGCGCGCCTGGGGCACGACTTCTTTCTGCGCGCCGTATTGGGCGCGGGCGGCGGCCAGGTCGGCGTTGTTGTCCACCGCTTCCTGGTAGACGCTGACCAGATCGGTCTTGGTCGATAAGGGCGCTTCTGCTGCCCAGGCCATTCCATTGGAAGCACAAGACACGGCAAGGGCCAGTGAGAGTTTGCGCAGCATGAGGCCATCCCTAAAAATTACACTGATAATTTGAGCGCCAAAGGTACGGCGCAGCCCACTCAGCGTCAATGCGCGACATGGCCGTTGCGAGTGTAGTTGCGCATACGTGCGGCAACAATCGTCTGATTGCGCCATTCATCATGGTGTTTACTGCGGTGTTGGCGTTCTTTGTCAGTTGTGTCTAGACTGGCCGGGTTCTTGTCGGGGTGCCTTGCTATGAGGCTGAGATCGAATAATTTCGGATCCCGTTGAACCTGATCAGGTTAGCGCCTGCGTAGGGAACAAGATTTCTCGTCACCCGGCGAGTCCTCTTGTGCTTCGTCCGGGATGTTGTTCGACAATCGAACACCCCTCGAGCACTGAGCACAGCACTGCTGGTTTTCCCAGCGCCCGTGCGTCCATTCGATTACAGGTTCGCTCCGACAAAAATCCACTGCCTGGATGTGTTCGGAGAGCCCGTGATGACGATAAAACCAAAAAACATAACGAACCTGAGTGACTCGGCCCAAGTCGATCAACAATCGGTTCAACCGTTTACCCGCTCGCAAAAAATCTACGTTCAGGGCTCCCGCCCGGACATCCTCGTGCCGATGCGCGAAATCAGCCTTGATGTGACCCCGACCGACTTCGGCGGTGAGATCAACGCGCCGGTTGTCGTGTACGACACCTCGGGTCCGTACACCGACCCCAACGTGATCATCGACGTGCGCAAAGGCCTGGCCGACATCCGCTCGCCGTGGATCGAAGCCCGTGGCGACACCGAGCGTCTGCCCGGCCTCAGCTCGAACTTCGGCAAGGAACGCCTCGCCGATCCGGAGCTGACCAAGCTGCGATTCGCTCACGTGAACAACCCGCGCCGCGCCAAGGCCGGTGGCAACGTCACGCAAATGCACTACGCGCGTCAGGGCATCATCACGCCCGAGATGGAATTCGTCGCCATCCGCGAAAACATGAAGCTTGAAGTCGCCCGTGCCGCTGGCCTGCTGGATCAGCAACACGCTGGCCACAGCTTCGGCGCCAGCGTGCCGAAAATCATCACCCCCGAATTCGTTCGTGAAGAGATCGCCCGCGGTCGCGCGATCATCCCGGCCAACATCAACCACACCGAACTGGAACCGATGATCATCGGCCGTAACTTCCTGGTGAAGATCAACGGCAACATCGGCAACAGCGCACTGGGTTCGTCCATCGAAGAAGAAGTGGCGAAACTGACCTGGGGCATCCGCTGGGGCGCGGACAACATCATGGACTTGTCCACCGGCAAGCACATTCATGAAACCCGCGAGTGGATCATCCGCAACTCGCCAGTGCCGATCGGCACCGTGCCGATTTATCAGGCCCTGGAAAAAGTCGGCGGCGCTGCCGAAGACCTGACCTGGGAGCTGTTCCGCGACACGCTGATCGAACAGGCCGAACAGGGCGTCGATTACTTCACCATCCACGCCGGCGTGCTGCTGCGCTACGTGCCGCTGACCGCCAAACGTGTGACCGGCATCGTTTCCCGTGGCGGTTCGATCATGGCCAAGTGGTGCCTGGCGCACCACAAAGAAAACTTCGCCTACACGCATTTCGAAGAGATCTGCGAAATCATGAAGGCCTACGACGTCAGCTTCTCGCTGGGCGACGGCCTGCGTCCGGGCTCGATTGCCGACGCCAACGACGCCGCGCAATTCGGTGAGCTGGAAACCCTCGGCGAGCTGACCAAGATCGCGTGGAAGCACGACGTGCAAACCATGATCGAAGGCCCGGGCCACGTGCCGATGCAGTTGATCAAAGAGAACATGGACAAGCAGCTCGAGTGCTGCGACGAGGCGCCGTTCTACACCCTCGGCCCGCTGACCACTGACATCGCGCCAGGCTACGACCACATCACCTCGGGTATCGGTGCGGCGATGATCGGCTGGTTCGGTTGCGCGATGCTCTGCTACGTGACGCCGAAGGAACATTTGGGCCTGCCGAACAAGGATGACGTGAAGACCGGGATCATCACTTACAAGATCGCCGCGCATGCCGCCGATCTGGCGAAGGGGCACCCGGGCGCGCAGATTCGCGACAATGCCTTGAGCAAGGCGCGATTCGAGTTCCGTTGGGAAGACCAGTTCAACCTGGGCCTCGATCCGGACACCGCACGTTCGTATCACGACGAAACCTTGCCGAAGGATTCGGCCAAGGTCGCGCATTTCTGTTCGATGTGCGGGCCGAAATTCTGCTCGATGAAAATCACCCAGGAAGTCCGCGAGTACGCGGCCAACCAGCGCATCGAGACCGTCGACGCCGAAGTCGCCCGGGGATTGGCGGAACAGGCAGAGCGGTTCAAGCAGGAAGGCAGTCAGCTGTACAAGAAGGTTTGATCTGACCTGAAAGGGTGGGGCCTGCACAGGCCCCATCGCCAGCAGGCTGGCTCCCACATTTCCCCTGTGGGAGCCAGCCTGCTGGCGATAGCGATCCACACAACAACAAATGTTCCTCTGAGATAACACCCTTGAGCATTCAACCCAGCACTTATTCACCCGACATCGCGGTGCCGACCGACAAACGTGTCTTCGGCGGCCGCGATCTGTTTTCCCTGTGGTTCTCCCTCGGCATCGGCCTGATGGTTTTGCAGACCGGCGCATTGCTCGCGCCAGGTCTTGGCCTGTCCGGTTCGCTGCTGGCGATCTTTCTCGGCACGCTGGTCGGCGTTCTGCTTCTGGCCGCTGTCGGCGTGATCGGCAGTGACACCGGCCTGTCATCGATGGCCGCGCTCAAACTCAGCCTCGGTGCGAAAGGCGCGAGCCTGCCAACGGTGCTGAACCTGCTGCAACTGATCGGTTGGGGCTCGTTTGAAATCATCGTCATGCGCGACGCTGCCAGCCTGCTCGGCGCGCGTGCGTTCAGCGAAGGCAGTCTGTTCTCCAGTCCGCTGCTCTGGACGTTGTTCTTCGGTGCCTTGGCGACCTTGCTGGCCGTCAGCGGTCCGTTGACCTTCGTGCGCCAGATCCTGCGCAAATGGGGCATCTGGCTGCTGCTGGCCGCGTGCATCTGGCTGACCTGGAACCTGTTCGCCAAAGCCGATCTGGCGGCGTTGTGGGCGCAGGCCGGTGACGGTTCGATGCCGTTCGCCGTGGGCTTCGACATTGCCATCGCGATGCCGCTGTCGTGGCTGCCGCTGATCGCCGACTACTCGCGTTTCGGCAAGCGTGCGAAAAACGTGTTCGGCGGGACGGCGATTGGCTTCTTTATCGGTAATTTCTGGCTGATGAGCCTGGGCGTGGCTTACACCCTGGCGTTCGCGCCGAGCGGTGAAGTGAATGCCTTGCTGTTGGCGTTGGCCGGTGCCGGCCTGGGGATTCCGCTGCTGCTGATTCTGCTGGATGAGTCGGAAAACGCGTTTGCCGACATTCACTCGGCGGCCGTTTCCAGCGGGATTTTGCTGCGCTTGAAAGTCGAACACCTGGCGTTGGCCATCGGTGTGGTCTGCACCCTGATCGCCTTGTTGGCGCCATTGGCCCAGTACCAGAACTTCCTGCTGTTGATCGGTTCGGTGTTTGCGCCGCTGTTCGGCGTGGTGCTCGTGGATCACTTCATCCTGCGTAAACGCAGTGCTCAAGTGGCGTCAGCCGCATTGCGCTGGCCGGCGCTGCTCGCCTGGCTGGGCGGGGTCAGCACCTATCACTTGCTGGCCAATCTGTATCCGGACATCGGCGCAACCCTGCCGTCGTTGATTCTGGCAGGGCTGTTGCAACTCGTGCTGGGTCGGGCCTTCAGTTACGGCCGGGAAACAGCTCGGGCTTGATGATGCCGTTCAGGCGAGGGTAAGGGATCTTCAGTTCGACGTGGCCCAGCGCGTAAGGCGCGATGGTGCTCACGTCGTACTTGAGGATCACCCCGCCGTAGGTCAGCGCTATGTTCTGGGTTTTCTGGAACGGCCAGCTCTTCACGAACTCCGGTTCCTGATCGAGCTTGGTGCTGATCAGCCAGCTGTTGTGCGCAACCTGCGCCGCTTTCCAGAACGCCTCTTCCTGACCTGGCACCAACATGTCGGACAAGGTCAGCACTTTATGCTGCTGGCGCGAATAGTTGATGAAGCTGCGGCCCGGCGTGCCATGTGCACCGCCGGTGTCCAGGTAGCTGGAAAATTCGACGATCACCAAGCCGTCATGCTGCTCACGTACCTTGGCTTGCAAGTAACTGCTGTAGCGCGGGCCGGCGGTGCGCAAAAACTCATCGCGATAGGCCGCCAGCGTCGGTGCCACCGGGGCATCGGGCGAGGTGCGGGTCATTTGCAGCAGACGTTTTTCGACAATGCCGTCCAACTGCGGCTCGGCGGGAAAGCGCAGCGTATCGATGTTCACCAGCGGGCAGTCAGGTGTCGTGCAACCCGGTTTCAGCTGTTCGGAAGCATCGCGGGTAGTCTCCAGCGGCGCCCGGTAGTTGGGCTGGAACAGGCTTTGGCAAGCGCCCAGGGTCAGGGCGATTGCGGCCACGGAGGCGATTTTAAAAAGCGACATGGGCGTCCTTCGTAAAACAGGGAAAGGCAAAAAGTTATCCGCTTCGACTCTCAACGAAGCAGTCAGTTCGCCACTAAGCTAATTAGAGTTGGTTTCGCCCTCACCGTCTATCCCGCTGACTGGAAAGGGGCTGCATCAAACGGCGCGGGCGCGTTAGGATGGCGCGAAGTCGAGGTTGCAAGTAACCAAAAGGAGCCTCGGATCGGACTAGCAGTAAACGAGGATTGTCATGACTGATTTTGCCAACGCCATTCCGATCGCCGTTGATATCGTTCGGCGCGAAAAGTGCTACGAGGGTTTTTACAAGCTCGATCGCGTGCACTTGCGCCACGAGTTGTTCGCCGGTGGCATGAGCCGCGAAATCAATCGTGAAGTGTTTGTTCGCCACGATGCGGTCTGCGTGTTGCCCTACGATCCGCAGCGCGATGAAGTGGTGTTGATCGAGCAGTTTCGCGTCGGCGCCATGGGCAAGACCGACAATCCCTGGCTGATTGAACTGGTCGCTGGTCTGATCGACAAGGATGAAGTGCCGGAAGAAGTTGCTCACCGCGAAGCGCAGGAGGAAGCTGGGCTTGTATTCGGGGCGCTCTGGCCGATGACCAAGTATTTTCCATCGCCGGGTGGCAGCAATGAATTCGTGCATTTGTTCCTGGGGCGTTGCGAGACAACCGGGGTCGGCGGCCTGCATGGGCTGGAGGAAGAAGCAGAAGATATCCGCGTCACGGTCTGGGCGTTCGAGGATGCCCTGCAAGCCGTACGCGACGGACGAATTGCCAACGCGGCCAGCATCATTGCCTTGCAATGGTTAGCTTTGAACCGCGCTGAAGTGAGGGGGTTATGGTCGTAAACAAGTTGCGCGATCGCTACCGGGTGGACCTCGTGGGGCTGCAAGCCTCTTGCGAGGCCAACTACGCGCGCCTGATGCGACTGCTGCCGGACATGCGCAACGAGCCGGCGGCGCGGCGCATTGCCGTGACCCACGGCGAGCAGATGCTCGGCGTGCTGGCCCTTGAAGTGCTGCAGGTCTGTCCATACACCACGACCCTGCAAGTGCGTCAGGAACACAGCCTGCCGTGGCTGCCGGTGCCGCAACTGGAAGTGCAGGTCTATCACGACGCCTGCATGGCCGAAGTGGTCAGCGCCGAACATGCGCGACGCTTTCGCGGGATCTATCCTTACCCGAACGCCTCGATGCACCAGCCGGACGAAAAGGCGCAGCTGAACATGTTCCTGGGTGAATGGCTGAGCCATTGCCTGGCGTGTGGGCACGAATACGCCGTTGTGCGTTGAGCTCGCTAGATGTGAACTGCGTCAGCTTCTCGGATTTCCTCTTTCGTTCGTCCCCCAGCATAATCGCGGCATTCCACTTATCCCGTGTTTAGCCCTGGGAGAACGCCTTGCCGAGCGTATCCACTTTGACCCCCGCCGATTCGGCGTTGCTGGTGCAACTGTCCGACAGCCATCTGTTTGCCGAAGCGGACGGCACGTTGCTGGGCATGAATACGCGCGACAGCCTGCAAAAGGTCATCGAGCTGGTCAGGCAGCAACAGCCGCAGATCGATCTGATCATTGCCAGCGGCGATCTTTCCCAGGACGGGACGCTGGAGTCGTATCAGCAGTTTCGCGATCTGACCCGGCAACTCGATGCACCGGCGCGCTGGATTCCCGGCAATCACGACGAACCGCAGATCATGGCCGCAGCCGCCGTGCACAGCGCGCTGCTGGAACCAGTGGTGGATGTTGGCAACTGGCGCGTCACGTTGCTCGACTCGGCGGTGCCGGGGTCGGTGCCGGGGTATTTGCAGGATGAACAATTGCAGTTGCTGGCGCGCTCGCTGAGCGAGGCGCCGGAGCGCCATCATCTGGTGTGCTTCCACCATCATCCGGTGTCGATCGGGTGTGCGTGGATGGAGCCGATCGGGTTGCGCAATCCCGAGGCGCTGTTTGCCGTGCTGGACCGCTTCCCGCAGGTGCGCGCGGTGCTTTGGGGGCATGTGCATCAGGAAATCGATCAAGTGCGTAACAACGTGCGCCTGATTGCCTCGCCCTCGACCTGCATTCAGTTCGAGCCGGGCAGTGAGGATTTCAAGGTCGGCGAGCAGGCGCCAGGGTATCGGTGGTTGCGGCTGTTGCCCGATGGTCGGCTCGAAACCGGCGTAGAGCGCGTGACCGGGTTCGACTTTCAGGTCGACTACGGTTCCAACGGCTACTGAATATCTGCGGTGCTGCCATCGCCAGCAGGCTGGCTCCCACAATGAATCCGCGTCGTGCACAAATCCCTGCGGGAGCCAGCCTGCTGGCGATGGCGTCCGCTCAGACGACATGAATTCCACGGATATCCCCGATTCCCCCGACACCCTGTAAACTCCGCCTTCTTTACCCGACGCACAGGGAGTTCAAATGTCCGGTTCGATCCTTTATATCCACGGTTTCAACAGTGCGCCTTCGTCAAAAAAGGCCACTCAGTTGATCGAAGTGATGGAGCGTCTGGGCTTGAGCGATCAACTGCGCGTTCCGGCCCTGCATCACCATCCGCGCGAGGCCATCGGTCAGCTCGAACAGGCAATTTCGGAGCTTGGCCGGCCACTGCTGGTAGGCAGCTCACTCGGCGGCTACTATGCGACTCACCTGGCCGAGCGCCATGGCTTGAAAGCCCTGTTGATCAACCCCGCCGTCAGTCCGCACCGGATGTTCGACGGGTATCTGGGGACGCAGAAAAACCTGTATACCGATGAGGCCTGGGAATTGACCCACGACCATGTGACGGCCCTGGCCGAGCTGGAAGTGCCGGCACCCCAGGACCCGCAGCGGTATCAGGTGTGGTTGCAGACGGGCGACGAAACGCTGGATTATCGCCTCGCCCAGCAGTATTACCGGGCCTGTGCCTTGCGCATCCAGGCCGGCGGCGACCATAGTTTCCAGGGTTTTGCCGGGCAATTGCCGGCAATGCTGAGTTTTGCCGGCATCGGCGCAGATTTGTATCAGGCGATTGATTTCACTGCACTGTGAGTCTTCGCCTCTATTTAATAGAACATTTGACGACGAGACCCCATGGCCACTCCCAGCGCTAGCTCTTATAACGCAGACGCCATCGAAGTCCTCTCGGGCCTCGACCCGGTGCGCAAACGCCCCGGCATGTACACCGACACCAGTCGGCCGAACCACCTCGCCCAGGAAGTCATCGACAACAGCGTCGACGAAGCCTTGGCCGGGCATGCGACGTCGGTGCAGGTCATCCTGCACGCCGATCACTCCCTGGAAGTCAGCGATGACGGCCGTGGCATGCCGGTGGACATTCACCCGGAAGAGGGTGTGTCGGGCGTCGAACTGATCCTCACCAAGCTTCATGCGGGCGGCAAGTTTTCCAACAAGAACTACCAGTTCTCCGGCGGTCTGCACGGGGTGGGTATTTCGGTGGTCAACGCCTTGTCGACCGAAGTCCGGGTGCGCGTGAAGCGCGACGGCAACGAATACCAGATGACCTTCGCCGACGGTTACAAGAAGACCGAGCTGGAAGTGGTCGGCACCGTTGGCAAGCGCAACACCGGCACCAGCGTGTTCTTCGCGCCAGACCCGAAGTACTTCGACTCACCGAAATTCTCCATCAGCCGCCTCAAGCACGTGCTCAAGGCCAAGGCCGTTCTGTGCCCGGGGCTGCTGGTCAGTTTTGAAGACAAGGCCACCGGCGAGAAAGTCGAATGGCATTACGAAGACGGCCTGCGCTCCTACCTGGTGGACGCGGTCAGCGAATTCGAGCGCCTGCCGGACGAGCCGTTCTGCGGCAGCCTGGCCGGTAACAAAGAAGCGGTCGACTGGGCGCTGCTGTGGTTGCCGGAAGGTGGCGACAGCGTGCAGGAAAGCTACGTCAACCTGATCCCGACGGCCCAGGGCGGTACGCACGTCAACGGTTTGCGTCAGGGCTTGCTTGATGCCATGCGCGAGTTCTGCGAATTCCGCAGCCTGCTGCCACGCGGCGTGAAGCTGGCGCCGGAAGACGTCTGGGAACGCATCGCCTTCGTCCTGTCGATGAAAATGCAGGAGCCGCAATTCTCCGGCCAGACCAAAGAGCGTCTGTCGTCCCGCGAAGCGGCGGCGTTCGTCTCCGGTGTGGTCAAGGATGCGTTCAGCCTGTGGCTCAACGCTCACCCGGAAACCGGCATGCTCCTGGCGGAGCTGGCGATCAACAACGCCGGCCGTCGTCTGAAGGCCAGCAAGAAGGTCGAGCGCAAGCGCATCACCCAAGGCCCGGCACTGCCAGGCAAGCTCGCCGACTGCGCCGGGCAGGACCCGATGCGTTCCGAGCTGTTCCTGGTGGAAGGTGACTCCGCCGGCGGTTCCGCCAAACAAGCGCGGGACAAAGAGTTTCAAGCGATCCTGCCGTTGCGCGGCAAGATCCTGAACACCTGGGAAGTCGACGGCAGCGAAGTGCTGGCCAGCCAGGAAGTGCACAACATTGCCGTGGCCATCGGTGTCGATCCGGGTGCGGCGGACATGAGCCAGCTGCGTTACGGCAAGATCTGCATCCTCGCCGACGCCGACTCCGACGGTCTGCACATCGCCACGTTGCTGTGTGCGCTGTTCGTCCAGCATTTCCGCCCGTTGGTGGATGCCGGTCACGTCTACGTCGCGATGCCGCCGCTGTACCGAATAGATTTGGGCAAAGAAATCTACTACGCCCTCGACGAAGCTGAGCGTGACGGCATTCTCGACCGTCTGGTGGCCGAGAAGAAGCGCGGCAAACCGCAGGTCACCCGATTCAAAGGTCTGGGTGAAATGAACCCGCCGCAACTGCGCGAAACCACCATGGACCCGAACACCCGGCGTCTGGTGCAACTGACCCTGGAAGATTTCGAAGCGACTTCGGAAATGATGGACATGTTGCTGGCGAAGAAACGCGCCGGTGATCGTAAATCCTGGCTGGAATCCAAAGGCAACCTGGCCGAGGTTCTTGGCTGATGCGGGTTGGCTTTGCCCTGGCGTGTGCGTTACTTCTGACCTCGGCTTCGGCGTTTGCCGAGCCGGCACCGGAGTTGCGCCTGTTGTCCGAGCATCCCGTGGAGGGCATGCGCGGCGGCAACCTGTCGGGGCTGGCCCAGTGTGGCAAGAATCTGTGGGCCGTTTCCGATCGCGACGACGATCAGATCTACCGGCTCGAAACCGGCGACACGGTCTGGCAGGCTGAAACCGTGCGCATCGGTGTGCCGCCGGTGCCGGACAGCGATTTGCCCTGGGGTTTGCGTTCGCGAACCTGGGTGGCGTCGTTCGCGCGCGGCGGGGACCTGGATTTTGAAGGCATCACCTGCGACAGCGCCGGCAATCGCTACATCGTCAGCGAGTCCCATGCGGCGATTCTGCAAGTACCGCCCGTTGGGCCGACGTCCTGGCTGAAGATTTCGCCGATGCTGGTTCGCGAGGCGCGGGCCAGCGGCATGTTGTTGCACTTCAATGCATTGTTCGAGGGCCTGGCGATCAATCCGGAGGGCGACCAGTTATGGTTGGCCGCCGAGCGTGAGCGCCGAGGACTGCTGTTGATCAAGCGTCAGCAAACGGTCTGGGATTGCGACGGCGGCTGCGTGCTGCTGAGCGAAGCCGGGATGGAAATGCAGCCGGCGAAATTTCCCAAGGCCAGAGCCGTGTCGCGGGATTTCGCCGATCTGTCGTTGTTCAACGGCAAGCTGTTCACCCTTGAGCGCAACGCGTTCGAGATTTGTCGCCGTGACGCGGTGACGGCCAAGGTCGAGCGTTGCTGGTCGTTTGCCGACGAGGCATTGCAGGAGAACCGTCGTTATCCACAGGGCTATGGCCTGACGGAAGCGCTGATCGTCGACGCCGATGGCGCCTGGGTCGGCATTGATAACAACGACGGTGCCCGTGCTGATGGCGAGTATCGCCCGGTCGTCTGGCGCTTTGCCGCGCCGGAAGGTGGCTGGAGTGCCAAGCCATGACGCCGCAAACACCTGGAAAACGCGCCGGTCGGGTGTTCATGGTGCTGGCCTGGTGCGCAGCGCTATTTCTGGCGACACGGTTTTTCGGCCAATGGGAGGAGCGGCAGCAAAATCCCAACGTCGTCGTCAGCTCGGAACAGGGCGAAGGTTTTATCGAAGTGAAACTGGCCAGCAACACCCAGGGGCACTTCGTCGCCAGCGGCCAGATCAACGGCCAGTCGGTGGATTTCATGCTGGATACCGGGGCGACCGATGTGGCGATCCCGGCAGAAATGGCCGAACGGCTGAAACTTGAACAAGGCTTCGGGGTGACCCTGAGCACCGCCAACGGTCGCACCGAGGGTTATCGAACCCGTGTCGACCGGCTGCAACTGGGCGACATTGTGCTGCGTGATGTGCGCGCCATCGTCGTGCCAGGCCTGGATGGCAAGCAAGTGCTGCTCGGTATGAGCGCGCTGAACAAACTTGAATTTACCCAGCGCGGTGGCACCATGCTGCTGCGCCAGACAACGAACCGATGAGGCCCGCATGAGCGACTCCCTTGATCTCAGCCTGGACGGTGTAGAGCGCCGGTCACTGGCTGACTTCACCGAAAATGCCTACCTCAACTACTCCATGTACGTGATCATGGACCGTGCCTTGCCGCATATCGGCGACGGCCTGAAACCGGTACAGCGCCGCATCGTCTACGCGATGAGCGAGTTGGGGCTGGACGCCGATTCCAAGCACAAGAAGTCGGCGCGTACCGTCGGTGACGTGCTCGGTAAATTCCACCCGCACGGCGATTCGGCCTGCTACGAAGCCATGGTCCTGATGGCCCAGCCGTTCAGCTACCGCTACACGCTGGTCGACGGCCAGGGTAACTGGGGCGCGCCGGATGATCCCAAGTCCTTCGCCGCCATGCGATACACCGAAGCGCGGCTGTCGCGTTATTCCGAAGTGCTGCTCAGTGAACTGGGCCAGGGCACTGCGGACTGGGGCCCGAACTTCGACGGCACACTCGACGAGCCATTGGTGTTGCCGGCACGTTTGCCGAACATCCTGCTCAACGGCACCACCGGCATTGCCGTGGGCATGGCCACCGACGTTCCGCCGCACAACCTGCGCGAAGTCGCGACCGCCTGCGTGCGTTTGCTCGATGAGCCAAAAGCCACGGTCGAACAGCTCTGCGAACACATTCAGGGTCCGGATTACCCGACCGAAGCGGAAATCATCACGCCGCGTGCCGACCTGCTGAAAATGTACGAAACCGGCAAGGGCTCGGTGCGCATGCGTGCCGTGTACCACATCGAAGACGGCGACATCATCGTCACCGCGCTGCCGCATCAGGTATCGGGCGCCAAGGTGCTGGAACAGATCGCGGCGATGATGCAGGCCAAACCGTCCAAGGCCCCGCAGATCGCTGACCTGCGTGACGAATCCGACCACGAGAACCCGTGCCGGATCGTGATCATTCCGGGCGCACGGAAAAACTTCGACCACGACGCGCTGATGCAGCACCTGTTCGCCAGCACCGAGCTGGAGTCGAGCTACCGGGTCAACATCAACATCATCGGCCTGGATGGCAAGCCGCAGCTGAAGAACCTGCGTGCGTTGCTGGTTGAATGGCTGGAGTTCCGCGTTCAAACCGTGCGTCGTCGCCTGCAATTCCGCCTCGACAAGGTTGAGCGTCGCCTGCACCTGTTGGACGGTTTGTTGATTGCCTACCTCAACCTGGATGAAGTGATCCACATCATCCGCACCGAGGAGCACCCGAAAGCCGCCCTGATCGCGCGTTTCGCCCTGAGCGAAATCCAGGCCGAGTACATTCTGGACACCCGTTTGCGTCAGTTGGCGCGACTGGAAGAAATGAAGCTGCGCTCCGAGCAGGATGAACTGCTCAAGGAACAAGCCAAGCTGCAAGCCCTGCTGGGCAGCGAAGCCAAGCTGAAAAAGCTGGTGCGCACCGAGCTGATCAAGGATGCCGAAACCTACGGCGACGACCGTCGTTCGCCAATCGTCGAACGCGCCGAGGCCAAGGCCTTGACCGAGCACGATCTGCTGCCGAACGAGAAAGTGTCCGTAGTGCTGTCGGAAAAAGGCTGGGTCCGCTCCGCCAAAGGGCACGAAATTGACGCCACCGGGCTTTCCTACAAGGCCGGGGACGGTTTCAAGGCCTTGGCGGCCGGGCGCTCCAACCAGTTTGCGGTGTTCATCGACTCCACCGGTCGCAGCTATTCGGTGGCCTCGCACACCTTGCCTTCGGCCCGTGGCCAGGGCGAACCGTTGACCGGTCGTCTGACGCCACCGCCAGGCGCCACGTTTGAATGCGTGCTGATGCCGGAAGACGATTCGCTGTACGTGATAGCCTCCGATGCCGGTTACGGTTTCGTGGTCAAGGGCGAGGACTTCCAGGCCAAGAACAAGGCGGGCAAGGCGCTGCTGAGCTTGCCGAACAACTCGAAGGTCATTCTGCCGCGCCCGGTGGCGGATCGTGAGAACAACTGGCTGGCGTCGGTGACCACCGAAGGTCGCTTGCTGATCTTCAAAATCAGCGATCTGCCACAATTAGGTAAGGGCAAAGGCAACAAGATCATCGGGATTTCCGGTGAGCGTGTGGCCAGTCGCGAAGAATATGTCACGGACATTGCTGTGCTGCCGGATGGAGCCACCTTGGTGCTGCAGGCCGGAAAGCGTACCTTGTCACTGAAAGCGGACGACCTCGAACACTACAAAGGTGAGCGTGGACGTCGTGGCAACAAACTTCCACGGGGCTTCCAGAGGGTAGATGCGCTGCTCGTCGAAAACCTCAATTAACCGCGCTAGAGCGCTCGATCTACGATTTAACGCGTAGATCGACGCTTTGCCGCTGGAGTCGGGACGCATATTCACGGATGATATGGCCTTTCCAAGCGCCGGCGTGGCCGAGCGTTCTTCATATTTATTGAGTATTTTCACTGTGGTGTGCCTTGTGGTAACCACCTGGATGGGACGATGACTGCTCTGCGCCTTCCTTTTATTTTGATGCTCGCTGGCGTTCTTGGCCTGGCGGGTTGCAGCGTTCACCAACCGGTGTCGCTGTATCAGCTGGACAGCGGAAGTCCGGCTCAGCCTGCGCAAAGCGCGGGCATGGCGGTATTGCTCGGCCCGGTTACGGTTGCCGATTACCTGCAGCGTGAAACGCTGTTGCAGCGTCAGCCGGATGGCAGTCTTCAGGCCTCGACCGATGGTCGTTGGGCCGGCAGCCTTTCTTCCGACATCGATCAACTGTTGCTGCGTCAGGTAGCGGGTCATCTGGACAGTCAGCGTGTGGTGCTGGCGCCGGCGAGCGTGGGCTTCACACCGGATGTTCAGGTACTGCTGACCATCACGCGCCTGGACTCGGGCGAGTCGCAACCGGCGATCCTCGATGCTCAATGGCGTTTGATCGACCGTCGCGGGCAGGTTCGCGATAACCGCATCGTTCATCTGCAAGAACAGCACGCGGGCGGTACAGCGGCGCAGGTTCAGGCTCAGGGTGTGTTGTTGCAGAAGCTCGCCGAACAGCTGTCGATCGCGCTCAAGCCATTGGCCAATCAGCCACCGATTGCAGAAGCGCCAAAAAAACCGGCGGCCAAGCCTGTGGCTCCGGCGACAGAGCAAGAGAAACAGCCGAAGATCCCGATGGCTGCGCCGATTCGTACGGATATGGAAGTGTTCAGGTTCTAAGGTCTGGATAGATTTCAAACAGAGCCCGCAGAGATGCGGGCTTTGTTGTTTCTGCCTGTTGGGAATCTTTAGTGCCTGTCTCGGCCTCTTCGCGGGCAAGCCTCGCTCCTACATGTATTGCTTCGTACACAAATCGCGCGAACCACTCGAAACCTGTAGGAGCGAGGCTTGCCCGCGAAGGCATCAGGGCAGGCAACAAAAAAGCCCGCAGACAATCACTTGTCTGCGGGCTTCTTCACATCCGGGCTTAAGGCTGCTTACGCCCGACGCTCATGCATCCGCGCCAACTGCCGCTCCAGCATCGACGGATAAGGCTCCATCAACCGCTCCACGCAGCACGCACCCTCAGGGCTGGCAATCGGGCGGATCCGCGCGCGCTGGCGAATCAGCGCGTCGTCACTGATCTTGCGCTCCACCAGCAGCAGATTGCGGCTGTGTTGCGACAGGGCCAGGGCGTCCTGGGCGGTTTCGGTCAGCAACAGGTCGATCTGGCTCAGACCGAACAGCTCATCACCCAAGGTCACGCCCAGCTGCAATTGCAGGGTGATGCCGCTGTCGGCGACTTCGATCTGCAACTGATGGCCCAGGGCTCGCAGCAACTCGCCGCAGCAGATGGCGTTGGTCAGGTAGTCGTCGCCGCTGTCCTCGGTGTGGAACACCATCAGCGTGCTGCCATCGTTCAGGCTGTGCAGTTCGCCCTCATAGAGCGAGGCTGCCTGATCGAGGCAATCGCGATAACGTTTGAGCAGTTCTTCCAGGCGCGCCCGTGGCAGGCGGCGCAATTGATCCTGGGCGCCCAGTTGCACGGCCAGCACTGCGCTGTGTTGCGGCACGTTCGATACCGGCGCTCTGGCTACTGGTTTCGCGACTGTCGATTCGTCACGCAAATCGGCGAACGCATCGTCGTCATCTTCGTCTTCGACGGTGCTGACGATGTGCCGTGGCGCAGGTTTGAGGCTGGCGACAGGCTTGGTCTCGTCGAAACTCGGGTCGCGCAGGTTGCGCACTTCGAAGGACGGCTCGGCGTCATCGTCGTAATCGACGTCGTCGAACTCAGGTTCCGGTGCGGGTTCAGGCTCGGCCGGTTCCGGCGCGAAGTTGGCGTGCAGCTGGCGAGCCAGGTCGCCGATTTCATCCTGGCGGTCGGTGGCCGGGGTGTATTCGTCGATGTTGCGCAGCCACACGCGCAATTGCAGCAGCGGCGTGGAGATGTGCCGACCCAGGCGCAGGCTCAAGGCCAGGGACAGTGCCAACAGAATTGCACTCAAGATGCCCATGCTTTGCAGGCTGATGGTCATCGGCTGCTGGAATTGATCCATGTCCAGGCTGATGCGCAGTTGCCCGGCGGTCACGTCCTGGAAGGTGATCTTGCTCTGGTACATGCCCTCGGCTTCGCCCAGCAGGCCGTGCTTGGGACGCTGACCGGCTTCGGCGAGGATGCGGTTGTCCACGCTATAAATGGCGGCGTGGGCCACCAGCTTGTTCTTGGTCAGGTTGTTGAGCAGCACGTTGAGGCTGAGGATGTCGTTGGACACCAACAGCTCCGTGGCGGACGTGGCGGTCTGCGTGGTCAGGCTTTCGCCCAGCGCATCTGCCTGCTCGTGCATGGCCTGCTTGAACTGCAAACCCATCACGCAGGCGTAGATCACCAGGGCCAGAGCGACCAGGATCACGTTATGGCTGGCGATGCGCAATGCAATCGGTACACGGCGGTGGCGCAGTGCACGGAAGATCAGCAGAAAGAAGTTATCGGTTTTAACTGGCGTGGGCCGGTTCACTTGAGCTCGGCTCTTTTGTCCGTGAAGTTGACGCGCAGTATAGCGACAGGCCCTAGACCGGCAAAGCGCTCACGGTGCCCGATGGTCACTGAAAGTGGGTAGAATGCGGTTTTTTTCCACCTGCGGGGGTGCGCCTTGCGCGAAATCGTCCTGATAAACATCACTGGTGAGGACCGTCCGGGTCTGACCGCGGCCATTACCGGCGTTCTGGCCCAGGGTGGTGTGAACATTCTCGACATCGGTCAGGCGGTGATCCACGACACCTTGTCGTTCGGCATCCTGGTTGAAATTCCTGACACCGAGCAAGGCAAGTCGGTGCTCAAGGACATCCTGTTCAAGGGCTATGAGCTTGACCAACAGGTGCGTTTCACGCCGGTGTCCGAAGAGGATTACCAGCAATGGGTCGGTAATCAGGGCAAAAAACGCCACATCGTGACGCTATTGACCCGCAAAGTGACTGCCGGGCAATTGCAGGCCGTGAGTTCGATCACCGCCAAATATGGCCTGAACATCGACCACATCGATCGCCTGTCCGGGCGCATGCCGCTGGATACCCCGGCCGATAAAGGCAAGGGCTGCATCGAGTTTTCCGTGCGTGGCGAAGCGGCGGATCCGCAAGCGCTGCGAGCGGAATTCCTCAGCGTCGCCCAGGAATTGAACGTCGACATCGCCTTCCAGGAAGATTCGCTGTTCCGCCGCAACCGTCGTCTGGCGGTGTTTGACATGGACTCGACGCTGATCGAAGCCGAAGTCATCGACGAACTGGCCAAGGCGGCCGGTGTGGGCGATCAGGTTTCGGAGATTACCGAGCGGGCGATGGCCGGCGAGCTGGATTTCCGTGCCAGCTTCAAGGAGCGCCTGGCGTTGCTCAAAGGGCTGGATGTCAGCGTGCTGGATTCGATCGGTGCCTCGCTGCGCCTGACCGAAGGCGCCGAAACCCTGTTCGCCGAACTCAAGCGTCTGGGCTACAAGACCGCGATTCTGTCGGGCGGCTTCACCTACTTCGCCAAGCAATTGCAGGCCAAGCTGGGCATCGACTACGTGTTCGCCAACGAGCTGGAAGTGGTCGATGGTAAGGTCACCGGCGTGGCGGTCGAGCCGATTGTCGATGCGCAGCGCAAGGCGGATCTGCTGAAGGAGCTGGCGCACAAGGAAGGCTTGCGTCTGGAGCAGACCATTGCGGTCGGCGACGGCGCCAACGATTTGCCGATGCTGGCGATTGCCGGGCTGGGCGTGGCATTCCGCGCCAAGCCGCTGGTCAAGCAATCGGCGAAGCAGGCGATCTCCACGTTGGGGCTGGATGGCGTGCTGTATTTGCTGGGTTTTCGGGATCGTGACGGGCAGCTCTGAGTCTTGTATTGACTGATAGGGCCTCTTCGCGGGCAAGCCTCGCTCCTACAGGTAATTGCGTACCCCCTGTAGGAGCGAGGCTTGCCCGCGAAGGCGTCACCGCCGATTTAACGTCGGGCCCTCAAAGCGTCTGCCACAACGAATCAAACTCCTCCTCGACACCAACCACGCCGCTCCCCGCGGCGTTGTCGTTTCTGGCCGCTTCCAACGACCGATACGCAAACTGATTGAAGCTGTTGGTACTCGACACCCGCCGATCCAGTCCGGCCCGGCGCTCCTCGCCGTTGGTGTTGATCAGCACCTTGTGGCCTTCCTGGAACGGCAGGCGTGGAGCGAGCAGGGTGGCCGGCAAATCTATCGCGCTGATGGCCGGCAGCAACAGGCCGCGCAGGTAGTGGCTGTGGTCGTCCCGGGTGCGCACCAGTTGCAGGCCGCAAGGTTCGGCGTATGGCGCGACTTGCTCGATGCCCATCTGCGTGCCGCCGCCGCGAACCTGGCGGATCCAGCGCACCACCGCAATGCTCCAGCCTGCGACCGCCGTGTCCTCGATGCCGACCATCTCGCCAGCCTGTAGCTCGGCCGGCACTGCGTCAGGCCAGGCCAGGCAATAACCCCCCGGGCTGTGATTGATCACGGGCAGGGCGTACGTCGGAAAGTGGCGGTTGCTGGCTTCGTGACTGTCGTCATTCTGCAGCTGCCGGTATTCGATTTCTTCGTAGGGCAGCAACGTGTCGGCGGTGCCGTGGGGCGCTGCGTCGAAGGCATGGCTCCATTGGTCCTTTTCCCGGAGCGCGGGCGATATCGCCGTGAACTGCGCACGGCGGGCGCCGGGGTGTTTCAGGATTTCGCTGAACGGGCGCTGCCCGCCCAGATAGAAGTGCAGCGCGCTCATGCCCACGCACAAGGTCAAGGTGCCTTGACTGGCGGTGCGCTGGAAACTGCGCTCGACCGCCTGCCCCCACGCGGCACTCAGGTGTTGCAGCGTATCCAGGCTCAGGCCTGCCGGCACCGGGAGTGGCGACTCGCCGTCGTTTTTTTCCAAATGGGTGTCGATGGCTGCGACCAGCGGCTGCGGATCGAACCCCAACAAACGCTCCTGTTGCCCGGGCCGGAATTTCGAGCGGTAACGCGGTCCGATGTCGAGTTCCGGGGCGATGGCAAACAATCCATCGGCCGGTGTTTCCGGTTGCAGCTTGATCAGTTTGCTCCACGGCTCCAGCACTTCGGCGAGCCGCGCGATCTGGTTCTGGCGCAGTTGATTGCAACGTGCGGCGCCCACTAGCAGGGCGACTACATACGACTGTTCAATGCTCAGGTTTTGCGTCTGGCTCGCCAATTCATCGCGCAGGTTCAGATGCTGCAGCCGTAGGCTAAAGGCGATTCGATATAGCTGGTGCAGCTCCAGCCACACGCCTTCCGGCACCGGGCAATAGAGTTGGGTGGCGCGGATCAGTGACCCGTTGAGGCAATGCATCGCCCGTTGCAACGCCTGGGCCAGCAGTGGCGCACGGTCCTTGCTGAAGCGCGGCGTGATGCGCACGACGATCTGTTTGTAGCCGATCGCCAAGTGGCTTTGCAGCGCCTGGCAGAGGTTGGCGATCTTGCTTGAACGCTCGTCGAGGGCAATCGACTGGTGCAGGAAATGCCGCTCCAGGTGTTTGCAGACGTAATACACCTCGGGCCTTAGCAGTTCGAGCAATTGCAGGCGATTGTCGCTGGGTGTCAGCAGCTGGTTCAGTTCGCTCAAGCCTTGATAGAGCTGGCGTGCGGTTTCGCCGATGTTGGCTTTGGGCAGGTTGGCGATCCAGCGCTTGAGGTCGCGCGGGGTGGCTTCGCAGAACGACAGGCGCAACTGTGCGGGGACAGGGGCGCTCAGCAGAAGGTGGGGACTGGTCTCATTCATGCGGTGGACAAACTCCAACCGGGAAATGGGCAGTGAATGACCAGACTTTAGCAGCTATGACTAGGGCGCGCGCATTGCAATGCCTGTTCTCTGTAGGAGCGAAGCTTGCTCGCGAAGAGCCGGAGGACGCCGCGGATCATCAGACAGATCCCGGTTGGCATTGACGACCTTCGCGAGCAAGCTTCGCTCCTACAGTAGAGCAGCGGTGGATCAGGCTTTCGGCAGGCCCATGCCCTGGCCCATCTGCACCGGCGAACCGGCCGCCAGTTCTTCAGCCCACTGCACTTGATCCGGGCCGAACAGCACAACAGCCGTCGAACCCAGTTTGAAACGACCCAGTTCCGCACCTTTCTCCAGGTGGATCGGTGCACGGGCAGCTTCGTCGTAGCGGAAGGTTTTCAGCTCGCGTTTCGGTGGGGTCACCAGGCCAGCCCACACGGTTTCGATCGACGCCACGATCATCGCGCCCACCAGCACCACGGCCATCGGCCCGCGCTCGGTGTCGAAAATGCACGCCACACGCTCGTTACGGGCGAACAGTTCCGGAACGTTTTCCGCAGTGGTCTGGTTGACCGAGAAAATCCGCCCCGGAATGTAGACCATCTCGCGCAGCGTGCCGGCCAGCGGCATGTGCACGCGGTGGTAGTCCTTCGGCGACAGGTAAATCGTCGCGAAATCACCGCCCATGAACGGCGCGGCGTTGGCCGCGTCACCGCCCAGCAGTTCCAGCACGCTGAAGCTGTGGCCCTTGGCCTGGAACACGCGGCCGTGCTCGATCGGGCCGAGCTGGCTGACCGCGCCGTCGGCCGGGCTGAGGATGGCGCCCGGGGTTTCGTCCAGCGGGCGAGCGCCGTCTTTCAGGGCGCGGGTGAAGAATGCATTGAAGTGCTCATAGGCGGTCAGGTCTTCGACCAGGGCCTGGGACATGTCCACCTGATAACGCTTGGCGAACCACGCGGTGAACGCATTCTTGAACCAGCGCACACGGCATTCGGCGATGCAGCCGGCCAGTCGCGAGAGCAAGTGGTGGGGCAGCAGGTATTGGCTGAGGATAAACAAACGCTTATTCATTAACTGTCCTTAAAAACCTTAAATCTCTACAGGCGTATCGGGATGGTTACCCCATTCGCCCCAAGAGCCGGCGTAGCCTTTGACCCGCGGATAACCGAGGGACTTGGCCACCAGATAGGTGAAGCCAGAACGGTGGTGAGTCTGGCAGTGGGTAATCACTTCTTTGTCTTTGCTGATCCCGAGTTGTTCGAGGATCTGCGGCATGTCCGTGCGGATGCGCAGGTTGCGCGTCCGGTCCATGCCCGCGGTCCATTCGAAATTGACCGCGCCGGGAATGTGTCCGCCCTTGGCCGCCAGGACTTTCTCGCCGGAGTACTCCAGCGGCCCGCGCGCATCCCAGATCGCCAGGTCGGCGGCGCCGAGACGGCTTTGCAGGTATTCGCGGGTGGCGGTGGGTTCGTCGTGCAGGGTCAACGCAACCGGGCCGCCGACCGCGGGCGGGATCTGGATCGACATCGGCGAGCCTTCCGCCAGCCACGCCGTCAGGCCGCCGTCGACATAGTGATACTTGTGGTGGCCGATGACATCCAGCAGCCAGATAAAACGCCCGGCCCAACCGCCGCCTTCGTCGTCATACACAACGTAGACCGCATCGGGGTTGTGGCCCAGTTCACCGAACAACGCTTCGAGAGCCGCTTGCGGCGGCATCAGGCCCGGCGCCGGTGGCTGGCCGAGTTGCGTGCGTTTCGGATCGACAAAGCGCGCGCCGGGAATATGCCCTTCGGCATAGCGGGCGCTGCTGGTCAGGTCCACCAGAATCAGATCGCGGGCATCTAGTCGAGAGAGCAAGTCGCTCGGTTCGATCACCAGCGGCAAGCCAGAGAAGTCAGACATGTGAGGTCTCCAGAGCACAAAGGGGAGGATTGTAGCGGGTCATTGGCCGCGATGGCTAAAGGTGTGCAGGGCTTTCTCGATGCACTGCGCGGTTTTGCCAAAGGCTTGCACGGTAATTTCGGAGAACGGCCCGCCGCCCTGGTCCGCCACCACGATCATGATCACGCGGCCGTTGTTGACCAGCGAGCGCAACAGCAGGTGTTCGCCACCGAACTGCGAGCGCAGGCTGGCCGGCAGCAGTGCCGAAAATTGTGCGTTGTTGGCCGGGGTCAGGCGTACCTGGGCTTGTTGCGAGAGCAGGCGTTGCAGCACGGTGCTTTGGCTGACCACGAAATTCAGGCCAGCCGTTTCTTTCGGCAACCCGGCAATCTGGTGCACGCGCAGATTGGCGTGCGTGCGGTCGGCCATCAGGATCATCACCCGGCGCATGCCGCATGCAACCAGTGCATCGCGGGCCGAGTTGGTCAAGTGCATGGCATTGGTGAAACGACTCGGCTCCACCAGCAGCTCGGCGCATTGTTTGCGCCACTTGGCCAGGTCCTCGGCGGTCGGCGCCGGGGCTGGCAGCAAACCGGCGTGCACACGGTTCATGCCCTGCGGCCAGAGCAGCGCGACGGCGGGGTGCCAGAGGTCTGGCATGGCGTGCTGGCGCGCACTGTTGGCGGCCTGCTGGTGAAGTTGCTGCTGCACCTCGTCCATCGGCATTTGCAGGTAAAGGCTGGTCAGGTACTGCCAGCGTTCACTGTGCGGACAGTCCCAGGCGTGCTGTGCCGACAGCGCCAGACCGTTGGCCAGCAACACCGTGTTGGCCGGCTGATTGAGCCAGCGGCGCAACGTCGGATCGTCATCGAGACGGTTCTGCTGGCGCAATGGATGATCGCTGTCGCGCGCGATGCGCAGGACTTTCACCAGTTCCCGTTGCTCATTGAGTAACAGCTTGTAACCCTGCTGCACCCAGTTCGGCAGGTGCCAGATTTCCACCAGGGCCTGACCGATTTCCAGCAGGCGTACGCCGAATAATTGTTTCTCGACTTTACGTGCGGACTCGCCCTTATGGATGACCCGCAGCTCCCATTCTTCGAGCAATTGCGGATGGGTCAACGCCAATGGCCACAACGGCGATAAAAACAGCAGGCTGCCCCAGTGGATGTCCTGCCACAGCCGCGCCAGGCGAGCGGCGAAAAAGCCGTTGGCCTGTTGCGTCGCGTGCTGGCTGATCATCTGCAACTGGCGCAGGGCCACGGGAATGTCCGATTCCGGCATCGCGGGCAGCCGTGCGAGCAGTTCTTCGGTGCGCTTCAAACCGAGGCGATTGATCGCCACCTCAAGGTTTTCCGCAGGCTCGGTCATGCTGCCGTGGGTGTGCCGGTTGGCTTCACGAATCACGCTCAAGGCCAGGGCGGGGCTGTCCTGCATCAGCTCGGCGATATCGCGCAACGAGCTGCGGTTATCGCCGATGGCCTTGCAGACCCGGTCATGACTGCCTTGCGGAACGGGCAGGTGCACGCCGTCCAGAAGCTTTACCCAGCCTTGGAGCGTGTTTGGTTTTGGAGTTGGAACGTTCGTTTCGTTAGCCATGGTTGGACGCGATCATCGTCTGCATTACCTATGCCCGAAGTGGGCCAAATTGGCTTTTCGCCTGAACTGGCTATAGTCTGGCGCAGTTTTGCCGATAAGTAGAAGAAGAGATTTTTTAACTTCCGAATATGACCTTGAACCCGACTCAGTAAGTGCTCTCCTACCTATGGCTAAAATAATCGGCATCATCGTCGTATTCGCGAGCGTGCTCGGCGGATACGTGCTTTCCCACGGCAAGATTGCCGCCCTGATTCAACCCTTCGAGGTGATGATCATCGGTGGCGCGGCCCTTGGTGCATTCCTCCAGGCCAACCCCGGTTACATGACCCTGCACGTGCTCAAGAAGTCCTTGAGCATGTTCGGATCGCGTTTCAATCACGGCTACTATCTTGAAGTGTTGGGGCTGATCTACGAGATCCTCAACAAGAGTCGCCGCGAAGGCATGATGGCCATCGAAGGCGACATTGAAGATGCCGCCGCGAGCCCGATCTTCGCCAAGTACCCGTCGGTGCTCAAAGACGAGCGCATGACCGCGTTCATCTGCGATTACCTGCGCATCATGTCCTCCGGCAACATGGCTCCCCATGAGCTGGAAGGCCTGTTCGACATGGAACTCTACAACCTCAAGGAAGACCTCGAGCACCCGTCCCACGCGGTGAACGGCATCGCCGACGCCATGCCCGGTTTCGGTATCGTCGCGGCGGTATTGGGTATCGTGGTGACCATGGCGTCCCTGGGCGAAGGCGACCAGAAGTCCATCGGTCTGCACGTGGGTGCGGCACTGGTCGGTACCTTCTTCGGTATTCTCGCGGCGTACGGTTTCTTCGGCCCGCTGGCCCACTCCCTGGCTCACGACGCCAAGGAAGAACTGAACGTCTATGAAGCCATCAAGGCCTCGCTGGTGGCTTCGGCTTCCGGCATGCCGCCATCGCTGGCGGTAGAGTTCGGACGCAAGGTTCTGTACCCGGCGCACCGTCCTAGCTTCGCTGAGCTGGAACAAGCGGTTCGCGGTCGCTAAGTCATGGAAAATAATCAGCCGATTATTATCAAGCGCGTCAAGCGCATCGCCGGCGGGCATCACGGGGGCGCCTGGAAAATCGCCTTCGCCGACTTCGCGACGGCGATGATGGCGTTCTTCCTGGTGTTGTGGCTGCTGTCCACCGCGACACCGGAACAGAAGCTCGCCATCGCCGGTTACTTCAAAGACCCGATCGGCTTTTCCGAAAGCGGTACGCCGTACATCATCGATCTGGGCGGCACGCCGACCCTGGCGCCGGAAAACACCCTCAACCCCGAGGTGAAATCCCAGCCGCAGCCGGACAAGGTGACTGTCGACGCCGAGCAGGTCGAAGGCATGGCCGAGATGGTGGAGAAGGAACGCCTCGAACTGTTGCTGCAGGAACTGCAGAACAAGGTCGAAGAGAATCCGCAACTGAAGAAATTCAAGGACCAGATTCTGTTCGAGATCACGCCGGATGGTTTGCGCATCCAGATCGTGGACGCCGAAAACCGCCCGATGTTCGACTCCGGCAGTGCGCGTCTGAAACCGTACTTCGAAGACATCCTGCTGGCCATGGCCGACACCATCAAAGCGGTGCCGAACAAGATCAGCATCAGCGGCCACACCGACGCCAAGCCGTACAGTGGCCAGGGTGATTTCGGCAACTGGGAGCTTTCAGCCAACCGTGCCAACGCTGCACGTCGTGCGCTGGTGGCGGGCAGTTATCCGGAGCAGCAGATCGCACGCGTGGTCGGTTATGCCTCGTCGGCATTGTTCGATCGCGAGAACCCGCTCAACCCGGTCAACCGCCGCATCGACATCATCGTGCTGACCAAAAAAGCCCAGCGTGCCATCGAAGGTTCGCAAGGCGTGGAACCGACTCCGGAGCCGACACAAGGGCAGGGCGGCCCGGGTGAAGTGCCGGCCGATCCGAATGCATTGCCGGCGGATAAAGAACCGTTGCCGGCGCATGAGCTTCGCGAGCGTTTGAATCTGTTCGATGACCCGGCACCGAAACCGGCTGAACCGCCGAAACAGTGACCCACAAAAAAGCCGACAGCGATGTCGGCTTTTTTTTGCTTTGGTTTGGAGGTCACTTCATTTTCAGTTTGAGCGCGGTCCCTTGTAGGAGCCGGCTTGCTGGCGATGGACGCAAGTGCGCCGCGTTGATTCAGACAGCATGCGTTATCGTTGACGACCATCGCCAGCAAGCCGGCTCCTACAGGTATTGCGTTGTCTGTGTTTCCCGGGATTCCGTGAAACCAACGCCGCACACATGTTGATCCAGGACGGCTGTGATGCCTTGGATGTGCTGGGCTGGACGCTGGAAAAAGCCGCACGCTGAAAACGAGAAAGCCGCGAGATGATCGCGGCTTTTTTGTGTCTGCGGGAAGCGGCTTAGTAGCTGCTCTCCGGCAAACTCGCGATGATCGAGCGATAGCTGTTCATCCGTTGCTGCTGTACGCGGCCCTCTTCCAGCGCCTTGAGCAAGGCGCAACCCGGTTCGCGGTCGTGCTTGCAGTCACGGAAGCGGCAGGTGCCGATCAGGTCGTTGAACTCGATGAAGCCGGCTTCGACGTCGGAACGGCTGACGTGGCCCAGGCCGAATTCGCGGATACCCGGGGAGTCGATCAACTCACCACCACCGGGGAAGTGGAACAGCCGCGCGGTCGTGGTGGTGTGAGTGCCCTGGCCGGACAGCTCGGACAACGGGCCGACGCGGGTTTCGACTTCCGGCAGCAGGCTGTTGACCAGCGACGACTTGCCGACGCCGGACTGGCCGACGAATACGCTGATGCGTCCGTCCAGTTGTTCCTGAAGTTGCTCCATGCCATTGCCGTGGTGCGCCGACACTTCCAGCACCGGATAACCCAGCGTGCGGTAAACCGCGAGCAAGGCATTCAGCGCCGGGGCGTTCTGCTCGTCGATCAGGTCGAATTTGTTCAGCAGCAGCAGCGGTCGGATGCCGGCGTGCTCCGCAGCGACCAGATAGCGGTCGATCAAATTGGCGTGAGGCTCGGGCAGCGGCGCGAAGACGATGACGATCATGTCGACGTTGGCGGCCACCGGCTTGAGCTGGCCACGACTGTCCGGGCGGCAGAGTTCGGTTTTGCGCGGCAGTTGCGCCACGATCACCCCGATGCCCTGGTTGCCGGCACGCCAGACCACCTGATCGCCGGTCACCAGCGCCGGCAGGTTGGCGCGCAAGTGGCAGCGGAACACCTGGCCGGCCAAATCGCCATCGAGTGCTTCGACTTCGACCTGCACACCGAAGTGTGCGATCACCAGGCCGGTCTGTTCCGGACCCAGGTCGCCACCCTCAAGTGCCTCGACAGCCGAGGACTCGCGTTTGGCGGCGCGGGCAGCGCGTTCGCCCTGAATCTTTTCGATGCGCCAGTTTTGACGACGATTGAGTTGGCGTTTGGCCATGGGTGTTCCGTATCAAGAATGCAGCGATTAGGTAAAACGGCCGCGAGTTTAGCACGCCCGGCCACCTCCCTAGGCTAAACTGCGCAGCATTGCCTAGGAGCCGACACATGCAAAACCCGCAGAATCTGATCTGGATCGACCTGGAAATGACCGGTCTGAACCCTGATACCGACGTCATCATCGAGATGGCCACCATCGTCACCGACAGTGATCTGAACACCTTGGCCGAAGGCCCGGTGATCGCGATTCACCACAGCGATGAAATCCTCGCCGGCATGGACGAGTGGAACACCCGTCAACACGGCGGCTCGGGCCTGACCCAGCGCGTGCGCGACAGCCGCATCAGCATGGCCGAAGCGGAAGCCGAGACCATCGCTTTCCTGGAGAAGTGGGTGCCGAAGGGCAAGTCGCCGATCTGTGGCAACAGCATCTGCCAGGATCGCCGCTTCCTTTATACGCACATGAAATCCCTGGAAAGCTTCTTCCACTACCGCAACCTCGACGTCTCGACTCTGAAAGAGTTGGCCGCACGCTGGGCGCCGGACGTGCGCGACAGCTTCAAAAAGGGTAGCACCCACCTGGCGCTGGACGACATCCGCGAATCCATCGCCGAGCTGCAGCACTACCGCAAGCATTTCATCAAATTCTGATCAGGCGGTGCCTGTTCCGGCGCCTTCGCGGGCAAGCCTCGCTCCTACAGGGGCGCGTTGTGCCCGTAGGAGCGAGGCTTGCCCGCGAAGGGAGTGACGCGGCCGATCTCCGTGATCGCCCCCTTTTGGTGCTGCATCTAAATGGCTAGACTGCGCGCCTTCCTGCAAGGACCGCCACCATGTTGCTGATGCTTTACCTGATCGCCATCACCGCCGAAGCCATGACCGGCGCACTGTCTGCCGGCCGTCGCGGCATGGACTGGTTTGGCGTGGTGCTGATCGCCTGCATCACGGCGTTGGGCGGCGGTTCGGTGCGCGACGTGCTGCTCGGTCACTACCCGCTGACCTGGGTCAAACACCCGGAATACCTGGTGCTGACCTCGGTTGCGGCCATGGTCACAGTTTTCACTGCACGCTGGATGCGCCACCTGCGCTCACTGTTTTTGGTGCTCGACGCCGTGGGGCTGGTGGCGTTCACCCTGATCGGCTGCATGACCGCGCTGGAAATGGGCCACGGCATGCTGGTGGCGTCGGTCAGCGGCGTGATCACCGGGGTGTTCGGCGGCATCCTGCGCGACATCTTCTGCAACGACATCCCGCTGATCTTCCGCCGCGAGCTCTACGCCAGCGTCTCCTTCGCGGCGGCGTGGTGCTACATGCTGTGCATCTATCTGCAACTGCCCGGTGAACAGGCAATTCTCATCACCCTGTTTGGTGGCTTCTTGCTGCGGTTGTTGGCGATTCGTTTTCACTGGGAAATGCCAAAGTTCGTTTATAACGACGAGCAATGAGCGGCAATGCTTACATTCGTCAAGAACGGCACGAATAACCTATAAAGTTGCGGTATATATGTAGCGTTTGTCAGGCGAGTAATTAAATAAGCTGTGGTTTTCCACTGTTTAAAAAGGTTACTTGCATGTCTGATTCAGACTCGACAAACGCGCAGCCCGACGCGCATCAAACGTTGATAATAAAGTCGATTCCCGACTGGTTGATTCGTGCGCCTGCCGAAAGACGCCTGGCATTGAAAAGCGCCGGAGTTGTTTTTCCGGACTGGTACCGCTCGGCATCCGCCGCCAGTCATGAGGCCTTGAAGCAGGCGACTCAACGTAGCTGGGTTTCGCAAACCCGGGTGGACCGCCTGTTTGAAGGCCTTGCCGACGTTCGCGCATTTGCCGAGCCGTTGCTGGTTGAGGCCCTGAAAAGTCAGTTCGAGATAGAACTGGATGTCAGGAAAACGTACCTGCGACTCTATGTCCCCAAAGACTTACTGGTCCGCTATGAAGTGACGACGATTTCACTTCTGGATGCTGCCTTGCATAACTTCGAAATGAAGGAGACGGCAGCGCGTTACTTTGACAGCGCTTCATGTTTTATCACTGAGCCCGATGCGGCCGGACAGTTCGATATTCTTCAGATTAATAGTCGCTTGTCTGTCGCGGCATTTGCCTCGCTGTGCCGACAACTTGATATCGGAGGGCGCTATAACCAGCAACTTGAGGCGCTGTTATTACCTGCGGATGCTGCGGCCAGAGCGATGCTGGCAAACAAAGTCATTGCCAGTCAGCAGGATCGATTCAGGGTGGCGACACTCCTGGCGCGAATGAAAGGGGACATCGGGCACGCTGAGCAGACGCTGTTGCCGGGCCTGCTCACAGAGCAAAAAACACCGTTGCCTGACGCAAAAGCGCTGCGCTTGTATCAACTGAGCCTCTTGGGAACGGCGTTGACCGGCATCGTGCTGTTCTCGGCGGATCCAGAACATTCTCGCGAAGTTGAACCGGTGATTGCCTACATCCCCGATGACCCAGAGCACCCGCTGAAAACCTATGCCTCCTCCCGCGAACTCGTGGACGAACTGACCCGGCAATTGCGCTCTACCGATTACCAGCGTTTTTTTGCCCGGTTTGTCGCTCACGACCAACGAGGCACCTTTTTCGCCACGTTGCTTAGTTTGCTCAACGCCGCAGCCCCCGATGTGCGCCCCAACCTCCGGATGCAAACACAACGCGTGGGCCCGCAATTGTGGACCTGGCTGTACCAATCCAGGTTGAACCAGATCCTCAATGACGCCCGCGTCATGGCCGTGTCTACCGCAGACGAAGACCGCAAGTCGCGCTGGGAACAATGGGACCGCCTGGAAAAAGTCGCCACCGTTGTGCTGAAGGTCGCGGCGCTGGCGGCGATCCCGTTCGTGCCGTTTCTGGGCGAACTGATGTTGGCCTATACCCTGTACCAACTGCTGGACGACACGTTTACCGGCATCCTTGATTGGGCCGAAGGGCAGTTGATCGAAGCGTCGGCGCATTTGCTGTCCATTGCTGAAACGGTCGCCCAGTTAGGCGCGTTTGCCTTGGGCGGCCTGGCCGTCGGCAAACTGCTGTCCGTCGCCCCCGGCGCTTTCGTCAGCCGTTTGAAAGTCGTTGATATGGGGGCAGGTCAGCAACGATTGTGGAATCCCGATCTGAGTGCATATGAGTGTGCAGTGCGCTTGCCGGCCGACTCCCGGGCCGATGCGCTCGGTTTGCATCGGCATCAGGGCGCGAGCGTGCTGCCTCTTGATGGGAAAACCTATGAAGTGGTGCCCGAGGCTGACGGGGATGTCTATCGCATTCGCCACCCGGACAGGCCGGATGCCTACAAACCACAACTTGCCCACAACGGCGCAGGAGCGTGGGCGCATGAGGTTGAGCGCCCCATGGAGTGGCGGCGCGCGCAACTGTTTCGGCGCCTGGGGCATTCGGTGGCCGAGTTTTCGGATGTCACGGCTGGACGCATTCTGGCGGTGAGCGGCATCGACGAGGCGGTGCTGCGCGACATGCACGTTCATACCCGGCGCCCTCCAGCCTTGCTCGAAGACACCATCCGGCGGTTCAAACTCGATCAGCAGATTCAGGCGTTCATCGCGCAGATGCAAAGCACCGATTCGCGGGTGTATTTGAAAGCCGATCCGCAGATGCAGGTGCAACTGCTGCAATCTCGGGGCGTCAGCCTGCGGGACAGCCAGCTGCGAAGCGGCGATGTGGTTCGAAGCGTGGTTGAAACACTTGAGGATGCGCAGCTGAAAAAACTGCTGGGTGAAAGCCCTGCGTTTGGCGATTCATTGCCAGGAATCGACGTGCGGGCTGCCCGGCTGCGACTCAGAATCGCGGTTTGGGCACAGGAAAGTCGCGCCAGTTTGTTCGAGGCAAGTGAACGCCACTTTGAGCTGAGCAGTGATGAAAACACCCGGCAGATACGCCGGATTTTTCCTGATCTGCCCAAAACCATCGCTGAAGAATTATGGCGTCATGCAGAGGCTGCCGATCGTCTGCACATGCAGCGCAACCTCGGAATCACCCGGCGAATGGCGCATGAAGCGCTGTTCTATCTACGGGAAGTACGCCTCAGCAGGGCGTACGAAGGGCTTTATCTGGAGGCGAGTGCAAATCCGGACTCCGACAGGTTGGCGCTGCATAGGCTCGAAAGCCTGAACGGCTGGTCGCCAGAGGTGCGCATCGAAGTGCGTGACGGCGATTTTGACGGTGCATTGGTGGACAGTATCGGTGGTCCCGAGGCCCCGATTCGCAAAATCCTGGTCAGACAGAATGGCCAGTACCAGGCCTACGATGGCTTCGGCAAGGAGCTGCACGCATTCGACGATCTCTACGGCGCCGTCCAGCATGCCCTTCCCGATGCTCAGCGCCGGGCGTTGGGTTTGCCTCATGTCGGGCAGGGCGCGGGGCTCCGGCAGGCGGTCAGGCAACAAACACTGATGCCTCGCTCGCAAGCCAGGGCCTTGCTGGGACAGCCGCCATTGGAGGCGGGTGCTCGTTCGCCCATGGGGCTGGCCGTGGGGCGTTCCGGCTATCTGTTGGGCGGTGGCGATTTTGTGCCGGAGCCGGCGCGTTCCGTAGGGCAGCGGCTTCAAGCGCTGTACCCGACGCTCTCCGAGGAAGAAATGACGACGCTACGCAGCGAGCGATTGATCGGGGAGCCGGTGTTGGCCGTTGCGCGCCTGGAGAACGAGTACGTGACGTTGGTCAATGAATTGGAGATGTGGAGCCATGACGTGCCGTCCCGTCATCCGGCCACGGGATCGATACTCACAGAGAATGAAATCTCTATTCAGCGCCAGGGCAGAAACCTGTTCGCGCAGGAGTTGCAGGCGAATTGGAGTCGCAGACTGACGACGGCCAACCGCTACACATCGACCACGCTTGATTACGATCTGGAGATACTCGGTGAGTTACCGGTGTTGTCGGCAGACTTCAGCCATGTTCGTGAATTGTCTTTGAGCAGCAGCGCCGGGTTGGGCGGGCATTCCTTTCTCGCCAGCTTCCCGGGTGTGCGGTACCTGACATTGTCAGGCTTCGCGCTGGAGACTTTGCCCTTGGAAATCTATCAGATGAGGGCACTGGAGACGCTGACCCTTGATGACTGTGCTATCGAACTGAATGAGGCAGCAGTCGACGGCCTTGCACATATGGAGGGTTTGACGCTGTTGCACCTCGATAACAACCGGCTTGGGTTGACTCCCGATGTTCGTTACATGAGCAGGCTGGACAGTCTTTACTTGAAAAGCACAGGTTTGATGGAGGTGCCTGTCGGATTGTTCGATCTTGAACAACTGGCATTTGCCGATCTGAGATTCAATCAGATCACCACATTGCCGGATGAGCTGTTTGAAGTTGCAGATGCTCGAGAGGTTAATTACAACTTGTTGGGTAATCCGTTGAGTGAGGCCTGCAGGTCGCGTATTGAGAATTATATTGAGAGCTCAAGTCTTGATAAAAAGATAATTATTCAATTTGACGGTGCGCTGGATGAAGAAATTGATTGGCAGGAAGCGCCTGATTCGGACGACAGCGGAGTTGATGAGGGTGATCCGGACTGAGTCTGCTGTAATGCTTTGTAAGTGATTGTCTGGGTGGAAAGTTGCATGTTTAAGTTTGTGGCAATTACTGCATTGAGGCGCTGATTTTTTCTTGTTATTAATCGGTGATACGACCCGTTGAATCGATTAATAACCAGCAAGGAATGCGTCATGAGTAATGTTCAAGGCTTGACTGCTTCGGTAGAAAGTAACAAACCATCCATATCCGGATTATCAAGACTGGAGGTCCGCTTCGAAGCCCCCGGTGTCGAATCAAAAAAAGTGTATGCCAATGGGCGGATGCAAGTTCGCGTCTGGGTATTCGTCGAAGCGGTAGATGAAAATGGTGATGCGGTTGAAATCGACCTTTCCCCGCTTCAATTCTCCGCAAAGCTGATTCATTTCCACAATGGTCAGCCATTGGAAGGGGAGGTGTATCAGAATCTGCCGCTGACTGGCTGGAATGCCAGTCGTTACGAAAACGGGTACACCCATGACATGCCCGGAGGCGTTCAATCCGGCAGCGCAGGGAGCAGCAGCGGCACGCCCGTCGAGTTCTGGGTTTCATCGTCAATCGACGGTCAAGCACAAGTCGCGGCTGAAGTGACGGTGCAGGGCAAGGTTTACCGAAGCAATAACACCCTGAATCCGGATGGCCGGAAGATTTCCAGAAGCGTTGTGATTCATGCGGAAAAAAGCCCTGTTTATGGTGTAGAGAAATTTACGTGGCAGTCGCATGAACTCCGCGGCTCGTTTGAGGGCGATCTGTTGTTTCGATACCACTTGGGGCTTTATTCAGACGGCAAGCAAGTAAAATTGTTGCGTTGGGAAAGTCGTCAGTATGAAGTCGGCGGCACCTACCCTGTTTTATTCTGTGACACCGGATTGATTCTGGGGCGGGATGCGCCAAGGTCTTTCATGGGGGTAATGGCTCCTGCTCGGGCAACGGAGCTGGATGTCTATGTTTCCGGGGCGCGAAAAGTTGAAGTCAATCAGCGTGCCGGGGAGTTGACCGTCATCAAAGGAATTCCTCCCGCTTATGTTCGTAGTGAGGATGTAAGGGTTTCACCCTTTTACTTTACTGCTTTCGATGAGTTTGGTAATGCGCACAGTCTGTCGATAGAAATAGATATTCCAAATGACGAATTTATTTTGAGAAGAGGCTGAGAGTCAATTGATTCGAAGCTTTGATTAAAGCGTGTGGCGCGGCTTTTATTGTCGCGTGACTCTTCAATATTCATGAGTTCAAAGGGTATCTGATAATGACAGTCACTGAAGTGGCGAACGTCTATTCCAATGCGTTTAATTTTGATGAGTTTCTCGCCGGCGGGGTCGATCCCCGTACCGGTATTTACACCTGTTCGTTGATGTTGGGTGACATCAAGTCCGCAGACTTGAACGGTCCTTCTTTGCCAATCAGCTTGTCCTACAGCCCACTCAACAGTATCGACAGCGGTTTCGGCAGCGGTTGGTCGATGGCAATGACCCGTTACGACGCGGGCAATGAAATACTCGGTTTGTCCGGTGGCGGAAGTTTCAAGACGAAGCAGACAGCCACCCACCTGGTCTTCGATGAGTTGAAGCTTGAGACGCTCAAGGTCGAACGGTCTGGACCAGGGCGTTTTGACGTCATCCATAAAAATGGTATGCGTGAAGAGCTGAAGATCTTTGAGGGCAGCGATGTCGCGGTGCCGATGAGGATTGTTGGCGCCAATGGCGCTGCAATCACGCTCGACTACACCGCCCTGAACGGGCATCCGGCGCTGGTTGCTGTGAAGGACTCACAACGTACGTTGCTGAGCATTTCCCGTACCAGGGGCAAGGTTACGCTGACGCAATACCCCGGCACCGAATGTGAAGCCAGCTTTGTGTTGTCGCTCGCTAACAACGCGGTGGCCTTCATTGATTTGCCCGTAGGCGGGTCCTGGTTTCTGACCTATGAGCCTTTCGGCAATCTCCAGTGCCTGACCCAGGTCGATTCGCCGTTAGGGGCGCGAGAGATAATCGGGTATCAGGAAGCGGGGCATCAATTCCCGCCCGGTTCGCCGATTCGCTCCATGCCTTATGTGATCTCCCACACCGTATTCCCACGGCAGAATCAGCCCGCGATCACAAAAAATTATGAGTTCTCGCAGAAGAACTTTCAGGGCTTCGATGACGAAGGCAGGCGTTGGTCCCCGGACGGTGACACGCTCTACAAAAGCTCGTCGGGCTATGAGTATTCTTCGACCGAAAAACTGATGGCGGGCACAAAGGTCCACAGCTCCACGGTGCGCACCTACAACAAATATCATCTGCTGGTTTCGCAGGTGACGACCTGTCAGCAGATGATCACCACCCGGTCCACGGTGTACCACATCGATTCTGGCAAGAGCTTTCTCGAGCAACCTGCGCAGTTTCGATTGCCCAAAGTCCAGACGTTACGCTACGAAAACCGCACCGCCGGTACATCGCGCGAAGAGCTTACCCACACCGAATTCGATGGGGCAGGCAACCTGCTCAAACAGGTCGGACCGGATGGGGTAACGATCCTGTCCGAATTTTATCCCGCTGCCGGAGCGGAGGGGTGCCCTGCCGACCCATTGGGGTTTGTCCGGTTCGAGAAGCAGAGAACCATCATCCCGGCATCGCAAGCATCGGATAAACCAAGCGCCGCCTCGACGGTGATGCGTTATCGCTATGCCTTGCACGCCTCGTTGCAAGGTTCGCCGGTGACCGCCGTGCTGCCTGTCGAGGAGAGCTTTTATGAGCTGAACGCAGACGCTGAAATTCTGCGTTCGAAAACGCAACGGGTTTACGTCAATCAGCCTGATGACCCGCTGCGCCATGGCTTGCTGCAAAAACAAACCGTCACGCAAAACGCCTTGGCGACGGTTACCGAGTTTTCCTATGTGCTCGACAACAACCGGCTTGAAATTCAGAGCACCCTCAAGGGGTTCGATGGCACCGTCAAAACCGCGGCTCAGACACTCTCATCGCTCAACGGCATGAAGCTGGGCGAGCGCGGCGAAGACCAGGGAGCGGTTGCCTACACGTTCGACGCCATTGGCCGGCCCCTGAGCGAAACGTTTTCGCCGGGCACGGCCAACGCCGCCACCCGCCGCATGGTTTATCAGGCGGCCAGCAATAAAGCACCGGCGACGATGCTCACGACGGATGTGGCCGGCGTTCAGCAAAAAGTCGTGTACGACGGCCTCGGGCGCGTCGTCGCAGTCGAAGAGCAGGATTGCGATAACCCGGACGAAGTGGCCAGGACCCAGTTGTTCGTTATCTATACAGCGCGCCACGATGCGCTGGGGCAGTTAGTGGAGCAAACGCATTCTGACTGGTGGGACGGGGTTGCCCGGCCGGTCAAGACCGGGTTTGTCTTCGATGGCTGGGGGCAGGTCAAGACCACGCTTCACGCTGACGGGCGCAAGGAGCATTGCACAATCGACCCTGTGGCCCGCACTGAAACTCGCTGGCTTGAGGGCATGGGCAAGTCTGTCACCGGCCTCAATGTTTTCGGCAAGCCTGATCGTATCGAGTCGTTCAATATTGCGGGTGAAACCCAAGGCGCAATCGTTCATGGCTATGACGGCATCGGCCGAGCCATCAGCCAGACCGATCCTGTCGGCAACACCACCACCTATGAGTACGACGTGTTCAATCGGTTGCGGCGCAGCGTCTTGCCCGACGGGAACACCGTGCAGACCGACTACGCGCTGCACAGCCAGGCGTCGCTTGCCACTGAAGTGAAAGTGGCGGGCCAAAGCCTTGGGCGGCAGACCTTCGATGGCTTGGGCCGCTTGAGCGAAAGTACCGTGGGTGGACGCGCGGTCACTGCGGGCTACGCGGCAGGATTCACGCAACCGATCTGGCAGAAAAGCGCCAGCGGTGAAAAAGTCGAGTTCGTTTATGCGCGTGATTTCGGCGGGCGCGTGACGCAACGCAAGGCGACCGGACTGGACGCCGAATTTACCTACAATCCGCTGCACGGTCAGTTAGCCAGTTGTGTCGAGCAAGAGTGGGAAACGCGTTTCGAGTATCACCCCTCCGGACGCCTGAAAAGTGAAACCACTGCGCACGCTGGCGTGGACCGGACGGCGTCGTACACGTACACGTTCGGTGGCCGGCCACTGACTTGCGTCGATGTGCTCGGTCAGTCACACAAGACGGAGTACGACGAATGGGGGCGGGCAAAGTCGTTTGAGCAGAATTCGCTCAAGGCCGATTTCATCTACAACGCTGTGGGCCTGCTGGAGCGGGTCGACTCGCAGGATACGCAGGCCAAGCGTTCCATGACGACCCGCCTGGTCTACGACGATCAGGGGCGAGAAATTTCGCGCAGCTTTGAGGTCAAGGGCGCTGCTACTCAGACCCTGAAATCGAGTTACGACCTCGCTGGCAAGCTGACGCAGAAGGTACTGGGCATCGGTGAAGACGTGCTGCGCGACGAACGCTTCGACTACGACGTCCGAGGTCGACTGGGCCACTACACCTGTAGCGGAACGCTGCGGCCACGCGATCCTTTCGGCAAGGAAATTATCAAGCAGACCTACGTTTACGATGCGCTGGATAACATCGTCAGTCTGCAAAGCAATTTTCCCGGTGGCAGCAACACCACGACCTTCACCTACAGCGCTGTCGATCCCACGCAACTGATCGAGGTTCAGCACTCTCACGCGGATTATCCGGCGCCGGTTACGCTGCAATATGACGCCAACGGCCAGATGATCCAGGACGATCAGGCTCGTGCGCTGAGCTACGACGCACTGGGGCGATTGACGCAAATCGCTGCGGCATCCGGGGCGGTGATGCGCGGCTATCGCTACGATGCGCGCGATCGTCTGGTGGAGCTTGCACAACCCGGCGCGCCGGACGCCCAGCGCTTCTATCATGATGGGCGGGTGATCAACGAGATCAGCGGTGCTGACCGTCGTACCTGTGGGCGCCAGTCCGGTTTATTGCTGGGGGAGCAGCAACAGGGCGCGGGCGCTGGATTGACGCTGTTTGGCACAGACCTGCAGCAAAGCGTTTTGATCGCCGAGTCCGGCACTCAACGCGACGAAGTTGCCTACAACCCCTACGGATATCGTCCTGCCGAAGGCGGGATATTCAGTCAGGCAGGATTCAGCGCTGAGCAGCTTGATCCGTTGACCGGGCTCTATTTGCCGGGCAATGGTTACCGGGCCTACAGCCCGACGTTGATGCGCTTCCTCAGCCCGGACAGCTTGAGCCCGTTTGGCGCGGGTGGATTGAACCCATACGCTTACTGCCTCGGTGACCCGATCAATCGGGTTGATCCGACCGGGCATGTTTCCTGGCAATCAGCCTTGGGCGTTGGCCTTTCGTTGTTCAGTATCGCGACCAGCATCCTGACCTTCGGCACAACCACGCCGCTGGCGGTCGCGAGCCTGACGTTGGCGCTGGCTTCCGGGATCGCCGGCATTGCGAGCGAGATTGCCCACGAAGTGATGCCGCAATCGGAGCTGGGTGATGTCCTCGGCTACGTGAGCCTGGGGTTGGGGCTGGCGTCTTTCGCGGCGGGGGCAGGGGCGGCCGCTCAGGGCGCCGGCAAGGTCGCGGGAGCGTTTCGGTCGGGTTTGAGCGGTGATGCGCGAGGGGCGGCCAAGGCAATGACCAGCGGGATGAGCGGAAGAAGCGCAAGGGCTGGATCATCTACTCAGTCCGCAGAGGCATCCTCCGCAAAGTGGGTTTACAAGACTTACAACGCGCAGCGCAACATTCCGGGTTTTGAGTCACTGGATGATGCGAGCAGGGCAAAGTTTTTCCGGTTCAAGGACGCGATCAAGGATGAGGGGATGACACCGGGCCAGGCAGCCGAACTGCTAGGCGGAAAAACCTACTACAACGAAATGGTGCCGTTCAAATCCCCCAACCCCAAGCAACTCCTTGAGCCCGGATACTTCAATGACAGCGGTTACACCGAGATCAGGCTCAACCAGGGAATGCGTCTGTTTTTCTATGTGAACAAAGACACTCGGACAGCGACCATGTTCAAGTTTGGTCATACGCAAAAAGGAGGTTGACGCCGGGTGGGGTGCAAAATCAGGCGTTGCGCAGTTCATGCTGACGCAATGCCCACTCCACATGCTCTCTCACCAACTCCGAGGGGTATTCCCTTCGCGCCTTCAATGCTTCCAGCACCGGAATCGTTGAAGGCGCATTCCCCAGGCCCACCGCCAGATTACGCAACCAGCGCTCATAACCCGCCCGACGCAGCGGCGAGCCTTCGGTGCTGCTCAGAAACCGGTCTTCATCCCACATGAACAGCTCAGCCAGTTCAGCATTGTCCAGGTTGTGCCGTGGCTTGAAGTCGCTTTCACCGGACGGACGGGCAAAACGGTTCCACGGGCAGACGATCTGGCAGTCATCGCAGCCGAACACCCGATTGCCGATCAATGGCCGCAAATCTTCCGGGATCGCGCTTTTCAGTTCGATGGTCAGGTAGGAAATACAGCGTCGGGCGTCTAGAACATAAGGGCCAACAAAGGCGTTGGTCGGGCAGATGTCGAGGCACGCGGTGCAGCGGCCGCAATGTTCGGTGGCGTGCGGAGGGTCTTCCGGCAGCGGCAGATCGACAAAGAGCTCACTGAGAAAGAAGTAACTGCCGGCCTTGCGATTCAAGACCAGCGTGTTTTTGCCGATCCATCCAAGGCCGGCCTTTTCGGCGATGGCTTTTTCCAGCACCGGTGCACTGTCGACAAACGCGCGGTAGCCGAACGGGCCGATGACCGCCTGAATCTTTTCTGCCAGTTGTTGCACGCGTTTACGGATCAACTTGTGGTAATCGCGGCCCAAGGCATAACGCGACACGTAGGCTTTTTCCGGTTGTGCCAGCAATTGCGCCATTTGGGTGTCGCCCGGCAGGTAATCCATGCGCAGGGACACCACCCGAAGCGTGCCGGGCACCAGCTCTTCCGGGTGTGAGCGTTTGCTGCCATGGGCGCCCATGTAGTCCATTTCGCCGTGGTAGCCGGCTTCGAGCCAGCGCGCCAGGTGCTGCTCATGCTCGGCCAGATCCAGGCCGCTGATGCCGACTTGCTGAAAGCCCAGCTCGCGGCCCCAGTCCTTGATGGATTGGGCGAGGGCGGGCAGGTCTGTGGTAATAGCGGGCATGAGGCGAGAGAAACCGGAGCTGAGGTGCGTATAATTCTGCCAGACATCGGAGCCCGAAGACGCATGCCGCACACTAAAGATGATTTACCCGACGTGCTGTACAGCGCCGCGCAAGTGCGAGCGCTCGATGCGAGCCTGATTGCGGCCGGTACGCCGGGCTTCGAATTGATGCAGCGGGCGGCGCGGGCAACCTGGCGTGCGCTGGTCCGGCACTGGCCGACGGCCAACGAACTGACGGTGGCCGCTGGCCACGGCAACAACGCCGGTGACGGTTATCTGGTTGCGGTGTTGGCCAAGCGCGCCGGTTGGCATGTACGCGTGCTGGCGGTCGGTGATCCCCAGCGTTTGCAGGGCGATGCTGCCTTGGCCCACGCCGAGGCCCTGTCCGAAGGCGTCGCCGTTCAAGCCTGGAGTGCACAGTCGGAGTTGCGTGGCGTTGTACTGGACGCCTTGCTCGGCACCGGCCTGACAGGCAAGGTGCGCGAGCCTTACGCCAGTGTCATCGCGGCGATCAATGCCAGCGGCCTGGCGGTTGCGGCGGTGGATATTCCGTCGGGCCTTTGTGCGGATACGGGAAGCGTGCTCGGCGCGGCTGTCCGGGCGGACCTGACCGTGACCTTCATTGGTTTGAAACTGGGCCTGTTCACGGGCGAGGCGGCGGACGTGGTGGGCGAGTGGGTCTTTAATGATCTGCAAGCTTCGCCTGAGTCTTTGAGCGGGATCGCCATCAGTGCTCATCGTCTGACGGCCGGTAACTTGCCGCGTCTGGCGGGGCGTGCGCCGACCGCGCATAAAGGCAAATTCGGCCATGTCTTGCTGATCGGCGGTGATCGCGGTTTCGGCGGTGCCATTTTGCTGAGTGCACAAAGTGCGCTGCGCAGTGGCGCCGGCATGGTGTCGGTGGCCACTCGCAGCGAGCACGTGCCGGCCGCACTGGCCAGAATTCCCGAGGTGATGGTGCTGGGCACTTCCTCGGCGAATCAGCTGATGGGTTTGCTGCAAAAGGTTTCCGTGCTGGTGGTCGGTCCGGGCTTGGGGCAGGCTTCGTGGGGACGCAGTCTGCTGTCGGCGGCGGCCAATGCGCCGCTTCCACAAGTCTGGGACGCCGATGCGTTGAATATGCTGGCTGACGAACTGGTGAACCTGCCCAAGGACTGCGTGATCACGCCGCATCCGGGGGAAGCGGCACGGTTGCTCGGGATCAGTACCGCTGAGGTTCAGGCCGACCGTCCGTCCGCTGCTCACGCATTGAGCAAAAAATATACAGCTGTAGTGATTCTGAAAGGCGCCGGCAGTCTTGTCGCCAGTCCCGACGGCCGCTTGGCGGTGTGTCATCAAGGCCATCCGGCCATGGCCGCTGCCGGTCTGGGCGATGTGCTGGCCGGTCTGGTCGGCGCGTTGCTGGCCCAGGGCATGGACGCGTTCGATGCGGCCTGCCTCGGAGTCTGGCTGCACGCCAATGCCGGTGCGCAACAAGGTAAATCGGGCCGTGGGCTGGCGGCCAGTGATCTGATTCCAGCCATTCGTCAGTTGTTGGAGGAGCAAGCACCGTGTCTGAAGTAACCCTGTACCTGGCTGATGAAGAAGCGATGACCGCGTTTGGCGCCCGCATCGCGAAAACCACCGAAGGGCACGGTCTGATTTTTCTGGAAGGGGATCTGGGGGCGGGGAAAACCACGTTGTCCCGCGGCATCATCCGGGGGTTGGGGCATGAGGGCGCGGTAAAAAGTCCGACGTTCACCCTGGTCGAGCCCTACGAGATTGGCGACATCCGCGCCTTCCATTTCGATCTCTATCGTTTGGTCGACCCTGAAGAACTGGAGTACCTCGGCATCCGCGACTATTTCGAAGACGATGCCTTGTGCCTGATCGAGTGGCCCGATAAAGGTGCAGGCTTTTTGCCAAAGCCCGACCTGACCATTACCATTAGCCCGCAAGACAGCGGGCGTTCGCTGAAAATTTTGTCCCAGGGCTCGCGTGGCGAGTCGTGGTGTGCCGCTTTGGCATTGGAAATCAATTAAATGATGGGGTCAGGTATGCGCTTTCGCGCGATGGTAGCTGCCGTAGGGATGTTGTTTTTGGCGGTGACCGTCGACGCTGTGGCCGAAACGAAGGTCAGCAGCGTCCGTCTGTGGCGGGCGCCGGACAACACACGGTTGGTGTTCGACCTGACCGGGCCGGTGCAACACAGCGTTTTTACCCTGACAGCCCCGGACCGACTGGTGATCGACATCAATGGCGCCACCCTCGGTGCGCCGCTGAACGTGTCCACCGCCAACACCCCGATCACCGCCATGCGCTCGGCCCAACGCACGCCGACCGACCTGCGGGTGGTCATCGACCTGAAAAAAGCCGTCACGCCGAAGAGCTTCACCCTGGCGCCGAACGCCCAGTACGGCAACCGCCTGGTGGTCGATCTGTTCGATAACGCCGCCGACGCCGCGCCGATTCCTGCGCCGACCAACGTTGCGACCGTCGCGCCGGTACCGGTCACCCCGGTCGATCCCCCGGTCAAACTGCCGCCCGCGCCGGCCGGCAAGCGCGACATCATTGTCGTGATCGACGCAGGTCACGGCGGCGAAGACCCGGGCGCCTCTGGCTCTCGCGGCCAGCGTGAAAAAGACGTGGTGCTGGCCATCGCTCGCGAACTGCAGCGTCAGGTCAACGGCATGAAAGGCTTCCGCGCCGAACTGACCCGTACCGGCGACTACTTCATTCCGTTGCGCGGCCGTACCGAAATCGCCCGTAAGAAGGGCGCTGACCTGTTCGTTTCGATCCACGCCGATGCCGCGCCTTCGGCTGCTGCGTTCGGTGCCTCGGTGTTCGCCCTGTCGGATCGCGGCGCCACGTCGGAAACAGCCCGTTGGCTGGCCGACAGTGAAAACCGCTCCGACTTGATCGGTGGTGCCGGCAACGTCAGCCTCGACGACAAGGACCGCATGCTCGCAGGCGTTCTGCTCGACTTGTCGATGACCGCCTCGCTGACGTCCAGCCTGAACGTCGGGCAGAAGGTTCTGAGCAATATCGGTCGTGTTACACCTCTGCACAAACAGCGCGTGGAACAAGCCGGGTTCATGGTGTTGAAGTCGCCGGACATCCCGTCGATCCTGGTGGAAACCGGGTTCATCTCCAACGCCAACGAAGCCTCGAAACTCGCGGCGTCCAGCCACCAGCAAGCGCTGGCTCGCTCGATCAGCAGCGGCGTACGCCAGTTCTTCCAGCAGAATCCGCCACCGGGTACTTACATCGCCTGGCTGCGCGATTCCGGGAAAATTGCCCAGGGGCCGCGTGATCACCGGGTGAACCCGGGTGAAACCCTGGCGATGATCGCTGTGCGTTATCAGGTGTCCCCGGCCACCTTGCGCAGCGCCAACAACCTGAAAACCGACGAGCTGAAAATCGGTCAGACCCTGACCATTCCCGGCACCGAACTGGCATCCAAAGAATGAATCAGGCCGTGATCAACAGCGCTCGTATCGAGCTGCTCAGCCCGCGATTGGCGAACCAGATTGCCGCCGGCGAGGTGGTCGAGCGCCCGGCTTCGGTGATCAAGGAGTTGCTGGAAAACAGCCTCGATTCCGGCGCCAAGCGCATTGACGTCGATGTCGAGCAGGGCGGCGTCAAGCTGCTGCGGGTGCGCGACGATGGCAGCGGCATTTCTGCCGATGACCTGCCGCTGGCCCTGGCCCGTCACGCCACCAGCAAGATCCGCAACCTGGAAGACCTCGAACAGGTGATGAGCCTCGGGTTCCGTGGTGAGGCACTCGCCTCGATCAGCTCCGTGGCGCGCTTGACCCTGACGTCCCGCACCCGCGATGCCGATCAGGCCTGGCAGGTCGAAACCGAAGGTCGGGACATGGCGCCCCGCGTGCAGCCAGCCGCTCATCCGGTGGGCACCTCCGTGGAAGTGCGGGATCTGTTCTTCAACACCCCGGCGCGGCGCAAGTTTCTCAAAACCGAAAAAACCGAATTCGATCACCTGCAAGAAGTGATCAAGCGTCTGGCCCTGGCGCGCTTCGACGTGGCGTTCCATTTGCGCCACAACGGCAAAACCATCCTCAGTCTGCATGAAGCCCATGACGACGCGGCCCGCGCCCGGCGTGTGGCGGCGATCTGCGGTTCGGGGTTCCTGGAGCAGGCGCTGCCGATCGAAATCGAGCGCAACGGCCTGCATTTGTGGGGCTGGGTGGGCTTGCCGACCTTCAACCGCAGCCAGGCGGACTTGCAGTATTTCTTCGTCAACGGCCGCGCCGTTCGCGACAAACTGGTGGCCCACGCGGTGCGCCAGGCCTATCGCGACGTGCTGTTCAATGGTCGGCACCCGACTTTCGTGCTGTTTTTCGAAGTCGATCCGGCCGGTGTCGACGTCAATGTGCACCCGACCAAACACGAAGTGCGCTTCCGTGACGGGCGCATGGTCCACGATTTCCTCTACGGCACCTTGCACCGTGCCTTGGGCGATGTGCGACCGGATGATCATCTGGCGGCACCGGTGGCGACCGCCATCGTTCGTCCGAGCGGCCTCGAGGCCGGTGAATTCGGTCCGCAAGGCGAAATGCGCCTGGCGGCCAATGCGCTGCTGGAGCAGCCTCAAGCGCAACCGTCGTTCAACACGCCGGCGGGCTCGGGCGCTGGTGCCGGTTATCAGTATCAATACACGCCGCGTCCTCAGTCCGGCGTGCCTGTGGCTGAAGCCCAGGCGGCTTACCGTGAGTTTTTTGCGCCGCTGCCGGAAGCCAATGCTGTCGCGCTGCCGGCCGGTCAGGACGATATTCCACCGTTGGGTTACGCATTGGCGCAACTCAAGGGCATCTACATCCTTTCGGAAAACGCCCAAGGCCTGGTATTGGTGGACATGCACGCCGCTCATGAGCGGATCATGTACGAACGCCTGAAAGTCGCCATGGCCAGCGAAGGCCTGAGCGGTCAACCGCTGTTGGTTCCGGAATCGTTGGCGGTGAGCGAGCGCGAAGGCGATTGCGCCGAAGAAAACGTCGCGTGGTTCCAGCGTCTGGGCTTTGAGTTGCAGCGTCTCGGCCCGGAAACACTGGCCATTCGACAGATTCCGGCTTTGCTCAAGCAGGCGGAAGCCAATCGATTGGTTAGCGACGTGCTGGCGGATCTGATGGAATATGGCACCAGTGACCGGATTCAGGCGCACCTGAACGAATTGCTTGGCACCATGGCCTGCCACGGCGCGATTCGGGCGAATCGGCGTCTGGCCCTGCCGGAAATGAACGGTCTGCTGCGTGACATGGAAAACACCGAGCGCAGCGGTCAATGCAACCATGGCCGACCGACCTGGACCCAATTGGGCCTGGACGATCTGGACAAACTGTTCCTGCGCGGTCGTTGATGAGCCAGCTCCCTCCTGCGATTTTCCTGATGGGCCCGACCGCAGCGGGCAAGACCGACCTGGCCATCGAGCTGACCAAAGTCCTGCCTTGCGAGCTGATCAGTGTCGATTCGGCGCTGGTCTATCGCGGCATGGACATCGGCACCGCCAAGCCCTCGAAAGAGATTCTGGCCGAATTTCCCCATCGTCTGATCGATATTCTCGATCCGGCAGAGAGCTATTCCGCCGCAGATTTCCGCCGTGACGCCCTCGAAGCGATGGCCGACATCACCGCGCGGGGCAAAATTCCGCTGCTGGTGGGCGGCACAATGCTCTATTACAAGGCTTTGGTCGAAGGCCTGGCGGACATGCCGGCGGCCGATCCTGAAGTGCGCGCGCAGATCGAAGAAGAAGCTGCACGCCTTGGCTGGCAAGCCCTGCACGACCAATTGGCGATCATCGACCCGGAATCGGCAGCGCGTATTCACCCGAACGATCCGCAGCGACTCAGTCGAGCGCTGGAAGTTTATCGTGTCAGCGGTCAGAGCATGACCGAGCTTAGACTGAGACAATCTGCGCAAAGTACTGAAGCAGCCGCTTCGGGACTGCAACAATTGCCCTATACTGTCGCGAACTTGGCCATTGCTCCGGCAAATCGTCAGGTACTGCATGAGCGAATTAAGCAAAGATTCACTTTAATGTTGGAACAGGGATTCATCGACGAGGTCGTAGCCCTGCGTAAGCGAAGTGACCTGCATTCCGGGTTGCCGTCTATACGTGCAGTAGGCTACCGACAAGTCTGGGACTACCTGGATGGCAAGCTGACGCAAGCCGAGATGCAGGAGCGTGGAATCATTGCCACGCGCCAATTGGCAAAACGTCAGTTCACCTGGCTGCGCAGTTGGGCTGATTTACACTGGTTGGACAGCCTGGATTGCGACAATCTGCCGCGCGCCTTGAAATACCTGGGGACCATCTCCATATTGAGCTGAGTCCTTGCAATTGCCGTCTATCCTTGGGGGTGTGACGGCCACAAGCCATCTGTTTACCTATTTTTTATATTGAATCCTTAAAGGAGTGCGGCACATGTCAAAAGGGCATTCGCTACAAGACCCTTACTTGAATACTTTACGTAAAGAGAAAGTTGGGGTGTCCATCTACCTGGTCAACGGGATCAAACTGCAAGGCACGATCGAGTCTTTCGACCAGTTCGTTATCCTTCTGAAGAACACCGTCAGCCAGATGGTTTACAAACACGCTATCTCTACAGTGGTGCCGGTTCGTCCAATTCGTCTGCCTAGCGCAACCGAATCCGAAGCAGGCGACGCTGAGCCAGGTAACGCCTGATAGGAGTCTCCTTTGTTCTTTGAGCGCCACGGTGGTGGTGAGCGAGTGATCCTCGTTCACTTGGATGGACAGGACCCTGAGGCGCGCGAAGATCCGCAGGAGTTTCAGGAATTGGCTAATTCGGCCGGCGCCGAGACCGTTGCGTTTTTTAACGTGCCGCGTCATCGGCCAACCGCCAAATTCCTGATCGGTAGCGGCAAGGTCGAGGAACTGCGCGACCTGGTCCATGCCGAAGAAGCCGATCTGGTGATCTTCAATCACACGCTTACGCCCAGTCAGGAACGTAACCTCGAACGTGTTTTCGAGTGTCGCGTGATCGACCGCACCGGTCTGATTCTCGATATTTTCGCCCAGCGCGCCCGTACCCATGAAGGCAAGCTCCAGGTAGAACTGGCCCAGCTTGACCACATGAGCACCCGGCTGGTTCGTGGCTGGACTCACCTTGAGCGTCAAGGTGGCGGTATCGGCATGCGTGGCCCGGGTGAAACCCAGCTGGAGACCGACCGTCGCTTGCTGCGGGTTCGCCTGCGACAGATCAAGGGCCGACTGGAAAAAGTGCGCAGCCAGCGCGAACAGTCGCGACGTGGCCGTACGCGTGCGGATATCCCTACCGTGTCTCTGGTGGGGTATACCAACGCCGGCAAATCCACGCTCTTCAATAACGTGACGAAATCCGACGTGTACGCGGCTGACCAGTTGTTTGCCACGCTGGACCCGACCTTGCGCCGTCTGGAACTGGCCGACCTGGGGCCGATTGTCCTGGCCGACACCGTGGGTTTCATTCGTCACTTGCCCCACAAGCTGGTCGAGGCATTTCGGTCTACGCTCGAAGAGTCGAGCAACTCCGACCTGCTGTTGCACGTGATCGATGCGGCCGAACCGGATCGCATGTTGCAGATCGAGCAGGTGATGGTGGTGCTGGGCGAGATTGGTGCCCAGGACTTGCCGATCCTCGAGGTCTATAACAAACTCGATTTGCTTGAAGGCGTTGAACCACAGATCCAGCGCGACGAAAGCGGCAAGCCTCAACGGGTCTGGTTGTCGGCGCGTGATGGCAGTGGTCTGGAATTGCTCGAACAAGCCATTGCCGAGTTGCTGGGCAGTGAGATGTTTATCGGTACCTTGCGCTTGCCGCAACGATTCGCTCGACTGCGTGCGCAGTTCTTCGAACTCGGAGCGGTGCAGAAAGAAGAACACGACGAAGAAGGTGTCAGCTTGCTGGCCGTTCGATTGCCACGCTCGGAGCTCAATCGGCTGGTCAGCCGTGAAGGCGTTGTGCCGACAGAGTTCATCGAACAACACACTTTGCAATAAAAGCCTGAGAAAGCGGTTGTGCCGCGGTGACAGGCATTCTGTAGCATTGGTCGGCGCGCCGTGGGTGCGTCTTTGCTTTATCAGATGGAGAGCGCTATGGCTTGGAATGAGCCGGGTGGCAACTCGAATAATCAGGATCCTTGGGGTGGCAAGCGTCGCAATAACGGCGACCGCAAGGGACCACCGGATCTCGACGAGGCCTTCCGAAAGCTGCAGGAAAGCCTGAATGGGTTGTTCGGTGGTGGTAAGAAACGCGGTGATGACGGCGGTGGTCCGGGCAAGAGTGGCGGCTTTGGCGGCCTGCTCGGCATCGGCCTGGTCGTGTTGGCGGCCGTGTGGCTGTACAGCGCGGTCTATGTAGTCGACGAGCAGGAGCAAGCCGTGGTGCTGCGCTTCGGCAAGTACTACGAAACCGTCGGCCCGGGTCTGAACATCTATTTCCCGCCGATCGATCGCAAGTACCTGGAAAACGTCACGCGTGAGCGTGCGTACACCAAGCAGGGTCAAATGCTGACTGAAGACGAAAACATCGTCGAAGTACCGCTGACCGTGCAGTACAAGATCAGCAACCTGCAAGACTTCGTGCTGAGCGTCGATCAGCCGGAAATCAGCCTGCAGCACGCGACCGAAAGTGCCTTGCGCCATGTGGTGGGTTCCACCGCGATGGACCAGGTGCTGACCGAAGGTCGTGAATTGATGGCCAGCGAGATCAAGGAGCGTCTGCAACGCTTCATGGATACCTATCGCACCGGCATCACCGTCACCCAGGTCAACGTACAGAGCGCAGCGGCACCGCGTGAAGTACAGGAAGCCTTCGATGACGTGATCCGCGCCCGTGAAGACGAGCAGCGTTCGCGCAACCAGGCTGAAACCTATGCCAACGGCGTCGTACCGGAAGCCCGTGGTCAGGCCCAGCGCATCATCGAAGATGCCAACGGCTACCGTGACGAAACCGTCTCGCGCGCCAAGGGTGAGGCCGATCGCTTCACCAAACTGGTCGCCGAGTACCGCAAGGCACCTGAAGTCACCCGCCAGCGTCTGTACCTGGACACCATGCAGGAAGTCTTCAGCAGCACCAGCAAGGTTCTCGTGACCGGCAACAAGAATGGCCAGAGCAATCTGCTGTACTTGCCGCTGGACAAGATGGTCGAAAGTGGTCGCAACACCAGCACTTCGGTGACCGGTGCGGCAGCCACCAGCAATGAAGCGAATGCACGTGCGGCAGCTGATCTGCAGCAACAGCCTGCACGTACCAGGGAGAGTCGCTGATGAGCAATAAATCGCTGATCGCCCTTATTGTCGGCGTCGTCGTGGCGATCGCAGCCTGGAACTGCTTCTACATCGTGGCTCAGACCGAGCGTGCGGTGTTGCTGCAGTTCGGTCGCGTGGTTCAGACCGATGTTCAGCCGGGCCTGCATGTGAAAGTGCCTTACGTTAACCAGGTGCGCAAGTTCGACTCGCGCCTGATGACGCTGGATGCACCGACACAACGCTTCCTGACGCTGGAAAAGAAAGCAGTCATGGTCGATGCCTACGCCAAGTGGCGCGTGAAGGACGCTGAGCGTTACTACACCGCGACTTCCGGCCTCAAGCAGATTGCTGACGAACGTCTTTCCCGTCGTCTGGAATCGGGCCTGCGTGACCAGTTTGGTAAACGCACGCTGCACGAAGTGGTGTCGGGTGAGCGCGATGCGCTGATGACCGATATCACCGCTTCGCTGAACAAGATGGCGGAAAAAGAGCTGGGCATCGAAGTGGTCGATGTTCGGGTCAAGGCCATCGATCTGCCGAAAGAAGTAAACCGCAGTGTGTTCGAGCGTATGAGCTCCGAGCGTGAGCGTGAAGCTCGCGAGCACCGCGCCAAGGGTAACGAGCTGGCAGAAGGCATTCGTGCCGACGCCGATCGTCAACGCCGCGTGCTGCTGGCTGAAGCCTATCGTGAGTCCGAAGAGGTTCGCGGTGATGGCGATGCCCAGGCCGCTGCGATCTACTCCAAGGCCTACGGCCAGGATCAGGAGTTCTACGGTTTCTACCGTAGCCTGCGTGCCTACCGTGAAAGCTTCGCGAACAAATCCGACGTCATGGTCCTGGACCCAAGCAGCGACTTCTTCCGTTACCTGGAAAAAGCCAAGCCTTGATACGACGTTGACCTGAATCATCCCCCGCCTGGCGGCTAAAGCCTCGGGCGGGGTGATCCTTTGGGAAAACGTGTGTATGATGCGGCAGCCGGGAAATTCCCGGCTTTTTTGCGTCTGCACGTTTGATTGCTGTTGTTTATGCAGGCGCCCGAGTTGAATGACTCGACAGGTTTTTCGAGGAAAGTGATTGGCGAAGCTTATTTTCAGGCTTTTCGCCGCGTTGTTTATGGGTGGCTTGTAAACAAAGCCGATCATTTTCTGCTTCACTCAAGGCTCGCCCATAGGCTTGCCGCCCGGACCATAGGGGAATGGCGTAATGGCAACGGTAGACCGCTGGCTGCTGCCAGATGGCATCGAAGAAGTACTGCCACCGGAAGCGGCGCGCATTGAAGTCGCGCGTCGTCAGGTGTTGGATCTGTTCCAGAGCTGGGGTTACGAGTTTGTCGTGACTCCCCATATCGAGTACCTGGAATCCTTGCTGACCGGCGCGGGCCAGGACCTCGATCTGCGTACCTTCAAGGTCATCGACCCGCAATCGGGCCGGCAGATGGGTTTCCGTGCCGACATCACGCCGCAAGTGGCGCGCATCGATGCGCATACCCTGCGTCGCGAAGGTCCGAGCCGTCTGTGCTATGCCGGCAGCGTGCTGCACGCTCAGCCACGCGCCTTGTCGTCCTCGCGCAGCCCGATTCAACTGGGCGCCGAGTTGTACGGCGATGCCAGCCCGAGCAGCGACGTGGAAGTCATCAGCCTGATGCTGGCCATGCTGCAACTGGCCGACGTGCCGGAAGTGCACATGGACCTCGGTCATGTCGGCATCTACCGTGGCCTGGCCCGCGCGGCCGGTTTGTCCGGTGAAGTTGAACAACAGTTGTTCGATGCGTTGCAACGCAAGGCCATCGACGAGGTCATTACCTTGACCGAAGGTTTGCCTGCCGATCTGTCGGGCATGCTGCGTGCGTTGGTCGATTTGTGTGGCGGCCGTGAAGTGTTGAGCGCTGCTCGCGAGCGTCTGGCGAATGCGCCGGCGCCGGTTTTGGCGGCACTGGACGATTTGCTGGCGATTGCCGAGCGTTTGTCCGTGCGTTTCCCGGAACTGCCGCTGTATTTCGACCTGGGCGAGTTGCGCGGCTACCACTACCACACCGGTGTGGTGTTCGCGGTGTTCGTGCCGGGCGTTGGTCAGTCCATCGCTCAGGGCGGTCGTTACGACGACATCGGCGCTGACTTCGGTCGCGCTCGTCCGGCAACCGGCTTCTCTACCGATTTGAAAACCCTGGTGACCCTGGGGCGTGCTGAAATCGAGCTACCGTCTGGCGGTATCTGGATGCCTGACAGTACGGATGCAGCACTCTGGCAGCAGGTTTGCCAGTTGCGCAGTGAGGGTCAGCGTGTCGTTCAGGCATTGCCTGGGCAACCTTTGGCCGCCGCCCGTGAAGCGGACTGCGACCGGCAATTGATTCAGCAGAACGGGCTTTGGCAAGTATCGCCACTGGCTTCTTGAGTTTTCCTGCCGGCCCTTGGCCGGCACCAAGTTTGCGCGAATGAGGACAAGTGTTATGGGTAAGAATGTCGTAGTCCTGGGCACCCAATGGGGTGATGAGGGCAAAGGCAAGATCGTTGATCTGCTGACCGAACATGCTGCCGCCGTAGTGCGCTATCAGGGTGGCCACAACGCTGGTCACACCCTGGTGATCGATGGCGAAAAAACCGTCTTGCACCTGATCCCGTCGGGCGTGCTGCGCGAAGGCGTGCAGTGCCTGATCGGTAACGGCGTGGTGGTTGCACCTGACGCTCTGCTGCGGGAAATCATCAAGCTGGAAGAGAAAGGCGTACCGGTGCGTGAGCGTCTGCGTATCAGCCCGTCCTGCCCGCTGATCCTGTCCTTCCACGTTGCGCTGGACCAGGCCCGTGAAAAGGCCCGTGGCGAGCTGAAGATCGGTACGACCGGTCGCGGCATCGGCCCAGCCTACGAAGACAAGGTTGCGCGTCGTGGCCTGCGTGTCGGCGACCTGCTCAACATGCCGCGCTTTGAAGACAAGCTGCGTGAACTGGTGGATTACCACAACTTCATGCTGGTGGGTTACTACAAAGAGCCGGCCATCGAGTTCGAAAAGACCCTGGCCGAATGCAAAGAATACGCTGAGCTGCTCAAGCCGCTGATGCTGGACGTGACGGCCGAGCTGCACGACCTGCGTCGCGCCGGCAAAGACATCATGTTTGAAGGCGCCCAAGGTTCGTTGCTGGACATCGACCACGGTACCTACCCGTACGTGACCAGCTCTAACACCACCGCTGGCGGCGTTGCTACCGGTTCGGGTGTTGGCCCGATGTTCCTCGACTACATCCTGGGCATCACCAAGGCTTACACCACGCGTGTAGGTTCGGGTCCGTTCCCGACTGAACTGTTCGACGAAGTCGGTGCACACCTGGCCAAACAAGGTCACGAGTTCGGTGCGACTACCGGCCGTGCCCGTCGTTGTGGCTGGTTTGACGCTGTTATCCTGCGTCGCGCTATCGATGTGAACAGCATCTCGGGCATCTGCCTGACCAAGCTGGACGTACTCGACGGTCTGGAAACCATCAACATCTGCGTCGGCTACAAAGATGCCGAAGGTAACGCTGTTGCCCCGACTGACGCTGATAGCTACGTGGGTCTGCAGCCTGTGTACGAAGAAGTGCCGGGCTGGACCGAGTCGACCGTGGGTGCCAAAGCCCTGGAAGAGCTGCCAGCTAACGCACGCGCCTACATCAAACGCGTCGAAGAGCTGATCGGTGCGCCGATCGACATTATTTCGACGGGCCCGGACCGCAACGAAACCATCGTTCTGCGTCACCCGTTCGCTTAATAAGTCGTTGATGTAAAAAACAAAGGGCCCTTAATCGGGCCCTTTGTCGTTTATGCCTGTTGGACGGCATGACCTTTGCTGTGATCTTCATTAAGAGCGCGTCTTCTGGCGTGCCATCAATTTAATGGCGTCAATGCAGAGGGATATCAAGTGTCGGCGGTTCTCTCATTGTTACAAAGCCGTCTATTGCGGCCTGTGTTCGTTACCCTTGGTATCGCCCTTTTGGTGCAGGTGCTGGTGGCTGTTGCTCTGACGCGGAGCACAGTGACTGCGCTGGAAGCTGATTTAGGTGTGCGCCTGGGTGCCGACAGTCAAAAACTTTCCGGCGAGCTGGAGCAGGCGGGACGCGAAGTCACGTCGAGCCTCGACAACCTCTCCACCAGCACGCGTCAGCGCCTCACGGCCGGTTTGTCCTCGCGGCTGAAGGACGAGCAGGTGCAGCTGCGTGCGACCCTGGAAAAGGACCTGAAGGACTCCGCCAATGATATGGCGCAGCTTCTTGCTTCCGTCGCGCCCCGCGCCATGTGGGACAGTGACGTTCCCACCCTGTCCGAATTCGCCCGCCGGGCCCAGCGCAATCCCAACGTGCTGTTCGTGATCTATGACGACGCAACGGGGCAACACCTGACGCGCTACCTCAACCGCGAAAACCCGATCAACAAGGCTCTTCTGGAGAAAGGTCAGGGCGAGCGTGCGCTGGATAAAGTGCTGGATGCGGCGAAGAACGATCCATCGGTCTACTACGTCGAAGCCTCGATCAACCCTAATGGCGTGGAAATCGGCAAAGTCTTGATGGGCGTCTCCACCGCCTCGGTGGAAACCGATCTGGTGGCGCTGGACAAGCGTTTCTCTGCACTGATCTCCAGCAGTGATCAACTGGTCGGCGACAGTCTCAAAGGCGCGGCGGCTGATAGCGCCACGGCGATGCGGGCGCGTCTGACGTCTGCTCAGTCCACCGCCTCGGAAATGAAAGCCAACACCACCAGCACCGTGCAGGAAGCCGCGGCGACCTTGCGCTGGCGCATCGGTATGGGCCTGGCACTGGTCGGTTGCGGTGTGCTGCTGTTGCTGGCGGTGGTTTTGGGGCGGCGCGTAGTCAATCGCTTGAAGCTGCTGATTGCCGCGATGGACGACCTGGCGGCGGGCGAGGGCGACCTGACCAAACGCGTGCAGATCAACAGCAAGGACGAAATCGGCGACATGGCCTCGGCGGTCAATCGCTTTGTGGATAAGTTGCAGCCGATCGTGCGCGAAGCGGGCGATGTGGCCCAGCGTACCGGCGTGGAAATCGGCGCCATGACCCTGCGTAACGCCGGTGCCGATGCGGCGGCGGGCATGCAGCGTGACGAAGTGGCCGAAAGTTTGCGCGCCTTGTCGCAAATGGCTGATGAGGCCCAATCTGAAAGCCACGCCATGCAGGCAGCCTTGAAGCAAGTGGTGGATATCCGTTCGGCCACCGATGAAAACACCCGGACCTCGGCGAAGGTCGGCAGCCTGATCGAAGCGTTGGCTGGGCAAGTCGATACCGGCGCGAAAGTCATCGAACGACTGGCGCAGCAAAGTGAGCAGATTGAAGTGGTGCTGACCGTGATTCACGGGATCGCCGAGCAAACCAACCTGCTGGCACTGAACGCTGCCATCGAGGCGGCGCGTGCCGGTGAGACCGGTCGCGGCTTTGCCGTAGTAGCGGACGAAGTACGGGCACTGGCGAGCAAGACCCAGAGTTCCACGGGCGACATTCAGGCGCACATCGTGGCGTTGCAGCAAGGTGCGCGTGAGGCGGTGGAAGTGATCGGCCAGGCCGGGCGTCAGGCCAGCGAGGGTTTGCTGGTGTTGCGTGACAGTGCGCAGTTGCAGCAATCGGTGCAGGTGTCGGTCGAGCAGGTGCATGCGGCAATTGGTCTGGCGACGCAAGCAGCGGCCCATCAGGCGCAAGGTGCGCAAGCGGTGCGGGGTCGGGTTGAAACCATTCATGCACAGGCTGAGAAGGCGGCTCAGGCGGTGGTGGAAACCACGGCCAGCGGCAAGGTGCTGGATGGCCTGGCGGCGCAGTTGAAGGCGAGCCTGGGGCAGTTCAGGGCTTAAAATTTGTATTGGCAGGTATGACGTCTTCGCGGGCAAGCCTCGCTCCTACAGGGGTTGCACAATCCTTGTAGGAGCGAGGCTTGCCCGCGAAGCTTTTCAGCGGCTCAAATACATCCGGGTTGTTAACAGGTAAACCGGCAACCCCGACACCAGAATCAACAACGCCGCATAAGGCGCCGCCGCCGCAAACTCCACATTCGCGGTATGCGCCCAAACCTCTGTCGCCAGCGTATTGAGCCCGGTCGGACTCAGTAGCAGCGTCGCTGTCAGTTCCTTCATCGCATCCAGAAACACCAGCGCAAACGCCGCGCCCAGCGCCGGGAAGATGATCGGCAGCGTCACCCGGCAAAACGCGCTGAACGACGAGGCGCCCAGCGTGCGAGCCGCCTCTTCCAGCTGCGGAGCAGCCTTGTTCAGTGCCGTGCGAATCGGTGCCTGCGCCAATGGTAGAAACAGCAGCGCATAAGCGATCAGCAGCAACGCCGACGTTTGGTACAGCGCCGGTACATAGTGCAGGGCGAAATACACCAGCGTCAGCGCAATCACCAGGCCTGGCAGCGCATGCAACAGGTACGGCAAGCGCTCGGCCCAGATCGCCAGTTGGCCTTTGTAGCGCACGACCAACAAGCCCACCGGCACCGCCAGCACCAGGCACAGCGCGGCGCCACCCAGCGAAAGCGCAAGGGACGACAGCAGCGCCTCGCTGATCGCCGCCACCGGAAACGCTGCCGACGAACCTACCGCCAGCCAGTACACCAGCATCCCCAGTGGAATGCCGCTGCCGATGATCGCCAGTGCCAGACAGTAAATCTGCCCAACAGCCCCCCAGGGTCCCAGCTGCACCTGTTCCGCCTGCCGCGCCGCGCCCTGGCCGGTGCGCACGTGCCGACCCTTGCCACGGGCTCGCAGCTCAAGCCACAACAGCATCAGGCACAGCGCGAGCAGCACGGCGGAAAGCATCGCCGCATTGGCATTGCTGAATTCCAGTTCGAATTGCTGATAGATCGCCGTAGTGAACGTCTGCAAGCCAATAATCGACAACGCGCCGAACTCAACGAGCATGTGCAGTGCAATCAGCAGTGAACCGGCGAGCAGCGACGGCCACAGCAGTGGCAGGGTGATCCTGAAAAACACACCCCAGCGATTCTGCCCGAGCGTGCGCGCGGACTCTTCAAGCGAGGGATCGAGATTGCGCAGGGTCGCCGCCACCGGCAGAAAAATCAGCGGGTACTTGGACAGGGTCATTACCAGAATCGCCCCGCCCAAACCCTCGAAGTGCGCGCTCAGCGAGACCCAGGTAAAGCTGCTGACAAACGCCGGCACCGCAAACGGCAAGCACAGGATCACGCCCCACAATCGACGGCCTGGCAGATTGCTGCGTTCCAGCAGCCAGGCCAGCGACAAACCGATCACGCCACAGGCGACCGTTACGCCGACCATCAGCTCCAGGGTGTTGCGCAGCAAGCCAAACACGTAGGGCCGCCACAGCAAATGCAGTGCTTGGGCCCAACCGGCCTGCCAGGTCTTGAGCCCGACATACACCAGCGGCAACACGCTGAGCAGTACCAACAGCAAAACCGGCAGCAGCAGCCAGATCGACGGCCGCTTGCGCCGTGGCACGTAGCTTTCGCGCATGGCTGGGGCAGAGAGCGGTGCGCTCATCAGTTCAAGCCAACGTCGCGTTCCAGGTCCAGGGCTTCTTCGGCGTTGCCGAGGTCGGCTGGCGTGACTTTCGGTGCTTCAAGCTCGCTGAACGGCTTGAGGCCGCGGTCCGATTCCATGCCCTTGTGCAGCGGGTATTCGGCGGTGGTCTGGGTGATCACGCGCTGACCTTCTTCGCTGGCCATGTAGGCGAGGAATTGCTGGGCTTCTTTTGGATGTTTGCTGGACTTCAGCACGGCTGCACTGGAAACGGTGATTAGCCCGCCGACGTCGCCGCCGGTGAAGTAATGCAGTTTCGAGTCGAGCTGGCCTTTTTCGCGTTGCAGGGCGAACCAGTAGTAGTTGTTCACCAGCACGGTCGCGACTTCGCCGTTCTCCACGGCTTTCAAAGCGACCATGTTGTTGCTGTAGGTCTTGCCGAATGCGCGCAAGCCAGTCAGCCATTCTTCGGCTGCATCCATGCCGTGCACTTTGATGATTGCCACGGCCTGTTCCTGGAACGCGCCGCTGGTGGGCACGAAGCCAACCTTGCCTTGCCATTTCGGGTCGGAGAATTCCATCACCGATTTAGGCAGGTCTTTTTCATCGATCAGTTTGGGGTTGAACGCAACCACGCGGACTCGTGCGGTGATGCCGATCCAGGTGCCATTGCCGGCGACGTAGTCTTTCGGCAGAACGGCGAGGGTGGCGGCATCAGTTTGCGCCAGCAGGCCTTGCTCGCCGAGTTTGTTCAGCGGTGGCGATTCTTCGGTGTAGATCACATCGGCCGGGGAGCGATCGCCTTCTTCGACGATCTGGCTGGCAAGCTGGTTGCTGCTGCCTTTGCGCACGTTGACGTGGATGCCGGTCTTGGCTTCGAAAGCTTTGGCGACGGCGTCGCCGACTTCCTTGTGTTGACCGTTGTAGAGTGTCAGGGAAACTGTATCAGCAGCCTGGGTGAGGGGAGTAGCGAGTGCCAGGCCGAGCAGGGTGATGGTCAGGCCGCGGCGCAGGGTATTTCGAAACGTCATTCGCAGGGTTCCTCACTGTCGCATTGCAAAAACTTGAAACAATGATAAACGATATTGTTTCTCAAGTGCGCCTTGCGGAGGGTGGTCAAACTCCTGTAGGAGCGAGCCTGCTCGCGATGGACGTGAATGATGACGCTTGCTGTCAGGCCAAACGCGGCGCCTGTGAGTTCATCGCGAGCAGGCTCGCCCCTACAGGGGGGTGTGGTTTTTCGAATGCCAGAAACGCAAAAACCCGCTTTCGCGGGTTTTTGTGAAATTCCAGAGCAAGCTCTGAAATTTGAATTGGTGCCCAGAAGAAGACTCGAACTTCCACGACCGTAAGGTCACCAGCACCTGAAGCTGGCGTGTCTACCAATTTCACCATCTGGGCATAATCTTCAGCGTTGCCGCTGTTGATGTGGCGCACTATACGGAGAGCAGTTTGATCTGTAAACCCCTGATTTGGTTTTAATAAATCAGAACCGTAGAATGCAAAAAACCCGCTTTCGCGGGTTTTTGTGCGAGCCTTGAAATTGATCTAATCTCAAGCTCTGAATTGGTGCCCAGAAGAAGACTCGAACTTCCACGACCTTGCGGTCACCAGCACCTGAAGCTGGCGTGTCTACCAATTTCACCATCTGGGCAGTATCGGCAACGTCTCCGTCGTCGATGGCGCGCACTATACGGAGCGTCTTTTTAACTGTAAACCCCCAGCGTCAAAAAAACCTGGAAAATTTTACCAGCGGCATTTAAATCAGCTTTGCGCTGTCGATAAAGGGCTTTAGATGGGCTCTCGTAGCCTGAAATTTCCCGTTTCATTACGCCTATGCCAAACTAACCCGCATATAGACAAGGTGAAAACTCTCTAATGGCCGATTGGCAGTCCCTCGATCCCGAGGCCGCTCGTGAAGCGGAAAAATATGAAAACCCTATTCCTAGCCGCGAACTGATCCTTCAGCACCTTGCTGATCGGGGTTCGCCTGCTAACCGCGAGCAACTGGTCGAAGAGTTTGGTCTGATCACAGAAGACCAGATCGAAGCCCTGCGCCGCCGCCTGCGCGCCATGGAGCGCGACGCTCAACTCATCTATACCCGTCGTGGCACGTATGCGCCGGTGGACAAGCTCGACCTGATCCTGGGCCGCATCAGCGGTCACCGTGACGGCTTCGGCTTCCTGGTCCCGGACGACGGCAGTGACGACCTGTTCATGAGCCCGGCGCAAATGCGTCTGGTGTTCGATGGCGACCGTGCGCTGGCCCGTGTTTCCGGTCTGGACCGTCGCGGTCGTCGCGAAGGCATGATTGTCGAAGTGGTCTCGCGCGCTCACGAAACCATCGTCGGTCGTTACTTCGAAGAGGGCGGTATCGGCTTCGTGGTGGCGGACAATCCGAAGATCCAGCAAGAAGTGCTGGTGACGCCGGGCCGCAATGCCAACGCCAAAGTCGGTCAGTTCGTCGAAGTGAAGATCACTCACTGGCCGACGCCACGCTTCCAGCCGCAAGGCGACGTGGTCGAAGTCGTGGGCAACTACATGGCGCCGGGCATGGAAATCGATGTCGCCCTGCGCACCTACGATATTCCGCACGTCTGGCCTGAAGCGGTCTTGAAAGAAGCCGCCAAGCTCAAGCCGGAAGTTGAAGAAAAAGACAAAGAGAAGCGCATCGACCTGCGCCATCTGCCGTTCGTGACCATCGACGGTGAAGATGCGCGCGACTTCGATGACGCGGTCTACTGCGAAGCCAAACCGGGCAAGCTGCGCCTGTTCTCCGGTGGCTGGAAGTTGTACGTGGCGATTGCCGACGTTTCCAGCTACGTGAAAATCGGTTCCGCGCTGGACAACGAATCCCAGGTTCGCGGCAACTCCGTTTACTTCCCGGAGCGCGTAGTGCCGATGCTGCCTGAGCAGCTGTCCAACGGCCTGTGCTCGCTGAATCCACATGTCGATCGTCTGGCCATGGTCTGCGAGATGACCATCTCCAAATCCGGCGAGATGACCGACTACTGCTTCTACGAAGCAGTGATTCACTCTCATGCCCGTCTGACCTATAACAAGGTCAGCACCATGCTGGAGACGCCGAAAGTTACCGAGGCTCGCCAGCTTCGCGGCGAATACACCGACGTTCTGCCACACCTCAAGCAGCTGTATTCGCTGTACAAGGTGCTGCTGGCGGCCCGTCATGTGCGTGGCGCGATCGATTTCGAAACGCAGGAAACCCGGATCATCTTCGGTTCCGAGCGCAAGATTGCCGAAATCCGTCCGACCGTGCGCAACGATGCACACAAGCTGATCGAGGAATGCATGCTGGCGGCCAACGTGGCCACTGCCGAATTCCTGAAGAAGCACGAAATTCCTGCGCTGTATCGCGTCCACGATGGTCCGCCACCGGAGCGTCTGGAAAAACTGCGCGCCTTCCTTGGCGAGCTCGGCCTGTCCCTGCACAAAGGCAAGGACGGCCCGTCGCCGAAGGATTACCAGGCCTTGCTGGCAAGCATCAAGGACCGTCCGGATTTCCACCTGATCCAGACCGTCATGCTGCGTTCGCTGAGTCAGGCGGTGTACAGCGCTGATAACCAGGGTCACTTCGGCCTGAATTACGAAGCCTATACCCACTTCACTTCGCCGATCCGCCGCTACCCGGACTTGCTCACGCACCGGGCGATCCGCAGCGTCATTCATTCGAAAATGGACACCCCGCACGTTCGCCGTGCCGGTGCGATGACCATTCCGAAGGCGCGCATCTATCCGTACGACGAAGCCGCGCTGGAGCAACTCGGCGAGCAGTGCTCGATGAGCGAGCGCCGTGCCGACGAAGCGACCCGCGACGTAGTGAACTGGCTCAAGTGCGAGTTCATGAAAGACCGCGTGGGCGAGTCGTTCCCGGGTGTGATCACCGCCGTCACCGGTTTTGGCCTGTTCGTCGAGCTGACCGATATCTACGTCGAAGGCCTGGTGCACGTCACCGCGCTGCCGGGCGATTACTACCACTTCGATCCTGTGCATCACCGCCTCGCCGGTGAGCGCACCGGTCGTAGCTTCCGCCTTGGCGACACCGTTGAAGTGCGCGTGATGCGCGTCGACCTCGACGAGCGCAAGATCGACTTCGAGATGGCTGAAAAAACCATCAGCGCGCCGATCGGCCGCAAGAAGCGCGGGCATGAAACGGCTGCTCCTGCGGCCAAAACCGCCGCAGAACCGGCGCCGGCGAAAACCGGCCGTCGTCCTGCTAAGGAAAAGGCTGTCGAGGCCTATCGCCCGAGCGATGCCGCGGCGAAAAACGCCGAGCTGCGCAAAAGCCGTGAACTGAAGCAGGCGTTGCTGTCTGAAGCGAAAAGCGGTGGTAAAGCGGCGTCTGGGGGAAAGACCGGGCGGTCGGCGCCTGACAAGGCCACCGGCAGCAAGCCAAGCAAACACCGTAAAGGCCCGCCAAAAGCGGGCTCGGCCCCAGCCAAAAGCGGCGGGGCGCGTAAACCTAAGGCCAAGTCATGAGTCAGTTGGAAAAAATCTACGGCGTGCATGCGGTAGAAGCATTGCTGCGTCACCACCCGAAACGCGTCAAGCAGATCTGGCTGGCGGAAGGCCGCAGTGATCCGCGGGTTCAGACGCTGATCGCGCTCGCGGCCGAAAACCGCGTGGCCGTCGGCAATGCCGAACGTCGCGAGCTGGATGCCTGGGTTGAAGGCGTGCACCAGGGCGTGGTGGCGGACGTGAGTCCGAGCCAGGTCTGGGGCGAGGCAATGCTCGACGAGCTGCTCGATCGCACTGATGGCGCACCGCTGTTGCTGGTGCTCGACGGCGTGACCGATCCGCACAACCTTGGCGCTTGCCTGCGTTCGGCCGATGCGGCCGGTGCGCTAGCGGTGATCGTGCCGAAAGACAAGTCGGCCACGCTGACTCCAACGGTACGAAAGGTTGCGTGTGGCGCGGCGGAAGTGATTCCGTTGGTCGCCGTGACCAACCTGGCGCGTACGCTTGAAAAGCTCAAGCAGCGCGGCTTGTGGGTTGTCGGTACGGCGGGCGAAGCCGAGCAGAGCCTGTATCAGCAAGACATGACCGGGCCGACCATCCTGATCATGGGCGCGGAAGGCAGCGGCATGCGTCGCCTGACCCGCGATCTTTGCGACTACCTGGTGCACCTGCCGATGGCCGGCAGCGTCAGCAGTCTCAATGTGTCCGTGGCCACCGGTGTCTGCCTGTTTGAAGCGCAGCGCCAGCGCAGCGTAAAAGCCGCCGGATCCGCCAAAAAGTCCTGATTCGCATGTAATCCCTGTGGGAGCGAGCCTGCTCGCGATGGCGTTGTAACATTCAGCATAAGTATTGAATGTTGCGCCCTCATCGCGAGCAGGCTCGCTCCCACAGTGTTTTGTGACGTGCCCAAAAAAGGGTGACTGAGCCAGCTGTTCAAATAATCACCAATTGCCTTGCACCTCTTCTGTCCCTTCTCTACAATTGCGCCCCTTGCTGTGACGGCAGGCACGCATGTGTCTATCGCAAGCAAGTCCATAAGTGTCATTCACTCCTTGTCTGACCGCTTTTGAGCGGCAGGCTACAACCCGTAAGGAGCATTCATGCGTCATTACGAAATCATCTTTTTGGTCCACCCGGATCAAAGCGAGCAAGTCGGCGGCATGGTTGAGCGTTACACCAAGCTGATCGAAGAAGACGGCGGCAAAATCCACCGTCTGGAAGATTGGGGCCGTCGTCAACTGGCCTACGCAATCAACAATGTTCACAAGGCTCACTACGTGATGCTGAACGTTGAGTGCACTGGCAAGGCCCTGGCCGAGCTGGAAGACAACTTCCGCTACAACGATGCAGTGATCCGTAACCTGGTCATCCGTCGCGAAGAAGCCGTTACCGGCCAATCCGAGATGCTCAAGGCTGAAGAAAACCGCAGTGAGCGCCGTGAGCGTCGCGACCGTCCTGAGCACTCCGACGCCGAAGGCGTTGATGGTGATGACAGCGACAACAGCGATAACGCTGACGAGTAATCCACGGACCTTTTGAGGAGCCTATTACATGGCACGTTTCTTCCGTCGTCGTAAATTCTGCCGCTTCACCGCTGAAGACGTGAAAGAGATCGATTACAAAGATCTCAACACTCTGAAAGCCTACGTATCCGAGACCGGCAAAATCGTTCCAAGCCGCATCACCGGTACCAAAGCTCGTTATCAGCGTCAGCTGGCCACCGCTATCAAGCGCGCCCGCTTCCTGGCCCTGCTGGCCTACACCGACAGCCACGGCCGCTGAGACCGGGCAGTCGACACGTAGCAAAGGATTGAATGCATGCGTGCCATAGCTGAGTTCATCATGCGCGGCCGTATGCAGGCCACTCTCGTAGTGGCTGGATGCGCAACATTGCCGTTGTTGTATTGGTTGGGTGCTGCCGCCGGATGCCTTGTGCTCCTGCGGCGCGGATTGAAGGACGCCCTTGGCGTACTTGCTCTGGGGCTGCTGCCGGCGTTGATCTGGTGGCTTTACTCCGATGACCCACGGGCACTTCTGGTGCTGCTGGGGTCTTCGAGCCTTGCGTTGGTTTTGCGCGCAAGCGAGTCCTGGAACCGCGTGCTGCTGGTCAGCATAGCGATGGGAGTGGTGTTTGCAGTGGTGCTGGGGACAGTTTTTGCTCCCCAAATCGAGATGCTGGCGCAGGCCTTGATAAAGGTCATGCCGTCGCTACTCGGTGATGTCTACCAGAAGTTGTCGGTAGACGAGCAAGCGCATTTTGCGTCCCTGATTGCACCGGTCCTGACTGGCCTGATTGCGGCCTTGTTGCAAATCGTCAGTGTGCTGAGCCTGATTGTCGGGCGCTACTGGCAGGCGTTGTTGTACAACCCGGGTGGTTTTGGTCGCGAATTTCGCGCCATCCGATTCCCGCTGGGGCTGGCGATGTTACTGCTGGCGTTCATGCTTCTGGGGCCGAACATCGGTCCGCAGATGGCCATGTTGACGCCGTTGTGCAGTGTACCGCTGGTGTTCGCCGGGCTGGCCCTGATTCACGGGCTGGTGGCGCAAAAGCGACTGGCCAGATTCTGGCTGGTGGGGTTGTACGTCACGCTGTTGCTGTTCATGCAGCTGATCTATCCGTTGCTGGTGGTCTTGGCCATCGTCGACAGCCTGATTGATTTTCGCGGTCGTTCGACGCCGAAAGACGTCGATAGCGCGAACGGTGAAGGTTAAAAGTTAAGAGGATTTTCACATGCAACTGATCCTTCTGGAAAAAGTCACCAACCTGGGCAACCTGGGTGACAAAGTAAACGTTAAGGCTGGTTACGGTCGTAACTACCTGCTGCCTTACGGCAAAGCTACCGCCGCGACCCCAGCCAACCTGGCTGCGTTCGAAGAGCGTCGTGCTGAGCTGGAAAAAGCCGCAGCAGACCGTAAAACTTCGGCTGAAAGCCGTGCCGCCCAACTGGCTGAGCTGGAAGTGACTATCACTGCCACCGCTGGTGACGAAGGCAAGCTGTTCGGTTCGATCGGTACTCACGACATCGCTGATGCACTGACCGCCTCTGGCGTTGAAGTTGCAAAAAGCGAAGTTCGTCTACCGAACGGCACCATCCGCAACGTAGGCGAATTCGACGTAGCCGTGCACCTGCACGCCGAAGTTGAAGCCACCGTACGCGTTGTCGTGGTAGCAGCTTAAGCAGCACTTGTCGGCTGGCACCCTCGGGTGCTTGCCGGTAACATCGGGCACGATCCTGTTTACAGGTCGTGCCCTTTGTCTTTCTGCAGTTCCTGATTTTCACAACTATTCAAGTGGCCATGAACGATATCTCCGCTCCCGAGCAATACGATCTGCAAACCGCTTCCCTGAAGGTGCCGCCGCATTCCATCGAGGCCGAACAGGCCGTGCTCGGTGGTTTGATGCTGGACAACAACGCCTGGGAGCGCGTGCTCGATCAAGTCTCCGACGGCGATTTCTATCGACATGACCACCGCCTGATTTTCCGCGCGATCGCCAAACTCGCCGACCAGAACTCCCCGATCGACGTCGTGACCCTTGCCGAGCAATTGGACAAGGAAGGTCAGACCTCGCAGGTCGGTGGCCTCGGTTACCTCGGTGAACTGGCGAAAAACACGCCGTCCGTCGCCAACATCAAGGCGTATGCGCAGATCGTCCGCGCGCGAGCGACGTTGCGGCAGTTGATCGGCATCGCCACCGAGATTGCCGACAGCGCCTTCAACCCGGAAGGTCGCACTGCTGAAGAGATTCTCGACGAAGCCGAGCGGCAGATCTTCCAGATCGCCGAGGCCCGGCCTAAAACCGGCGGCCCGGTGAGCGTGAATGACCTGTTGACCAAGGCCATCGACCGCATCGACACCTTGTTCAACACCGATAACGCCATCACTGGCTTGTCCACCGGTTACACCGACCTCGACGAGAAGACCAGCGGCCTGCAGCCGGCCGACTTGATCATCGTCGCTGGCCGTCCGTCGATGGGTAAAACCACCTTTGCGATGAACCTGGTGGAAAACGCCGTGTTGCGCAGCGACAAGTGCGTACTGGTTTACTCGCTCGAGATGCCAGGCGAATCGCTGATCATGCGTATGTTGTCGTCCCTCGGTCGTATCGATCAGACCAAGGTCCGTGCCGGTCGCCTGGACGACGACGATTGGCCGCGCCTGACATCGGCGGTCAACCTGCTCAACGACCGCAAGCTGTTCATCGACGATACGGCGGGTATCAGCCCGTCGGAAATGCGCGCGCGGACCCGGCGTCTGGTGCGTGAGCATGGCGATGTCGCCCTGATCATGATCGACTACCTGCAATTGATGCAGATTCCGGGTTCCGGTGGTGACAACCGGACCAACGAGATTTCCGAGATCTCGCGTTCCTTGAAGGCCCTGGCCAAGGAATTCAATTGCCCGGTGGTGGCGCTGTCCCAGCTCAACCGCTCCCTGGAGCAGCGACCGAACAAACGGCCGATCAACTCCGACCTCCGGGAATCCGGAGCGATCGAGCAGGATGCCGACGTCATCATGTTCGTTTACCGGGATGAGGTTTATCACCCGGAAACCGAACACAAAGGCATCGCCGAAATCATTATCGGCAAGCAGCGGAACGGCCCGATCGGCACGTCGCGACTGGCGTTCATCGGTAAGTACACCCGCTTCGAAAACCTGGCGCCGGGTAGCTACAACTTCGACGACGAGTAAATTATGTAGCGCCTGTCAGGGCCTCATTCGCGGGCAAGCCTCGCTCCTACAGGGGATCACATTCCTCTGTAGGAGCGAGGCTTGCCTGCGAATGAGGTCGCCACCAATTTCCGACCATAACCGTCGGAATTGGTCATTTTTTGTGCTATATTCCGCGCCCGCGATTTTTCATCTCAACACCGGTCATCGTCATGCAAACAGCCAAGCCGTTATTTGACTATCCCAAGTACTGGGCCGAATGCTTCGGTCCAGCGCCATTCCTGCCAATGAGCAGGGAGGAGATGGATCAGCTCGGCTGGGATTCATGCGACATCATCATCGTCACCGGTGATGCCTACGTTGACCATCCGTCGTTCGGCATGGCGATCATCGGCCGGCTGCTGGAGTCCCAGGGCTTCCGCGTCGGGATCATTGCCCAGCCGAACTGGCAGTCCAAAGACGACTTCATGAAGCTCGGCGAGCCGAACCTGTTTTTCGGTGTCGCGGCCGGCAACATGGACTCGATGATCAACCGCTATACCGCCGACAAGAAGATCCGCTCCGACGACGCCTACACCCCCGGTGGCCTGGCGGGCAAACGTCCGGATCGCGCGAGCCTGGTTTACAGCCAGCGCTGCAAGGAAGCCTACAAGAACGTGCCGATCGTGCTCGGCGGTATTGAAGCTTCCCTGCGCCGCATCGCCCACTACGACTACTGGCAGGACCGGGTGCGCAACTCGATTCTGATCGACGCCTGCGCCGATATCCTGCTCTACGGCAACGCCGAGCGTGCGATTGTCGAAGTCGCCCAGCGCCTGTCCTACGGTCACAAGATCGAAGACATCACCGATGTGCGCGGCACTGCGTTCATCCGTCGCGATACGCCGAAGGACTGGTACGAAGTCGACTCCACGCGTATCGACCGTCCGGGCAAGATCGACAAGATCATCAACCCGTACGTGAACACCCAGGACACTCAAGCCTGCGCCATCGAGCAGGAAAAGGGGCCGGTTGAAGACCCGAGCGAAGCCAAGGTCGTGCAGATTCTGGCCAGCCCGAAAATGACCCGCGACAAGACGGTGATCCGTCTGCCGTCGGTCGAAAAGGTCCGTGGCGATGCGGTGCTTTACGCTCACGCCAACCGCGTGCTTCACCTGGAAACCAACCCGGGCAACGCCCGCGCGCTGGTGCAGAAGCACGGCGAAGTCGACGTCTGGTTCAACCCGCCGCCGATTCCGATGACCACCGAAGAAATGGACTACGTGTTCGGCATGCCTTACGCACGTATTCCGCACCCGGCGTACGGCAAGGAAAAAATCCCTGCCTACGACATGATCCGCTTCTCGGTGAACATCATGCGTGGCTGCTTCGGCGGCTGCACCTTCTGCTCGATCACCGAGCACGAAGGCCGGATCATCCAGAACCGTTCCGAAGAGTCGATCATTCGCGAAATCGAAGAGATCCGCGACAAGGTGCCAGGTTTCACCGGCGTCATTTCCGACCTCGGCGGCCCGACCGCGAACATGTACCGCATCGCCTGCAAGAGCCCGGAAATCGAATCCGCGTGCCGCAAGCCATCGTGCGTGTTCCCAGGCATCTGCCCGAACCTGAACACCGACCACTCGTCGTTGATCCAGCTGTATCGCAGCGCCCGTGCGTTGCCGGGTGTGAAGAAGATTTTGATCGCTTCCGGTCTGCGCTATGACCTCGCCGTCGAGTCGCCGGAGTACGTCAAGGAGCTGGTGACCCACCACGTCGGTGGTTACCTGAAGATCGCCCCGGAACACACCGAGGAAGGTCCGCTCAATCAGATGATGAAACCGGGCATCGGCAGCTATGACAAGTTCAAGCGCATGTTCGAGAAGTACTCCAAGGAAGCCGGGAAAGAGCAGTACCTGATTCCGTACTTCATTGCCGCTCACCCGGGCACGACCGACGAAGACATGATGAACCTGGCCCTGTGGCTCAAGGGCAACGGCTTCCGTGCCGACCAGGTGCAGGCGTTCTACCCGTCGCCGATGGCCACCGCCACCGCGATGTACCACTCGGGCAAGAACCCGCTGCGCAAGGTCACTTACAAGAGCGACGCCGTGACCATCGTCAAGAGCGAAGAGCAGCGTCGTCTGCACAAGGCGTTCTTGCGTTACCACGACCCGAAAGGCTGGCCGATGCTACGTGAAGCGCTGACCCGCATGGGCCGCGCCGACCTGATCGGGCCGGGCAAGAACCAATTGATCCCGCTGCATCAGCCAGCGAGCGACAGCTACCAGAGCGCCCGTCGCAAGAACTCGACGCCGGCCGGCAGTCACAAGGTCGCGGGTGAGAAGACCACCAAGATCCTGACCCAGCACACCGGTCTGCCACCACGTGCCAGCGATGGCGGTAACCCGTGGGACAAGCGTGAACAGGCCAAGGCAGCGGCATTCGCCCGCAACCAGCAGGCGGCCAAGGAGCGCAAGGATGCCGCCAAAGGCAAAGGGCCGAAGCCTGCGCGCAAGCCGGTTGTGCCGCGCTAAACCGCACTTGAGCTGAACAGAACGCCAACCTTCGGGTTGGCGTTTTTGTGTGCGGCAACCAAGCGGGCGTTTTCAGAGTCAGATAATGGGTTGTAGCGACTGGCCTCATCGCGAGCAGGCTCGCTCCCACAGGTTTTTCTTTGGATGCAGAATTTGTGAACGACAGAGATCATTGTGGGAGCGAGCCTGCTCGCGATGAGGCCACTACAGCCGCAGCCAATTCCAGCTGACAGCCCACTGGTCGCCACATTTGCGTGCAACGCCCCCAAACCAATTTCCTGCATCGCCCGATTTTGGTGCTGTACTGCCTCAAGCAACCGGAGAAAGCGCCAGCGCCACTGGATGGCATAAGTCTTGCGCGCTTTCGATAACGCTTAAGGCTCGCAGGAGGCACGCCGTGTCGATTCATGTCGCATTGCACCACGTCACGCATTACCGCTACGACCGCGCTGTCGAGCTCGGTCCGCAGATTGTTCGCCTGCGCCCGGCCGCCCACAGCCGTACGCGGATACTGTCGTATGCGCTGAAAGTCTCGCCCGAGCAGCACTTCATTAACTGGCAGCAGGACCCCCAAGGTAATTATCTGGCGCGTCTGGTGTTCCCGGAGAAAACCGGGGAACTGCGGATCGAGGTCGATCTGCTGGCGGAAATGGCGGTGTTCAATCCGTTCGACTTCTTCCTAGAACCCTACGCGGAAAAAATCCCGTTTGCCTACGCCGCGGACGAGCGCAAGGAACTGGCGCCGTACCTGGAAACCCTGCCGCTGACGCCGAAATTCAAGGCCTATTTGGACGGCATCGACCGCACGCCGCTGCCCAGCGTCGATTTCCTCGTCGCGCTCAATCAGCGCCTGAGCGAGGACATCGGTTACCTGATCCGCATGGAGCCAGGCGTGCAGACGCCCGAACACACCCTCGAACATGCCTCCGGTTCCTGCCGCGACTCGGCGTGGCTGCTGGTGCAGCTGCTGCGTAACCTGGGTCTGGCGGCGCGTTTTGTCTCCGGTTATCTGATTCAACTGACCGCCGACGTCAAAAGCCTCGACGGTCCGTCGGGCACCGACGTGGATTTCACCGATTTGCACGCCTGGTGCGAGGTCTATTTGCCTGGTGCCGGCTGGATCGGCCTGGACGCGACCTCAGGCCTGTTTGCCGGTGAAGGACATATTCCGTTGGCGTGTAGTCCCGATCCGGGCTCTGCGGCACCGATCAGTGGCCTGGTGGAACCGTGCGAGTGCGAATTCACCCACGAAATGTCCGTTGAGCGGATTTGGGAGGCGCCGCGCGTCACCAAGCCCTACACCGAAGATCAATGGCTGGCGATCCAGGCGCTGGGCCGGCAGATTGATGCCGACCTGCTGGAAGGCGACGTACGCCTGACCATGGGCGGCGAGCCGACCTTCGTCTCCATCGACGATCCGGACGGCGCCGAGTGGAACACTGCCGCGCTGGGGCCAGACAAGCGGCGTTTGTCCGCCGAGCTGTTCCAGCGAATGCGCAAACATTACGCACCCAAAGGGCTGGTGCATTTCGGTCAAGGCAAGTGGTACCCCGGCGAGCAACTGCCGCGCTGGTCGCTGAATTGCTACTGGCGCCGCGATGGCGTGTCGATCTGGCACAACAGCGCGCTGATTGCCGATGAGCAGGAAGACTACGGCGCCGATGGCGAACTGGCCGGGCGTTTTCTGGCGAGTGTCGCCGAACGCCTGAAAATTCCGACACGCTTTGTGTTCCCGGCCTACGAAGACAATTTCTATTACCTCTGGCGCGAAGGCACTTTGCCGCAGAACGTCAGCGCCGAAGATTCGCGTCTGGAAGAACCCTTGGAGCGTGCGCGACTGCGCAAAGTCTTCAGTCAGGGGCTGGATAAAGTGATCGGCCAAGTGTTGCCACTGGCGCGCACGGCCAAGGGCGATCAGTGGCAAAGCGGCCGCTGGTACCTGCGCGACGAGCACTGCCGGTTGGTGCCGGGCGATTCGCCACTGGGTTATCGCTTGCCGCTGGGCTCGCAGCCGTGGGTGAAAGCCGCCGAGTATCCGTTCATCTACCCCAACGATCCCAATCAGGAATTCCCGACGCTCCCGGATACTCAGCAGTTGAGCCGCCCCGCCGCCGCGGCCGAAGCGGTCGAGCGTGATCTGGAAATCGACGAATCCGCCGATTGGCTGACGCGCACCGCGTTCTGCGCCGAGGCGCGGGAGGGGCGGTTGTACTTGTTCATGCCGCCGCTGGAGCGGGTCGAGGATTATCTGGAGCTGGTCACTGCAATCGAGGCCACGGCTGAGGAACTGCATTGTCCGGTGCTGCTGGAAGGCTATGAGCCGCCAAGCGATCCGCGCCTGAGCAACTTCCGCATCACCCCGGACCCAGGCGTGATCGAGGTCAACGTGCAGCCGTCCGCCACCTGGGATGAGCTGGTCGAGCGCACCGAATTTCTCTACGAAGAGGCGCGCCAGACGCGGCTGACCACTGAAAAATTCATGATCGACGGCCGACACACCGGCACCGGCGGCGGTAACCATTTCGTACTGGGCGGTGCGACACCGGCCGACTCACCGTTTCTGCGCCGTCCCGATCTGCTGCGCAGCCTGATCAGTTACTGGCATAACCACCCGTCGTTGTCCTACCTGTTTTCCGGATTGTTCATCGGCCCGACGTCCCAGGCACCGCGCGTCGATGAAGCGCGCAACGATGCGTTGTACGAGCTGGAAATCGCCTTCGCCCAGATGCCTCAACCCGGCGAAGAATGCGCGCCGTGGCTGGTCGACCGGCTGCTGCGTAACCTGTTGATTGACGTGACGGGTAACACTCATCGCGCCGAATTCTGCATCGACAAGCTTTATTCGCCCGATGGCGCAACGGGGCGCCTTGGCTTGCTGGAGTTGCGCGCTTTTGAAATGCCGCCTCACGCTCGCATGAGCCTGGCTCAGCAGTTGTTGCTGCGCGCACTGGTCGCGCGATTCTGGCGCGAGCCTTATGCGCCGCCGAAACTGGCGCGCTGGGGCACGGAATTGCATGACCGGTTCCTGTTGCCACACTTTATCGAGCAGGATTTCGCTGATGTGATCGTCGACCTCAATGCCGCGGGTTATCCGGTGCGGGCCGAGTGGTTTGCCGCGCATCTGGAGTTTCGCTTTCCCAAGGTCGGCGATTACGCCGTCAGCGGCATCGAACTGGAAGTGCGTCAGGCGCTGGAGCCTTGGCATGTACTGGGCGAGGAGGGCGCGGTCGGCGGCACGGTGCGCTACGTGGATTCATCCCTGGAGCGCTTGCAGGTGAAACTCACCGGCCTGGCACCGCAGCGCTATTTGCTGACCTGCAACGGCGTTCCGGTGCCTTTGCAACCGACCGGTCGGGTTGGCGAGTTCGTCGCAGGCGTGCGCTTTCGTGCCTGGCAGCCGGCCAACTGTCTGCAACCGACGATCCCGGTCCATGCGCCGCTGGTGTTCGACCTGCTCGACACCTGGATGCAGCGTTCGCTGGGGGGTGTCAGTACCACGTCGCCCATCCGGGCGGGCGCAACTATGACAGCTTGCCGGTGAACGCCAATGAAGCCGAGAGTCGGAGGATGGCGCGTTTCTTCCGCATCGGACACAGCCCGGGGAAACTTCCTATACCAATTCTGGAAATAAACGACGAGCTGCCGATGACTCTCGATTTGCGACGTTTCTAAACCGTACGCGACGCTCGGATTTTTCGTATATCCGGGCGTCATGAGCGTGCGTTAGTCTGACCGTTCCTTGCTGTCTGCCGAGCTTTCCATGCCTGACCTGCTTGACCGCTACCCGCTGACGGCGGGCACTTATCACGAACTGCTCGACGACAGTGGCGCCGTACGCCCGCACTGGCGTCGGCTGTTCGACCAGTTGCAACGCAGTACGCCCGCGCAGCTGGTGCAGCGTCAGGCACTGCTGACCCGGCAGATCCAGGAAAACGGCGTGACCTACAACGTCTATGCCGATCCCAAGGGCGCGGACCGGCCGTGGGAGCTGGACTTGCTGCCGCACGTGATCGCTGCGGATGAATGGGAGCACTTGTCGGCCGGGATCGCCCAGCGGGCTCGACTGTTGAATGCTGTGCTGGCGGACTTGTACGGCCCGCAACGGTTGATCGCTGAAGGCTTGTTGCCGGCTGAGCTGGTATTCGGCCACAACAACTTCCTCTGGCCCTGTCAGGGCATCACGCCGCCCGATGGGGCCTTTCTGCATCTGTATGCCGTGGATCTGGCGCGCACGCCCGACGGTCGCTGGTGGGTGACCGCGGATCGGACCCAGGCACCGTCCGGCGCCGGTTACGCCCTGGAAAACCGCACGATCGTGTCCCGGGCCTTTCCCGAGTTGTACCGTGATTTGAAGGTGCAGCATCTGGCCGGGTTCTTCCGCACGCTTCAGGAAACCCTGGCCCGTCAGGCGCCAAGCGACGATGAAGTGCCGTTGGTGGTGCTGCTGACACCGGGGCGTTTCAACGAAAGCTATTTCGAGCACCTGTACCTGGCGCGGCAACTCGGTTATCCGTTGGTGGAGGGCGGCGACCTCACGGTGCGCGATGCCACGGTTTACCTGAAAACCTTGAGCGGCCTGCGCAGGGTCCACGCGATCATGCGTCGGCTCGACGACGACTTCTGTGATCCGCTGGAGCTGCGCACCGACTCGGCGCTCGGTGTGCCGGGCCTGCTCGAAGCCGTGCGACAAGGACGGGTGCTGGTGGCCAACGCGCTCGGCAGCGGCGTGCTGGAATCGCCGGGATTGCTGGGCTTCCTGCCGAAGATCAATCAATTCCTGTTCGGCGAAGAGTTGATCCTGCCCTCTATCGCCACGTGGTGGTGCGGCGAAGCGCCGGTGCTGGCCCAGGCGCTGGAAAAACTGCCGGAATTGCTGATCAAACCAGCGTTCCCCTCACAGAGCTTCGCGCCGGTGTTTGGCCGCGATTTGAGCGAAAAACAGCGCCAGGCGCTTTCCGAGCGCATGCAGGCACGACCTTATGCCTATGTGGCGCAAGAACTTGCGCAATTGTCCCAGGCGCCGATCTGGCAGGCCGAGGGCGGTCAGTTGCAACCTCGGGCCATCGGCATGCGCGTGTACGCAGTGGCGAGTCGTGACGGGTATCGGGTTCTGCCCGGCGGTCTGACCCGGGTGGCCGCCGAGGCCGACGCTGAAGTGGTGTCGATGCAACGTGGCGGCGCGAGCAAGGACACCTGGGTGCTGGGGGACCGGCCACCCAGCGGCGAACAATGGAAAGCCCAGCGCAACATTGGCGTGCACGACCTGGTGCGACGCGATCCGTATTTGCCGTCGCGGGTGGTGGAAAACCTGTTCTGGTTCGGCCGTTACTGCGAGCGCTGCGATGACAGTGCTCGGTTGCTGCGGATCATGCTGGCGCGCTACGTCGATGGCGATGACCCGCAAGCGCTGGAGGCCGCGGTCGATCTGGGTGAGCGGCTAATGTTGCTGCCCGAAGAAGGCGAGCTGCCTGAGCGGTTGTTGGCGGCGCTGCTCGGTGACGACTGGCCGTTCAGCCTGCGTTCCAACCTGCAACGCTTGCAGTGGGCGGCGTCGCAAGTGCGCGGAAAGCTCTCGCGGGAAAACTGGCAGGCGCTGGTGGAGTTGCAGCGTGAGGCCGTCGAACTGGAAACCGAAGAACCGGATTTCGGCGAGTTGCTGGATTTTCTCAACCGTCTGGTGATGTCGCTGGCGGCACTGTCGGGTTTTGCACTGGACGACATGACCCGGGACGAAGGCTGGCGCTTCCTGATGATCGGTCGACGGATCGAGCGCCTGCAATTTCTCAGCGGCAGCCTCGCGGCGTTTCTGCGCGGTAGCGGCGCCTTTGATCAGGCCGGGCTGGAGTGGCTGCTGGAGCTGGGTAACAGCAGCATCACCTACCGCTCGCGGTATCTGGCGGTGGCGCAATTGATTCCGGTGCTGGACCTGTTGCTGCTCGACGAACAAAACCCGCACGCGGTGCTGTTCCAGTTGAAGCTGGTGACCCGCACCCTCAAACGTTTGAACGATGATTTTGCTGTGCCGCGCGAAGCTGGTCTGCCGTTTCTGGTGGAGCGTCTGGCGCGCTTTGATCTGGGGTGTCTGGAGAATTCGCTGTTCGGTGAAGCCAGCGTACGCGCCGCCATCAATGGCCTGGCCGACCTGCTGCAAGAGATCGCCGATGCGAGCGGGCAGGTGTCGGATCGTTTGGCATTGCGCCATTTCGCCCACGTCGATGATGTCAGCCAACGCACGGTGTCCGTCTGATGAGCGCCCATTACCAGATTTTCCATGACACCCATTATCACTACGACAGCCCGGTGTCCCTCGCTCAGCAGTTGGCGCATCTGTGGCCGCGCTCGTGCGCCTGGCAGCGTTGCACTGCGCAACAATTGCAGATCAGCCCCGACCCGACGGCGCGCCGCGACGAACTGGATGTGTTCGGCAACCCGCTGACCCGGCTGGCGTTTGAGCGACCTCACGATGAGTTACTGGTCAACGCCAGTCTTACCGTCGAAGTGCTGGCCCGGCCAACGCTGGACTTCAATCAATCGCCGGCCTGGGAAGAAACCCGCAACGCACTGACCTACAGCAGCCAGCCGCTTTCGTCTGACGTGCTCGAAGCGTGTCGTTACCGGTTTGAATCGCCCTATGTGCATTTGAAGCGCAACTTCGTCGAGTTCTCGGAAAGTTGTTTTCCGGCGGGCCGGCCGCTGTTGCTCGGTGTCCAGGTGTTGATGGAAAAAATCTTCAGCGAATTCACCTTCGACGCCGAAGCCACTCAAGTGGCAACGCCTCTGGTGGAAGTGCTGGAGCGCCGTCGCGGGGTGTGCCAGGACTTCGCTCACCTGATGCTCGCGTGCGTGCGGTCCCGTGGGTTGGCGGCGCGTTACATCAGCGGCTACCTGCTGACTCAGCCGCCACCGGGCCAGCCACGGCTGATCGGTGCCGATGCTTCACACGCCTGGGTTTCAGTGTTTTGCCCGGTGTTGGGTTGGGTGGATTTCGATCCGACCAACAATGTGCAACCGGCACTCGAACACATCACCCTGGCCTGGGGCCGGGATTTCTCCGATGTATCGCCGTTGCGTGGGGTGATTCTGGGGGGCGGAAATCACGATCCGGAAGTCCGGGTCACCGTGATGCCACTGGAGTAACAAAGATCCACCCTGTAGGAGCGAGCCTGCTCGCGATGGACGTCAACGATGACGCGTCCTGTCTGGAAAAACGCGCTGTCTTCGATATCTTCGCGAGCAAGCTCGCTCCTACACGGGACACAGATCCGGTGGGCCTGATCAGATCATCGGGCCCTGAGGGTCTCAGGCGTCGGGCGCCTGATCTTTCGGTGCTTCAACATCACTTTCTGCGGTCACTTCACCGTCTGCTTCCGGGTTCAGTGCGGCGGCGTCTTCTTCAGCTGAAGCTTTCTTGCGCTGAAGCTTTTCCTCTTTCTTCTGCTCCTTGGCCAAGTCTCTCTGACGTTTGGCGAAGGAATAATTAGGTTTAGCCATGGGCGATCCTCTGGGGTCGAAGGTGAGGTTGAGCGGCGCATATTCTGCCCTGTATCGGTGCCTAGCCGTTAGCTGGGTTTTTGCTCGGCCCATTTTGGCAGTACCGAGGGCTGCCAGGCGTCCAGTGCATCGAGCAGGGTGTGCGGCGATTCGCTCACTTGCAGCATGTCACGGTGTGCTTCGCGAACGAAGCCTTCGCCGACGATATGATCAAGAAAACCGGTCAACTTGCTGTAGAAACCGTTCACTTCCAGCAGTCCCAGCGGTTTGCCGTGGTAGCCGAGCTGGCCCCAGGTCCAGACTTCGAACAGTTCTTCCAGAGTGCCCAGGCCACCGGGCAGCGCGATAAAGGCGTCGCTGAGCTCGGCCATCCGCGCCTTGCGCGCATGCATGCCGTCGACCACTTCCAGGCGCGTGAGGCCGCTGTGACCGATTTCCTTGTCTTTGAGGCTTTGCGGGATGATCCCGATCACTTCACCGCCGGCCGCCAGTGCGGCGTCGGCGACGATCCCCATCAGCCCGACGGCACCGCCGCCATAGACCAGGGTCAGCTTGCGCTCGGCCAACGCTCGCCCGAGGGCGACAGCGGCTTCACGATAAGCCGGGTTGGTGCCGGTGCTGGCACCGCAAAATACACAAACGGACGCTAAAGACATGCCTTACTCCATGGTCAGGATGGCCACAGAGTAAAGGCAGAGGCGCTATGCTCCAAGGTCTAAACTTCACGCCGGGACGTTTCACAGGTGCCACTGGCGCCACAGGCGTAAGCGGCGAGCAAACTGCACAACAGGCTATTGATGGACATGACAGACGCTCCGTATAAGTGATGACGACCTGATGATAGGGCCGCCCTAGACGTCTGGCTGGTAGATTGTTTCGATAGGTGTCATAGCCCGAAAGTTGTATACAATTTTTGATTCAGGTCATAGGAACTTGCGAAGTTTTCAGGCAGTCTTCTGTCCATTCGCACTTTTGTTAACCCTGCCTTGGAGATTCACCATGTTTGCCAAACTTGTTGCGGTATCCCTGCTGACACTGGCCAGCAGTCAATTGATGGCTGCCGAGTGCAAGACGACCATCGATTCCACCGACCAAATGGCCTTCAACACCAAGGCCATCGAAATCGACAAAAGCTGCAAGACCTTCACCGTTGAACTGACCCACTCCGGCAACCTGCCGAAAAACGTCATGGGCCACAACTGGGTGCTGAGCAAAGAAGCGGACATGCAGCCGATCGCTACCGATGGCCTGTCTGCCGGCATCGACAAGAACTACCTGAAAGAAGGTGATGCGCGCATTATCGCTCACACCAAAATCATCGGCTCCAAGGAAACCGACTCGGTGACCTTCGATGTGTCCAAGCTTGATGCTGCCGAGAAATACGGCTTCTTCTGCTCGTTCCCGGGCCACATTTCGATGATGAAAGGCACGGTTACGCTGAAATAAGCGAATCGCGGGCATAAAAAAAGCGTCCACTTGGGACGCTTTTTTTGTGCCCGGCGTTTGACCGAGTCATCGTTCATCGCTAGCAGGCTAGCTCCCACAGGTACTGCGCTGTCCTTGTGGGAGCTAGCCTGCTAGCGATGACGTCGGTCCAGACGCCGCCTTATTTATGGTGCAAACGGCATCACCCGCTTGTGATGGGTCTTCCTGTACGTATCGCAAATGATCTTGAACGCTTCCTCACGCACCGGCTGCCCATGCAGGAACGCATCGATCTCGGCATACGTCACGCCATGGGACGCTTCGTCCGGTTTACCCGGCGACAGGTCTTCAAGGTCCGCCGTCGGGACTTTTTCCACCAGCGATTCCGGCGCGCCGAAACTGCGGGCAATCGCCCGGACCTGATTTTTCACCAGACCGCTCAACGGGGCCAGGTCGCAGGCGCCGTCACCGAATTTGGTGAAGAAACCCATCACCGCTTCCGCCGCATGATCGGTGCCGATCACCAGGCCATGGGCCGCGCCGGCGATGGTGTACTGGGCGACCATACGCATCCGCGCCTTGGTGTTGCCGAGGACGAAATCCACCGAGACCGCGTGCTTGCCTTCGAACGCTGCCACTTCATTGGCCAGGGATTTGACCGCCGGGCCGATGTTCACGGTGTGGCGCTCGTCCGGCTTGATGAAATCCACCGACGCCTGGGCGTCGTGTTCATCGAACTGGGTTTCGTACGGCAGGCGCACGGCGATGAACTTGTAGTTGTCATCACCGGTGCGGGTGCGCAGTTCACACATGGCGCGCTGCGCCAGCAGGCCGGCGGTCAGGGAATCGACGCCGCCGCTGATCCCGAGCACCAGGGTCTTGAGCCCGGAATTGACCAGGCAATCCTGGATGAAACTGATGCGCCGCGCGATTTCAGCCTCGAGGGCGGCCTCGTCGGCGAATGGCGGTTGAACCTTGAGCTGCTCAGCAATCTCACGCTGTACGGCTTGCATGAATTCACTCCTTGCTTGGTGTGCTGGAAAGGGCGGCAGGAACTTTGAAAACGTGTCGCAAATAGGCAACGAAATTCGGGTCTTTACAGTGAGTCTTGCCAGGCTCGTCGGAGATCTTTGCCACCGGCTGGCCGTTGCAGGCCGCCATTTTAAGCACGATGCTCATCGGTTCGACACCCGGAATATCGCACGTCAGGTTGGTACCGATGCCGAAGCTGACATTGATCCGACCGCGCAATGCGCGAAATATTTCCAGCGCCTTGGGCAGCGTCAGGCTGTCGGAGAACGTCAGCGTCTTGCTCATCGGGTCGATACCCAGCTTTTGATAGTGGGCGATCGCCTTTTCCGCCCAGATCACCGGATCACCGGAGTCATGTCGCAGACCGTCAAAGAGCTTGGCGAAAAACAAGTCGAAGTCGTTGAGGAAGGCATCCATGGTGATGCAGTCCGTCAAGGCAATCCCCAGCAGGCCGCGGTACTCGCGGACCCAGCAATCGAGGGCGGCGGCCTGGCTGTCGATCAGCCGCGGGCCCAGTTGCTGGTGGGCCATGATCCACTCGTGGGCCATGGTGCCCAGCGGTTTCATGTCCAGCTCTCGCGAAAGGTGCACGTTGCTGGTGCCGACGAAGCGCCCGGGGAAATCGTGCTTGAGCACGTTCACCACTTCTTCCTGCACACGGTAAGAGAAGCGACGGCGAGTACCGAAATCGGCTACCTGCAATTCGGACAATTCGTCGCTGCCGGCATTCGCGGTCAGCCAGTCGAACTTGCGATAGAGCTGCTCACGCGCCTGCACCAGCACGATCTCCCGGTAGCGATAGCGATTGCGCACTTCGCTGACGATGGACAGCAGCGGCACTTCGAACAGGATCACATGCAGCCACGGTCCGCGCAGGCGGATGAACAGTTCGCCGTTTTCGATGCCGGTGTGGACGTAGCGCAGATTGAAGCGGAACAACCCGAGAAAACGCAGGAAATCCGGCTTCATGAAGCTGATGCGCTCCATGAAGCTCAACTGGTCGGCGCTCAGGCTCAGCTCGGCCAGGCGCTCGATCTGAAAGCGGATTTCCGCCAGGTACGGGCGCAAATCCTCACTGTTACGGCAACGAAACTCCCATTCGACTTCCACGTTCGGGTAGTTGTGCAGCACCGCCTGCATCATCGTCAGTTTGTAGAAGTCGGTGTCGAGCAGGTTCTGCACGATGCGATCGGCAAACACACTCTCGCTCATAACGGGGTTCTCCAGGCTGGCCGCGGCCCGTGGCGGCGACGTTGCAGCTGTTTCAATGATGGAGGCTAGTGGCGCATATCAGCGCGGGGTATTGCCAGTGTTTTTTTGTGAGGGTTGTGCCGCTGCCGATGGCCTCTTCGCCGGCAAGCCCGGCTCCTACAGGACCTTTGTCTGGCCCGAAACCTGTAGGAGCACGGCTTGCCGGCGAAGGCGTCCTCAAGGCATTACAGGGCTGTCGATCTGCTCCAGCATCCACTTCACAAAATCCCGCACCTTCGGCACTTCCGCCGAATGCTCCGGGTACGCCAGGTAATAGGCGTCGGAACTGGGCATTGCATGCTGCCAGGGAATGACCAGTTTGCCGTCGGCCAATTCCTCTTCCACCAGAAACCGCGGCAACAACGCCACGCCGCAGCCGACCTGTGCGGCGCGAATGCACATATAAAAGGTTTCGAAGCGCGGGCCGTGGTAGCTGTGTTCGGTGTGGTAACCCTGGCTGTCGAACCAGTCGTGCCAGGCTTGCGGCCGGGAGGCGTTTTGCAGCAGGACCAGGTCGGTGAGTTGCGTCGGATCGGTGAACGGCGTGGCCGGCAGGCTGCTCGGTGCACATACCGGAACAAGCTCTTCGCCGAACAGCTTCAGGCATTCGGTGCGGGGCCGTGAGCCCTGGCCGAAATAGAACGCCAGATCGCTGCGACCTTGTAGCAGGTCATCGGCTTCCTGCTCGCTGCACAGGTCCAGATGAATCGACGGATGGCGCAGTCGCCAGCCCTTCAAGCGGGGGACCAGCCAGCGGGCGCCGAACGTCGGAGGCGTCGAGACGCGCAGGACTTCGGTCTCACCGCCGTAGGAGCGCAGGTAATGGGTCGACATCTCGACTTGCGTGAGGATTTTTCGTACCTCAACCAGATACAAATCACCGGCCGGGGTCATTTGCAGGCGTCGGCGTACTCGACGAAACAACAGGTGCTGCAACAATTCTTCGAGTTGCGCGACCTGTTTGCTGACGGCGCTCTGGGTCAGGTTCAGCTCTTCGGCGGCCCGCGTGAAGCTCAAATGCCGGGTCACGGCCTCGAAACACTGCAGCGCGGTGATCGACGGCAGGTAGCGTTTATTCAGCATGGGTTGTCCTTTTTTCTTGTTTCTTGCTGACCAGCAATTCGCAGCATGAATAAACGGAATGATATCTCTCTTAAAGGTCGTTTGTTGGGTAACCTCCGGCGAGCTAAAACTACAGGTCTGATCAGCCGTGATATTCCGGCTGCACGTTTTCTGTTTTAGCTCGAGGAGTGACCCATGGTTGCCGCATTGCTTGATCGTCTTGGTGTGAACCCGGCCCTGTACCAGAACGGCAAAGTGCCGGTGCATTCGCCGATCGATGGCAGCAAGATCGCCTCTGTGAACTGGGAAGGCGCCGCTGAAGTCGAGCAGCACATCAGTCGCGCAGATCATGCGTTCGAATTGTGGCGCAAGGTCCCGGCCCCGCGCCGTGGCGAATTGGTGCGTCAACTGGGCGACATCCTGCGCGAATACAAGGCCGACCTCGGCGAGCTGGTGTCCTGGGAAGCGGGCAAGATTACTCAGGAAGGCCTGGGTGAAGTTCAGGAGATGATCGACATCTGCGACTTCGCCGTCGGCCTGTCCCGTCAACTGTACGGCTTGACCATCGCCTCCGAGCGTCCAGGCCACCACATGCGCGAAACCTGGCACCCGCTGGGCGTCGTGGGCGTGATCAGTGCGTTCAACTTCCCGGTCGCGGTCTGGGCCTGGAACACCACACTGGCGCTGGTCTGCGGCAATCCGGTGATCTGGAAACCGTCGGAGAAAACCCCGTTGACCGCACTGGCCTGCCAGGCGCTGTTCGACCGCGTACTGAAAAACTTCAGCGACGCACCTGCGCACCTGAGCCAGGTGATCATTGGTGGTCGCGATGCCGGCGAAGCACTGGTCGATGACCCGCGTGTCGCGCTGATCAGCGCCACTGGCAGCACCCGCATGGGCCGCGAAGTGGCACCGAAAATCGCCGCACGTTTCGCCCGCAGCATTCTCGAACTGGGTGGTAACAACGCCATGATCCTCGGCCCAAGCGCAGACCTGGACATGGCCGTTCGCGCCATCCTGTTCAGCGCCGTCGGCACTGCCGGTCAGCGTTGCACCACGTTGCGTCGCCTGATCGCTCACGAATCGGTAAAAGAAGAAATCGTCACCCGCCTGAAAGCCGCGTACTCGAAAGTGCGTATCGGCAACCCGCTGGAAGGCAACCTGATCGGTCCGCTGATCGACAAGCACAGCTTCGACAACATGCAGGATGCGCTGGAGCAGGCCCTGAGCGAGGGCGGCCGGGTCTTCGGTGGCAAGCGTCAGCTGGAAGACAAATACCCGAACGCTTACTACGTCTCGCCGGCCATTGTTGAAATGCCGGAGCAGAGCGACGTGGTCTGCCACGAAACCTTCGCGCCGATTCTTTATGTGATCGGCTACAAAGACTTCGACGAAGCCCTGCGTTTGAACAACGCCGTGCCACAAGGCCTGTCTTCGTGCATCTTCACCACTGACGTGCGTGAAGCCGAGCAATTCATGTCGGCAGTGGGCAGCGACTGCGGCATCGCCAACGTCAACATCGGCCCGAGCGGCGCGGAAATCGGCGGCGCGTTTGGTGGCGAGAAAGAAACCGGCGGTGGTCGTGAGTCGGGCTCCGATGCCTGGCGCGGGTACATGCGCCGCCAGACCAACACCGTGAACTACTCGCTGGAGTTGCCGTTGGCGCAGGGCATTACGTTCGACTGATGGGCCCCTTCGCGGGCAAGCCTCGCTCCTACACAGGATCACTCAACACCTGTAGGAGCGAGCGGGCGGCGATCCGACTTGCCCGCGAAGCTTTTGCTTTGTTGTTTGTTAGGTTTCTGTTGGAGTCTGGCAATGCCGTTACGCGAAGAGTGTCTGTGGGAAAAACTGACGCCGCAAAGGCCCGACAATGCTGCGCTCAAGGGCGAAGTAACGGTCGATGTCTGCGTCATCGGTGCCGGGTTCACCGGTCTGTCGGCGGCGGTGCATCTGCTGGAACAAGGCAAGACGGTGTGTGTGCTGGAAGCTCATCGTGCCGGTCATGGCGGTTCTGGACGCAACGTCGGGCTGGTCAACGCCGGCATGTGGATTCCACCGGACGAGATCGAAGCCGGGTTCGGCGAAGCGGTGGGCAGTCAGCTCAATCGCATGCTGGGTGCCGCGCCGTCCCTGGTGTTCAGCCTGGTCGACAAATACAACATCGATTGCCAGTTACGCCGCGAAGGCACGTTGCACATGGCGCACAACGCCCGTGGCGAAGCGGATTTGCGCAGTCGTGAAGAACAATGGAAACGTCGCGGCGCCCCGGTGGAACTGCTGACCGGTCAAGCTTGCGAGCAAGCAACCGGCACCAAAAAAATCGCCGCCGCGTTGCTCGACAAGCGTGCCGGCACGATCAATCCGATGGCTTACACCACGGGGCTGGCCAAGGCGGCCATCGGCCTTGGTGGTCGGCTGTTCGATCATTCTCCCGTGACCAGGCTCGAACGACAGGGCCAGCGCTGGTCGGTGCAAACGGCGCAGGGTTCGGTGCTTGCCGAGCAAGTCGTGATTGCGTCCAACGCTTACACCGAAGGTGACTGGACGGAACTGCGGCGCAATTTCTTCCCCGGTTATTACTATCAAGTGGCCTCGGTGCCGCTGACTGACGACGCCGCGCAGCAAATTCTCCCGGGTGGCCAGGGCTCGTGGGACACCCGGCAGGTGCTCAGCAGTATTCGTCGTGACAAAGACGGTCGCCTGTTACTCGGCAGTCTGGGTAATGGCAATCAAAAGCCGACCTGGTTCCTCAAGGCTTGGGCCGACCGGGTTCAGCAGCACTATTTTCCGTACCTCAAACAGGTGGAATGGGAGTGCACCTGGACCGGTTGCATCGCGTTCACGCCCGATCATTTGATGCGCCTGTTCGAACCGGCGCCCGGTTTAGTGGCAGTCACCGGTTACAACGGACGGGGCGTGACCACGGGGACGGTGGTCGGCAAAGCCTTTGCCGATTATTTGTGTAACGGAAATCCTCAGGCGCTGCCGATTCCCTTCGCACCCATGCAGCCACTGGCGGGGGTGGGGCTGCGTAGCTGTCTATATGAGGCGGGGTTTTCGCTGTATCACGCGGGCCAGTGCCTGCGGATCGTGATTTGATTGTTGAAATTTGTTGCTGGAAGCGGCGCTTTTCGGCGCAGCGGCTAGCCTGTAAAAGGTGCGGGTTGTAGCAGTACCGCACCAGCAGTGTGCACTTCGGTGACGCACGTTGTTACAGGCTGGTTGCACGTCGTTTGGCGCCGCGGTTGCAATGATGGCGCGTGCGGGTTGCGCCTTAAAAAATAAATGGTTTCACCTTCCGCGGTTTAGACGGTTGCACGCCCAATGAAAATGGGCTCGAAACAGTCGAAATAACAATAAAGCAGCGACTTTTTTCAGAATAAAAAACCGATGGCACGGCCCTTGCTCTGAGCATTCAGTGAAGTCGCAGTGCCAACTAAAAAAAAACCTTGGAGCACCACCTCATGTCCCAGACGTTTTACAAGAAAGGCTTTCTGGCCCTCGCAGTGGCAGCTGCGCTGGGTGTTTCTGCGTTTGCACAGGCTGACGTAAAAATCGGTGTTGCGGGTCCTATGACAGGCGCCAACGCAGCATTTGGCGAGCAGTACATGAAGGGTGCACAGGCAGCAGCCGACGCAATCAACGCGTCGGGCGGCGTCAACGGGGAAAAAATCGTACTGGTCAAGGGCGATGACGCCTGCGAACCGAAACAGGCTGTGACGGTCGCCAAGGACCTGACCAACCAGAAAGTGGCAGGCGTGGTTGGTCACTTCTGCTCCTCGTCGACCATCCCGGCCTCCGAGATCTACGACGAAGCAGGCATCATCGCAATCACTCCGGGTTCCACCAACCCACAGGTGACCGAGCGTGGTCTGAGCGCCATGTTCCGTATGTGCGGTCGTGACGACCAGCAGGGCATCGTTGCCGGCGACTACATCGTCGACGTGCTCAAGGGCAAGAAAGTCGTGGTTCTGCACGACAAAGACACCTACGGCCAAGGTCTGGCCGACGCCACCAAGGCTCAACTGGCCAAGCGCGGCGTAACGCCGGTTCTGTACGAAGGCCTGACTCGCGGCGAGAAAGACTTCAGCGCCGTGGTAACCAAGATCCGCGCAGCCGGTGCCGATGTCGTCTATTTCGGCGGCCTGCACCCGGAAGCTGGTCCACTGGTTCGCCAACTGCGTGAACAAGGCCTCAAAGACGTCAAATTCATGTCCGATGACGGCATCGTTACTGACGAACTCGTGACCACCGCCGGTGGCCCGCAGAACGTTGATGGCGTGTACATGACCTTCGGTGCCGACCCACGCCTGCTGCCAGACAGCAAAACCGTGGTAGACACCTTCCGCAAAGCCGGCACCGAGCCAGAAGGCTACACCCTGTACGCCTACGCTTCGGTTCAGACCCTGGCGGCTGCTTTCAACGGCGCCAAGTCCAACAGCGGCGAAAAAGCGGCTGAGTGGCTGAAGAAAAACCCGGTTAAAACCGTGATGGGCGAGAAGACCTGGGACGCCAAGGGCGACCTGAAAGTCTCCGACTACGTGGTTTATCAGTGGGACAAGGATGGCAAATACCACCAACTGGAAAAACAGAAGTGATATGAGCTGTTGATCTGCCCGGCGCCTTGAGCGCCGGGCAATCGAAGAACATGTCCGTGCAGTACCTGTCTTTTCTCGTAGAGCTGCACACAACCGTGTTGCGCGGGTGGCTGAACCCCGGTCCGTCGCACCTCGCTTCTGTGCAGTCTCTCAAATGCGTGAGATTGCGTTATGGATGGTATTTTCCTGCAGCAACTGGTCAACGGCCTGACCCTCGGGTCGGTCTATGGCCTGATCGCCATCGGCTACACAATGGTCTATGGCATCATCGGCATGATCAACTTCGCCCACGGCGAGGTTTACATGATTTCCGCTTACCTCGCGGCAATCAGTCTGGCTCTGCTGGCATACTTCGGTATTGAATCCTTCCCTCTGCTGATGCTTGGCACACTGGTCTTCACCATCATCGTCACAGCGGTCTATGGCTGGGTCATCGAGCGTGTCGCCTACAAACCCCTGCGTAACTCCACCCGACTGGCACCGCTGATCAGCGCCATCGGTATTTCGCTGATCCTGCAAAACTATGCACAGATCGCACAGGGCGCCCGTCAACAAGGCGTACCGACCCTGCTGACCGGTGCATGGCGAGTGGAAGTCGGAAGCGGCTTCGTTCAGCTCACCTACACCAAGATCTTCATCCTGGTTGCCGCATTCGCCGGCATGGCCCTGCTGACCTACGTCATCAAGTACACCAAGCTCGGCCGCATGTGCCGCGCCACCCAGCAAGACCGCAAGATGGCCTCCATCCTTGGGATCAACACCGACCGCGTCATTTCCTACGTGTTCATCATCGGTGCGGCAATGGCGGCCCTGGCCGGCGTGCTGATCACCATGAACTACGGCACGTTCGACTTTTACGCAGGCTTCGTCATCGGCATCAAGGCGTTCACCGCAGCGGTACTCGGCGGGATCGGCTCGCTGCCTGGCGCGATGCTCGGCGGGATCATCCTCGGGATTTCCGAGTCGCTGTTCTCGGGTCTGGTCAACTCGGACTACAAAGACGTTTTCAGCTTCTCGCTGCTCGTTCTCGTTCTGGTCTTTCGGCCTCAAGGCCTGCTCGGCCGTCCTCTTGTGTCGAAGGTGTAAGCGATGTCTTCAACCACTAAAAAAACCATTGATCTCAAAAGAAGCCTGGTTGACGCGATTCTTGCCGGTCTTGTTGCCCTCATCGTGTTCGGCCCGATTGTTGGCATAGTCCTCGACGGCTATGGCTTCAATCTGGAAACGACCCGAGTGGCGTGGATTGTCGCCATTGTCATGGCCGGCCGCTTTGCCTTGAGCCTGTTCCTGCAAACGCCGAAAGGCCTGAGAATTCTCGAAGGCTTTGAAACCACCGGTTCGGGGGTTCATGTACTGGCTCCCGATTACAAATCCCGGCTGCGCTGGATCATCCCGCTGATGATCGTCATCGCCGTGGTGTTCCCGTTTTTCTCCAACTCCTACCTGCTGGGCGTGGTCATCCTCGGGTTGATCTACGTGCTGCTCGGGCTTGGTCTGAACATCGTGGTTGGCCTGGCCGGCCTGCTCGACCTCGGTTACGTGGCGTTCTACGCCATCGGCGCCTATGGGTTGGCACTCGGTTATCAATACCTGGGGCTGGGTTTCTGGACGGTGCTGCCACTGGCGGCGATCACGGCGGGGCTGGCCGGTTGCATCCTCGGTTTCCCGGTGTTGCGCCTGCACGGTGACTACCTGGCGATCGTGACCCTGGGCTTCGGTGAAATCATCCGCTTGATCCTCAATAACTGGCTGACCCTGACCGGTGGCCCGAATGGCATGCCAGCGCCTCTGCCTACCTTCTTCGGCCTCGAGTTCGGGAAAAGGGCGAAGGACGGTGGCGTTCCGTTCCACGAGTTTTTCGGCATCGCCTATAACCCTGACGTGAAGTACTACTTCATCTACGCGGTATTGTTCCTGGTCGTGCTGGCCGTGTTGTACATCAAGCACCGTTTGACTCGCATGCCGGTCGGTCGCGCCTGGGAAGCCTTGCGTGAAGATGAAATCGCCTGCCGTTCCATGGGTTTGAACCACGTGCTGGTCAAGCTTTCGGCGTTCACCATCGGTGCGTCGACGGCCGGCCTCGCTGGCGTGTTCTTCGCCACTTACCAAGGCTTCGTCAACCCGACCTCGTTCACCTTCTTTGAATCGGCCCTGATCCTCGCCATCGTGGTACTCGGCGGCATGGGCTCGACCATCGGCGTGGTTATCGCAGCCTTCGTGCTGACGGTGGCCCCGGAACTGCTGCGTGGCTTCGCGGAATACCGCGTGCTGCTGTTCGGCATCCTGATGGTGTTGATGATGATCTGGCGACCGCGCGGCCTGATTCGGATCAGCCGTACCGGTGTGACCCCGCGTAAAGGAGTAGCGCCATGAGCGAAGTCGTACTCTCGGTCGAGAAGCTGATGATGCACTTCGGCGGCATCAAGGCGTTGAACGATGTCAGCCTGAAGGTCAAGCGCAACTCGATCTTCGCCCTGATCGGCCCCAACGGCGCCGGCAAGACCACCGTGTTCAACTGCCTGACCGGGTTCTACAAGGCCTCGGGCGGCAAGATCGAACTCAACGTGCGCGGCGAGCGCACCGATGTCATCAAAATGCTCGGTGAACCGTTCAAGGCGACTGATTTTGTATCGCCGAAAAGCTTCATCAGCCGGCTCCATTACAAGATGTTCGGCGGCACTCACCTGGTGAACCGTGCCGGCCTGGCGCGGACCTTCCAGAACATTCGCCTGTTCAAGGAAATGTCGGTGCTGGAAAACCTGCTGGTGGCCCAACACATGTGGGTCAACCGCAGCATGCTCGCGGGCATCCTCAATACCAAGGGCTATCGCAAGGCTGAAAGCGATGCGCTGGACCACGCCTTCTACTGGCTGGAAGTGGTGGACCTGGTGGATTGCGCCAACCGTCTGGCCGGTGAGTTGTCCTACGGCCAGCAGCGTCGTCTGGAGATTGCGCGGGCCATGTGCACCCGGCCGCAGATCATCTGCCTCGACGAACCGGCCGCCGGCCTCAACCCTCAGGAAACCGAAGCGCTGAGCGCGATGATCCGGCTGCTGCGCGACGAGCACGATCTGACCGTGGTGCTGATCGAACACGACATGGGCATGGTTATGAGCATTTCCGACCACATCGTGGTGCTGGACCACGGCGTCGTCATCGCCGAGGGCGGCCCCGAGGCGATTCGCAACGATCCGAAAGTGATTGCAGCCTACCTGGGCGCCGATGAAGAGGAGGTGGTGCTATGAGCAAACCGATCCTCGAACTCAAAGACCTGGACGTGTTTTACGGCCCGATCCAGGCCCTGAAAAAAGTCTCGATGCACATCAACGAAGGGGAGACCGTCAGCCTCATCGGCTCCAACGGCGCGGGCAAGTCGACCCTGCTGATGTCGATCTTCGGCCAGCCGCGCGCGGCAGACGGGCAGATCATCTATCAGGGCGTGGACATCACCCATAAGTCGTCGCACTACATTGCGTCCAACGGCATTGCACAATCACCGGAAGGCCGGCGCGTGTTCCCCGACATGACCGTCGAGGAAAACCTGCAGATGGGCACCATCCCGATTGGTGACAAGTACGCCAAGGAAGACATGCAACGCATGTTCGAGCTGTTTCCGCGTCTCGAAGAGCGGCGGACCCAGCGGGCCATGACCATGTCCGGCGGCGAACAGCAAATGCTCGCCATCGCCCGTGCGTTGATGAGCCGGCCGAAACTGCTGTTGCTCGATGAGCCGAGCCTGGGGCTCGCGCCGATTGTGGTGAAACAGATCTTTGCCACCCTGCGGGAACTGGCCAAGACCGGCATGACTATCTTTCTGGTCGAGCAGAACGCCAACCACGCCCTGCGGTTGTCGGATCGGGCATACGTAATGGTCAACGGCGAGATCCGCCTCAGTGGCACCGGCAAGGAGCTGCTGGTGAACGAAGAGGTGCGTAACGCTTATCTCGGCGGGCATTGAGTCCTGTTGAAATACCCAAAGCCCCGACGAGCAATCGTCGGGGCTTTTTTCATCCTGAATTCACCACAATCCCTTGTAGGAGCGAGCTTGCTCGCGAAGGTTTTCCGGATGACACGTTTATCCAGAATGTTCGCGTTATCGTTGACGTCCATCGCGAGCAAGCTCGCTCCTACAGGTGTTTTCCAGAATTGTGGAAAACAAATTTGCCAAGCTCTCAAAGCGCGACATAAAGCCGCTGCAAATAGTTGTTTTGTCACGGTTTTGACTTGTCCCCGTTTGCTGTGGAACTGGCTGTGAATAACGTGGGAGTAGCTGGCTGAGAGCCTTTTAAATCGTGGCTTGCAGCGATGTGGTTGTTTTTTGATCAGGCGTTTTTGCCGGGCTTCAGGTCAGCGTTGTCAACCTTTTTATTGGTTGCGAAAGTGGCCTGAAACACACGAGGGAAGCCTGTGGATAAGTCTGTGGTTAAACTCTGGAAAGACTCGGCTAAGGGCCGTAGTTACTGGCTTGGCGCCATCGTTGGCAAACCCGGTCAATCGTGCAAAACGCCTTGGGCTACACAGCCAGCACTTCAGGGTCAAGCGAAAAACTTTATGATCTGCCCGCAAAGCCTTGTGCACAGCGGCTTCCAGCTTTTTCACTTGCCCCCGGAAACTGTGGACCGGCCTGTGGATAACGTGCGCGTACATAGCTACAGGCCACGGTGTATATGGCGTTGCTCGCGTTGGTTGTTTTTCGTACAGATTTTCTGATAGTTGCCGCTCTCGGCAAGGCCGGGCATGCTGCCAGCTGATTTTCTAATCCAATGGCGGCCCGTCGGCCGAAGCAAGGAGAACACGATGTCCAACACCCTGTTTATTACCGGCGCGACTTCCGGTTTTGGCGAAGCCTGTGCCCGTCGTTTTGCCGAGGCTGGCTGGAAACTGGTGCTGACAGGTCGTCGTGAAGAGCGCCTCAATGCCTTGTGCGCCGAGTTGTCGAAGCAGACCGAGGTCCATGCCTTGGTGCTCGACGTGCGTGATCGCAAGGCCATGGAGGAGGCGATCGCCAACCTGCCACCATCCTTCGCCAAGCTGCGCGGGTTGATCAACAACGCCGGCCTGGCACTCGGCGTGGATCCGGCGCCGAAGTGCGATCTTGATGATTGGGACACCATGGTCGACACCAACATCAAGGGCCTGATGTACAGCACTCGCCTGCTGTTGCCGCGTTTGATCGCCCATGGCCGTGGCGCCGGCATCATCAACCTCGGTTCCATTGCCGGCAACTACCCGTATCCGGGCAGCCACGTGTATGGCGCGAGCAAGGCGTTCGTCAAACAGTTCTCCCTGAACCTGCGCTGCGACCTGCAAGGCACGGGCGTTCGCGTCAGCAACATCGAGCCGGGCCTGTGTGAGAGTGAGTTCTCGCTGGTGCGCTTTGCCGGTGACCAGGAGCGTTACAACGCGACCTACGCCGGTGCCGAGGCGATCCAGCCGCAAGACATCGCCGAGACCATTTTCTGGGTGCTCAATGCGCCGGCGCACATCAACATCAACAGCCTCGAGTTGATGCCGGTGAGCCAGACGTGGGCCGGGTTTGCGATTGAGCGTAACAAGGGGTAAGACCGCGTAACGTCCATTCGCGGGCAAGCCTCGCTCCTACAGGTCTATGCAAAACCTGTAGGAGCGAGCGGTGCGGCGGTCCGACTTGCCCGCGAATACGATCTATCTGTCAACGAAGATAGTCGGCCAACCCGCGATAGCAGGTCGCCAAGTGATAAGGCGTAGTCGACGGCATATCCTGCCGGCTCACTTCACCGTTCTCGTCACGACACTCATACCAGCCGCGCGCATGCAGAGAACGCTGTTGCAGCGCCTGCAACTGGTGCAATACCGATGCCCCGCTGTCCGGGCGCAGCGTCAACGCACGCAGGTATTCAGCCTGAGCCCAGATGCGTTGGGTGGCATCTTTCGAATGCCCGTCGAGCGTGAGCATCGCGCGCACGGCGCCACTCGATTGATCGACGCCCAGTTGCTCGGTGAACGCAAAGGCGCGCTCCACAGAGGCGTGCAGTTTCGAACCGCGCAACAGCGGCGAAGACTCCAGCAGGAAATACCATTCGAACTGGTGTCCCGGTTCAAACCAGTTATCCACAGACCCCAGCGGCTTTTCCATCAACACACTGTGTTGCGGATCGATAAAGCGTTGTTGCATCGCTGTGCATAACTCGACGAGCGCACGCTGCACGGCGAGGTCTTCACGCACTGATAGCGTGGCAAGAAACGCTTCGGCGAGGTGCATCAGCGGGTTTTGCAGCGGCCCGGTGTTCAGCAACGACCAATCACGCTCAAGGCAGGCTTCGTACAAGCCGTCGCCCGAACTGAAGCGCTGATCAAGCACTTCCAGCACCGCGTTGAGCACTGACTCCACCAGCGGTTCGCGAACCTTGTCCCAGTAATGGGCGCAGGCGAAGAGTATGAAGGCGTGGGTGTAGAGATCTTTGCGCTGATCCAGCGGCGCGCCCTGCGGGTCGATGCTGTAGAACCAGCCACCGTGTTCGGCATCGTGGAAATGTTGCTGCAACGAGCGGAACAACGCAGCCGCACGCTCTTTCGCCCCCGGCACCTGGCCGATCAGGCTGGAAAACAGATACAGCTGCCGCGCGCAGGCCATGGCCCGGTAGCGTTGCGGTGGCAAGGGATGATGCTCGGCATCCAGTGCTTCGTAGGGCAGCGCCAGTTCGGCATTCCAGCCGGGGCCTTGCCAGAGGGGCACGATCACGTCCTGGAAATGCTGTTGCACCGCGGCAAACAGAGCGGTCAATTCAGGCTGGGAAGCGGAGCGGGGAGCATGAGGCATTGGCTGGCGTCGTCACGGCAGGGTCGAATGCGCGACATGTTATCAGGCCTGAGAGATGTGGTGTCTGTCAGGCCGCCTTCGCGGGCAAGCCTCGCTCCTACAGGAGGAGGCCATCACCGGCAATACACAATCAACCCGCCAACAACCACACCCCGGTCGCCGCCGACGCCGCACCCGCCAGACGAACCAGCGGCGCCGCTGCTTGCGGCAACACGCGAACCAGCGCATAACCCGCCGCATGCAATGCCGCTGTCGCCGCCACAAAACCCGCGGCATACGCCCAAGGGCTCGACATGTCCGGCAATTCCAGCCCATGCGCCACGCCATGGAATAACGCAAACAACGCCGTCGCACCCACCGCCACGCTCAGTGGCGGACGTACCGCCAGCGCCACCGCCAGCCCCAGCGCCAGTACCGACGCCGCAATCCCGCTTTCCAGCGCTGGCAGGTTCAGCCCTTCAAAACCGAGCAGGCCGCCGATCAGCATGGTGCCGACGAACGTGCACGGCAGCGCCCAGCGTGCAGCGCCTTTCTGCTGTGCCGCCCACAGTCCGACGGCAACCATCGCCAGCAAGTGATCGAGGCCGCCAATCGGGTGACTGATGCCTGCGATCAAGCCATTGTCGCCGTGACCGGGGTGGGCGAAGGCGATGGCCGGAGTCAGCAGCAGGGCCATGGCGCCCAGGATGCGTTTAAGTGTCATGGATAAGCTTCCTTGTTGATAAGTTTGATCGTGATCAGGCAGCGGTCAGCAGGCCCTGGCGCTCGATGAAGGCGATGATTTCTTCCAGGCCCAGCCCGGTTTTCTGGTTGCTGAAGACAAACGGCTTGCCGTTGCGCATGCGCTTCGTGTCGCTGTCCATCATCGAAAGCGACGCGCCTACCAGCGGAGCGAGGTCGACTTTGTTGATCACCAGCAGGTCGGATTTGCAGATCCCCGGCCCACCCTTGCGCGGCAGCTTGTCGCCCGCCGAGACGTCGATTACGTAAATCGTCAGGTCGGACAATTCCGGGCTGAACGTGGCCGAAAGGTTGTCGCCTCCGGACTCCACCAGAATCAGATCCAGCCCCGGGAAGCGTCGGTTCAGTTGATCCACGGCTTCGAGGTTGATCGAGGCGTCTTCGCGGATCGCCGTGTGCGGGCAGCCGCCGGTTTCCACGCCGATGATCCGTTCCGGCGCCAGGGCCTGGTTGCGTACCAGAAAATCGGCGTCTTCGCGGGTGTAGATGTCGTTGGTCACGACCGCCAGGTTGTAGCGCTCGCGCAGCGCCAGGCACAGGGCCAGCGTCAGGGCGGTTTTGCCGGAACCGACCGGGCCGCCGATGCCGACGCGCAGAGGTTGTGTGTTCATGTGATTCTCCAAAATAACAGGCCCTAGGAACGGAACAGACGGCTGTACTGGCGCTCATGGGCCATGCACGCCAGGGACAGCCCGAAAGCGGCGCTGCCATAGTGGTCGGGGGTGATTCGGGTGGCGTCCTGCTGGGCTTGTTGCAGCAGCGGCAGCAGTTCGCTGGTCAGTCGTTGCGCGGCTTGCTGGCCCAGCGGCAGGGTTTTCATCAGCACCGCCAACTGGTTTTCCAGCCAGCTCCAGAGCCATGCGGCCAGCGCGTCTTGCGGGCTGATGTGCCAGGCGCGTGCGGCCAGCGCCCAGCCGAGGGCCAGGTGCGGTTCGGGGCGTTGTTCGAGAAAGGCGCGGGCCGGTGCATCGAGTTCCGGCAAGCCGTTGAGCAGTTGCTGTAAGGAGTAACCCATTTGTCGGCTCTCCAGATGCAACTCGCGGGTTTCCCGGCTGGCGCGGTGTTCTTCGCAGCGTTGCAGCAGTTCGGCCCAGTTTTCTGTGGCGGCGGCCACGCAATGGGCGAGCAGCAGCGGCGCCTCGAAGCGTGCCAGGTTCAGCAGCAATTGATCGCTGATCCAGCGACGGGCGCTGACGGAATCATTCACCCGGCCGTTATCCACCGCCATTTCCAGGCCTTGGGAATAGCTGTAGCCGCCAATCGGCAATTGCGGACTGGCCAGGCGCAACAGCGCCCAGGCCGGGTTCATTGGCGCACGCCGAATTGGTGCAGTTTCGGCGGGTAGTTGAAGTCTTCGTCACCGTGCCGCGAGTGGTGATGGCCACCGCCATAGGCGCCGTGTTCTGGCTGGAACGGTGCTTCGATGTTTTCGACCTTGGCTTCAAGTTGTTCGAGCATGGCCTTGAGCACGTAGTCGTCGAGCAGGCGTAACCAGCCATCACCGACTTGCAGGGCGACGTGGCGATTGCCCAGGTGATAGGCCGCGCGGGTCAGTTCGAAGGCGTTGGCGCAGGTGACGTGCAGCAGTTGTTCGGGGCGGGCGCAGACGCGGACGATGCGACCGTCTTCAGCCTGCAGGCATTCGCCATCAGTGAGGGGCGACTGACCGCGCTCCAAAAACAACCCGACGTCTTCACCCTCGGCACTGAAACAGCGCAAACGGCTTTTGCTCCGGGCTTCGAAGGTCAGGTGCAACTCGGCGGCCCAGACGGGTTGAGGGTCGATTCTGCGATGAATCACCAGCATCGGAAAGCTTCCAGCTATGGACAATAGTCAGGCTAGAGCAAGGGGCTTGCCAATCGGCGCAAGTGTAGGAAATGCCTGTCGGCGCATGGAGGGCGTTTCAGTTTGTTGCGGTAATTTGGTGCGAGGCTGTGATGGGCGCACCAAATGGCGGCGCAGGGTGTGCTCCAGATTGTTCGCGATCCCGCATTCACCACCAAACCTTGTAGGAGCCGGCTTGCCGGCGATAGCGGTCGACCAGACGACATCTTTGTTAGCTGAAGGGCGCCATCGCCAGCAAGCCGGCTCCTACAGGAGGTCGGCGTGCAGGAGATCGGCGTGCAGGAAGGTTATTCCGTGCTGCCCAGGCCTTGCCAGTGCTTGAGGCCGATGAAGATAAAGCGCAGCTGCTGTGTGATTTTCGCCTGTGGTGTCAGATGCGCGGGCAACGCCTCGGCCGGCGGATCAATGATTTCCGGCAGGGTCGCAAACACGCTTTTGACGATGAGATCGGCCATGACACTCAGGCCGGCGATGTCCAGGTGTTGCAGCTTTGGCATCAGCGACAAATCGGCCGCAAGGTCCGAGCTGATGTCTTCGCGCAAGCGACCGATGGCCAGGCGCACCGGTAGCGAACCGCCGTACTGCTCGCGGGCCAGAAACAGGAATTGCGAACGATTGGCCGACACCACGTCGAGAAAAATCCGCACAGAGGCATCGATGATGCCGCCCATGACGAACTCGTTGTGACGCACCAGGCGGATGGTTTCGCGGAAGGTTTGTCCGACTTCGCTCACCAGCACCAGGCCCAGTTCATCCATGTCGGCGAAATGCCGGTAGAAACCGGTGGGGACGATGCCCGCGGTTTTCGCCACTTCGCGCAGGCTCAGGCTGCCGAATCCTCGGCCGCACTCCATCAAATGGCGGGCAGCGTCCATCAAGGCATTGCGGGTTTGTTGTTTCTGTTCGGCGCGGGGCAGCATCGCAAGGGTGTTTTCTGGACAAGACAGCGGCGCACTCTAGCAAATCGGCTTTGCCGGCGTCGAACGACTATCGGGAGTGATGCGAGGGAATGCGTGGCTTCTATAAAGTCAAAAGCCCAATCCGTGGATTGGGCTTTTTTTCAAGGCCGCCATGGGCTTAGCTCACAGCGCTGTTGCGTTCGATTACGCGGTCACCACCACCTTCAGCCAGGGTTTGGCCTTGTGGAGTGCGGTCGGAACCATCAGCAGCCAGGGTTTGGCCTTGTGGAGTGCGGTCGGAACCGTCAGCAGCCAGGGTTTGGCCTTGTGGAGTGCGGTCGGAACCGTCAGCAGCCAGGGTTTGGCCTTGTGGAGTGCGGTCGGAACCGTCAGCAGCCAGGGTTTGGCCTTGTGGGGTGCGGTCGGAACCGTCAGCAGCCAGGGTTTGGCCTTGTGGGGTGCGATCAGAACCGTCAGCGGCCAGGGTTTGACCTTGTGGAGTGCGGTCCGAACCATCTTGAGTGATCAGGCCTTTTTCTTTCAGGCGATCATTACCACCTTCGGCAACGGTTTGACTGAACACCGAGTGGCTGTCTTTCACTTGTGGGGTGGCCTGGTCAGCGGCTGGCAGGGCGAAAGCGGTGCTGGCCAGCATGGAGAGGGTAAGGCTAAACAGTAGTTGGCGTTTCATGATCATGTGCTCCGTGGGAGGGCGGCAAGTGGGTACGAGGGCAATGCTACTCTCGATAAGTCGATATAAAAGTTCATAAACGCAATGGTAATAATCAACAGAATTGATTGTTCCGTGCGAAGGCTCTAGACCGGGCCTTTCCGGCGGATGTTTTCGCACTGATGTGGGTATTTTCTACTCACGTGCGTCGCACAAAAGTGCGGGGTCGGTAACGCCGGATTTCGAGTGCAGGGTGTCCCCGACCGATTATTTGAACGTTAAGCCGCATTTCGATTAAACCTGCGCGCCGTTTCCCAGTCCTAGGCTTCATGCCAGGCCGGTTCTGGCCTGGGGTTTCACACGCGCGTCGCGGTCAGGGCGCTCAGTCGTATTCAGGAGCCCTGTGCAATGACGCGCACCCCGAAAATTCTTGCCTGGACCTTTGCCAGCCTGGTTGTGTTACTGGCGATACTGGTTCTGATCATCGCGTTCTTCGATTGGAACCGGATCAAACCGACCCTCAACGCCAAAGTCTCCGAAGAGCTGCATCGACCGTTTGCCATCAATGGCAACCTCGCGGTGGTCTGGCAGCGTGAGCCTGACGAAGGTGGGTGGCGCGCCTGGGTGCCGTGGCCGCATGTGGTGGCGCAGGACCTGAGCCTCGGCAACCCGGACTGGTCGAAGCAACCGCAAATGGCCACGCTCAAACGCGTCGAGCTGCGCATTTCGCCGCTGGCTCTGTTGGCGCAACGGGTGACGATCCCGCGCATTGACTTGACCGAACCAAACGCAGACCTCCAGCGCCTGGCCGATGGCCGCGCCAACTGGACCTTCAAGTTCGACCCGAAAGACCCGAACGCCAAACCTTCCAGTTGGGTGGTCGACATCGGTGCGATCGGCTTCGACAAAGGCCACGTCACCCTCGACGACCAGAGCCTGAAAACCCAGCTCGACCTGATCATCGATCCGCTGGGCAAGCCGATCCCGTTCAGCGACATCGTCGGCGAAAAAGCCGCGAAAACTGCGCAGGAGAAGGGCGCGGCTCCCCAGGATTACGCGTTTGCACTGAAGGTCAAAGGCCAATACCACGGCCAGAAACTGACGGGCGAAGGCAAGATCGGCGGCCTGCTGGCTTTGCAGGATTCGGCCCGGCCGTTCCCGCTCCAGGCCCAGGTCAAGATTGCCGACACCAGCGTCGAGCTCGCCGGTACGCTGACCGACCCACTCAACCTTGGTGCGCTGGACCTGCGGCTGAAACTGGCCGGCAGCAGCCTGGGCAATCTCTATCCGCTGACCGGCGTGACCCTGCCGGATACACCGCCCTACGCCACCGACGGCCACTTGATCGCCAAGCTGCATGAGCCGGGCGGCGCGGTGTTCCATTACGAAGCGTTCAACGGCAAGATCGGCGAGAGCGACATCCATGGCAGCCTGGCCTATGTCGCCAGTCAGCCTCGGCCGAAACTCAGCGGTTCGCTGCTCTCCAATCAACTGTTGTTTACCGACCTTGCGCCCTTGATCGGCGCCGACTCCAACGCCAAGCAAAAGGCCCGCGGCGGCGAAAGCAAGCAGCCGGCGGACAAGGTGTTACCGGTCGAAGAGTTCAAGACCGAGCGCTGGCGCGACATGGACGCCGACGTCGAATTCACCGGCAAGCGCATCGTCCACAGTGAAAAACTGCCGTTCAATGACCTCTACACGCACCTGGTGCTGACCGACGGCGTGCTCAGCCTCGAACCCCTGCGTTTCGGCGTGGCCGGCGGCAAACTGGATGCGCAGATTCGCCTGAACGGTCGCACCGAGCCGCTGGAAGGCAACGCCAAGCTGACCGGGCGCGGTTTCAAGCTCAAGCAGCTGTTCCCGACCTTTGAACCGATGAAGACCAGTTTCGGCGAGCTCAATGGCGATGCCGACATCAGTGGTCACGGCAACTCGGTGGCCAAGCTGCTGGGTTCGGCCAATGGCAATCTGAAGATGCTGATCAACGACGGTGCCATCAGCCGCGAGTTGATGGAACTGGCCGGGCTGAATGTTGGCAACTACGTGGTCGGTAAAATCTTTGGCGACAAAGAAGTGAAGATCAATTGCGCGGCGGCCGACTTCGACATCAAGACCGGCCTGGCCACCACTCGGTTGTTTGTCTTCGATACCGAGAACGCGATCATCTACATCGATGGCACTGCGAACATGGCGACTGAGCAACTGGACCTGACCATCACCCCGGAATCCAAGGGCTGGCGCCTGATTTCCCTGCGTTCGCCGCTGTACGTGCGAGGCAAGTTCATCAAGCCGGATGCGGGCGTGAAGGCGGTGCCGCTGATATTGCGCGGGGCGGGGATGGTGGCCTTGGGCGTGATTGCGGCGCCGGCGGCGGGGTTGCTGGCGCTGGTGGCGCCGAGTGGGGGGAGCCGAATCAGTGTGCGCCGTTGCTGGAGCAGATGAAGGCGGGCAAGGCGCCAGTCACCGTTAAACCCACCAAATAAATCGATGGCGGTCTGACAGGCGCTACAAATCTTTCAGGATGTCGGCCACAGGGAAGTGATCGCTACTCCGGTGTGAGTGACAAGCGCGGCGAAAAGTTTGATGTGATTGGCGATCTTGGCAACAAGCCAGACAATCGGGCTTCCTCCTGCAACCACGCAAAAAACGCCCGCACTGGCGGATGGCGTTCACGACCCGGTACGCACAGCGCGCTGTAACCGGCGCCACTCACCTGAATGTCACTCCGGTAAGCCACCAACAAACCACTGGCCACGCTCTCGGACACCAGGATATTGCTCGCCAGCACCAGGCCTTGTCCGGCGATCGCTGCTTGCAGCGCGTAATGCTCTTCGTCGTATTCGCGGACCGCCGGGTTTGCCGTCAGCCAGGTTTCTGCTGACTGCGAGCACCACGCTTCCCAGCCATGGGCGTACAGCTTCGAGTTGTGCCAACGCACGCTGATCAACGTCGGTGCGCGGATGCTGGCCTGTGCAACCTGTTCCGGCGAGCCATAAACGCCGAACGATTCATCGAACAGGCACAGGCCATAAAGGTTCGGGTAGTCATCGAGGCTATAACGCACCACCAGATCGACGCTGGCGTCCTGATGCAAATCGATGACTTCGCAATGGGTGTCCAGCCGCACGCTGATGTTCGGATGCCGGGCGTAAAAACGCCCCAGTCGCGGTACCAGCCACAAGGCGGCAAAAGCGGCGGTGGTGGAGATTGTCAGGCTGGTGCCGCTGCGTTGCGGGCGCAAGGTGTCGACGCTTTGCGCCACTTCCAGAAAAGCGCCGTGCAGGCTGTGGAACAGACGCTCGCCGCATTCGGTCAGGCGCACTTGCCGTGGCAGTCGCTCGAACAGCGGCACGCCGAGCCAGGTTTCCAGCGAGCGGATCTGATGAGAAACCGCCGTTGGCGTCACCGACAGTTCTTCGGCGGCGGCCTTGAAACTCAGCAGGCGTGAGGCGGATTCGAAGGCGCGCAGGGCGGTCAGTGGCAGCGAGGCAAACATTGAACACTCCATGGATGAAATGAATTCACCCAAGCTGATTTTTGCTCATTTGAGGCGAGACGGTCGCGAGCACAAGCTGCATGCCACACGCCGTTTGAGTTTAGTCCTCAGGAGATTCAGATGAACACAATTCTTGCCATTCACGCCAGCCCACGGGGCGAACGTTCCCACTCCCGTCGCCTGGCCGAAGTGTTTCTCGGCGCCTGGCAGGCCCGCCATCCGCAAGCGCAACTGACTCGTCGCGAAGTCGGACGGGCGTTGATTCCTCCGGTCAACGAAGCGTTTGTGGCCGCCGCGTTTTACCCCGAGCCCGAGGCGCGGCCGCTGACGATGCAGGCCGACCTCGCGTTCAGCGATGAACTGGTCGCCGAGTTGCTGGGCCACGATCTGCTGCTGATTTCCACGCCGATGCACAACTTCAGCGTGCCCAGCGGCCTCAAGGCGTGGATCGATCAAATCGTGCGGCTCGGGCTGACCTTCAATCACACGCTGGACAATGGTGTCGCGCAATACGAGCCGTTGGTGCACGGCAAGAAAGCGCTGATCGTCACCAGCCGTGGCGGGTTCGGTTTCGGTCCCGGTGGTGAACTGGAAGCCTTGAACCATGCCGATACGCTGTTGCGCACGGCGCTGGGGTTTATCGGCATTACCGACGTGACCGTCGTGGCCGCCGAGGGTGAGGAATCCGCCGAGCGCACCTTCGAGATCTCCGTCGCCGAGGCCGAGCAGCGTTTGCTGACGCTGGCCAGGGAGTGCTAGATGGCCTGGGTGTTTTTGCTGATCGCCGCCGGGTTCGAAGTCACCTTTGCCATGGGCATGAAGTATGCCGAAGGCTTCACCCGGCTCTGGCCGTCACTGATCACGGTAGTGGCGGCGGTGGGCGGGATTTACTTCCTGACCCTGGCGATGCGCGAATTGCCGGTGAGCATCGCTTACCCGATCTGGACCGCCATCGGTTCGCTGGGCACAGTGTTTCTCGGGTTTGCGTTGCTCGGCGAAAGCCTGACGGCGGTCAAACTGGTATCGGTCGGATTGATCGTGGCGGGGGTGGCGGGGCTGAAATAGGGCGGATGTCATAGACTGGTCGTCGAGCTGTCACATTCGATGTCGATGCTGGGCTGATGTCTTGTATTCAGCCTTGCGTCACCTCACCGATCACAAGGACGTTTGCCCATGTCGCAAGGTTCTGCCACGCGTTATCCGTTGGTGCTGGTCCCGGGAATGCTCGGGTTTATCCGTCTGGTGCTTTATCCGTACTGGTACGGGATCGTGGCGGCGTTGCGCCACGGAGGGGCGACGGTGATTGCGGTTCAAGTGTCGCCGCTGCACTCGACTGAAGTGCGCGGTGAACAATTGCTGGCGCGGATCGATGAAATCCTGCGCGAAACCGGTGCCGAGAAGGTCAACCTGATCGGCCACAGCCAAGGCTCACTGACCGCCCGTTACGCCGCCGCCAAACGCCCGGATCGCGTGGCTTCCGTGACCTCGGTGGCAGGCCCCAATCACGGCTCGGAACTGGCGGATTACTTGCACAAACATTACCCGGCGGACAGCGCGAGGGGGCGGCTGCTGGCGTTTTTTCTTCGGATCATCGGTGCGTTGATGAGTTTGCTGGAGACGGGTTATCGCGGGCCGAAGCTGCCGGTGGACATCCACGCGTCCCATGAATCGCTGACGACGGCGGGTGTGGCGTTGTTCAACCAACGTTATCCACAGGGCTTGCCTGAAACATGGGGCGGGCACGGGCCGGAAGAGGTCAACGGCGTGCGCTATTACTCGTGGTCCGGCACGTTGCAGCCAGGCAAGACCGATCGCGGGCGCAATCTGTTCGACGGGACAAACCGCAGTTGTCGGCTGTTTGCCAAAACCTTCGTGCGTGAAGTCGGGCATTGCGACGGGATGGTCGGGCGTTACAGCTCGCATCTGGGCACGGTAATTGGCGATGAGTATCCGCTGGATCACTTTGACATCGTCAACCAATCGCTGGGGTTGGTGGGGAAGGGGGCCGAACCGATCCGGTTGTTTGTCGAGCATGCGGCGCGGTTGAAGGCCGCCGGGGTTTAGCCGTCAGACCGCATTATCGTTCTTCGCGGGCAAGCCTCGCTCCTACAGGGACAGCGCATGAACTGTAGGAGCGAGGCTTGCCCGCGAAGGCGCCATGTCAGGCGACGCTAACCTTACGGCCCAACACCATGGTCCAACGCTCCGAAACAATCACCCCACCCAACGTCAACATCCCGCCCACCAGGTGATACATCGCCAATTGCTCATGCAACACCAGCGCGGCAATCAATGCGGTAATCACCGGCAGCAAATTGAAAAACAGCGTCGTCCGGCTCGGTCCCAGACGCACCACGGCCTGCATCCATGCGAGCGGCGCAACCATCGACGCCAGCAGGCAGGCATACAGAACCAGCGGAATATTCTGCAGCGTCGGACCGATTTTCGGCGACACGGCGAACAACGGAAACAGCACCACCACCGCCACCCACACCTGCAGATACAACAACACCAGCGGCGGCAAACGCAGCTGCCATTTTTTCAGCAGCGTGCTGTAAATCGCATAGGCCAGCGTGGCGATCAGCATCATTGCATCGCCCAGATTCACCCCGTGCTCAAGCAATGCACTGAGGCTGCCGGACGACACCACCACCAACACACCGCCAAACGACAACACCGCACCGGCCAGCGCGCCGGCGGTCAGGCGCTGGCCCAGGCTGACGATGGCCATGGCCAGCGACATCAACGGCATCAGCGACAGGATGATGCCCATGTTGGTGGCGGAGGTCAGCGTCGCCGCGAAGTACGCCAGGCTCTGATAAACCGCCATGCCCAGCACGCCGAGGATGAAAATCTTGCCCAGGTTCGGGCGGATGGCCGACCAGTGGGCGATCACCGGTTTGAGCATGAACGGTGTGAACAACAATCCGGCCAGCAGCCAGCGGTAAAAACCGATCTCCGCCGGGAAGATCGCCCCGGCCGACATTTTGGTGATCACGGTGTTGCCAGCCCAAATGAAAATGGCCAGCAGGGGATAAGCGTATTGCATCAGGAACAACCAGAACGTTAATGAGGGAGAATTATCGCCTGTCCGGATGCAAGCCTATACTGCGATCCAGACAACCTGACCCTGATGACAGACAGCATGAGCAGCAAACACATCGACCTGCTGGATTTCAGCGAGTTGCCCGCGCCGGTGTACTTCCGCTACGCCGACTTCAATAGCCACGAATATGCCTCGGCCCACCGTCACCCCTGGGGCACCCTGGAGTATTCGGCCAACGGTGTGTTGCACATGGAAATCGGCAGCAGCCGTTTCATGTCGCCGCCGCAATACGCCGTGTGGGTGCCGCCGCAGATCGAGCACAGTTTCTACAGCAATCAACCGATCAACTACCGCGCCGTCTGCCTGGCGCCGGCGCTGTGCCACGAACTGCCGAAGCAGGCCTGCACCCTGGCGATCAGCGACATCCTCAAGGCAATCCTCAAGGACTTCGCCGCCCGTGACGTGAAGATTCCCGAGCAAGAGACCGACCAACGCCTGGCCCAAGTGCTGGTGGATCAGCTGCAGCAGGCGCCCATTCACCAATGCTACTTGCCCTACGCCAGCAGTCCCGGGCTGCTCGGGATTCTGGAAGCCTTGCAGGTTGAGCCCGGAGATAACCGGCCACTGTCGGCATGGGCCGAGCAGATTCACGTCAGCGAGCGCACCCTGGCGCGGCAGTTTGTGCGCGAGTTGGGCATGAGTTTCGGCGAGTGGCGGCAGCGTTTGCGTTTTCTGGTGGCGATCGAAGCGCTGGACAGTCATCGCAGCATTCAGGAAATCGCGTTCGACATGGGCTACAGCACCGGGTCGGCGTTTATCGCCATGTTCCAGCGCCAGGCCGGGTGTACGCCGGAGCAGTATCGCCGAAGCCATCTGCCGGGCAGGAAGCTGTAACAGGCTTTGTCTACACTCCAGAGCGAGGCCGTGCCCCTCGGTGCGGCAACAAGGAGAAAACTCCATGACGATGTTGCGTGTCCCTTTGTTGATGATCGGTTTGCTGCTCTGCTCCCAGGGCTTCGCCGCCACTGCCCAACAGAACAAGATGACCACCTGCAATGCCGACGCTACCGCGAAAAGCCTCAAGGGCGATGAGCGCAAAGCCTTCATGAGCACCTGCCTTAAAGCCGCGCCAGCCGCCAATGACGCGAAAGCCCTGACCCCTCAGCAAGAGAAGATGAAAACCTGCAATGCCGATGCCGCGACCAAGGCCCTCAAGGGTGATGAGCGCAAGGCGTTCATGAGTGATTGCCTGAAGAAGAAATAAACGGATTTGCGGGGATTGTGAGGGCCCCATCGCGAGCAGGCTCGCTCCCACAATGGATCTGCATACACAGGACAAATGTGGGAGCGAGACCGGCTTGCCGGCGATGAGGCCGGTAAGGGCACTGAAAAAAACAGGTCGGCCCCCGACCAAGGTCGCCCCACACAATCCCTAGTGCTGACACCCGAACGCTGGCAGACTGCCAATCCTTTTACGCCGTTCGTTTTGAGGCTGTATGCCAACGTTTTCTCAACGCCAAGTCTTGCTGCTCATCAGTTGGGTCATCATCTTTGGTGGTTTGCTGCTGGTGATTCCGTTGCGCTTGCTGCCAAGCCTGCTGGCCGGTCTGCTGGTGTTCGAACTGGTCAACATGCTCACCCCGCAATTGCAGCGACTGATCGAAGGTCGGCGTGCGCGCTGGCTGGCGGTGGCGTTACTGGGGACGTTGGTGGTCAGTGTGCTGACGCTGATCTTTGCCGGCGCCTTCAGTTTCCTGCTGCATGAGGCGGAAAACCCCGGCGCTTCCCTCGATAAATTCATGCTCGTGGTCGACCGCGCTCGCGGTCAGTTGCCGCCGTTCATCGACGCTTACCTGCCGGCCAGCGCCGCCGAGTTTCGCGTGGCGATTGGCGAGTGGATGAGCAAACACCTCAGCGATCTTCAACTGGTGGGCAAGGACGCGGCGCACATGTTCGTGACGTTGCTGATCGGCATGGTGCTCGGCGCGATCATCGCCCTGCAACGGGTGCCGGACCTGACCAAGCGCAAGCCGCTGGCCGCCGCACTGTTTGATCGCTTGCACCTGTTGGTCCAGGCGTTCCGCAACATCGTGTTCGCACAGATCAAGATTTCCCTGCTCAACACCTTCTTCACCGGGATTTTCCTGGCGGTGGTCCTGCCGATGTTCGGCATCAAACTACCGCTGACCAAAACCCTGATCGTGCTGACCTTCCTGCTCGGCCTGTTGCCGGTGATCGGCAACCTGATGTCGAACACGCTGATCACCATCGTCGGTTTGTCGCTGTCGATCTGGGTCGCGGTGGCCGCGCTGGGTTATCTGATTGTTATCCACAAGCTCGAATACTTCCTCAACGCGCGCATTGTCGGCGGGCAGATCAGTGCCAAGTCGTGGGAGTTGCTGTTGGCGATGCTGGTGTTCGAGGCAGCGTTCGGCCTGCCGGGGGTGGTGGCGGGGCCGATTTATTACGCGTATTTGAAGAGTGAGTTGAAGCAGGTGGGGATGGTTTGATCCGGTCGATATGTATTGCCTGATCTGACGCTTTCGCGGGCAAGCCTCGCTCCTACAGGGATTGAATTGATTCTGTAGGAGCGAGGCTTGCCCGCGAAGGGCTCACCTCGGTTCTGGATCAGTCCATCGGCCCATAACGCTTGGCCGCTTCAATCGCCAAACCACTGCCGATGCTGCCAAAGATGTTGCCTTCCACATGCCGCGCATTCGGCAACATCGCCGAGACGCTGTTGCGCAATGCCGGAATCCCGCTCGAACCACCGGTGAAGAACACCGTATCCACCTGATCGACCCGCACGTCGGCGTCGTTCAGCATCTGGGTCACGCTGTTGCGCACGCGCTCCAGCAAGTTGTCGATGGCCGACTCGAACAACGCCCGGCTCAACTCCACGCTCAGGCCCGGCTCGATGCGGTCCAGCGGCACATGGCGGCTGTCGGCGTGGGTCAGCTGGATCTTGGTTTCTTCCACTTCCATCGCCAGCCAGTGCCCGGCGCGTTGCTCGATCAGCTTGAACAGACGGTCGATGCCGCCGGTGTCTTCGATGTCGTAGCGCATGCTGCCCAAGGCCAGGGTCGATTTCTGCGAATACACCGAGTTGATGGTGTGCCAGGTCGCCAGGTTCATGTGGTGGCTGGTCGGCATGTAGGCGCCGCTCTTCATGCGGCTGCCGTAGCCGAACAGTGGCATCAGGCCTTGCAGGCTCAACTGCTTGTCGAAATCGGTCCCGCCGATGTGCACGCCGCCGGTGGCGAGGATGTCCTCGTGACGGTTGTCGTGGTTGCGGCGTTCAGGAGACAGGCGCACCAGCGAGAAGTCAGACGTACCACCGCCGATGTCGACGATCAGTACCAACTCTTCCTTTTCGATGGTCGACTCATAGTCGAACGCTGCCGCAATCGGCTCGTACTGGAACGACACATCCTTGAAACCGATGGCGCGGGCCACGTCCACCAAGGTGTTTTCCGCTTCCTGGTCAGCCATTTCGTCGTCATCGACGAAGAACACCGGACGACCCAGCACCACTTCATCGAACTCGCGACCAGCGGCGGTTTCAGCACGTTTCTTCAACTGACCGATGAACAACCCGAGCAAGTCCTTGAACGGCATCGCCGTGCCGAGAACGCTGGTGTCGTGCTTGATCAGCTTGGAACCCAGCAGGCTCTTGAGCGAGCGCATCAGCCGGCCTTCGTAGCCTTCCAGGTACTCGTGCAGCGCCAGTCGGCCGTACACCGGGCGGCGCTCTTCCATATTGAAGAAGACCACCGAGGGCAGGGTGATCTTGTCGTCCTCCAGCGCGATCAGCGTTTCCATGCCGGGGCGCAGCCAGCCGACGGTGGAGTTGGACGTGCCGAAGTCGATACCACAGGCACGGGCTGGAGATGCGTTTTTCATGTCTATCAGGTTCCGGTTAAAAAACGGCCGCGCAGTGTATGCCAGTGCGGCGCAGATTCGAAGGCCGACTATCCGCTAAATCTCGGTAATTAGCGCCTTGATAAGATGGCCCCATGCCCCAAACTTGTCTGCATTGGCCCTGGCAGCCATTGGGATGGTCAAAAGAACCGCCCGCCGCTGCCGATAAACTTCTGATACGCGCCCCGGTCACAATCTTGAGATCGGTCAACCCTGCGGCTGCCAATGAGCGCATGCTGCCGGTGATGGCGCGATTTTGATAATGGATGGTGATTCCACGATGGACTTCAAAGACTATTACAAGATTCTCGGTGTGGAACCGACCGCGGACGATAAGACGATCAAGGCGGCTTATCGCAAGCTGGCGCGCAAATACCACCCCGACGTCAGCAAGGAAAAGGACGCCGAGTCCAAATTCAAGGACGCGTCCGAAGCCTATGAAGCGCTGAAAAGCGCCGACAAGCGCGCCGAATACGACGACTTGCGCAAATACGGCCAGCACGGCCAACCGTTCCAGGGCCCGCCGGGTTGGCAGGGGCGTGGCGGCGGTGGTTTTGGTGGCGGTCAGGACTCGGGCGATTTTTCGGACTTCTTCAGTTCGATCTTCGGTAACCGTGGTCCTGGTTTTGGTGGTGGAGAGTCGCGTCGCAGTGCCGGACGTCGAGGGCAAGACGTGGAAATGGAACTTGGAATCTTTCTGGAAGAAACCCTCTCGAACGAATCGAAGAAGGTCACGTTCCAGGTGCCGCAGTACAACGCTGCCGGCCAGCACGTCAGCAACACCAGCAAAAGCCTGAACGTTAAAATCCCCGCCGGCGTGACCGACGGCGAGCGCATCCGCCTCAAAGGCCAGGGTGCACCGGGCATCGGTGGTGGCGCCAACGGCGACTTGTTCCTGATCATTCGCTTTGCGCCGCATCCGAAGTTCGACGTCGAAGGCGAGAACCTGATCATTACGCTGCCGCTGGCTCCGTGGGAATTGGCGTTGGGCACCGAAGTGGCCGTGCCTACACTGACAGGCAAGATCAACCTCAAGGTGCCGGCCGGTAGCCAGAACGGCCAGCGTATGCGCGCCAAAGGCCACGGCTTGTTGAACAAGGCCGGTCAACGCGGTTATCTGTTTGTGCAATTGAAGGCGGTCATGCCAAAAACCTCGAACGACGAGGTCAAGGCGTTGTGGCAGGAACTGGCGAAAAAAGCCGCATTCGACCCGAGAGAAAACTTCTGATCCAAGAGACGGAGTAGCCCATCATGAGCAACCCCCTGATCGTTCAACTGGACATGGCAGAATTCTGTGAGGCGACCGATTTGTCGGACGTCTACGTGATCGAAATCGTCGAGCACGGCATCCTCGAACCTCAGGGCAAGCAGCCCAAGGATTGGCGTTTCACCGATTATGAGCTGGCGCTGGCCAAGCGTGCCGCCAAGCTGCGGCACGACCTGGAGCTGGAGTGGGAAGGCGTCGCCCTGGCGCTCGACCTGCTTGAAGAGGTGCAGCAACTTCGGGCCGAGAACCGGATGCTCAAGCAGCGGTTGGCGCGACTGGTTGTCGAATAGCTGAAGCGAATTCGATTCCTGTAGGAGCCGGCTTGCTGGCGATGAACGATGATGCGGTGAGTCAGACAGACCGCGTTGCCCCCATCGCCAGCAAGCCGGCTCCTACAGTTCATGACCGTGCACGGCGGTCTATCTCGGCAACACCACGGTAAATAGTGTCCCATCAACTTCGTTCGAACTGACCTCGATCGTCCCGCCGTGCGCATCGACCACTTCCTTGACGATGAACAATCCCAGGCCAAGGCTGGTGGACGGCTGGCCGAGTTCTTCATCGGCGCTGCGTACCAGCGGATCGAAGATCGTGCCGATCGCGTCTTCGGGGATCGGCGCTCCAAAGTTATGCACCGTTAGACGAACGGTGTCTGGTTCGCCGGTGAGGGTCACCGTCACATCACGTTTGTTCGACCCATGCTGCAACGCATTGCCGATCAGGTTTTGCAGCAGTTGCGCCAGGCGTCCGGCATCCCACACGCCTGTCGTGTCGCCCTGTGCATGAACTGTCGGATCGCATTCGGGATTACCGGCACAGGCTTCGGCAATCGCTGCGTGGGCGGCATCGGCCAGGTCCATCGGCTTCGGTTCAATTGGCAGGCTCTTGCCCAGGCGACTGCGCACCAGCTCCAGCAAATCGCCGACCATCACCGCCATGTGCCGCGCGCCGCGTTTGATATTGATCGCACAAGCCAGGGCATCGCCTTCAAGCGTGGTTTTGCGCATCAGCATTTCGGTGGACAGGCTCACGGCCTGCAAGGGGGCACGCAGGTCATGGCCGAGAATAGCCAGGAAGATATCCCGCGAATGATTGACCTGTTCGGCATAGGCCGCCGTGGATTCGGCAAGGGCTTCATCGATGGCTTCATTGAAACGGATCATGTCCTGGAAGTAGGCGAGGTCCGGTGATTCCAGGCTGTTGACCCACAACCGGATCACACAGGCGCGCAGGTGACGGAATTCGCTGGTCATCTGCATCAGATCGAAGCCCACGGTATGGCGCAGTTCACCATGACTGGCGCCGGCTTCGTCCAGGCTCGGGGTTTTCTCCGGACCTTCGCCCCTGGCCTTGGCGAGTTGCTCGCTGGCTGTTTGCGCGGTGGTCATGTCCCGCGCTGCTGCCAACAGAATTTCCCTGGCGTGATCACGCAAGGCCACTCGATCCATATTTTCGGCCGCCGGGGTAATCGTTCTGGCGAACTGCTCCCATTCATCGACGATACGGTCTACGTGTTGCCTGATGAATTCGGATAGGCGCATGGTCGGTTTCCTGATGGCAATCCGAGGCATCTTAGCCCCTTTGGCACCCCCTAAAAACTACCACTGCGCCGGCGACCATTCTTTAGTGGCCCCAGGGTGCTAATTAAATATTTTTTAGATCCTGAAATTAAATGCATTGTTGGGCTGGCGCGGTTTTCCAAGTGGTTTTTTAAGCTTTTGTTTTTAATCGCACTCAATAGTCTGGTGGTTCTTTTCATCGCATAAGGATTTGCGAAATGAACGAACTATCGGACGCTCCGGCGTTGCAAGTTATTACCGGGCATGGAAGAAGCAAAGCCAACGTTCATCATGATTATCTGCTGGGCAAACTGCCTTCGCCGCTAAAAGACGCACCTGTTTCGCGACTGCTTACGATGGCCGATTCGACCGCGGATTTTCCACAGTGGTATTTGAATGCACGCGCCATCGACCGTCAGTACCTCAAGCAACTGACGGATGAGCGCTGGCGCCTTCAGGTCCCGTTGGACGACGTGTTGGAGAATGTACAGCGGGACATGCTTGCCTTTGCCGAACCTTTGCTCGTTAAAGCATTAAAGGACCAGCTGAATCTGGAACTGGACGTCAATGCGACGCTCATTCGCCTGTACATCCCGGCAAAACTGGGCTTTGGCATCGATACCAATGCCAGTCGGCTCAGGCAATCGACGTTGCTGGAAGCGGCGCTTCACAATTTCGAGGCGCCTGAAACGCAGGCCGGTGCGTTTCGCGATGGCTCCGGCATCTTCACCCGGGACCACGAAAACGAGTTACAGCGGCATGCGCTGACGGTCGAACAATTCGCGGCCCTGTGCCGGACGCTTGATATCGGCGCGCACTATCAGCGTCACCTCAAGGCAGCACTGATGCCCGAAGATATCGCGGCCAAGGCAATAATCGAGCGGCATCGCATGGCCAGTGAAAAAGCCATCTTCAACGAATCTGCGCTGATCGCGTATTTGAAAAACGACATCAGTTCCTATGGCTACGGGAAACTTCAGCAAATTCGTGACAATGAAAAAGGCATCGCGTGGAATCATCGTCCTTTGCAATGCCATCGACTTTCGTTAATGGGCTTCAGGATGTCCGGCATCCTGTTGTTCAGTGCAGTGGCAGACCCCACTGAAGTTAAAAGAATTTACGACAGTCTGGTTCCCCGGCACCAACGCACACTGATGGAATGGTCCAGGCGTTTGACGCTGCTACCGGGCCAGGAGTTTGAGCAGTTCAAATTACTCGAAGCGTTTTTCGCCAATGGCCCCAGCGGTCTCGTCGAAGCCACTTTGCAAAGGGAAGATGGTTTTCAACAAAGCCGTCTCGACGGGACGTTGATCGCTTATGTCCCGGATGATCCTGACCACCCTTTCAAAGAGTATGCGTCCCTAACGGACTTCATGAAGGAACTGACGAGCCAGTTGCGCTCGCCGGACTATCAACAGTTTTTCAGCCGATTCGTGGCACAAAAAGACCATGGCAAATTCTTTGCCCGGGTTCGCGAGCGTTTCACCACGTTCACCTGGACGCAACGTGAGCCGCTGGACATGGGGCCGTGGTGGCGAGAGACCGCGGTTGAAAACGCCAACGCAGAGCCCATCACCAACATCATTACTGGCGATATTTGGCCGCAAATCGGTCGCTGGCGCAGGGACAAGGCGATTGCGGGTGCGCGGCACATCGCGGTGCCGACCGACGATGAAGACGCGACCACCCGCTGGAATCGGTTGACCAGCTATCTGAGCATCGGCTGGAACGTGTTCAACTTCGGCTCCATGTTGGTTCCCGGGCTGGGCGAAGCGATGCTGGCGGTCATGGTCGGGCAGATGCTGTTCGAAACCATGGAAGGTATCGAGGCGTGGAGCAAGGGCGACAGGGACGAAGCGGCGGCTCATCTGACCGGTGTCATGATCAATTTCGCGCAACTGGCAATCATGGCGGCGGGGCATGTGTTGCCCGCCGGTGCGGCGGCGTCGGTCAAACCGTCGGCGTTTATCGATCGGTTGCAAAAGGTTGAGTTGCCTGACGGCAAGACACGCCTCTGGAAGCCGGACCTGTCGCCCTACGCCCATGACCTGACGTTGCCGAAAACGGTGACGCCAGGTGAGCAGGGGCTGTTCCGGCACAGCGAAAAAACCATCCTGAAGCATGAAAACAAATACTTCGAAGTCAGAAACGACCCACTCACGGGCCAGCCACGCCTGCAACATCCGGATCGGCCGCAGGCGTATCAACCCACACTCGAACACGACGGTGCCGGTGTGTGGAAGACCGAGCTCGACCGACCCGTCGAGTGGGGCAAAATCACGCTCATGCGGCGTCTGGGGTTGGCGGTTGAGGATTTGTCCGAGGCCACGTTGGAGCAGATTCGTATCGCCAGCGGTGTCGAAGAAGACCTGTTGCGACGGCTGCATGTCGTCAACGAACCACCGCCCGCGCTGCTGACCGACACGATCGAACGCTTCAAGATCTGGGCTGATGTGCAAAAGCTGCCCGGGCAGATAGTGCTCGATGAGGTTCCCGAAGCGTTCATCGAGCAGGTGCCCCGTTTGCTGGTGGAGCTGCCGGGCTGGCCTGAGCAAAAAAGCATCGAGCTTTTTGACGACGCCGAGCAGTCGGGCCGCTCGATCAAATACGGCAATCTCGACGCGTCGCCGGCCGATACGCTGAGGATAAGCCGTGCCGAGGTCGGTGCCGGGAAACTTCCGGAGCTGGCCGTGAAGTTTGTCAATGAAGCCGACATCCATTCGTTGTTCGGACAGAGTATTTCCACTGACGAGCATATCCGCATCGACGCCTTGAAAAACAGGCTCGCGGGGCGGGCAGGCAGTCATCCGGGACCTTTGTTTGACGCGCTCAATCGCCGTTTGCAGCAGACAGACAATCGGCAAGTGCCGGCGCTTCAGGACGCCTTCAGCAACCTCCCGACGGTGATCGCCCGTGAGTTGCTGGCTGACATCGAACCGCAAGACTTACTCAAAATCACCGAGTCTTCGCGCATTCCCTTGCGGCTCAGAGAGCGCACGCGGCTGGCCTTGCGCACGTTACGCGCCGCACGCGCTTACGAAGGGCTTTTCCTCGATGTCGCGTACGGCGTCGATAGCGAGCGATTGGCGTTGCACTCGTTGCAAGCGCTGCCCGACTGGCCCGAAAACGTGCGCATCGAAATCCGCGAATACTCATTCGACGGACCACTGCGCGACAGTGTGGGCCCGGCAGATGCCGCCGTTCGCCGAGTCCTTGTCAGCGAGGACGGTCAGTACCAGGCCCGCGATGCCGATGATCTTCATCTGCATGGGGCCGATGACCTTTATGCGTCTATGTTGCATGCCCTGCCTGATGCTGAGCGCAACGCGCTGGGGTACCGGATCAATCAAGGCACGACGCTCAAGCACGCCATTCAAAAAACGCCATTGCCACGGGACAGGTTCAACGCGCTTCTGGCGGATAACCCTGTTCGAAAACCCGCGTACGATCCAGCCACGATGCGTCTGCGTGGCGGCATGCGCGGGATGGCTCAAGGTCTGCGTCGAGTTCAGGGGCAAATAACGCCGCAAGAGCGGGTTCGCGTCGTTCGGCCCGGATGGACAGAGGCCGAAGCTCAGTCCTATCTGCAAGCGGGGGGCAGCGACGTCAGTCTTGAGCAGAGGGCGAGTGCTCTGGAGGAGGAGTTCGATCGGCTCAATGCCAATTTTCAACGTTGGCTGAGCTCGCCAACCGAAGCGTTCCGCTACACGTCCGCCGGTATCGCCGAATGGCAGTCCAGAAACGCGGTGTACAAAGCGGTCAGGGAATGTTGGCAGCAAATCGGCTTGCGCGATGTGGATTCGTACGGCGAGCTGCGAGGCGTCGTGCTCGACCTCGAGAACCTGCCGCTGGGGCGGCATCTGCGCACGATGCCCGCACTGGAGGGCAACTTCGATCACGTCACTCGCCTTAATCTGAACGGAACCGAATTGACCGACGCTCATGCTTCATTGCTCGATCATTTCCCCCGGTTGCGCTCTATCAACATCAACGGCAATTCGCTCACCCGCCTTCCTCGTGTCATCGGCCGCATGCGCGCGCTGACGGAGTTGAACCTGCGCGCAAACCGCATTGTCCTGGATGCACAAGGCGTCGCGGACCTGCGCAACCTGACGCGGCTTCAGATCCTGGACCTGCATAGCAATCCTCTGGGGCAGGTTCCGGATATTGGCAGCATGCGCGTGTTACATACGCTGATCCTGGCCGACACCGGCATTCGGACCTGGCCGGACGGCTTGTTCGCACAGCCACGGTTCCGGCATTTTTACCTGGACATGCAGCGCAACGAAATCACCTACGTGCCCATGGTCACGCGTGGCTCGGTCCAGGCGGAATTGCTGGCGCGCACGTTGTTGAGCCGGGAGCCGGAGTTTTTGCCGGCCTTCAATCTGCAGACGCTCAGGGAGTACATCGCGTCCGTTGGCATGGACCCTGATCGACCGTATCCGCCTCGTGGCGTGCGCGACAGCCTCGACTGGGAAGCTGGCTTGACCCGGCCGGAGTGGGTGGCCAGACAGGAGGTGTGGAACAGCGTCGAGGATGAGCACGGTTCGGTTGGCTTCTTCAACGAGATTCGCAAACTCACCGAATCGGGGCATTTCAATCGCGACCCCGGGTTTCGGGTCGACATGACCGCCAAGGTCTGGCGAATGCTCGATGCGATGTCGAAAAATACCGAGCTGCGGCAAAAACTCTTCACCCTGACCACCGTGCCCACGGCGTGCGTCGATGCTGGGGCGCAGCTGTTCAACGCCATGGGGATGGAGGTCTTGATTCATGAAGCTTATGAACTGGCAAATCCCGCGCTGGTCGAGGGTGAGCTGGTATCGCTGGCGCAGGGCAAGTCACGTCTGGATGAACTGAGCAGGATTGCCCGCAAAACGATTTCCGAGCGCGAGGCGATGGGTGAGGAATTCAGGCGCGTCAATGCAGCGGGCGAGGTCACCGGCACGATTGATGAGGTTGAAGTTCACCTGGCATTCATGACGGATCTTGCCGACCGGTTGGACCTGCCCTGGCAGTCGCGAAAAATGCAGTTCAGAAAAATCGCCGGCGTCACGAACGCGATGATCGAAGATGCATTCCATCGTGTACGGAACCTTGAGGCGGGTGAATTGCTCGACGATTTGCTGATCGAGCAGCCGTTCTGGTCATCCTATGTCGAGGGTTCCAACCGGGGGGTTATCAAAGGTTTCAGACGCCGGATTGAAGCCACGATTGAGTTCTACTCAGCGCTTGAAAAACGAGCATCCGACACAACGCTTTCCCTTGAGCAAAAGGCACAGTTGAAGGAAGAGCTCAGGGTGCTCGGTGCTGAGTTGAACAAACCGGAAAGCGCGTTTGCGCCGGGACGGGTCATGACCGAAGCGGAATACGCCGCCGAGCTGGAAGTCATCGACGAAGACAAGAAAGCCTTTATCAAAACATTCACACGCCAGGCAATCGAACGGGCAAAACTGCAACGGGTAGAAATCCCTTTCACCGTACAGCCGAACAGTTGATCGCTGCGGCTTTGCATCGGAGCCTGGCCAGCCAGGCTCCGGTGATTTGGCCGATTAAAACAGGAAGTAACGCTGGGCCATCGGCAGTACATCCGCGGGCTCGCACCAAAGCAGAACGCCGTCGGCCTTGACCTGATACGTCTGCGGGTCGACATCGATACTCGGCAGGTAGTCGTTGTGGATCAAGTCGGTTTTCTGCACGTCGCGGCAGCCTTTGACCACAGCGATTTTCTTCTTCAAGCCCAGCGCTTCGGGAAGTCCTGCCTCCTGCGCCGCCTGGCTGATGAACGTCAGGCTGGTGGCGTGCAACGAGCCGCCGTAGCTGGCGAACATCGGGCGGTAGTGCACCGGTTGCGGCGTCGGAATCGAGGCGTTGGCATCACCCATCAGGCTGGCCGCAATGGCCCCGCCCTTGAGGATCAACGTCGGTTTTACCCCGAAAAACGCGGGGCGCCACAGCACCAGATCCGCCCATTTGCCCACTTCGACCGAGCCCACTTCATGGCTGATGCCGTGGGTGATCGCCGGGTTGATGGTGTACTTGGCGATGTAGCGTTTGGCGCGGAAGTTGTCGTTGCCTTGGCCATCCCCCGGCAGTGGGCCGCGCTGTTTTTTCATCTTGTCGGCGGTTTGCCAGGTACGCGTAATGACTTCGCCGACGCGGCCCATGGCCTGGCTGTCGGAGCTGATCATCGAGAACGCGCCGAGGTCGTGGAGGATGTCTTCGGCGGCAATCGTTTCGCGGCGGATGCGGCTTTCGGCGAAGGCCACGTCTTCGGCAATGCTCGGGTCCAGGTGATGGCAGACCATCAGCATGTCGAGGTGTTCGTCGATGGTGTTGCGGGTGAAGGGCCGGGTCGGGTTGGTCGAGCTTGGCAGCACGTTGGTGAAACCGCAGGCCTTGATGATGTCCGGGGCATGACCGCCACCCGCGCCTTCGGTGTGATAGGTGTGGATGGTGCGGCCCTTGAAGGCGGCGAGGGTGGTCTCGACGAAACCGGACTCGTTGAGGGTGTCGGTGTGGATCGCCACCTGCACGTCGTACTGATCGGCCACCGTCAGGCAGTTGTCGATACTCGCCGGGGTGGTGCCCCAGTCTTCGTGCAACTTGAGGCCGATGGCGCCGGCCTTGACCTGCTCGATCAACGGCTCCGGCAGGCTGGCGTTGCCTTTGCCCGTCAGGCCGATGTTCATCGGGAAGGCGTCCGCCGCTTGAAGCATCCGCGCCAGATGCCATGGGCCGGAGGTGCAAGTGGTGGCGTTGGTCCCGGTGGCCGGGCCGGTGCCGCCGCCGATCATGGTGGTCACGCCGCTCATCAGCGCCTCTTCGATCTGCTGCGGGCAGATGAAGTGGATGTGGGTGTCGATGCCGCCGGCGGTGAGGATCATGCCTTCGCCGGCGATCACTTCAGTGCTGGCGCCGATGGCGATGGTGACGTTCGGCTGCACGTCCGGGTTGCCGGCCTTGCCGATGCCTGCCACGCGCCCGTCCTTGAGGCCAACGTCGGCCTTGACGATGCCCCAGTGGTCGATGATCAGCGCGTTGGTGATCACCGTGTCGACGACTTCGGCGGCCAGCAGCTGGCTTTGGCCCTGGCCGTCGCGGATGACTTTGCCGCCGCCGAATTTCACTTCTTCGCCGTAGGTGGTGAAGTCTTTTTCCACCTCGATCCACAGCTCGGTGTCGGCCAGGCGGACCTTGTCACCGACGGTGGGGCCGAACATGTCGGCGTAGGCTTGACGGGAAATCTTCATGTGCTTGCCTTAGGAATTAATTGAATGGGAGATCGCATTCGCGGGCAAGCCTCGCTCCTACAGGGTTCGTGCTGCGGAGACACATGACCTGTAGGAGCGAGGCTTGCCCGCGAAGAGGCCGGTACAGGCTGCACATGACTTAGAGGTCACCCATGACCCGCCCGGCAAACCCGAACACCCGGCGATGCCCGGCCAGGTCCACCAGCTCGACCTCGCGGCTCTGCCCCGGTTCGAAGCGCACGGCGGTGCCGGCGGGGATGTTCAGGCGCATGCCGCGACTGGCAGCGCGGTCGAAGGTCAGGGCGTCGTTGGTTTCGAAAAAATGGTAGTGCGAGCCGACCTGGATCGGCCGGTCGCCGCTGTTGGCCACCTTCAGGCTGACGGTGCGGCGGCCGACGTTGAGTTCGATGTCGCCGGGCTGGATCTGGTACTCACCGGGAATCATCAATGGGCTCCTTGGAGAATCTTGTAGTAGAGGGCGGTCGGCTTGTAACGACCGCTCGGGTCGCAGGCGTAGTCGGGAATTTCTCCCGCACGGGTGTAGCCCAGGGCCTTGTAGAAATCCTCGGCCGGGGAACCGGCTTCGGTGTCGAGGTAAAGCATGCCGCGCTTGTGCTGGAGCGCGGCCTGTTCCAGGGCGCTCATCAATTGTTGGCCCAACCCACGGCGGCGCGCGTGTTCACGCACCAGCAGCTTCTGCACTTCGGCGCGGTTCAGTCCGTTGGCTTTCTGGCACAAGGTCAGTTGCACACTGGCCTGCACTTGCTCGTCCTTGACCACCACCCACAGCAGCACGTTGCCCTTGTTCAGCTCCTCTTGAACGCCATCGAACCAGGCGCGTGCCTGTGTGGCATCCAGATCGGCCATGAACCCGACACTGGCGCCATAGCTGACCGCGTCGAGCAGCAGATCAATCAAACCCTGACGATAGTGCGCAAAGCTTTCAACATTGACACGGCGCAGTTGGGCGGCGTTCATCGGGCATTACTCCTTGTTGGCGGGCGGCGGCTCCGCGCCAGGATTGAGGGTCAGTTGCATGAAGGTCAGGTCCAGCCAGCGACCGAACTTGGTGCCCACTTGAGGCATTTGCCCGGTGGTCACGAAGCCGACGCGTTCATGCAGGCGGATGGAAGCGGCATTGCCGCTTTCGATGGCCGCGACCATCACATGCTTGTCGCAGCCTTTGGCGCGCTCGATCAACACGTCCATCAATTGCGGACCCAGTCCATTGCCGCGTTGATCGCTGCGTACGTAGACCGAGTGCTCGACGGTGTGGCGGAAACCGTCGAACGGTCGCCAGTCACCGAATGAAGCGTAGCCGAGTACATTGTTATCGCCGTCGACGATCACCAGGATCGGATAGCCCTGGGCTTGCCGGGTGCTGAACCAGGCCTGGCGGTTGCCCAGGTCCACGGCCTGTTCGTTCCAGATCGCCGTGGTGTTGAGCACGGCGTCGTTGTAGATGTCGCGGATTGCCGGCAGATCGGCGTGCACCGCATCGCGGATGTGGTAAGTCATGGCGCGGCCTCAGGCGATGGGTTGGTGGACGGTGACCAGTTTGGTCCCGTCGGGGAAGGTGGCTTCGACCTGGATCTCCGGGATCATTTCCGGGATGCCTTCCATCACTTGTTCGCGGCTGAGCAGGGTGGTGCCGAAGTGCATCAGCTCGGCCACCGTCTGGCCGTCACGCGCGCCTTCGAGCAGCGCTGCGGAGATGTAGGCCATGGCTTCCGGGTAGTTGAGTTTCACGCCGCGCGCCAAACGCCGCTCGGCCACGAGGCCGGCGGTGAAGATCAGCAGCTTGTCTTTTTCGCGTGGGGTCAGGTCCATCGTTTGGAATCCATAATCGGCAGATTAAAAAATCACTACAACCTCTGTAGGAGCGAGGCTTGCCCGCGAATGCTGCGCCTCGGTTTAACTGATTGACCGCGTTATCGTTCTTCGCGGGCAAGCCTCGCTCCTACAGGGGGATTGTGTTCAGGTGCTCCATATTCTGGGTGGGACGGCTTCTCGACCGAGCAACGCAGGCCTGAGCAATCGCCACAAATCAATCAACCAGCCTCGCGCCAACAGCGCCTCGCTGGCCAGGCACCGAGCCACTAACAGGCCCGGCAACTGCGTCAAATCCCCGCGTACGTCATTGGGCAGCGAGCGACAGGTTTCCAGCAGTTCACTGTCAATCTCCCCCGTCACCAACAACGTCGCAAACACCGGTTGCCCATCCAGGCCAATCGGCGAATCGAGCAACCCGTCATCACCGACAATGCGCTGGCGTTCGTGCCAGAGCAACTGGCCGTCGCGGCGGATATCCAGCTGCGCCTGAAAATGCCCGAGGTCAAAGCGCTCGCCACTGGCCGGACGACCCAAGGCGACGACGTCCCAGTAAAACAACCGCGCATCGCCTTCAAGGTCGATGCAGGTGCTGAGCTCCGCTTGGGCGGCGCTGAAAATGATCGTCTCTTGCGGCAACCACTCCAGTGTCGCGCCGGCCGCCACTTTCAAACTCAGTTGCTGATAGGCGGGGCCTGCCGCCCGATACCACTTGGCCGCGCCGGGGCTGGTGATTTGGGCCCACGCATCGCGGCCAACGCTGGCGCTGATGTCCAGCCGATCACCGCTGGCAATCCCGCCGGGCGGATGCACGATGATGTGCTGGCAAACCTCGGGCCCTTCGGCGTACAGATGTTTTTGCACCCGCAACGGCCCTTTATGCCGACGCTGAACCGGGCGCGTGGTGTCGCCAAATCGGGCGTAGCCCAGTTCCAGCTCGGCGTGCCAGCTAGGCGTGAACAGCGTTGTGTGGGCAGGTAAATTCATGATGTCTAATTATCGTTAGGACGCTACAGATTAGATCGTAACCAGACCGCGCACACCCTCGGCTTCCATATTTTCGCCGCGGCCCTGCTGCACGATCTCGCCGCGGGACATCACCAGGTATTGATCCGCCAGTTCAGCGGCGAAATCGTAGAACTGCTCCACCAGCAGAATCGCCATGTCGCCGCGTGCCGCAAGCTTCTTGATGACCGCGCCGATCTCCTTGATCACCGACGGCTGGATGCCCTCGGTCGGCTCGTCGAGGATCAGCAGCCGAGGACGGCTGGCCAGCGCCCGGCCGATTGCCAGTTGCTGCTGTTGGCCACCAGACAGGTCACCGCCGCGTCGTTGCTTCATTTGCAGCAACACCGGGAAGAGCTCGTAGATGAACGCCGGGACTTCTTTCGCTTCGCTGCCCGGAAACCGCGACAGGCCCATCAGCAGGTTTTCCTCCACCGTCAGCCGACCGAAAATCTCCCGGCCCTGAGGCACGTAAGCGATCCCGGCATGCACCCGCTGGTGTGGCTTGAACGTGGTGATCGGTTTGCCTTCCCAGTTCACCGCGCCTTCTTTGGCCGGCAGCAAACCCATCAGGCATTTGAGCAGCGTGGTCTTGCCCACACCGTTGCGCCCGAGCAGGCAGGTGACTTCACCGACCTTCACGTCAAACGTCAGGCCGCGCAGGATGTGGCTACCGCCGTAGTACTGGTGCAGCTTGTCGACTTGCAGCATTTCTGAAATCTCCTCAATCCCTGTAGGAGCGAGGCTTGCCCGCGAAGGGGACCTCAAGGCCGCCAAAAGCTTCGCGGGCAAGCCTCGCTCCTACAAAAAGCAAATAAGCGAAAAGCCACAATCAGCGACCGAGGTACACCTCGATCACCCGCTCGTTATCCTGTACCTGCTCCAGCGAGCCTTCGGCCAGCACGCTGCCCTGGTGCAACACGGTGACGTGGTCGGCAATCGAGCCGACAAACCCCATGTCGTGCTCCACCACCATCAGCGAATGCTTGCCCGCCAGGCTCTTGAACAGCTCGGCGGTGAATTCGGTTTCGGCATCGGTCATGCCCGCCACGGGTTCGTCGAGCAGCAGTAATTGCGGGTCTTGCATCAACAACATGCCGATCTCCAGAAACTGCTTCTGCCCGTGGGACAACAGGCCCGCCGGGCGATTGACCGAGGTGGTCAGGCGAATGGTCTCCAGCACTTCGCTGATGCGATCTTTCTGTTCGCCACTCAGGCGAGCCCGCAGGCTGGCCCACACCGACTTGTCGGTTTTCTGCGCCAGCTCAAGGTTTTCAAACACGCTCAACGCTTCAAACACCGTCGGCTTCTGAAACTTGCGACCGATGCCGGCCTGAGCAATTTGCACCTCGCTCATCTGCGTCAGATCGAGGGTTTCACCGAACCAGGCTTTGCCATGGCTGGGGCGCGTCTTGCCGGTGATCACGTCCATCAGCGTGGTTTTGCCCGCGCCGTTGGGACCGATGATGCAGCGCAATTCGCCGACGCCGATGTACAGGTTCAAATCGTTCAGTGCCTTGAAACCATCGAAGCTGACGCTGATGTCTTCCAGGGTCAGGATGGTGCCGTGGCGGGTATTCAGGCCGGGGCCGACGCGTTGCCCGAGGCCGATGGCATCGCGGCTGGTGCCGGCGTCCTTGTTCGGCTGCGGTGGGTAGAAAGCCGGTTCAAGCATGAATTCAGCCGTCGCAGTCACTCTCATTGGTCACCCCTTTTCTTCAGCAGGCCGATCACGCCTTTGGGCAGGTACAAGGTCACGACGATGAACAGCGCGCCGAGGAAGAACAGCCAGTATTCGGGGAACGCCACGGTGAACCAGCTCTTCATGCCGTTGACCACGCCGGCACCGAGCAACGGACCGATCAGCGTGCCGCGACCACCGAGTGCGACCCAGACGGCGGCCTCGATGGAGTTGGTCGGCGACATTTCGCTCGGGTTGATGATGCCGACTTGCGGCACGTACAGCGCCCCCGCGAGACCGCACAACACGGCGCTCAAGACCCAGACAAACAGCTTGAAACCCCGTGGATCGTAACCGCAGAACATCAAGCGGTTTTCGGCGTCGCGCAGCGCGGTCAGCACTCGACCGAATTTGCTTTGCGCCAGACGCCAGCCAATGAACAGGCTTGCCACCAGCAACACCACCGTGGCGAAAAACAACACCGCACGCGTCCCCGGTTCGGTGATGCCAAAGCCAAGAATGGTGCGGAAGTTGGTGAAGCCATTGTTGCCGCCAAACCCGGTTTCGTTGCGGAAAAACAGCAGCATCCCGGCGAAGGTCAAGGCCTGGGTCATGATCGAGAAATACACGCCTTTGATCCGCGAGCGGAAGGCAAAGAAGCCGAACACCAACGCCAGCAATCCAGGCGCCAACACCACCAGGCACATCGACCAGAGAAAGCTGCTGGTGCCGGTCCAGTACCACGGCAATTCGGTCCACGACAGGAAGGTCATGAACGCCGGCAAGGCATCGCCCGACGCCTGGCGCATCAGGTACATGCCCATCGCATAACCGCCGAGGGCGAAGAACAGGCCGTGACCGAGGGACAGCAGGCCGGCGTAACCCCAGACCAGATCGAGGGCGAGGGCGACGATGGCGTAGCAAAGAATCTTGCCCACCAGGGTCAGCGTGTAGGCCGAGACATGGAAGGCGCTGTCTGGCGACAACAGCGACAGCAGCGGCAACGTCAACAGCAAAACAAGGATCACCGCACCGACGGCAATCGTGACTTTGGGGCCGGCCTTTTGGCTGGCCGTGAGCATCAGGGGCTGGTTCATCAGTCGATCACCCGTCCTTTCAGTGCGAAGAGGCCTTGCGGACGTTTCTGGATGAACAGAATGATCAACGCGAGGATCAGGATCTTGCCGAGTACGGCGCCGATCTGCGGTTCGAGAATCTTGTTGGCGATGCCCAGCCCGAACGCGGCGAGCACGCTACCGGCCAACTGCCCGACGCCGCCGAGCACCACCACCAGGAACGAGTCGATGATGTAGCTCTGGCCGAGGTCCGGGCCGACGTTGCCGATCTGACTCAGCGCCACGCCGCCAAGGCCGGCGATGCCCGAGCCGAGGCCGAAGGCGAGCATGTCCACACGCCCGGTGGGCACCCCGCAGCAGGCGGCCATGTTGCGGTTCTGAGTGACGGCGCGCACGTTCAGGCCCAGGCGTGTCTTGTTCAACAGCAGCCAGGTCAGCACCACCACGAACAGAGCGAAGGCGATAATCACGATGCGGTTGTACGGCAGCACCAGGTTCGGCAACACCTGGATCCCACCCGACAACCACGCCGGGTTGGCCACTTCGACGTTCTGCGCGCCGAACACCAATCGGACAAGCTGGATCAGCATCAGGCTGATACCCCACGTGGCGAGCAGGGTCTCCAGTGGGCGGCCGTAGAGGTGGCGAATCACTGTGCGTTCCAGCGCCATGCCAATCGCGGCCGTGACGAAAAACGCCACCGGCAACGCGATCAATGGGTAGAACTCGATGGCTTGCGGGGCAAAGCGCTGGAACAGCAACTGCACGACGTAGGTCGAGTAGGCGCCGAGCATCAGCATCTCACCGTGGGCCATATTGATCACGCCGAGCAGGCCGAAAGTGATCGCCAGCCCGAGCGCCGCAAGCAGCAGGATCGAACCGAGGGACATGCCGCTGAAGGCCTGACCGAGCATCTCGCCGATCAGCAGTTTGCGTTTGACTTGGGCCAGACTGGTTTCGGCAGCCGTGCGCACATTGGCGTCGGCTTCGACACCCGGCTCCAGCAAACTCTCCAGTCGAGTGCGAGCCAGTGGATCGCCGGTTTCACCGAGCAGGCGCACAGCGGCAAGGCGTACGGCCGGGTCGGTGTCCACCAGTTGCAGATTGGCCAGCGCGAGGCTGAGCGCGGCGTGAACGTTTTCGTCGTGTTCGCCAGCCAGTTGCTGGTCGAGGAATTTCAGCTGCGCCGGTTTTGCGTTTTTCTGCAATTGCTGCGCGGCGGCCAGACGGGTTTTAGCGTCGGTGGCGAGCAATTGATGGCTGGCCAGCGCGGTGTCGATCAGACCCCGCAGGCGATTGTTCAGGCGCAAGGTTTTCGGTTGGCCGTCGACCGTCAACTCGCCTTGTTGCAGGGCGTTGATCAGTTCGATTCGGGCCGGGTCGGGCTGCGCGGCCCAGGCTTCCAGCAGTTTGGCTTGCTGCACAGGGTTGGCGGCGACGAAGTCTTCGGCGTCGCCGGCATGCGTGGCCATCGGCAACAGCAACGCGAGGGTAAGGATGAAACGGTAAAAAGCGGTGGGCATATCAAATGTCCTGGTCATACGCGGACCTTGTAGGAGCCGGCTTGCTGGCGATGGCGGTGCATCAGGCAAACCGTGTGATGCTGATCGCCAGCAAGCCGGCTCCTACAGGATTTGTGTCGGGCACGAACGATGTATTCGGCCCGACATCCAGGTGGCTTAGTTGCTCTTCACCGCATACTCCGGCTTCTTGTCGTTGCCAGGAATGAACGGGCTCCACGGCTGGGCACGGATCGGGCCTTCGGTCTGCCATACCACGTTGAACTGACCGTCCGCCTGAATCTCGCCGATCATCACCGGCTTGTGCAGGTGGTGGTTGGTCTTGTCCATGGTCAGGGTGTAGCCGGACGGTGCAGCAAAGGTCTGGCCAGCGAGGGCTTCGCGGACTTTGTCGACGTCGGTGGATTTGGCTTTCTCGGCCGCTTGCGCCCACATGTGGATGCCGACGTAGGTGGCTTCCATCGGGTCGTTGGTCACCGCTTTGTCGGCGCCCGGCAGGTTGTGTTTCTTCGCGTAGGCTTTCCAGTCGGCGACGAATTTCTTGTTCGCCGGGTTCTCCACCGACTCAAAGTAGTTCCACGCCGCGAGGTTGCCCACCAGCGGTTTGGTGTCGATGCCACGCAGTTCTTCTTCACCCACCGAGAACGCCACGACCGGAACGTCGGTGGCTTTCAGGCCCTGGTTGGCCAGCTCTTTATAGAACGGCACGTTGGAATCGCCATTGACCGTGGAGATGACCGCAGTCTTGCCACCGGCCGAGAATTTCTTGATGTTGGCGACGATGGTTTGATAGTCGCTGTGACCGAACGGGGTGTAGACCTCTTCGATGTCCTTGTCGGCCACGCCTTTGGAATGCAGGAACGAACGCAGGATCTTGTTGGTGGTGCGCGGGTAGACGTAGTCGGTTCCGAGCAGGAAGTAACGCTTGGCAGCGCCGCCTTCTTCGCTCATCAGGTACTCGACTGCCGGAATCGCCTGTTGGTTCGGCGCGGCGCCGGTGTAGAACACGTTCGGCGACATCTCTTCGCCTTCGTACTGCACCGGGTAGAACAGCAGGCCGTTGAGCTCTTCGAACACCGGCAGCACCGATTTACGCGACACCGAGGTCCAGCAACCGAACACCACGGCGACCTTGTCCTGGGTTAGCAACTGACGACCCTTTTCTGCGAACAGCGGCCAGTTCGACGCCGGGTCGACCACCACCGGTTCCAGCATCTTGCCGTTCACGCCGCCCTTGGCGTTGATCTCGTCGATGGTCATCAACGCCATGTCTTTCAAGGACGTTTCGGAGATCGCCATGGTGCCGGACAACGAATGCAGAATACCGACCTTGATGGTCTCGGCGGCCTGGACAGTCCAGGTCATGCCCATCGCGGCAATGCTTGCCGTGAGTGTAAAAGCCTTGATCAAGCTGCGACGCTTCATTGTGCGATCTCCATGAACTTATGAGTTTTCTTGGTTGGCAGATGCGGACTACTGAAGGCTGTTTTGCAAGGGCTGTGCCCAGTCGGAAAAAGGCAGGGAAATGTCGTATTAGAGCGGTTGCGCGGTTGGGGTGGCGCACCATGAAGGATCGCGGCTGGCGCGTTGGTGCGAGGAGATGCGCCACATTGGGGCGAAGAACTTGCAGACGACATTGTTCCAATGTGGGAGCGAGCCTGCTCGCGATTGCGGTGTGTCAGACATGTAAATGGTGACTGATACGCCCTCATCGCGAGCAGGCTCGCTCCCACAGTTTTGATTGATGTGTGTCAGCGGCGGCGCATGAGGCCGATGAAGAACAGGCCTCCAATGGCAGCGGTGGCCACGCCGATGGGCAGGTCTTCGGGGGCGATCAACGTTCGAGCGGCGACATCAACCCACACGAGAAAAATACTCCCCAGCAATACGCACACCGGCAGCAATCGCCGGTGTTCAGCCCCGACCAGTCGCCGCGCAATGTGCGGCACCATCAGCCCGACAAACCCGATGGAGCCACTGATCGACACCAGTACGCCCGTCATCAGCGACGCAATCAAAAACACCCGCAACCGCACGGTGCGGGCGTTGAGCCCAAGGGTTACGGCCGTCTGTTCACCGGCCATCAACGCGTTCAACGGTCGGGCCATGCCAAGCAACAAAACCAGCCCGAGCAGCACACTGGCGGCCGGCACCGCGAGCAATTCCCAGCGTGCCAACCCGAGCCCGCCGAGCATCCAGAACATCACCGCCGAACTGGCGCGGTGATCGCCGAGAAACAGCAGCAGATTAGCGATCGCCATCATCACGAACGACACCGCCACACCGCACAACAGCAGCCGATCACTGTCCAGGCGACCGTTGCGGTTGGCGATCATCAGTACGATCAGCATGCTCAGCAGCGCGCCAATAAATGCGGCAATCGGCAACGTCAGCAGGCCGACAATTTCACCGACATGCAGCACCACGATCACCGCGCCGAGGGTGGCGCCGGAGGTCACGCCGAGCAGGTGCGGATCGGCCAGCGGATTGCGCGTCACCGCTTGCAGCACTGCGCCGATCAGCGCCAGGCCGGCACCGACCAAGGCGCCAAGCAACATGCGCGGCACGCGGATCAGCCACACGATGTGCTCCTGCCCGGCCGTCCAGCTCACCTCGCCAAAACCGAACACCTTGTGCAGCAAAATGCGCCACACCACGTCCACCGGCACCCGCGCCGGGCCGAAGCCCAGCGACACCACGCATGACACCAGCAACAACGCGCCGAGGGCAATCAGCAACAGGGCGTAGCGACGATTGATCATTCGCCGTGGAAACCTTTGGCCAGGGTTTCAACCGCCAACACGTTGTCGATCCCCGGCGTGGCCTGCACATACGGAATGACGATGAAGCGCTGGTTCTTGATCGCGTCAACCGATTGCAGCGCCTTGTTATCGAGCAGGAATTGCGCCTTCTGCTCGGCAGTCACTTCACCGTAATCGACGATCACGATCACCTGCGGATTGCGCTCGACCACGTTCTCCCAATTCACTCGGGTCCAGCTCGCTTCGACGTCATCCAGAATGTTGCGCCCGCCTGCCGCGTCGATCAGCGCTTGCGGCATGCCCAGGCGACCCGAGGTCATGGCGCGGTCTTCGCCACTGTCGTAGAGGAACACCCGGGGTTTGTCCACCGGCAGATCCTTGCGCACCTCGGCGACTTGCGCCTGCATGTCGGCGATCAATGCATTGGCGCGATCCTGCACGTCGAAGATTTTGCCGAGGTTACGCAGGTCGTTGTAGGTGTCCTCCAGGCTGGCCGGTGGACGCTTCATCACGAAGGCGCAGGACTCGGTCAGCTCATAGACGTTGATGCCCAGCGGCTGCAAGGTTTGCGGCGTGAGATCACCGCCCACGCGCATGCCGTAATCCCAACCGGCGAAGAAGAAATCGACATTGGCGTTGAGCAGGGTTTCCACTGAAGGGTACTTGGCCGCCAGCTCAGGCAGGCCGTCGAGGATGGTCTGCATCTGGGGCGTGACCGACTTCCAGCCACTGACACCGCTGTAGCCGGCCATGCTCGGTTTGAGGCCGAGTGCGAGCATCATTTGCGTCATGTTGATGTCGTGGCTGACCGCGTGTTTCGGCGCTTGCGTGAAGGTCACATCGCGGTTGCAGCTCTGGATCGTCAGCGGATATTTCGTTGCTTCGGCAAACGCTTGGCTACTGCCCAGCAACAGAGCAACGCACAGCAGGGAACGCAAAGTCATGGTTGGGTTATCCAGGTGATTCGTGGGTAGCCGTGCAAAGGGTGTTCATCGATCAGTGCTTCGACGCCGAACACATCACGCAGCAGCGGGGCGGTCAGGACTTCTTTTGGTGTGCCGCTGGCGACGATGCGGCCGTGATTGAGCACGTACAGCCGGTCACAGAAAGCAGCGGCGAGATTGAGGTCGTGGATGCTCGCCAGGGTGCCGATCCGCAGGCGTTTGACCAGTTGCAAAAGTTCCAGCTGAAAGCGCGGGTCGAGGTGGTTGGTCGGCTCGTCGAGGATCAACACTTGCGGTTGCTGGGCCAGGGCGCGGGCGAGGATCACGCGTTGTTTTTCGCCGCCGGAGAGCGTGGCGAAAGCGTGGTCTTCGAAACCGTTGAGGCCGACGGATTCCAGTGCTTGCGTTGCGAGATTCCGGTCTTCGAGGGTGTCGCCATCGAACAGGCCTTTGTGCGGTGTGCGGCCCATGGCGACCACTTCATCGACGGTCAGGCCGAAGGCGTCGGGGAACTCCTGCAGCACCACGGCGATGCGTTGCGCGCACCAGCGCGAGGATTGTTTCCAGACGTTGTGGTGGTCGAGCCGGACCTCACCGTTTTCCGGTTTGCTGAAGCGATAGGCGCACCGCAACAGGCTGGTCTTGCCGCTGCCGTTGGGGCCGATCAACCCGACAAACTCACCGGCGGCCACATGCAACGAGGCATCACGCAGTTGGAACTGGTGATGACAGTGGCCGTGGCCCAGGGGTGTCCAGGCGAGGTTGGTGAGGTTCAGCGAGGTCATGCATTTACTCAGAGATATTTGGTGATGCTGATGACGCCTTCGCGGGCAAGCCTCGCTCCTACAGTTTATGTGTCGAACAAAAATTTTGTGATCGACGCGAATCCTGTAGGAGCGAGGCTTGCCCGCGAAGGGGCCCTTGAGTCAAAAGGTGTAATCAGCTGTGACAAAGAACGAACGCGGCTCCCCCAGGATCCACTGCTGCCCCTCATTGTATTGGCTTTGCGCATACTGGCGGTCAAACAGATTGTTCGCCTGCAACCCCAGCGTCGTATTGCGCAGCGCTTTCCATGACAACGTGGCATCGACGACGGTGTAGCTCGGCAGCTCGTTCTGGTTGGCCATGTCGGCATAACGCGCGTCGACGTAACGCACGCCAGCCCCGGCCTTCAGGTCTTCGCTGAGTGCTTTGCTCAGCCACAGATTCGCCGTGCGACGAGGCGCGTCCACCGGGCGATTACCGTTGCGCGACACTGGCACGCCACCGACCACTTCTTCGAAATCGTCGTACTTCGCTTTGACGATGGCCGCGTTGGCCTGCAGTTGCCAGGCGTGTGGCAGTTGCAGATCGAGGCTGACTTCCAGGCCATTGGACGATTGTTGGCCGACCTGTTGTTTGAGCGTCGGGTTACCTGGATCGTCGGTCAGCAGTTTCTTTTTGACGATGCGATAAGCCGCCAGCGTCCACTCGCCGCGTTGATCCCAGAACATCTGCTTCACGCCGATCTCGGTCTGTTTCGCCGTGGCCAGGTCATATTGCTGCTGGCTCGGGCTCAGGGAAATCAGGCCGCCGACACCGTCGGTGCTGGTGGCGTACTGACCGTAGAACGAAGTGTCCGGGGTCACGGCGAACACCAGCCCGGCCTTCCAGTTGTTGCCGGTCAGGGTCTTGTCGCTCTGGCTGCCATCGACCAGGTTGTCGCGGTCGACGTGCACGTAGTCGCGACGCACACCGGTCACCAGCGACCAGCGCTCGCTCAACTGCGTGCGGTTTTCGGCGAAGGCCGACATCTGTTTGGTGGTGCTCTGGAACTGGTCGCGATACGGATTGGCACTTTCAAAACTGCCACGTTGTGGATGATACAAATCGATCGGCTGGCCATCGGGCAACACGTCATTGAACGGCGAGTTGCTGTCGAGCTGGAAGCGGATGCGGTTGTAATCGACACCGGTCACGGTCTGGCTGTCGAGGCCGAACAGAGAGTGCTTGAAGGTGAAGGTCTGACGGTCGCCGACCTGTTCCTGCCGGTGGCCGATGCCGAAATAGCCGCTGCGGCTGAGCTGCTGTGCGTCGCGGTCGAAGTTGTAGTTTTCGGCGTTCTGCCAGCGGCGCTGGGCCTTGAGGTAATACAGCTCGTTGCTCGAACTGACGTTCTCGGACATTTGCCAGTCGCTGGTCAGGCGCGTCCATTGATCGTTGTAGTGCTGCTTGTCGTTGCTGACGTTGTAGTTCTTGTCGCGCAGACCTTCGTGGAAGCGGCCGTTGATCAATGGCGTGCCGAAGTAGTTCATCGGGTTCTGGTCGCCGTAGTCGTGGGCGAGGGTGAATGCCAGATCGTCCGTGGCCTGCCAGCGCAGGGCCGCGCTGACGAAGTCGCTGGAGGAATCGCCGCGATCGACCCAACCGTTGCTGCGCAGGCGATTGAGGTTCAAGCGATAACTCAGGGTATCGCTCAGCGAACCGCCGCTGTCGAACGCTTGTTGCTGACTGTCGTAAGAGCCGTAGCCGAGACGCACGTGGTTTTCGATCTCGCCTTCGAAGGGCTTTTTCGGGATCACATTGACCACCGCCCCCGTCGCGCCTTCGCCATACAACACCGAAGCCGGGCCGCGCAGCACATCGACACGCTCCACCGACCAGGTGTCGACCGGGAAGGTCACGGTGCCCATGCCTGTGTACATCCGGTTGCCGTCATACAACTGCATCACCGAGTTCTGCCCGGTAAAGCCTCGTGCGGACAACGAGGTCCCGCCGTCGCCCGGCGTGCCGGTGCGGCTGATCCCGGTGCTGCGCGACGCCGCGTCCTGCACGCTGCGGTCACCGCGCGCGCGGATCTGTTCGCCAGTCAGGCTTTCCACACTGGCGGGTGTTTCCAGAGCCGTGAGGTTCAGACGCGAACCGGCGGTGGTCGGCGTGTCGAGGTTGACGGTTTCGTCGTCAACGGCCGGTGCGGTGATGGTGCCGGCGGGCAGCGTCAAGGATTGCGCGTGGGCGCTGTTGTTCAGGGCGAGCAGGCAGAGGCCGGACAAGAGGTACTTGTTCATCGGGTGGGTGACACTTCTTCCAAAAGAAAACCCGCAGCAATGGCTGCGGGTTGGGCGGTGCATTTGCGTTATACAGTAACACTAAAAATGACCGTGCGATAAGCGCCCGAAGTCTACAGATCCCTCTAATACGCGCATCTCGCCTGTTTCATGATGAAGATGAGGCTGATTCAGTTTGTCGGGTGAATCGCGACAACAGCACTCGGTCCAGCAACCAGACCACCACCAGCGACGCGCCCACCAACGGAAACGCCACTGCCAGCACCAGCATGATCGCTACCCCTGTTTTCCATTTCGGCAGGTCGTGGCGCAGCGGTGGAACACCGAACTTGCCTTGTGGCCGACGCTTCCACCAGATCACCACGCCGCTGACGGCACTGAGCAGAATCATCAGGCAGATCAGCAGCACGATGATCTGGTTGAGCACACCGAACATCTTGCCTTCGTGCAACATCACGCCGGTTTCCGTGGCGCGGGCCACGGGGCCGTAATGTTCCCAGCGCACGTCGGCGAGGACGTTGCCGGTGTACTGATCGACGTGCAGGGTGGCATCGTTGCGCGGGTCATCGGCGAATACGGCGATGGTGAATACGCCGGTGGCCGTGGTCGGGAAAGTAATGCTGTAACCCGGCTCGACTTTGCGTTGCACGGCGATGTTCTGCAAGTCTTGCAGGCTGATGGTCGGGGCGGCGGGGCCGGGTTGCGCACTGTCGTGGGCCATGTGTTCGGCGTGGTCGCCGGACATCGGCATCGGCGTGTTTTCCATCGCCCATGGCACGGTCTGGCGCGTGGCGGTGTTGAGGCTGCGGGCCTCGACGTCGGACTTGGGCATGTCATTCCACATGGCATCCGGGAACACGTTCCAGACCCCGGCGTATTGCTTGCCCCAAAACCCGGTCCAGGTCATGCCGCTGAGCAGCATCACCAGCAGAAACGCGGCGCCCCAGAACCCGGTGACGGCATGCAGGTCGCGCCACAGCACGCGACCGCGACTGCTCAGGCGGGGCCATAAAATGCCGGCCGCCTGACCTCGTGGCCACCACAGAAAGACCCCGGAAACCACCAGCACGATGCCCCAGCCAGCGGCCAGTTCGATCAGCCGGTCACCGACCGTGCCGATCATCAACTCGCCATGAATCGCTCGCGCTATCGCTTGCAGATTCTTCTTGGCGTCTTGCTCGCCGAGGATGTCGCCGTGGTACGGGTCGACGAAAACGTTCAGCTCATTGCCGCCATTGAGTACGACAAATTGCGCGCTGCGTTCGGCGTTGACCGGTGGCAGGTATTGCTTGATCGTCGCTTGTGGATACGCGTCTTTCACCCGCTTGAGCAAGTCGTCGGCCGGGACGCTGTGATGGCCGGCCGGGACGTTCATCAGGCTGTCGTACATCAACGAGTCGAGTTGCGGCTTGAACAGGTAAATGACACCGGTCAGGGCCAGCATCACCATGAATGGCGCGACGAACAGACCGGCATAGAAATGCCAGCGCCAGGCCAGGTTATAGAAATTCGGTTTGGGCTGTTTCATCGGTTGTGCTCCGCTTGGCTTGGTACTTTTGTTGTTGTCTGGTGACTGCTGTGCAGTCATTCGCGGGCGAGCCTCGCTCCTACTTGGACGGTGATAAACCTGTAGGAGCGAGGCTTGCCCGCGAAGCTTTTAGAAGCTCATATCCACCTTGGTCCAGAGCGTTCGCCCCGGTTCTTTAATGGCCTGCGGGTCATTGGCCGGGTAGCCAAAACCGGCGTTGCCGGCCAGGTTCAAATGCTCGGCGTACGCCTTGCCGAACAGGTTGTCGACGCCGCTGCTGACCTTCCAGTTCTTGTTGATCCGATAGGCGCCATTGAGCGAGAACACGCCGAACCCGGAGGACTTGTCGAAGTCCTTGCCGACCACGTTGCCCTTGTTCTGATCAATGCGGTTTTGCGCCGCGACCACCCGCCACAAGGCGCCGGCGCTCCAGTTGTCTTCGCTGTAGGTCAGGCCGAATCGCGCGTCCAGCGGCGGCATTTGCGGCAATGCCTTGCCGTCGCTGCTGTTCTTGCCCCAGGCGTAGGCCAGGGTTGCGTCGGCCTTCCAGTTCGACGTCAGCCTGTAGGCCGCCCCGAGTTCACCGCCCATGATCCGCGCGTCGATGTTCTCGGCTTGCGAGGTCGTGCCCATCATTCCCGTCTTGTAATTGAACAGGATGTAATCGCGTACCTGTCCGACGTAACCCGAGGCCCAGGCTTCGAGGTCTTCGGTCTTGTATTGCAGGCCGAAGTCGAGCTGGGTGGTTTTTTCAGGCTTGATCGAGTCGAAGGCGTTTACCGAGCCGGCAGGTCCCGAGTTGGGCGAAAACAGCTCCCAGTAATCCGGGAAACGCTGGGTGTGACCGAGGCCTGCGTACAGCGTGGTCGGGCTGTCTGCCAGATCATGCTCGTAACGGACGAAGCCGCTTGGCAGGGTATCGGCGCGGGTGTCGTCGGCGGTTGGGTTGGCGCGGGTCATCATCCCCGAGCCAGTGGTCTGCCGAAAATCCTTGGCCGAAGCACGGTCCAGTCGCGCGCCGGTAATCAGTCGATCACGGTCGGCGGCGTACCAGGTCAGTTCGCCGAACACGCCGTAGTTATGGAAATCGGCGTCCTTGTTGCGCGGCAGATCCTTGTAGGTGTCGATGCCCATGGCGGCGCGCTTGCGGTGTTCGCTGGTCTGCGCGTCGATACCGCTGATCAATTGCACATCGGCCCAGCGCCACGTGGCTTTGATCCGTGCGCCGAGGGTTCGGCGATCGACACTGGAAGCCATCGGGCCGGCCATCATCCCGGTGCCGGACGGCGTGCGCAGGGTGTAGTTGTCCATCACGTGGTCGGCGTAGTTGTAGTAGATCTGTGCTTCGACCTTGTCGAGCACGTCGCCGATATTGGACTTCTCGAAACGCAGGCCGAGGCTTTCGCGCTTGAACTGCGCGCCGTCCATGCCGCGTCCGGCGTAGCGGGCTTCGCCATCGCCCTTGCCGGCGGTCAGCTCCAGCAGGGTGTCGGCGTCCGGGGTCCAGCCGAGTGCCACGTCGCCATTCCACTTGTCGTAACGCGAGGCCACGGTGTCGTTGTTGCCGTCCCGATAGTCGTCGGAATGCGCGGTGTTGCCGATCACTCGCACGTAACCCAATGACCCGCCGGCAGCGGCGTCCACTAGTTTGTCGAAACGGCCGTTGGAGCCGGCCAGTACGCTGGCATTCACTCGGGTGCCGAGTTCGCCGAAGCTTTCCGGGTCACGGTCGAACAAGATGGTGCCGGCGGATGCGCCCGGCCCCCAAAGCACCGTTTGCGGGCCTTTGATGACGGTGAGTTTGTCGTAGGTTTCCGGTGAGATGTAGGAGGTCGGTGCGTCCATCCGGCCGGGGCAGGCGCCGAGCATCTGGCCGCCGTTGGTGAGGATGTTCAGGCGCGAGCCGAACATGCCGCGCAGCACCGGGTCACCGTTGGTGCCGCCATTGCGCACCAGGGCGAAGCCGGGGATGGTCTTCAAGTAGTCACCACCGTCGCTGGCCGGTACCGGTTGGCGTGGGTCTTTGGGGTTGGTGACGATGGTCAGCGGTGAACTCGGTGCGATGGCGGTGATCACCGTCGGGCTCAGTTCTTCACTGTGGCCGGCATGATCATCGGCCAACACCATCGGTGTCAGCAGTACGCCGCAAAGAACGGCGGTGGCGTGCCTGAAACGAACGCGCGTTTCGTTCAGGGCAAAAGAAGCTTGGGCGGCGCTCAAGCGTGTGTCAGCAGAAAACCTGGACATGACAATTTCCATCGAACAGTCGTAAACGACACGGCCGGCAGCCTGCGCAATGCCTGTGGGGGCGGGCGTGCTCGCGATGTGGGTGGGTCAGCCCCACCGCTTTCACGAGCAAACCCGCTCCCACAGGTTGCTTTGCTGTCTTCTAACCGTGTGAGATTGGGGAGATGTTTACGTGACGATGGGTGGTGCGCGGGTGCGGGCGCCGGGGAAGAAGGTTTGCCGGGCGTGGCCCAGGCGGGTGGCGGGTGTACTGAAGGTGCTGGTTTTTGGGGCGTCGAATGCAACGAAAGACTGGCCGCCCGTCAGCGCCGGGCAGTTGAACAGCAGGCTGCAATAGCCGCACTTTTCCCAGATCGCATGATGGGAGGTTTTGGGTGGACAGTGCTCGGCGGCGGGTGTCGCGCCGTGCTCGCCGTGCGCCATCGCTGACATGTCCATGCTCATGTCCATCGACATGTTCATGGACATCGAAGAGGCGCGCTGATCCATCGGCATCGACTGAGAAATCAGCGGGCCGATGAAGATCATCAACATGGCGAACAGGCTGATCCAGCTACCGCGTGTCAGGCTCAATGGCTGACGACGGGGCGCGGATGGCCTGGCGCTAAGCGGGCGCATGGGCGTATTCAGCTCTGGCAGTTACGGATTGTGTGCGTGCACTTGCACGCCGCCCGGTGCGGTTTTCTGCACCGAGACTTCGACCGTCACATCACCGGACTTTTCGAAATGCATCGTCAGCGGGAACCGCTTGCCGTCGCTCAGCAGGCTGCGGTCTTTCAGTTCCAGCAGCATCACGTGGTACGCCATCGGTGCAAACGTGACGTCGCCGCCAGCCGGGATTTCGACGGTTGGCACCTGCTGCATTTTCATCAGATCGTTCTGCATCACGTGCTCGTGCAACTGGGCGATGCCCGCAATCGGCGAGTCGACGCTGAGCAGTTTGTCGGCGGTTTTGCCGGGGTTTTGAATCACGAAGTAAGCCGCAACGGTCGGCGCGTTCGGTGGCAATTCCTGTGACCACGGATGAGCGATTTGCAGTTCGCCAGCCTTGTATTCATGGGCATTGGCAAAGCAGGCAGGCAGCAGCAATGCAGCCAGAACGATGAGTTTGTTCAACATGGCAGTTCTCCAGAACGATTCAAAACGCAGGTCAATTGCGAGAAGGAATCACACCAGAGGGGATGCGCGGGGGTTGAGATTCGGCCATTGCTGGCGCGGAGTGGGAGTGTCGAGTGCGGTGGCGGGCAGGCTTCGATTGGTTTCGAAGCGCGCGAAATACAACTGCGGCACATGCCCGGGCAACGCCACCAATGGCGCAGAACCGGAACAGCACCAGCAATGCTGCATGTTGGAATGAATGTCGTTCTGCGGAGCTTTCTGATCAAGCGTCCCCAGCGAAATCGCCACCATCTTCGTGCCGGTGGACGAGCAGAAACTGCCCCACAACACCTGTTCGGCCGGCGATTTCGCCGTCTGCGCCATCGCTCCTGTCATCGGCATGGCGAGCATGTTGAACAGCACTGCGAAGCAGGCTATCCAGGCAATTGCGAGCCGTTGTCGGGACATGGGACAGATCCGGTTGGGTGGGAGATCAGGCGCGGCTATTTAGCCTGATCAGTGCCGATAAGTAAAAACGCGGCCTGCGGTTTGGTGTCGCAGCGTGTTTCAAATGAGTGTAGCGGCTCCCATTTGAAATGCCGGGGGCTGGCCCGGGAATAATTACTGATCGGTCAGAGTATTTCGGCGAGCGCCTCCAACACCTGCACTACCGACCCAAGCTCCCGCTCCACCCCCGGCAACACCGGCCGCTTCAACACCAGCACCGGCACCCCACGCTCCCGCGCCACTTCCAGTTTCGGCTCGGTGGCGGTGCTGCCGCTGTTTTTGCTGATCAGCACATCGATCTGCCGGCGTTCGAACAACTCACGTTCATCCTCGATCAGAAACGGCCCGCGTGCGCCGATCACTTCGCAGCGCTCGTTGCCCGGATAAACGTCCAGGGCGCGCAGCGTCCAGAATTGCTGCTCAGGGATTTCATGCAGGTGTTGCAAGGGTTCGCGGCCGAGGGTGAACAGTGGTCGGCGGAACGGTTTGAGTGCTTCGATCAACTCGGCCCAGTCACTGACTTCGCACCAGTCATCCCCGGCTTGTGGTTGCCAGGCCGGGCGGCGCAGTGCCCAGCAGGGGATGCCGGACACTTGAGCGGCGGTCGCGGCGTTCTGGCTGATTTGCGCAGCGTAGGGATGAGTCGCGTCCAGCAGCAGATCGATCCCTTCGTCGCGGATGAACTGCGCCAGGCCGTCCGCGCCGCCATAACCGCCAACGCGAACCCGACAGGTCAGATCGGTCGGTACACGGCCGACGCCGGCCAGGCTGTAGATGTGTTCCGGCCCCAACGTGCGGGCGATGGCCAGCGCTTCCGTCACACCGCCGAGCAGCAATAGGCGTTTCATTGAAAAGCTCCTGCGTGGCCGACAATCCCGCCTTGTCGATCGATGGCAAACACTTCGACCTGAACCTGTGCCGGCACCACACTGCGGGCAAAATCCAGTGCGTGCTGGCATACCGCGTCGCCGAGTGCGATGCCGGCGGCGCTGGCCATGGCCAACGCCTGTTGACTGGTGTTGGCTTCACGCATTGCCTGCTGCAACGCTTCATCCGCGCCGACCGCCGCAGCCCATTCGGCCAGTTGCGGCAGGTCGATGCTCGAATGCCGACTGTGCAGATCCATGTGCCCGGCCGCCAGTTTGCTGATCTTGCCGAAACCACCACAAATGCTGAGTTTGGCCACCGGCACTTTGCGAAGGTGTTTGAGCACCGCACCGACGAAGTCGCCCATTTCGATCAGGGCGATTTCCGGCAGGTCGTAGACTCGGCGCATGGTGTCTTCGCTGGCGTTGCCGGTGCACGCGGCGATGTGCAGGTAACCGTTGGTTTTCGCCACGTCGATGCCCTGATGGATCGAGGCAATGTACGCCGCACAGGAAAACGGCCGGACGATGCCGCTGGTGCCGAGAATCGACAGGCCGCCGAGAATGCCCAGCCGTGGGTTCATGGTTTTCAACGCCAGCGCCTCGCCGCCCTCGACATTCACCGTGACCTCAAAGCCGCCGGGGTAATCGAGTTCTTGCGCGAGTGAGGTCAAATGATCGCTGATCATCTTGCGCGGCACCGGGTTGATCGCCGGCTCGCCGACGCCCAGCACCAGGCCCGGACGGGTGACGGTGCCGACACCACGGCCGGCACAGAAACGAATGCCCGGTTCTGCGCTCAGGCGCACTCGGGAATAGAGCAGCGCGCCGTGGGTCACGTCCGGATCGTCCCCCGCATCCTTGATCGTTCCTGCTTCGGCGCCGTCATCCAGCAACCGGCAGAATTCCAGGCGCATCTGCACGCGCTTGCCTTTGGGCAGGACGATGTCCACGGCGTCTGCACTCGTTCCGCCGAGCAGCAATCGAGCGGCCGCCAGGCTGGTGGCGGTGGCGCAGCTGCCGGTGGTCAGGCCGCTGCGCAACGGTGCGGGTTGTTCGGCGGTTTCGTCACGCATCGAAAGGTTTGACCACGTCCAGCAAAGTAATCGGCAAGGCCTGGCGCCAGGTATCGAAGTCGCCCAGCGGTTGCGCCTGGGCGATATGGATACGCGTCAGCTCGCCGCCGTGTTGCTCGCGCCAGGCCATCAGGGTCATTTCACTTTGTAGCGTGACCGCGTTGGCGATCAGTCGGCCACCGGGTTTGAGCCCCGCCCAGCAAGTGTCCAGCACGCCTTCGCGGGTGACGCCGCCACCGATGAAGATCGCGTCCGGGCGTTCCAGACCTGTGAGGGCTTGCGGCGCACTGCCACGAACCAATTGCAGGTCGGGCACGCCGAGCGCGTCGCGGTTGTGCTCGATCAACAGTTGCCGACCTTCATCGGCCTCGATCGCCAGCGCCCGGCAACCCGGATGGGCGCGCATCCACTCGATGCCGATCGAGCCGCTGCCGGCGCCGACGTCCCACAACAGTTCACCGGGAACCGGGGCCAGGCGCGCGAGGGTGATTGCACGCACATCACGCTTGGTCAGTTGACCGTCGTGCCTGAACGCCGAATCCGGCAGGCCGGCCAGTCGCGAAAGGCGCGGCGTGTCGGGGTCGGCGATGCACTCGATGGCGATCAGGTTGAGGTCGGCGATTGCCGGGTCGGCCCAGTCGTTGGCGACACCGTCGATGCGTCGCTCGGCCTCGCCACCCAAATGTTCCAGCACGCTCAGGCGGCTCGGCCCGAAACCACGTTCACGCAACAACGCCGTTATTGCGGCGGGGCTTTGCCCGTCGTTGCTGAGCACCAACAAGCGAACACCGCTGAACAACTGCGCGTTAAGTGCCGCGACCGGGCGAGCGACCACCGACAGCGTGACGACATCCTGCAACGGCCAGCCCATTCGCGCGGCCGCCAGAGAGCAGGAAGAGGGCGCCGGCAGGATCAGCATTTCCGCGCTGGGCAATTGCCGGGCGAGGCTGGCGCCGACACCGAAGAACATCGGATCGCCGCTGGCCAGCACGCACACCGGCTCACCCCGCAAGGCCAACAACGCATCGAGGGAGAACGGCGTCGGCCAGAGTTTGCGTTCGCCACGGATGCAGGGCGGCAGCAGGTCCAGTTGCCGCTGACTGCCGAAGATCTTCGAGGCAGCCAGCAACGCATGCCGGGCATTCCTGCCCAAACCCTTGAAGCCGTCTTCACCAATGCCTGTCACGGTCAGCCAGCGAGCCATGTGTGATCTCTATTCATCTGCATAAAGCGGCACATGATAACGCGGCAGACGCGGAGGCGAGTAATAGAATGTTTTAAGTTGGTTTTATTAGTCTGTGGCTGGTCATGGTTAAGTTATGTAGTTTGAATGCTCGTGCACTAACTTGATAATGGTTTAAAAGGAATTGACTATGGTTATTGATACAACAGGAAGCCTGGACTTGATGGCTTATTCTGATGCGTTCAACCGAGACTTCGCGCCACGGCAAACAAAGAACTCTCGACTTTACGTCGCGCAGGATCAGCAAGGCGCTGCCGGGTCGCTATCGGGTGGCAACCTGATCAGCACGGCCAGGGGCGTGTCGCGTCAGGACAAGCGTGACGTCAACTCCAGCGTGCGCTATGCGCAGTGGTATGCGAGTCAGCAGCGCAATAGGGACACAGATCCGCAAGGCTGGTTTTCCTTGTTTGCCGTGGTGTTATGGGACTTGGGCTGGGAAATTGACGAACGCAGGGTTGTCGAGAAAAGTTACAGTCACTTTGCAGGTAAAGTGACTCAGATTTATTTGAACAGAATTGCCGCTGTTAACAGTCAGATGGCGATAGTTACAAAAGACATGTTTGAATCATTGTTGGCTAATTCGTCGGCGCTTTGGTCATTGGCCACTGAAAGTCGACGTGGCAGGGAGTTTTCCATTGCTCCCGCTGAATACGACAAACAAGGGAAGTTATCACTGGACCTGAATGACTTTTCGCTTCGGGCGCTGGCACAGCGGGAAGATTTTCTGTTTTGGGACTGGAAGGAAGGCAACGTGACGCTCACGCATCGAGCCGCTCCCTTGACCCTGAACAGAGCCCGCTTCGACGAAGTCCGCCCGGAGTTGAACGATCGGCTCGACCGGATCGCTGACGCCATTTTCGAGTTTTATTCAGAGCGCCTGTGAGGGAGGCCGCCTGACGGATTCAAGGTCGGAGCAAATGCGACACGTGGTCTTATGATGCTGCGCGGCAAAGCAGGCATAATACCGCTCGCCTCCGACGGGGGGCGCTCCCACTTCAGATCCGGTCATCCCTTTGAACGAACTCCCTATGTCCCGCGCTTTACGCCCCTCGGCCTGTCCGGGGCTGCTGCGTATCGTCCAGGCCAGAGACGGCGGTATCTGCCGGATAAAACTGGCGGGCGGCACCCTCACTTCCGAGCAGGCCAATGCTGTCGCCGAAGGTGCGCAGCGTTATGCCGGCTCAGTGATCGAGGCCACTAACCGGGCCAACCTGCAGATTCGCGGCATCGTCAAAGAGCAGGAAGCGTTGATCGATAGTCTGCTCGCCGCAGGCCTTGGCCCTTCGCATGCGGCGGGCGACGATGTACGTAATCTGATGCTGAGCCCGAGCGCAGGTATCGATCGGCAGATGCTGTTCGACACGCGTGAATTGGCCGCACAGATCCTCGCCACCTTGCAAGGGCAAGAACGCTTTCACGACCTCAGCGCCAAATTCGCCGTGCAACTGGATGGCGGTGAACGCCTGGCGATGCTCGAACACCCCCACGATCTGTGGTTGTCCGCGGTCGAGCGAGAGGGCGAGCGATGGCTGGCTTTCGGTCTGGCGGGATGCCCCACCGATCAACCGGCCGGTTGTGTTCCACTGGAAGATGGCCACGCGCTGGTGGTCGCCGTGCTTGAACTTTTCCTGGAACTGGCGGGACCTGAACACACGCGGATGCGCCACTTGCTGGTCGACGTCCCTCAAGCCGAATTTCTCGCTCGCCTCGCCTGGCGACTGCCTTTCCAGCCCGTTAGCATCTGGCAACGTTCAGTCAGTAACGAGGTGCTGCACATTGGCGCGCACCCGCAGGCGCAAGCCGGTCATGTCTATGTCGGGGCCGTGCCACCTCTCGGACGTCTCGATAGCACCATGCTTCGGGGCGCCGCTCGACTGGCGCAGGAATACGGCGATGCAACGCTGCGGTTCACGCCATGGCAAAGCCTGTTGTTGCCGAACATTCACCACGACAACGCCGATGAAGTCATCCGCCGCCTGCACGCGTTGGGCCTGGTCTGCGATGCCGGTCAGGCCTTGTCGCGGTTGATTGCCTGCACTGGCTCGACAGGCTGCGCCAAGGGCCTGGCCGATACCAAGCAGGACGCTCTGCAACTCGCCGCGTTGCTGCAACGCCATGGCCAGCTGCTGAGCGTGCATCTGAGTGGTTGCCCGCGTTCCTGTGCCGCCGCGCACAGTGCGCCGGTCACTTTGCTGGCCGTCACCCCCGGTCATTACGACCTCTATTTTCGCGAAGCGGGGCAGCCGGGTTTCGGCGCCCTGCACGCACGCAACCTTACTATTGAAGCGGTCGACGCCTTGCTCGACGCCCGCTCACGGAGCCCCCTTGATGCTTGATTACATCCGCGACGGTCAGGAGATCTATCGCAACTCCTTCGCGATCATTCGTGCCGAGGCCAACCTCGAGCGAATCCCGGCCGATCTGGAAAAACTCGCGGTGCGGGTGATACACGCCTGCGGCATGGTCGATGCGATTGACGGCCTGCAATTTTCGGAAGGCGCGGGCAAGGCCGGGCGCGATGCTTTGGCCGCCGGTGCACCGATCCTGTGTGATGCGCGGATGGTCTCCGAAGGCGTGACCCGCACGCGTTTGCCGGCGAACAATGAAGTCATCTGCACCCTGCGCGATGAAAGCGTTCCGGAGCTTGCCCGTGAACTGGGCAATACCCGTTCCGCCGCCGCGCTGGAACTGTGGCGCCCGCACCTGGAAGGCAGCGTGGTGGTGATTGGCAACGCGCCGACCGCTTTGTTTTATCTGCTGGAAATGCTCGACGCCGGCGCGCCGAAGCCGGCACTGATCCTTGGCTTCCCGGTGGGCTTCGTCGGTGCCGCCGAATCCAAGGCCGCACTCGCCGCCGACAGTCGCGGTGTGCCGTTTGTCATCATGCAAGGCCGGCTGGGCGGTAGCGCCATGGCCGCCGCCGCCGTCAATGCCCTCGCCACGGAGATCGAATGATGCAGCAACCTGGACGTTTGATCGGCCTCGGCGTCGGCCCCGGTGATCCGGAACTGATTACAGTCAAGGCCCTGCGCCTGCTGCGCGAATCGCCGGTGGTGGCGTACTTCGTTGCCAAGGGCAAAAAGGGCAACGCCTTCGGCATCATCGAAGCGCATTTGCAGGACGCTCAGACCCTGCTGCCGCTGGTGTATCCGGTGACCACCGAAGCCTTGCCGGCACCGCTGTCCTATGAACAAGTGATCAGCGATTTCTACGATGCGGCCGGCGAAGAACTCGCCGCGCACATGGATGCAGGCCGAGACGTGGCGGTGATCTGCGAAGGCGACCCGTTCTTCTACGGTTCCTACATGTACCTGCACGATCGCCTGGCCGAGCGATATGAGGCCGAAGTCGTGCCCGGTGTCTGTTCGATGCTCGGCGGCGCTTCGGTACTTGGCGCGCCATTGGTGTATCGCAATCAGAGCCTGTCGGTACTGTCCGGCGTGTTGCCGCACGACGATCTCAAGCGGCGTCTCGCCGATGCGGATGCGGCGGTGATCATGAAGCTGGGGCGCAACTTTCCCAAAGTCCGTCAGGTGCTGGAAGAACTCGGGTTGGCCGAGCGTGCGCTGTACGTCGAACGCGCGACCATGGCCAATCAGAAAATCGTGCCGCTGGATCAGGTCGAGCCGATGTCCTCGCCGTACTTCTCGCTGATCATCGTTCCAGGCGAAAGGTGGCAAGGCTGATGACTCGTCCAGTTCCGGCGATTGTCATTCTCGGCAATGGCAGCCTCGCGACCGCACGCAAAATTCAGCAGGTGTACCCGGGCGCCTTGATCCACGGTCTGGCCGAGCGGGTCGAGGGCGCGGACCGCATCTATCACGAGTTCGGCGCGACCCTGCGTGAGCTCTATCAGCAGGACACGCCGATCATTGCCCTGTGCGCCGCTGGCATCGTGATTCGCACCCTGGCGCCGTTGCTGCTGGAAAAGGGCGCCGAGCCGCCGGTGCTGGCCGTTGCTGAAGATGGCAGCGCAGTGGTGCCGTTGCTGGGCGGTCTGGGTGGCGTGAACGTGCTGGCGCGAGAAATTGCGGCTGCACTGGACGTCGCGGCGGCGATCACCACCAGTGGCGAATTGCGCTTCGGTACCTGCCTGCTCAATCCACCCAGCGGTTATGCCTTGGGCGATCTGGAGCTGGGCAAGCGCTTCGTTTCCGATTTGCTCGCCGGTGAAACGGTGCGCATCGAAGGCGCGGCCCCGTGGTTGGCGCAGGCGCAGTTGCCCGAGGACCCGCAGGCGCGGCTGGCTGTTCACGTCGGTCATGCCGAGCGTGCACCGGCGGCCAACGAGCTGTTGATCTATCCGCGCAACGTGTTGGTGGCCGTCGGGACCGGCGTGGCCGATCTGCCGGGTGCGATTCGCGAGGCGTTGCATCAGGCAAAGATCGCCGTGCAATCGGTGGCCTGTCTGCTGGCCGCCGATAGCGAAATGTCGAGTGCGGCGCTGCGTGAAGCGGCGCTTGAGCTGGGCGTGCCGCTGCGTTTTGGCAACGATGTCGGCGCAGTCAGTGAGCTGGCACGCAACGCCCTCGGTCAGTCTGTGAAGATCTTCGGCGACGACACCCTTGCTATCGCAGTGGCCGAGCAACCTCTGGACCCATTGTCGATCGGTCGTCCTCGCGGTCGCTTGGCGGTGATCGGTCTTGGCCCTGGTGCTGCCGAGCTGATGGTACCGGCGGTCAAGGCCGAACTGGCGCGCGCCAATGATGTGCTCGGTTATGAAACCTATGTGCGCATGGCCGGCCCGTTCCGTGCGGATCAAGTCATGCATTGCACCGACAACCGCGAAGAGATGCAGCGCGCACGTCACGCGTTTGAACTGGCGGCGCAAGGACGGTCGGTGGTGGTGGTTTCTTCCGGTGATCCGGGAGTGTTCGCCATGGCGGCTGCGGTGCTCGAAGCCCTTCACGAGTCCAGCGATGCCGCGTGGCACAACGTCGATCTGGAAATTCTGCCGGGGGTTTCTGCGTCACTGGCGACGGCGGCTCAGGCCGGTGCGCCGCTGGGACATGACTTCTGTGTGTTGTCGCTGTCGGACAACCTCAAGCCTTGGGAGATCATCGAGAAGCGTCTGGACCTTGCATCACAGGCCGACCTCGCCCTGGCGTTCTACAACCCGATCTCTCGGTCCCGTCCATGGCAACTTGGCCGGGCGCTGGAGATCGTCGCGCAATACCGCACACCTGCGACGCCGGTGGTGTTGGGGCGTGACATCGGTCGCCCAGGACAGACACTGCGAGTGACGACGCTTGGCCAGTTGACCCCGGACCAGGTGGATATGCGCACCATGGTCCTGGTGGGTTCGTCTACGACCTGCGTGTTTTCGCGTATGGGTGGCGGTGACTGGGTGTACACGCCGCGTTGGTATGGAGAAAAGCCTGCCACCTGAAGCGTTGCGCTTCGCTAAAAAAAAGCCACGGCCGGGTTTCCACTCGATTTGCCGTGGCTTTTTCTTTGCGCTGTCGTAAAAAACATTCGCCAGAGGATGTAGGTTAATTCCTGAATGAATAGAGGATGTTTATCTTCTAGCTCTCTTGGTGAGTCGGATTATTTACATTTCTGTGTAAGTTGAGTTCTTGTTTTTTAATGGGGCGTGCAGGCGTGTGCGGATCTATTGGGTTTTTCTCTTGTTTGGTTTTTATTGATTTGTTGTAATTAATTATGGTTCGTTACATCTCGATATTTGTAGGTTGTTTTGTTGTTTTTTTATAAGTTCTGGTGCTGTTGAATCTGTCGGGTGGGTGCGATAGTTTTTCGACGGAGCCAGTTCGGCTTTTATATATTTGAATTTAAGGTTTATAAGATGAATAAAATGAATGAAGCAGAAGCCAGTCTTTATTTCGATCAATGTCTTGAACAATGTCGAGCCAAACTTGAACTTGCCGGTCCGAAAATCCAGGCGCGCTCCGCAGTAAAGCTACCGTTTGACCGGGATGAAATGAATGCCGCGATCATGGGCAGTGGTGTAGTGGGCTTCCTGGACGGGATGTCGCGGCGCAACAAGCGCATCGTAAAAAACACCTACGCGTATGCCGATATCGCTTCAAAAATTCTGTTTCCTGCTAAAGAACAGAAAATTGCACGATATGAGAGCTTTAAAAAGCTGATGTTTGCCACGGGCTGGACCGAATACCACAGTGCCTTTACCCAGTACAAATCCACCTCCGCCAAGTTGACGCTGGATAATGTAGCTCTGGATATTGTTCATTCTGTGGCCGGTGGCCTGGCGGGTACGGCCGCGAATGCGCTTAAGGTTGTCGCAGACAAAACTATTGATGCACTGAAAAAACAACCTGAAGCCGTCAAACTGTTTGAACGTCATGCGACTGAAGCCAGTGGTGGTAATTTTGGCGTGTCTGTTTGCAAACAAGACGAAGACGCTGAAGTGACGATGGCCGTGGCGACTGTCCGTTACGACTCATCGGACAAGGATGCAAAAGTTCTTTTTGTAGAGTGGGATACTTCCGAACTTCCGATCTTTCAAGGTAAGGCGCACTTTACCATTCACGAAGAAGACTTGAGGAGAGAGGCTGATTGCATCAAGTTCCTTGATGATCTCAGAGAGGCCGTTTTCATGGAGTTTTCGCCGGTTAAATGAAGCCCGGCCGCCAGGGGCTAAAAAGCCCCTGGCTTTCAGTGAAGGATTGTCACTAAGGCACCAGGTACCCTTTTACGCCCGTGAAGATGATTTGTGCTGCCAGTGCACACACAAACAACCCCATCAATCGGCTGACAATCTGCAAACCCTGGTCGCCGAGAATGCGCTCGATGCGGTTCGACAGGTAAAGCACCACACCAACGGTAAAGCTGGCCAGGGCAATGCTGAGGATGGCGGTGAGCTTGTCATCCCAGTGGGGCTGGCTCACGCCCATCACCAGCAAGGCGCCGATGGTGCCGGGGCCGACGGTCAGGGGGATGGTCAGCGGGACGATGGTGACGTCCTGCTGCACGTTATCGGTCTGGACCGCCGACTTGCCTTGGGCCATGCCCAGTGCCGAGATAAACAGCACGCTGCCGGCACCGATGCGGAACGCGTCCACGGTAATGCCGAAAACACTGAAAATGTACCGTCCGAACAAGTACAGCAAGACACTGGAAATCAGTGTGGCCGTTGCCACTTTCCAGGCCAGCCGCCGTTGTTCCTTGCGCGAATAACCGCGGGTCAGGCTGATGAAACAGGACAACACGAAGAACGGGCTGTAGAGCACCAGCATCTTCAGGTAAACGCTGAACAACACGTGGAGCATGATGCAGGCTCACTGGCGAGAGAAGTCGTGGGGGAGTCTATCAGGCGTTGCAGGGTCTGTCGGCTCAGGACGGTTGTGTTGCCGTCCGTTGCTGTTGATCGCGCTGGGCAACCCAATGTTCGATCAGCTCGCGCAACTGCGACAGCTCGACCGGTTTGGCCATGTGGCCGTCCATGCCGGCCTGACGTGCGCGCTCTTTATGCTCGGCGAGGATGTGTGCGGTCAATGCCACCACCGGGGTGCGAATCCGTTGGTTGCCGACTTCCCAGGCACGCAATTGCTGGGTGGCGGAGAAACCGTCGAGGATCGGCATTTCACAATCCATCAGCACCAGGTCGTAACGTTGGGCTTTCATTGCCTGCAAGGCTTCTTCGCCATTGCTGGCGGTGTCCGGTTGCAAGTTGAGTTTGCCCAGCATGCCGCGAATCACCTTGGTCGAGATGCTGTTGTCTTCGGCCACCAGAATGCGGAAGTCGCTGGGAACCTTGACCGGCAGGGTCGGGCCGGTGGATGGGAACTGCGATACCGCGAGGCCCTTGTTGCGTTGATTCAGTTCATCCGCCAGCGTGGTCTTCAGGGTGTAGCCGGCCACCGGTTTGGCGAGGATGCGCTTGATCCCGGAGTTGCGCGCGATGATCTTGCTCGGCGCATTGCTGATGCCTGTGAGCATGATCAGCAGGATGTCGTGGTTCAGGCTCGGGTCTTCCTTGATCTTGGCCGCCAGTTGCATGCCGGTCATGCCGGGCATGTTCTGGTCCAGCAGGACCACGTCGAAGTAATCGCGCAGGTGAGCCTTGGTGCGCAGCAGCGCCAGGGCTTCCTTGCCGGACGGCACCGCGCTGACATTCAGGCCCCAGGCACTGCACTGCTGCACGAGTACCTTGCGGCAAGTGTCGTTGTCGTCCACCACCAATACCCGTGCGCCTTGCAGCGGGCCATCGAGGTCGGACGTCGGGTGTTCGAGGCGGTCGGGGTCCAGCGGCAAGGTCAGCCATAAGGTGCTGCCCTGGCTGGCGCCGCTCTTGATGCCGAACTCCCCTTGCATCAGGCGAATCAACTGACGGGCGATCACCAGCCCCAGGTTGCCGCCCAGGCGGGTGGTCGAGAGGAAGTTCTTGCTGTGCAGTTCGGCGTGCATCAGCGCGTCGCGTTCTTCGGCGTCCATCGGCTCGCCGCTGTCTTGTACGGCAATGCGCAAGCGCGGTTTGGCCGTGCGCTCGTCGAGGGCGACGACAATCAGGATCTCGCCTTCGTCGGTTTTCTTCAGGGCGTTTTCCAGCAGGCTCAGCAGCGTCTGGCGCAGGCGCGTCGGGTCACCGCTGATGACCCGCGGCACTTGTGGCTGGATAAAGCTGATCAGCTCGACGTTCTGCTGTTCGGCCTTGGCGCGGAAGATACTCAGGCAGTCTTCGATCAGCGCATTGAGATCGAACTGCACATCGTCGAGCTCGATCTGCCCGGATTCGAGCTTGGAAATGTCGAGAATCTCGTTGATCAGGGTCAGCAGTTCGTTGCCGGCGCTGTGAATGGTTTGCACGTAATCGCGCTGCTTGACCGAGAGTGGCGTGCCCAACAACAGTTCGGTCATGCCCAGTACGCCATTCATCGGGGTACGGATTTCATGACTGATCTTCGCCAGGAATTCGGCCTTGGCATTGATCTCGGCGTTGCTGGCGGCCAGATCGCGGCTGACGCTGAAACGGTCTTCGGTGATGCTGCGCTGGCGTTCGCTCAGGGCAATGCTCATCAACAGGCCGCTGATGCAAATGAACACCAGCAGGGCAATGATCAGGCCTTGCGGTTCTACCAGCGTCAGGCCCAGCAGCGCCGGCAGGATAATCAGCGTGCCGACGTTGAACACCACCATGGCGGCCACGAACAGTCGGGCCGGGCGATAGCCTTTTTGCCAGTGCCAGGCGCTGACGAACAACATCGTGAGGCCCGCGAGGGCGACCAGCGCGTAGGTGATGATGTTCAGCGGTAGCGTGTTGACGAACAACAGCAGCAGACCGCAAGCCACAATGAACAGGATGTCGCCCAGCAGCAGCTTGTTCAGCGGGTGCGGGCCGAGCGGGGCGAAGAAACGGTAGGCGAACATCAGCCCGCACGGTGCGGTCAGTAGCAGGGCGAGGTAAGCGCCCGGTGTTTGCACCGCATGCCAGTCCGACAGCCATGGGCCCGCGAGATTCAGCAGCAGCGCCAGGCTGATCATCAGCAACGCTTCACAACCTGCCAGCCACAGGCTGCTGCGCGAGCGGGTGTAAGCGTAACGGATCAGGTTGTGCAGGATCAGCATCCCGATGCAGCCGAACAGCAGACCGTAAATCAGCGTCTGGCTCTGATTGGCTGCGGTCATGATTGCCGATTGCAGGGTGATGTAAGGCCGCATCTGGTGGTCGGACACCAGGCGCAGGTAGACGTCGAGGGGTTTTTCGCTTTGCGGCAACGGCAACATGAAGTCGCTGTTGGGTAGTGGCCGTTCTGCCTGAGGCTGTTCGGTGCCGGTGTTCAGTTGCTCGATCAGCTTGTCGCCGTCCAGCACATAAAGATTGAGGTGCGACAGGTCGGGAGCGAACACCCGCAGCAACTGCTCATGCTTGCCGGGTGCCAGCCTGAAGCGCAACCAGAGTGCACCGCCGGGCTCGGCCGCGGTGAGGCGTTCGAGTTCGATGGGGCTGAATTGATTGGTGAAACGAGCGGAACGGATGTCGCTGAGTTGCAGGTCGCCCTGTTCGTCAAGCAATAGCGCCCAGCCACTGCCTTGCGCGGCCTGGGCCGGAAGCATGCAGAGCAGCGTCAGCAGCGTGACTGTGAAACCTATGGCAATCCTGAGCCAGCGCACGGCGAAATCCCTTCGTAGGTTGATGCCAGAATATAACTATGCGCGGCGCCGGAATAGTCCGGCAAGGGCCTGAATCCCAAGCCCTGCCGAATGGATCGCTTATTCCTGATTTTCGCCACGCTCACGGGCAATGGCACGGTAGCCAATGTCCTTGCGATAGAAGCAGCCTTCCCAGTCAATCTTCGCGGCCAGCTTGTAAGCCTGCTGCTGGGCAGCATCGACGCTGGCACCCATGGCAGTGGCGCAAAGCACCCGACCGCCGGCCGTCACCACTTGACCGTCCTTGAGCGCAGTACCGGCGTGGAAGACTTTGCCTTCCAGCGCTGCGGCTGCATCCAGACCGTTGATGGCGACGCCTTTAGCGTAGTCGCCAGGATAGCCGCCTGCCGCCAAAACAATACCGACGCTCGGGCGTGGATCCCATTGGGCTTCGACCTTGTCCAGCGCTTGCGCCAGGGCCGCCTCGACCAGCAACACCAGGCTCGACTGCAAGCGCAGCATAACCGGTTGGGTCTCAGGGTCGCCGAAACGGCAGTTGAATTCGATGACTTTTGGGTTACCAGCCTTGTCGATCATCAAGCCAGCGTAGAGGAAACCGGTGTAAACATTGCCTTCCTCGGCCATGCCGCGCACGGTCGGCCAGATCACCAGGTCCATGACGCGCTTGTGCACTTCGCTGGTGACGACTGGCGCAGGGGAGTAAGCACCCATGCCGCCGGTGTTCGGGCCGGTATCGCCGTCGCCGACGCGTTTGTGGTCCTGGCTGGTGGCCATCGGCAGGACGTTCTTGCCGTCGACCATGACGATGAAGCTGGCTTCCTCGCCGTCCAGGAATTCTTCGATGACCACGCGCGAACCGGCTTCGCCAAACGCGTTACCCGCGAGCATGTCGCGCACGGCGTCTTCGGCTTCGGCCAGTGTCATGGCAACGATCACGCCTTTACCGGCGGCCAGGCCATCGGCCTTGATCACGATCGGTGCGCCTTTTTCACGCAGATAAGCCAGGGCTGGCTCGATCTCGGTGAAGTTCTGGTAGTCGGCGGTCGGGATCTTGTGGCGTGCCAGGAAATCCTTGGTGAAGGCTTTCGAACCTTCCAGCTGCGCGGCGCCAGCGGTCGGACCGAAGCAGTCCAGGCCACGGGAGCGGAACAGATCGACGACGCCGGCAACCAGCGGCACTTCCGGACCGACGATGGTCAGGGAAACGTTTTTCTCGGCGAAGTCGGCCAGTTGCTCCAGTGCGAGCACATCGATAGCGACGTTTTCGCACTTGGCTTCAATGGCGGTGCCGGCGTTGCCCGGAGCCACGAAAACTTTCTGCACGCGCGGATCCTGAGCCACTTTCCAGGCCAGGGCGTGTTCACGGCCACCGCTGCCAATGATCAAAACATTCATTTCAAAAACCTCGGATGACGCTAATTCTGTTGAGCGCCGCAAGGGCGCTTTTCTGTGGGAGCTGGCCTGCCGGCGATGCAAACAACTCGGTTTATCGGCTAAACCGAGGGGATGCTATCGCTGGCAGGCCAGCTCCCACAGTTGATCGTCGTGCTTAGTGACGGAAGTGGCGCATGCCGGTGAAGACCATGGCAATGCCGGCTTCATCAGCTGCTGCAATCACTTCGTTGTCACGCATCGAGCCGCCTGGCTGGATCACCGCAGTGATGCCGACCTTGGCCGCGTTGTCCAGGCCGTCGCGGAACGGGAAGAACGCGTCGGATGCCATGACCGAACCCGCCACCTGCAAGCCGGCATGTTCAGCCTTGATCGCGGCAATGCGCGCGGAGTTCACGCGGCTCATCTGGCCTGCGCCGACACCGATGGTCTGACGGTTCTTGGCGTAGACGATGGCGTTGGACTTGACGTACTTGGCGACTTTCCAGGCGAAGATCAGGTCGTGGATTTCCTGTTCGGTCGGTGCACGCTTGGTCACGACTTTCAGGTCATCGGCGCTGATCATGCCGATGTCGCGGCTCTGCACCAGCAGGCCACCGTTGACGCGTTTGTAGTCCCAGGCAGCCGCGCGGTCAGCCGACCACTCGCCGCAGGCCAGCAGGCGCACGTTGGCTTTTGCCGCGACGATGGCACGGGCTTCTTCGCTGACGCTCGGGGCGATGATCACTTCGACGAACTGACGCTCGACGATCGCCTTGGCGGTCTCGGCATCCAGCTCGCGGTTGAAGGCGATGATGCCGCCGAACGCGGATTCAGTGTCGGTGGCGTAGGCCAGTTCGTAGGCCTGACGGATGCCGCCTTCGGCGTCCGGGCTCACGGCAACACCACACGGGTTGGCGTGCTTGACGATCACGCAGGCCGGCTTGACGAAGCTCTTCACACATTCCAGCGCGGCGTCGGTGTCGGCCACGTTGTTGTAGGACAGCTCCTTGCCTTGCAGTTGGGTCGCGGTGGCGATACCGACTTCGGCAGGCTTGGCTTCAACGTAGAACGCCGCGCTCTGGTGCGGGTTCTCGCCGTAGCGCATTTCCTGAGCCTTGATGAACTGGCTGTTGAAGGTGCGCGGGAACTCGCTGCGACCTTCGGTGCTGAGGGTGTCAGCGGCCTGGTTCACGGTGCCCATGTAGTTGGCGATCATGCCGTCGTAGGCGGCGGTGTGTTCGAAGGCCTTGAGCATCAGGTCGAAACGCTGAGCGTAGGTCAGGCCGCCGGCCTTCAGGCTTTCCAGCACGTTGGCGTAGTCGCTGGCATTCACCACGATGGCCACGTCTTTATGGTTTTTTGCCGCCGAACGGACCATGGTCGGGCCGCCGATGTCGATGTTCTCGATGGCGGTCGGCAGGTCACAGCCTGGCTTGTTGATGGTGGCTTCGAACGGGTACAGGTTGACGGCCACCAGATCGATCGGCTTGATGCCGTGCTCGTTCATGATCGCGTCGTCGATACCGCGACGACCGAGGATCCCGCCGTGGATTTTCGGGTGCAGGGTTTTCACCCGACCGTCCATCATTTCTGCGAAACCGGTGTAATCCGCGACTTCCACTGCGGCAACACCGTTGTCACGCAGCAGCTTGAACGTTCCGCCGGTGGAGAGGATCTCGACGCCCAGGGCTTCAAGCTCTTTGGCGAATTCGAGGATCCCGGTCTTGTCGGAAACGCTGATCAAGGCGCGGCGGATCGGCAGGCGGGTAGTCTGGTCGGTCATTTCAATTTCCATCAAAAGCAAAGGAGTCAGCAAAAAAGGCGACCGTTTTTACGCGGGCGCCTTTCTGGTTTGATTGAATGCTTACAGCAAATCGTACTGCTTGAGTTTCTTGCGCAGGGTGCCTCGGTTCAGCCCGAGCAGCTCGCTGGCCTTGGTCTGGTTACCCTTGACGTAGTTCATCACGCACTCGAGCAGGGGCGCCTCGACTTCGGAGAGCACCAGGTTGTACACATCCGTGACGGCAGCGCCCTCAAGGTGGGCGAAATAATTGTGCAGCGCCTTCTCGACACTCCCGCGAAGGGTCTGGCCTTCTTCGCTCGGCGTATTGAGGTGCTGTTTCAAATTCACGTTGTCGCTCACGGGTGTTGTTCCACTCACTAAAGTCTCGGTCATCATCGTCATGCGGCCACCTCTTCTCCGTCCCCTGTCAGGCTCTTGTAACGTTCGGCGAAGAAGCCCTGAACGTTGGCGCATTGTGCTTCCGTATCTTCCAAACGATTGAAGTGGGCGCGAAACTCCCTGGCGCCCGGCAAGGTTGCGAGATACCAGCCCACATGCTTCCGAGCGATCCGGACACCCATGACATCTCCATAGAAGACGTGCAGTGCGGCCAGATGCTCTAGCAGAATGCGTTCCACCTCGATCAGGTCCAGCGCCGGGAGTTTTTCGCCGGTACGCAGGAAATGGTCGATCTCGCGAAAAATCCATGGCCGCCCCTGGGCAGCCCGTCCAACCAACAGTCCATCGGCACCGGTCGCGTCGAGCACGTAGCGGGCCTTTTCCGGCGAATCGATGTCGCCATTGGCGAAGACCGGCATCGACACGGCCTGCTTGATCGCGGCAATGGTGTCGTACTCGGCTTCACCGGTGTACAGATCGGCACGGGTGCGGCCATGGACCGCCAACGCCGTAATGCCTGCCTGCTCGGCGATCTTCGCCACCGTCAGACCGTTCTTGTTGTCCCGGTCCCAGCCGGTACGGATCTTCAAGGTAACCGGCACATCAACCGCAGCCACCACGGCCTGCAGGATCTCGGTCACCAGTGCTTCATCCTTCAACAATGCGGAACCGGCGGCCTTGTTGCAGACCTTCTTTGCCGGACAGCCCATGTTGATATCAATAATCTGTGCGCCCAGTTCGACGTTGGCCCTGGCCGCATCCGCCAGCATCTGTGCATCACCACCGGCGATCTGCACCGAGCGTGGCTCGGGATCACCTTCGTGGATCATGCGCATGCGCGATTTGCGGGTGTTCCACAAACTCATGTCGCTGGTGACCATTTCCGAGACTACAAGTCCTGCGCCCAGTCGCTTGCACAGCTGACGAAAGGGTTGGTCGGTGACACCCGCCATAGGGGCGAGAATCAAGCCGTTGTGCAATGTGTATGGACCGATGCGTACCGCCGACATAGGACTTTCCAGTTGTGGGGCCGGATCATGAGAGTTCGAAAAAGGGTTGGCATGATACCCGCTCTCGATGACTGGATAAAGGCTGAATTGAACAAAATCTGAACAGTTATTCTGTTATTGCCAGCAGTTTGGTATGAGCGGTCTCTGCCAGAAATGTGCCGTCAAACCCGTAACACTGAAGCGTTTCACTCGGGTGAGTGAAAGCTCAGGCTGTAGTTCACGGCTTTGGCGCCTGGGTCGAGGATGTCCAGGGCGATGTGGATCGGCGTTTGCGGCGGCATTTCCGCCATGCCTTCAAGATCGCCGTTGAGGTACTCGCCGGGCTTGAAACGACGGCTGGCGATCAGGTGACCGTTGAGGTCGGCAAAGCGCAGCTCCAGCAACGGGAACGGCTGGGAGAACGGCGCGCGGTTGTAGATGATCGCGTCGACCACCAGCGCGCCATTGAATTCTGGATGGCTGCGCACCACCAGGTTGCTGCTCTTGATTTTCGCGATGTCGACTTTTGACGGCACGGTGCAGCCGATTTGCGGGCAGAACTGCTGGAACCACGGACGGTACTGATCCTGGCGAGCCAGTTCGTCAAAATGGTAAGCGATGTATTGACCCGCGAGTGCGCCAGCGCCGAGCAGGATCAGCAGCAACCAGAAAAACCGTCGGCCCCAGGGTGAGCGGCGTTTTTGCCAGTCAAGTTGCAGCGGGTCATCGGTCAGGTCTTGCAGCACCTCGGCGCGTACGCCCGGTTCGCTGCGTTCACGGCGTTTGCGCAGCGGTTCGATCGAAGGCAGGTCGTCATCGATATCGTCACTGGCGTCGGTGGCTGACAGGCGTTCGTGATGGAGCGGGGCGTCGAGTGGATCGTTCAGGCGCAGTTGCGGCGGCAGAGGCTCGTCGTCCAGTTCCACGGGTTCCAGGGACAGCGAGGGTTCGGTGCGCGAAGGTTTGCTCGGCTCGATCGCCGGCTCGGGCGTGAGGGGGACTTCGGCAGCTTCTGTCGCTTGCGCCGCTTCGGCGCGATCGGCAGCGGATTCGCTGAACAGGCTGTCGGACCACGGCTCTTCGTCGTGCTCGGCGCTATCGCGGCGGGCGCTCAGGCTGTCTTCGCGGTGGCGACCGAATTCGGTGGTCGGCTGGATTTCCCGCTGTTCCAGTCGAGCGAGTTCTTCATCCAGGTCCAGGCTGTCCAGGTCCAGTTCGGCGGCAGTCCACTGCTTCTGGCTGATGGCCCGTGGTTCTGGCTCGGCTGTCTCGACGATGGCCGGAGCCGCCGGGGGGATCACTTCCTTGCCTGCCTGCTCAAGCAGTTGCTTGGCGGCGTTGAACACCTGCAGGCACGAGCCGCAACGAACCACTCCACGGGCCACGCTCAACTGAGCATGGCTGACGCGGAAGCTGGTTTGGCAATGCGGGCACTGGGTGACGAAGCTGTCGGTCATGCGGCGATCCGGATTATGCAGGCGCTCATTCTAGCGCCGACGGCCAGTGATGCGCACCCAGCCATCGCGATTGGCGATCGGGTCCAGATCGAAGTCCTGCGCGTAGGCGGCGGCTACTTCATCACCTTGCTCGGCGAGGATGCCCGACAGCGCCAGGCGACCACCCGGCTTGACCAGGCTCGACAGTTGCGGTGCGAGGGAGACCAGCGGGCCGGCGAGGATGTTGGCCACCAGCACGTCGGCCTTAACCTGTGGCAGATCTTCCGGCAGATACAGCGGGAAGAGCGCATCGGCGATGTTGTTGCGACCGGCGTTGTCGCGCGAGGCTTCCAGCGCCTGCACGTCGATGTCAGTGCCGACGGCTTCCTTGGCGCCGAGCAGCAGGGCGGCAATCGCCAGGATCCCCGAGCCGCAACCGAAGTCCAGCACGTTGCAGCCTTTCAAGTCCTGACCGTCGAGCCATTCCAGGCACAGCGCGGTGGTCGGGTGCGTGCCGGTGCCGAACGCGAGGCCCGGGTCCAGCAGGATGTTCACGGCGTCGGGTTCAGGCGCGGCGTGCCAGCTCGGCACGATCCACAGGCGTTGGCCGAAGCGCATTGGCTGGAAATCGTCCATCCAGCTGCGTTCCCAGTCCTGGTCTTCGATGACTTCGCTGTGATGCTCGGGCAGCGGGCTGCCGGTCAGCAGCTCCAGATGCGCCAGGACCGAAGCGGCTTCGGTGCCGCCTTCGAACAGGGCCAGCAGGTGCGTGTGGGACCACAGCGGGGTGGTGTTGAGTTCCGGTTCGAAGATCGGCTGGTCTTCGGCGTCCATGAAAGTCACCGACACGGCGCCCACTTCAAGGAAAGCGTCTTCGTAGGTTTCGGCTTGTTCTGGGCTGATGGCGAGACGGACTTGCAGCCAAGGCATGGCGGGTACCTTTGAAAAATATTGATTGCAGCCTAGCGGGCTGCGAGAAGCGCGCAAGTTTACGCGAGCGCGAGGCAGAAGACGACAAGGTCGACATATGCGTGTTCTTCGTAGGAGCGAGCGGTGCGACGATTCGACTTGCCCGCGAACCAGGCGCTGCGGTATGTCTGTACGATTGAGGCGCGCCCTTCGCGGGCAAGCCTCGCTCCTACAGAAAGATATGAAACCTTCAGAAACAACAAAGCCGCCCGAAGGCGGCTTTGTTGATCAGGCTAAAGCTTAGTGCTTTTCGCCAGCCAGCTTGTGTTCCAGGTAGTGAATGTTCACACCACCTTTGCAGAAGCCTTCATCGCGGGTCAGGTCGCGGTGCAGCGGGATGTTGGTCTTGATCCCGTCGACAACGATTTCGTCCAGCGCATTGCGCATGCGCGCCATGGCTTCGTCACGGGTTGCGCCGTAGGTGATCAGCTTGCCGATCAACGAATCGTAGTTCGGCGGAACGGCATAACCGCTGTACAGGTGCGAATCGACGCGAACGCCGTTGCCGCCTGGAGCGTGGAAATGCTTGACCGTGCCCGGGCTTGGCATGAAGGTTTTCGGGTCTTCGGCGTTGATCCGGCATTCCAGCGCGTGACCGCGGATGACTACGTCATCCTGGGTGAACGACAGCTTGTTGCCGGCGGCGATGCTGAGCATCTCCTTGACGATGTCGATACCGGTGACCATTTCCGAAACCGGGTGCTCTACCTGGACACGAGTGTTCATCTCGATGAAGTAGAAGTGACCGTTTTCGTAAAGGAACTCAAAGGTGCCGGCGCCGCGGTAGCCGATGTCGATGCATGCCTTGACGCAGCGAGCGAGGACTTCCTGACGTGCTTTCTCGTCGATGCCCGGTGCCGGCGCTTCTTCGAGAACCTTCTGGTGACGACGTTGCAGCGAGCAATCGCGGTCGCCCAGATGAATGGCGTGACCCTGGCCGTCGGAAAGTACCTGGACTTCCACGTGACGTGGGTTGGTCAGGAATTTTTCCAGATAGACCATCGGGTTGCCGAACGCCGCGCCGGCTTCGGAGCGGGTCAGTTTCGCCGAGGAGATCAGGTCTTCTTCGCTATGCACAACGCGCATGCCGCGACCACCACCGCCGCCAGCGGCTTTGATGATCACCGGGTAACCGACTTCGCGACCGATGCGCAGAGCGGTTTCTTCGTCTTCCGGCAGCGGGCCGTCAGAGCCCGGAACGGTTGGAACGCCAGCAGCGATCATCGCGTGCTTGGCCGATACCTTGTCGCCCATCAGGCGAATGGTGTCGGCTTTCGGACCAATGAAGGCGAAGCCGGAGTTCTCGACCTGCTCAGCGAAATCAGCGTTTTCCGCAAGGAAACCGTAGCCTGGGTGAATGGCGGTGGCGCCGGTCACTTCAGCCGCGGCGATGATTGCCGGGATGTGCAGGTAAGAGTGGGCGGCCGAGGCCGGACCGATGCAGACGGACTCGTCTGCCAGGCCCAGGTGCATCAGCTCTTTGTCGGCCTTGGAGTAAACGGCGACGGTCTTGATGCCCATCTCTTTGCAGGCACGCAGAATCCGCAGTGCGATCTCACCGCGGTTGGCGATCAGAACTTTTTCCAACTTCGCAGTCATCAAAGTTTCTCCGCGGTTCAAACGATGGTGAACAGCGGTTGGTCGTACTCAACCGGCTGGCCGTCTTCGACGAGGATGGATTCGATCACACCGCTGGTTTCAGCTTCGATGTGGTTCATCATCTTCATGGCTTCGACGATGCACAGGGTGTCGCCTTTCTTCACGGTCTGGCCGACTTCAACGAAGGACGGCGAGCTTGGCGAAGATTTGCGATAGAAGGTGCCGACCATTGGCGAACGGGCAACGGCGCCGTTCAGGGCAGGGGCGGACGGTGCAGCAGGAGCGGCAGCGGCGGCAACCGGGGCAGCAGCGGCAGGCGCTGGAGCCGGAGCGTGCATTGGCGCCGGAGCGTAGTATTGCTGAGCCGGGGTTTTGCTATGGCGGCTGATGCGAACGGACTCTTCGCCTTCCTTGATCTCGAGCTCGTCGATGCCGGACTCTTCCAGCAGTTCGATCAGTTTCTTAACTTTACGGATATCCATGAATCATCAACTCCCAAGGGTCGGTCAGGGGCGTATAGCTTGTTGTTCAAGCTGCTCTAGTGCAGCCTCCAGGGCCAGTCGATAACCGCTGGCGCCAAGGCCGCAGATCACTCCCACCGCTACGTCGGAGAAGTAAGAGTGATGGCGGAAAGGTTCGCGTTTGTGCACGTTAGACAAATGCACTTCGATGAATGGGATGCTCACCGCCAGCAGCGCGTCACGTAATGCGACACTTGTGTGTGTAAAAGCTGCTGGATTGATCAGAATGAAGTCCACACCTTCGCTGCGGGCAGCGTGGATGCGGTCGATCAATTCGTACTCGGCGTTGCTTTGCAGGTGCAGCAAATGATGGCCGGCTTCACGAGCGCGGCGTTCCAGGTCCTGATTGATCTGCGCCAGTGTCGTAGCGCCATAGGTGCCCGGTTCACGGGTGCCGAGCATGTTCAGGTTGGGGCCGTGCAGAACCAATAGGGTCGCCATCTGCTGTTCCTCGTTATCCGTGTGCATTTGTCAGAACCCGGCGACTATGCCGCAAAGCCTTTGTGACTGTCCAGTTCTATGCAATAGCCAGCACGATGGCCGATGTTTGCGCGAAATATGTGACCGGGTGATTAAATCCGGTCATTTGCTTTGGATACACGTTCGGCGAAGTCCGTGGCGCTGATTTCGCCGATCACTCGTACATCGGCGCGTTCGACACCGTCCTTGCCGAAAAACATCAGCGCCGGTGGGCCGAATAGTGTGTAGCGGTCGAGGAGTGCGCGTTGCTCGGCGTTGCTGGCGGTGATGTCGAAGCGAATCAGCCGATACCCCTTGAGGCGTTCGACGACCTGCGCGTCGTTAAGCACTTTGTGTTCGATGACTTTGCAGCTGATGCACCAGTCGGCGTACCAGTCGAGCAGCAGCGGGGTGCCGGAGGATTTGGCTTCGGCGAGGACGTGATCGAGTTCTGCCGGAGTCGTGACGGTTTGCCAGTCGCTGGTGTTTTGCGACTGCTCATTGTTGCTGACGACACGCGGCTGGCCGATTGGATTGAACGGATCGGTCTGGCCACTGAAGGCGCCATACCAACAGGCCAGTGCATAAAACAGCAGGAACATCCCGAGCAACTGACCCAGGCGTTTTCGCGGAGGTTTGTAGACGAACTCCAGCGCGCCCATGAACAAACCGACACCACCGGCCAGCAAGCCGATCAGCAACAAAGTGATCTGCCCCGGCAGCACGCGACTGAGCAGGCCGATCGCCAGACCCAGCAACAACACGCCAATCGCGTTTTTCACGTAGACCAGCCATGGTCCGCTTTTCGGCAGCCAGGCGGCGCCGCCAGTGGCCACCAGCAACAGCGGTGCGCCCATGCCGAGGCCGAGCATGAACAGTTTCAAGCCGCCGCCCAACGCATCGCCACTGGCGCTGATGTACAGCAGCGCGCCGGCCAGCGGTGCCGAGACGCAGGGTGAAACCAACAGACTGGAAACCACGCCCAGCACCGCCGCGCCCCACAACGAACCGCCTTCGGTGCGCCCGGCAATTCGGTCCAGCCGACTGCTGATCGCGTGCGGCAACTTGAGTTCGAAGACACCGAACATCGCCAGGGCAAACAGCGCAAAAAACATTGCGAACGGCACCAGCACCCACGCCGATTGCAGCCGCGCCTGAAGGTTGAGCTGCGCGCCGAACATCCCCATCAACGCACCGAGCAGGGCGAAGCAGGCGGCCATCGGCAGCACGTAAGCGAGCGACAGGTTGAAGCCGCGCAAGCCACCCACCTGGCCACGCAACACCACGCCGGAGAGGATCGGCAGCATCGGCAACACGCAAGGGGTGAAGGTCAGGCCAAGGCCCGCAAGGAAGAATAATGCCAGCTCCCGCCAGCTCCAACTCGTGGTGGCGCCGCCACTGCCGTCGATACTCAGGCGTTCGGTCTCGGGCGGATAGCACAGGCCTTTGTCGGCACACCCTTGATAGGTCACCGCCAGCGTGAAGGCGCGTTGATCGCTGCGCGGCAGTTCGACATCGAGAATCCCGTGGTAAACCTCGACGTCGCCGAAGTACTCATCGTGCTTCTGCTCGCCTTTGGGCAGCTGTGCCGGGCCGACTACGATCTCGGCAGGGTCGGCGCGAAACTGAAAGCGATGGCGGTAGAGGTAATAACCCTCGGTGGCGACAAAACGCAGCTTGATCGATTGTGGCGTGCTGTCTATCAGGCTCAGTTGAAAGGCTTCGCGCACCGGCAGGAAGTCGGCGCTGTTGTTGATCGAGCCCAGGGTGGAACTGGGTCGACTCTCCAGCAAACCGGCGGCGGTGGCCGGCAGGGCGAGCACTAAAAGCAGCAGGCAGAGCAAACGGCGCATGACGATCTCGCGTATCGGAATTGGGGGCATGATAGCGGACAGTTGCACGGATTGCCCCGCCCCTGTAGGAGCGAGGCTTGCCCGCGAAGAACGATGACACGGTTCGCCTGATAAACCGTGTCGTTTGGTTCGCGGGCAAGCCTCGCTCCTACAGGTATGTGGTGGTCTGTCAGACGCGGAATGCCTGAACGGCCGTATGCAACCGCCCGCCCAATACCAACAAATGCTCGCCTTGCTCACGCCCCTCACCGATACGCAGCAAGTTATCCCCGCCCAATTGGTGAATCCGCTCACTGTGATCGCGGATTTCGCTGACGGCTCCGCTCTGCTGAGCCGTGACATCGGCAATGCGTACGGCGGTGTCGGAAATCGTCTGGATCGCCCCGACGATTTTATCCAGCGCACCGTCGGCCGCCTGGGCCTGATTGGCTGTCGCCTCCGCGTGTTCAACCTGCGCTCGCATGCCTTCCACCGACTCTCGGGCCGCTGTCTGCAGCCCGGCGATCAAGTTCTGGATCTCCGCCGTAGCGCCTGCGGTGCGCTGCGCCAATGACCGAACCTCTTCCGCCACGACGGCAAACCCGCGTCCCATTTCCCCGGCGCGGGCCGCTTCGATGGCGGCGTTCAGGGCCAGCAGGTTGGTCTGGTCGGCAATCGAGCGGATCACCGTCAGCACGCCGCCGATGGTGGCGGACTCCTCTGCCAGGTGTTCGATCATCTGTGCATTGCTTTGTACTTCGCCCACCAGCGCATGCAGCCCGGTGAGGCTCAATCCGATGACTTTCTGTCCATGTTCCACCGCCAATCCAGCATGGCGGCTGGCGTCGGCAGCCTGGCTGGCATCGCCGGCGACTTGTTGAATGGTCGCTTCCAGTTCACCGAGGGAGTCGCGGATCAACGCGGTGTCACCCGCCTGATGTTCGGCGCCGCTGTGCAAATCATTGCTCAACTCGGCCAGGGTGCGGCTGCTGCCGGCAACCTGCTCGGCGTTGAGGCGAATGGTTCCGACCAGATCGACGAGGTAGGCGCGCAGTCGATTGAGCGAGGCCTGGATGTCATGCAGTTCGCGATTGGTCTTGCCCAATTCGATGTCGCGGCTGAAGTCGCCTTCGGCCCAGGTCGAGAGTGCTGGCGCGAGGTTGGTCAGCGTTCGGGCCAGGCGCCGCTGCAGGGTGTCGATGAGTAATGCGATCAGCAGAATCAGGCCGATCATCACCCCTTGCATCAGCCGCACTTCGCTCTGGATCTGCCCGTGCTGGGCACGGACTACCGGTTCCAGCCCGGCGATGGACTGTTGCACGGCAGCGATTTTCTGGTGAGTCGCGGCGCTGAGGTCGGCGCGTTTCTGGATCTGCTCGCGGGTGCGCGCCAGCTCTGCGGGATAGCGCGTGAGCAGGCCGTTGAGCTCGCGCTTGAGGCCGACGCCGGCATCTTCCGCAACGGTTTTTTCGGTGTTCTCCAGGCCCATCATTGCAGCGAAATCGTCGGTGCCCGATTCACTTTTACTGGTCACGCCCAAGAGCGGCAAGGCGTTCAGAAGCTCGGCTTGCGTGCGGATGTTGGTGACTTCGCGCTCGACATCGGCGGCCAGTTCGCTGCGACCGCTGCTGACCAGTTTGTCCCGCGCCAAAGAGAGTTTGCCCAGGTGTTGGGAGGCTGCGAGCAATGGCGTCAGATAGTTCGCGTTGCTGCTGGCGTATTGACTCAACTGGTCGAGGCTGGCGCCGAGTTCGCGTTCGGCTTGCAGCAACAACGCCTGAGGATCGCCCGCAAGTTTGCCAGCGGCCAACAGGTCGGTTTTGCTGAATTCATCCAGGTTCGACAGGCTCGGCCGCAAGCTGTCGGCCAACGTCGGCGGTAACTCGGCGAGTTCCTTTTGCAGGCCGTCGATGGCTTGGCTGGCGCTGCTCAGGCGCAGCGCATCGCCGCTGGCCAGGTAGTCCTCGATGTTGCGCGCCACTTCATTCTGGAATTGCTGGGACAACCCGAGGTAGCGCTCCATCAATAGATAGGGGCGCTCCAGGGTTTTTGCGACCACCAAAGCGTGGCGCCGAGGGCCACGCACACGGCGACTAAAAGGAGGGTGTTGAGATTGGTCAGCAGCTTCAGGCGCATCAAGGGACTACCAACGGCGAAATGGTAAGTGCCTGAAGTTATTGCGTTTCTGTTACAGGGTTATGACTGAATGGGTCGATTCCGATGAAAAAGTGGCACTTTGCTTTGATGTCCGTGCGGCTTGTACGCGGTTGCGTCCGGCATGCTTGGCACGGTACAGCGCCTCGTCTGCCTGGCTGGCCATCATCAAGCCGTCGGAGTCTTCGCACAGCTCGACCACCCCGGCGCTGAACGTGCACCAGAGGTCCTGGGGCTGAGCGGGGTAATGGATTTCGGCGAAGCGCTGACGGATTTCGTCGAGGACTTTGCAGGCCGCTTCGATATCGGTGTCCGGCATGACGATGGCAAACTCTTCACCGCCGTAGCGGCCGATGAAATCGGTCTTGCGCAATCGTTGCTTGAGGAACAGCGCCAGGCTCTTGATCACACGGTCGCCCATGGGGTGGCCGTGGCTGTCGTTGACCCGTTTGAAGTGGTCGATGTCGAGCATCGCAAAGCTCAGCGGCTTGCTCTCGCGGCGGGCGCGGAAGCTGCAGTCTTCGAGCAATTGCAGAATGTGCGTGTGGTTGTACAGCCCGGTGAGGCTGTCGCGGACCATCCGCGCTTTCAGATTGCGCGCCCGCGCCGCGCGGTTGCGCACGGTGGTGATCAGGTGCCGGGGCTTGATCGGTTTGGTCAGGAAGTCGTCGCCGCCCTCGCTCATGGCGTCGAGCTGCTTGTCCAGATCGTCTTCGGCCGACAGGTAAATGATCGGCACGCTGACATAGCGGTCATTGTGGCGGATCACTTTGGCCAGTTCCGTACCGGTGCAGGCCGGCATGTACATGTCGAGAATGATCAGGTCGGGCTGGAAATCCGCCAGTTCGGCCATGGCCTGGATCGGCTCGATCAAGGTGCGCGTGACGATCCCGGCGCTGTTGAGCAGGCGCTCGGTGTGCAAGGCCTGGGCGCGGGAATCGTCGATGATCAGCACTTTATAAGGTTCGTACTGCGCGACGCAGGTCAGGACTTCGATTTTCTCCAGCAGGCTCGAGGCTTCGAGGGTGCCGGTGAGAAACTCCTGGCCACCGGCACGCACGGCGGCGAGGCGGGTCGGGGTGTCGGTTTCGAGCAGGCTGAAAAACAGCAACGGCAACGGTTCATCCAGGCCGACCTGGGCTTCGGCGGCCAGTTTCAGGCCGACGCCGGGGCCGCTGAAGTCCACGTCCATGACAATCGCGGCAGGCAAACGCTCGACCATCGAGGAGCGAAACGCCGACACGCTGTCGAGGGACTGGGCGCTGAGGCCGAAAAATTCCAGTTGTTTGGCCAGTCGCTCGGCACGGTCGTGATCCTGCAGCATCACGTAGATCGGCTTGCGCAACGGCGGCAGGAAGGTTTGTTCGAGCTGATCGCCATGGCGCAGGCCGGTACGCGACAGGCGCTGCATCAAGCGATTGAGGTCAGTGATCAGGCCGCTGCTGAGGCGTCCGCGATTGGCGTCGACAGCCTCCAGCGACTGGCCGATGTGGCGTGCCAGTTGCGTGTGTTCCGGTTGTTCGAAGCGCTCGGCGAAACGCAGCAGGCGCAGGTTGGCTTCACTCAGTTCCGATAAGTCGGTGGTGGACCACTCACTGCGTTGCAGGCGCTGCCAGATCTCAAGAATTTGACGTGCCTGATGAATTACCCGCTGGGCAAAGTGGTGCTTGAGGCGCTCACGGCTGGGGTCTTCTGGCTCGGTCATATCCTGACTACTAGTTAGGGTGCATGCTGAGATCGACTGGTGGCTCTATGCTAGCACCTCTTTTCAGTCGCATGAGTGTCGTATGTCAATAATCTGCAATGCGACGTCATTCAGTTTCTGACTGGCGGGTCTGAAAATGTGTGTCGGTGATCTGGCATTACCCATGATCAGGGCCTCTCCTGCCTGTTTTCGCGAATCGTCTGTCATCCCGGCGAGCGATACTTGTCAGGGAGTTCTGATTTTTCGCCGGCAGACTTGAACCGGATTTTCGGCTGGTAGGGTGTCAGGGAAACCCTTAGATGCCATCGGCCCATTATGACCCAGTGTTTCAAAGAACATCCCAGCGACGAGCAGCGGCTGAATCACAACAGCACGCCCGTTGCTGATTGTGAATGCAAAGAGGAACTGCTCTATGGGAGCAAGACGTTTGTTACCGACGTCCCGATTCTGACGTGCGCGTGCCTATGGCGACACTACCAGCGGGAGGCGGAGGACATCGTCGCACCTGGAGGGGTATTGATTGCCGACCCTGTTGAGCGCAACCGCGTTATCAACGCTGCGTACGCTCGACTCTGGCTGCACGATTCAAGATTTCAGTGGGCCGGGCTGGCGGCGTTTGCCTCCAAGCAGGTGGGCTGCGGGTTGCTCCATGCGGCGGACAGTATCGATCTCATTCGCGATGAGCATGAGTCGCGGGAGCGTATGCGAGATAGCCGCCGAGAGCATGGTTTGCTGACGCCTGACAGGATGGCCGGGCAGGCGGATGAGTTGCGTGAATATAAGGAAGCGGATGCGCGAAATCCGGTGCCCTCTGTGGATTTTCATTCAACGGGTGAGGAGCTGTCGCTGGTGCAGCAGCAGTTCAGGCATGTGCACGACATGATGGCGCTGGGGAATACCACGCTGTTTCTGGATGTTTTTCCGTTGCATGAGTTTTATGCGAAGCGGGGTTTGAGGGAGTTGAAGAAGTGCCTGGACGCCCGGAAGAGAATTTACGGGCATCCGAAGTTCCCGGTGTTGTGGCCAGCGGGGGAGGAAACGCTGAAGTTCGGGGTGGCTCACTTCGAAATTTTGCTGGGCTTTGAGGCGATAGAGGACGGAGACATCGCCGCAAGTGTTGAACATTTGGCGCGGCATGAGCAGAACAATATCCTCCAGCCGACGATTTACCAGAACCGTCAATTGGTGGCGTTGCTGCGTGCCAACCACGCTTCCTACGTCACGGGGTTTCCTTCAGGCGTTGCTCAGGCAATTGAGTTGACGCTTACCAGTCAATGCCAACGTGTCGAGGATGGGCGCACCATCGATTTTGGCGACAACCCGTTGGCGGACTTGTCCGACATCAAGCAGCGAATGGCATTCGTGCTGCAGGCCGCCGCACGTTTTGACCAGATGCTCGGGGACCACAACCGTTATGCATTGGAGCAGTCGATCAACGAGATCGCAGCAAGCGGTAGTAGTCAATGACTCTTCGATCACATTGGTTCGGCTGGCGCTGCGGCGCCTATCTTCTTGTCCTGGCTGTCCTGGCGTGGGCCTCCATTCAGCAACTGACGCAACCTCTCTGGGATGAACCCGAAATCGTCTTGGAAATAGGCGGGACGTATGAAGATCTACGCAGAAAATCTTCAGCCCCCTTTAGTCCGGAGATACGCGGACATATCTGGTCCGGTATCCCCATGACCGATGCGAAATTGCGATTCGTCGACCCGCAGTTTGGGTTCACCACTCCCGCTGCGCGCTTCTTTAGTGTTGGATTTGACGACAACATCATTTTCGGTATCCGCATGTCCCCGCAGATCGAGCCACTACTGCTCGATGATGCCCTGGAAGTAGCGCTGGATTTACAAGACCAGTGGCGCGGGGGCGGATGGAGGGTGGCCGGTAGGACACGCTATCCACCCTTTGCCGACACGCCTGAATGGCGAGCACAGCTGCGAGACAAAGGAGGCTCGGTTTACTGGAAGGCCGGCAAAAAATATCAAGTCTTGATGTACGTCCACCGTTTCAAATACGACCAACGGCCTGATGAAGAGCGCTACCTCATCACACTGTCGATCAGCAAACCGTGGACGCCTTTCGCAGAAGATGGGGATGAAGACGCTCTAATCGAATTGGATCAATCCATCCCGCTCACCCCCTTGTTTCCCAAAAAAACCAAAGGAGCCCCACCATGCCAACTCCCGCCTTCATGACCCTCCACGGCGAACACCAAGGCCTGATCAGCGCTGGTGCTTTTACTGAGGCGTCGGTGGGCAACATCTATCAAAAGGGGCGTGAGGACCAAATCATGATCCAGGCCCTGAGCCACGGGATCTTCGTACCGAAAGGGTCGGGCGCAGGTCGTCGGATGCACAAGCCCTTGATCGTCACCAAGGCCATCGACAAAGCGACACCGCTGATCAACAACGCTTTATGTTCTGGAGAATTGCTAAAAATATGCCGCGTCGAGTGGTATCGCACCTCGGCTAAGGGAACCCAGGAACACTTTTATACGATGGAACTGGAAGACGCGGTCATCATCGGTGCCGATGTGCTCATGCCCCACTGTCAGGACCCCGACACCGCTTACCTCACTCAACTGGAAAAGGTTCATTTCAGTTACCGGCGAATCTATTGGCGGCATGAAATCAGCCGAACCATGGGCTCCGATGAGTGGAACACCGAGGTGCCGGGATGAGGTTGGTCAACGAGCTCGATCTGTCCGAGTGGGAGCGTCAACATGCCTGGCCCAGTGAGCAAGCGCTGGAGCTTGTGCGCCAGGCGCTGCAAGATCGGCAGCTTATCGATGGAATGGACGAGTTGCGTGCCGGCCTGTTGATCGATATCGAGAGCGAGGTGCTCGACCCGATCGAGCGGGGAGAATGGCGGTTGGTCAGGCCTGAAGCCGATTACGCTGACTGGGTAATGCCGGAGCGGACCTTTGATCCAAAGGTAATGGAGCTGATGCAAAATCCGCCTGTTCAGCCGTCGAGAACGCCAAGGGTCTTTCGCCTCCTGGACAGCGCAACCGGTGAGCCGCTGGCGCTGCATGACTACATTGCGACGGTGGATGGGGACACGGCACCACGCAGGACCGACGGCAAGGGCATTGCTCATCTGTTTACATCAACGGGGTGGCAGCAAATCTCAATGAAGGTCATTGGCGTTTAACCCTGGCAGGGCGACTAGAATTCATCGGCGCTCGGTTGTCACAGACCTGACGCTAATTTCTGCGGATAACCCGACGACGGGTGCCGGGCAAAGGCACGTTGTTGTATGGTTGTGGTCGAACCGATGAACTCAAGTGATTGAAAGGATATCGCCATGCTGGACTGGAAGAACCGCGCGGGCAGCGCGCCTGAACGTGCCGCTGAACCGAAATCGGCTACCCGCAGTTACATCGGTGGCCTTTTGTTCAGTCGGGCGCTGGCCACGCTGATCGGCCTCTATCTGATTGTGGCCTTTGTGCTTGGCTGGTATTGGAGCCAGGAGCCGGCGCTGTTCCCGGTCCAACAGAATGCTCAAGTGGCGGCCGAGAAAGAAGGCAAGCAAATGGTCATCGGCTACACCACGGTCGAAACGCTCAAGACCGTCGCCGACACCTTGCTGACCAAACCGGGCGGCTACATCTCCAACGACCGTTTCCCGCCGGGCCTGTGGATGGACAACACACCGAGCTGGGAATATGGCGTGCTGGTCCAGGTCCGCGATCTGACGCGGGCGCTGCGCAAAGACTTCGCCCGTTCGCAGTCGCAATCGGCCGAAGACGCCGATCTGGCGAAAGCCGAGCCGCGTTTCAACTTCGACAATAAAAGCTGGGTGCTGCCCTCCAGCGAGTCCGAGTATCAGGAAGGCATCAATTCCCTGAGCCGCTATCAGGCGCGTCTGTCCGACCCTTTGCAGAAAAACGCGCTGTTCTATGCTCGCGCCGACAACCTGAACAACTGGCTGGGCGATGTGGGCACCCGTTTGGGTTCGCTGTCGCAACGCCTGTCGGCCAGCGTTGGCCGGGTCAAACTGAACACCGCGCTGAAGACCGAAGTGGTCGCGCCGGGTCAGGTGCCACAGGTTGACGAGGAAATCGTCGAAACCCCGTGGATGCAGATCGACAACGTGTTCTATGAAGCTCGCGGTCAGGCCTGGGCCTTGTCCCACTTGCTGCGTGCCATCGAAGTCGACTTCGCCGATGTGCTGGCGAAGAAGAACGCGACCGTCAGCGTGCGCCAGATCATTCGTGAACTGGAAGCGTCGCAGGAACCGGTCTGGAGCCCGATGATTCTCAATGGTAGCGGCTTCGGCGTACTGGCCAACCACTCACTGGTCATGGCCAATTACATTTCCCGGGCCAACGCCGCAGTGATCGATTTGCGTCAACTGCTCAATCAGGGCTGAGTCATGGTCGATAACGCGAGAGAGGCCGCCCACCGCGCGGCCTCGGATGCCGAACAGATCGCCTGGGTCGACGAGCAGGACAACCTGCTCGGCGCTCTGGTCCGCTCGGACCTGCGCGAGCGCGGGCTGATCGGGCGCGGCACCTACATCATGCTGTTCAATTCGGCTGGCGAACTCTGCGTTCACCGGCGCACCCTGAGCAAAGCGATTTATCCGGGTTACTGGGACGTGGCGGCGGGGGGTATGGTGCTCGTCAGCGAAACCTACGCCGAATCGGCCGCCCGCGAGCTTGAAGAAGAGTTGGGCGTGAGCGGGGTGGAACTCACTGCCCATGATCATTTTTTCTTCGAAGACACCGGCAATCGTTTGTGGTGTTCGGCGTTTTCGGCGGTGTGGGACGGCCCGTTGATCCTGCAACCGGAAGAGGTGCTCGAAGCGCGCTTTTTGCCAATCGATGAAGTGCTTCGGGAAATCGACGAAAAGCCTTACTGCCCGGACTCTCTGGCCGCGTTGAAGCGCTATCTCCGGGCTCGTGGCGGGGACGTCGCAAAAGAGGCATAAATTGGCGCCGATTGGCTCTTAGCAAGTCGGCTTTTTGCCGTTACACTGCGCGACCTTTTCAAGCTGAACCGTATTGCTCTTTGTAGGAGCGAAGCTTGCTCGCGATGGACGTTAACGATAACGCGTGCATCCAGATTGTACGCATCGTCCTTGCGTTCTTCGCGAGCAAGCTTCGCTCCTACAGGGTTGTTTCGGTTCAGTAGCGCTGCCCCTGCCTGAGTGGGGCTTCGCGGTCGATGGCACCTGCCCAGGTTGCCGCGACCAGTCTTTGTCCTCCCAAGAGGATTGCCGGTGGCCAAAAAAGCCGCATCCTTCGCCGCCCTTGGTGGCCTGGTATTTTCCACCGACGCAGGTCGTCATTGCCCGGATTGCAGTAAGCCGGTGGACGCCTGTATCTGCAAACAGACCGTTATCCCGGCCGGCGACGGCATCGCTCGCGTGCGTCGCGAAAGCAAGGGCCGTGGCGGCAAGACGGTGACCACCATCACCGGCGTGCCGTTGGCTGAAGACGCGCTCAAGGACCTGGCCACCACGTTGAAGAAACGCTGTGGCACCGGTGGGGCGTTGAAAGACGGAATCATTGAGATCCAGGGCGATCATGTCGAGCTGCTGTTGGGCGAGCTGATCAAACTCGGTTTCAAGGCAAAGAAGTCCGGCGGCTAGCAGCCTCTGTGAAAACCACCCTCGGCTTGACCCGGTCCTGATTTCTTCTGACCTGGCGTCGCCTACATGGTTTTCACAGAGCCTGTTCTGACCGGTTTCTAAACTCACTGCGGTCAGCGAGGTCTATCCCCTCGTTGACGAACCGTCATTTTCATCCTTTAGACTGCGCCGGCCTGAACACAGGCGACGCTCTATGACTTCTTTATAGGGGACTTCAATGTCCGTACGACGCACACGCAAAGACGATGGCAGCCAATGGACAGTTGCGGACAGCCGCAGTGTTTACGGGATTCGCCATTGGGGGGCCGGGTATTTCGCGATCAATGACGCCGGTCGCGTCGAAGTTCGTCCGAACGGTCCGGCCAGTTCGCCTATCGACCTGTTCGAGCAAGTCGACCAGCTGCGCAAAAGCGGCTTGTCCTTGCCGCTGCTGGTGCGTTTCCCGGACATTCTGCAAGACCGCGTGCGTCAGCTGACCGGCGCCTTCGATGCCAACATCGAGCGCCTGGAATACCAGAGCAAGTACACCGCGCTGTACCCGATCAAGGTTAACCAGCAAGAAGCGGTGATCGAAAACATCATCGCCACGCAGAACGTGTCCATCGGCCTGGAAGCCGGCTCCAAGCCTGAGCTGCTGGCCGTGCTGGCACTGGCGCCGAAGGGCGGCACCATCGTGTGCAACGGTTACAAGGACCGCGAGTTCATTCGGCTGGCGCTGATGGGCCAGAAGCTTGGCCACAACGTGTTCATCGTGATCGAGAAAGAATCCGAAGTCGGCCTGGTGATCGAAGAAGCCGCCTCGCTGAAGGTCAAGCCGCAGGTCGGCTTGCGCGTGCGCCTGTCGTCCCTGGCTTCGAGCAAGTGGGCGGACACCGGTGGCGAGAAATCCAAGTTCGGTCTGTCGGCGGCGCAACTGCTGTCGGTGGTCGAGCGTTTCCGCGCGGCGGGTCTGGACCAGGGCATTCGTCTGCTGCACTTCCACATGGGCTCGCAGATCGCCAACCTGGCGGACTACCAGCACGGTTTCAAGGAAGCGATTCGTTACTACGGCGAACTGCGCAACCTCGGCCTGCCGGTTGACCACATCGACGTCGGTGGCGGTCTGGGCGTCGACTACGACGGCACGCACTCGCGTAACGCCAGCTCGATCAACTACGACATGGACGATTACGCCGGTGTCGTGGTCGGGATGCTCAAGGAGTTCTGCGACGCGCAGAGCCTGCCGCACCCGAACATTTTCTCCGAAAGCGGCCGTTCCCTGACCGCCCACCACGCCATGCTGGTGGTGCAAGTCACCGACGTTGAAAAACACAACGACGACGTGCCGAAGATCGACAACAAGGAAGAGCTGCCGGAAACCGTGCAGTGGCTGGTTGACCTGCTCGGCCCGACCGACATCGAAATGGTCACCGAAACCTACTGGCGCGCCACTCACTACATGAGCGACGTGGCCACCCAGTACGCCGACGGCAAGCTGACCCTGGCGCAAAAAGCCCTGGCCGAGCAATGCTACTTCGCCGTGTGCCGTCGCCTGCACAACTCGTTGAAGGCACGTCAGCGTTCCCACCGTCAGGTGCTCGACGAACTCAACGACAAGCTGGCCGACAAGTACATCTGCAACTTCTCGGTATTCCAGAGCCTGCCGGATACCTGGGCCATCGGCCAGGTCCTGCCGATCCTGCCGCTGCACCGTCTCGACGAAGAGCCGCTGCGCCGCGCGGTGCTGCAAGACCTGACCTGCGACTCCGACGGCAAGATCAAGCAATACGTCGACGAGCAGAGCATCGAGACCAGCCTGCCCGTGCACGCTCTGAATGAGGGCGAAGACTACCTGCTGGGGATCTTCCTGGTCGGCGCTTACCAGGAAATTCTTGGCGACATGCACAACCTGTTCGGTGACACCGACTCGGTGAACATCTACCAGAATGCCGACGGCAGCGTGTACCACGCGGGTATCGAAACCCACGACACCATCGAAGACATGCTGCGTTACGTGCATTTGTCGCCGGAAGAGCTGATGACCCACTACCGCGACAAGTGCGCCAGTGCGCGCATCAGCGCGGCCGAGCGCACCCAGTTCCTCGACGCCCTGCGTCTGGGTCTGACCCGTTCGTCTTACCTGTCTTCCTGAGGTAAGTCGCCGTTCTCGCCAGGTTGTCTGAAAATGTTCCGCGCGCTGCGGAAATTTCAGATGACCTGGTGCGGCGGTTCTCTGTTTTCAAGCGAAACGTCCCACACTCCCGGCTATCAAAGCCATATGGTCTTCTTTTCGCGTAGGCCATTTCCTAAGTTGTACTTCGGCACTCTACTCGGCCATGTCTCTCGGCGAGAATCCCCGGCCGCCCCTCCTGTAGAGAATCGCCGATGTTCGATCCAGTCAACGAACCTTCATTTCGTCTGGATGTAGCCGGTCTGCCCGACCCTTTCGAAGTCCTGGCCTTTACCGGTAGAGAAGCGATCAGCGAGCCCTTTGTGTTCGATGTGGATCTGCTGATCAATGACCCGAAGCTGGACCTCGCTAGCCTGCTGTACCGCCCGGCCGTTTTGCATTTCGGGCCAGAGGGCAGCGCTTTCCATGGCCAACTGCATGAACTGGTCCAGCGTGACCATGGTCCGAGCGTCAGGCTTTGCCACGTGCGTCTGGGGCCGAAGCTGACGTGCCTGTCCCAGCGTTTCAGCCAGCGGATTTTCAGTACGTTGTCGGTGCCCGAGATCCTCAGCCAGGTGCTCAAGGAACACGGCATTACCGGCAGGGACCGACGCTTCGAATTGACTGGCGATTACCCGCCCCGTGATTTCTGCACGCAGTATCGGGAATCGGATCTGCAGTTTCTCCAGCGCCTGTGTGCCCAGGAACGTCTTCACTACCATTTCGAGCATCAGAGCGATGGGCATTGCGTGGTGTTCGGTGACGGCCACGGGCATTTTCGTCTCGGCGAAACCGCGGTGTTCGCGGTCGGGCAAGCTTCTCCTGCGGTGCGCCGGTTTCAGCTTCAGGCAGAGCAACGCACCGCGCAAAGTGCCGAAGGTTGCACGGACCTGCCGACGCTGCGCAGCGGTCAGTTGATGCCCTTGTCTGGCCATCCGGTCGCCGATTGGAATCATCTGTGGTTGCTGACCCATGTCGACCATCAGGGCAGTCAGGATCCATTGGTCCCGTACAGCAACCAGATCCGTGCGATTCACTGGGAGTTGCCTTTCGTCTCGCCGCATTGCGCGGTGAAACCACGGATGCACAGCCTGCAACGAGCCTGGGTGGTCGACGTGGATGAGCCACGGCCCGATCCTTCCAGACCGATTGCTGTGCAGTTTGACTGGCTCTATCAGGGCGAAGGCGCGACGCCCAGTCATTGTTGGCTGCCGTTGGCGGCTGAGCTGGAAGGGCCGACCGCCTCGCCACTGAGCGAAGGGACCGAGGTGGTGGTGAGCTTTATCGAGGGCGATCCGGATCAGCCGTTGATATGCGGGTTTCTTCACGCGCCGTCGTCGGTCGAAGAGGTTGAGGAGCCCAGCCCGCCTGAGGACGGATCACCCCATGACGGCTTGCTGGAACTCCTGCGCTCGGGCGAGCCCTTGGTGTTGTTGTGCCTGTTGCCCGGCGGCGGCAGCTTCAGTCACTGCCCGCAGGCGCTTTGCACCTGTCGGGCGGCGACGCTGTTTGGCCAGAGCGGTGCGGCATGATTGGCGCAACCCCGCAATGGCTGTTGCTGGATGTCCCGAGTGCAGCCCAAGCGAGCGCAGCACTGCATCAGGTGTTCGCGCAGGCCCAGTGGTTCTGGTTGTTCGAGGGCACCGAATTGCAGGCGCTGCGCGAAGACGGCCCGGTACTCATTGACCTTCGAACGTGCCCGGCACTGGCCGAGTTGTGCTACAGCCAAACGCAGGTCTGGCGTGGCTTGCTGATCGTCAGCGAGGTGTCGTCCTCACAGTTGCTGGAGCATTTGCGCCGCATGCTCATCGTCTCTTGCGGGCTGCACCATCGAGCCTTGTTGAGTTATTACAACCCGAACACGGCCAGTTACTTTTTCGATGCCTGTGATGCCCGGGAATTGAGTCGCTGGCTGGGCCCGATCAGCCAGTTGCACTGGTTCGGCGGGTCCTGGGCCGATCGCGCGATCGGCAGCGAGGGCTGGCAGCAGTTGCTCAACCCGGGGCTCGCCGTCAGCCCGCTGGCGGTCGAAGAAAGCCTCAGCCCTCGACAGCGCGAAACCCTGCAAACCTGCCTGCTGGAGCAGCATGCCTGGCACTGGAGCCAATCCATCGGGGCCGATTTCAGCAGCCTGTGGTCCCATGTGCAGGAAGGGCTGGCGCTGGGTTTCAGTGAGCGGCCGGTACTCGATGGCTGGTTATGGCTGCGCCTGCAGAACCCCCGAGCTTCGCTGGTGCAGCCGTTGTCGGGGCTTACGCAGCAGGAGCGTCTCGATAGCCTGCGCAAATGCTGGCAGAACAATCAGCCTCAATGAGCCCGGCCCGCGAACCAGCCATCGTTGTTGCGCAGCACCCAGGCGATTGCGCCGAGGGTCACGCTGCGCAACACCATGAACAACAGGAAAGTTATCCACAGCCCGTGGTTACCCAAACCTTGCAGCGCCCAGGCGAACGGCAGCAGCAGGATCACGGTCAACAGCATGCCGTTGCGCATTTCCCGGGCGCGGGTTGCGCCTATAAACAGCCCGTCGAGCAAATAGCTCCAGACCGCGATCAACGGCAGCGCGGCGAGGTAGGGCAGGTAGATGAACGCCGTGTCGCGTACGTTCTGAATGTCGGTCTGCATCTCGATGAACAAGTGCCCGGCAAACAGGAACAACACCGCAAACCCCAGGCTCGCCAACAGCGACCATCCGCAAGCGACGACCAATGAACGACGCAGGGCGTCCCGGTCGCGGGCGCCAATCGCGTGCCCGCACAGCGCTTCCACGGCATGGGCCAACCCGTCGAGCGCGTGGGCCGTCAGCAGCAAACCATTGAGCAGCAAAGCGTTGGCGGCGACCGTGGCGTCACCCAGCCGCGCACCTTGTACGGTGATGAGGAAAAACACCGATTGCAGCAACAGGCTGCGGATGAAGATGTCGCGGTTCACGGCCAGGAGCGGTCGCCAACTCTGCCACAGCGCCAATGCGGCCCAGGCGATGTGACCGGGGTAGGCGCGCAGTGCCTTGCGGGTCATCAGCAGGCCGATCAGCGCGCCGGTCCATTCGGCGATCACCGAGGCCCGGGCCGCACCGACCACGCCCCATTCCAGGCCGAGGACGAACCACAGGTTCAGCGCAATGTTGACCAGGTTGGTGCTCAGTAAAATCGCCAGCGGCGCCCGGGCGTTTTGCGTGCCGAGGAACCAGCCGACCAACGCGTAACTGGCCAGCGCCGCAGGCAGACCGAACAATCGCGTGTGGAAGAATTCGCGGGTCAGTTGATCCAGTTCCGCCGAAGGTTGCATGAAGTGCAGCGCGACACCGCTCAACGGAATGCCCAGCGCACCCAAGGCAATGGCCAGTCCCATGGCCAGCAACAGGCCTTGCAACAGGATCTGCCGCAACGCCGCGCCATCCCCGCGTCCGGCGGCCTGGGCGGCAAACCCGGTGGAGCCCATGCGCAGAAAGCCCATGGCCCAGGCGAGAAACGTGTACAGACTGGCCCCGACCGCGACTGCGCCCAACTGATGGGCGTGGGGCAAGTGACCGATCACCGTACTGTCGACCAGCGCCACCAGCGGCACGGAAATGTTCGAAAGAATCATGGGCGCGGCGAGCGCCCAGACCCGGCGATGGGTCGGGCGGTCGCGCCAGTCGGCAATCAGGTTGGACATGCAGGCTCCTTGGGGAGCGGGCATTGTAGCGATACATCCGGCATCTGCGCCGATCCATTGTGGGAGCGAGACCGGCTTGCCGGCGATGGTGTGTCAGCCGACACCTGCGTAGCTGACACACCATCGCCGGCAAGCCGGTCTCACTCCTACAGGAGATTGGTGGTGTCAGTGGATTATCCAGCTAAGCAACCACAACCCCAGCAGCAACCAGATGATCCCCATGATGATCGACGCATTCATGAACGCCCGGATCGCCGACCACAACAGCATCAGCCCCAGGATCAGCGCGATGATGCTGATGATCGACGTGTCCATGCCCAGCGCGCTGGACAACCCTTCGACGAAGTTGCTACCGGCGTTGCTCAACTGATTGAACAGGCCGCTGAGGGCGTCAACGATAAAACGGATGACCGAGCCGAGCGCCTGGCCGAGCCATTCGAAAAAACTGTCTACCTGCATGTCGTTAACGTCCTGATGTAAGTGGTTGAGCCTTGGGCCAGTCATCGCAGCGCCGAGTTCCCCGATACGGCAATCGTATGAGTATGACGCAAGATTCTGCTTCGTTGATGCACTTGTAGGAGCAGAGCTTGCTCGCGAAAGCGGTGGAACATCCAACATAAATGCCGCCATTTACACCGCCATCGCGAGCAAGCTCAGCTCCTACAGGAGCTAACGCCACTTGCCATCCCCGGCCATCCCCCCGAAGCTATACGCCTTCAGGAGAGCCCGATGAACCTTGTTGAACTGACCGAACGCCTGCACGCCATCCGTGACCGCAATGACTGGCGGCAATTTCACAGCCCGAAAAACCTGGCCATGGCCGCGAGCGTGGAAATGTCCGAGCTGGTGGAGATCTTCCAGTGGCTGACCGAAGACCAGTCGCGCCAGTTGCCGGCGGACAAACTCGCCCATGCCGGGCAGGAAGTCGGCGACATCGTGCTCTATCTACTGCTGCTGTGCAGCGAGTTGGGGTTGGACATGAATGAAGTGGTGCGCAGCAAACTCGCGGACAGTGAACGGAGGTTCAGCTGATGAGCGACCGTCATTTCGATCAACTGGCGACCCGCTTCGCCGAAAAGATTTACGGCGGTGCCAAAGGTGCGATCCGTCTGGCGGTGCTACAGGCCGACCTGGCGGAAACCCTGCCGGACCGCCCCTTGCGCGTACTCGACATCGGCGCCGGCCTGGGCCACATGTCGTTGTGGCTGGCCCAGCGCGGGCATGACGTGACACTGGCCGAACCTGCCGAACCCATGCTTGAAGGGGCGCGCCAGCGCTTTGCCGATGCAGGCCAGACGGCCACTTTTATTCAGGCGCCGTGGCAGGACCTGCTCGGTCAGCTCACCGAACCCTACGACCTGGTGCTGTGCCATGCGGTACTGGAATGGCTGGCCGAACCTCACGCGATTCTGCCGGTGCTGCATCAGTTGACGAAGCAGGACGGCTGGTTGTCCCTGGCGTTTTACAACCGCGATGCACTGATCTACCGCAACCTGCTCAAGGGCCACTTCCGCAAAATGCGCAAGAACGACATGGCCGGCGAAAAGCAAAGCCTGACGCCGCAACAGCCCCTTGATCCGCGTGAATTGGCGATGCAACTTGAAGGTTTGTGGCAGGTCGAAACCCAGAGCGGGGTTCGTGTTTTTCACGACTACATGCCAGTGGAATTTCAGGCTCGCGCCGAACTGGTGGACTTGCTCGAAATGGAACTGGCCCACCGGCGTCACCCAAGTTTTGCCGGGCTTGGGCGCTACCTGCACTGGATCTGTCGGCCGGTCTGATCGGAGCGCGAAATGAAACGTCGTACCGGGTTATTGGTGATCTGTCTGGGATTGGCTGCCTGCCAGGGCAGCAACCCTTATGTGGCGACATCCAACCCTTTACCGCCGGCACCGCCCGAGGCCGCCAACACGTTCGACCGCAGCGCCTATCCGGCCCCGCCGCGTGACTATGGCCGCTACCGCAGTTGGGCCTGGCTCAATGGGCAACTGCCGCCGGGTTCGGCGTGGGCGGACTCGGCGCAAGTCGCCGAAGCCGTGAGCAACGCCCTCGATCAGCGCGGCTTGCGCCCACTGCACGACAATCGTCCGGCGGACCTGTTCGTCAGCGCCAATCTGCATCTGGAAACCCGCTTGCGGCAGGTTCAGGACGACTACGGTTACTACGGCGGCGGGTATGGCGGCTACAACCGCTACGGCAGCGGTTATGGCATGTACAACACGGTGCCGATCGTTCGCACCTATTCGGAACAGGTCGTGGTGGTGCAGGTGGACATGTTCGATGCTCAAAGCGGTCAACCCGTCTGGAGTTCGAGCGCCGAAACCAGCAACAAGGGCAGTCAGAGTGCACGCGCCGATGCCATTCGGGAGGCTGTGGAAAAGGCCATGTCGGCGTATCCTCCTAGTTAGCTTCTGCAAAAAAGAAGCGTTTCACAGGTTCATGTCTTCAATCGGAGAATCATCATGTTCCGCCGTCTCGTTTTACTGGCAGTGGCCGCGCTCCTGACAGCCTGCGCCGCCAACCAGGTCAATCATGACTTCGACGCCAGCCGCGATTTTGCCGCCTATCGCAGCTGGAGCTGGAAAGACCCCGCCCTGCAATATCGCCCCGATGACCCACGGATCAAGAGCGACCTGACCGAACAGCGCATCCGCCAATCGGTGGCCGATCAGCTGGACCAGCGTGGCCTTCGTCCTGCCGCTGCGGGCAAAAAGGGTGATGTGAGTGTGCAAACCTACCTGATCGTCGAAGACCGTCAGCAACAAGTGACCACCAACTACGGCGGCGCTTGGGGTAACCCGTGGAATGGCTACTGGGGCGGGCCGATGTACAACGAAACCCGCAACATCAGCTACAAAGTGGCGATCATCCAGATCGACCTGCTCGACGGCAAGGACGGCAAACTGGTGTGGCGCGGCAGTGACGAACAAATCCTCAGCCGCACGCCGAACCCGTCGGACCGCAGCACAGCGATACGTGAGACGGTCGGGCGGATACTCGCCAATTACCCACCCAAATAAACACCACATCCCCTGTAGGAGCGAGGCTTGCCCGCGAAGGAGTCGCTTCGGTCATTCAGTTAGACCGAGTCGCCTCATTCGCGGGCAAGCCTCGCTCCTACAGGGGTTTTTATTGTCTGGGCTGGCGGTTGGCAGCCAGAAAGGCAAAGCCTATCGGGTGACTTGATCGTCCACTGCTATCGGCAACTCGACACAGAACCGAGCACCCTCGGCCGAGTTGCTCGCACGCAGTGTTCCACCCATGTTCTCGACGATGCCAACGCTCACCGACAACCCCAGCCCCGTACCCACACCCACCGGTTTAGTGGTGAAAAACGGTTCGAAAATCCGCTCCAGCAACTGCGGATCGATACCGCCACCGTTGTCCTCGACCCACAGTCGCACTGAATGTTCGTCACGTTCGGTGTGCAGCGAAATCCACGGCTTGAAATCCCCATCCGTTTCGCATTTGCTCAGCAATGCATCCCGCGCGTTGACCATCAGGTTAATCAGCACCTGTTCCAGCTGATCGACATTGCCACGCACCTGAACCTGGAAACCGGTCTCGCTGACCCTGAGCTCGACGCCTTTGCCTCGCAACTCCTCGGCCAGCAGCGACAGCGTGCCCGCGATGGCGTCAACCGGATTGAAAGGATGCTGCTCGGCCTCCGAGCGGCGGCCGAACACCCGCATGTGATCCACCACCCGCGCCGCACGCTGGACCTGGGCATCGATGCGGTTGAGTTTGTCGATCAGGAAGTCGACCTGCACTTCACCGCTGTCCAGGCGCTTGAGCACGTTGACGATGGCCAGACGCATCACGTTCAGCGGCTGGCTGATTTCATGCGCCAGGCCCGTGGCCATTTCGCCAAGGGTGGCCATTTTCGCGCTCTGTGCCGTCGCGGCGTCCTGCTGCTGGTTTTTGATGTCGCTGATGTCGAGCATGAAACCCACCAGCCGCCGATCTTTGCCGACGCCCATGGCTTGGCCTTGCAGGCGATACCAGGTCGGCGTGTCGGGGTGATGCAGGCGCACGCAGAGCAATAAAGGTGTGCCGTCGTCCTGCAAGTCTTGCAGGCGACTGCGCAGCGCTTTGCGGTCGGCAGGGTGGACTTGCTCGAGCCAGGCGTGCAGCGGCATGCGTGTGCTGATCAGGTTCAGTGTGTTGGCCAGCGACGACGCCAATTGCACCTCGGCGCTGTCGCTGAAAATTTCCCACCATCCGCTGCCGAGCAAAGCTTGAAGCGATTCCAGTCGCTCCAGTTGCAGATGGTGCTGATGCTCACGCAAACGCTCCAGCAATGGCCCGGCGAGCGCGGCGGCGAGCTGCAGCCAGTCGCGCTCTCCGACGTCGGGTGCACGTTGTTGCACCGGGTAAAAACCACAGAGCAACCACGCGACCACGCCTTGCGCATCGTGGTAAGGCACCGCAAGCCCTTCGGCATTACCGAAGAGGCTGTGCAGGCGCGGGTGCTCGCCGAGGGTCAAATGCTGCGGGGCGGAGCCGTTCAAACTGTCGAGCCCGGTGCCCAGGCGTTGACCGTTTTGCCACAGCCGGGGCGCATCAAAGGCCGCGTAATGTTGATGGATCTGCCAGCCGTCTTCCTGTTCATCCAGCAACGCCACGGCCATGCACGGGATTTGAAAACGCCGCGCCAGATGTTGCAGTTGTTCCAACAGTACGTCGGGCAGGCGCGCCAGGCTGCACAGGCGCAACTGGTCGCCGATCTGTGTCGCGAGCAACTGGCAGAGTTCGCGGCTGCGCGCTTGCCGGCGTTCGTACAACAAATCGCCGATGTCCAGTAACTGCAGCAGCCAGGCATCGGCCAACGGCTGCACCCAGCCGCGCAGGTGCAGGGGTTGCCCGCTGAGGCTGAAAAAGTCCAGGTCCAGACTTTGTCCTTGCCAGTCGGCCGGTGTGCCTTGGACGGCGAGGCTGCTGTGCGGCATGAGGTAATCGTGTAGAAGCGGCGCCTGCGCGGCGGGGTGCTGCTGGGCCAGGCCATGGCGCAGCGGGCCAGCCAGATGAATGACCCGGCCTTCGGCGTCCAGGCGCATCTGTAAACCGACACCGGGCACGCTCAGGGCGCTGGGGACTTCCGGTGGCGGCGGTGGATGGCGGTTGAGCAGACGCCCGAACAGCTTGTCCCCGGAACTCAAAGTTGCAGGCTCGAACGGGCGGCAAGGGTCGCCGGCAAATCAGGGAACTTCAACATCCCGCTCACATAAGTGGCGCTGACGACATTGAAATTCAGCTCGGCGGGAATCCAGTCCAATTGCCGGCTCGGCTCCGTGGTGGCCACGGCACTGTTTTGCTTGCGAGAGAGGTTTGTTTGCATGAGTGCGTCTACCCTGACTATCACTATGTAATGTCAGCATAGAATCATTCAGCCAAAACGTTCGTTTTTTGCCGGATGCAGAGCTTTGTCCTGCTGATTTGGTTGATGCGAACGATCAGGCAACCGGTCGCCAATGCCCGGCCATGTGCTCCAGATCCCCGGCACCCAGCAACTGAAAATCTCCACTGGACCCCGCCGCACTGGCGAGCAGTGTCACCTCGCCGGGCAGACGCACCGGTTTGCGAAACTGCACGGCAATCTCGACGTTCGCCGTGGGCAAATGATCGGCAAGCGCAGCCAGCGTTCGCGCCTTGTTCCATAACCCATGGGCAATGGCCGTCGGGAAGCCGAACAGTTTGGCGCTCACCGCACTCAGGTGAATCGGGTTGTAGTCGCCGGACACTTTGGCGTATTGCCGACCGATGTCCGCCGGCGCTTTCCAGCGGGTGACTTCGCTCAACGGCAACGTCGGGGCCAGCACTTCCTCGACCGGTTCGCCTTCGAGTTTGACCCCGCGACAGAGCATCCGGCTTTCAGCCTCCCACAACGGCCCCAACTGATCATCGAGCGTTGTCAGCAGCTCGAACGTCGCCCCCTTCGCATGGGGTTGCAGATTCTGCACCTGCACGCTGATGCGCGCGCGGTTCACGCCGCCCATGGGCCGCAAGACGCGAATGCGGTTGCTCAGGTGAATCAGTCCCAGCAGCGGAAACGGAAAATCCCTGGCGGTCAGCAGTTGCATCTGCAGCGCGAACGCCAGGATGTGTGGATAAGTCGGCGGCAACAAACCGTTGTCGGCAAACCCGCAGACGTTGCGATAGGCCGCCAGGCGTTTCGGGTCAACATCGACCCAGCAACGCAAACCCGCATCGGGCAGCGTGGTGCCGGTGATCTTGCGACGCGTAGCGGCCTGCACATACAACCCTGGCAGGCTCGGTTCGCGGTTGAGTGTGTGCCAATCGGTGATCATCGCTAAGCCCCCAAGACACTTTGTCCACAGACCCGCAGCGCTTGCCCGGTGAACGCGCCGGTGCCAGGTTGCGCCAGCCAGGCCACCGCTTCGGCGACGTCCTGCGGCAGGCCGCCCTGGCCCAGCGAACTCATGCGCCGGCCGGCCTCACGCAAGCCAAAGGGAATGTGCGCGGTCATCTGTGTTTCGATGAATCCCGGTGCCACCGCGTTGATGCTGATGCCCCGCTCATTGAGCAACGGCGCCCAGGCTTGGGCCAGACCGATCAAACCCGCCTTGCTCGCCGCGTAATTGGTTTGCCCGCGATTGCCGGCGATGCCGCTGATGGACGCCAGCAGAATCACCCGGCCGTTATCGTGCAAGGTGCCGCTGTCGAGCAGAGCCTTGGTCAGCACTTGTGGTGCATTGAGATTGACCGCGAGCACCGCGTCCCAGAATTCCGGGGTCATGTTGGCCAGGGTTTTATCGCGGGTGATGCCGGCGTTGTGCACCACGATATCGACGCCGTCAGGCAACTGCTCGATCAACTGCGTGGCGGCGTCTTCGGCGCAGATGTCCAGGGTGATGCTGCGTCCGCCGAGGCGTGCGGCGAGGGCGTCGAGATCGGTTTTCGCCGGTGGCACGTCGAGCAGGATCACGTCGGCGCCGTCACGGGCCAGGGTTTCGGCAATCGATGCACCGATGCCCCGCGCCGCGCCGGTGACCAGCGCCTTGCGCCCCGACAACGGGCGCGTCCAGTCCGTCACGGGCGTGGCGCAGGGGTTCAGGCGAATCACTTGCCCGGAGACGAACGCACTTTTGGGCGAAAGGAAAAACCGCAGCGGGCCTTCCAGTTGATCCTCGGCGCCTTCGCCGACGTGGATCAGTTGCAAGGTGCCGCCACTGCGCAGTTCCTTGGCCAGCGAACGACTGAAGCCTTCCAGGGCGCGCTGGGCGCTGGCGGCAAACGGATCGCTCAACGTCTGCGGCGTGCGCCCGAGAATGACCAGGTGCGCACAGTGATCGAGGTTTTTCATCAGCGGCTGAAAGAACTCGCGCAGTTGCTTGAGTTGATCGGTTTGCACCAGATGACTGGCGTCGAACACCACCGCCTTGAGTTTCGGGCCGTGGCCGGGAATCCACGCGGTGGCGATCGAAGGTTCGCTGCCGTAGCTGTAAATCGCATCGGTCAGGCGGTTGGCGAAGGCGCTGACTTTTTCCGCCAGCGGCCCGCCGCCGATCAGCAGCGCCCCCTCGACAGGCCGTAGCCGGCCCGCCTGCCAGCGTTCCAGCCGAACCGGCGACGGCAGCCCCAAGGCCCCGACCAGACGATGGCCGATGGATGAATTGGCGAAGTCGATATAGCGGTCAGACATGGAACGCGCTCCAGCAGCTGGGGTTCAAAGTGTGGACCATGAATGGCAATCAGTCGTTCGATCCACGAGATAAGGCCTACGCTTGGACATTGCAGATTGGTTTTATCCCGGGATTTTTATAGTGCGATCCTTGTAGGAGCGAAGCTTGCTCGCGAAGGCGGTATATCAGCTACATGGGTGCCGACTGACCCAACGCCTTCGCGAGCAAGCTTCGCTCCTACAGGGGTGGCGCGCATTTGGATTTTCATCAGGAGCTTTTTCATGACTCAGCTGCGCCGCGTCGCGATCATCGGCGGTAACCGGATTCCCTTCGCACGCTCCAACGGGCCGTACGCCACCGCGAGTAACCAGGCGATGCTCACCGCCGCACTCGAAGGCCTGATCGAACGTTTCAACCTGCACGGCCTGCGCATGGGCGAAGTGGCGGCGGGCGCGGTGCTCAAGCATTCCCGGGACTTCAACCTGACCCGCGAATGCGTACTCGGCTCACGGCTGTCGCCGACCACGCCGGCCTATGACATCCAGCAAGCGTGCGGCACCGGGCTGGAAGCGGCGTTGCTGGTGGCGAATAAAATCGCCCTGGGCCAGATCGAGTGCGGCATTGCCGGCGGCGTCGACACCACGTCCGACGCGCCCATCGGCATCAACGAAGGTTTGCGCAAAATTCTCCTGCAAGCCAACCGCGCCAAGACCACTGCCGACAAACTGAAAACCTTTTTGCAGCTTCGACCGGGGCATCTCGTCCCTGAATTTCCGCGCAACGGCGAACCCCGTACCGGCCTGTCGATGGGCGAACACTGCGAACTGATGGCGCAGACCTGGAACATTGCGCGCGCCGAGCAGGATCAACTGGCGCTGGAAAGTCATCAGAAAATGGCGGCCTCCTACACCGAAGGCTGGCACAACGACCTGATGACGCCGTTCCTTGGCTTGACCCGCGACAACAACCTGCGCCCGGATCTGACCCTGGAAAAACTCGCGTCGCTGAAACCGGCGTTCGAGAAAAGCGCCAAAGGCACGCTGACCGCCGGTAACTCGACGCCGCTCACTGACGGCGCGTCGCTGGTGCTGCTGGGCAGTGAAGAATGGGCGAAGGAACGCGGCTTGCCGATCCTTGCGTATTTGCGCGATGGCGAGGCGGCGGCGGTGGATTTCGTCAACGGTGCCGAAGGGCTGTTGATGGCGCCGGTGTACGCGGTCCCGCGTTTGCTGGCGCGCAATGGCCTGACCTTGCAGGACTTTGATTACTACGAAATCCACGAAGCCTTCGCGGCACAAGTGCTCTGCACCTTGAAGGCCTGGGAAGACCCCGAGTACTGCAAAACCCGCCTTGGCCTCGACGCGCCACTGGGCTCCATCGACCGCAGCCGGCTCAACGTCAAAGGCAGTTCACTGGCGGCGGGGCATCCGTTTGCAGCGACGGGCGGGCGCATTGTCGCCAATCTGGCCAAGCTGCTCGACGCTGCCGGAAAGGGCCGGGGGCTGATCTCGATTTGTGCGGCGGGCGGGCAGGGCGTCACCGCAATCATCGAACGTTGATGATTTAACCGAATAAAACCGGGAACCTGTGGGAGCGGGCTTGCCCGCGATAGCGGTGTATCAGGCAGTAGAGATGTTGAATGTGCTGGCCCTATCGCGAGCAGGCTCGCTCCCACAGGGGATCACCGATATTGAATAGATGAGTGACATGGCCTAACGTCGCCTAAATCAGCAACCTCGCGACACAAGGCCAGTCAATGCCGACTAACGGACAACAATCCCTCGAACGGACCATCCCGGCCCTGACCGTGTTGCCGCGTCCGTTGTACGCACGTGCCGAAAGCCTCAATGCCGGTTCATGGACGCCGTCTCACCGCCACGACTGGGTGCAATTCTCCTACGCCATCAGCGGGGTCCTCGGTGTGCACACCGCCGAGGGCAGTTTTTTTGCGCCGCCGCAGTGGGGGATCTGGATTCCGGCGGATCTCGAACATCAGGTCGTGACCTCGATGCGCGCCGAAATGCGCAGCCTTTACGTGCGTCGCGAGGATTGCCAATGGGCGGACGGGCGTTGCCGGGTGCTGGAAGTGACGCCGCTGGCCCGGGAGCTGATCAAGAGTTTTTGTGCGCTGCCGGTGGAATATCCACAGGGCGACAGCCCGGAGGCGCGGCTGGTGAATGTGCTGCTGGATCAACTGGCGAATTTGCCGGAGGTCGGTTTCTCGCTGCCCCTGCCGCGCCATGAACGCTTGCTGGGCTTGTGCAACGAATTGATCGAAAACCCGGAACACAACGTGACCCTGCAGGAATGGGCACAACGATTGGGTTCGTCGGAGAAGACTCTGATGCGCTTGTTCCAGCGTGAAACGGGGTTGAGTTTTCGTGGCTGGCGGCAACGGATGCGGCTGCTGTCGTCGTTGAATTTGCTGGAGGCGGGGGACAGCGTGACGAATGCGGCGTTGGCGTGTGGGTATGACTCGACGTCGGCGTTTATTGCGGCGTTTAGAGGGTTGTTCGGGTTTACGCCTGGAGAGTTGTTCAGACAGTGACGGCCTCTTCGCGGGCAAGCCTCGCTCCTACAAAAACAGCGCAAAACCCTGTAGGAGCGAGGCTTGCCCGCGAATGGCCGCGAAGCGGCCACCGAGGTTCTGGATCAGGTACGGAAACGGCGAACCAACCCATCCAGCTCATTCGACAACCCGGCCAGGCTCTGCGAATCCAACCGCGCCGAGTTCGCCAGTTCTGCCACCAACTGCGCATCGCCATGAATCTGGCTGATGTGCCGATTGATGTCTTCGGCCACCTGATGCTGCTGTTCAGCCGCCGTGGCGATCTGGGTGTTCATGTCGCGGATCACGTCCACCGATTCACGGATCTGCCCGAAGCTGCTGCGCGCCTCACCGATGCGAGTCACCGACTGCTGCGACACTTCCAGGCTCGCATGCATTTGCTGAGTCACCTGGCTGGTGCGCTTGGCGAGGTTGCCAAGCAGGCCGTCGATTTCCGCCGTGGAGTCAGCGGTGCGCTTGGCCAGGGCCCGCACTTCGTCCGCCACCACCGCAAAACCGCGACCTTGTTCACCGGCCCGTGCGGCCTCGATGGCAGCGTTCAACGCCAGCAGGTTGGTCTGTTCGGCGATTGAACGGATAGTCCCGAGAATCGACTGAATGTCGTTGCTGTCGCGCTCAAGTTGTTGCATCGACTGCGCCGACTGTTCGATTTCCTGGCTCAGGCGATCAACGCTGGTCACGGCGGCATCAATCTGTTGCTGACCTTCGCGTGCCTGGCGCTGGCCACTGTCGGCCGACTCGGCCGCCTGGCTGCACGAGCGCGCGACTTCGTTGGCGGTGGCGACCATTTCGTGGAACGCGGTCGACACCATGTCCACGGCTTCACGTTGGCGTCCGGCGGCTTCGGCCATGTCGCTGGAGACCTGGGTCGAGCTCTTGGAGGTGGCGAGGATTTTGGTCGCGGCGCCGCCGATGCTTTGAATCAGGTTGCGAATCGCCGCCAGGAACTGGTTGAACCAGTTGGCCAGTTGCGCGGTTTCGTCGCTGCCACGGATTTGCAGGTTCTTGGTCAGGTCGCCTTCACCTTGGGCAATGCCTTCCAGGCCATCGGCCACACTGCGGATCGGACGCACGATGACGCTGGCGAAACTGGCGCCGACGACGGCGAAGACCACGGCCAGCACGGCGGCGATGATTGCGATCAACCAGGTCAGTTGGGTCGCGGTGCTCATCACATCGCTCTGCTTGATCAGGCCGATGAAGGTCCAGCCCAGTTGCTCGGAAGGCCAGACGTTGGCCATGTAGCGCTCGCCATTGAGCTCGACTTCGACCAGGCCTTTGCCGGCCTTGGCCAGTTGCGCATAACCCTCGCCGAGGCTGCCCAGTGCCTTGAAGTTGTGTTCCGGTTGTTTCGGATCGACCAGTACGGTGCCGGAGTTTTCCAGCAGCATCAGGTAGCCGGTTTCGCCGAGCTTGATCTGTTTGACCAGTTCGGTGAGCTGTTTGAGCGACACGTCGATGCTGACCACGCCACCGTTGGTGCCCAGCTTGTTGTCGATGGTGCGTACGGTGCTGACGTAGGACGTATCATTTTCGGCCCAGTAATAGGCCTCGGTACGGAACGGCTTGCCCGGTTTGGCCTGGGCCGCCTTGTACCACGGACGCTGGCGCGGGTCGTAGTTGGCCAGCTTGGCATCGTCCGGCCACGACACATAACCACCGGCCGCAGTGCCGAGGATCGCGTAGGCGTAGGACGGATGGGCGTTGCCCAGGTCCTGCAGGAAGCCGAAGACTTTTTTGTCCGCCTCGCCTTGGGGAACGCTGGCGGCGTCGGCCTTCATGTAGGTCTTGAGGCTGTCGTCGGAGTTTGTGATCAGCGGTTGCTTGGCCAGGTATTCGACGTTCTGGCTGATGCCGTCGAAAAACAGTTGCATGGCATTGCTGACCTGACGGATTTCACGACCGCTGTTGTCGACGAACTCGTCCTTGGCATCACTGCGCAAGTTCAACACAACGAGGGTGGCGACCAGCACCACGGGCAGGCAGGCGATGATTGCAAACGCCCACGTCAACTTCTGTTTGATGTTCATCCGCGCTCCAGATTTTCTTGTAGGCCCACGCAGTGCAGATGACTCGCGGATTTATTGGCAGCCGTAAACGTTTTGTTGAACCCGATCCCTTGGGCACGCCATCGTTTTCTGTCGGAACGATCGTCGGACAATTCACTTTGTTACAGATGACTTCGGCTGCTAAAGGAGGAAATTGAGGGCTGTTGAAAAAAATCTTGCGAACGGTAGGGACCGGTATGTCGGATTCTGTCGCAAATCCCCTCGCATCCCTTCTCCAACAAGTGCTGCCGGCTCGGCTATGATCCTTGGCGGCCGATGAGCATCGGCGGGTTTGCCGGGTTTTTTCGGCACATTGTGTGCATCCGCAACGTTCATAGGTCGGTAACCCCTCCCCCGAATGAGTGGATTGCCGTATAACGAATGACTTTCGCGTGTTTGGTAATAAAGGACCCACAATAAAAGCTGATGAAGACTCCAAAACGCATTGAACCCCTGATCGAGGACGGTCTGGTCGACGAGGTGCTGCGCCCACTCATGAGTGGTAAAGAAGCAGCTGTTTATGTGGTGCGCTGCGGCAACGAGTTGCGTTGCGCGAAGGTCTACAAGGAGGCGAATAAACGCAGTTTCCGCCAGGCGTCCGAGTACCAGGAAGGTCGCAAGGTACGCAACAGCCGTCAGGCTCGGGCGATGGCCAAGGGCTCCAAGTTCGGCAAGAAAGAAACCGAAGACGCCTGGCAGAACGCCGAAGTGGCGGCGCTGTTTCGTCTGGCCGGTGCGGGTGTGCGGGTTCCTCAGCCTTACGACTTCCTTGAAGGTGTGCTGCTGATGGAACTGGTGGCCGACGAGTACGGCGATGCCGCCCCGCGTCTGAACGACGTGGTGCTGGAGCCGGACCAGGCGCGCGAATATCACGCGTTCCTGATCTCGCAGATCGTGCTGATGTTGTGTACCGGCCTGGTGCACGGTGACCTGTCCGAGTTCAACGTACTGTTGACGCCGACCGGCCCGGTCATCATCGACTTGCCGCAAGCGGTCGACGCGGCGGGCAACAACCACGCGTTCAGCATGCTGGAGCGCGACGTGGGCAACATGGCGTCCTACTTCGGGCGGTTTGCCCCGGAGTTGAAAAAGACCAAATACGCCAAGGAAATGTGGGCCCTGTACGAAGCCGGCACCTTGCACCCGGCCAGTGTCTTGACCGGCGAGTTCGACGAACCGGAAGAGTTGCCTGACGTCGGCGGGATCATGCGCGAAATCGAGGCGGCACGCCTGGATGAAGAACGCAAACAAGCGATACGCGCAGCAGACGATGCGCCACCGAGCAAAACCGAAGAACCGCCTCCACCGTGGATGCAGTGATCGGTTGACGAAAAACCCGGCTTCGGCCGGGTTTTTTGTTCGGGATGAAGACTCGGGACCGCGTCGTTTGGTTCGCGGGCAAGCCTCGCTCCTACAGGTTCAACGCTGTCCTTGTAGGAGCGAGGCTTGCCCGCGAAGACGTCAACCCAGGCAACCCAAATGTGTCATACCCACCACACTCAAGGACTGAATGTGAACACCTCCATCCGCAACGCCCGACTGATCATTGCCGCCCGTCTGGTCTCGGACTTCGGTGCGTTCCTCAACATGGTCGCCCTGGCCACCTACGTCTACCTGCTCAGCAACAGCGCCATGAGCGTCGGTATCTTCCTCGCCAGTCGCGTGGGCGGAGGGATTTTCGCCAGCCTGATCGGCACGAGTTTTTACCGCCGCTGGGCCGGGCGCCTGCCGTTGATCGCGTTCGACCTGCTGCGCGCTGGATTGCTGGGCCTGCTGCTGGTGTTGCCAGTCAGCCAGCAAGCGCTTTTGCTGCCGGTGATCGCTTTTGGCCTGGGCTTGGGCAATTCAATGTTCGCCATCGGCCTCAACAGCCAGTTGCCGCACTTGATCGATGGTGAGCAGTTGCTCAAGACCAACGCCTGGATCACCAGCGCATCGTCAGCGGCGATGGTCGGCGGAAGTCTGGTTGCGGGGTTGTTGGTGGCGGCGTTCGGCTTTGAAGCGGTCTTTGAGCTGAACGTGGTCACTTACCTGCTGGCTGCGTTGTTCATCCTGCCGCTGCGGTTTGCCGGACCGTCTCCCAGTGCCGGGCCCGATCATGAACGAAGCGAATGGTCAGCGCTGCGCCAAGGGCTGCGCACCACACCGGTGGTGGCCGCGATGCTCGCGGTCACCATGGCCGACACTCTGGGCAGCGCTGCACACAACGTGGGTTTGCCGATCATTTCAAAACTGCTGACACCCGAATCGGCCAGCACCACGTTGGGCCTGATGCTGGCGGTCTGGGCCAGTGGAAAATTGATCGGCGCACGGATTGCCAGTCGCCTGAAAGGCTCGGACAACGTGAACCTGGAGCGACGGTTTTTCTTCGGCGTGTTGCTGATGTCCTGCGGCTTCATCCTGATGTTCCAGCAGCAAACGCTCTACGGTTTGTTGCTGTTCTCACTGCCGGCGGGGCTGGGTGACGGCTTCTCGGAAGTCGGCCTGATGTCGCGTCTGCAACGTGAACCGGACAACCTGCGCCTGCCGATTTTCAGCTTTCTGACGTTGCTGCAAATGACCGGGTTCGGCATTGGCATGCTGGTCGCCGCGCCGTTCTATTCATGGTGGACGCCCGGCGCGGTGGTGCTGTTGTTCCACGGCATTCCCCTCACCACCTTGTTGATGGTGAAGGTGCTCGCGATCAGGGGTGAGCGGGTACGGCGCAGCAACCCGACTCAAGATTTTTGAGGATCGGGCAGTCCGGGCGGTGATCGCCCTGGCAGTGCTCGACCAGGTCCTGCAACGTGTCGCGCAACTGACCGAGTTCGAGGATTTTCTGGTTCAGCTCGTCAATGTGCTGACGAGCCAGCGCTTTCACATCGGCGCTGGCGCGTTGGCGGTCCTGCCAGAGGGTCAGCAGTTTGCCGACCTCTTCCAGGGAAAACCCCAAATCACGCGAACGCTTGATAAAGGCCAGCGTGTGCAAGTCGTCGGCGCCGTAAACCCGGTAACCGCTGTCGGTGCGATGAGCCGCCTTGAGCAAGCCGATGGACTCGTAATAACGGATCATCTTCGCGCTCAGGCCACTTTGGCGGGCTGCTTGGCCGATGTTCATCGGTTGTCCTCCAGATCCTTGGGTTTCCAGGTTTTCAACAGTAACGCATTGCTCACCACGCTGACGCTCGACAACGCCATCGCCGCGCCGGCCAGCACCGGGTTGAGAAAACCGAATGCGGCCAGCGGAATGCCGATCAGGTTATAAACGAAGGCCCAGAACAGGTTCTGACGAATCTTCGCGTAGGTCTTGCGGCTGATCTCCAGCGCTGCCGGCACCAGTCGAGGATCGCCGCGCATCAGGGTGATGCCCGCCGCGTGCATGGCGACGTCGGTGCCGCCACCCATGGCAATGCCGATGTCGGCGGCGGCCAGGGCCGGGGCGTCGTTGATGCCGTCACCGACCATCGCTACCACGCCGGTCTTTTTCAGTTCCGCGACAGTGGCGGCTTTGTCGGCCGGCAGTACTTCGGCGTGCACGTCGGTGATGCCCAATGCCTCGGCGACCACTTTGGCGCTGCCGCGATTGTCGCCGGTCAGCAAGTGGCTGCTGATGTGGCGGGCGCTGAGTTGTTGCACCGCTTGCAGCGCGCCTGATTTGAGGGTGTCACCGAAGGCGAACAGCCCCAGCACGGTCGGCGTGGGTTTTTGCTCGATCAACCAGGACAGGGTCCGGCCTTCGGTTTCCCATGCGGTAGCAGCGTCGGCCAATGGGCCCGCGCTCAACCCGTTTTCTTCCAGCAGGCGACGATTGCCCAGCGCCAGGCGCCGACCTTCGAGGTTGCCGGCAATGCCGCGCCCGGTCAGGGACTGGCTGTCGCTGACATCGGCCACGGTCAAACCGCGTTCGGCGCACGCATCCAGAACCGCCTTGGCCAATGGATGCTCACTGCCGCGTTGCAGCGCGCCGGCCATTTGCAGCAGGGCGGCTTCGTCACCGTCGATGGCGCTCAAATGGGCGATACGCGGTGCGCCCGAGGTCAGCGTGCCGGTCTTGTCGAACACCACCGCGCTGACTTCATGGGCACGTTCCAGTGCTTCGGCGTCCTTGATCAGAATCCCGTGACGCGCCGCCACACCGGTGCCGGCCATGATCGCCGTTGGCGTGGCCAACCCGAGGGCGCAAGGGCAGGCGATCACCAATACCGCGACGGCGTTGATCAGCGCGGTTTCCATCGGTGCGCCGTATAGCCACCAACCGATCAAGGTCGCCAGTGCGATCAGCAGCACCGTCGGCACAAACACCTGGCTGACTTTATCCACCAGTTTCTGGATCGGTGCTTTCGCCGCTTGCGCGTCTTCGACCAGGCGGATGATCCGCGCCAGTACGGTTTCCGCACCCAGCGCCTGGGTGCGAACCAACAGGCGACCTTCACCGTTGATGGCGCCGCCGGTGACTTTGTCGCCGGGTTGTTTTGGCACCGGCAGGCTTTCGCCGCTGATCAGAGCTTCGTCGGCATGGCTCTGGCCTTCGACCACTTCGCCGTCCACCGGGAAACGTTCGCCGGGTTTGACCAGCACCAGATCATTCAGGCGCAAGGCGCTGATCGCCACGTCCTGCTCGCGACCGTCGATGACTTGAATCGCCCGCTCCGGGCGCAAGGCTTCGAGGGCGCGAATGGCACTGGCGGTCTGGCGTTTGGCGCGGCTTTCGAGGTATTTGCCCAGCAGCACCAGCGCAATCACGACGGCAGAGGCTTCGAAATACAGGTGCGGCATGCGTCCGGCGGCGGTGGCCCATTCGTAGAGGCTCAAGCCATAACCGGCGCTGGTGCCGAGGGCGACCAGCAGGTCCATGTTGCCGGCACCGGCGCGTACGGCTTTCCATGCCGCCACATAAAAGCGTGCGCCGAAGATGAATTGCACCGGTGTGGCCAGGGCGAACTGCACCCACGCCGGGAGCATCCAGTGCACGCCGAACGGTTGCAGCAGCATCGGCAATACCAGCGGCAAGGCGAGGGCAATGGCCATGATCAACACCCAGCGTTCGCGGTGCAGGCGCTTTTGTTGCGTGTCGGTTGACGGGTGTTCGACTTCCCAGACGCTGGCGTTGTAACCCGCCTTGGTCACGGTAGCGATCAGGGTTTGCGGATCGATCTGCCCGAGCAGTTCGAGGTGGGCGCGTTCGTTGGCCAGGTTGACGCTGACGCTTTTGACGCCGGGCACTTTGGCCAGCGCCCGTTCGACCCGACCGACGCAGGACGCGCAGGTCATGCCGTCGATGCTCAATTCCAGACTCTGCTGCGGCACGCTGTAACCAGCCTGCTGCACTGCGTCCATCAACGCCGGCAGGCTGTCGCTGGGCGCTTGAACCCGCGCCTGCTCGGTGGCCAGGTTAACGCTGACCGCCGTGGCGCCGATGACTTTGCTCAAGGCACGCTCGACACGCCCGGCGCAACTGGCACAGGTCATGCCGGCAATCGGCAGATCAAACGTGGTGGATTCGGACATCGGTCGCACTCCCTGTAGTAGATGCCTACAGGATCAACCTTGCCATGCGGGCAAGGTCAAGCGCAAAGATTGGCGTGGTGATATTTGTAGGAGCGAGGCTTGCCCGCGAAGGCGTCGTATCAGTCGACAAGGATGTGTCTGAAATACCGCCTTCGCGGGCAAGCCTCGCTCCTACAGGATCGTGGTGGATCAGTAGTCGAGGGCTGTCGCCTTGAGGTACATCCCTTCCTGCGTCATCGCAATCCGAAACTTCAGCACATCCCCGGCCTTGAGGCTGATGTTCTGCGAGCCCGGCGCCAGCATGCCTGGGTTGCAGCCCGGCGCCTGGCCCGGCAGCAATTTCAGGCGCAGCGAAACGTTGCCTGGCGGCAGGTTGAAGGAGGTGCTTTGTTCCTGAAACAGCCGCGCCGACAGTTGATCCTGGATGTACACGCCGATTTCGCAGTTGGTCGACACTTCCAGGCGCTCGCGGGAAATGATCAACACGCCGTAATCCTCCCCGGCAGCATTGACCGAGGGCACGGCGGCGAAAAGGCTGAGGAAGCCAAACAGGCTGAGAGCTGACCAGCGCATGGCTGAATCTCCTGAGATCGAGTCATAGATGCACGCAGCTTGGCCGAGCGCGACGCCGATTGCCAGCCCGGCAGCTCACTTCAGAACTTGACCTTGCCATGGTGGCAAGCTCGAGACTGTTCGCAATCTCACTAAAGGAGTCATTCCATGCAAGTGTTCAACGTTCAAGGCATGTCCTGCGGTCACTGCGTCAAAGCCATCACTCAAGCGCTGCAAGCCAAGGATCCTGCGGCCAGCGTGCGGGTCGATCTGGCGGCAAAGGAAGTCGGCGTCGAAAGTGCGTTGACCGCGGATCAAGTAATCGCCGCGATCAGCGAGGAAGGCTACGAAGTGAAAGTCGCTTAAGGCCAAACGCAAAACCACTGTAGGAGCGAAGCTTGCTCGCGAATGCGGTTTGTCAGACGGCATTGACGTGGCTGACCCACCGCATTCGTCGGAACGCCGCCCGGAGCAAGCTCTGCTCCTACAGGGGCCGGCGTTTTTCCGGGGTTTTTAATAGTTAGCGAGCTATCGGAATGTTCAAGGCGTCGATGCGCGGCTAGACTGTGTGCCCGCCGACCTCCGTCCCACTGGATACCCGATGAACTTCCGTACCATTTTGATTCTTGGCGCACTTAGCGCTTTTGGCCCGCTGGCAATCGATTTCTATCTGCCGGCATTTCCGGCCATGGCGCTGGCG